>NZ_JAVDWQ010000002.1:0-508267 GCF_031457575.1 Flavobacterium piscis | reverse complement strand
GGAAATAATAAAAGAAATAGTGGTAATCTGCGATGGGGACCCAAGCAAATCACCACTATTTAATACAACTTAGATAACTTCCGAACACCTATGTTTTTAAAACCTGTTAGGTCTCATAGGAATAACAAACTTAAATAACCTTATATCTTATATGGTTTAAAATATATGAAGAAAATAGTTTTTTTTATTTTTTGTTTTTTTGTAGGTGCTTGCTTTGTATGGAGTCAAAGTAGCAAGGAACCAGCGAAGTTTCGTAAAGAAGTTTCGCTGAATTCCTCCTGGGAAACCATTGTTTTGGACAAGCTTCCGGAACAAGAAGAAACCTTTGTGCAAAATCCAAAAGTAGATGCACAATGGCAAAAAGTAAACGTACCTCATAATTGGGATCAGTATTACGGATTCCGAAGAACCAAACATGGTAATTTACACGGAACTGCCTGGTATCACAAAACATTAAAATTAGACAAACAAGATACTTCAAAAAGACTTTTCCTCTTTTTCGAAGGCGTAAGTTCTTATGCCACGGTTTGGGTAAACGGCAAAAAAGTCGGCGAACACAAAGGCGGAAGAACCACTTTTACAGTCGATATTACAAAAGCCATTTCTTTCGAAAGAGCAAATAATATAATTGTCAAAGCGGCGCATCCATCCTTCATTGCCGATTTGCCTTGGGTTTGTGGAGGCTGTTCAGGAGAATGGGGATTCTCGGAAGGTTCACAGCCAATGGGGATTTTCAGACCCGTAACTTTGGTCGTTACCGATGAAGGTCGCATAGAACCTTTCGGCGTTCACATTTGGAATGACAAAACCACTTCGAAAGAAAAAGCCGTTCTGAATATTACCACCGAAATCAAAAACTACGGAACTTCAAACCGAAACCTAACCATCGAAAACACCCTTTTTGATAAAAGCGGAAAGAAAGTAGTTAGCGTAAAAAGTGATGTCAAAAATACTTCAGGAGAAACCAAACAAATAGCACAAACACTTCCCGAAATTACAAACCCAAAATTATGGTCGCCAGCCAATCCGTATTTGTATCAATTGGTCACCACGATTATTGAAAACGGGAAGAAAATAGATGAATTAAAAATACCTTATGGAATCCGTTGGGTTTCTTGGCCCGTGAGCAGGGACGGAAAAGACAATCGTTTTTATATTAACGACGAACCTTTGTTTATCAACGGAACTTGCGAATATGAACATTTAATCGGGAACAGCCATTCGTTTTCAGACGAGCAAATTCATTCGAGAATCGAACAAATTAAAGCAGGAGGATTTAATGCTTTTCGCGAAGCGCACCAGCCTCATAATTTAAAATATCAGGAAGAACTGGACCAAAACGGAATTCTATTCTGGAGTCAGTTTTCGGCACATATTTGGTACGACACACCCGAATTCAAAGAGAATTTCAAAACTCTATTGCGTGAATGGATCAAAGAACGCCGAAACAATGCGTCAGTCGTGATGTGGGGATTGCAAAACGAAAGCACCATCCCGGCAGCATTTGCCGAAGAATGTACCCAAATCATCCGCGAAATGGATCCCATGTCCGCTTCGCAACGCATCGTCACAACCTGCAACGGAGGCGAAGGAACCGATTGGAATGTCGTACAAAACTGGTCGGGAACCTATGGTGGCGATCCGTTTAATTACGATGTCGAAATGAGCACGCAATTGCTAAACGGAGAATACGGCGCCTGGCGTTCACACGATTTACACACCGAAGGGGAATTCGACCAAAAAGGAACTTTAAGCGAAAATCGTTTCTCGCAACTAATGGAAATAAAAGTCCGTGAAGCCGAATCGGTAAAAGATAAAATCGCAGGACAATTCAACTGGCTTTTTGCCTCGCACGAAAATCCGGGACGCGTGCAAAACGGAGAAGGATTTAGAGATATTGACAAAGTTGGACCCGTCAATTATAAAGGACTTTTCAGTATTTGGGGCGAGCCTCTGGATGCGTATTATATGTACCGCGCTAATTATGTTTCGAACAAGACCAATCCAATGGTCTATATCGTTTCGCACACCTGGCCGAATCGTTGGGCGGCTCCTGGAATTAAAAACGGAATCGATGTATATTCCAATTGTGATGAGGTTGAATTGTTCAATGATGTTAATAGAACTTCACTCGGAAAACTAAAAAATCCAGGCTTGGGACAGCATTTTCAATGGAATAATGTCAATATTCAATACAACGTTTTGTATGCCGTAGGTTATGTAAACGGAAAAGCTGTTGCTAAAGATTATATTGTTTTGAACAGTTTGCCAAAAGCGCCAAATTTCAACAAATTAGAAACTAAAAAAGAACCACTTTTACAGCCTCAAAAAAACTACAATTACATTTACAGAGTCAATAGTGGCGGAAGTGAAATCTCCGATTCTCTCGGAAACTTATGGCAGGCTGATGTTCATAAAAACAAAGACAATACCTGGGGTTCTTTGTCCTGGACGGATAATTTCAAACAATTGCCTGATTTTTATGCCAGCCAAAGAAGTACTTTCGACCCAATTTCAGGAACAAAAGACTGGAAATTATTTCAAAGTTTCAGATATGGAATCGATAAATTGCGTTACGAATTCCCAGCTCCGGACGGAGAATATCTGGTCGAATTATATTTCACAGAACCCTGGTACGGAACCGGAGGAGGACTGGATTGCAAAGGCTGGCGTTTGTTTGACGTAGCGATAAATGACAATGTCGTTTTGAAAGATTTGGATATCTGGAAAGAAGTAGGACACGATTCGGCGTTAAAGAAAACCTTCGTAGTAAAAAGCAAAAATGGAAAAATAGTTATCTCGTTCCCGAATGTAAAAGCAAGTCAGGCGATTATTTCGGCAATTGCAATAGCCACCAAAGACAAAACTTTAAAAGGAGCTTCGGCTTCGCCAAGAAATATTCAGAATGTTGCTAGTAATTCGGAGACTAAAATCGGTTCCTGGCTGGATATCAATTCAAAACAATATTCAGATTCTGATATAGTTTTTACGCAATTACCTGCTGAAGTTTATGGAGCAGATTATTTACAAACTTCATCAAAGTCAAAATCTTCGGGTTCATTTATAACCAAAGAAGATTCGGAAATTTATTTTTTTAGCCAATCAAAAGATTCAATTTCGGGTTATAAAAGAATGACAGAAACCGCTAAAAATTCAGATAAAGTGAAGTTTTCGGTTTTCCATAAAAAAATAAAAAAAGGAGAAAAAGTTGGTTTTGAAAACAATTCAATCGCAGTGGTTCCAACTTACGATATGGGCGAAAAAGACGATTCAAGACCAGTTGTGCTTTTGGAAGCAGAAACCGCCAAAACCACTGGAACCGGAATCGAAAAAGGCAATTTCAAAAAAGCCGATTACATCGAATTTACACAAAAAACAAAAAACAGCATTCAGTTTGAAGTAAAACCAGGAGTTGCAGGAATTTACCTGATGCGTTTCCGATTTATGAACAGAAATGAAACGCCATTAAAAGTCAAATTCAAAATGGAAGACGCCTACGGAATCCTGATGCGTAACGACACGATTGAATTTCCTTCGGCAACAGAAAAATGGAAGATATTAAATACAACTTCCGGTGGTTACATCAACGCTGGTACCTATAAAATCACAATAGAATCAGAGGATATGAAAGGGTTGATGTTGGATTCTTTTGAGTTTCAGTAACGTCATTGCGAGGAACGAAGCAATCACAGTAGTTGCTCTCGTGATGAGATTGCTTCGTCCCTCGCAATGACAAACAGCATAAAAAAATAATTACAATGGTAAAACAACATAAAAATATTTTACAAAAAATAACAATTGTATTGACATTATCGCTTTTAGTTGCCTGTGCTTCAAAAAGTAAAAATGCGAGAATCGTCGAGGATTTCAATCAAAACTGGAATTTCAAATTAGGAGATTATCCAACAGCGATTCAGCCTGATTTCAGTACTGCTGATTGGAGAACGTTGCAATTACCACACGATTGGAGTATTGAAGGCACTTTCGATAAAGAGAGTAAAACCAAACAGGCACAGGCATTTTTGCCGGCAGGAAAAGGCTGGTACCGCAAAACATTTACACTTCCCGAAGATTGGGCAACCAAAAACGTTTCGATAGAATTCGACGGCGTTTTCAAAAACAGTGAAGTCTTCATCAACGGACATTCATTGGGAATGCGTCCGAACGGATACATTTCATTTACTTATGAATTGTCGCAATATTTAAATTTTGGAAAGGAAAACGTAATTGCCGTAAAAGTCGATAACGATGCACAGCCCAATTCCAGATGGTATACTGGTTCCGGAATTTACAGAAACGTACGATTGTTGGCGAGCGAAAAATTGCACGTCGCAAAATGGGGAACGTATGTGACAACACCGGAAGTTTCAAAAGAAAAAGCATCCGTACATTTAGAGGTAACCATCGAAAATAAAACCACTTCCGAAAAAGAATTCCAATTGGTAACATCTATTCTGGATGCGAATAATAAAGAAGTCGCGAATGCCAAAACAACAGAAAAAATAGGTGCCAATACCAATGCAAAAAAGGTTCACAATCTAAATGTAAATCAGCCAAAATTGTGGGATACCGAAAATCCGAATATGTACAAAATTGTCACTACTATTTATGAAAATTCAAAAGCTGTCGATAATTACGAAACACCTTTAGGATTCCGATTCTTCAGTTTCGATGCCGAAAAAGGATTTTCGCTGAATGGTGTACCCACCAAAATTTTGGGAGTTTGTCTGCATCACGACAACGGAGCTTTGGGTACGGTGGAGAATATTCACGCCGTTAAAAGGAAACTAAAAATAATGAAAGAGATGGGAGCTAATGCCATCCGAATGGCACACAATCCGCATTCTTTGGAGATGATGCAGTTGTGTGATGAAATGGGATTTATTGTTCAGGATGAGTTTACCGATGTCTGGAAAAAGAAAAAAGTAACCAACGATTACCATAAAGACTGGGATGCGTGGCACAAACAGGATCTCGAAGATTTCATCAAAAGAGATCGCAACCATCCGTCGGTGATTATGTGGAGTATCGGAAACGAAATCCGTGAACAATTTGACAGCACCGGAATTGCGATTACGAGAGAATTGGCTCAAATCGTAAAGTCGCTCGACACGACTCGTCCCGTTACAAGTGCTTTGACCGAGAATGTTATCGAGAAAAATTTCATTTACCAGTCGGGCGCTTTGGATTTGTTGGGATTTAATTACAAACACGAAGATTACAAAGACTTTCCGGTTCGTTTCAAAGGGCAAAAAATACTCGCTTCCGAAAGTGTTTCGGCACTCGAAACCCGTGGACATTACGATTTTCCTTCGGACGGAATTAAGGCCTGGCCTCCAAAACACGGCGCGCCTTTTGACGGAAATGCAGACTGGACCGTTTCGGCTTACGATCAGGTGCAATCCTATTGGGGAACTACGCACGAAGCCAATTGGAAAACCATCAAAAAACAGGATTTTATGGCGGGAACTTTCATCTGGACAGGCTTCGATTATCTGGGCGAACCCGATCCGTATCCGTATCCTGCAAGAAGTTCGTATTTCGGAATCGTAGATTTGGCGGGCTTCCCCAAAGATGTCTATTATATGTACCAAAGCGAATGGTCGGCCAAACCCGTTTTGCATCTTTTCCCGCACTGGAACTGGCAAAAAGATCAGGAAGTCGACGTTTGGGCGTATTACAACAATGCCGATGAAGTAGAATTGTTCCTCAACGGAAAATCATTGGGCAAAAAAGCCAAACAAAATGATGATTTGCATATTTCCTGGCGCGTAAAATTCGAACCCGGGACCATAAAAGCCATTTCCAGAAAAGACGGAAAAGTAGTTTTGGAAAAGGAAATTCACACTGCCAGAGAAGCTTCCAAAATAGATTTGAAAGCGGACAAAACAACCATAAAAAATGATACTTACGATTTGGTTTACGTAACCGTTTCTATCACAGACACTGCCGGAAATCTGGTTCCGAATGCCAATCATAAAATCGATTTTGAGGTAACCGGAGGCGGAAAACTCGTTGGACTCGACAATGGTTATCAGGCCAATCTGGATTCTTTTAAAGCTTCATCCTACAAAGTATTTAATGGTAAATGTATCGCCATCATTCAATCCAACGGTAAGAAAGAAAACATTCAGTTAAAAGCTTCGACAGGTAATGGAATTTCTGGCAAAGTGATTGAAATTAAAGTAGAATAAGGTTTTGAGGCAAATAATTTGTATTTTTGAATAAAATATGATGTTATGGATTTGCAAACCAGAAAAATAGAATTTGTACAGGAGTTTCTAAAGCTTCAAAGCGAAGAATTAGTTTCTCAGTTCGAAAATTTGCTGAAAAGTAAAATGCAAAAAAATACAAAACCGATGTCTGTTGCTGAATTAAATTCACGAATAGACCAGTCAGAAAATGACTTTAAAAATGGTAAATTCAAGACCAGTGAAGAGCTTTTATCAAAGTATAAATAATGGCTTTTAAAATAATATGGTCGGATTTTGCAGAAACTGAATTAGACAAAATTTTCGAATATTACATTGAAAACGCAAGTTTACTGGTTGCGAAAAATGTAATTACGAAAATCATTCTCGAACCTAATAAAATACTTTCGCATCCAGAAATTACGCAAATCGAAGAATTATTGCTCGACAGAGAAAATGAATATCGATATTTAATTTGCGATAATTATAAAATAGTTTACTCTATAGATTCCAAGCAAAAATTTATAATGATTGCCGATGTTTTTGATACCAGACAAAATCCGGCAAAAATTAAAAGAACAAAATAAATATTCAATATAATTTATAAAGGTTGTCCGAAAGGGCAGCCTTTTTTATTAAAAATATTTTACACCTGATTTTTAATATTTGGGCATATCCCTACGGGTCGGGCTGTCCATTATATCTTTTCTTTTCCTAAAGAAGGAAAAGAAAAGGATGCCATTTCCATCCCTTATGCGGGAGTTGGTTTTTAGAAGATGTCTTGGTTAAATTTATTCTAGTAATTGTAGTAAAAATAATACTATATTAGCATTGTTAAATATGGATTTATAAATGAAATTGAATAATTTTCACTTATACAATGTCAAATATAAATGATTGAAGATATTATAATACCAGTTTAAAATTGGATAGTCAGAAACAAATACTATTTTTGTGAAGTGAATGATTTAAAAAACATAGAAACGTGGAAATCTAATTTTGGACTTCTACCAATTAAACTAAATCCTGTTTTTCAAGAGGAAAAATTTCTTATGTTAAATGGCGGCCTAGGTGATTTTTGCCTAAAAACGTCTTCATTTGGAGATGAGGTTTTAGAAAATATTTATCAAGAATCTTGGTCAACAAATACTAAAAATTTTTTATTCATTGGCGAAGAATCTATTGAAGTTACAAATTGGTATGATAATAAAATAGAAAAAATACCTAATACCAAAATAGAGTCAAATTTAAGCCAATTTTATAAATACTTATCATCCAAGTCATTTAAAACTCAAAATGATGTTGTTCCATTTATTTTAGATATTTTTAGACAGCTTAGAAATCTAACATTTGAAAAACATGATTCCTCTGAAGCTATTAATCTTTTGTTTTCTCTATTAATAAGTTTAGAGGAAGATTACACGAAAATCGATACTGGAAAATGGAATATATCAGCTTCAAAATTTCCAGATAAATTTGATTATTTTGTTGAATTAATCAATCAAGGTGTTAGAGGTATTAAGCCAAATTTAGATTTGATATTAAGACATACAGCGGGAATACTGTTTCAAGAAGCTCATCGAGAAGTTATTTATTTTAATCCCCAAAGAGATTTATTTGGCGGTGCTTCAAGTAAATTAGAAACAAGAAAAGATGCATATTCGAGTATTCATTACACACCTCAGTATATTGCAAGAACTATTGTAGAAAACGTATTAAAATCATTAGATTATGGTAGCCAAGAAATTAATATACTTGATCCTTCGTGTGGCTCATCTGAATTTTTAATAGAAATTTTAAAACAATTAAAAAATTCCCGTTATGCTGGAAAGATTACAATCAAAGGATTTGATTCGTCTGATAGCGCAATTAAAACGTCAAACTTTTTATTAGCATATGAAAATCGTCAACAATGGAATAATTCTCTTGAAATTACAATTAAAAAAGTTGAGGATTCATTAGTTGAGGATTGGGGCAATAATGATATTATTCTGATGAATCCTCCGTTCATTTCTTGGGAGTTGTTAAAAAGTAAAGAAAGTAGAGATAATGTTTTATCAATTCTTGATGATGTTGTAAAAAAATCAAGACCAAATCAAGCAACAGCTTTTTTTTATAAAGCATGCCAATCTTTAAAAGATGGAGGTATAATAGGTTGTATATTACCAACATCTATTTTTTATTCAGAAATATATTCTGACTTAAGAAATAAATTAAATCAAGAATTATCTTTTAAAGTACTTGCTAAATTAGGTAATTATGTTTTTGAAGACGCATTAACTGATGTAAGTTTGTTTATTGCGTCTAATAATAAATCTGCATTATTACCTAAATTAATTTGGACTAAAAATGAAAAAGGCACTGTACAAGATGCTTTAAGAGAGTTTAGACGAATGAATGCAAATAATGAGCAATCAATAAATAATAAAAATTATAGTATATATGTTCCTCCTTATTTTCCAATAATTGACAATAGCTGGAAAGTTATATCTCTAAATGAAAATGAATTTATAAAAGAGTTAGATATATATTATAAAGCAGGGAAATTATCTGCTATATCTGATATTTTTAGTATCAATCAAGGAGCGTTATTAGGAGTAAAAAATGTATTTAAGGTAACTATCGATGAATTCGAGATGATGCCAGCACACGAACAAAAATATTTTAGACCAATTATTACTAATAACTCGGTTAAAACAGGATGCATAACTATTTTTGAATATGTATGGTTTCCATATAATAAAAATGGATCAATTTTTAAAGAAGAGGATGAATTGTCTGGATTGGATTTTTACACCTCAAAATTATTGCCAAACAAAGACTTATTAGAGAAACGACAAGGAATTTCAAATTGGTGGTCATTAACAAGACCTAGGAATTGGCAGTTTGTAAAAGAGCCAGCATTATATTCAAACAGATTTGGAAATTCAAATTCTTTTGCTTTTGATAAAAAAGGAGAATTTGTAATAGAAGAAGGAAATGCTTTTATTCCTAAAAAAGAATTCGAAGCATTAGATTACTATTTTTATTTGGCATGCTTTAGTAGTAATATTTTTGATGTCCTATTATCAATATATTCTAAGCCTATAATGTCAGGTTTTGATTTGGGTAAAATCCAAATAAAAAACATTCCTATACCAAATGTTCAAAAAAATAACTTAAGACAGAGTGAGGCTTATTTTAAGTTGGCGGAACTGGGAAAAGAATTAGAAAAGGGGAATTCATTTGTAAAACCTGTTATAAATGATATATTGAAATCTTACTTCTATCCTAATTATTAGAATATGAGCGATTTTCTGGGAATTACCGAAAAGGTTAATAAGGAATGTAAGGTGTTATTCGTTGAGAATTTTAAATTAGTTCCATTTACAGGACATCATAATATTTCTGTGTTTAGAATTGAAGGTAGTTCTTCTGCATTGAATAGATATGATTCAGAACCTGTAAAAGTTTTGCGATGGTTTGGAAAATTTTGGTTATTCATAGAGATTAAATTTATAGTAGAAAAATCAAAAATTGGTAATAAATTTAAAGAAGATACTCATACTAATATTTCATTATCTATATATGAGGGAGAAGATTATGATGAAAGGAAGATTCAGTTATTTAGAGCTGAATGGGATGACATGAATAATTCTTCCGAAAGACATTCGCAACCACATTGGCATATAACTTCAAGTCAAGCGATAGAAAAAACTTTTGAAGAATATTCTAATCATTTTGATAATGGAGATTTCATTTCTTTACTAGAAGAAGAAAAGTCAAAATTGTTTGATGTCAAAAAAATTCATTTTGCGATGAATGGAAATTGGCAAAATGATCAAACACACGTTCACTGTATAGATAATTCGGAAAAAGTAGCTAAGTGGATAAAAGGTCTATTATCTCATATCAGAATAGAACTTGAAGAATAACAGCTCACTAATAACAATTTAAAGTACTTAATTGTTTTTAAATTTTTTAGAATTAGATTCTATCGAATATTATCGTATAAAAAATACAACACACCGATATACTTTTTACATTCATACTTATCCATCCTTAAGTCTAAATGTGTTTATCTCCCTCAAATCTCATTCCCCTCAGTCATATCTATAGTTTTTGGATGCAGGCTAACCAGTTGTACAACGATAGCAGTAACAACTACAAACAATAGAAGAACAAAAACATTTCTCATTCCTCCATTATCAGCGGCTTTTCCTAAAAACTCGGTGATAACAGCGCCTGCCGAAATACCTACAAAATTCATAATTCCGTATCCGGTAGCACGGTAGCGAGGCGCGACAAACTGACAAAGAATAGGCATATTGTTGGTGTCGTATATTCCAAATCCAAGTCCAAAAAGAATAGCGCCAAAAATAATAGCTTCAATGTCACAGCAGTAGCCAAATAAAAACAATGCCGGAATGGTAAGAGACAATCCGATAGCGCTGGTGTAAATTCTTCCTTTAAGATGTTTCATCACCCATCTGTCTGAAATGGCACCGCCAATTAAAACGCCAAAAAAGGAAGACATCGAAATGGTTACCGTTGCAATTGGTCCCGCCAGAGACATGTCTAGATGTAACGTTTCAGTAAATAAGGTGGGTAACCAGTTTTTGGCCGCCCAACCCGGTAAACTTGGTGCAGAGAAATAAAAGAGTATAACCCAAAAGGAGATATTACCGAATAACATTCCCAATCCTTTGAACATTTGCCTGAATTCATAGCGAACAGATGACTTTTTTGCAGGATCAAAAAGGTACGTTTTCTTTTCCTGTAGAAAAAACAGCAGCACTAAACTGTAAAGTACACCGAGTAAACCTACGGAGTGAAAACTGAAATGCCAGGAAAAATGCTTTGAAACAGTGGCTCCAAAACCACCCAGCGCCTGTCCTAAATAGATTCCGGTGGTATGAATGGCAATAGCAAAAGACCGTGTTTTTTCCTGATGGTAATCTGCAATTAAGGATAGGGCAGCCGGAATATAAAAAGCTTCACTAAAACCCATAATGCCGCGCAAAATGTAAATCTGATTGAAAGTTGTGGCATAACCCATCGCCATAGTAACACCAGACCAGATAAAAAGACTGGCTATGATGATTCTTTTTCGGTTAAACCGATCTGCTATAACTCCGGAAACAGGGCTCATAAGCGCATATATCCAAAGGAAAATAGCCATTAAGAGACCGAAATTTTCAGCTTTGGCCAATTCAGGAATGTCATCCATCATCGCTGATTTCATGGTTGAAAGCATTTGTCGGTCTAAATAATTCAGTAAAGCGACAAACCACAATAAGCCAACCACAATCCATGGATAGGATTTTTTTTCATTCAATTTTATAATCATTTTCCTTTTTCAAATAATGGGCGAATATACGAATTCAAACATAACAGGAAATAATTGTTTTCCATCTGATTTGTTTGTGATGTTTGCTATTCAATTCTTACTTGTTTTCTTTTTTTAATGATTACAAAAAAGCAAAATGTTGTTTTTTAGCGCCGATCGAAGTGAAAATCTTTGTGTGCCGGGGTTCGGCATACAAAATTACTTCACTATACTTTTATTTTCATCGGAGTTCAGTGAACTTCGTTTGCAACGAAGAGCGGGACCATTGCTTACTGATAGTGCCTAATCTTTCTGCTCCGGAAATTAAAAATCAGATTCAGGCTTATTATCTTAACTTCAAAATAAATTTCCCATACAGCACACAGCAGGACACTTACTCCCTATAAATTCATTTATTTAGGATTTCTTAAAAAATTGAAGACAATGGAAAGAGTGTTTGCAGAATATCTTATCGAAACTCCTTATGATGTAGAACAGGCTTCGGCGGTTTTGGCGGGCGAGCAGTCCTCGGGAACTTTTGTGTCTGTTCCGGGTGAAACCGAAGAATTGAAAAAACGTTTTGCTGCAAGGGTAGAGGATATTCAGTTATTGGATTTGGCAGACCAACCATCCATTCCGGGCGGAAGTATTCCCGGAAAAAAGTACCAGAAAGCAAGAGTAAAGGTAAGCTGGTCGATAGAAAACTTCGGCTATAATCTGCCGGTTTTGATTAGCACTTTACAAGGAAATTTATACGAAATCACGCAATTTACGGGTTTAAAACTAATGGATTTTGAAGTGCCGGATTTTTTCGCAACTCATTTCAAAGGACCAAAATTCGGAATCAAAGGTTCGAAACTATCTTGTGGCGTAACCGACAGACCGATGATTGGAACGATTATAAAACCAAGTATCGGAATGAGTGTGGACGAAACCGCCACTTTGGTAAAATCCCTGATTGATGCCGGAATCGATTTTATCAAAGACGATGAACTGATGGGATCTGCCGCCAATTCGCCTTTTAATGAAAGGGTAAAAGCGATTATGAAAGTCATTCGTGACAACGAACAAAAAACTGGTAAAAAAGTAATGTATGCGTTCAATATCAGCGATGAAATTGACGAAATGCAACGAAAATACGATTTAATTAAAAAGGAAGAAGGAAGCTGTGCGATGATCAGCATCAACAGTGTGGGGCTTTCGGGAACAAAGAAAATTTGTGATCAGGGCGAACTCGTTATTCACGGTCACAGAAATGGCTGGGGAATGCTGAACCGGCATCCGTTGTTGGGAATCGAATTTCCTGCCTATCAAAAAATTCAGCGCCTGGCAGGAATCGATCAACTGCATGTCAACGGTATCCAGAATAAATTTTGGGAATCGGATGATTCGGTAGTGACCTCGATAAAATCCTGTTTGAAACCCTTTTTGGGCGGATACGAAATCTTGCCCGTAGTATCTTCGGGACAATGGGGCGGACAAGCCGTAGAAACCTACCGAAGAACCCAAACGACTGATTTGCTGTATATGGCAGGTGGCGGAATTTTGGCACATCCAATGGGACCAAAAGCCGGCGTAAATGCGTTACAGCAAGCCTGGACAGGAGCCGTTGACGGTTTATCTGTCGAAGAAACCGCTTTAAAATATCCGGAATTTGCCGAATCGGTAAAGAAATTTTCGAAATAATGAAGAACGATAAATTGCTTTTGGCCTATTATGGCGACGACTTCACAGGCTCTACGGATGCCTTGGAATTCCTGACCCTTGCCGGAGTGAAAACCGTTCTCTTTCTTCGAAAACCGGAACAAAAAGACCTGGATCGTTTTCCGGGAATTCAGGCGATTGGTCTGGCGGGAAAAAGCCGATCAATGTCGCCGTCGGAAATGGACACAGAACTTTATAGTGCTTTTGAAAATCTGAAAAGTTTTGCCCCAAATCACTTTCATTATAAAGTCTGTTCCACTTTCGATTCGGCGCCACATGTGGGAAACATCGGAAAAGCAATCGAAATCGGAAGCGAAGTCTTTAATCAAAAAACGGTTTTGGTTTCGCCATCAGCACCACATTTGGGACGGTTTTGTATTTTCGGAAATCTTTTTGCCCGAATGGGAACTATTGGAAACGGAAAAATTTACCGTATCGATCGTCATCCATCTATGAGTAAACATCCCGTTACACCCGCTTTGGAGGGAGATTTGACTTTACATTTGGCAAAACAAACGGAGAAATCCATCAATCTTGTCAACTTAACCACAATTGAAAAAGGTACTTCAGTAGTTATCGAAGCGGTAGAAAACAACAAAGCAGACATTCTGTTTTTTGATGGTTTCAATTTGGAACATCTTAAAACCATCGGAAGTGTTTTTAACCAATTGGCAAACGAAAAAACATTATTTTCAGTAGGTTCATCCGGAATCGAAATGGCTTTAGGATTAGATTGGAAAAACGAAAAAATCATAGCAAATGAAACGGTATTTGAATCAGCAGGAGAAGTTTCGCCCATACTTGTTTTATCGGGAAGCTGTTCACCGGTAACTTCCAGCCAAATTGAATATGCACTTGAAAATGGTTTTTTGGAAATTGCATTGGAAAGCAAGGCTGTTGATATTCAAAATCAGGAGGGAATTATAAAAAATACTGTTGCTCAAATTATTGAAAATTTCAATAATGGTAAAAGCACCATTCTGCATACGAGCACAGGTTCAAACGATCCGCGTATTACCGAAACAGAGTCCTATTTTAAGTCAAAAGGAATTGCTGAAAATGAAATTCAAAAACAATGCAGTAGTATTTACGGAAGTGTTTTGGGACAAATAACCAAAGAAGTATTAAAAGCTGTCAAAATAAAAAGAATTCTTTTTGCCGGTGGCGATACTTCGAGTTACGCAGCCTCCGAATTGGGTATTCTGGCATTGGAAATGATTGCGCCGTTGGCTCCGGGAGCACCGCTTTGTAAGGCTGTTTCGGACAATGAATGGGTAAATGGAATAGAAATGAATTTTAAAGGCGGCCAAGTAGGTACCGCCGATTATTTTATAAAAGTTTTAAAAGGAGAGAAATTATGAGCGCAAAAACATTAGGTTTTGTACACACATCGGCAACATTGGTTCCGTTGTTTCAACAATTGAGCAACGAGTTTTTAGAGGGAATCGAAACATTCAATATAGTCGATGACAGCCTGATAAAAGACGTAATCAAAAAAGGAAAATTAATGCCCAATACGGCTTCCAGAGTAGTGAGTCACGTTAAACTTGCTGAATCTGCAGGTGCTGATGTAATTTTGGTAACCTGTTCGTCTATTGGCGTAGCGATTGAAACTGCTGCCACATTAGCAACAGTTCCGGTTATTCGCGTAGATCAGGCAATGGCGGATGAAGCAGTTCAAATTGGCAACAAAATAGGTGTTATCGCAACCTTACCAACCACTTTGGAACCAACAAGTGATTTGGTCAGAAGAAGAGCAGAGTTGGCAGGCAAAAATGCAATGATTACTTCCAAATTATGCGAAGGCGCTTTTGAAGCGTTGATGAGCGGAGACGCTGCCAAGCACGACGAAATGGTAGCCAAAGCCCTAAAAGAATTAATGAAAGAAGTCGATGTTATTGTTCTGGCGCAGGCTTCAATGGCGCGCGTAGTTGACGGTTTAAGTGCCGAAGAAAAACTAGTGCCGATCTTGGCAAGTCCCGCCATCGCAATGAAAAAACTGGCAGAGCATTATTTTTAACCAAAAATTTTTCCACCATATAAGTTATATAAGTTCATATTAAGTTTGATTTTTGAGTTAGCTTAAATGACCTTATAGTTAGCTTTTGTTTTCAATTTAGTTTAAATGAACTTATATCACTTATATGGTTTAATAATAACATTTTAATAATGATTTAGTATGCGTAAATATTTTCTTTGGGCTGCCCCACTATTTTTCATTGTTGCCGGTTTCGGCTGGTTACAGCAAATAGAGATACTATGGAAGCTGGGATTAATCTTTGGTTTTTCAAGTATTGCCATTGGGGTAGGACATCTGAAATTATTAAGCGGTTATCAATACACGTTTTGGATTATCACAGCCGTTTGCGCTGGATTAATCTATCCCGATTTTTTCCTGCACGTCGGCAGTTTCGATATGCGTAATAAATGGCTCATTCTGATTATCATTCAAATGGTGATGTTCGGAATGGGGACACAAATGAGCATCAAGGATTTTACAGGCATCCGAAAGTCAGGAAAAGGAGTTTTGATTGGTTTGCTGGGACATTTTACCATTATGCCTATTATGGGTTTTTTGATTGCCAAAACTTTTGGTTTTGAGCCCGAAATTGCAGCAGGAATTATCCTGATCGGGTCTTGCAGCAGCGGATTGGCTTCGAATGTGATGACGTATATTGCCAAAGGGAATTTGGTCTTATCCGTTACCGTAACGGCGATGTCCACATTGGCAGCGCCTATTATGACTCCGTTTTTAATGAAAATATTTGCAGGGACTTTAGTCGAAGTCCATTTTTTTAACATGATGATGGAAATTATCAAGATTGTTCTCGTGCCTTTGGCGGCAGCAATGGTTCACGATATTTTAAAAAACTACGGAAATGTAGCCACAACAAGAATTTATGTTTTGACAATCCTGTCTGCGTTTTGGCTGGGATTTGTTCTTTTCTTCGGGAATTCCTTTTCTGTTCCGCAAGACAGTACAGCAGCTCATGTATTAGAAATTGTCCATTTTACCTGCGGTGCTTTTATCGTGGGCGTTTTGTATCATTGGCTGTACAGAGTCTATCCGAAAATAGATGCAATCATGCCTTATTTTTCGATGTTCGGGATCATTTATTTTACTTTGGTAACCACCGCTGCGGGACGAGATAATTTAATTCAAATAGGATTTTTATTGTTCCTGGCTTCGGTATTGCATAATGGAGCAGGTTACTTTTTTGGCTATTGGCTGAGTAGAATAAGTGGTTTGGACAAAAAAAGCTGTCAAACGATTGCTTTTGAAGTAGGCTTGCAAAACGGCGGAATGGCATCTGGATTGGCTGGTTCGATGGGAAAATTGGCTACGCTAGGATTGGCCTCTGCGGTATTTAGTCTCTGGATGAATGTTTCCGGTTCTTTGTTGGCTAATTACTGGCGTAAAAAAGGAGATAGGGAAGAAACAGAAATCATTGCTGATACAACAAATTAAATACACAAAACTCCATTATTTTGATGGAGTTTTTTATGAAATTAAGTTTCAATTGTTTTTATTATTTGGGCACGACCACAATCCCGATAGCTATCGGGAGGGCTGTTCAATTATATTCCCGATTTAGAAAAAACAAAGCTTTTTGCCGTATTTTTCTAAATCGGGAGATGTTATTTTCATCTCTCATGCAAATTCGTTTTATAACAGGATTTAGGGTAAATTAATATTTCTAATTTGTAATAATAATATTATATTAGCAGGAATTAAAGCCTTGCTTTATATCTAAATTACCGATTTAAGGTTGGTATAAATGAGTTCAATTAATGATAAAAGAACTATCAACTGTCTGACAGAAAATGAACAGATAAACAATTAAATAACATAATATGATAACGGTAAAAGTAACTTATACAGTAAAACCTGAATTTGTAGAAGCAAACAAAGCAAATATTAACACATTTCTAAGCGACTTCAAAAAATTGAATCCATCTGAATTTCGTTATAATGTTTATTTGCAAGAAGATGGAAGAACCTTCCTGCATTTTTCAACTTATAAAAATGAAGAAATACAAAGACAAATCCTCAACATTGAATCCTTTAAATCTTTTCAGGAGGAAAGAGATAAAAGCGGATTGGACAACACGCATAAGGTTGAAATTTTAAGTTATGTGGGTTCTTCCTTTGACCTTTTATAAAAAGGTTATAAAAATTAGAATACTAAAAAAATGTACATCATCATATCAAAGTAATGAGAAAATCTATTAATAAAAATTATTCCTTTTCAGTTTTAGCAGTATTTTTTGTTCTACTTCAAAGCTGCAATAATTCGAATAAAAATCAAACTTCTACTGAAAAAGAGGAGATTTCGATTAAGAAAGAAAAACCATTAGAAACAAAATTAGCACAAGCCGAAACCAGAAAAAAAATAGCCGATTTTGTTCCGGAAGGGTACAAAATTTTCCAGGAAATTTATGGTGACCTGAATAAAGATGGGATAGAAGACTGTATTGTAATTATCAAAGGCACTAATAAAGAAAACGTTATTACAGATGAACACCGCGGTAAACTCGATCGCAACCGAAGAGGAATTATTGTGCTTTTTAAGGAAAAGGAAAATTACATTCAGGCAGTAAAAAATTACGATTGTTTTTCCTCTGAAAATGAAGATGGCGGGGTTTATTTTGCACCGGATTTAGAGGTTAGTATCGAAAAAGGGAAACTTTATGTTCATTACGGTCACGGAAGATACGGATATTGGTCGTATACTTTTAGGTTTAAAAACAATGATTTCGAATTGATTGGTTATGATTCAACCGAACACAACGGACCAGTGGTAAATAGCGAAACCAGTATTAATTTTTTAACGAAAAAGAAAGTAACGAAAACCAATACCAATGAAAATGCAGAAAGCGGAGACGAGGTATTTGAAGAGAAAATAGAAAAAATAAAGGTTGATAAACTGATTCAGTTATCTGAAATTAAAGACTTTGATGAACTTGAAGTAGCGTAGAGTTACAGTGTGAATTAGGAACATTTTGAAAAACTAATTAAAAATCAAAAAATGCAGAAACGAAAGAGAATATATTATTCAGCAGGATTAATAAGCATTATATTGCTTCCTATTTTTTGCTTGATTAGTATCAAAAATAGTAATCCATTTAGAAACAGCAATTCAATTGGTTTTCAAAGTATGGGTGGACAGGAAGACACAGAATTATTTAAAAGCTATACAGCTTTTTTAAATACTAAAAAATTCACGACTGTTGCCTTAACGGGAAATAATTTTTCGGATAGTATTAAATTAGAAGAAGCTCAAAACGACATCAAAGAATTGGTAAAATCAAAAGATTCAGTTGCGGGAATTAAATTTCACTTTGGGCAAAAATCTAAGTATTGGACTTTTATCAGAGCTTTGGATATTTTGTATGTTGAGCAATGTTATACCTTTTTTGTATATAAAGATGATATATGGGCTACAAATCCGAAACCCCCAAAACCAATAAAATTTGACAAAAATGCAGAACCTTTACGAATTATTACTTGTGGTTCTGGTGGTTCTGATCCTGATTTTGAAGAAGATATTTGGGGACCAATATGGCAAAAAACATCAGAAATTGGCAAAAAATATTACTTGCCAATTATTGCCTACATCCTTATGCTGTTTTATACTTTTCGAAGAATTGGTAAACGAGTAAAAGTAATTTAATATATAACAAAAAAAATGATATTTCGAGAAGCTAAAATTAGCGACATAAAACAAATTCAGATCGTCAGAAATTCAGTTAAAGAAAATACATTATCCAATCCTGATTTGGTAACCGATCAGGATTGTGAAGAATTTTTATTCCAGCGAGGAAAAGGCTGGGTTTGTGAAATTGAGAATGTTATTATTGGCTTTGCCATAGCTGATTTAAAAGAAGACAACATCTGGGCATTGTTTCTGCATCCTGATTTTGAAGGCAAGGGTATTGGAGCTAATCTTCATAAGATAATGCTTGACTGGTATTTTTCAACCGAAAAGGAATATGTCTGGCTGGGAACTTCACCAAATACAAGGGCAGAAAAATTTTATAGAAAAGCCGGATGGAAACAAAATGGCTGGTACGGTACAAAAGAATTGAAGTTTGAAATGACTAAAAAGCAATGGCAAAGTTTACATACATAATTAATATTGATAAAATAACCAATTCCACGCTAACCGACCTTTACTTTTAATTTTAATATTTTAATGGACATCAATAAGTTTATAAAACCGACCACGAGAGTTTACAGAAAACAGGTACTCGAAGGATATTCAATACCGGCAATTATTAAAAATGGAACTCATTTTTTTACTGATCTTGACGTGTATGAAAACGGAAGGGTAGCGTGTTGGAATTTTGAAGATTTTGAACATTTTAAAAATGATGTAAACAGAGGCTGGGTGTCTGTGTCAATTCCAGACAACGAAAGAATTTCGATACACGGATTAGGAGACTGGACTATTGGCAATGGAAACTGGATATTTGATAAAGACACTTTTATATATTATGTGCAGCAGCTGATTAAGGAACTAAATCCGAAGTTAGAAAATTTATTTCAATATTCTAAAAAGACAATAAATGGTGTAAGTATTGGAGAAAACGGCAACGGGACAGTATTTAAAGAATTAAAAAAATACCCAAATGATATTTTCCCTGAAAAATTAGAAGGACAAAGTGTTAACTTATTTTACAAAGAATCACAAGGCTATTATCTGATAAAAGTAAATGTATTTGCAGATAATACTCTTCAGCTTTCAAGATTAGAAACCCCAATTGATTTAACGATCTCAGAATTTGAAAAATTAGTAAAGGAAAAAATTATACTAACAGAAATACCTGTTCATTCAAAGGTATTAATTTACGGATTAGGGAATTTTGAAATAGTCAAAAATGAATTTCATACAACTATTGAAGAGAAAGTATTGGAAATTAGAGATATCCTGCGGGATTTAAATGGTCAGCCATCTACAATTGTTATTTGCAGGGAGGCTTATCGTAATTATATTGAAAACCCAACCATTGCTAACAGGGAAAAACTTAAAAACAGTTACGAAAAGGTACCAGACCATCAAAAAATGTATGTTGGCGACATGGATACAAAAGATACAGAAGTCCGAATGATAATTTATGGTGATCAGGAAATCGAAAGTTGGTCGCATTATCAAGTCGCAAAATCACAAGGAAAAACCCTGCCAACAATTACGGTTATCAGGCCCAAAGATGAATAAAATAATAAACAAGATTTAAATGAAATTCCATCAATTCTTCAAATATACTTTCTAAAATATGAAACACAAATTGGTATTGCTTCTGTTTACAATTTTATTGACTAGCTGTGCCGTAAAACAGCCGGCAGATAAACAGGCTAATAAAAATTCATAATAACTTTAGTGATCAGGAGGTCAGTTGGTTTAAAAATAAAGGAACTGGCAATATAAATGGAACGGCAAAATTTAAATCCAAAAATGGAGAACTGCGGTTTGGAGAAGAATTCAGGATAGAACTGATGCCGTATGGTCATTATACACAAGAACGTTTAAGTAAAATAAGAAAATGAAATACAAGAATGACGAACTTTAATTCCATAAGAAAACTATTTGAGATAACAGAAGACAATGGATTTTCAGTAGAAGAGATGACTACTCTTCTACAGCATCCTAATGCAATTCCAAAAGTTTTGTATGACTATTATCTGCAGCTTGGAAAGATTAAAAGTCTTAATCAGACACAAGACAAATTACTGGAGCCAAATCAACTAAAATATTCTAAAAATAAGAAATTTTTAATATTTTATGCTGAAAATCAGTGGGCTTGCGTTTGGGGTATTCATAAAAATGATCTGAATAAAGCCAATCCGCTGGTGTTTATGAGTTATGATGAAAAAGAATGGGTTGTTGAGAATGAAAAGTTATCAGACTTTCTTAATGCAATGTCAAATCTGCAGGCAACTTTTGCTTTACCCTATACTGCAGAAGAATTTCTGATGATAAACGAATCTGAATTTGAAAGTATTAAATGCAGTTATAAAAAACGCGATTTTAAATTTACGAGATGGATTGGAATTGAATTTTATGGTAATAATGATAATGATGTCATTACGGTAATGAAAAATGAGAATAATTATGATCTGGTATATGCTTCAGCGAATGAAGAGCAATTTGAAGCGATGCAGGATATATTAAATAAATTAGGAAATTAAAAGATTTTTCCTCAATCCGGGACTATAAAGTAACTGGAATTTTGAATTTAATTGAAATTGTAATGGATGAAATATATCAGATAGAAACATTAGATGGATTGGAAAATTATCTGGTTCAGTTCGAAACAGATAAAATAAGAGAAAGTTTATATACTGAATTCCTAAAATATTCAGACTATAAAAACGTAACTGAATGGAATAAAGCAGTACGTCTTTGTGAAAGTCTGACAATTATTGGCTGGGGAGAAAAAGAACCAGTAGAAGCCAAAAAAGGAATGTTTTATAACGGAAATCCGGAAACTACTTTCTATAATAAAGACAGGCAATCTCGTTATGTTAGCGCTATCTGGTCTTCAAGGACTACAGGTTTTACAATGGAGCAAGGCAGAACTGATTATCATGAAAGCCCTGATGTTCCTGCAAAACAAACTATTTTATGGGATTATCCGACTGTTGAAGAAATTCAAAATTTAAAACTGGAAAATCAGAAAAACTGGATTCCTAAAAACCCAATACTAATTACACAAGGTATTTCAAATTGTTATGAAAACTCACAAAAGTTAATAGACGGTATAAAAAATGAATTACAGCCTAAACTGGATTCGGAAATGCAGATTGAAAAATATGGAAAATCGATCAATCGAATTGTGTTTGTGCTCTCCATGAGCTATTATGACAATAATAGTTGCAAAACAAATTATATAATTGCTGATGAAAATTTAAAATTAAAACAAAAAGATTTTTATCCGGCGCTTCTAAAAATGTTTACAAAAAAGGAAATTGCGGATAATGGCTATTTCTTAAGAAATAGATATGATTACGGTAATTTTCAATCGAACACAGGAATAATTAAAACCGAAATAAAGTTTGAAAAAGAATTCAGCGAAATGAGTTATGAAGATCAAAAAGCTAAATTAACCGAATACATTTCAACAGCATTGTTGAACATAACGGATAAATTAAAAAAGAAAAAACTACAGTATGATTTTGATTTAATGCTTGAAGATTTTCGAAAAATAGTGTCAGATTGGAAATAGAAAATGTATAATCTCGTTTCTTCAGCTTTTCTTATCAACATGGTTTTTTTAGAAAATAACTAAACCTATGGCAGAAAGTCCATAGATTTGGTTGGCAGACTAAAAGCCTTAAAAAAAGTTTGAAGTTTAGGGAGATGAAGATTTTGAAAGGAACTATTTTAATGGCAGTTTACTTATTATTGAGCAGACAGAAAAATTTAGGGATATAATTATTTTTTCGATATTCGGTAAATATTTTGAAATATATCATTTATAACTTTAGAATAAAAAAACGGAAACAACTTTGAAAATTGTTTCCGTTCATCCGATCATTCAAATCTAATACTGATACTTCAGGCTTTTAAAATTAATCTCTGGTATAGACTGTAATAGCGCCATTTGCATCTTTTAACTTTAATTCTTTAAGTGTAAGATTCACAATGTCCTGGGTTTTTTCTACACCATCAATAACGGTTGTTAAATTATTATGGGATCTCGAATAAATACCTGAATCAATGTCTAAAGCACAAGGAGATATTGTTGAATCATAATCCCCCTCTGTTGCGGTATTGTCTAATTTAAGTTCAAGATAATCCTTGTTGCATCCGCTTTGATTTTGAGGTGCATCAGTAAGAACTTCGTTACCTGAAACGACTGTACCTACTTGCGACAGATTCCATTTTCCTGTTAACGGTGCAAGTGTTTCTCCTTCATTGTCATCACTACTGCAAGATGTAGCAAAAAAACTTATGCTTAATGCTAATGCCAGTAATATACTTCTATTTTTCATGTTGATTTATTTTATAAATTATAATGGCTAAATTAAATCGACAATGCTGCTAATGCGTTATATAATTTGGGGTTTGATTTTCATAATTCCCTATTATTCTTTAAAACCGTAACTGCTTTAAATCAGAAACCTCCAAAATCAATGACTTCGGAGATTTCTATTATGTTGGAGTAAACACGGGATTTTAGTTTATAATATAATCACATGTATTTAAGGGTTTTAATCCCACTTGTTATTTTTTGAAATAGCTAAGTTACCTGCACCTGTAAAGAATAAACTCAAGGCTCCAAATAAATACAGGCCTATTAATTCTAAAGCCCAGCCTCCATGTTCTCCCATAGAGAATATTTCAGAACTATGAACTATGAAGATAGCGACCAAACAATTAAAAGCAAGTATAGCTGCCGCTATTCTGGTCCTGAAACCAATTAAAATAGCAATTGGAGCAAGTATTTCACCCACAAAAACGCCATAGGCAAAGAATTCCGGAAGCCCTTTTGCGGTAAGCATCGTTTTAATGAATTCTAAACCGGCACTTAATTTTGGAATACCATGTAAAAGCATTAAAACGCTAATTGTGATACGGAGTATCAATAATCCTAAATCGTTGTTTTTTCTCATAATATTTTGTCATTAAATTAATAATAGACTCAAATATATTGAATTTGTTTAACAATATGAGGTTTGTCTTAAATAAAAGTGGCTATAAGCTTAAATAAAAAGTTGAAATAAAAGGCATAAAAAACTCCATTATCTCTAATGAAGTTTTTGTTCTTGCTCTAAAGTGTTTTGTGATTTTTATTTTTTAGGCTTATCACCTTTTATAAATTTCCCTTCCTTTTCTACAATTATTGGAAGTAAGTCTATTGCCTTTTGAGTAAGCTTATATAACACTTTTGCCTTACTATCTGGGTGTTCTAACTTTTCGATGAGTTTGTTATCTTCTAAACTTTGAAGTCTTGATGCTAAAATGTTTGTCGCTATACCTTCTGCTGATTTTAAAAAGTCACCATAAGTTGATTTGTTATTTCTTTAATATTATCACTTATTATTCCTGTGTTAGCGGTAATGCTACAGCAAACTCAAGAATCTTTCCGCAATTTGTATCACATCTTCAGACTTTTGTATAACTAACAGGATAATTTAACACCCCATCTTTGCATCATCATTTAGTAACATAAAAATTAAATAATGAGCAAGACAATAGATACCAAACAATTATTCCAAAACTTTACATTTAAAAATGGGATAGAAACCAAAAACAGGATTACGATGTCACCAATGACAACCTGGGCAAGCAATGATGACTATACAGTATCGGACGATGAAATAAAGCATTATGAAGCTCGAAGCGGAAACGTTGGATTGGTAATAACAGGCTGCACCAGAGTAATGGCAAACGGAATTGGCTTTAACAATGAATATGCCTCTTACGATGACTCTTTTTTACCGAGTCTTAAAAAACTGGCCGCTGCTGCAAAAAAAGGTGGCTCACCTGCAATACTTCAAATTTATCACGCTGGAAATAAATCGGTTACAGATCTCATTCCAGATGGTATTCCTGTGAGTGCAAGTGCCATAGCATTAGTACCGTCGGCGTTTTATGCTGGAGGAGTAGTATCAAGTGAACTTACACATGAAGAAATTCTGGAAATAATAAAGGCTTTTGGCGAAACTACCCACAGAGCAATAAAGGCAGGGTTTGACGGAATAGAGCTGCATGGAGCTCACGGATTTCTAATGCAAAATTTCTTTTCGCCCTATTACAACCAAAGAACAGACCACTGGGGCGGAACCGATGAAAAACGAATGAACTTTGCAGTTGAAGTAATCAAAGAAGTGCAAGCGGTAATTAAAAAATATGCAGATAGACCATTTTTGATAGGTTTCAGAATCTCACCAGAGGAGCCTGAAAGTTATAGAGTGAGAGATACCTTTCCGTTCATAGATAAACTAATTGACTGCGGAATTGATTATATGCACATTTCACTTGCTAATCTGCTTGCACAAAAACCTATAGATGCTGAAAATGGAGATGATACTATTTTAAAATTAATACTCGATTATGTTAATCACAGAGTTCCAGTGATTGCTGCAGGAGGTATCAAACAGTTCAATGATGCAATAGAGGCACTAAAAATAGGATTGTCATTGGTGGCTGTTGGACATGGGCTTATTATCAATCCGAATTGGGTGGAGCTTGCATCTAATGAAGAAAAAGCGAATGAAGTTTTAAGTATGTCTAAGGCTGATGAACTTGCAATACCTAAAAAACTACAGGAATTCATTCACGTAGCAAAAGGATTTTTTCAGGTAACCGACTAGCCTTGCTATTGTAAATATTACAAATTAATAAAAACAAAATGAGTAAAAAAATAACTGTAATTGGAGCAACAGGAATGATTGGAATTCCTGTAACAAAAGAATTACTAAAGGCGGGTTTTGAAATAACAGCGTTAGTCAGAAATGTTGTAAAAGCAAAACAAATTTTTCCGACAGATAAGATACATTTTGTAAACGGCGACCTTCAAAATATAGCGGAAATTTCAGAAGCTTTGAAAAATGCAGATGCTGTCTATATCAGTATTTCATCATCGCCAAATGATAAGGAATACGAATTTAACCCTGAAATGCACGGATTTGAAAATATCTTATCCGCCTTAAAAATATCATCGGTAAAACAAGTCGGTTTCCTTTCCTCTTTTCTGGCAAGAAACTATGCTGGTGATTGGTGGGTTATGAATGCTAAAAAGCAAGCGATTCAAAAAATAAAAAAATCAAATATTCCCTATACTATTTTCTATCCAGCCAATTTTATGCAAAATTTTAACGCTGGAATGAGAGACGGAAAAAAAGTAAACATCATTGGAACATCTAATGAAAAATCCTGGTGGATTGACGCCGAAGACTTTGGAAAACAAGTGGCTAATGCCTTTAAAACAGAAAAATCAATTAATAGAGAATATGCTGTACAAGGATTAGACTCTTTCACAACAGCAGAAGCTACAAAAGCTTTTGTTGAGAGCCACACAAAAGAGAAATTGACTATCGGTAAGTTACCAATGGGAATGGCAAAGTTTTTATCAATTTTTATAAAACCATTGAGATTTGTAGTGCCTTTAATAACCGTAATGAACAACAACAAAGAAACCTTTGAAGCACAACAAACTTGGGACGAATTAGGTAAACCTACCATTACAGTAGAAAAATTTGCAAGAAAGTAATTTCGTTAGTTGGGTTCATAAATCAGTGATAAATTTGAATAACTTTATAATATAAAAACAGGTATGAGACATTATAAAACCATAAGTGAATTATTTAGAACCAATGGATTTCCACCACCAGAAAATCCGATGTTGGGCTTACTAACTTTTGAGGAGTCAGAAAAATGTACTTTTATCGAGAAGGAATTTACGATGGCATTTTATACAATAGCCTTATCAAAATTAAAATCAGGGACATTTCAATACGGCAGAACAAAGTACGACCATGAAAATGGGTCTTTGGCATTTCTAAAGCCACATCAGAAAATATTGATGAATAATGTAGAAACAAGTGAAAAAGGATTTCTACTATATATCCACGAAGATTTTTTAGTGAACCATAACCTTCATTCAGAAATAAATAAATATGGATATTTTGATTACGAAGTAAACGAAGCTTTGCATCTGTCGCCAAAAGAAGAAGAAATCATCTGGGAATTTTTCAACAAGATAAAGTTGGAATATTACAATAATCAGGATGAATACAGCAAAGATATAATACTTACTCAAATAGATTCTATCTTAAAATATTCGCAACGATTTTACAAACGGCAATTCTTGAATAGGTCTGTTTTATCAGGCACCATAATCACGAAATTCACCAACATACTGAAACAATATTTTGAAAACGGAGGTCTCCAAAAAAATGGCTTACCGTCTGTACAATATATGGCTACAAAATTAGCTTTGTCACCAAAATATTTAAGCGATTTATTAAAACAAGAAACAGGCAAAACAGCACTGGAGCATATTCACATTGCATTGGTTATTGAGGCAAAAGATATTTTAATGAGTACCGATAAAACCGTTGCAGAAACTGCTTATCAATTAGGTTTTGAAAATCCACCCTACTTTTCAAGACTTTTTAAAAAAGAAGTAGGCATAACACCTACCGAATATAGAGAACAGTTTTTGAATTAAATGGTAAACAATTTTAAAAATAAAAAAATGAAAGCATTCATAGTAGAACGCTACGGGAAAAAAGAAAAATTACATTTAACTGATTGGGCTGAACCAACAGTAAATGAAAATGAAGTATTGGTTCAAATCAATGCAGCAGCCATAAACTTGTCAGATACACTTCTTAAAAATGGCGACTTTAAAATATTTCTGCCCTACAAAACACCTTTTGTAAATGGACAAGATATGGCAGGTGTTGTTACAAAAGTAGGTGCAAAGGTTGCTAAATTTAAAGTTGGCGATGAAGTTTATGCAAGACCATCTGACTATAAAATTGGCACTTTTGCAGAATATATTGCTGTAAATGAAAATGATTTGGCTTTAAAACCGAAAAATCTTTCAATGGAAGAGTCTGCATCTATTCCTGTGGTTGGGCTTACTTCCTGGCAAGTACTTGTTAAAATTGCAAAACTCAAAAAGGGTCAAAAAGTATTTATTCAAGCAGGTTCTGGTGGTGTTGGTACATTTGCTATTCAACTGGCAAAACATATTGGTGCTTATGTTGCTACCACCACAAGCACAACAAATATTGAATTGGTTAAAAGTTTGGGTGCTGATTTGGTAATTGATTACAAAAAAGAAGATTTTGCCAATATTTTAAAAGATTATGATGTTGTGCTACATAGTAATAAAGATGCAAAAGTGCTTGAAAATTCTTTGAAAATTTTGAAGCAAGGAGGTACATTGGTTTCTCTTACAGGTCCACCAACAGCTGAATTCGCCAAAGAAATTGGTTTAGGTTGGCATCTACAAATGCTCACCAATTTGTTGAGTTTTTCTGCAAGACGAAAAGCAAAAAAATTGAATGTCAATTTTAAGTTTTTGTTTATGAGGCCAGAAGGCAAACAGTTAAGCGAAATTACAGCTTTGATTGAAGCAGGAAAAATCCGTCCCATAATTGATAAAGTATTTCCTTTTGAACAAACCAACGAAGCAATGTCTTATGTTGAAACTGGTCGTGCCAAAGGAAAAGTTGTTGTCAAAGTCAAGTAGTTTGTCTGTCTGCTGAATGTGTGAACCGTCGCTCATAGAGTGACGGCTAACATTTGTGCCAGCTTTTAGATTGAAATAACTTTGCATTTTCTTTTCCAATGCCACTGCTTGCACCTCTAATTAAAATTGTTTTTTCTTGCTGTTTTAATCGCATACAAATGCGCCTACATGTTTATCTTCATTTCACTTATAACAAGATTTGATGTTGCGGAGGCTATAATTCTTTTTGAACTAAACATGTCAGCTTTTACATTGATTACAGATTTTCCTCTTTTTACAACATTTGTTTTTACTATTACAGTATCTCCTTCTTTTACCGCACTAAAAAATTCTACGTTTAGATTAATTGTAGGGAAGAAATTTTCTGTGCCCAAAATCATAAAATTTACACCGATACAATCATCAAACATCCCACAAATAACACCTCCGTGAAGTGTTCCAGCAGGATTAGTCATCTCTTTTCTTACCTCAAATTGAAATTCAACGGAATTTTCATCAATAGAAATCACCGTCCCATTCAGCCATTTAGCGAATGGGGACGGACTTCCTGAAAATGGTTTTCCAATAAAACTTTGAAGTAATTTAAGTCTATTATTTTCCATATTCTTTTTTTAGTCTATGTATCACTTTTATAAATATCTTGTGTCATTCTAGCCAAACTCTAGGTTTTATAGCTATGAATTCAAATAGAGATTGTTTCTGTACTCTAATTGTGTTATTGTTTTTCTGACTGTTCTTTCAATCTTACTAACCAATCCTGAATGTTTTTGCGAACCATATTGGGTGCGAAAATTTTCTCCATTCTTGTTTTAGGACCATTTTGGGATTCGTTTGAAACAACCTTGCAGCCTTCAGCGGTAGGGATAATCATCCACGCATTGTAAATGGTCATATTCTTTTTATCGGTTTCGCCTAACCAAGCAATATTATATGGAGGATTGAATTCCTTGATGGTTGAAGTGAATTTTCCTGCCGGGTACCAGATAAAAACACTGGATGGATTAAGCTTGCCGTTAGGTGAATTTAGTAGCTCAATACCTTCCGCTTTTTTATACCACTCTGGCCATTTGGCGGCATCGATGAAAATATCCCAAACCACTTGAGGTGAGGCTTTAATGTCTATTTCGGTGTGTATAAAAAAATCAGCTTCAGATGGTTTATACCCTTCAGGCCAGTTGATTTGATCGGAATAAGGCAAACTTGATTCAACTACTTTTTTGTGTGAATAACAAGAGGAAAGTAGCAATGACATACTAGTTAAACTAGCTATCAATAATAATTTTGTTGTTTTCATTGTGTAAGATTTTTCATTTAATAATCATTTTTTATTTTTGACTTGCTAACCCCTTTTTGATTTTCATCATTATACTATCGGGAACAAAATTTGGGAGCTTGGTGTTAAACCAGTTTTGAAAACCCACAACTTTTTTACCGTTTCCTTCTAAGAGGTGTTTTACCCCTTGGATTGCCACTTCTTTTGGATGCATCGGTTTAGTTTTATGAAGATTAGTAGTTTGCATTTCGGTTGTGGTGAATCCAGTATCCACCGTACCTGGATAAAGAGACGAAACGATAACTCCAGTTTCTTCTAGTTCTGCGGCAAGTGTTTCACTAAATGCCAATACAAAAGCTTTGGTTGCAGAATAAACAGAAAAATAAGGCATTGGTAAAAAAGCGACCACTGAAGAGATATTCATAATTCTGCCTGATTTGCGGATGACCATATCTTTTGCAAAGAGCTTAGTAAGTACAACCAAGCTGGAAATATTTAATTGAATCATATTCAGTTCTTCTTCCAATGAAGTTTCAGTAAAATTACCATAGTTGCCTACACCTGCATTATTTACCAGATGGGTTACTACCAGATTCTCTTGTTGCACCTTTTTGTACAGGTCTTTAGCAGCATTTACATCAGAGAGGTCTGCAACAAAATATTGAACCTGAATACCATACTCCTTTGTGAGTTCTGCTTTCATTTGTTTCAATTTGGTTTCGGTACGGGCAACCAAGATTAAATTCATTTTCTTTGCGGCTAATTGAGTTGCCATTTCATACCCAATGCCTGATGATGCTCCTGTTATTAAAATTGTTTTTTCCATTTTCTTAAATTTTGATTTATTTTATTATTAGTTTCTTCATTTTATGCATTTGACTTTACGATTACTCCTGTGATAAGCAAGAATAGGAATACATATTTTTCATTACTTTTTATTTAAAATTTGAACTTACTCTTTTTAATCCTTTTCCTTTCAGTATTTGGCAAAACCAATTGTTTTCATAAATCCCCGAAAAATTAAATATGTAAACAAAATCTTCACTATCTAATTTGTGTTCTTTAAAAAAATGGTATAGAGATTGAACCAATTCTTTAAAGTCAGAATTGCTTAATTCAATTAGAATAAGTGATTCAATAAAAAATGTTTTATCATTTTTTGCACGCATTTCCATCATTAATTTTTTGACAATTAACTCTTGTTTTATGCTGAAATAAATAATGTATATCATTATACTTCATCTAGTTTTGGAGGTATCAATTTGTACATGACCGGTGTTACAATTCTTGCCAGAATTGTTGAACTTATCAATCCTCCAATCAATACAATCGCCAATGGAGATATTTGAGGATTGGAATTCAAGGCTAGAGGAATCAAACCACAAATTGCGGTAATTGATGTTAAAACTACCGGAAGAAAACGTGTTTCTCCTGCAATAGCAATCGCTTCATCAATTGATTTTCCTTCTTGTCTTAATTGGTTCGTGAAATCGACCAGAAGAAGGGAGTTTTTTACTTGAATTCCAGACAATCCAATGAAACCGATAATAGAAACCAATGACATTGGGTTTCCTGTAGCTATTAAAAATAATATACCTCCTAAAATACCTAACGGAATGATGGACATAACGATGATAATTCCTTTGAATGTTTTAAATTGAAGTAATAAAACGGCAATGAATAAAAATGCACTCAATATAATTACTGACAGGAAATTACCTCCCAATGCATCACCTTCCGATTCTTTTTCTCCGGATAGTTTGTAATAATAGCCTTTTGGCATTTCGAGTTTATCCAATTTTGGAATAATATCTGCCAGCAGGTCATTTGCCAAATAACCTTCTTTTGTCATAGCACTAACTTTTGAAAAACGTGATTTATTAAAGTGGTTGATTGCTGTAGGTGCCGTTTCAAAAGATACTGTTGCAATTTGATTTAGTGCAATTGGTGTTCCCTGAACATTGTTTACATATAAATTTTTCAGTGCATCAAGATTGGTAAACTTATCTCTTGGTAAAGTAATGGTCACATTTCTAGCATCGCCACGGTCATCTATGTAATCTCCAACTGTTAAACCAGCAACTGCAAGACGAATTACTTTGTCAATTTCACTTGTAAGTGCACCTAATGTTCTTGCTTTTTCCTTATTGATTTTTACTTTGACATCGGTTTTATAGGTGTTTAACTCGTTGTTGATGTAAACTGTTCCTTCCTGATTTCTTAAAACAGTCTCTACTTGAGAAGATAGTTTGCGTAAAACTTCCTGATCTTCGCCAAATAATCGTACAACAATATTGGCTTCCAGTGGTGTTCCTTGTTCAAAATCTTTTACCTCTACTTTAGCATAAGGCATTGTTTTGAATTTTTCACGCAATTTTTCAATTAAAGCTGTTTTTTCTTTAGGTGTAGCTTCGTCTTCCAATTGAACGAAAATTTGAGCAAAATCAGATTTTCTGTCCTGTGGATGTACGTTGTAATAAATCTGTGGATTTCCATGTCCAACATTTGAGGTGAAATACACAATTTCTTTGTGGTTTTTCAACTCGGCTTCCACAATTTTTGTCACCCTGTCACTTTCTGAAATATTGGCTTGAAGTGGCATTTTTATGTTGATTAAAAACATTGGCTTTTCCGAAGTTGGGAATAACTTAAATCCAGCTACAGAAAATAGTCCAAAAGCGATAACACTTAAAAATATTGAAATGGCAATCGTGGTTTTTGGAAATTTCAATGCTTTAGGCATGACGTTTTTATAAGACCTGGTAAGGAATTTTTGCAAATATTGAAGAAATATGTTTCCTCCTTCGTGCTCGTGTGTTTTTAAGAATCGACTTCCCAAAAACGGAACCAATGTCAAAGCCACAAGCATAGAAGCCAATACACTCGTTATGACAGCCATAGGTAAACTTCTGATGAATTCACCTGCCATGTCAGGAAGAAAAGCCAGTGGTATAAAGGCAATAACCAAAGTAGCCGTAGTACCTACAACAGCAACACCTATTTGCTTTGTACCTTTTAAAACAGCATCCATTTTAGAATGCCCTTCACGGAGCCAACGTTCGATATTTTCTACAACAACAATACTATCATCAACCAGCAATCCTAAAGCAACGACCAACCCTACAATACTTAATTGGTTTAAAGAATAGCCTAAAGCATTCATCGCAATTAACCCTAAAGCTAAAGATAAAGGAATGGAAATCATAACAACGCCAGAAGCTCTTAATCCTAATGGCAATAATGTAACGATAACCAAAACAATAGCTAATCCAAAATCAAAACCTAAATGCCCTAATCGCTTTGATACCATATCGGCTTGGTCAAAGTTTTTAATTAGTTTAATGTTTGCAGGTAATTCTTTTGAAAATTCCTCTATTAATGGTAAATATTCTTTTTGAACATCGCTGATGTTTACGTTGTCTTTCATTCCTGCATTCACTAAAACGCATCGATGTCCATTGATTCTTGTAATATGATGCACCACTTCAGACTTGTAGCTTACCTCGGCTACATCTTTCATATAGATGATTTTTCCATTGGCATTGTAAACAACCGTATTGGCAACATCTTCCGCATTTTTGAATTTACCGCTTGTTTTTACATTAAATACTTTGGTATCCAAATCAATACTTCCGCCAGGAATATCAGCAGCTTCACTTTGCAAGCTTCCCATTACTACATTCAATGGGATTTTTAATTGTGCTAATTTTTCCAAGTTTAAATCCACACGGATTTCCTGTTCTGGAATTCCAGCGTATTCGACGTCTTTAAGATTGGTTATTTTTTCAATCTTTGTTTTTAATTTGTCCGCTTCATCACGCAATTTTTTATCAGATGCATTTTCCGAAACCAAAGCTATCTGAAGAATATTAACATCAGCAGATGAAATTTTCTCCGTTTTAATTTGATAAATATCTTTTGGAAGTTCACTACTTTTAAGAGCATTCATTTCCGTGGAAATCTCCTGATATTTATTGTCAACATCCACTCCGTATTTGAATTTCACCTGAAAAGCGGCAACACCATCTTCTACAGTAGTTAGTATTTTTTCAATATTTTCTAATCCGTAAATCTTATTTTCAATAGGTTTTACGACTTGTTCCTCCATATCTTTTGGACTTGTACCAGGATAAATAACCGTAATTAAGTATTGTGGTGGTTGTGTTCCAGGATCTTCTGCTCTAGGCATTGTGAATAAAGTAAGAACTCCTACCACAGCGACCAAAAGAGCGAGAATCAGTGTAAACTGATAATTCTTAACTGAAAAGTTTGTTATTTTCATGACGTTGTTATTTAATGATCTTTATTGTTGACTGTTCGTTAAGATAGGCACTGTTGGAAATTACTATCTGGTCTGTTTTTTGAAGACCGTCTTTTACATACACCTTATCATTATCAAATTTGTTGATTGTAATTGATTTACGTTTTACTTTGTTATTTTCAACTGCAAAAACAAATGCTTTGTTACCGTCAGCTTCGATAAGAGCGTTGTATGGAATAACCATAAAATCTGCTGCTTTATCGGTTTGTATTTCTGCTTTCCCAAACATCCCCACAGCTGGTTTATGGTCTTTCATATTCAGTTTTAGTTCTATTTGAAAAGACCCAAGGGCAACATCTGCCGCTTGCGACTTTCTAAAAATGGTAGCTTCAAATTTTTTATCAGGAAACCCGTCAAGGATAACAATGGCTTTCTGACCTATTTTTACTGAAGCCCATTCCTTATCTGTCAAACCAACTTTCAAAAGATAATTGTTGTTGTTTGATGTTTCGTTTATGGCTAAAATTGGAGACCCGGGACCAACAACTTCGCCTTCATTTGCTATTTTATGAGCTACAAAGCCATCGGTAGTAGCATATATTTTAGCATAGCGAGAATTAAAAGCTACTGCGTCTTTTTGCCTTTTGGCAATATCAAGACCTGTTTTTGTGTTTTGAAGTTGTTCCAAAGTATAAACATTGTCTTTGTGTAGATTATTAGCACGTTCATAATCCCTTTCAAACTTTTTTAAATTTAAATCGGCTTGATTTAAACCTGCGTTGATTTCAGTTTGATCTAATGTGGCTAAAAGTTGTCCTTTTTTGAAAAATTGACCTTCTTCTACATAAATTCTACTTATCACACCACCAATTTTAAAACCATAATTAGCTTGATTTTCTGTGGTTACTAAACCGGATGCACTTATATTGTTGGTAAATGCTAATGATTCAACTGTTGCTATTTTTACTGAAATAATATCAGCTGATTCAAATGGATTGTTTTCTTTTTTTTCTTCTTTACAAGAGAAAAAAAGTGGTATAGTTAAAAGGGAAACTATTATCGTTTTTGATTTACTCACAAGTGTAAAATTATTTTTTGGGTATTCGTGAACCTTTGGTTTCATAATTATTGTTTTTAAAAAATTATTTTAAATTAAAAGTTGCATTTGCTCTCTCTAATTCTGCAAAAGCTATCCAAGAACTAAAAAGAGAGATATTTGTGTTAAGCTGGGCATTTACCCATTGGTTTTGTGCATCTAGAAGCTCTATATAAATGGCTTGACCTTCTTTGTAAAGTTTGGTTATATCGTCATTGTATTTTCTGGCTGATTCTTTTTGATTTTTATCGGCATTGAACTGTTCCAAGGCTGATTTTAGATTATTTTGTGAAACCTGAAATTGAAGAAGTAATTGCTGCTTTACATTGTCAATCTGTGAACTTATTTTTTTGGTATCTTCTTCAACTTGTTTGAGTTTATATTTGTTTTTATTTCCTGAAAAAATGTTCCATTCTAAACCTAAACCCGCAAAATAATAACGTGAATCTTTGTTCATTTCAAAATCAAAATCCTGTACACCAAAATCTGCAAAACCGCTTAATGTAGGAAACCAGTGTGACTTTGTGAGTTTATTAATGTTCTCGTTTAATTCTTTTACTTGCCCCAATTTTTTTAATTCTTCTCTGTTTTCGGTATTTTCCTCGACTAATGCATTAGGAACGTTTTCATTGTTTTCATCAACCTTTATTTGTGTATCGAGTTTTTGATTGAGCAGGAAATTAAAATAGGCTTGGGCATTATTACTTACTTGTTTTGCAGTTTCTAAATTGGCTGCAATACGTACTACTTCATTATCACTTCGTAAGACAGCAGTACGGTTTATTTTATCATTTTTAAATAAGGAATGGTTTACTCTTTGATTTTCGGTAACCAATGCCAAAGCATCTTCATAAATTTTTATTCCTTCCAGTGATTGCAAATACTTGTAATAGGCAATTTTTATATCCTTGACTAACTCTCTTTGATAGATTTCCAACTCTATTTTTTGTAAAGTTGTTTGTTGGGTTTTAATCCTTTTGTTATATATGATTTCAAAATTCAGTAAAGGCATTGTAGTATGAATTTTTGCATCATAGAAATTATCTGGATTAATAAGTACAGACTGATTTTCTAACGTTGGAAACGCATTAGAATTAGTAATCTGATTCAAAGTACTATATACAGGATTCAACATATCACCAATAGGAATGTCAATGGTTCTTCCACCTTCTGCCTTGGTATAACTTCCATTTAAGGAAACGGTAGGGTAGAATAAGGAACGTGCTTCTTTTAAAGCCCACATGCTTTTGTTAATATCGAAGTTATGTTGTTTGATAACTTCGTTGTTTTTTAGTCCGGCTTCGATGTAGCCGTCCAGCTTACTTTGCGAATATCCTTGATACTCAAGTAAAATTGCTATTAGAATTAGTGCTTTTTTTATCATCATTACATTGTTTTTAAATTGAACGTTGTTCATTTTTTTGAACAAAAAAATTTATAATCTATCTATTATTTTTAAATACTCATTGTAACCATCATATAGGATAGTATCTGGATTATTAAATTTTACACCTTTGGTTCTCTGTCGTATTTCAAGACAACACATTCCATGAACTAAACTCCAAATCATAAACGAAAGTGGTTCTACATTATGTCCTTCAAAATGTCCTTCATTAATACATTCTTCAACTGTTTTTTTAACTCGGTCAAAAGTTGCAGCACCTTCATCCCAATCATCATTTTCGGATTTTTCTAGAAATTCCATAGGTGCTTTAAGATTAAACATCAGATCATACATTTCTGAATTTTCTATCGCAAATTTGATGTAAACAACTCCCATTTTTCTTAATCTTTCCATTGGATCTTTGATTGAAAATAATTCTTGAAAGTATCCTCCCAGTTCTTGAAAACCTATGGAATGTAAATCGTGTAAAATTGCATTTTTATCCTTGAAATAAACATAAACCGTTCCGACACTATAATCTATTTCATCGGCTATATTTCTAATAGTTGTTTGCTCAATTCCTTTTTCCAAAAAAAGCTTTTTTGCTCCTTTTAGAATGAGTGCTTTTAAGGCTTCTTTTTCACGTGCTTTTCTATCTGCGGTACTCATAGATGTAATTTATTTTGCAAATATATAAAATATTTTGAACAATGTTCATTTTATGAAGTAAATTTAATACTAAACTGCTGTTCACATATTATGGCAGTAATTTTTTCAAGATATTCAACATATTTTCATAAATGCAGAACAAACTACCTTAGAAGCAAGAAACCAAATAGCAGAATCGAGGAATTGATGAATAGAATAGGGCAAGAAATTCAACACCAACTTCCTAAAATATATTAAGATTTAAGGGAAGAACTTTTTAGCTTATCATACCAAAAGAGACCAATTAGAAGATGCAGGATTAGGGAATCTAAAAAAGGGGGATAACTATTTAAAAGAATTGGAAAATCACGGTTTCTTAAAAAAGTGAATAAGTGGATAAAGAAAAGTTGTATCTAAATTTTAAACTGTTAGAAGTTTTAAAAGTAAAATAAAAAGCACTAAAATCAATATAATCATTATGTCAGAATTGAATCATGGTCCAACGTAATATATAGAGTAACCCAACAAATACTTATTTTAGATAGAAAGAAATATTTTTTAAAACTATTTAATAAGGAACACTGAGATATTGTTAGGATTAACATTAAAAGAGAGTATCCAATCTGCTTGAAATTAGAAGATACAAAGGAGATAATTGATTATTAAAACAAAAAAATAATCAAAGCAAAAGTTGAGGATTAGGCAAAAGATTAGATAATCTATTTGAATCAATTGTTTACTAATTTTTTTAATTTTTGCTTAGGATTGATAAGTAATACTTCTTTCTCTTCTTCTTACATAAAGATTTCATAATACATATTTTATAAAAAAAACATATTATTAGCCGTAAAATAAAAAACAAGAAATTTATAATACAAACATAAATTAAATAAACCTTTAAAGAATTGTAAATGAATTAAGTTCTTTTTCTTCAAACAAATTCTCAAAGTTTTCCAATATTAATTTATGACGCAAGTGCAATAATCATATAATAATCCTCAATAAAATGGTTAGATATTTGAATGCTTCCCGCTACTGGTTAATGCAAATGCCTGAGAATATATTCTCAGGCTATTACTATGGCTCAAAATTCTTTCGAGATTTTTCTTTTATTGTATATAAATCAATTATTGCGTAAATTTTTCCAAACTGTAATACCTGACGAACCCCATTTGACAGAAGCGAGAATGTCAAGATCACCATCATTATCAATATCCTGTAATCCAATGCTGCTTAAATCCGGAACTGGGCATAATGTCTTTGGTGTAAAATTACCTGACTTGTCATTTAATAAGCAGATTATAGAATATTTGTAGCTAAAAGCAATATCTTGGTTAAATCCTTCGGCTAAATCATATTTATTAGCCAAGCATACAATATCGTCATAACCGTCTCCATTAATATCCCCAACTCTTATCATATCAATGCCAAAATCAACAGGCACAACTTTACTTTGCCATTGTCCATTGTTATACTTTAACCATTTTAGATTGCTGCTTGAAAGCATTATGCAGTCAGATGAATTATTATTATCTACTCTTGCTTTATAAATGCCTTTAATAAATTGCTCTTCAAACGGACTTGATTTTTTCTCCCATTTTTCATTCCCCAGATAGTTGAACCAAGTTTTTGAACCCAGATCGACTAAATCGTCTGTCTTATCGCCATTCACATCCCATACGGCAATTGTAGGGTAAGAATCTTTAACTTCTGTAACCATAGTTCTGGTTTTGCTGAAAACGCCATTTCCATTATTCTTATAGATATAAAAACCTCGTGTTTCATTTGTCCAGTAGTTTACAGCCAGATCTTTATTGCCATCATTATCGTAGTCAATAATATCAAAGTTTATAAGCCTTTCCTTTTCGTTATGTATAATGGCAAAATGATTAAATTTTATATTTCCTTCATTTTTAAACCATCCTAGTTTACCATTTTCGCTATCTTCTGAATATATTACTAAATCGTCTTTTCCATCATTATCTATGTCGCCACATTTGAGATTTCCAATTTTAAAAGGACTTCTTGCCAATTCTAATGTTTCTGAATATTTTCCTTTATTGTCTATCAAAGTATAGAATAATTCATTATTATAATAGCCTACAATATCTTTGGTACCATTATTGTCTAAATCAGTAAAAAGAAATCCGGAACAATCAGATTTTACAACCCAGGTGATCTTTTCTTTTACTTCTCCATTTTTTTGCTGTAACACCATCGTGTATCGTGGTCTGATTTGTTCTTTATCGTCATCGTAAAACAATATATCTTTTATTTTGTCACCGTCAAAATCTTCAAAAACGAATGCCTTAGATCCGTTGCTATTTGGCAGTAAACTTTTCTGATTTTTGATAAAAACATTATTTCCTTTATTCTCGGCCCAGTTGATAAATTTGTATTGGTTTTGTTGCGTAAAATAAGCGATGTCAAGATCTCCGTCTGAATCAAAATCCCCAAGTTGAAAATCCACGAGTTCAAGGGAACTAATTAATGTATGTGTTTTTCCGAAACCGCCTTTACTATTTCTTTCTATCCAATATATACCAGGATTTCTATTATTTTCTGAATATACTAAATCCAGATCACCATCTTTATCCATATCCATTAACGTAAAATTGTCCATTCCGGAAGTTGTAAGGACAATGGTATCTATTAAAACATATTTATTTCCTTTGAAAGAATAGATTTTTAAGGAGCGCTTCTCACCATTTTCATTTGAATAATTTGGCACTAGCAGTTCCTGAATCCCATCTTTATTTATATCAATTCCCAAAACAAAATGTAAGTCAGGGAAATTATCGTTGAAGGTTTTGAAATAGCTGTATTGCTGATTTTTACTGCCTACATAAGCAATTGGCACTCCTCTCAGACCAGAGATAATAATATCACAAATACCATCAGAATTGGCATCATATAAATACAATTTGGCATACTCAGAAGGGGAATAAGTTATTTTGTTTTTTTGCTCTTTTTTAGAAAAACCTTTCGGGTCATTGATATAAATCGCTATTTCACCACTTTTATATAATACTACAATATCTAAGTCCTTGTCGCCGTCGATGTCTTCAATACAATAGTGTTCATGTTCTTTTTTGCTATCTCCTATAACCACCATTTTTTGTTTTTTGCCATGGCCGTCATTAAAATACAAGTATGGAAAAGCTAATACATCCAAATAGCCATCGCGGTCGGCATCAAAAGTTTTGATGAATCCGTATCCGAAACCGGGGCCATTAATTAGTTTACCTTGGTCAAAATTTTGGGCAGAACAACTTAGGCTGTTATAAAGTAAAAAAAAAAATAAAAAACACACATAGTATTTAGCATTATAGGGTAATTTCATAGTAGTACATTTCAAATTCATAATTATGTTATTGAGTTTGTGGCAATTTGTATGACTGTCAGATTTTCATATAGCTAGAAGCAAATTTAATTTTTTTTTAAACTTCCTGACTATTGATAAGCGTTTAGTTTGAAAAGATGTGCAGGGTTTTGAAAGTAAGTTACATAGTTATTATAATTGGAAGTGATAGGTTATTTAGAAACACAGAGAAGAACTGATTTAATAAAAAAGGAATTACTTCAATATACTTTAATGCTAACAGCAATACGGAAACCCAAGAATTACTCTGGAGCTCCAAAACCAAGACTATTGTAGATCTTAGATTAATATTCTCCCCAACAAAAATGGAGGAAAGAGAATACCTTATATGTCAAAAAAAGAGGGATAACATTTCTGTTATCCCTCATAGTGGGCGATGAGGGGTTCGAACCCCCGACCCCCTCGGTGTAAACGAGGTGCTCTGAACCAGCTGAGCTAATCGCCCGTATAAGGTGTAATGCCTTATTGCGAGTGCAAATATACGCTAGTTTTTTAGTTATGCAAAGAAAATCTATTAAATATTCAAACTTTTTTTAAGAAGATTTATATATTGCTGATGTTGAATTTATTATAAGGATAATTTTTTAAACCTCTTTTGGTCAATTTTGATTGAGCTTATTACAAAGGCAATTCAGCGACAACAAAAGTGCTTCCGCCAACATAAATAAAATCATTTTCCGAAGCATTTTTCTTTGCACTTGAAAAAGCATCATTCACAGAGTTGTATTGTTCTCCAATTAAATCATATTTCTTAGCAGCTTCTTTCAGTATTTCAGTAGCTAAGCCTCTGGAGGAATCCGGCCTGCAAAAATAATAGTGTGCTTTTTTAGGAAAAAGAGGTAAAATCGAATTGAGGTCTTTATCATTTACAACACCCAATACAATATGTAAGTTTTTAAAAGTTTCTTTTTGAATCTGATTCATTACAATGGATAATCCATGTTTGTTATGGGCTGTATCACAAATTATTTTTGGATTTTCTCCAAGTTGCTGCCATCTTCCTTGCAAGCCAGTATTTTTCGATACTTTTAATAATCCTGTTTTTAGATTTTCATCAGAAACTTTAAATTCGTTTTGAGTATTTAAAACTTTGATGGTCTGCTGAACTGTTTTTTTATTGTGAAACTGATAATCTCCAATCAAATCGGAAGGTAAAACCTTAGAAATCAAATCGGAAGCAAAATAAATGGGTGACTTGTTTTCTTCGGCTTTAGCCAAAAATACAGGTTGGGTTTCAAATGTATACTCTCCAATTACAACCGGAACATTAGGTTTGATAATGCCGGCTTTTTCTCCCGCAATTGCTGCCGGTGTATTTCCTAAAAACTGCGTGTGATCTAAATCTATATTGGTAATCACCGAAACTAAAGGCGTTATGATATTAGTTGCATCCAATCGTCCGCCCAAACCAACTTCGACAATAGCAATATCTACTTTTTTAGAAACAAAATAATCGAATGCGAGTCCAACGGACATCTCGAAAAAACTCATGTCATTTGCTTCAAAAAACACTTTGTGCCTGGAAACAAATTCGCAAACAAAATCTTCTGAAATTTCTTTACCGTTTATTTTAATTCTTTCCCTGAAATCTTTTAAATGTGGAGATGTATAAAGGCCCACTTTATATCCCGCTTCCTGCAAAACCGAAGACAGCATATGAGAGGTAGAGCCCTTTCCATTGGTTCCCGCAACATGTATGTATTTTAATTGATTTTGAGGATTGTCAAGATGCGTTGCCAGTAATTTAATATTGTTCAGGTCTTCTTTATAAGCAGAAGCACCCTGTAGCTGGTACATCGGTAATTGATTAAACATCCAGGCTGTTGTTTCTTGATAGGTCATTTTGGAAATAAATAAAAAAAACTCAAATATACTTGAGTTTTTTATTAGTCTCAGATATAATTTAAAATTATTTACTTTAGCTTCTAAAAAAGGATCAGCCACAAATTACACAAAATTATACAAATTTATTAGTGCTAATTCGTATAATTTGTGGCTAATAAATAGTATTACAACTTTGCAGGCTTTCAGTCTGCCAAATCTATGGATTTTCCGGACATAGAGGTTTAGTTGCAATTATTCGCTTAATTTGAAATTGACTGTTATAAAACCAATTTGAGTTTCAGGAGCATTGGGATCAGGTTGCCATTTGTATTTTTTAGCTGTCGCAATTGCGGGCTCTATTAAACACGGATTGGTATTTGTGGTTCCTTTAGTATATTTGGTTGCAATTACATTACCGTTTCTATTTACAGTAATTTGAATAACCACAGTTCCATATTCATTACATTTTTGAGTTTCTTTTCCGGAGGAACTTAATTTTCTTCCTTTAAGTCCCCAGCCGCTGCCACTACCATTTCCTCCATTTCCATAATAACTATTTGCATAAGGATCTCCATTCGGACTTCCTTTGTCTCCTGCTGAATTATCATTGCCTTCACTGCCAGTTGTTTTTCCATCAGATTTTGGGCCATTTAAAAAGCTGGACAACACATCAGAGGTGCTTTTAGAAGGTTTAGGGCTCTCAACGGGTTTGGGTTTAACTTCTTCCTTTGTATTGGTGTTGGTTGTTTTTGCTTTTTTTGATTCCTTCATTACTACTGCTTCTTCAATATCCTGAGATAAAACCTCTTCATTATTGGCAGTTGTTGGTTGTGAGTTTGTTGGCTGTGGAGCTGATTGAATTGTTTCTGTTGGCTGTATGTTACCAGAGCCAACTTCGGTAGTTCCAAAATTTATGGCTATGCCATTTTCAGGAGGAGGATCCATATAGGTTAATCCTAAATAAAAAAACAAAAGAAACATAATCACAAACAAAACTGCTGTGATGGCAAATGATTTTTTTTCTTCTTCTGTTTCTAAATATTTCATAAAATATAAGTAAATCTATTTTGGACGTACTGCCAGAACAACTTTTATTTGATTTCTGTTAGCGATATCTAAAACCCCTACTGCTTTTTCAATAGGAACACCTTCTTCGGCTCTTAAAATAATAGCTTTGTTTTTATCAGTGCCTAAAATGCTTAATAGTTTTGATTCTAAATCGGCTTCAGGGATCTGTTCTTTATCAATAAAAAATTCTAAATTTTTATTAATACTCACGGCAATGTTTTTGTTACTGTCTGTTTTTCCTTTTCCTTTTGGTAAAACTAAATCTAGCGCATTGGTTGTTACCATTGTAGATGTTAGCATAAAGAATATGAGCAGTAAAAACACAATATCGGTCATGGACGACATATTGAATTCTGGCGATACTTTATTTCTTCCTCTTAAATTCATAACTAAGCGGGGTCGTTTAATAAATCTAAAAAGTCTACAGCATTGGCTTCCATCATGTGCACCACTTTGTCAGTTTTTACAACCAAATGATTGTAACCAACATAAGAAACAATTCCAACAACCAGTCCGACAACAGTAGTGGTCATTGCAGTATAAATACCCTCAGACAGGGCACCAACTTCAATTTGACCTCCAGAGCTTGCCATTTTATGAAACGCAAGAATCATTCCTAAAACCGTTCCAAGAAAACCAGTCATTGGGCCTGCTCCGGATATGGTAGCCAGCATGCTTACATTTTTTTCAAGTTTGTATATCTCTAATTTACCAGCATTTTCGATAGCGGTATTGATATTGTCAAGTGGTTTTCCTATTCTTGAAATTCCTTTTTCAATGAGACGTGCGACAGGCGAAGTAGAGTGTGCACATAATATTTTAGCGTTGTCAATTCGGCCATTTCGTATATTATCACGAATTTGGTTCATAAAATTAGCATCTATTTTTGAGGCATTTTTGATCGCCATTAATCGCTCAAAATAAAGATATAAAGCGACGAAAAACATCAGGAATAAAGAAATCATGATTAGCTGTCCCCCTAAACCTCCGCTGGTTAAGAGTTCAATAATTGATAATTTTTTCTCTACAGGAATGGCATCGGCCATAGTTTTTTGTGCAACAGATAAACTATCTGTTTGTAGCAGTATACTCATATGAAATTGTCTTTGTAATTGAAACGCGAATATATTACAAAAATTGTTAGTTTCTCTTCAATTTAGGAAAGTCCTAACAACTTGATAAAATAACAGCGTTTCAATAAAAGACTAAATTTATACTAATTGTTTCAGTGCAATTTCAAAAGCTGTGGCACTGATATTTGTTTTTGAAGGATTCATCACATGTGCTTTTACAATTGCATTTCTGATAATATCCGAAGTGTCGTTAAAAATTGCTTCGTCTGTCATTTGAACCTTTTTCTCCATGAAATAAGCAAAAACTCTTGCCATTCCACAATTGGAAATAAAATCCGGAATCAGGCTTACTTTATTATCTACTTCCTCCATGATAGGACCAAAGAAAATTGCTGTATCGGCAAAAGGAACATTCGCTCCGCATGAAATAACTTCTAATCCGTTTGCGACCAGGCTGTCGATTTGGTTTTGAGTAACCAGTCTTGAAGCGGCACAAGGTGTAAAGATTTCAGCACCAATGGTCCATATTTTTGAATTGATTTCGTCAAATGGAATCATATAATCGGCTACCAATTTGTTTCCGTCTTTATTCAAAAACAAAGTTCTGATTTCTTCAAAAGAAAAACCACCTTCATTAATCAATCCTCCGTCACGATCAATTATCCCGATTATTTTCGCTCCCATTTCTGCTAAATAAAAAGCAGCTGCAGAACCAACATTTCCAAAACCCTGAACGATTGCTTTTTTACCTTTCACGTCACCGCCATAAGTACTATAGAAATGACGAACAGCTTCAGCAACCCCATATCCTGTAATCATATCTGCAACAGTATACTTTCTCGTTACATCTGGAGAAAACTTAGGGTTTTCTATTACTTTGATAACACCTTGACGTAATTGTCCAATTCTATTGATTTTATCTGCTTCGGTTGGTTTAAAATGTCCATTAAAAACCCCTTCCTGCGGATGCCAGACACCGCACTCTTCTGTCATCGGAATTACCTCGTGAATTTCATCAACATTCAAGTCACCACCTGTTCCGTAATAACTTTTTAGTAAAGGGGAAACAGCTTTGTACCAGCGCTGTAAAACGCCTTTTTTACGAGGATCATTAGGGTCAAAGTTAATTCCGGATTTCGCACCTCCAATTGCAGGGCCCGAAACAGAAAACTTAACTTCCATAGTTTTGGCTAACGATAGGACTTCATTCATATCAAGTCCTTTTCTCATTCTGGTACCTCCGCCAGCTGCACCTCCACGAAGCGAATTAATTACGGTCCAACCTTCAGCTTCTGTTTCAGAATCTTTCCAGTTAAAAACAATTTCTGGCTCTTTATTTTCAAATTGCTGCAATAAATCTTTCATTTTAATGAGATATGTTTATTTTTAGCAAATATATAGAAATGATTAATGCGAATACTCTATTCTTGCAGAAATATAGATTATAAAGTTTTAGGCTTCAGATTTAATTATTTTTACCTAATAACTCTTCTTTTAAATTTTTATCTACTGGATTTTCTGAAAGCCAAATGCCAAAGAATGCTTTTTTAAATTCGAAACTCTCAATTTTCCCTTCGTATTTGTCATTTTTATAAATCCACAATGATCTGTCTAAAGGGTTATAGATCAAATTAAAGCTATCACCAGCTTTTGTGATTTCTCTGCCTATCAATGCTTCTAGCTCTTCGACTTCTTTGGTTAATTTTAGCATTCCTGCTTCACCAACAGATTTTTCCATCCCTTTTGCCAATGCTTTTGATAGTTTTTTTGAGGTAACAAGTGATGATGTTATGTGGATTCTGATAGCCATTTCGATATCACTTTCTAAAATAAGATTGGCATCTTGTGTTAACTGTGATAAATATAAAGCCTGAACATATAATTCTGTAAACATTTTAGAGCGTTGCCCAACACCATTTAACGTCAGGGCCTTACCTTTAAAATCAAGAGTTCTTGGAATGGAAACTCCGCCTACTTCTAATTTTTTTTGTGCATTGATTGTTGAGAACTGTAAACTTAAAATGAATGTAAGTAATAGTAAAATCTTTTTCATAGTCTTTCGATTTTTTTTGTTTTAGTGCAAAATTACTGTTAATTTCTAAATTCCAAGTACTTATGGCTTGTGTTTTTTGTGAAATTGTCATACTGGACAAAAAACATGTGGGAATTCTGATGAAATTTGTCTAAATAAAGATCTGAAAAAAAAGTGCTTTCCAATTAAAAATATACTTGATTTTTATTTATATTTTTTTAATCAATATTTATTTTCTTAATATTTAGATAAAAAGTTGGTAATATGAACGATTCCGGATAATTTCTTAAAACTATTACGAAAACGTTATAGTTATTTATAAAAATAATTCAAAATTATATGCATGCATTGTTTTTTACTAATTAAAAATTATCTTTGAGAGCATTTTATGAACCAAAAAACTTAAATATTAGTTGGACATAAAATTATTTAACCACTTTTATTCAAGTTTTCTAAATATACATTGTTATGGATTTTAATCTTACTGAAGAACATTTAATGATTCAACAAGCCGCGAGGGATTTTGCACAAAATGAATTGTTGGAAGGTGTAATTGAACGTGATGAAAAACAAATTTTTCCGACCGAACAGGTGAAAAAAATGGGAGAACTGGGTTTCATGGGAATGATGGTTGATCCAAAGTACGGTGGAAGCGGTCTTGATACCATTTCGTATGTAATTGCGATGGAAGAAATTTCTAAAGTAGATGCTTCAGCTTCTGTAGTAATGTCTGTTAACAATTCATTGGTTTGTTGGGGACTGCAGGAATTTGGAACCGAGGAACAAAAACAAAAATATTTACCGGGTTTGGCTTCTGGCCAGATTCACGGCGCTTTTTGTTTAAGTGAACCTGAAGCCGGAAGCGATGCAACATCTCAAAAAACTACTGCTATAGATATGGGCGATCATTATTTAGTAAACGGGACAAAAAACTGGATTACTAATGGAAATACAGCATCAGTTTATTTGGTAATTGCCCAAACACATGCTGAATTGAAACATAAAGGAATTAATGTTTTGATTATGACTAAAGACATGCCGGGCTTTTCGATTGGTCCAAAAGAGCAAAAAATGGGTATTCGTGGTTCAGATACGCATTCGTTAATGTTTAATGATGTAAAAGTACCTAAGGAAAACAGAATAGGAGAAGATGGTTTCGGATTCAAGTTTGCCATGAAAACCCTTGCCGGCGGACGTATCGGAATTGCTTCTCAGGCTTTGGGAATTGCTTCAGGAGCCTACGAATTGGCCCTGAAATATTCAAAAGAACGTAAAGCTTTCGGAACGGAAATCTGTAACCATCAGGCCATTGCTTTTAAATTGGCAGATATGGCCGTGAATATTGAAGCTGCCCGTCATTTGTGTATGAAAGCAGCCTGGGACAAAGACCAGCATAAAAATTATGATGTAAGTGGTGCCATGGCAAAGTTATTTGCATCGCAAGTCGCTATGGATACTGCTGTAGAAGCTGTTCAGATTCATGGTGGAAACGGTTATGTAAAAGAATATCACGTAGAACGTTTTATGCGTGATGCCAAAATTACCCAGATTTACGAAGGAACCTCAGAAATCCAGAAAATTGTAATTTCAAGATCAGTTATTGCCGGATAAATAATTATTCTTTTTCATCTCATAAACCCTTTCTGCTTTTTTAGCTTTGAAAGGGTTTTTTTTACGATTATTTTTTTTACTTTTCAGAAGTTTTAGTCTTTAAATCAATAGTTTAGGATTTAAAGCTGTATTAATCCAAAATCATTCGTTATGAAAAAACTATATTTTCTTCTTCCATTTGTTCTTTTAGGTTGTAAATCCAATATCTATACAGTAAACGATAAAACTTCAAAATCAGTAGCTAACCCTGTTGAGGTTACTTATAAAGTTAATGAATCTGAAGTCTCTGATTTTTTAGAATATCTTTCTTCTGATGAATTAGAAGGAAGGGAAACCGGGACAAAAGGAATTGAGAAAGCAGCAATTTTTCTGGAAGATTTTTTAGGAAAAAATAATGTAAAACCTTATTTTAAGACCTATCGTGATACACTTACCAATTTTAAATCTCCTGCTTATAACATTGTTGGGGTTGTAGACGGAACAGATCCGGTACTCAAAAAAGAATTTGTTATTTTAAGTGCACATTATGATCATATTGGTTTAGAGAAAAATAAAAAAGCGGATGTTATTAATAATGGAGCAAACGACGATGCTTCCGGTGTAACGGCTGTCGCTCAAATGGCAAAATATTTCAGTGAAACCAAATCTAATAAAAGAAGTATCCTCATTGTATTTTTCACCGGAGAAGAAAAAGGCTTGTTAGGTTCTAAAAGTCTGGTTCAGAAACTAAAAAAGCAAGATTTTAATTTGTACGCCCAGTTAAATATTGAAATGATTGGTGTACCAATGAAACGGGATTATTTGGCTTATATAACAGGTTTTGATAAATCGAATATGGCCGAAAAGATTAATGAATACACCGGTAAAAACACTATTGGCTTTTTACCAAAAGAAGCAGAATACAAATTGTTTTTCAGATCTGATAATTATCCTTTTTTTGAAGCTTTCAAGAAGCCTTGCCAGTCCATAAGTACCTTTGATTTTGAAAATTTCGAATTCTACCATCATGTTTCAGATGAATTTAAATTAATGGATATTCCACACATGACTTCTTTTATACAAGAATTTCTGCCGGCTGTAACTCTAATGGCAGCTTCTCCAACAGAAGAAATTACCATGAAATAATAACGGCTCCTTTTGCTGGATTTGTTTATTTTTGCCTTATGAAAAATATTATTGTTACCGGAACGAGCAGAGGAATTGGTTATGAACTGGCTTTGCAATTTGCTAACGCAGGTCATCAGGTTTTGGCTATTTCCAGAAAAACACCTCAAATATTAATAGAGCATCAAAATGTTACCTGTTTGTCTGTTGATTTGGCAAATGAGGAAGCTCTGCAAAGGGTAACTGATTTTCTTTCTTCTACATGGAAAAAAGTGGATGCTCTTGTACATAATGCGGGCGCTTTATTATTGAAACCTTTTGCAGAAACAACACAAGTCGATTTTGAAAGTATTTACAAAGTAAATGTTTTTGCCGTAGCGAATCTTACCAAAATATGTTTACCCTATCTTCAAAAAGGAAGCCATGTGGTAACCATCAGTTCGATTGGCGGGGTGAGAGGAAGTTTGAAGTTTGCAGGTCTTGCAGCTTACAGTTCAAGTAAGGGAGCCGTGATTACTTTAACAGAATTATTAGCTGAGGAATATAAAGAAAAAGGAATTTCCTTTAATGTTCTTGCTTTGGGATCCGTTCAGACAGAAATGCTCGAAGAAGCCTTCCCGGGGTATCAGGCACCAATTTCTGCAGAAGGAATGGCCACTTACATTTATGATTTTGCCCTTAACGGAAATAAATATTTTAATGGAAAAGTGTTAGAGGTTTCCTCGACAAATCCTTAATTAATTATAAATTATGAGTTCTGAATTATGACCGATAATAAGATTAAATATAGAACATATAGAACAAGTATAAATATTTTCTTTTTTCCTTTTATACTAATTCAAAAGTTTATGAAATGGAGGAAGTGCAATATTCCTGGAATTAAATATTCTGTTTTAACTATTTTATTTGGATGGTAGGGATTTGGATGGCCTTGGGAGAAATTCAGGGAAATTAAGAATTCATTAATTGCTATACATATTAATTTTGATGGAGGCGAAGATTATACCAAAGTGTTTTCTGAAATGGATTATGATGAAAAAACGGTTTGGGTTTTTAATAATCTAAGACGTGAAATTTTCAAAAAGCAGATATTCAAATCATTGATATCATGATAGATTTGCAAACTGAATTTATAAAATCAGAATCAGCGGGATTACTTGAAAAGAATATAAAGTTTATGTATGAAAATTTGAAAAAGCTAAATATTATAAACTTAATGAATTTAGATTTAGAAGAAATAATAAATAAAATTGAGCATTCGAATTTAAAAGTAATTGAAAAAAACTTCTAACTTTTAACAAATAATACTTAACTTAAATTGAACGAAACGCTTTCAAAATACATACCCGAACACGCTGTAAAACCCGTTTTTGAATTGATAGTTGCCAATCAGGTGCATCTAAAAATTGTAAATGAGCGCCAAACGCGTCATGGTGATTATAGAAAAGGGATTAGTGGAAAACATGAAATTACGGTAAATGCGAGTTTGAATAAATATCGTTTTCTGATTACCCTGATTCACGAAATTGCACATTTGGTAGCCTTTGAAAAGTTTGGACGGAATATTAAACCTCATGGAAATGAATGGAAGTATACATTTCAGCGATTGATGGTGCCCTTTATTCGGCCTGAGATTTTTCCGGGTCATATATTGCCTTTGCTGGCCAGACATTTTAAAAACCCTTCAGCAAGTAGTGATACTGATACTACCTTGTCTTTAGCTTTAAAACAATTCGATGCAGGGAATGATAAAAATTATGTTTTTGAAATTCCCTACGGCAGTGTTTTCAGGATTAAAAACGGAAAAATATTCAAGAAATTAGCGGTTAGAACCAAGCGTTTCGAATGTATAGAAATCAGTTCAGGAAAAACTTATCTTTTTAATCCAAATGCTGAAGTAGAACTTTTGCCCAGTCATAATTAAAACAATAAAAAATCCCAAATTCAACTTTGACTAAAGCTAATTTGGGATTTTTTATATTTAAAATTTAAAAAAGTTATTCTTTTAAATATGCTTCCCTTACTTTTTTAAATAGATTAGAAGAGTAAACAAATTTAACAATGTCTTTATTATCTGTCCTAAAGATTTCTTCTTTAGTTCCCTGCCAGGCTTTTAATCCTTTTTTTAGGAATACAATGTTTTCGCCAATTTCCATAACCGAATTCATATCGTGTGTGTTGATTACGGTTGTGATGTTGTATTCTTTGGTAATTTCCTGAATCAAATTGTCAATTAGGGTAGAGGTATTTGGATCCAGGCCAGAGTTTGGCTCATCGCAAAATAAGTATTTTGGATTATTAACAATAGCGCGGGCAATCGCCACACGTTTTTGCATTCCTCCCGATATCTCTGAAGGTAATTTTGTATGCGCATCAACCAAATTTACTCTTTCTAAAACAAAGTCAACACGCTCTTTTATTTTGGCTCTGTTGTCATTGGTAAACATTCTTAGAGGAAATGCTACATTTTCAGCAACTGTCATCGAATCGAATAAAGCACTTCCCTGAAAAACCATTCCGATTTCAGTTCTTAATTCTCTTTTTTCATCGGGATTCAATTCAGAATACACGCGTCCGTCGAACTCAATTGTTCCTACTTCCGGCGTGTGGATTCCTAATAAACTTTTTAATAAAACAGTTTTTCCGGACCCGCTTTGTCCAATAATCAGGTTGGTTTTTCCAGTTTCAAAAACTGTAGAAACCCCTTTCAGAACTTTGGTGTCGCCAAATGATTTTTCTATGTTTTTTACTTCTATCATGAGCCTAATAACAATTGTGTTAGTATATAATTAAAAAGAATGATCGAAACTGAAGTCCAGACAAACGATACTGTACTTGCTTTTCCTACTTCCAAAGCCCCGCCTTTCATATAATAACCATGAAAAGACGGAATTGTTGCCAATAACATGGCGAAAATCAGGGTTTTGATAAAAGCATAAACAATATGAAACGGAATAAAATCCATTTGTGCACCGTTAATGAATTCTACACTGGTCGTAAAACCTCCGTAAACTCCTGCGAGCCAACCGCCAAAAACTCCCAGAAACATACTGATCCCAATAACGAAAGGATACAATAATAAAGCGATTATTTTAGGGAAAACTAAATAATTTAAAGAGTTCACACCCATAACCTCTAAAGCATCAATTTGTTCAGTAACACGCATGGTACCAATACTGGAAGTAATGAAAGACCCCATTTTTCCGGCCATAATAACCGAAATAAAAGTAGGGGCAAATTCCAAAATAACCGATTGACGTGTGGCAAAACCAATTAGATATTTAGGAATTAAAGGATTGGTTAAATTTAAAGCTGTTTGGATGGCAACAACCCCTCCAACGAAGAATGAGATAAAACAAACGATGCCCAGAGAGTCGATAATCAAATCGTCGATTTCCTTGAAAATTAATTTTTTCATTACAGGCCATTTGGTCTGTTTGTTGAAAATTTCTTTCAGCATTAAAAAATATTTTCCGATTTGAGATAAATAACGAATAAGCATCATAGTTTTACAAATATTGGCTAAATTAAGGATTAGTTTACAGTTTACTGTTTCAGTTTACAGTTTTTTAAGTTTTGAGTTTAAAAAAGCTTTTGTTTCATTTTCTGAAAACGATAATTCCTGACAAATTTAGCTTGTTCCGGAGTAACCAACAAAGGGGTTTTGGTGTTTTTTGCTTTCCAAAATCCTTTTATGTAATCAAAAAAAAGCAATGGTTTTTTTTTCATCATTGCCAGCTTTGCCGATGCGATCGCTGTTATCCAAAAGCCGTATCCTAATGTATAAAAAGCCTCTCCCTGTTTATAACGTGCTGTTTTGTTGTAATTGGCACCTGTTGGTTTGAGGTGTTTTACATGTAAAGAAGGGTCTGTAGCTATTTTCCAGCCATAGTATTTACAAAGCAACTCGTCTGCCGTGTCCCAGCCCATTGCCGGTTTTAAGCCTCCAATTTGCTGAAAAGCTGCCGAACGGTAGGCTTTCAGTGCGCCACGAATATGATCTTTGTCGGTTAGGTTTTCTAAAACCCAATCCCCATTTTTTTCAATGTAACAAAATCCTCCTGCCATTCCAATTTTGGGATCTGATTGAAAGTGTTTGATAATCGTTTCAAAATAGTTGGATGGAAAAATTAAATCACCGTCCAGTTTTACAATAATGTCGTAATCTGCGTCCAGGGTTTCAAAACCTTTTTGAAAAGCCTGAATGACTTTGCTGCCTGGCATATGAATCGCGTCTGATGTAGCGCTCACGACAGAGATAAACGGATTGTCTTTTGCGAATCCCAAGACGATTTCTTCTGTTTTATCAGTAGAATTGTCATTGACTACAACAACTTTAGACGGTAATACGGTTTGAGAAACCAAAGATTGTAATGTCAGTCCAATAAAATCCTGTTCGTTATGTGCGGGAATTACGATGTAATATTTCATTTAAAATATTTTTGAATGAAGATTAACGATTTCAGATTTTTTAAATCCATTATCACAATCACAAATCAGCATTCGTTAATCTACAATCTTAAATCTTAATTTTTTCTGCGTAAACAATATAGTATCGATTGGTGAAACTACGCAAGAGTGGACGGATACCAAATTTCTTTACAGGATTGGTCCATTTTTGCCTGTCGATGATTTTCCAGCCTGTTTTTTCTAAAAGCCAGTCTAACTGCCAGTCTTCAAATTCGTGGTAATGTCTGTCCCACATGTCTGTTTTAGAACGATATGCCGGTGAAAACCACAAACGCATCGGGATTGAAATTAAAAGTTTGTCTGATTTTATTTCATTTAAAATCGTGAACGGATTTAATAAATGTTCAAAGATTTCAAAAGCAGTTACCACATTCTGATTGTCAGTTTTTAAAACAGTTTGATCTAAATCTAAATCCTCTCCAGTTGTATTTTTAACTGAATAACCAGCTTCCTTCATGATTTTCGAAAACGGATTTTCAACTCCTAAGTCAAGGATTGTTTCAGAAGTTTTGATATGCTTTTGTAAAAATTCTAAAGTAAGTCTGAATCTTTTATTTGGAAACGTTTTTTCGTACATATTCGTTGAGAGGAACGAAGCAATCGCTCGTTCTTGATTTTATATTAGGTCGCAAATATACTAAAAAGTCCGCATTTTAGGATGCGGACTTTTTAGTTTTCAGTCGCAGTGATCAGTTTGGTAGACTTTGAATACTGCGACTGTAAACTGTGACTGAATACTGCGACTTTTAATATCGATAAACAAATGCATTAACGTTCATTCCTGCTCCAACTGAAGCAAAAATAACCACATCGCCTTTGTTGATTTCGTGATTTTCTAATTTTCCCTGAAGTAAAAGATCATATAAAGTTGGTACAGTTGCAACGCTGCTATTACCCAAGTCATGAATGCTCATAGGCATGATGTTTTCGGGAGGTGTTTTTTCGTATAACTTGTAAAAACGGGCAATAATCGCTTCGTCCATTTTTTCGTTAGCTTGATGAATCAGTATTTTTTTGACATCATCAATAGCAATTCCGCTTTTGTCTAAACAGCTTTTCATGGCACAAGGCACCTGACTCAACGCAAATTCGTATATTTTACGACCGTACATTTTGATGTATTTAATGTCTGGGTCTAAGTCTGGATTGTATGATTTTCCGAAGTATAAATAGTTAGCTTCGTCATTAGCAAAAGTTGCGCTTTCGTATGACAACATACCAGTTTCGTCATCAGAAGCTTCTAATATGGAAGCACCAGCACCATCAGAATAAATCATAGAATCACGATCATGGTCGTCAACAACTCTTGATAAAGTTTCGGCTCCGATTACCAAAACTCTTTTTGCCATGCCTGATTTAATAAAAGCATTGGCCTGCAAAACGCCTTCAATCCATCCTGGACATCCAAAAAGAATATCGTATGCCACACATTTTGGATTTTTAATATCCAGTTTGTTTTTAACACGGGTAGCTAAACTCGGAATCATATCCGACTGATGAGTGCCTGATTTTACGTCGCCAAAATTATGAGCGAAAATGATATAATCTAAAGATTCTTTATTGATATTAGCGTTTTCGATTGCCTTTTTGGCAGCAAAAAAAGCTAAGTCAGATGTAGTGTGATGGTCTTCGGCATAACGACGGTTTTCGATACCTGTTATTCCTTTAAATTTTTTAATTACCACCTCGTTTGGGTATCCAAAAGGAGTCCCGTCATCATTCAAAAAAACATGTTTGTCAAAGTCTGTATTACTAACTTCTTTATTAGGAATGTAACTTCCGATGCCTATTATCTTTATTTTCATTATTCCTTAATTATTCAGATAAATTTATTGCTAAATTATAAATAAAATTATGATAACTATCATAAAAAATACTATGCATGCATATAATTATCAAATAATAAATTTTTACTAAATATATTGTTTATTTTTTAATGAATTTTGGATTTTACAGAGATTTCAAACGTTTGAAATGAAAGTGGGCTGTAATTTTTTTTTACGAAGATTCACGAAAGTTTTTGTTGATGAAGATAAAAAAGAAGATTCACAAAGAGGGAGGTTTTAAAAGCAATGCGACAGATTGGACAGATTAAAATGATCGAAGTGACGACTAAAAAAGCTTAACTTAATGACATTGAAATAAGAGGAAGCTACCGGAGCAGCCTGGATAGCCCGACAGCATTTAGTTTTAGGTTTCAGGTTATGCTCGAACCTGAAACCTGAAACAAAACCAACTAAAATAGAAAACCCGACAGGTTTATACAACTACTTTGTCGGGTTTGGATTTATTTTAAAGAAAACTATTTCTTAGTTTTCCATGTAAGCTTCAATAGGAGCACAGCTACAAACTAAATTTCTGTCTCCAAAAGCATCGTCGGCTCTGCGAACTGAAGGCCAGAATTTATTTTCGGCGATATATTCTAATGGGAAAGCGGCTTGTTCTCTTGTGTATGGAAATTCCCAGGTCTCAGAAGTTAGCATCGCTAAAGTATGAGGAGAATTTTTCAATACATTATTGCTGTCTTCGATTGTTGCAGCTTCAATTTCTTTTCTGATCGAAATCATGGCATCACAAAAACGATCTAATTCTTCTAAGTTTTCACTTTCAGTTGGTTCAATCATTAAAGTTCCTGCAACCGGGAAAGAAACTGTTGGTGCGTGGAAACCATAATCCATTAAACGTTTTGCAATATCGGTAACTTCGATTCCTTTTTGTTTGAACGGACGACATTCTAAAATCATTTCGTGAGCGGCACGGCCCATTTCTCCGGAATATAAAGTATCGTAATGGCCGTTTAATTTTTCTTTGACATAGTTGGCATTTAAAATTGCATGTTCTGTAGCACTTTTTAAACCTTCAGCTCCTAACATCGAAATGTATCCGTAAGAGATCAAACATACTAAAGCTGATCCCCAGGGAGCAGCAGAAATAGCGGTTATGGCAGTTTCTCCTCCTGTTGGAATTACCGGATTTCCTGGCAAGAAAGGAACTAATTGCGGTGCCACACAAATAGGGCCAACACCCGGACCTCCGCCACCGTGAGGAATTGCGAATGTTTTGTGTAAATTTAAGTGACAAACGTCAGCGCCAATTGTTGCCGGATTTGTTAATCCAACCTGAGCGTTCATGTTCGCCCCATCCATATATACTTGTCCACCATTATCGTGGATAATTTTTGTAATTTCCTGAATAGCACTTTCAAAAACTCCATGTGTTGATGGGTAAGTCACCATCAAACATGATAAATTGTCTTTGTGAAGAATCGCTTTTTCACGTAAATCTTCAACATCGATATTTCCGTTTTCCAGAGTTTTGGTAACTACGACTTTCATTCCTGCCATTGCTGCCGAAGCTGGATTGGTTCCGTGTGCTGATGAAGGAATCAAAGCAATATTTCTGTGATCGTCTCCACGGGACTGATGGTACGCACGAATAACCATAAGTCCGGCATATTCTCCTTGTGCACCAGAATTAGGCTGTAAAGTAGTTCCGGCAAAACCAGTAATTACGTTTAATTGCTCTTCTAATTTTTTCAACATTTCCTGATAGCCTTGCGCCTGGTCAAGCGGGGCAAAAGGGTGAATGTTGTTCCAGTTCGGGTTGCTTAACGGCAACATTTCTGCAGCGGCGTTCAGTTTCATGGTACAAGAACCTAACGAAATCATCGAGTGATTTAATGCTAAATCTTTACGCTCTAACATTTTGATGTAACGCATCAAAGCAGTTTCCGAATGGTATTTGTTGAAAACATCATGCTCTAAGAAAGCAGAAGTTCTGTTTACTGAATCCGGGTAATGATTTGTTTCTGTTAATTCAGAAATTGTACTTGCCTGAGTCTCTTTTGCGGAAGCGAAAATACTAAGAATCTGATTTAAGTCAGTAATACTTGTAGTTTCGTTTAGCGAAATTGAAATGGTATTTTCATCAACATAGTAAAAGTTTACTTCGTTTGCTTCTGCAACTGCTTTTACTTTTTTAGCATCAGCTTTCACTAAAATAGTGTCAAAGAAAGCAGAGTTGATTTGCTCTACGCCTAATTTTTTTAATTCGTTTGCCAAAGTTGCAGCAGATGCGTGTACTTTATCAGCAATATATTGCAAACCTTTTGGTCCGTGGTAAACAGCGTACATTCCCGCCATTACAGACAATAATACCTGTGCCGTACAAATGTTTGAAGTTGCTTTATCACGTTTGATGTGTTGTTCACGTGTTTGCAATGCCATACGTAAAGCGCGGTTTCCGTTGGTATCAATAGTAACACCAATAATACGTCCCGGCATACTGCGTTTGTATTCGTCTTTTGTTGCAAAATAAGCCGCGTGTGGGCCTCCGTAACCTAACGGTATTCCGAAACGTTGTGTTGTTCCCACCACAACTGCAGCTCCCATTTCTCCGGGAGGGGTTAATTTTGCCAAGCTTAAAATATCAGCAGCAACGGCAACTTTTATTTCGCTTGCAGCCGCTTTTTCTATAAATGATGTATAATCGTAAACTTGTCCGTATTTTCCAGGGTATTGTAAAATAGCCCCGAAGAATTCTGTTGAAAAGTCAAAAGTTTCGTGGTTTCCAACTACTAATTCAACGCCAATTGGAGTTGCACGAGTTTGTAAAACAGAAAGTGTCTGAGGAAGAATCTCTTCTGAAACAAAAAATTTATTTACATTGTTTTTCTTTTGATCACGAGAACGAACGTCCAGTAACAAAGCCATAGCTTCGGCAGCAGCAGTTCCTTCATCCAATAAAGAGGCATTGGCAATTTCCATTCCGGTTAACTCGATAACCGTGGTTTGAAAATTCAAAATAGCTTCAAGACGACCTTGAGCAATTTCTGCCTGGTAAGGCGTGTAAGCCGTATACCATCCCGGGTTTTCAAAAACGTTACGCTGAATTACAGCAGGAACAATTGCCTGATTGTAACCTAAACCGATGTAGGTTTTGAAAATTTTATTTTTGTTTCCTAATTGCTGAATATGGTTCGAAAATTCATATTCGGTCATTGCCGGATCTAAGTTTAAAGGTGCTTTTAGACGGATATCATCCGGAAGGGTTTCGTAAACAAGTTGTTCAATTGATTCCACTCCAATAGTCTTTAACATGTGTTGAAGATCTGTTTCTCTTGGGCCAATGTGTCTTAAAGCAAAAGCATCTGTTTTCATTTGTAGCTATCTATTTTTTTTTAAAAAGAAATGTAATTTGCAAAGCGTATTTTTGATTTTAATCAAGTGTTACACCAGGTTTATTACATTTTACAGTAAATGTGTTGTTTTTTTGTGGCGCAAAATTAAGTATTATTAATAATTTAATGGGTATTTTTAACTTCAATTTTTGTGAAATTTTCAACTAATGAGTTGATTTGTTAATAATTGATTAGATTTAAGAGATGAAACTGTTTAAACTGATATTTGATTTTTACCTCAACAGCAGTATTCATGTGGCTTTGTCGTGTTATGCTTTGGTTCGGATTACGTTTCATGTATTTCATACTCAATACGATGAAACGATAGCTTTATTTGTTTTTTTCGGTACAATCGTAGGATATAATTTTGTCAAATATGATGCTTTGGTTCGGGTGAAAAAAAAACCGATAGGAAATCAGTTAAAAATTATTGCTTTTCTGAGTTTGATTTCGGTGATTTTAATTGGTTATTATTTTTTTCAACTGAAACGCATTACTCAAATAGTTTCATTCGGAATATTTGCCATAACAGCTCTTTATACACTCCCGTTTTTTCCAAATCGTAAAAATGCCAGAAATTGGGCGGGCGTAAAAATTTATATTGTGGCGCTTTGTTGGGTAGGCGCTACTTTGGTTTTGCCTTATATAAATGCCGAAATTCCCTTTACGGCTAATTTCTTTATAAAATGTATTCAGCGGTTTATATTGGTTTTTGTTCTAATTCTTGTTTTTGAGATTTTAGATTTAGCCAATGATGACCCCCATTTGCAAACTGTTCCACAAACCATCGGCGTAAAGCGGACTAAAATTTTAGGATTTTCACTTTTGGTTCCGTTTTGGTTCCTGGAAGTTTTTATTTCTACATTTAATTATCATGATCTCTTTATCAATCTTATTATGGTAATAGTATTGATGTTGTTTATATTATTTGCAAACCCGGCACGATCTAAATATTATACTTCTTTTTGGGTCGAAAGTGTACCGATTCTTTGGTGGCTGATGGTTGTTTTTTTCTAATTTTATTTTTTTTGATTCTTCTCCTACCATTTTTTCTTTCTTTCTATAAAGAAAAGCTGCGTAGTCTCTTTTCGGGGAAAAAACGTCAAATTGTTTTTCTGAAATTTCACGGCAGTTTTCTAAATATTTTTTTAAAGAATAGTTATGACCGGTTTTGTTTGCCTCATGACAAAGATTCTTTTTCCTGTTACAATTTTTCTTTTAAATTCAGAAGGTCACTATAGCTTTGAAATAGAAAAAAACAGCAATTCACAAAATATATTTTATCGAGTTTTCTATCTGATTTTTTAGCATTTCAGCTCGGTTCAGGACTTGTTTTTTTTCATACTACTGATTCAAATGTCTTGTGAGTATGAAACATGATGGTTGGACAAATAAAATGTAAGCGAAGAAAATTATGATTCAAAACAGCGCTATTACTATTGAGCTTTATCTGCTTTGCTTTAATGAAGAAAAAATGATTATGCATACTTTAAATTATTATTCTAAAATATGCAGTAAAATTATCATTATTGATAATCAGAGTACAGATGATTCCATACGTTTAGCAAGTAATTATAAAAATGTAGCATTTAAATATTTGGATTCGGGAAATGAATTCATCGAAGATAAATTGACAGAATCAAAAAATAACTGTTGGAAAGGAAGTACCGCAGATTATGTAATTGTTTGTGATATGGATGAATTTTTATACGATGAAAATTTACTGGAAAATTTAGTAATAGCCAAACAGCAAAATATAATTATGCCAACCATAATAGGTTACAATATGATGAGTGATGATTTTCCAACCAACTATAAAAGGCTGATAACAGAACAAGTTAAGCATGGCGTGAGATCTGATAGATTTGACAAACACATCATTTTTGATCCGAAAAGAATAAAAGAGATTAACTACAGACCCGGGGCTCATTTGTGCAAGCCTGTTTTTTATGAAAATACAATTGCAGACTCAGAAATGGAATTTAAATTATTGCATTACAAGTATTTAGGCAAGGATTATTTATACAAAAAACATAAAGGGTATGTAAACCGAATGAGTGAGATAAGTAGAGAAAAAAAGCATGGTTATGAGTACTTAGAAGGAGAAGATCATGTCAACGAGATGTTCAAATCAGTAGAACTATTAGAGAGGATCGTAAAATAAACTTTCGTAAAACAAAAAAATATAAAATGGACTTCACAATCGAATTTACCTCTGGAGGAAATCACGGCCATCAACTGAAAGACGCATTGGGTGGTCTTACTATTGGTCGCTTATTGAATTTAAATTATGTGCATACTCCATACGATTATTTGGATTATTTTGGACTTGGATTTAAATATCCTGTTGTAGAAAAAGCAGGGCGTAAATCGAAATATAAAAAAACAGTAAGAATTGAAGGCCCTCTGTGGTGCGGAATTGATGACTACGAGGAGTTATTAGAATATTTTGAAAAAGTTTTACCTAAAACCAGTAACGACACATTAGTAATCTTAGAAAATGCTTTGCGAGTTCATCCATTTCAAACGATACCATGGTATCTGGAAGGAAGAACGACTCGGAATATTTTTGCCGAAATTCAACAAGAAGTATCTCAGAACTTCAATGAACTCCACTCTTTAAAAATAAATAAATTCAAATCACCTATAGAAGTTGCCGTTCATATTAATAGAGGAACGGATTACGATAGAGAAAAATTTCCAGAACACTTTACAAGCCCATTTGCAGTGAGGTATATGTTTGATATGGATTATTACGAAAACATTATTTTGCATATAGAAAAAGCGTATGGCGTAGGGAAGGTTCATTTTAATATTTACACCGAAAAACAAAATGCAGAGGCTATTCTACAAAGGTTTAATAACAGAAAGCATACCAGAGTAGTACTTGGCTCTGATCGTGAGGAAAAAAATTATGATCAAATTCATTCTATTTTTAAATCCTTTGTTGAAGCTGACATACTGGTTTGCTCTAATAGTAGCTTTTCGGTAATGTGTGCGTATTTCCGTAAAGGCAGAAAAACGGTGTATCACCCTCACCTTCAATTAAGGTATTTGCCAGAACCAAATTACATAAAAACGGAGGATGATGGCAGCCTAAATATTGAGTTACTCCAACAAGAAATATATGTTGATACCTTTCCTCTAAATCCATCTTGCACAATTGTTTAGTAACAAAAATTACTTGTACCTCTCGATATTTTCGATTGTTGTCAAGACAATTGAAATGAAGTGTTTTTAGACTCCAGGGCCTAATTTTATTCAAAAAAAATACAATCGTGTTTTTGTTTTGATAATGAGTATTTTATGAAAAAATTAGCTTGCGTTAATTTTTAAGGCTCTCATACTTAATAATCCCTCTCTCATACCATTTTTTTATTCCAGACTTTACTTCTGACGTAATTTTAGTATAGAAAATAAAAGCTGGCAGCATTTATTTTCAGGATTTGTTTCTAATTAATTTCTTGTAAGACAGCCTTCATGAGTTGACATGATTTATAAAACTTTGTTTGGTGAGAAATACAAATTATAGAGAAACAGCAAAATTTAGAAAGTGGAGTAGAACCTACTTAAAAAACGAACTGTTTCGCACAGTAAAATGCGAAGGTGTCATCTGAAAAGCCTTATGAGTAAGACAAATAATTAAATCATTAAAATATGAATTCATTTATTGGAAAATGGGTAGATCAACAAAATGTGTTAATCACAATTACTGGATCTAAAACTAGCATTAGTGTCACTTATGGCAACGGACGTGGCCCTTTTCAAGGTACTCTTAATACTTCTAATCCATCAGTAATTACTGTAAACTTTACGGATGATGGAGGAAATAAAACAGGTACGCTGTCAAGAAACAATTCTGAAATAAATTGGGATAATGGGACAACTTGGAAACAATTAGTTTATTTAAGAAAAAATGCATGGGATGCCAATAACGGTGGGCAATTTATAGATAAGTCTGGCAATTATACCGACCTTTATTGGTATGCAAAAGCTGTTAAGGTAATGCAATCCCGCCCAATAAGCGACCCTACTAGCTGGTGGTTCTATGCTGCAATCCACGGTCAATTATTATTGCCAGGATCTTTATATCCAAAGCCATACCAATATCTAAACTGGATAAACATTAACTACATAGGAGCAGCTGCAAATTTAAGTACGCTTCCATCCAGTGCATTAACAACTGTTTTTTGGGATCAATGCCAGCATGGTACTTGGTTTTTTCCTCCTTGGCACAGGGGTTATTTGGTAGCACTCGAAAATATTCTTCGTACAATTATATCTCAATTAAATGGTCCTTCGGACTGGGCATTGCCATATTGGAATTATCTAAGCCAATCTACTGCCTATATTGAATCGAATATCCCTCCAGCATTTACACTTACTGTTTTACCGGATAACACACCAAATCCTTTGTACGTACCTGAGCGTTATGGACCTAATGTACAAGTAGGCAATGGAGAGAATTCAGCAAATGATCAATGCCAATGGGATACCATTTACAGTGAAGGGTCAGCTCCTGCACAACTTGGACCAGGTGATTTAAATGGCTATTTTTATGGCGGAGGAGAAACTGGATTTTCACATAGTGGTTCAGAAACTGGCGATCTTGAGCAGAATCCTCATAATTTTGTCCATGGTATGGTTGGCGGACAAAATGCCGCGAGACAAATAGGTTTGATGGGTGTGCCAGCAACAGCAGGGCTCGACCCTATATTTTTCTTGCATCATTCTAATATTGATCGTATGTGGGATGCCTGGAATGTAACAGGAAAAAACAACAATCCTTCGGATGTAAATTGGCTAGCCGGACCAACTGCTAATGGCAATTCACAATTTGCTATGCCTTTGGATGCAAAGGGTACTGCTTGGTATTACACACCTGCAGATGTTCAAACGACAAATAATTTGAAGTATAACGGGTCTTATTATTCTTATACATATAGCGATCTCTCTTTAACTTCTTATGACACAATTCAACCGAGTTCTTTGAAAAAGAGTTTATCTCTTAGATTAACTAAACTGGGTACGACAAATTTAGAAACAGGAATTAAGATGACCAATAAACAAAATAATGAATTAGTAGGAGCAAGTAGTGGTTCAATTACTTTAAAGGATAAAGAAACCAAAGCTATTGTTCAATTGGATAAAACGGCATGGAAATCAGTAAAGAATAGTCTTTTAAAAGCTTCTGTCTCTAATGTCCCTGATGAGGTGTATCTTCAGTTAGAAGGTGTAAAAGGAGGTGGTGACTCCAATTTCCTTTCAGTTTATGTAAATCAAACATTTATCAAGTCTGTTTCCCTTTTTGGACTCCTTGGTGCATCTATGAAAAATACCGCTCATGGCGGTGCAGGACTTACTTTTAAATTTAATATCACAAGTATCATTGACGAATTACATCTGGAGAGTGCCATTGATATTAATTCACTAGATGTTCAAATAAAGAGTAAAGATGCCCCTCTCGATGGTAATGAAATCACAGTAGAACGAATAGGAATTTACCGTTCAGGGCAATAAGTCAAAAAAGACATATGAAACTTTCACAAAATAAGTGTATTGCAATTAATTTAGTAATTATCAGCATTTTTGTCTGGACATTACTTTTGGTAAACCCTGGCCACATTATGGCAATGAAATACTGCCATGTCTTTGCTTCATGTCCCTCTGCAACATCATTTCAGATGTTGCTTGAGATGAAGCTTTTTTCGTCGCAATTAATTGGTTGGGGGCTTATGGTGGTTGCAATGATGCTTCCTAAATTAATCCTACCCATTCAGTTTATTTACCAGCAGAGCTTCAAACGCTATCGTTTCTTGTGTTCTTTATTATTTGTGTTTGGTTATATATTAGTATGGATGATTGTTGGTGTTTTTATGATAGAAATAATAATGGGAGTTAACCTTTTACTACCTATGTCCTATATTCCTGCATTTGGATTGTTTGTTATTGCAGTAGTATGGGAGATTTCTCCAATTAAGCAGCGCTTTTTAAACCTCGGTCATGATCATCGAATTCTATCAGCTTTTGGATGGAAGGCCTTTAGGGATTCATTATTTTTTGGGCTTACTCACGGTGTTTGGTGCATTGGTTCTGGATGGGCATTGATGCTCTTTCCTATGCTTTTACCCAAAGGGCACAATTTAGCGATGCTGGTTGTAACTTTTATTATGATTAGTGAGCACCTGGAATATCCAAGATTCCCTAAGTGGCTCTTTATTCCTCGTATGAAATTATTAAGAATCATTGTTGTGCAAACAAGAATCAGACTGATGACCTTTTGATATTATAGAGCCTAAACCTGGAATCCGCATTAGAAATTAACTTCAATTAGAATTTCCTTCAAGAACTAATACTCCTTCTATATTTATATTAAAATTCAGAAGCATTAGTTCATGGGGGACTATTCTTATTGGTATCCACTGAACTTCGTTTTCTGCTTTAAAAATAGTCCGTGAGATCAAATAATTCAGGTGTATCAACCAAGTATAACCCGGATTTTGGGTTAACTAATAAATCGCTATAAAATGAATTTGTAATCTGACCCAAGTAAAAAAGGGATGGTCTAAAATAAATTAGAGCCATAATTAGGTCTTAAAAAAGGAGAAATTTAGTAAGGTTTTAGATTCACTGATGAACAACAAATTTAATAGAAACAGCATTCCTTTAGAACATAAAATTTTGCGAAGTTTTTTTGTTTTTCATTTTATAAGCGACTTTCTGGATTGTATTTAATTTTTTTTAATACTGATAGTGAGTGTTTTATAAAAAAAATAGCTCGCGTTAATTTTTAAGGCTCTCATACGTAATAATCCCCCTCTCATACCATTTTTTTATTCTGGACTTTACTTCTGTCGTAATTTTACTATAGAAAATAAAAATCAGCACCATTTATTTTCAGGATTTGTTTCTAATTTATCTCTCATAAGACAACCTTAATCAGTTGATATGATTTATAAAACTTCGTTAGATGAGAAAGACAAATTATAGAGAAACAACAAAATTTAGAAAGTGGAGCAGAACCCACAGAAAAAACGAACTGTTTCACACAGTAATAAGCGAAGGCGGATCTGAAAAGCCTCATGAGTAGGAATCTAAAATTAATTCTTATGCAAGCAATACCAGTAAAAGTTAAAAATGTAAATGTATATCCTTATATAGATTGGAATGGTGGAGGTGTTGGGCCTGTTATTGAAGGAGCCAGCGGAACCTACGCTGTAGGTACACTTTTGATGTCTGTATTTTACAATCTTGATCTTGATTTACAAACTCAAAAACCTAAACTTGGCATACACCAGAGATATGTAGCAATAGGAGAGACAGAAGATGGTACTCCTTTCACTACTCCGTGGATGTATTGCACAAATAATGGTAGCCAACCAGAATTTGGAAGAACCATCACACTTAATAAGAAAGACTCTGTAGCTATTAATGCAGGAAGTATACCTCCTTATATTACTCTAGGGCCACTTACTGATATTACAGTTACACAGTCATTTCCACCGCCAGCAATAGGGGAGATATTGCTAATTGAAAATGGGGCAGGGAATGTTATTGCTACCAGAACAGGTACACCTCATGAAATGGGAATTGAAGTAACTGAAGGTAATCGTTTAGGAAAATTAGTGACAGGGATGAAAAATATCATGATCACCGGAAAAAACAAAGACGGTAAAACGGTTACTATGGGTAATTTGACTTGTTTGGATCCAAACGAGCCGGCACTTTTTTTACGTCAATTTGGGTTTGATAATTAAACAACAGAACAAGTAATAATTAATATAAAAATTACAACTATGGGAATAATGATGCCTTATGGTGCCGCTGTCAGAGAAGCTATAGCTTCAAATGATTTAGCCAAGATGGAAGCTGTTGCTGAACAAGTAAAACAAACAGTAAAAGAACAAGGAGACCTAAGTGCTGCTTTGTTAGAATTGCTGGAAGCCATCGATGCTCTAAAAAATAAAAAATAAAAGAGAGTTGTCTTGTTAACAAAAACAAGGGTGGATCCGAAAAACCTTAAGAGTAGGAATAACTTAAAATAAAATGTTATGGGAGTAGTAATGCTTTACGCAGCAGGAATCAGAGAGGCAATCGCTTCAAATGATTTAGAAAAAATGAAGGCAGTAGCTGAACAGGCTAAACAAACTGTTAGAGAACAAGGAGACTTAAGCTCGGCATTGATAGAATTGTTAGAAGCAATTGAATCGCTGAGAAAGTAATCTAAAAAAAAAGACGGTTTATTAAGTTTTACTTTTTAAACCGTTTTTTAAGTAATTATCAAACCATAAATAAAATTAAGATGGACAAGACTTCGACACGATACAGAGTAAGAGATGATTATAAAACAGCCACTCCGGTTCATGTAGTATGGGAAATTACTTTAGCCTGTAATTTGAAATGCTCGCATTGCGGATCAAGAGCTGGAAAAGTAAGGCCTGGTGAATTAACTACAGAACAATGTTTTGGTGTTATTGATAGTCTTAAACGTCTTGGTACAAGAGAGATTACGATTATTGGGGGCGAAGCTTTTTTAAGAAAAGACTGGCTTGAAATAATAGAAAAAATAAGTCAAAGCGGAATTGAATGTTCCATGCAGTCCGGAGCATACAATTTAAATGAAGAAAGAATCATTGATGCCAAAAAAGCGGGAATCAGAAATATTGGTGTTTCTATAGACGGATTGCCTGATACTCATAACAAAATAAGAGGAAGAAGAGATTCATTCGAACATGTAATTAATTGTCTTCAGCTGTTAAAAAAACACAATATACCGTCCAGCGTAAATACCGTGATTACAAAAACCAATAAAAAAGAGCTGAATGAATTATTGGATGTTTTGATTAAAAATGGTGTAAAAAATTGGCAAATACAATTGGCAGTTGCTATGGGAAATGCCGTTGATAATTCGGAAGAATTGATATTGCAGCCTTATGAATTAAATGATTTTTACGATAACCTTATTGTAATATACAGAAAAGCATTAGCCAATAATGTTTTAATACAAGCAGGAAATAACATTGGTTACTTTGGACCTTATGAGCATATCTGGAGACAGGGTAACGAAAAATATTATACAGGATGTTCAGCAGGACATACCGGAATTGGTATAGAGGCCGATGGTAAAATTAAAGGCTGTCCGTCATTACCAACAAGCGAATATACAGGAGGAAATGTTAAAGACATGGAACTCGAAGATATTTGGAAATATAGCGAAGAAATGGTTTTTTCCAGATATAGAAATAAAGAAGAATTATGGGGAGGCTGTAAAGGCTGCTATTATGAGTCTTCTTGTTTGGCCGGCTGTACATGGACAAGCCACGTGCTGTTTGGTAAGAGAGGGAATAATCCGTTTTGTCATCACCGTGCTTTAGAATTAAAAAAGAAAGGACTTAGAGAACGTATAAGAAAAACACAAGAAGCACCAGGGCTTTCTTTTGACCAGGGACTTTTTGAAATTATAGTAGAAAATGAAAAAGGAGAAATGGTAGAAATACAGTCCCCTAATGATACTCCTTTAATTCCAGTATCAGATATTACAGATAGAGTTCCCAGAATACCCAAAGCACTTAAATTATGCAATGGATGTGATAATTATGTTTATGAAGAAGAAACTACTTGCAGTTTTTGTAACGCCGATGTTCAAAAAGTAAACGATGAATATGCCGTTAAAATGGAAAAAGCAAAACGCTCGCTGGAAAAATTAGAATTATTAATGATGAAATAATATGGAGTTATTAAAGAAAATTCAATCTGAAATTGATAAATATTCGTATAATATTGAAGAAGCTTTAAGTCTGCCTGAAATCACAATTCGACACGGTCTTAATTCGTATAGATATGGATCTTCCAGTTTTTTAGCTGATCTTTTTGATCCTATTGAAATAACAAACGAAACGGTATTTTATGACTTAGGCTCAGGTTATGGAAATATAATTTTATATGGCGCTGTAAAATATCCTGATGCACAGTTTAAAGGAATTGAAATCCTTCAGGAACGAAATGAAGTTTGTGCTAACTTAATCGAAAAAGAACAAATAGCAAATGTTATTGCAATTTGTGGTGATATTTTAAAGGCCGATATTTCTGACGGGAATGTTTTTTATCTGTACAACCCTCTTTTTGATTTTCAATATGCTGAATTATTAAATAAGTTATATCGGATTTCATTAAACAAGCCCATTACCGTGATTGCTGAATCCCGTTGCACTTTTTTTGATGAAGCCAACTGGTTAGAACAATATCATTTTAAGGATATTGATGTTGTCAGGAAAATTAAATACTATCGTTCTGTAAAGGATTAATTAAATTTTAAAATCTTCTTGTCATGAGCAGGGTAAAAGATTTTATTTGGTTGTGCTAATTTCTTTATTACATGAATTAATCACTTCATACCTAATATTAATGTGTTTATGACATTTTGCATTTATCCTGCATTTTTATAAAGTAGGTTTATTAAAAAAAAAGCAGATTCTTAACAAATATTAGAAAGCAAAATCAAACAGTAACCAATTTAAAATCAGAATAATCATGACCAATTTAAGTTCAATTATTCTTCCGGTCCTTGAAGGAATGGAGGAATCACATTTAAAAGATCAATTATTAAAATTTTTGCCAAATCAGGAAGAGTCATTTTCAAAAATTGAAAAAAGTTTTAATCAATTGACATCGAAAGTACAAGATAAGGAACGATTACAACGCTTTTTTCATAGTTGGAGCCAAACCAACAACAGCGCAATGACCGTTGCTGGAATTAGCAATCGCATGACAATGCTGGTTCATAAAAATCAACCAATTGCAGATGAAAAAGCACTATTGCATTCAATCACAAGTTTAAATAGAATTGTAGATGAAGATTTGGCAGTTGTTGGCAGAATTTTACATTCTCAGTTGTTTTATACAATGGCAACTACTATTTGTACTGATGATGATTGGCTTTTACGTAAATATTTAAACCAAAGCGCTTGTGATTTTAAAGCATGGAAAGACCAAAATTCATTGCGTAATAAAGACATAATGATTGCTTTATTGACAACCTTGGTACACGAAATTTATACACATGGTGAAGTGGAATTAATACTTCCAAAATTTAAATCCTGGCTGATAAACGATTATGGCTTCTCAGAAGAGGAATGCGAAAAAACATTGGCATGGATAAGCGTTCATTGCGGTCCAACTGAAAAAAATCATTTCTTTTTTGCTGTTAGTTCTATTTTTCATTATGCCAAAGCAATGAATATTGATCTTGAATCGTATGATTTAGAGGGAATTATTAAAGATTATTTGGCTAAAAAATCTGCCGTAATGGAGGATCTTATGACAGTTGAAGAATATAGTTTTTAAATCCATATTCCAGCAATAATTATTACAAAGAAAGAAACTCCAGCTCATTATGTCTAAAATTAAGTTACAGCAAAACCAAGCTGATAAACAGAAAAAATGGAATCAGTTATTTTCTGAATATTTTCAAAAAGATACAGGATTAAACAGCAATTTATTTGCTAATTCTTCGGTAACCCTGTCTTTAGAGTACAGCCAGCAAATGAATCGTTTGTGTGCTATTTTAAATAAGGCCTGTAAAGCAATTGTTTTGAATTATTTTGAGGACGATAGAATTCGAAAATATTATCAACTGGATAAAGATCTGGAAGCTTTATTAAAAAAATGCAATAACGAAGCATATAATCAGGGTTTTTATCGCCCTGATTTTTTATATGACACAAACGATCAGGCAAAAATTTGCGAGATAGGAGCACGATATCCCCTAAACGGATGGATGATTAGTTATTATTTAAAATTGATAAGCAATCAGACAAATACTTATGGAGGCAGAGTAAGTGCTGAAAATACAGCTTTAGAAAATCTTATCGGTGATTTATACAATCAATTTGCCTCTCATAGAAAAGTAGCTCTTATTCATGATGATGAAAAAGGAACCGAGATTTTTTATTTTCAAAAGGAATTGGCGAAACTAGACATCGAATTAATTTCTGCAAAACCTCAGGATTTAATAGTATCAAATGATTCAATATGTGTAAATGGAGTACCTGTTTCGCAGTTTATATTAGAAATGGACAGAGAAGAGTTAAAAAAAATAAGTCCGGACGTAATGGATAAGCTAATCAAAGAGAACTCTTATTTCAATGATATCCGCACCTTAATTTTAATTCATGACAAAAGGGTCTTGGCGGTAATGTACGATATTCAAATAATGAGTGATTACTTAAGCAAAGAAGAGTATGGTTTTTTACAAAATTACCTTATTCCGAGTTTTGTTGTTATTGACCCTGCCGGTTGTGATGTTTTTACTGATTGTGAACAGAATTTGATTTTAAAATTAAATAGTGGAGGAAGAGGAATAGGTGCTTATGTTAAAAGTGATTGTACAACTGAAGACTGGAATATCATTATCAGGGAAAATTGGGATAAATACCTGATTCAGCATTTTGTTGACCAGAAAGAATTTAACGATGTTGAAAATAATCGTCAGATTCATTTAGTTGGCATGCTGCTGTGTAAAGATGACAAAAATTATGGATCTGGTTTGTTCCGTGGTTCAGATGAATCAGTTGTAAATGTGCATCAGGGAAGGGCTTTGATTTATCCAATTTTAGACTAATAAAAAATCATGAAACATACAGTTGTTATACCTCTTTACAACAAAGAAGCGTACATATATGATACGATTCGTTCGTTGGCTTTTCAGGAAAAAAAAGCATCACAAATTATTATTGTTGATGATTTTAGTACTGATAAAAGCCTGTTTTATTTAAAAGATTCATTATCGTTTTTTGCACCGCAATTTTTGCAAACTGATATTCAAATCATTGAATTAAAAGAAAATAAAGGCCCGGGCAATGCAAGAAATATAGGGATAGAATTAGCAACCGGAGATCTTATAAGTTTTTTGGACGCAGATGATTGTTATACTTCTTCTTGTTTAAGAGAGGTCGATTTAATTATGGAACAAGAAAAAATGGATGTTTTGATACTTGGAATTCTATTGGTACCATTTAAATATTATCTGCCAAACATTAAATCGTTTAAAAAAGAATTGTTTTTCCTGTCGGATGAATTGTTTTTGATACCAAATGTATTGCATAGTATTAGTTCGCCAGATTTTATTATGGGTGTTGGCAGTAATGTTGTAATCAAAAAAAAGCATTTAAAAGGCATTCGTTACGAGACTAATGTTTCCTTAAATGAAGGAATTGATTTTTGGTATCGCGTTTTGAAAAACATGAAAAAAAAGACCCGTGTCGGTTTACTGAATAAAATCTGTATCGAAGTAAGAGAGGTTGAAGGGAGTTTATCCAGAGAGAATTATGCTCATTGGGCAGCATTAGAAATTCCGGTTACGATAAAGCGATATCAGAAAAGTTCTAACCGGTACGATCAACAGCTAATGGGAATGTTGTCACAACGGTGGTTTGAACACGCAATGGAGCGATTACCGTCCTGGAAACAAAAAGCTTTATTTATTTTAAATCATTCCGCGATCTTAATTAAAAACCGCTATTATTTCAAAAAAAGAAGTAAATAAAATAACAACCTTATGTATTCAGCTTGTATTTCTCCAAAAATAGACAACTCAGTATTGCAGGATTATTTTGAATTGGCTAAAAAGAATCCTTTATACATCGAATTCTATAAAGGAAATGATTTTGCTGCAGAAGTTCCTATGCTGAGCAAAAAAGAATTAATGTCAATTTTAGAGACAAATTTTAATCTTCAGGAAGAAAAAACTGGTGTGTATTTGGTGCGTTCAGGCGGAAGTACTCAAAAGCCTTTGGTCTTTCCGGTTGACATACAGGAAAATCAAAATCAACGCCTTGAACTGGCAGAGGAACTGACTAAAAATAACTTTTTTACTGCTAAAACAATTGCCTTAAATATTTTTGGTTATTCAGATATGTATCGCACAGCAGCCATTATGGATGATATTTTAGAAAAATGTCAGGGAACAACATTGGCATTGAGTGCGCATGCAAGCTATACTGATATCGAACAGGCGGCACGTTATTTTAAACCGAATTTTATATTGGGAACACCTTCAAAATTATTATGTTTTGCGCAGTTTTTAGAAGAGAATAACAAAAAATTAGAGATAGAAAATTTGTTTTATGCAGGCGAATTTTTAAGGCCTAACATACAAAAGCTGTTGCAAAAAAAATTCGGCTTTCAACAAATTTATTCGATGTATGGCTCTGCAGAAACCGGGATTTGGGCCTGGTCGGATTTTACTAAGAACCCATCATTATTTTCAGTTATTAAAGGGATTATAGTCGAAATTATTAATCCTGATAAAGACGGATATGGTACAATTGCCGTTACCAATACTTTTCGTAAAAGATTTCCGGTCTTTCGATATGCAATAGGCGATTTAGGGCGATGGGTTGATTTAGATGGTAAATCTTTTCTGGAATTAAAATCCAGAGAAACGAAATCTTTTATTGTTTGTGAAGAACACTATGATTTAGAGCAATTACTTCCTCTTACAAATGAAGCAGATGCTTTCCAGATTCAATTATCTACTGATGAAATTTATAAAGAAGTTGTTCGGATGTTAATTGTGCAAAATGTTTCCAAAAATAAAAGACTGGATTTTGTTCAGCAAAAATGTGCAGAATTAAAAAAACTATTACACTACAATGAACACTTCATGGAAGTTAAAGTTTTGCTGGTTACAGCAGCTGAATTGTATACAGACCCCAATACTGCTAAAACCCCAATGTTGCTGGATTTGAGATAATGTTTTTTTAGAAAGTAATATGTTTTAGTTGTTCCGAAAACAGCTTTATTCCACTTATTATTTGTCTTATGGATAAAAAAACCGCTCTCATGACATTTTTTTATTTGAGACTTCATATACAATGTAATTTTAATAAAGAAAATAAAAAAAATGATTGTTTAAAAAGGCTATTTCAAAGTAAACAAAAATACATTTTATAAAATTTTACTTGTTACGATAATGTATTAGTGAAAACATAAAGTAAAAAAGTGGAGCATAACCCACTTAAAAAACGAGGCGGTTCTGAATTCGTTAGCCAGAGGTTCTGTTAATCTGGCCAATGGAAACGTACACTCAGACTTTTAAGAAAGATATTCATACTATTAACAACACCAATCTGGTAAGTTGTTTTGCCTGTCATCAATCTCAAAATTTTGATACCATACACAAAGGGAAATCTCCTTTGTATTTAAGCCATGTGTTTGAATCTTATTTGTATACTACGCACCTAAACCAAGTGCTAAAAATGCAAATAATGCTAAACTGAAACGTATTGAAGAAACAAGAGTTCTGAAATTAAATCAATTTGAAGAGTTTGTTCGTGCTAAACAATAATCACTAATGGTTGTGCTTTTTGGGGAAAAGTTTACCAATTTGCGGTGATTAAAAGGTTGTTGATTTTAAAAAAAGTCATTGGTTTTCGGCTATTTTTTTGAGAATGTCATTTCTCAATAAAAGAAAATCGATCAGATGGGGTTTTAAAAACAAAGCATTGAATAATTTTCCAATAATGCCAAACGGAGTTTCATATTGCAGTTTATCTGTCATTATGGTAACTCCGTTTTTTTCTTCAAAAAAATGTTCATGTCTGAATGTTTTGAATTTCCCTTCCTCCATTTCGTCAACAAAATAGTCGTGCAAATCCATTCCTGTAATTCTGCTTTTATGGGTAAGATAAAAGCCAAAATGTTTCCCGCGCCAGGTTACGGTTTCGTTTAAGTTTATTAAACCTGATGTTACACCGGCAATTGCTTGTTCGTTTGATTTATTTGCAGATTGCTGATGAACATCAATGTTTCTTGAAGCATCAAAAACGGTTTGTAGTGATGCTTTTATTTTTGTGGTGAGGTTTATGGTAGTCATAAAATGGTTTTTAGCTATCTTCAAAATTTAGTTTAAAAAATAATCCGGTAATAATAGATGTTAATGAATATGATAATGCAAAATCTACCCACTTATCTCCCATTAAGATATACATTGTAATAAAAATGCCAATAACTGATGTTGTAATTAGAATTACTTTTGCATAAATAATTGAAATTTCTTTTTCGGATAAGTTTTTATATATGAATGCATAAAAAGCATAAGTTGGTAAACAGAAAATTAAACTTATAATAAATACAAAAGGATAAACTTGTAGAAGACTAAGAGTTTTATTGGGATTAAAAAGCATTATTATTTCAGACATAAATGGACTTAATAATAATGTAGAAAGACAATGTTTAACCCAATAAATCCAATTTGTGTTGTTTGTTTTCATTTTTTGAGTAAATCTATAAAAGCATTATCAATATTTTTAAACTTAAATTTAAATCCGTTTTCCAATAGTCTTTTCGGAATCACATTTCTGCTTTTCAAAACCAATTCGGCTTCTGTTCGAATGATAAAAGAGCCAATTTTTAATAAGAATGTATTCATCGGAATCCCGAAAGGAAATCCAATTGCTTTTTGAAGTTTCTGCATAAAATCTGAATTGCGAATTGGTTCTGGTGAAACAACATTAATAATTCCCGTAATTTCTTTTTGAATAATAAAATCAATTGCATTTGCAAAATCATCTTCGTGAATCCAGCTGATAAATTGATTTCCTTTTCCTTGTTTTCCTCCAAAGCCAATTTTTGCCAAAGCCTTTAACGGAATAAAAGCGCCGCCGTTTTTTCCTAAAACAATTGAAGTTCGTAAAGCAGTTTTCAATGTATTTGGTGTTTTAGTTTTAAAAAATGCTTTTTCCCATGAAAGAGCGACATTTATAGAAAAATCATTTCCAATTTCACCGCTAATTTCATCCATCTGTTTGTCTAAAGAAAATCGGTAAATAGTTGCCGTAGATGAATTTAGCCAATGTTTCGGTGGGTTTTTACAATTTAAAACAGCTTTGTTTAAAATCCTGGTGCTTTCAATTCGGGACAATAAAATTTCTTTTTTATTCTTTTGAGTATAACGGCAGTCAACTGATTTTCCTGCGAGATTTATTAAAACCGTTGCATTTTCTAATTCATTTTCCCAGCCTGAAAAAGTTCTGGCATTCCAGTTTACATATTTAATTCCGTCGATTGTTTTTGAATTTCCTCGGGTCAGAATTATAATTTCTTCAAATTTCTCTTTGAAATGATGGACTAAAACCTGTCCTAAAAAACCAGTTCCGGCTGCGATGATGAGTTTTTTCATGTTATAAATTTAAAATTAATAGAAAAGCAATAATTCTATAAATTATCCAGGTGTATGATAAGTAAAATGGAAGTTTTAAAATTTTAATTCTTCTGAAGTGTTCGGCAAACATAATGAAAACTGTAACTCCAAACCAACCTAAAATCAGTGTTTCAGAAAGATTCATAAATTGACTAAGAAGCAATATCGGCATTAAAATTAGAGAACCCATTAAAGAAACGGTCATTAAATTTCCGGCATAATTAATAATTGTTTTTTTATCGAATTTTAAAAGAAATGAACTTTGAAAAATGATTTGGCCAAATGCTAAAACAGTTTCTCTCAAAATGCTTGATTTTGGTAAACTTGGAATTAAATTAGAATATTTGAACAATATAAAAGTGGTTATTGTTAAAGCAAATCCGATAAAAATAAATCTGTATTTGTAATTGAAATCAGGGATGCATTGCAATTTGTTTCCTTCTTTTATAGTTTCCGGGATAATTACTTTTCTATTATATGAAACAAAAGAATAGAGCTTTTTCAAGATAAAATGAATGGGTTTAACTGTCCCTGTTTTTTCAATCCATGGAAATGAAAAACCTATTACTTTCAATAAACTATCAATTCCATAAATTACGGTTTTATTTTTATTATCAACCAAAGCAATTTCATTTGAAGCACGTTTTAAGTCTACAAAATTTTGTTCCTCCTGAGATAATTGACTGTATGATTTTCTTCCGTTTTTATCTAACATGCCACTTTTTACAAAGCTAGTTGTGTAAGCATTGCAAAGCGGACAATCTTCATCGTAAAGTAGGGTTTGGTTTTCGAGAGTTTTCATGATCCAGAATATTTAAGCTTTAAAAACTAATCGTTCTGTGTTTTGAGCTTCTTTGGCTTTTCTTTTTCCTCTAAAAAAGAAGTATAAATTAAAGAACAGCATGAAGCCAAGATAAATAGAAAATCCACCAATTTTATAACTTAATCTTTCAATTAATTCCTGATAGCTGTTCTCGCTAATATTCATTTGAAGAATCATCAGCGCAAATCCAATATTTAAAAGATAAAACCCGGTTTCAAAGAGTTTATTGGTTGCCTGAGCAATATCTTCTCTTCCCTTAAATATGTCCAGCATGAATATTTTTCCGTTTTTAAAAAGTGTTTTAGAAACATAATAAGTAAGAAATAATGCAATTGGCAGATAGATGCTGTAACCGATTAGGATTTTTGTAGTTTCCATGATATTTGATTTTAGGAGTTATTTAATTAATTTATGAATATACTTGGTTAGAATTATAATGTTGAGATAATGTAGTAGCGATATGATGAAAATAATAATCGCTGTTTTGATTCCGATAGTTTCTATTAGTTGTGGTGATGATGTGATTTTCTGCCAGGAAATTAAAGTCATAGCGCAATAACCAATATTTAATAGATAATATCCCAAAAGCAAAACCTGATTGATTTTTTGACAAATGTCTGCATGATTTGGAATGAGTTCCGCAACGTAAATATTTCCGTTTTTGTAGCAGATTTTACCCACTTTCAAGATGATAAAAATCGTTATGCTGAGGTAAATAAAATATCCAATGATGTTGAGGTTCATGATTAAAGTAGTTTATAATGACCTGTTAAATTATGAATGAACAAAGCAGAGTTTATTACTGCAAATAACACAAATAAGGCATTCATACAGTAACTTCCAATTTTGAAAATTAATTTTTGCGGAATTTGGTACATTGGATAATAGGCTATCTGAGTCGCTACTTTTCCAACCCAGTACAGAGCGATTAATCCGGTCAATGCAACTGCCAATGCTGATTGCTCTTTTAATTCTGTAGTAAAAACAATAGCGATTAATCCAAAACAAAAGTTTAATCCCTGAATGTATCTTCCATAAGTTTTGGCAATTTCCTGATTAAGTGGTTTAAGTTGTTTTACATCGTTGTACCAATCAAAAACGTTATGTCGAATGTATGGATAAATTAGGGCTGTAAATATCTGGCCAATTCCACTTAGAATTATAAGCCAATTTGGGATAGTTGTATTCATAATTTCTTTTTTTGATTGTAAATAATGAAGGTTAAGAAAAATATTAATGAAATTGGCAGTAAAAAAAGCCAGTTTAAAAGTTCACCAGCCCAAATTAAAAAGAAGCATATAACCAGCCCAAAATAAAGATAAATCCATTTGTTTTTTGGAAAAAGTATTAAAAAGAGCAGGGCTGCCAAAATCTGTAATATTCCTGTAACGGCTATTCCATATGCTCCTGCCAACAGAAATAGTAAAGCAGCTATGTTTACAATTTCCATTATTTTAAATGTTGTTTTCATAATTATAGTTTGTTTTAAACTTTCAGAAAAAAATGAAAGTTTTGATTAAATTTTTTTACTGTGATAATTTATTTCATAATTTTTAGAACCAAACGGCCTAACCAGTTTTCATTAAATTCTGTCATTTTGTCTAACATGTTATCCGCTTTTAAAACAAAATCATACAATTTAGAAGTTTGATCTATAAAATGTTTTTCCTCAGCGGAATTTCCTGATTCAATTGTCGAAACTTCTTTCAATATTTTTAGAGCGGGTTTAATTTCTCTTTTGCTTCTTTCTCTTGAAATTTTCACTGCCAATTCATCCAAATCTTTTTCAGCAGTAAAAAACTCTCTTCGTTCTCCGGCTTTGTATTCTTTATAAACAATTCCCCAATCCATTAAAGCTCTTAGGTTCATACTGGCATTTCCACGGGAGATTTGCAATTCCTCCATAATGTCTTCCATCGAAACAGCTTCGTTCGAGACCATTAATAAAGCATGAATCTGGGCCATAGTTTTATTAATTCCCCATTGAGAACCTAATGCTCCCCAGGTTTGTACGAACTTATTTTTTGCTTCTTTGAATTCCATTTTGGTTTTATTTCCTTTTCTTGAAACAAATGTAAGTAAAAGTTTTTAAACTTTCAAAAATAAATGAAAGTTTGTTTAATGTTGTTTTTTGAGGGATTTTATTTATGTTTAAGAATTGTTATTAATGCCAAATTAGAATGCAACTATTTTTTAGTTGCAATTAAAAAAAATAGTATCTTTGTATGAGTAAAGTTGAAAAGTTAATAGAGAAATTAAAATCAAGACCAAAAGATTTTACTTGGGATGAAATGCTTAAAGTTTTGAAATATTTTGATTTCGAACAATTAGCGCAAGGAAAAACGGGTGGTTCTAGGCGAAAATTTATCAATAAAGAAAAACAGATTATCAGCTTACACGAACCACATCCACAAAAAATTTTGAAATCGTATCAGTTGGATATCATTATTGACTATTTAAAATTGTAGAAAATGAAAAATTATTTAGAATGCAAAGGATATATCGGTACGGTTGAATTTTCAGCTGAAGACAAAATTTTCTTTGGTAAAATTCAAGGAATAAATGATTTAGTGACTTTTGAGGGAACTTCGGTAGATGAATTAGAGCAATCTTTTCAAGAAGGAGTTATAGATTATTTAGAAACCTGTCAAGCATTAAATAAAAACCCGGATAAGGTTTTTAAAGGTTCGTTTAACGTAAGAGTTTCACAAGAATTACATCAAAAAACGGCTCTTTTGGCATCCAAAAAAGGATTAAACTTGAATGATGTTGTCAAAGAAGCACTGAATTATATCATAAAACACGAAGAAGTTTTAGGGTAAAAAAAACGAAGCATTGCTACTTCGGTTTTAAATCAAAAATTATCGAAACAATTCCTTGACTTCATTAATGTCAAAGGATTTCTTTTCGTCGTCTATCGAAATAATGCTTGAAGCTACATTTTTCTTTTTTTGTTGTAAGGAAACTATTTTCTCCTCAATGGTATCTTTACAGATCATTCGGTAAGCCATTACTTTTTTGGTTTGCCCAATGCGGTAACAACGGTCAATAGCTTGATTTTCGACAGCAGGATTCCACCAGGGATCGATGAAAAAACATAATCAGCTTCGGTTAGATTAAGGCCTGTTCCGCCTGCTTTTAAGCTGATTAAAAACACCCGTACGGCTGAATTGTTTTGAAAATTATCCACTCTGTCTTGCCTGTTGTTGGTTTTTCCGTCTAAGTATTCGTATTGAATATGTTCTTCTTCGAGGCGGGTTTTTACAATTTGGAGCATTTTTACAAATTGCGAAAAGACCAAAATCTTGTGATTTCCCGTTTTCTCTTTGATGTTTTCGATTAAAGCTTCGAGCTTTACAGAATAATTTCCAAAATCTTCTTCAGAAGGAATTAGAGCTGTCGAATTGCATATTTGCCTCAATTTTGTCAATCCGTCCAGGATATACATTTGCGATTTTTCGACTCCGTTTTCGTCAATTTTGTTCAGTAAATAATCACGGTATTGATTTTTGAAAGTATCATAGACTTTGCGTTGCTCTTTTTCCATTTCGCAAAAAATAATGCTTTCCGTTTTCTCGGGCAATTCGGTAGCAACTTGTTCTTTTGTTCTTCGCAACATAAAAGGCGCAATGATTTTGCCCAGAAGTTGTGAAGCATCTACATCTTTTTCTTTGTCGATAGCATCCGAAAAGTTGTTTTTGAAATGCGTCATATTGCCTAATAATCCCGGATTTAGGAAATTGAGTTGGGCATATAAATCAAAGGTATTGTTTTCAATTGGAGTGCCTGTAAGAGCTATTTTGTTGTGCGAATGCAGTAATCGAACGGCTTTGTATCGCTTGGAGTTAGGGTTTTTTATGGCTTGACTTTCGTCTAAAATGACATAATTGAATTTAAAATCTTTTAAAAATTCTACATCGTTCAACAACGAACCGTAAGTAGAAATGATCAAGTCATATTTGTTGAAATTATTTTTGTTTTCGATACGGTTAGCACCTGTAAAAATCAATAATTTTAAGGTTGGACAAAACTTTTCGATTTCATTTTTCCAGTTAAAAATTAACGAAGTTGGAGCTATAATTAGCGAAGGCTGACCTTTAGGGTTGTTTACTTTTAAATGTTGCAAAAACGTAATGGTTTGCAGGGTTTTCCCCAGCCCCATATCGTCTGCCAAGCATCCGCCCAATTGATTTTTGTCCAAAAATGCCAGCCAGTTTAGTCCGTGATGCTGGTAATCTCTCAATTTGGCTTTGATGCCTTTTGGGATAGCAATCGGTTCAATTTCGGAAATGTTTTGTAAACGCATTTTTTTGTTGTACAATTCTTCCAGGAAAGTAGGTTTGGTTTCGAGTTCGTCATACAATTCGTCGATAATCCCGAATTGATAATTGGAAATCTGAACCCCGTTTTTCTTGATTTCGCCTGTTTTAAAGTAATTGGCAAATTTTTTCATCCACTCTTCAGGTAAGATTCCGAGCGTTCCATCACCGAGTGTAACATAATTTGATTTCTTCAAAAATGCTTTTTGCAATTCTTTAATGCTTACTTTTTGATTGCCAAAGCTAATGTCGATTTCGATATCAAACCAATCAATATCCGACTTTAAATTAACTCGAATAACGGGTTTATTCAAATTAAATTTGAATGATTTCAAATCATTTGCCCCAAAAACAGTGATACCCAATTGTTTCATCCTTTCGATGGCGTGGAGCATCCAGTGGTTTTCAAAAAGTTCCTCAGGTGTGAGATAAAAAAGCTCGTCCTGGGTTTGAAATGCAGGATGCAGTAACCTGAATTCTTCTGTAAAATTATCTTCTACGGCTTGGTTTCGTTCCTGGTAGCTATTGGTTTCTTTGTTAAATAAAATTTCGGATGACTGTACATTCACCAATTGTGTTGGGTATTTAACGGCTAGTTTAAAAGTAATATATTCGCCTTCATAATCCGTTAGATAGACTTGTTTTTCGAGTTCATCGTCACTGATTTTTTCTTTTTCTTTTTTGAAAATTGCCGTTTGAATTTCAAATTTTTCGGATAACGGTTGTACAATTTTTTCAAAAAAAATCAGGAGTATCTTTTTTTAGATAATTAATCTCCGCATAATTGCTAAAATGGTTTAGATATACTGAAAGTTTGGCGTCATTTATGGGTATAATTACATCATCTGCAAAAATATATAAAGGAGTAATTTGAATTGCGGCAGCATCTAAATTATAGTTCTTGTCATTCAGCGAAACTTTAGCTTTTAGGGTGTAGAAATGAGCAGTTTCATTTATTGTAAAAAACAACTTTATCGTTTTATTATCATACACACAGGGCGTTAAATTTTTGCAGACCAGGTTTTTACTGCCGTCATAAGTATAGCTAAAACTGTCTTGCAAGATCGCCAAAAGTTCTTGGTTGGAAACCATGGCTTTTTTTAAATAATTTACGTCTTCGGTAGATTTGAATTTGGACAATGCTGTATTGATTTGCATTGTTTTTACAATCAAATTTTGCTCTCGCTCCGAATTATAAATCATTAAGGCTTCTTCAATATTATAATAGTTAATTCTTGTAATTGAGGAAGAGAAATCGGTTTTTGTTTTATTGTATTTGGCTTGGAAGAGTATTAATTCCTGAAATTTTTTTCTCTCAAATTCAAAACAAATTCCTAAGCCAAAATCGTTGTTTTTGCTTTCTAATAGCGGTAAATTCAATGTTGTTTCCGCTTCGATGGTTTTGAATATTTTTGAGTAGTCTCTGGAATCGGTTGTAATGTTTTTGGCTTTTGATCTGGCTTCAAATCCATTGGTTGTGATTTTAAAATTAAAAACACTATTGTAGTCATCATCAGTTGTGAAGCCATATTTTGCAATTGCCTCTTTTGTTTTTTCTTCGATATAATTTTTAGCAAACAAATTTTTACCAAAAACGGTTTCTATTTCTTGTAATGCATTCCCAATATGTTCGCAGGCTTTTTTTGTTTTGGTACACGTACATTCAAATTCTAAAATTTCGGTTTCGGGGTTGTACTTAAATACTTGTTTGGAAGTATTCCAGCCCGTTGTTTGAGTGTTTACTTCTGTTTGGGAGGCTGCTGTTATTTTATATTCATCATAATTGTAGCCACGGTATCTGGGAGCAACCGTCCAGTTATTAATAATGTTTGCTGTAATAACACCATTAATCAGTTTGGTTTGGTTGGCTTTGAGCTTGTTGGTTTTGGTTGCAGTTGCAACAGGAAGTTCTTCGAATATAGTATATGTTTTTATATCCTTCTCCGGAACTATTGTTGGAACGGCACCATTATAATCTTCGATAATTATTTTTAAAGAGGCAATTACGTGTTTACAAATACCAGAATAGGTGTTTTTGTATGGGCAAGAGCAAGAGGTGCTTATGTTATTGTTTTTTATGTCAATTTCTATGATGTAGTCACCATAACTGCCTTCGCATTCAAATTCAAATTTACTAAGGGAATATTCAGTAATTATGGGATATACATATTTTGAATTACTTCTTGAATTTGGATTGCTATTTGTCTTGATGTATTTCCTTATTTCTTTAATGTCCATTCTAATTCTTGTCTTGTCAAAAGTATAGAAAGATTTGTTTTTAGAAAAAAGGAATTAAAAAAAACTGAAGCATCTCTACTTCAGTTTTCTTTTATCGTTTGTCTTCCTTAGAATAATTCGAATATCCATTTATATCAATTGAATTTCCTAAAAAGTGGGGTTCCCGATTTCTTAAAACATCAAAAAACGATTTAAAAACGGAAAAATATTCTCTGAAAGTAACATATTCATAACCGTTGTAGTCTCCTTTATTTGCTGAATATCCAACGGATTTTATTCCAAACTTCTGTCCAATGTAAATCGCTCTGTTTAAATGATATTTTTGAGATATTAAAGTCGCTCTTTTGATTTTAAAAACATGTTTTGCCCGATACATTGTAGAGTAGGTATCGAAACCGGCATAATCGATAAATATTTTGGTTGTATCCACACCGTGATTAAAACAGTAATTTTTCATTACCGTTAATTCATCATATTCCTGGCGCCCATTATCACCCGAAAGCAAAATTTTATTGATTCGTTTTGCTTTGTACAATAAAATCCCGGCATCCAATCGGTCTTTTAAATATTTGCCTGGCTGGTCGCCATTAATTCCAGCACCAAAAATAATTCCGACATCATTCTTTGGAAATCTTTTCAGTGAATGATGAATACGGTTTTTGGTCGTAGATTTTACGTGTAAATTGGCAGAAACAACTGCAATTAATACAATAATAAAAAGGTACAGAATTATTTTTAAATATTTTTTCAATTTCAATTTTGTAAGATTAAAGTTAAATAAAGTTGTGAAGATAAGTAAAATTATTTTGAGCGTTTTATTCAGGTTCAATAAAAAAACCGAAATATTGCTACCTCGGTTTTAAAATGACTAATAATCTAAGAAGCCTGACGATCTAACAAATCTAAACTAATCCCGCTCTTTTCAACAAAGCTTCCGGTTTTGGTTCCTGACCTCTAAAACGTTTGTACAAAGTCATCGGATGCTCTGTTCCTCCTTTTGAAAGTACATTGTCTTTGAATTTCTTCGCGACCTCTGTATTGAAAATTCCTTTTTCCTGAAAATATTCAAAAGCATCAGCATCCAGTACTTCTGCCCATTTGTAGCTGTAATATCCCGAAGAATATCCTCCCTGAAAGATATGAGAAAAAGCAGTACTCATGGCGTTTTCCTTTACATCAGGAAATAATTGTGTGTTGGCAAATTGCTCGGTCTCGAATGCTTTTAAATCCGTAATAGGAGTTGGGTCTTGTCCGTGCCATGCCATATCCAATAATCCAAAACTCAACTGACGCAACGTTGCCATACCTTCCTGAAAACTGGCACTTTCCTTAATTTTCTGCACATATTCAATCGGAATCATTTCTCCGGTTTCATAATGATTGGCAAACAAAGCCAAAGCTTCCGGTTCGTAACACCAGTTTTCCATAATCTGACTTGGTAATTCTACAAAATCCCAATAAACAGAAGTTCCCGATAAACTTGGATAGGTGGTGTTCGCCAACATTCCGTGTAATCCGTGACCAAATTCGTGAAATAAAGTCGTAACTTCATTAAAAGTCAACAATGATGGTTTGGTTTCGGTTGGTTTGGTAAAATTACAAACGTTCGAAATATGAGGCCTTTCGTTTATGCCGTCTTTTACATATTGTGATTTGAATGAAGTCATCCAGGCTCCGTTTCGTTTTCCTTTTCTTGGGAAAAAATCAGCATAGAAAATCGAAACCAGATTATTCTCTGAATCCCTTACTTCATAAGTTGTTACTTCTTCGTGGTATTTATCGATATCAAAAACTTCGGTAAAGGTTAATCCGAATAGTTTATTAGCAACGGTAAAAGCACCGTCCAATACTTTTTCTAATTGAAAATAAGGTTTTAGTTTCTCATCATCCAAATTGAAAAGCTGTTGTTTTAATTTTTCAGAATAATAAGCCCCATCCCATTTTTCAAGTTCTTCGATTCCGTCCAGTTTTTTCGCAAAAGCAGTCAGTTCTGCAAATTCTTTTTGGGCTGCTGGTTTTGCTTTTGCCAATAAATCATTTAGAAAAGAGAAAACTTTCTCCGGACTTTGCGCCATTCTTTCTTCCAATACAAAATGAGCGTGCGTTTTATATCCTAGTAAATTTGCTCTTTCAAAACGTAATTGGGCAATTTTTAAAACGTTTTGCTGATTGTCAAATTCATTATTCTGAAACGATCTTGCCCCAAAAGCAATGGCCATTTTTTTACGTAATTCGCGATTATCCGCATACGTTAAAAACGGAACATAACTGGGATGGTCTAATGTAAAAATCCAGCCTTCCTTTTCTTTCTCTTTGGCTAATAAGCGGGCAGCTTCAATGGTTCCTTCCGGTAAACCGGCTAAATGGTTGTAATCAGTTAAATGCAATTCGAAAGCATTGGTCTCTGCCAATACATTTTCGCCAAATTGCAAACTCAGTTTTGATAATTCCTTGTCAATTTCTCTTAATTGATCTTTTTTGCCTTCCGGTAAATTCGCTCCGTTTCTTGAAAAACTTTTATACTTTTTATCTAACAGCGTAGTTTGCTCAGGAGTTAAATTTAATTGTTCCTTTTGATTGTAAACCGTTTTTATTTTAGCAAATAAAGCAGCGTTCAGCGTAATATCATTTCCAAATTCAGATAATAAAGGCGAAACGTCCTGAGCAATTTTCTGCATCTCATCACTCGTTTCAGCCGAATTCAAATTAAAGAAAATACTCGAAAGACGATCTAAAATATCTCCGGCAAAATCCATTGCCACTACTGTGTTTTCAAAAGTTGACGCTTCGGAATTGTTTACGATGGCATCAATTTCGGCCTTAGCTAAAGTAATTCCTTCCTGAAAAGCAGGAACGTAATCTTCGATTTTAATTTGTGAAAAAGGGGCTGTGTTATGTTTGGTATTGAATTTTGAAAGTAAAACACTCATTATGATATACTATTTTTATTAGTTGAAGTCAAATTTCTGAATTCCAAAGATAGCAATTTATAAAAATTTAATCTGTTATATGAAATTGATTCTTGATATAAAACTCTCTTAAATTGTGTTATAGATATGTTATTTATTTCGTTAGGCGGCTTTAAAAGCGTAAATTGAGAAAATAGGTTAGAATCATAAAATACTAATCGTAATTATAAAAATTTAAAAGATGAATTATCAAGTTGCAATTAAGAATATAGACACGGTGAATGAAGTTGAAGGATATTGGTCTGATAATGATTTTATTGCATTATTAGAAAAATTCAATTATCCCGATGGTGCAACTGCTGAGAAAAGCAGTTTGCCGGAATTATTAGAAATGGCTATTTCGGATTATGAAGCTAATGAAGCTGCCGCAATAGTTTTGGACTATAAATTAGGTGATCAATTAAGCGAAGGGCAAATTGAGCAAATTTCGAACAACATGTTAATCGATAAGGTTTGCGAGGAATATCCGGAAATACACATGCAGGGAACAATGTTTCATGTGAATCAATTGCTTTTTAAGGCATATAACGGAAAATTTCCGAATGCAAAAGCCTCTGTGGTTCATTTTTCAATGACGCCGACGGATGGAGAAGTACAAAAATTGACCGAAGAAAACGTCCTGAAATTATTAAATAATGGTTTGTCTGACAGAAACCTTATTAAAAGGTTGTTTGAAAATCAAATATCTCAAAAGATTCCATTTCCAGAAGCAGAAAGTATTATTTGGGAGCTGACAACAGAAGATGATGTCAATTATAATCTGGTTACGTCGGAGAATTGGATAAATAAAGAAGACATAACGGAATCTGAATTTGAATCTGTTTTGGAGGAAATTGAAGCTTAATTTCAGAAGAAACTATAAATAATAAATTTGTTTCACAAAGACTCGCTAAGAAAGCACAGAGATTCGCAAAATTTTTCTCAAATAATAAGTGTAAAAAATCTTAGTGAATCTCTGTGCTTTCTTTGTGTATCTCCGTGGAACAATCTTATTTTTTCAAACCTTCAGCCGCTTTATTAACAACCGCTTTTAATTCTTCTTTATATGAAATAATTGTTTCAAGCACTTTTTTATCGTGACTTCCGATGATTTGTGCTGCTAAAATTCCGGCATTTTTTGCTCCGTTCAAAGCAACTGTTGCAACTGGAACACCACCCGGCATTTGCAGAATCGATAAAACCGAATCCCAGCCATCAATAGAATTGCTTGATTTTACAGGAACTCCAATTACAGGAAGCGGCGACATCGAAGCCACCATTCCAGGTAAATGCGCAGCGCCTCCGGCTCCGGCAATAATTACTGAAATACCGCGAGTATGTGCATTTTTACTGAAATCGAATAATTTTTCCGGCGTTCTGTGTGCCGAAACGATATCTACTTCAGTTTCGATATTAAATTGTTTTAATATGTCGATGGCATCCTGCATGACTGGCATGTCTGAGATACTTCCCATTATGATGGCTACTTTGCTCATGTGTTTTTTTTTTTTGTTTCAGGTTTCATGTTTTTGTTGAGATTGAAAACTGTTTATTCATTTGGTTTCAAGTTTCAGGTTTCAAGTTGTGAACTGAGACTGAAAACTGTGACTATATACTGATTACTTTTATTGTGTTTTTAACTTCCTCTGCAATTCGTCTCGCCTCGGTCATATCTTCATTTACAATCGTCACATGACCCATTTTTCTAAAAGGACGAGTTTGTTTTTTACCGTAAATATGCGGCGTCACACCATCCCAGCTTAAAATAGTTTCGATATTTTCATAGACTACATCTCCTGAAAAACCTTCGGCACCCACTAAGTTTACCATAACTCCGGCAACTTTACTGTCGGTATTTCCTAATGGAAGGTTTAGTATCGCACGTAAATGATTTTCGAATTGTGACGTATAACTGGCTTCGATAGAATAATGACCCGAATTGTGTGGGCGAGGGGCTACTTCGTTTACCAGAATTTTATCATCATTGGTTTGAAACATTTCGACAGCTAAAAGACCAACATGATTGAATTTCTCCGAAACATTCAACGCAATTGCCCGGGCTTTTTCTGCAACCTTTTCATCGATTCTGGCAGGACAGATTACATATTCTACCTGATTGGCATCCGGATGGAATTCCATTTCAACAACCGGATAGGTTTTAATTTCTCCCGATGAGTTTCTGCATACAATAACCGCCAATTCATTTTTGAATGGAACCATTGTTTCTGCGATACATTCAACATTAGGCAAATCATCCAAATCAGAAATCTGGCGAATTACTTTTACGCCATTTCCATCGTAACCAAATTCGGTGCATTTCCAAACAAACGGAATGGTAATTTCATTGTCCCCAACAGATTTTTGCAAATGCTGTGGACTATCAAATCGTAAATAGGCAGCTGTCGGAATATTATTTTGGGTATAAAAATCTTTTTGAACGCCTTTATTCTGAATTCCTTTTAAGGTTTTTGGCGATGGATACACTTTTACGCCTTCATTTTCTAATTGCGTTAAAGCTTCAAGATTGACCAATTCAATTTCAAAAGTTAAAACATCAACTTGTTTCCCAAAATTATAAACAGTTTCATAATCCATCAAATCGCCTTTAAAGAATTTGTTGCAGGCAATTTTGCTCGGCGCTTCATCACTCGGATCTAAAACATAAGTTTGAATGTCAAATTTTCGGGTGTCAGACAACAGCATTTTACCTAATTGTCCGCCGCCTAATATTCCTAATTTAAAATCAGAAGAAAAATAATTCATTGTTGTGTGTTTGTGATGCGCAAAGATACTTTATAATGATTGAATAGGAAAACGCTATTTTATTTTCTTCAAAACTTCCTTCGCAACCGCTTTATAAGCAGCCGAATGATCTGCATAATCTTTGTTTAAAATAATCTGCAATTCAGGATGGATCCAGTCGTAATGATTTCCTAAAAGATATAAAGTTCGTATGGAGTAGGCTTTTGTGGCCACCTTTACATCATTAATCAGCCAGTCGAAAGAAGCTTCAATACAATCCTGAAGATTTTCTTTGGAAAGAACGATGCAGTTTTCGTCTTTTTTGTAATGTGACTTTACTAAAAGCTGCACCACTTTTGCAATTGGTCTAAAGGAACTTTCATCTTTGAGAATTTTTAGATTCGAAAACAAAAAATCAACATGTGGCTGCAGCCAGATTAACTTTTCGTAAGAAACAAATTCTAAAATCCAGCAGGCTTTATGATTGTTTTTGTCTTCCGGAGAAAAACAAATCGAAATCAATTCATCAAATAAAGATGGATTTTCAAGTATATCCTGTGCGCCTTTTAAACGGTTTTCTCTATAGGCATTCACATAATCCAACTTTTCTTGTAATTCTGAAGGCATCTTTTTTGAATTTGATTTAACGCTCCTAAAATAAATAATTTAACGATATAGTTCCGTAATAATTTACAGGAAGCCCGGGATAATAATATCTGGGTGTTGCATTTCCAACGGCTACTGCATTTGGCAAAATCAATGATGCGTATTTTTCATTAGTAACATTATTTATTCCGGCAGCGAAAATTGTAGTTAAACGAGGAAGAATCTCAAATCGATAACCGGTTTTTAAGTTGATGATATTATAAGAGTCTGAAAAAGCAGAATTAGCATCATTCATCGGAATTTCGTCCACAAATTGATAATCGGCACTTAAATAAATTCCCGATTTTGTATTGAGAAATAATCCTGCGTTGATTTTATTGGCAGCAACTCCGGTTAATTTATTTCCCGAATAATCATTTTCGTTATCTACAAATTCCTTGAATTCATAATTTCCAAGAGAACCCGCTAAATAAGAATTCACAGAAAAAAACCGATTGATTTGCCAGTTATGGTTAAAGGTAATTTCAATTCCTTCATGAAATGTTTTTCCGGCATTTAGACCCACATACTGATCGTCACCAACTCTTTTTGCAACTAATAAATCTTTAATTTCCATTCGGTAAACAGCAATTTTTGTATAAAGTCTTCTGTTGAAAAAATAGAGTTTTCCACCTGCTTCAAAGTTATAACCGTTTTCAGGTTTTATATCGGTATTAATTGTGCCTTCGCTGGTAAGCGTTTCTTCTGTGGCAGGTAATGAGAACCCACGACTGGCTGAAAAATAAATAGTTTGCTGTGGGTTGGGTTTAAATAAAAAAGAAAGTTGCGGAGAAATAATTCCGTCATAACTATATTTTTGATTTGAATCATCCGTAAAATTGGTAAGTTCAAATTGTGTTTTGTTGTAATTCAATCCTGCCTGAATTTCAAATTGCTGTGATAGCGAAGTTCGTAATTGGGAAAAGATATTGTAAAAATGTCTTTTCTGATCTGTTTCGGTAAGCTGATCCCCTTGTAAACTTCCCAGGCCATTATTCTGTTGGTACAAATTCTCAAAAGTATTTCCGCTGTAATTATCACGGAAATATTCAATTCCGGCAATGAAATTATTTTGTGTTTTCCCGATTTTAAAAGCACCTGAAAATTGCGTCCTTGCTCCGGCAGCAAAAGTATATTGCCGTAAAACATCAAAAGGACGCGGCTCGTTGCTGTCTTTGTAATTGATGAAAACAGAAGTAGAATTGTTTAAGTTGCTATTAATTTTAAAATCATAAGCCAGTCCGCCCAAAGTCGATTTGTATTCCTTATAACCTTTTGAAGCAACCCACGTTGGTGCTCCTGATTTTGGATTGTTGTCAAAAGCTTCCTTATTAATCGAACTCGGAATAAAAGCTTTTAAATAAGTGTAATTGGAAAAGTAAGTCAGTTTGCTGTTTTCTTTTCGGAATAATTCTCCTGCAAGCGTAACTCCTTCACGGTTATAGGCACTGTTTTCACGCCAGCCGTCTGTTTTCAAATTATGATAGCTGATATTCAGGCTGCCTTGCTTTTCATCCAGACTATAATTCAAACTGTTCTTTAATAAACTATAAGAGCCAAAAACCGAACTGATGCTGGCACTTTGCCCGTGATCTTTAGAAAGCTGAGGTGAAATCAAAATCGCACCACCCAAACCTGCACCGTAAACACTAGAAAGCGGTCCTTTGATAATCTCAATCTGGTTGATATTTTCCAAATCAATATCATCAATTACTGTTTCACTGTTTCCGGAAGTTAACGGAATACTGCCGTAAAACGCCCTGATTTTATTTGTGCCATAAGTCGTTCTCGCTCCAATACCACGAATCGAAATTCGGGTTGTGGTAAAGTTGGAGGATTGCATAAACACACCCGGAATTGTGTTAAGCACCGTTGCAATATCTGTGGTGTTATTTTGCAGCAAATCTTTTTTAGAGAGAATCCCAATTGAAGCCGGAGTGTTTAATAAATTGGTATCGATATGAAGGGAACTGATCACAACTTCCTTCAATTTTTCTGTTTTTACAGAATCAATAGATTTGCCTTCTTTTTTCTGTGCCGAAATGTTTTGAAAAACAAAAAAAACAAAAAGAAGAAAGCAATATTTTTTTATAATCATAAATGAAATTTTAGAACGTAGTTTTTAAAAACATTAGGTTTTAGATTCAAATGATAAAAAAATAATCGCAGAAGTCGCAAATTTAAACACAATCTTGTCATTTCTGACAAAAATGACTAAAGCTGTACGAACTTTGCTTTCTCTGCCTCTGCGGCAAAATTAATATGCTCAAATAAAATTCTGCATTTTTGAATTCCCGGTAAAATTGGAATTTGAAATTTATTTATTAGCAGTAACTTTCCAAATTGTATTTCCGCTGTCATCATTCACCAAAAGCGACCCGTCATTCATAACCGTAACCGCTACCGGACGTCCATACACTTCAGCTTTGTTTTCGTCAGAAATAAAACCGGTTAAAAAATCTTCCGGTTTTCCCGAAGGTTTTCCGTTAGCAAAAGGAACAAATACCACTTTGTAACCCGAAATTTTTGCCCTGTTCCAGGAACCATGCTGTCCTACGAAAGCCCCATTTTTATATTTTGCAGGGAATTTGTCTTTGTTGTAAAAAGCCAGTCCTAAAGAAGCAGTATGGGCACCAACCGGAACATCCGGAACAATAGCTTTTGCTGCTAAATCTTTACGTTCACCTTTTAGTCTTGGATCTAAAATATTTCCGAAATAAGAATACGGCCATCCATAAAAACCATCTTTTTTAACACTGGTAATATAATCAGGAACCAAATCATCACCTAATTCATCACGTTCATTTACCGCCGTCCAAAGTTCTTTATTCGCCGGATTCCAGTCCATTCCAACCGGATTCCTAAGTCCGCTTGCATAGATTTTTTCACCGTTTCCGTCAGGATTAATTTCTAAAATAGCAGCACGGCGAATTTCCTTATCCATGCCATTTTCTCCAACATTACTTCCTGAACCTACAGAAACATAAATTTTAGAGCCGTCAGCATTCGCCAATAAATTTCTTGTCCAGTGATTGTTGTAGCCTCCCGCAGGAAGTTCAAGAATTTTTTCTCCTTTTGTTTCTAGTTTAAGCGGATTATTTTTATACGGATAGCGGTATAAGCCATCCGTGTTGGCAATATAGAAAAAGTCTTTTATAACCAACATTCCAAACGGTTTGTTCAGGTCTTTGATAAATACTTCCCGGGTTTCAAATTTTCCGTCTTTGTCTTTATCACGTAAAACTGTAATTTGGTTTTTGCTCGCTCTTGTTCCGCTTTCTACAACAAATATATCCTGATTGGGTGCGATATAAGTCCAACGGGGATTTTCGAAACCGTCTGCAAATTTTGTTACGGTAAAGCCTTCTGGTGCTTTTGGCGTTTTTCCTTCCGGCCAGCCAATAACTTTACTGTTATTGGTCTTAGATTCGGTTGCATAAGGTGGTGGTAATCTCAGGTCTCCAATAGCAGTTTTTACAACATTTCCCGGTTGTTTTGCCAAAGCTTCTTTTTCTTCTTTTTTTACCTGTCCGTTGCAGGCTGTTATTATTATTAATAAGGATATTGAAAATATTTGTGTAGATGTTCTCATTGAATCTGGAGTTAAAGGTTTATAAAACAACAATTTAACAAATTTTAAAATAGTACAAATAAAAAAACTGTAAATATTAAGTGATATTTAACATTCTGAAAAAAGTGTAGTGACAATACGATTTGTTACTTACAGTTTGGTTGTAATTCTGTATCTTTGCGCATTATTTTAAATATGAAAATAATGATACAACTTCACGATAAACAATTTGTTCCGTTTATTTCGGCTAAGGAAATTGATTTTGCTTTAACGAAGATAGTTGCTCAGGTCGAAGATGATTTTGCAGATGAAACCCCAATATTTATTGGCGTTTTAAATGGTGCCTTTATGGTGGTTGCCGATTTTTTGAAAAAATATAAAAATCCGTGCGAGGTGTCTTTTATCAAAATGGCTTCTTACGAAGGAACTCAAAGTACCAATTCCGTTAAAGAATTAATCGGAATTAATCAGGATCTGTCAGGCAGAAGCGTTATCATTATTGAAGATATTATCGACACAGGAAATACAATCGAAGAATTGAAGCATTTGTTTAAAGCTCAAAATGTAAAACACTTTAAAGTAGCCACTTTGTTTTTTAAACCCGAAGCTTATAAAAAAGATATTAAAATTGATTATGTCGGCATCAGGATTCCCAATAAATTTATTGTTGGCTACGGTCTGGATTACGATGGTTTAGGAAGAAACCTTCCCGAAGTGTATAAATTAGCCGAATAGATTTAAGCATTTTAAAGATTAAAAAATAACATAACTACACATTAACAACACGATTAGAGAAATTTAAATTATTTAAGATTGCAAAAATCTTTCAATTTAAAATCTTTTAATCATTAAATTACTTTTATGATTAACATTGTTTTATTTGGAAAGCCGGGAGCAGGAAAAGGAACTCAGGCAGAATTTTTAAAAGAAAAATACAAATTAACACATCTTTCAACGGGAGATATTTTTCGTTTTAATTTAAAAAACGATACGGATTTAGGTAAAAAAGCAAGAGTTTTTATGGACAATGGAGAATTAGTTCCTTGCGAAGTTACCACTGCAATGTTAATTGATGAAGTAAATAAACACCCGGATACAAACGGATTTTTATTCGACGGATATCCAAGAACAATTGACCAGGCAGAGGCATTAGATAAATTTTTGCCAACAATCGGTTCAAAAGTTACAGCAACAATTGCTTTGGAAGCAGATGATGAAATTCTGGTAGCACGTTTACTGGAAAGAGGAAAAACAAGTGGAAGACCAGATGATCAGGACGAAGAAAAAATTCGGGTGAGATATCAGGAATACAACGAAAAAACAGCACCATTAATTGGATATTACAAAGAACAAAATAAGTTTCATGCCGTAAACGGTATCGGAACGATTGAAGAAATTACAGAGCGATTAACGTCAGTTATAGATAATTTGTAGAAGCATTTTCCAGCTGTACGTTTCAAGTCCTCGCTAAAAAAACTATTTTTCCACACCATAAAACGAGCTTCCGCCGGTCGCTGTTTTCTGGCAGGAAAAATTAGTTTTTTTAGCTCCGGGCTTTTCTCTTCCATCTGGGCTATAACATGCTTAGGGTACAATTACATTAACGGACTATTAAATAACGAATAACCCATAAATTGGAAATACTAATAATATTTTTTCTAATACTATTAAACGGAGTCTTCTCGATGTCAGAAATCGCACTGATTTCAGCTAGAAAAAACAGACTGGAAACTGCTGCAAAAAAAGGCAATAAAAGTGCTAAAATTGCACTTGATCTGGCTAATTCTCCAAACAAGTTTTTATCAACCGTACAAATCGGAATCACCTTAATCGGAATTTTGACGGGTATTTACAGTGGTGACAAAATAACAATGGATGTTGAGACTTTTGTCAGAGGATTTGAAGTTTTAAAACCTTATGCCCACTCAGTTGCTGTTGGAATTGTAGTGGTTATTTTAACTTTTTTCTCTTTAGTTTTAGGAGAATTATTACCAAAACGTATCGGATTAAATTATCCGGAGGCCATTGCAAAAATGGTGGCGTTGCCAATGAAAATAGTGTCTATTGTTACAGCACCGTTTATCTGGTTATTAACAACTTCAACGGATTTTTTATTGAATGTATTGCAAATAAAACCTTCAGCTGACGGAAGAGTGACAGAGGAAGAAATCAAAGCCATTATCAAAGAAGGAACTGAAGGTGGTGAAGTTCAGGAAATTGAACAGGACATTGTAGAGCGTGTTTTTCATATTGGAGACCGCAAAGTAAATTCATTAATGACACACCGCAAATCGGTAGATATGTTGCCATTAAATGCAGATAAGGAAAAAATAAAAGAGTTGGTGTTGCATGATCTGCATACCGTATATCCTGTATTTAGTGATAATTATGATGACATTGTTGGAATCGTAACGCTCAAAAATATTTTTGCCAATATTGAAAGTGATCATTTTGATTTATCAGCAATAATGACAGACCCTCCCTATTTAATGGAACAGACAACCGCATATAAAGCATTGGAAAACTTTAAAAGAACCGGTGTACATTATGCATTAGTTTCAGATGAATATGGTGTTTTTCAGGGAATTATTACGCTGAATGATATTCTGGAAGCTTTAGTGGGCGATGCATCCGATTTTTATAAGGATGAATTCCAGCTTGTAGAAAGAGAAGATGGTTCATGGATGGTTGACGGGCATTATTCGTTGCATGATTTCCTAACCTATTTTGAATTGGATGAATTGACGAACGATTACGAAGTAAACACGGTAAGCGGAATGATTATGACCGAGCTTTCACGTATTCCGAAAGAAGGCGAAAAACTAATCTGGCAGAAATTTGTGTTAGAAGTCATCGATATGGATGGTGTAAAGATTGATAAAGTGTTGATAAAAGCACTAAAAGAGTAAAAAACAAAATAGTTTTCAATCGCAGTTTTCAGTCGCAGTTTGCGCTGAAAACTGCGACTGCGACTGAATACTAAAAACAATGACAGAAGGAAATTTTGTAGATTATGTTAAGATATATGTTTCTTCCGGAAAGGGAGGAAAAGGATCTACACATTTACATAGGGAGAAATTTATTGAAAAGGGAGGCCCGGACGGTGGTGATGGAGGACGTGGGGGACACGTATATTTAGTAGGGAATAAAGGTCTATGGACATTGTTTCACTTAAAATTTGCCCGTCATATCAAAGCTGGGCACGGTGGTGATGGAGGAGGAGACCGTAGTACTGGTGCTGATGGAGATGATAAATTTATCGAAGTGCCATTAGGGACTGTCGTAAAAGATAAAGAAACGGGTGAAACCTTATTCGAAATTACCGAAGATGGTGAAAAAAGAATCCTTTCAAAAGGAGGAAAAGGTGGATTAGGAAACTGGCATTTTAGAAGTTCAACCAACCAAACACCCCGTTATGCACAGCCAGGTTTACCGGGCGTAGAAATGGACGTAATTTTAGAATTGAAAGTTTTGGCTGATGTTGGATTGGTAGGTTTTCCTAATGCAGGAAAATCGACTTTATTATCTGTACTGACTTCAGCAAAACCAAAAATTGCAGATTATCCTTTTACAACCTTAAAACCAAACTTAGGAATTGTAGCCTACAGGGATTATCAGTCTTTTGTAATTGCTGATATTCCGGGAATTATTGAAGGAGCTGCTGAAGGAAAAGGTTTAGGTCATTATTTCCTGCGTCATATCGAGCGTAACTCAACATTACTGTTTTTAGTACCTGTTGATACTCCTGATATTAAAGGTGAATATGATATTTTGGTAAACGAATTAACCAAATACAATCCTGAAATGCTGGATAAAGAACGTCTTTTGGTAATCTCAAAATGCGATATGCTGGACGATGAGCTTAAAGCCGAATTAAAAACAGAATTAGATGTCGCTTTCAAAGATATTCCATACATGTTTATTTCATCTGTGGCTCAACAAGGTTTAACTGAGTTGAAAGACAAATTATGGAAAATGCTGAATGAATAACAAAATGACAAGTTTTATATTAAAAGATGCTCTGGAAACAGGGCATCTTTTTTGTTTTAACAATATTGAATTCGTAATAAAATGATAAAATTGCATCTCTAAAATGCATTTTCAATGCCAATTGAATGATACGGTTATCAAAATGAAGTATCTTCGCAAGACTAATTCAATTTATTATATGAAAAAAATAGTCTTATTTTTAGCGATGTGCCTCATGGCATTTCCTGTAAGAGCCGATGAAGGAATGTGGTTCTTAATGTTTATCGAAAGATTAAACCATAGAGATATGGAGAAAATGGGTCTGCAATTGACGGCCGAAGAAATTTACAGCATTAATAACCATAGTTTAAAAGATGCTATTGTGCAATTTAATGGAGGTTGTACCGCTGAAATCGTTTCTAAAAGCGGACTGGTATTAACCAATCATCACTGTGGATATGATGCCATTGCTGAACTTTCATCTGCAGAGCAAAATTACCTGAAAAACGGTTTTTGGGCAAAAGAAAAAAGTGCTGAGATGAAACCAAAATCGTTGTATGTTCGTTTCTTCGTTCGTATGGATGATGTTTCGAAAAGAATTTTATCAAAAGTAAATGATCAAATGACGGAGACTGAAAGAAACAAAATCATTCAGCAGGAAATTGCTTTGATCGAAAAAGAAAATAACGAAGGCGGGAGATATACCGTTTCCGTTCGTCCTTTCTTTCAGGGAAATGAATATTACTATTTTGTTTACCAGGATTATACAGATGTACGTTTAGTAGGAACACCACCCGAAAGTGTGGGTAAATTTGGTGGAGATACAGATAATTGGGAATGGCCGCGTCAAACTGGAGACTTCTCTATGTTTAGGGTGTATGCGGATAAAGACGGAAATCCTGCAGCTTATTCAAAAAATAATGTGCCTTTGAAGCCAAAACATTATTTGCCAGTAAGCATTAAAGGAGTCAAAGAGAATGATTTTGCCATGATTTTAGGCTATCCCGGAAGAACAAACCGTTGGATGCCGGCTGGCGGAATCGAGCAAAACGTAAAATTTGCTTATCCTGCATGGGTTGAAGGTGCAAAAACCGGAATGGACCAAATGAAAAAGTATATGGATAAAGATGCTACTGTTCGTTTGCAATATGCCTCTAAATATGCTTCTACTGCCAATTACTGGAAGAACCGTCAGGGTATGATTGATGCTTTAACAAAAGCGGGAACTGCAGCTGCTAAAGCAGAACAAGAAGATAAGTTTTATGAATGGGCAACTAAACCGGCAAATAAGGAAAAATATGAAAATGTAATTCCAACTATTAATGATTATTACAGAGAAACAAATTTAAAAGCAACTCACGATAATTATTTAATACAGCTTTTAAGAACTTCAGCTTATGCAACCGGGCCGGCGAATTTAGGAAATGCTTTAATTGCGTACTACAAAGAAAATGACGCTAAAAAAGCCGAAATGTTGCCTAAAATTAACGAAATAATCGATAATATTTATGGTGAATTTTATGCGCCATTAGAAAAAGATGTGTTAGCTGCGCAATTAAATTTATATGCTTCTAAAGCGTCTGAATATGGTTTAGCACCGCAAATAGCTAAAATGAAATCAGCAAATAATGGTGATTTTACGACAGATATTGCCAAAGCAACTGAAACAAGTTATTTTACGACTAAAGAAAAAGTATTAGCCTTTATGGCTGACCCAAAACCATTAGCAATTGTACACGATCCTTTGTATATTATCTCTAATGACTTGCTTACAAAATATCGTGCAAAAACAGATGATCAGGCAAAAGCTGATGATGGTTTTGCAATTGCTTTCCGTAAATTGGTTGAAGGTTTGAGAGAATCAAAATTAAATGCGGTTCAATATCCTGATGCCAACTCTACCTTGAGACTGACTTACGGGAAAGTTCGCGCGTTACCTGAAGACAAACGTAATGATGCTAAAATTAACAACTACACCACTATGGAAAGTATGGTGAAGAAATATAAAGCAGGAGATGAGGAATTTGATTTGCCATCACGTCTATTAGAATTAAACAAAGCAAAAGATTATGGACAATATGCTGATAAGGCAGGATATATGCCGATAAACTTTTTGACTGATAATGATATTACTGGTGGAAATTCTGGTTCTCCGGTTTTAAACGGGAAAGGGCAATTAATCGGAATTGCTTTTGACGGAAACATTGAGGCTATGGCCGGAGATGTTATTTTTGATCAAAAATTACAAAGAACTATTAACGTTGATATTCGTTACGTACTTTGGATTATTGACAAATACGCCGGAGCCAAAAATATTATTGATGAAATGACCATTATAAAATAATTTTATGTTTTTTAAATCAAAACCCCATTTCATTTTATCTTGAATGGGGTTTTGTTATTTACTAAAGTTTTAATCTTTATAAGTGTCAAATAGCATTTGAAGCGTTTCAGAAATATTATTGGCTTTCATAGTAGGATATTTTACATCTAAATTAAGCCAGTTTGCTATAATCTGATCAAAATCATCTTCGACATCATACATAACCGGTACTCCCATTTTTTTCAAAGCGGCAGCATTACATTCCTGTTCATAATGATCGCGTATTGGAATACTAAGAATCTTTTTTCCCAAAAACAAAGCTTCGGATGGTGTTTCAAATCCACCACCTGTAATAATACCTTCGCAATCAATCAGGCTTCGATTAAAATAATCCTGATTAACCGGAAAATAAGTGATATTACCAATCGTATGTTCAAATTTTACATTATATAAAAACCAATGAAATTTCACGTCTTTAAGTTTGTTGAAAGCTTTTTCCAAACAATCTTTTTGAAACGATGGAAGATAAACCGTTATATGCTGCAGGTTTTTTGGCTCGGCATTTACAATCTCATCTTTGATAATCGGAGGATAAATAAACGAATCATACTTTTCAAAATGCAGTCCAATGTTTTTTGGGGAAGGGGCATAATGTTTCAGAATCATTTCTCCCATTACACTTTTTTTGTCAGGTCTTGGGGTAGCTTGTGATATAAAACTGGCCTGATGACCGAATTGAACGGAATGTACTTTTTGCAGCTTGCAGGAAAGAGACGTAATCGAATCGAAATCGTTAATTACAATGTCGTAATTTTTTAGTGGCAACGACTTTGCATCTTTATAAATTTGATGTGGACGTATGTTTTTTACAATATCCCAATAATCCAATCCACCGCATTTGCTATAATGTAAACTACAGCCATTACTTCTAAATTTTATTGGCAAATTAACATCGAGGCTGGCGTTAATACCACTTACCAAAAAATCTACCGAACCAAATTTCTGCAGATACGGATATAACTGTGTTGCCCGGCTGATATGTCCGTTACCGGTAGCCTGAATCGCATAAAATATTTTCATTATAGTCGTTTTCTCTTCACGAATTATTTTACGAAAGTAACAGTGCTATGTTATGAGAATGTATATTTAGAATTATTTTTTGTGATAAAAAATCCGCCAGATGAATACTGACGGATTTAATATTTAATTTTTTTGTTGAATCACCTTTACCCTAATTCCTTTTGTATGGCTTGAAAATTCCGGAGCATACATGCTTTGAATTGTGGTAATTCCGTTTGAGAATTCACCGCTGTTATTTACCCTAATATCATATTCTAATACATAAGTGCCTTTGTTGATTCGATCAAAAAAGAAATGTGTTGCAGCATCTTTCGTACTCGTATAATATCCCAGTCGATCTTTGTATTGATATTCAGAAAGTACATTAACAGGTTCAAAACAGGAAGCTCTCATGTCTTTTAAATGCACAAATTCCATGTCTTCTTTAGATGAAATAACCAATCTTACAGTAACCAGATCGCCAGTTTTTAATTCATTTTTAGAAGTAATTTTTTGTAGTTCATCACCTTTCATGGTATTTTTCTTCAGATATAATTCTTTTGAAACCGATAAAACGGCACCAGAGTTGTTTTTGATTTTATCCAAATCTTCAAAATACTGCCAGTAAACGCCACCAAAACCGGGAACTTTAGTTTTGTTCTGAATGTTGATGGTTGCCATTTCTTTTTTAATTTCATCAGCTTTCCAGTTCAGTTTGATGTAGCCAGTTTCGGCTTCTTTTTCGTTTTCTGATAATTTTTTAGTTAGGATTTTTTCATCTCCAATTTTAATAATTGTATTGTCTTTTACACTTAACCAATCGTTTCCATGCATCAACAAAGCATACACTGCTTCGGTTGTTGACTTTGTAGTTGGCCAGTTTTTGGTCTGTTTATTTTTTAACAACCAAACTTTCATGGCATCCACTGATTTTGTATCATGATTTACTTCTGCGAAAGCCTCAATTAATAAAGCCTGTGTTTCTATTGGTGCCTGATACCAATACCAGCCTGCCTTATTCGTAATCCAGTACATTCCCCAATCTTCATTATTCGATGAGGTCTCTTTTAAACTTTCGATAATCTTTTTGGCAGATTCACTTTCTCCAAAACGATTTAAAGTCAATGCTGCCAGACCTTTTTCGTAAAGAGAATACGATAGCCAATCTTTTTTGGCAGTTTCCAAATATAATTTTGTTGCTTTTTTCAAAGTATCGGATAACGGATACTTGTCTAAATAAAAACTTCTGGTATATAAATAATGCAAATCACTGTATGGATTGATCCCCATTAATTTGTCTGTTGCTTTTAAATTTTTTGTTCTTGCTTTATGATAAGTCAAAAAATTATGATCTAAAAAAGGAATTCCGGTTTTGGCAATCTGGTCAATTTGTGAAATGTTATTTTTAGATAATTTTGACAAATGCCCTAAACCACTCAAAATATGTCTGGTAATGTATTCGTTTTCATCGCTTCCATCAAACCAGGCAAAACCTCCTGATGATTTTTGTTTTTGTTTTAATTTATCGAAAGTCGCTTTCTGAGAAGTTTTCATTTTCTCCAAATCGAATAAAAGTGCCAGATTTTTTTTCTTTTCGTCTTCACTTTGAGCATCATTTAGCCACGGAGTTTCAGCCAGAATTATTGATTTTAATTCTTCGTTTTCTTCTAACTTAGATTTTAATTTTCCGTTCTTTCTCCAGTCTTCAAAAACAGTTGCTATTTTAGGGTTGCTCGAAATTATCTCCGAAGCCAGAGTATTTGCGTAAAATCGTGCAAATGTCTGCTCAGCACATTCATGTTCGTATTCCATTAAATAAGGCAGTGACTGAATCGCAATCCATGCAGGATTTGATGTGTATTCCAACGTAAATTGATGGTTCTTTAAAGTCGAAGAAGTATTGTTTTTTAAATTCTCAAATGTATATTCTTTAGTTGAATTCTCTCTAACCCAAATCGGAATACTTTCTGTTACCAGCCTGTTATTCGTTAAAACCGGAAGTATATTTTCTTCTCCATCAGAAAAATTACCTGATTTGGCCAGAATTTTATATTGAACTCCTTGTAAACCTTCAGGAATTGAAATTGTCCAGTTTGCAGTTGTGTTTCCGTAGGCAGGAATGGTAAAATTTCTAACATTTTTTAGATTCATCATTTTGGCGTCAATTGGCTGCATGGTTGCCGCATCAAAGAATTGTAAAATAGCAATTCCTGTTTTGACATCATTGGTAATGTTTGAGATTTTGGTGCTAATCACAATCGTATCTTTCTCTCTGAAAAAACGCGGAAAATTTGGCAAAATCATCAGTTCTTTTTGAGTTACTACGCTTTTTTCCAAATAACCGGAAACGGCTTCTTTGTTATGTGCCAATAAACGAAGTTTCCATGATGTTAAAGCTTCGGGCGAAGTAAAGTTGAAATTTATATTTCCTTTAGCATCAGTTTTCAAATTCGGTAAAAAGAACGCTGTTTCTGATAAATTTTTTCTGGCTTTTACTTGTGTTAAGGCTTCTAAGGCTTTTTTTGTTGTAATGATGATAACTCCGTTTGCTCCTTTGCTTCCGTAAAGAGCTGTTGCTTTGTTATCTTTTAAAACATCTATGGATAAAATATCTGATGGATTAATAGTTGCCAATGGATTTGTACCGTTACCTCCATCAATAATAACCCCATCTATCACATACAGGGGAGAATTATTACCAAAAGAAGACTGACCCCGAACTTGCACATTAATCCCATCTCCTGGTTGACCAGAAATCATAACACCAGCAATTTTGCCTTGAAGAGCCTGATCGATTGTTACTGGTCGTGTTTCACGAAGCTCATCACCCGATATTGAAGATATTGCCCCCGTAAGATCTTTTCTTTTCGATTTGCCATATCCAATGACGAGCACTTCATTCAAGGCATTGTAATCATGAGTTAAAACAACATCGACTGTTTTTTTGTTTCCGACTAAAACAGATTTATTTTTAAAACCAATAAAAGAAAAAATAAGTTCTTCATTTACAGCTGCTTCAATTTCATAATAACCATCAAAATCAGATACTGTTGCTCGTTGTGTTCCTTTTATATTTACAATAACTCCGGGAAGTATCAAACCAGATTTTTCAGTAATAATGCCATAAATAAGTTTTGCATTATCTGGTTTTTTTAATTTTTTGTTCACTTGTTTTAAGTATTCATTTTGCTGATAATGATTAAACGAATCATTAAAGTTAAATCCAAACCAGATTAATTTGGTGGTTTCATCATTTAGGCTAATTCCGTATGAAGAAGGATTTAGATTTCTTAATGAGTTTGACGTTTTGTCAAAACCTAAACGTGTTTTAAAATTTGCACTATTATAATTATAATCTACAAATGTTAATTTGTCCCAATCTGTTATTGTAAACTGGTCTAAAGAGCTGTCATACATTGAAGCTAAAATTTCAGCTTCATTTCTGGTATTGGTTGATTTTAATTGAAAAGACCAATTCTCCTTGCTGCCAGGTTCTATTTTATTTCTGAAACTAGATACATCAATTTCTAATTTAGGTTCTTCTTTTTTTAGAAGAATTTGTATTTGATCATTAAAAACTTCATTTTCAAAAACACTTTCAAAACCTATATTTAATTTCTCTTCAAAATCTTTTTGTAGCGGTATTTGTGCAATTAGTTCATTGTTCTCTAAATGAAACATATTGCTGAAATAAATTTGACTTCTGTAATTTCCAGTTGTAGCAATGTAAAGTTCAGGTATTACCGAAGCTAATTTTATTAAAATAAAACCATCTTTTTTAGGGTCACTATTAATTTGTTCTGCAGTAAATAATTTACGGGGATTGAATTTATCTTTGCTTTGTGTCAGTTGAAAATCAGTGTAAGTTTCAATTGGATTGTCGAAACTGTCTTTTGCAGAAAAAACAATTTGATAATTCCCTGATTTGTAATTGGTGATAAAGTCTAAAATTAATTTTTTATCTATTGAGGTATCAATTTTTTTAGAAAGCAGTAAAGTTTTATTTGATTTTAAAGTGTTGGTTTTGGAGTTCTTCTCATAAGGAAATAGGCGTTCAAATTCAGAATCGGTAATCTGTTGAATTTCAGGCTGTGGGAAAACACGGTTTTTAAATTTATTCGAAAAGGGACTAACATAGTATAGTTTTAGTTCTCCTTTAACTGCTAGAAATTCTCCATTTAAATTAGTGCTTGTAAGGCTAATTTTATTTTTGTTTTTCGTCTCGATTTCGTTTGATATTGTTGCGCTAAGCAATAAATCATGATAGCCAATTTTCATAATAGTTTCTGCAGTGTGCGTTTCACCATTTATATCGGTAACAGTTACATTTATTTGATAATTAAAAACAGGAAATTCTTTTTGCACAGCATTTTTAGAAGGTTGCGCATCAAAATTAACGACAAATTTTCCGGCAGCATCCGTTTGGGTTTCGCCAGTAGCTATAGTTTCCTTTTCTTCTTCATAATAATATTGTTTAATGTAACTTGTAAATCTTGAGATCGTATAAGTAACTTTTGCATCTGAAATTGTACTTCCTGCAAATGCTTTTGCAATTCCGGCTACTTTAATATTTTGATTAACCCTATAGGTATCTTTTTTAGGTTCAAAACGAACTTCGAACTTTGGACGTTTGTATTCTTCAACTCTAAATCGGGTAATAGCGTTTCCAAAATTACCTGTCTTCCAAAAACCGGAAGCAATTTTTAGCGGGACTTTTGGGGCACTTGCATCTATAGTGAAAGTACCTGTTAAACCCGTTTTTGGTAAAACAAATTCGCCCGAAAAAGAGCCAAATTCATTGGTCGTTACTTCAAATTCTTTAAAGGATTTGTAGTTAGCATCCAGAATAGTAATTTTAACCCCGGTATTGGTTACAACACTTGCTTTATTTTTTATTTTCTGAATGACAATGCCTTTGTAATATACCGTTTGTCCGGGACGATAAATAGCTCGGTCTAAATAAAATTCAATATTGCCTTTATTTTCTTCTTTTTCGTTTGTAGAGTAATCATTGTTTTGGCCCAGATAACTTTTTGTAAGTGAAAGTGTATCGCTTGCACTTGATAATGTAATAGGCTCCTGATTGTAATAATTGTTTTCTTTTATAAAGGAAGCTAAACCGTTCTTATCTGTTTTTATAGATTGATTGAGTAAGTTTACCGAAATATTTTCTAAAGGTTTGCCAGTCTTTCTATCTGTAACGAGAAAAATTTGAGTGTCTTTCTTTTGAGTTGCCAGAACAGCTAAATTTGAAACTGAAATGGTTTCAAAGGCAAAAGCTTTTCCGGTTTTTAGATCTGAATCACTTTCAAAATACACCAAATAACTGCCAGTTTTAAGCTGAGGCAAAAGTACTTCTGTAGTATATTCAAAATAATCATTTTTGTTCAAAAGGTTGTAGTTTTCAGAAACAGCAGGTTTTTGATTTTCGATAATGTTCTCTGCTAAACTGTCTTTTGGATACGAAGAATTTTTAAAGAGTTGAATTTCTTTCTGATTGATTTTGTAAAATGAAACAGCTAACCGATTTATATTTTTAAATTGAATAAAAGCCCGGGTATTTTCATCAGAATAGTTTTGTTTTTGAAGCTGTATATTCAGGGATTTAAAAATAATACTTTGTTTGTTTTGGATAGCCAATTTATAAGCATTTGAGCGATTATTAATCATTATAATACTGTCAAGTAGCGCAATTGCCTTATTATTATAATCCGGATGCGTTTCTTTTGATGCTAGTTTTTTGAAAGTTAAAGCTTTCTCTAATTGTATTTTTTGAATCAAATTTGTGTCATTGGATTTTTTTTGAAGGCTATTCAACGACTTCAAAAAATCATCATCATTCAGTGTAGTTAAATAAGTATGGCAAAATTGCATGCGTTCAAACTGATTCTCAGGGGTTGGTTTTTCTATCTCCTGTTTTTGAAATAATGACAAGGTTTTTTTAAGATTGCTTTCAGTTACAAAACCGAAGTTCAATTTTGTAAAATCTTTTGGTTTTCCTAAAAGCGCATCTTTAATTGTGTTAAAATCATTTTTTTGAATTTGCCAATGTTGTATTTTATGAGTATAAAATTTGATATTTTCTTTTAATAAATAATCAAACAGATTTTCATCTTTGAATTTCTCTAGTGTGAAATAATCAAAAACGGGTTCATACTGTGATAATAGAGTAGCTTTTAATTTTTTTTCATTAGATAATGTTTGCTTTAAGGCAGTATCAATTTGATTTTTAAATATAGTATCTGTCCAGGTCAAAAAGTTTTCATCAAGAAAGGTTGTATTGGTTTTTTGTCTTATTTGATAACTATTTCTATTGTAATAATCATCTAAACATTTCGCATAAACCAAATTCAAAATTGCTTTTGATGGAATAGAAACCCGATTAATTTCACTTTTTAGATTTCTTAAAATTTTGGTCTGTGCATTTTCATCAGCAACCTGGAGGTATTTGGATTGATAAAAAAAAGATTTTATCATTTGCACTTCGTCTTTGTCAGTAACTGCTCTTTTGTAAATTTTTGTTACGATATCATTTGCCGATTTTACTTTGCCTTCGTTTTCATAAGCAATAACTCTCTCCCAATTTTTATCGTTTTTTTGTGCTAATAACACAGTAGAAAGTAATAAAAAGACAAATACTATATTTTTCATAAGTGAGTTTTAATATATAAGAGCGTCTTTTTCTAAAAAAGGTTGGGACGGTTTTAAAATAAATTTCGTACAAATTAGTAATTTATCTCCAAAATCAAATGTCCGTTTTAATATTTCCTTATTTTTGAGAGATGAAACAGTTACTGCTTTTTTTGCTATTGACACCATTTTTTCTTTGGTCACAATCCAATTTCGAAAAAGGAGATAAGTTATTTCATGCTAAAAAACACAAGGAAGCAGAAGTAGTTTTTCAGGAAAACTTAAAGTATTATCCTAATGATATTAAAACACTCGAGCGTCTGGCAGAGATTACTTCAGAGGAAAAAGAATGGGAAAAAGCATCATTGTATTATAAAAAGCTAAAGCAATTAAAACCCAATGATGCCGATTATTTTTATAAATATGGTGGCTGTTTAGGGATGAGGGCTTTAGAAGTGAATAAATTCAAAGCTTTTGGAATGGTCGATGACATGAAATCTTCATTCGAAAGAGCCATTGTTTTAAATCCGAAACATCTTCCAGCGCGATGGGCCTTAATCGAATTATATTTGCAATTGCCCGGAATAGTGGGTGGAAGCGAATCGAAAGCCTTGAAATATTCGAATGAATTGGTGAAATTATCACCGGTTGATGGGTATCTTTCAAAAGGAAGAATTGATGAATATTTTAAAAGATATGCTGCAGCCGAAAAAAATTATTTGAAGGCACATGAAATTGGCAATTCTAAAATTACATTTCAAAAATTATATAATTTATATTTGAACAAATTAAAAGACCCAAAAAAGGCACAGGAATTAAAACGAAAACATGAAGCATAATTAATTAGGTTTCAAAATATAAATTCCATGAAAAATGGAATTCGGAATATAAAAAAATAGAATTTAAATGAGAACACATTTCATCGCCATTGGCGGAAGTGCGATGCACAACTTAGCATTAGCACTATATAATAAAGGATATCAGGTTACAGGTAGTGATGATGCTATTTTTGAACCTTCGAAATCCAGATTAGAAAAAAAAGGAATTTTACCAGCTGAATTAGGTTGGTTTCCTGAGAAAATAAGTTCAGATATTGAAGCCGTAATTTTAGGAATGCACGCCAAAGCTGACAATCCCGAATTACTAAAAGCGCAGGAATTGGGTTTGAAAATTTATTCATATCCTGAGTTTTTATATGAGCAGTCTAAAAATAAAACACGTGTAGTAATTGGCGGTTCACACGGAAAAACCACGATAACTTCAATGATTTTGCACGTGATGCATTATCATAATATCGAAGTAGATTATATGGTAGGAGCACAGTTAGAAGGTTTTGACACCATGGTGCATCTTACAGAAGAAAATGATTTTATGGTTTTGGAGGGTGATGAATATTTATCTTCCCCAATTGACAGACGTCCAAAATTTCATTTATATCAACCTAACATTGCCTTGATTTCAGGAATTGCCTGGGATCATATTAATGTATTTCCAACGTATGAGAATTATGTAGAGCAATTCGAAATTTTCATTGCTAAAATTACCAATGGCGGAATTGTAGTCTATAATGAAAATGACCCGGAAGTAAAACGCGTTGCCGAAGCCGCAACAAATCCGATACGTAAGTTAGCCTATCACACACCGGAATATACTGTGAATGATGGTATAACATTGTTAAAAACCCCGGAAGGAGACATGCCAATTGAAGTTTTTGGTGCACACAACCTTAATAATTTAGCAGGAGCCAAATGGATTTGCCAAAATATGGGCGTTGACGAAGCTGATTTTTACGAAGCCATTGCCAGTTTCAAAGGAGCTTCAAAACGATTAGAAAAAATTGCTGAAGGAAAAGGAAAAGTGGCCTATAAAGATTTTGCACATTCACCAAGTAAAGTAGCAGCAACAACCAAGGCAGTAAAAGAACAATATCCAGGCAGGACTTTAGTAGCCTGTTTAGAATTACATACCTATAGCAGTTTAAATGCTGAATTCCTGAAAGAATATGAGGGAGCCTTAGAATGTGCTGATGTCGCAGTTGTTTTTTATTCTCCCGATGCAGTAAAAATTAAACAATTGGAAGAAGTTACCTATGAGCAGATTGCCAGTTCTTTCAACAGAAAAGATTTGATTATTTATACCAATCCAACAGAATTTAAAGACTATTTATTCAACTTGAATTTGGATAATTCAGCATTACTTTTAATGAGCTCAGGGAATTATGGAGGTTTGGATTTTGATGAGGTTAAGACCTTGATTAATTAGATAATATGTCAATTAGAAAATTGGATAATGTGTCAATCGCTGTTTGGTGGTTGACACATTTTTTGAGTTTTGGAATTTGAAATTTATATTTTGGAATTTGTGTAGCTATAATGTCCCACAATTTTATATTCAAACAAACAATCTGCCAAAACCTGCCCGCCACCAACGTTGTGAACAATAAGATTTCGTTTCCCATCCTCTGATTTTTTGTTGGTGATAATCCCAATATGCGGTAATTTTCCGTTTATCATCCAGGTGACCAATTCACCTGTTTTATAATCTGCGGCATTATGAGTTAACGGTAATTTTGTTCCTTTTCTTTCAAAAAACACTTCTAAATTCGGGACACGTCTATGATCAATATTAGTGTCTGTTTTTGTCATTCCCCACTTTTTTAAATTTGGATATAATGCAAAATTAGCTTTCATGTCTGCATGAACTTCTTTTTGCAAATCAATGCCCAGTTTTCGGTATGTCCGGATTATAACATCTGTACAGACTCCTTTATTTGGCGGGATATCCCCGTTTGGATATTTTATAGAAAAATATGCCGGATCATAATCTATGGATGGATCTATTATTGATATTGCTGCATTTGATAATTTTTCCCCAAATGTATTGGTTGTTTGTTTTGTAACGAATGACAAGGTTTTGTTTTTTTCTTTTTGGCTGCAAGAACATGACAATATTATGATTAACAGAACAGAAGTATATTTCATCTTTTTTTGTTTAAATTTAAACATATTTAGAATAAGATTTAAATTTATTTTGACTGAAATTTCTTCTTTTTTTATGTAGCTTAGCCGAATAAGATATTTTTATATGAATGCAAAGATTAAAGTTGTGAAAACAACTAGCAAAAATCCTGATTTTATATTTTTAATAGAAACCTTTGATGCTTATTTATGGGAGCGTTATCCAGAGTTAGAAAAAAATTATTGGGGTAATAATTTAATAGAGTTTAACGTAAATGTTTTTATTGTTTATTTAGATGAAAAACCCGTTGCTTGTGGTTGTTTCAAAAAATATAATGAAGAATCAGCTGAGCTCAAACGAATGTTTGTTTTACCCGAAGCAAGAGGATTCGGTTTGGCTCAGTTAGTCATTAAAGAATTAGAAGCAGAAGCTAAGAATCAAGGTTTTGTAGTTTTGATTTTAGAAACTTTATACAAACAAATAGAAGCTATTAATTTGTATCAAAAAAAAGGTTTTAAAATTGTAGAAAATTATGAGCCGTATGTAGGATTATTGAATAGTGTCTGTATGAGCAAATCTATTATTTAAATTTTATGACAATGGAAACTATACATTTCCCTATTACCACCTGGTCAGAAGACGACAGGCCTCGCGAAAAATTAATGCTTAAAGGTAGAAATGCGTTAAGTGATGCTGAGTTGATTGCTATTTTAATAGGTTCGGGCAGCCGTAATGAATCGGCAGTAGATTTAAGTAAAAGAATATTGAATAGCGTAGATAATTTAAATTCATTGGGCAAGATGTCTATCTCTCAATTAACTAATTTTAGAGGTATAGGCGAAGCAAAAGCAATTTCTATTATTGCAGCTTTAGAATTAGGAAGAAGACGCAGAGCAGAAGATGCTGTTGAATTGGTAAAAATAACATCCAGTAAATTGGTTTTCGAAATCATGCAACCTATTATAGGAGAACTTCCTCATGAAGAATTTTGGGTGCTTTTTTTGAATAATTCCAATAAAGCAATTTCCAAATCGCAACTAAGTAAAGGAGGTATTTCAGGGACTATTGTAGATGTGCGTTTGGTTTTTAAATTAGCTCTTGAAATGGGAGCAACAGCTTTGATTTTATGTCATAATCATCCCTCGGGAACCTTACTGCCCAGCGATGCCGATAAACAAATTACAAAGAAATTAAAACTTGCAGGAGAGAGTCTGGATGTTAAAGTTTTAGATCATTTGATTATTACTGAAACAAAATATTATAGTTTTGTAGATCAAGGAATTTTTTAAAATATGAAAACCCATATTACCGACATTTTTTTTGATCTGGACCATACGCTTTGGGATTTTGATAAAAATTCTGAAATTGCTTTTAACAGCATTTTCAAAAATAAATTTCCTGAAATAAATTGTAATGATTTTATTGAAAAATATATTCCAATAAATCATGCTTGCTGGAAATTATATCAAAATGATGAAATTACACATCTTCAATTGCGCTACAATAGATTAAAGTTTTCTTTTGATGCTTTAAATGTTGTTATATCAGATCAGGATATTAATCAAATTGCAAATGATTATATCAATTCTTTAACTGAAAACAATCACCTTTTTGATGGTGCTATTGAGGTTTTAGAATATCTCAAACCAAAATATAAATTGCATATTATCACCAACGGTTTTGCAAATATCCAGGAGAAAAAAATCAATAATGCATTGCTTTCCGGATATTTCAGCACCATTACAAATTCTGAATCGGCTGGTGTAAAAAAGCCAAATAGTATTATCTTTGACTACGCTGTTAATTTGGCACAGGCGTCAAAAGAAAATTGCATTATGATTGGTGATTGTCTGGATGCCGATGTCAATGGCGCTTTAAATGCCGGTTTAGATGCTATTTTTTTTAATGATAAAAAAATGAAAGCTCCGGAAAATATTAAACAAATAAATAATTTATTAGAACTAAAAAAATATTTATAATTATGAGAATTAAATTTTTATTACTTATCCTTTTCACCTCTTTCATTGGTTTTTCGCAGACCATAAATGACTATAAAGCGGTAATCGTACCGATTAAATTCGATTTTGCTAAAGGTGTAAATCCCCATCGAATGTCTACGTTGACCAAATCAAATTTGATAAAAGCCGGTTTTGAGGCTTTTTATGAAAACGAACAGCTTCCTGCCGGATATGGCGAACGGTGTGAACTTTTATATGCTGATATAAAAAAGGAAAGTGGCTTTTTAGTCAGTAAGCTTTATATAGAATTTAAAGATTGCTACGGAAAAGTGATCTATACTTCTGAAATAGGGAAAAGTAAAGAGAAAGAATATGATGTCGCCTACAGGGAATGTATTGATCAGGCATTTTTGTCTATATACAAACTCGGTTATAAATACAATGGTAAAAAAACTGTTGCTTCTGAAAACGGAACAACTACCGTTACTAAGAGTGTTCCTGCAGTAACTTCAGCACCCGCTGCAGCCACAATGACTCCTGTAGCAGATATGGCTGATCCGAATTTACTATATGCACAGCCAACAGAAAATGGTTTTCAACTTATTGATAAAACTCCAAAAGTGGTAATGAAGTTGCTTAAAACATCCCGTCCTGATTCGTTTATTGCAATCAAAGATGGTGTTCAGGGAACTTTAAATGCAAAAGACAATCAATGGTTTTTTGAATATTATCAGAACGATAAATTAATTTCTGAAAAAATTTCGGTTAAATTCTAAATAAAAAAAGGGTTTAATAACCATATTTATCTTTCCAACGGTTCTTTAAAAATTCACGGTTGCTATTCTCTCTGGAATTGCTTCCCGGATTATAAAGAACCGTTTCTTTTATGGCATCTGGCAAGAACTCCTGTTCAGCAAAATTATTTGCATAATCATGTGAATATTTGTAATCTTCACCATAGCCCAATTCTTTCATGAGCTTTGTTGGTGCATTGCGCAAATGAATAGGAACAGGCTGGTCACCTGTTTGCTTGACTAATTGTTGTGCGCTTCCAATTGCCATATACGAAGCATTACTTTTTGGTGAGGTAGCCAGATAAATAGCACATTGGCTTAGTATAATTCGGCTCTCAGGATACCCAATAGTGGATACTGCCTGAAAAGTATTATTTGCCATAATAAAAGCCGTGGGATTGGCATTTCCAATGTCTTCACTAGATAAAATAAGCATTCTCCTTGCTATAAATTTTACATCTTCACCGCCTTCTATCATTCTGGCCAGCCAATAAACAGCACCATTTGGGTCACTACCCCTAATCGATTTTATAAAAGCCGAGACAATATCATAATGCTGTTCGCCGGTTTTATCATATAAAACTGTGTTTTGCTGTACCAATTCAAAAACACGGTCATTTGTAATAATGATTTCGTCATTCGCAGAAGCATTGACAACAAGCTCAAAAATATTCAATAATTTTCTGCCATCACCACCAGAAAGGCGTAGTATGGCTTCTGTTTCTTTTAAGATAATATTTTTTGAAGCCAACTCTGTATCCATTTTCATGGCACGATGAAGTAAGTTTTCCAAATCCTCCTTGCTGAATGCATTTAATATATAAACCTGACAGCGTGACAATAAAGCAGGTATAACCTCGAAACTCGGATTTTCAGTCGTGGCACCAATAAGGGTAATCCAGCCTTTTTCTACAGCTGCCAATAGTGAATCCTGCTGGGATTTGCTAAATCGGTGAATCTCATCAATAAAAAGAATCGGATTTTTGGTAGTAAACAATCCACCACTTTGTTTGGCTTTTTCAATCACATCCCGGATATCTTTCACGCCGGAATTTATCGCACTTAGTATATAAAACGGTCGTTTAGATTCCTGTGCGATAATCTGGGCTAAAGTTGTTTTTCCAGTTCCCGGTGGTCCCCAAAATATTAATGACGGAATAATTCCTTTAGAAATTTGTTGCGTCAATGATCCGTTTGGTCCAACCAAATGGCTTTGACTAATATAATCTTCTAATTTCTGTGGGCGAATACGCTCGGCTAAAGGTGCTTCCATTTTGTAAAATTACGAGTTTCAATTTGGATTTTAATTTTTTTAGAAGCTAATTACTTCGTCAGTGTCCTGCTGTCCACTATATCTTTTTGGCAGAAAAAGCCAAAAAAGGATACTGTTTCCATCAGGGCTATAATTTGTATATGATGATATTTGCGTTAAACTGACAAATTATCAGTAAATTGTATTTGGATAGTTTTTTGATATTTATTCAATTTACGAAATATACCCGATATGGATGACAATCAGTTTAAATTTTCTAACGCAGTTATTGGATTTCCAGTATTTTTTGTTCTTTTTTTATGGATTTTGTACTGGTTCCAGATTCGTTATGATTTTGATTTTTACAAAAACGGAATTTATCCAAGAGACTTTTCAGGTTTACAAGGTATTTTGTTTAGTCCTTTCATTCATGAAAATCTAAATCATTTATACAATAATTCAATTCCATTATTGGTATTGTTAGCAGCTCTGCAGTACTTTTATCCCAAACTATCTGTTAAGGTAATCGTATTCGGAATTCTTTTTTCCGGATTAATTACCTGGATAATTGGTCGTGAAAATTATCATATTGGTGCTAGTGGATTGATTTATGTTTTGGTAAGTTTTATTTTTTTCAAAGGGATTCAGACTGGCTACTATCGGTTAGTAGCACTTTCATTATCGGTTATATTGCTTTACGGTGGAATGATCTGGTATGTTTTTCCTGAAATTGATAATTCAATCTCCTGGGAAGGGCATTTGGCAGGTTTTATATCCGGCTTTGCAATGACCTTGTTTTACAAGACGCCGGAATATACAAAACCTATCGTTTATGATTGGCAAAAAACTGATTTTAGCCCGGAAAATGATCCTTTTATGAAGCACTTTGACGAAAACGGAAACTTTGTCAATACAGAGAAACCAATTGAAGAATCAGAGAATTCTAATTTCTATTTTAATTCTGATGTTTTGGTTAATTATACCATTACGAAAAGTGAATCAAAAGAAGATAATAATTGATTTGAATAGCAAACTATTTAGCTTCTCTGGCGAACTGCCTCATATAAAAAAGCACCACAGGCAACAGATACATTCAGTGATCCAATTGTTCCAAACATAGGTAACTTAGCTTTTTCATCAACAATTTTAAGAACAGAAGGATTGATACCTCTGTCTTCAGATCCCATGATAATAGCAACAGGTTCATTTAAGGTAATGTCGTAAATATTCTGTTCTGTTTTTTCAGTTGCAGCAACAGTTTTAATTCCGGATCCCTGCAAATAAAATATAGCATCTTTAATATGTTCTACTTTACAAATAGGAACATTAAAAACGGCACCGGCAGAAGTTTTGACAGTATCTCCGTTTACTGGGGCAGAACCTGCTTTCTGAACAATAATTCCGTTAACGCCCGTACATTCTGCAGTTCTGATGATAGCCCCAAAATTTCTGGCATCTGAAATCTGATCTAAAATCAAAAATAAAGGTTTTGAACCTGCTTCAATAGTAGATTCTACCAAATGTTCTAAATCTATAAATCCAATAGGTGATATTGTGGCTACGGCACCCTGGTGATTGTTTGGTGTTAAACGATTTAGTTTTTCAACAGGAACGTACGAAAAATTGATGTTGGCACGTTTCATTACCTTCATTAAATCTTTCATTAATTCACCGGATATTTCTTTTTGTATAAATACTTTATCAACTTCTTTTCCTGCTTGTATTGCTTCTATTATGGCTCTAATTCCAAATATTTGATGTTCTTTTTCCATGGCGCAAAGGTACAAAAAACTACCATTTTTAAGGTACTGTTTTTTTATTTTTGTGAGCACTAAAAAAAAATATAAAAAGATATAATTCATATTTAAGTAAAAGGAAAAAAGTAAATCAGATTCTTTTCCAAAGATTTATTTTTTTATAAGTAATCTAGTACGTATTTGAATGCAGTAACAGTTTATCGAGTATCAACAAGAAACTGTTTTTTAAAAGAAAACCAAAATTTCTTTATAAATCGTTGGGTTTGGCTGTAAAAACTATTTTTTACTTACATAAAGCAGTTATAAATAAACAATGAGCTTAACTCTTTCTAAATAGATTTCTCCTTAAAAACAGACTTGTAAAGTCGAAACGATAAATGTATTTTTATATTAAATACAAGGACAAATTATTAATATATAAAATACTTGTTCTTTATTTTATAATTTAAAAATTGTATTTTGTTGAATTTAAATAAAATATTGAAGAAATATGAAAATTAGTGCCCAATTCATTTTTATTCTTTTCATATTAGCAACTCCTTCTTTTGCACAAAAAGAAGCGGCTATCTGGTTCTTTGGAAATTATGCTGGACTTGATTTCAATTCAGGCAGTCCGGTTGCTCTAACAAATGGCAAATTAATTACTAAAGAGGGTTGCGCCACTATTTCTGATAAAGATGGTAATTTACTTTTTTATACGGATGGCTCCATCGTTTACAATAAAAACCATCAAATTATGCCAAATGGGTCAGGTTTACTGGGGCATAACTCAAGTACACAGTCGGCGATAATTGTTCCAAAACCAAACAATCCTTATGTATATTATATTTTTACAGTTGACCAGCCACTTCCCGCAAATGCCGATGACAATCCATTAAACGATATGAATCCTCCAAATAATGGATTGAATTATTCCCAAGTTGACATTAGGCTAAACAATGGTCTTGGAGACATAGTGGTTACTGAAAAAAACGTTCCTCTTGTTACTTATGATTTAAATGATAGCGAAGAAGTCAAATACAAATGTTCCGAGAAAATTACGGCCGTTCAACACGGAGATGGGGTTTCTTTTTGGGTAATTACACATTTTATAAATAATTTTTATGCTTTCAAAATAAGTGCACAAGGAGTCAATAATAATCCTGTCAAGACAACGACTGCTCTTACTATCCCAATAGGAGGTTATCTTGCCAATGCCATTGGATGCTTAAAAGCGTCTCCTAACGGAAAAAAAATAGTTATAGCAAACAATGCCTCAAGGCGAACAAATGAAAATGGACCAAAAGGCAATCCTATCAGAGATACCGGCAATGTTTTACTTTACGATTTCGATTCGAGTACTGGAATAACAAGTAATGAAATGTTGCTATTGAGCAATTCAAATCCTTATGGTGTAGAATTTTCGTCTAAAACAAAAAAAATATATGTTACGGCAAATAAATTTAATGCAGATGGTGAGACCATTTTAGAAAGTTCATTAATCCAATATGACCTAAAAAGTGCCAATATTCTATCCTCAAAGACGATTGTAAATACTTCACCTCTCATATCAGGAGCACTACAATTGGGCATCGATGAAAAAATATACTGTGCAGGATATCTAACAACTGATTTTAAACGTAATAAAATATCCGTAATCAATAATCCAGAATTAGACGGAACTAGTTGCAATTATTTACCAAATGCCATTGATTTGAAAACAGGTAGCACAGAACAGGGGTTGCCACCATTCATTACTTCTTTATTCCTTTATACTTTTAGTTACGAATTTAATTGTTTTGGTCAAGCCACCCATTTTTTTATTAATTCCGTAGAAACAATCGACTCTGTTGTTTGGGATTTTGGCGATGGAACGACATCGACTGACAGAGAACCCTATCATACTTATTTGGTACCTGGCGATTATAAGGTGACCCTGATTAAAACGGTGAATGGTGAAAATAGGGAACCTGTAGAAAAAAACATTGTGATATATGAAACTCCAAGCATATTGGGAACACCTTATAAATTAATACAGTGCGACACGCGAGATGCTTTTCCATCAGATGGTGTGTCAATATTTAATTTATCTCTTGCCAATGAACCTTTATGTTTAGGACAAAAGGATTTTGAAGTTACCTATTATCACAGCATTGTTGAAGCGGAAAATGATACTGAAAATATTCAATCGATTCCTGTCATTTATCAAAATAATGTTCGGGATGAAATTGTTTATGCAAAAGTATTTCAAGCCAACTCTTCTTGCTACAACATTGGAACCATTATTTTGCATGTTAATAAAAACATTGCAATACTACCTGAATCCTATAACAAATGCGACATCGGTGATGGGTCAACATTATTTGATTTAGATCAAAAGAAGGTATTAATCAAAATCGAATTAAGTTTGCCATCGGATGTTGTTTTGTTTTTTTATTCCAATAAAAACGATGCAGATTTAGGTAAAAATGAATTAAAGGGATTATATTCTTCGACTTCAAAAACACTTTTTATTCGTGCCGAAAATAAAGACGGATGTTATGGAACTGGGCAATTTGATTTGGTGGTAGAACCAACTCCAAAAATCAATCCATTAGAAAACATGATAATTTGCGAAGGCACAGCAAGTCCTTCGGTTATATTAGATGCTGGAATTTTAGCACCTGACATTGCTAGCGATTTTAGCTATTTGTGGTCAACAAACGAAATAACTCCAACAATAACTGTTGCTAAAGAAGGCGAATATACTGTTATTGTAAAAAATAAATATGGTTGTACAGCAACTCATAAAAGCATTGTAAGTTTGTCTTATACAGCAAGAATAAATAACATAATTGTAAACGATATACTATCGTTAAATAATGTTATGATTGAAGTTGCAAATCCAAGTAATTACCAATATATGATTAAATTTGAAAATGGTACGACAACTCCATTTCAAAGTTCTCCCATTTTTATAAATATGCCTGGTGGATTTCACGAAATAATAATAGAAAATATTGATGGTTGTGGGCAAATAAGAGAAAATATCTCAGTGCTCGATGCACCGGCTTTTTTTACTCCAAACAATGATGGTTATAATGATTATTGGAATGTAAAAGGTGTAAATACTCCTTTTTATACCAATAGCATGATTAATATTTTTGACAGATATGGGAAACTCATCAAACAAATGGTTCCATTATCAAACGAAGGATGGGATGGAAATTTTAATGGATTCCCACTGCCTTCAGATGATTATTGGTATACGATAAAATTAGAAGATGGTCGAGAGGGGAAAGGTCATTTTAGTTTAAAACGATAAGTTTTGAGATAACTTATAATTTGTACTGGTCAAAATTTTCAAATTTTTTTCTATAACAGTTTTAAATGTTTTGAAATCTTCATAGTATTTTTTTTAATTACTTTCCTTAATTTTTTTTCTTTTCATAACCTTTCTATCAAATTCAGATTTGGACTATATGGGGTAAACATGCCAAGTCTATTCCATGCTTTTTTGCTTTGCTCTGCGCGATTATTGCCTTGATAGGTTTTGACCCAGTCAGTTATCGTGTCTATATAAATATCTAATAATTCAGCTACATTCTGTCGCTTCATTCCTGTGTGCAACATATGTAGACACTGGTGCCTACGTAGAATTTTACTATCCTTGGCTTCATGCTTTATCCGTTTTAAATTAACTAATTCTCCCTTGGTTAAATTTACCCGATAGCTCATAATATTCAAAATTATGAAGCATAATATACACAATCGTAATTATTAAAGAAAACAGAGAATTTTATAAAAAATCTCTTTGGATTTAGCTGTTTTTATCTCTTAATTCACAGTTCTTATAGGTTTTGGTTTCAAAAAAAAAACCATCAGCTTTCACTGATGGTTTTAAATAATTTTAGGGGCGATTAGAATTTATCCCAGAATAGTTTTGTTGTTTGATTATCACCTCCTATTGCTGTAGATGCTGCAGTATAGTTGGTTTTATTCAAATTTTGTTCGTTAATAGGATAAGTATATCTTGTCGGAACAGGATCTTCAGATACTGCTGGCAAGTTAAAACCTGGGAAATCATAAGTTCTCCAAGCAGTCCACGCTTCATAACCTCTGTTATACATGGCCAACCAAAGCTGAGTCCCAATTTTTACTTTCCATGTTCCTGAAGCTGTTGCATAATTCACGGCAGGATTAAGTAAATAAGCAGCTACGTTAGGAGTACCCCAATAGTCAAATGATGCAGTAATACCTGCATTATAAAACCCGGCTGCAGCAGCTGGTGTTCCTGAAATAGAACGTTCTGCGGCATCAGCCAAGTAAAAGCATACTTCTGAATAGTCCATTAAAGATGCTGGATTTGTTGGGTCTATTATTCTAGCACTTACATGAGTGTATGCTGAAAAGTTATTGTTATCACCATAAGGTCCACCAACATAAACTCCAGTTCCTAAATTTTCATCAAAGTAAAAAGGTCTTCTAGGGTCATTAAGAGCATTCATCTTATCTACTAATGTATTGGCAATAACAAAATCTGATCTTCCAGATTGTACCAAATCAACCCAAACAGGATTGGTGTTAGGTGTTGATCCAGAATAAGTTAAAGCAGCATTATCAGCGTTTGATGTAAATACTCCACCACTAACAGCTGATTGAATTGCAGCAGTTGATTTAGCTGCCAGTGCTGGAACATCTGCAACACGTATTCCCATTCTTAGCAATAATGAATTACCAAATTTTTTCCAATTGGTGGTATTCCCTCCATAGATATTATCCGCTGCACCAAAACCACTATCAGTTAAATTAGGAATTGCAGCAGTCAAACGTGTAAGCAAGTCATCGTAAATAGTTGCAGCATCATCATATACCGGTAATACATAAGTACCAGCATTTAACGATTGACTATAAGGAATATCTCCGAACGTTTCAACCATTTGTGCCCAAGTATAAACTGCCAATATTTCAATTTGAGCGTTTCTTGTTTTTTTGGTAGCGTCTGAAATTTCAGTATCTGCATCATTATTTGTTTTTGCAGTAGCTAAATCCAACAAAACATCTCTGTACATTTCAGACCAATGGTTTTGTGGAATATTGCGTGTATTGAAATCATAATTGGCTTCGTCCACGTAAGTCGTTTCAGTCCAATGCTGACCTAACATCCTAAAGATATTAGTGTTTACATTGGTGCTCGTCATTTGATCAAATAAACTCTTGGTTGCAGAATTGAATAAAAAATCTGAACTAACCTGTGTAGGGTTTTTTGGATCTCTATTTTTATCTTCATATTGCTCATCAGATTGACATGATGTCATTAAAGATATAATAGTTAAAGTTGTTAATATTATTTTTTTCATAATTTAATTTTTTAAAACTGTAGTTTAAGACTTGCTCCGATTTCCCTTATAGATGGATAAGCTCCAGATTGGTATCCTTGAACATTTCCAGAACTTAGACCAGCTTCTGGATCTGTATATGGAGTGTTTTTATCGATAATCCATAGATTTCTTCCAATTAATGATACAGCAATATTAGTGAAAGGAGAGTCTCCTAATGTTTTGGTGTTAAAATTATAAGTTAAACTTGCTTCACGCAACTTAATATAGCCCGCATCATAAACGTGAAGTTTATTTGGAGCTCTTGCATAACCCCAAGCAGTTGTATATACACTCCCATTAGCTCTAACTTGGTTTGGTGTTCCATCAGGAGCAACCCCAGGCAAAATAAAACCACCACTGTCAGCACCGTAGTTTCCAGGTGTTCCTGTAATTGGGTCTCTTACTGGGTTTCCTAAGTCATTATCAGCTGCAGAGAAGTCGTACATACCTGTTGCATAGCCGTACCATGTATCAAGAGAGAAAACATCTCCACCTTTTTGCATATCAATTAAGAAACTTAAATTGAAATTTTTATATGTGAAACTGTTATTAAGTCCTGCTTTCCAATCAGGATTGATATCTCCAATTACCACATTACTTGCATCAGTTCTTTGATAGGTACCAATTCTTGACGCAGTTCCTGTTTGGTTAACAATTGGTTGGCCATTTGCAGCATAAATAAAATCACTACCTCTGATGGTTCCGTAAGGTTGTCCTGGTGTTGCATTGATAGACACACCACCTTGTAAGGATGCTAATTGCAAGTTTTCAATACCTCCAAGTAATTCAACAACTAAACTTTTATTTTGAGACCAGTTTAGATTTAAATCCCATCTGAAATCATTTGTTTTAATTGGTGTAGCATTAAACTGTACTTCAATCCCTTTGTTTTCGATAGTTCCAGCATTTAATACAGCTGAAGTATATCCTGTGGTTGTTGATAATGGTATACTTGTAATTTGATTGATATTTAAATTATTGTAATAGGATACATCAAATCCAAGACGTCTGTTAAAAAAGGCCATTTCTATACCAAATTCATAACTTTCCTGTCTCTCTGGTAAAAGGTTCAAATTATTTTGAGCGCCAGGATTTGAAGCAATCCCAGTTCCGTTAAAAGGAGTTCCAATATCAAATGTATTGAAAACTCTATAAGGGGTTGTATCACTACCAACTTCTGCATAATTGGCTCTTAATTTACCGAATGACAACCATTTTGCATCAATATATTTAGAGAAGACTAAACTTCCTGAAACGGAGAAATAATTATACCTGTTATTGTCTTTTGGTAAATTTGAAGAACGGTCAGTTCTAAAGGTACCCTCTAGATATGCAAAACTATCATAACCTAAACTTGCTCGTATGTACTCACCATCAACCATACTATTTGCAGCATATTCTGTAGGGGATTCAATAGGACCTACACTATTTGAAAGCGAATATAGACGGGCTTTGTTTAAACCTCCGTTGGTAGCCGCAAAAATGCTGTTTCGAATATTGTTTCTTAGATTCCAACCAATGTTTCCTTCCAAATTTAACTTTTCTGTTATATTTTTATTAAAATTTAACATTAAATCATAATTGTATTCGGCAACATTGTTGTTGTATCTTGAATACTTTGATACATCTGCACTTCCAACATTTATTCTTTCCTCTTGCAATTCACTATAAGTGTCAAATGAAAATCTACCCATTATACTCAACCAATCAGTTAGCTTGTCATCTAAAGCGACATTTCCAAAGTATCTTGATCTTGTATCCGTCTCATAATTTTCATAGAATGTCCAATATGGATTATCGGAATAAATTGGTTTCAAATTAGTAGAGGAGTTAGGATTCCAAGTAATGTTCTCTCTTGTAAGAAAATAAGCGGCTTTTTGTTCATCATAATCAACGTTCATTTGATTCCATTGTCTAAATTGCTGCATTACGTTAGTAGAAGAATAACCTGTACCATTTCTTCCTTTACCATCAGTTTTTATAAAATTGAAACTAGTGGAAGCTTTTAATTTTTCGGTCAAATTATGCGATCCTGAAAAAGCTATAGTGTTTCTTTTGATGCTACTGTTGGGTAAATTACCTATTTGTGTTAAGTTGGTAAAACCTAGTCTAAAAGAATTTTTTTCATCACCACCATCTAATGAAACAGAATTTACTGCAGTGCTGGCTGTACCCCAAACTGAATTTGGATTTGCTTTACCAGCCACCCAAGGAGTCGCTTTGCCGTAAGTTGCTGTTAATTGTGGATAAATGGAATTCCATTGGTAAACCATTAAATTTGGATCAAATGCTGCACCATAAGATGCGTCTTCTGTAAAAGGAGTTGTTAAATCATCAATACCATCTCCATTTATATCGGCCAAACCAAAATAACCATCTGCAGAGTCATAAAAAGGACCATACCCAGCTCCATATTTATTCTGATATCTTGGTAATGTTTCTTTGTCTGCAGTTCCTAAAGTTATACTTGAATTTATTGTTACTCCAATACCTTTTTGCCTTTTACCTTTTTTGGTTGTGATCATTACAACACCATTAGAAGCTCGAGAACCATAAAGTGCAGTTGCAGCAGCACCTTTTAGGACGTTAATAGTTTCAATATCATCTGGATTGATATCAGATGCAGCATTACCATAGTCAAAACCACCTCTACCAGTTTTTTGATCTGTTGTATTTGTGTTGCTATTATCTATTGGCACGCCATCAACCACAAATAAAGCTTGATTGTTACCAGCTATTGAGTTGTTTCCTCTAATAACTACTTGTGTAGAACCACCTAAATTTCCTGAAGTTTTAATTTCCAAACCTGCCACTTTACCAGATAGCGAGTTTACAAAGTTAGAACTTTTCACATTGGATACGGCGTCACCTTTAAGTTCTTGTGTAGCATATCCAAGAGATTTTTTTTCTCTTTTAATACCTAAAGCTGTTGTTACTACAACACCTTCGAGTTCTACTGAATCGTCAGTAAGTTTAACATTAATAACTGATGAGCTTGCTACTACTTCTTGGCTTTTCATTCCAATGTAGCTAAATACCAAAACTTGGCTTGTTGATGCTTTGATAGAGAATTTACCATCAAAATCAGTCTGTGTTCCAGATTTTGTTCCTTTAACTAATACACTCACACCTGGTAAAGGCATACCTGCATTGTCAGAAACAGTTCCTGAAACAGCTCTTTCTTGCGCAAAAGTAAATTGCGCCATTAGTGCTACTAAAAGCACTAAGAATCCATTGAACTTTAGTTTCATTTTTAAATATTTTGAATTAGTAACGCAAAACTCTTAATAATTTGTTAACTATCCTAATGAATGAAACTCTTTTTTTGGAAAACACTAAAATTTAACATTATAACATAAGTTTACGATAGTGTTATATAATTGTAATTGCTTAATGTCTGGTGCTCCATTGGTAAAAGTGATTTTTAATAACCCGTTTGTTGTTTGTATGCCGGTTCCAAGTCCTATTGCTATTAATTTTGAAATTTCATTTGGCTGAGTATTTCGTGTCAGGTCTTGATATATGCCATAATCTGTAATGGAATGGATATATATATTGTTTGAAACAATATATCTGTATTCTGTAAGAATTGAAGAAGTAAAATTTGCCTGGAAACTATTTTCTAAAAACCCTCTTATTGAATTTATTCCACCAAAACGGAATATTTCATTTATAATATAGTTATTGCTTTTTAAATAAAAATTTTGTGAATTTATGTTAATGAAATTTTTTTCATTAAGTTCAAGATTATATGATAAATTCAGATTTGAGTAAAACTGTCTACTTGTGCTAACTGTTTCTGGTTGGTTATTTGTGTTTCTTTTTCCAAAACCAATTATAAAATTAATATTTGTCTTTTTTGAGAATAAATGATTATCAGGATCTGTTTTTTTGTATTCAAATGTTGAAGTAAAATATGAATTTTTATAGTCACTTATTGAGGTGTTATTGGTGTTCTGAATATCACTTGATTCAGTAGATTGATAGCCTAAATATATTTTTGAATTATAATTGATATAATACCCTAAATCGATTGCTGTTTTAGAATTCTGAAATGTACTGTCTTGTTTAAAGATATTGAGTTGTGCCTTGATTCCAAAAGATGATTTAAAAATATATGGAATTTCTATTTTTGTATTGAAAGTGGTTTGCTGATTACCGTCACTTTTCCAATATAAAGAAAATTGTTCTCCGGCATGAAGTGTGTTTAGTAATGTAACGTCAAGATATCCGTTAAAATTTATTTTCTTGTTTTCGTTATTAGTAAACCCGATGTAGCCGTCAAATGTGTTTGCTTTTCTTTTTTCCAGATAGGTATATATTTTTGTTGAATCATTTGTAAATAATATTTCAGGATATTTTGTTTGTGTAATGAATTCATAATTGTTTAAATCGCTATATAGTTCTTTGACGGTTTCCTGATTGAAAATTCTATTGGTGTATTTTTTATTGATTTGTTTTAGGTGTCCTTTGGGGAAAATATCCTTACGATTGCTATTTATGTAATTTATAATAACGGAATTTATATTGCGTTTTTTTTCGGTATTGAAATTTAAGTCGGCATAAATTATTGAATTCTTTCTTCGGATATTTTCAAGTTTTATTTTAGTTAGCGCAAATCCTGATTTTTGAGCATCAATTACTTTTTGATTTAGATAATTTTCTATGTCTTCATATGGGATTTTTAAGGTGTCATTTTTAGTTTCTGATGAATCAAAAAAAGTATTATTTATACCTATATATATATGTATGTATTTTGTTCTTGTTTTTAGGTTGATTTTAGATAGGTAAGTGCTGTCGTTTATTCTTTTGTTTTCTAATATGTTAATGTCTAAATATCCTTTTTTTGAAAGCTCTTTTACGGAATTATTTGCCTCTTCAAATAATGATTTTAAGTTCGTATGTTTTTTTGAGTAGTTTAATGAATCAATTGTTAGATTTTCTGTATGATTTGTTCCTTCTATTTTTAAATAAAAATTTTGAGCATAAGTGTTTAATCCGAGGCAAAGGAATAATATGTATAAAATCTGTTTCAAATCTAAATAGTTGATTTTTTTATTAAATGTATTGCAAATATCTATTGTTTGTTTGTAAAAACATAAGTATAAATAATGTTATTGAAAATTAATGGATTAACGTTTGCTTAGTGAAAAATATTTTATACATTTGCAACCCCGTAAAAAGCGGGAATTTAATATACATAATAAATTTTTAGTATTAATTATGCCAACAATTCAACAATTAGTAAGAACAGGAAGAACTCAGATCACTAAGAAGAGTAAATCGGTTGCTTTAGATTCTTGTCCTCAAAGAAGAGGGGTTTGTACGCGTGTTTACACTACTACACCAAAAAAACCAAACTCTGCAATGCGTAAAGTTGCGCGTGTACGTTTGACAAATGGTAATGAAGTGAATGCCTACATCCCTGGAGAAGGACACAATCTACAAGAGCACTCGATAGTATTAGTGCGAGGTGGAAGGGTAAAAGATTTACCAGGTGTTAGATATCATATCGTTCGTGGAGCGCTTGACACGTCAGGAGTTGCAGGAAGAACGCAAAGAAGATCTAAGTACGGTGCTAAACGCCCAAAAGAAGCAAAAAAGTAATTTAAAACGTTAAGAGTTGGAGGTTAGGAGTTAAGGGTCAGGGTTTGAAGGCGAAAGTTAAAAATCTTTAACACATAACATTTAACGGATAACCTATAACTTTTTATTAAAAAAAAGACATGAGAAAAAGAGCGGCAAAGAAAAGACCACTTTTACCAGATCCGAGGTTTAACGACCAATTGGTAACACGTTTTGTGAACAACTTAATGTGGGATGGTAAGAAATCTACAGCCTTCAAAGTATTTTATGATGCTATTGACATCATTGAGTCTAAGAAGCAGGATTCAGAAAAATCTTCATTAGAAATTTGGAAAGATGCTTTAACAAATGTTATGCCTCACGTAGAAGTACGTAGTCGTAGAGTTGGTGGAGCTACATTTCAAATTCCAATGCAAATTAGACCAGACAGAAAAATTTCTATGGCAATGAAGTGGTTGATACTTTATTCCAGAAGAAGAAATGAAAAATCTATGGCACAACGTTTAGCGTCAGAATGTTTAGCTGCGGCTAAAGAAGAAGGTGCTGCGGTTAAGAAAAGAATGGATACTCACAAGATGGCAGAAGCTAACAAAGCTTTCTCTCACTTTAGATTTTAATTCGTAAGAAATGGCTAGAGATTTAAAATATACAAGAAATATTGGAATTGCTGCTCACATTGATGCTGGTAAAACAACAACAACTGAGCGTATCCTTTTTTATACTGGAAAATCACATAAAATTGGTGAAGTGCACGATGGTGCTGCGACAATGGACTGGATGGCTCAGGAACAGGAAAGAGGTATTACAATTACATCAGCTGCAACAACTTGTGAGTGGAATTTTCCAACGGAGCAAGGTAAAATATTGCCTGAGTCATTGCCATATCACTTTAATATTATTGATACTCCTGGACACGTTGACTTTACTGTAGAGGTAAACCGTTCTTTACGTGTGCTTGACGGATTAGTTTTCTTGTTTAGTGCTGTTGATGGTGTTGAGCCTCAATCAGAAACTAACTGGAGACTTGCTGATCAATATAGAGTTCCTCGTATGGGATTCGTAAATAAAATGGACCGTCAGGGGTCTAACTTCTTGGCAGTTTGTCAACAAGTTCGTGATATGTTAAAATCAAATGCTGTTGCAATCACTTTGCCAATTGGTGAAGAAAATGATTTCAAAGGTGTTGTGGATTTAGTAAAAAACCAAGCTATCATCTGGCATGATGCTACTCAAGGGGCGACTTTTGATATTGTGCCTATTCCGGAAGATATGTTAGCTGAAGTTAAAGAATACAGATCGATTCTTATTGAAGCAGTTGCTGATTACGATGAAAATCTTTTGGAGAAATTCATGGAAGATGAAAACTCTATCACAGAGGAAGAAATCAACAAAGCTTTAAGAGCTGCTACTATGGATATGGCAATCATTCCTATGATTGCAGGTTCTTCTTTCAAAAACAAAGGAGTTCAGTTTATGTTAGATGCGGTTTGTAAATATTTACCTTCTCCAATGGATAAGGAAGGTATCGAAGGAATTCATCCTGATGATGCTGAATTATTGGAAGAAGATCAAACTAAAATCTTGCGTAAACCAGATGTAAAAGAGCCGTTCGCAGCTTTAGCATTTAAAATTGCTACTGACCCATTTGTAGGTCGTTTAGCTTTCTTCCGTGCTTATTCTGGACGTCTGGATGCTGGTTCTTATGTTTTGAACACCCGTTCAGGAAATAAGGAAAGAATTTCTCGTATCTATCAAATGCATGCTAACAAACAAAACCCAATCGATTATATCGAAGCTGGAGACATTGGGGCTGCTGTTGGATTTAAAGATATCAAAACTGGAGATACATTGTGTGATGAAAAACACCCAATTATTCTTGAGTCTATGAAATTCCCTGCGCCGGTAATTGGTATTGCAATTGAGCCTAAAACTAAAGCTGACGTTGATAAGATGGGTATGGCTTTGGCTAAATTGGCTGAAGAAGATCCAACATTTACTGTTAGAACAGATGAGGCTTCAGGGCAGACTATTATCTCAGGTATGGGTGAGCTTCACTTAGACATTTTGGTAGATCGTATGAAACGTGAATTTAAAGTTGAAGTGAACCAAGGTGAGCCTCAAGTTGAATATAAAGAAGCGTTTACAAGAACTGCTACTCATAGAGAAACTTATAAGAAACAATCAGGAGGTCGTGGTAAATTTGGTGATATCGTATTTACACTTGAGCCAGCTGATGAAGTTGATGGTAAAGTTCCTGTAGGATTACAGTTTGTTAATGCGGTAAAAGGTGGTAACGTTCCTAAGGAATATATTCCATCTGTAGAAAAAGGTTTCCGTGAAGCTATGAAAACTGGTCCTTTGGCTGGTTATCAAGTGGATAGTTTGAAAGTAACTTTGACAGACGGATCTTTCCACCCTGTCGATTCTGATGCACTTTCTTTTGAATTAGCAGCTAGAATGGGTTATAGAGAAGTAGCAAAAGCTGCTGGAGCAATTATTTTGGAGCCAATCATGAAAATGGAAGTTATTACGCCAGAAGAAAACATGGGAGATATTGTTGGTGATATCAACCGTCGTAGAGGTCAGGTGAATGACATGGGTGACAGAAATGGTGCTAAAACTATTAAAGCTGATGTGCCTTTATCAGAAATGTTTGGATATGTAACAACATTAAGAACATTATCTTCTGGTAGAGCTACTTCAACAATGGAGTTTTCACATTATGCAGAAACACCTTCTAATATTTCGGAAGCTGTAATTAAAAAAGCAAAAGGTAACGCGTAATTCTTAAGAAAATGAGTCAAAAAATCAGAATAAAACTAAAATCTTACGATCACATGTTGGTAGATAAGTCTGCTGAAAAAATCGTAAAGACAGTAAAAACTACTGGAGCAGTTGTAACAGGTCCAATTCCGTTACCAACTCACAAAAAACTTTTCACTGTTCTTCGTTCTCCGCACGTTAACAAAAAAGCGAGAGAGCAATTTGAAGTAATGTCATACAAGAGATTGATTGATATTTATTCATCTTCATCTAAAACTATTGATGCATTAATGAAACTTGAATTGCCAAGTGGAGTTGAAGTAGAAATAAAAGTATAATTTTTCATTATATTTTATAAAAAAAAGCGAAACATTTCTGTTTCGCTTTTTTTGTTTGTGTAAAATTTTGTTTTGTGATTGTTGAAATGTTTTTCTTTAATTAATCATATTCTTTTTTGTTGAAATATCCTTTATTTAGGCTGCTCGCAAAGTTTTTTCTATTGTTGATTAAGGAATTGTTAAGGCTAATGATGTTCTAAGTTAAAAAGAGGAATCTGCTTTTTTGAATAAATTAAATACAATTAGCGGTAAGTTTGTTTCTTGGATTTTGATAATGAGTCATTTAATTTTTGTAACTGTTTGGTATATTCAATTTTAATATCTACTTTTGCACTCCCTGTTTGGAAATTTTTGTTATTTTCAAATTGAAGGGAATTTTAGTAATTAATAATTAATATTTATGTCTGGGTTAATTGGTAAAAAAATCGGCATGACTAGCATTTTTGATGAAAACGGGAAAAACATTCCTTGTACAGTAATCGAAGCTGGGCCGTGTGTTGTTACCCAAGTCAGAACCAAAGGTGTTGACGGGTACGAAGCGTTGCAACTTGGTTTCGATGACAAAAACGAGAAACATTCCACTAAAGCGGCTTTAGGCCACTTTAAAAAAGCTGGAACTGTTGCTAAGAAAAAAGTCGTTGAATTTCAAGATTTTGCAACTGAACAAAAATTAGGAGATCTTATTGATGTTTCTATTTTTGCTGAAGGAGAATTTGTAGATGTGCAAGGTGTGTCTAAAGGTAAAGGTTTTCAAGGGGTTGTTAAACGTCACGGATTTGGTGGTGTTGGACAAGCAACTCACGGTCAACACAACCGTTTAAGAGCGCCAGGTTCTGTGGGAGCTTCTTCTTATCCATCCAGAGTATTCAAAGGAATGCGTATGGCTGGAAGAATGGGAGGAGACAATGTAAAAGTTCAAAACCTTAGAGTTTTAAAAGTGGTTGCTGAAAAGAACCTGCTTGTTATTAAAGGATGCGTTCCTGGACATAAAAACTCTTATGTAATCATTCAGAAGTAATGGAAGTAAAAGTATTAGATTTCAACGGAAAAGATACTGGAAGAAAAGTTCAACTTTCTGATTCAGTATTCGCAATTGAACCAAACAATCACGCTGTATACCTTGATGTTAAGCAATATCTTGCTAATCAAAGACAAGGAACTCATAAGGCTAAAGAAAGAGCTGAAGTGACAGGAAGTACACGTAAGATTAAAAAACAAAAAGGAACAGGTACGGCTCGTGCGGGAAGTATCAAAAATCCATTGTTTAAAGGTGGTGGAACAATTTTCGGACCAAGACCAAGAAGCTATTCATTTAAATTGAATAAAGCTGTAAAAAGATTGGCTAGAAAATCAGCATTCTCAATCAAAGCAAAAGAAGCGAATATCATCGTTCTTGAAGACTTTAATTTTGAAGTGCCAAACACTAAAAATTTCATTAACGTTTTGAAAGCTTTAGGGTTAGAAAATAAAAAATCTCTATTTGTGTTGGGAGAGTCGAATAAAAATGTATATTTGTCCTCACGCAATTTAAAGGCTTCTAGCGTTGTAACTAGCTCAGAAATAAGTACTTACGCTATATTAAACACTAATAATTTAGTGCTTTTGGAAGGTTCTTTAGAGTTAATTGAAGAAAATTTAAGCAAATAATAGGAATATGAGTATCATAATCAGACCTATAGTAACGGAAAAAGTAACCAAAGAAAGTGAAGTTTTAAACCGCTTCGGATTCGTTGTTGATAAAAAAGCAAACAAAGTTCAAATTAAGAAAGCTATCGAAGCTGCTTATGGAGTAACTATCGTTTCAGTTAACACGATGAACGTAAGACCGGATAGAAGCACAAAATACACTAAAAGTGGTTTGATCAGTGGAAAGACAAATGCATATAAAAAAGCAATTGTTCAAGTACAAGAAGGAGAAACAATTGATTTTTACAACAATATCTAAGATAGAAAAATGTCAGTAAGAAAATTAAAACCTATTACCCCAGGTCAGCGATTTAGAGTTGTGAATGGTTATGACGCCATTACAACTGATAAGCCGGAACGCTCTTTGATAGCGCCGATAAAAAACTCTGGAGGTAGAAATAGTCAAGGAAAGATGACCATGCGTTATACGGGTGGTGGTCACAAGCAGAGATATCGTATTATTGATTTCAAAAGAACTAAGGACGGAATTCCGGCTACAGTGAAATCAATCGAATATGATCCAAATCGTACTGCATTTATCGCTTTATTAGCTTACGCTGATGGGGAGAAAACTTATGTAATTGCTCAAAACGGATTGAAAGTTGGTCAGAAATTAGTTTCTGGTCCAGAATCTCAACCAGAAATTGGTAATACATTGCCTTTAAGCAGAATTCCTTTAGGAACTGTAATCTCTTGTATTGAGTTACGTCCAGGTCAAGGAGCGGTTATCGCTCGTTCAGCTGGTACATTTGCTCAATTAATGGCAAGAGATGGAAAATATGCTACAATCAAAATGCCATCTGGTGAAACGAGATTGATCTTGTTAACTTGTTCGGCTACAATTGGAGCTGTTTCTAATTCAGACCACCAATTAGTTGTATCAGGAAAAGCTGGTAGAACAAGATGGTTAGGAAGAAGACCTAGAACAAGACCTGTTGCTATGAACCCTGTTGATCACCCAATGGGTGGTGGAGAAGGACGTTCTTCTGGTGGACATCCACGTTCAAGAAATGGAATACCAGCAAAAGGTTATAGAACTCGTTCTAAGAAAAACCCGAGTAACAAGTATATCGTAGAACGTAGAAAGAAATAATAAGATATGGCACGTTCATTAAAAAAAGGACCTTTCGTTCATTATAAGTTAGACAAGAAAGTTCAGGAAAACATTGAAAACGGAAACAAAGGAGTAGTAAAGACCTGGTCTAGAGCTTCTATGATAACTCCAGACTTTGTTGGACAAACTATCGCAGTTCATAACGGTCGTCAATTTGTACCAGTTTACGTAACAGAAAACATGGTAGGTCACAAATTAGGAGAATTTTCACCAACTAGATCTTTTAGAGGTCATGCTGGAGCAAAAAATAAAGGTAAAAAATAAGAAGCAATGGGAGTTCGTAAAAGAGAAACAGCAGATGCGAGAAAAGAGGCTAATAAGTCTATTGCTTTCGCAAAATTGAATAACTGCCCTACTTCACCTAGAAAAATGCGCTTAGTAGCGGACTTGGTAAGAGGTCAGAAGGTAGAAAGAGCACTTAACATCTTAAGATTCAGTTCTAAAGAAGCTTCAAGAAAATTAGAAAAACTATTATTATCTGCAATCAACAACTGGGAGCAAAAAAATAGTGAAGGTAATTTAGAAGAAGCTGGGTTATTTGTTAAAGAGATCAGAGTAGATGGTGGAATGATGTTGAAAAGACTTCGTCCAGCTCCACAAGGTCGTGCACACAGAATAAGAAAACGTTCTAACCACGTAACAATCGTGCTTGGAGCTATCAATAACACACAAAGCAATTCTTAAGCAGCATGGGACAAAAGACAAATCCAATTGGAAATAGACTTGGTATCATCAGAGGGTGGGACTCAAACTGGTATGGTGGAAATGATTACGGCGATAAACTTGCTGAAGATCACAAAATCAGAAAGTATATCCACGCTCGTTTATCAAAAGCTAGTGTATCAAAAGTAATAATCGAGAGAACTTTAAAACTTGTAACCGTTACTATCACTACTGCAAGACCTGGTATCATTATCGGAAAAGGCGGACAAGAGGTAGACAAGTTAAAAGAAGAACTTAAGAAAGTTACTGACAAAGAGGTTCAAATCAACATCTTTGAGATCAAAAGACCTGAATTAGATGCTTATCTTGTGGCGACAAGCATCGCTCGTCAAATCGAAAGCCGTATTTCTTACAGACGTGCAATCAAAATGGCTATTGCTGCTTCTATGCGTATGAACGCTGAAGGTATCAAAGTTTTGATTTCTGGTCGTTTGAATGGTGCTGAGATGGCACGTTCAGAAGGTTTCAAAGAAGGTAGAATTCCTCTATCAACTTTCAGAGCAGATATTGATTATGCTTTGGCTGAAGCTCACACTACTTATGGTAGAATGGGTATCAAAGTATGGATCATGAAAGGTGAAGTTTATGGAAAGAGAGATCTTTCCCCACTTGCAGGAATGGATAAAAAACAATCCGGAACTGGTGGTGGTAAAGGTGGAGATTCTCCGAGAGGAGACAGAAAACCTTTTAATAAAGGTAGTAAACCAGACGCTCGTAAAAGAAAGTAAATTTTTAAACTAAAGAAAAATGTTACAGCCTAAAAGAACAAAATACCGTAAGGTACAAAAGGGTAAAATGAAAGGTAACTCTCAAAGAGGGCATGAACTTTCTAATGGAATGTTTGGTATTAAATCTGTACATGAAGATGGAATGTTCTTAACTTCTCGTCAAATCGAAGCTGCGCGTATTGCTGCTACTCGTTTCATGAAGAGAGAAGGACAATTATGGATCAAAATATTTCCAGACAAACCAATTACTAAGAAACCTCTTGAGGTACGTATGGGTAAAGGTAAAGGTGCCGTTGAATATTGGGCTGCCGTTGTTAAACCCGGAAGAATTATGTTTGAGGTTGGAGGAGTTCCTTTATCAGTTGCAAAAGAGGCTTTACGTCTTGCGGCTCAAAAGCTTCCAGTAAAAACTAAATTCGTTGTTGCTAGAGATTTCGAAGCATAATTAAATTTATATTATGAAACAATCAGAAATAAAAGATCTTTCTGCAGCGGAGTTGCAAGAAAAACTTAGTCAAACTAAGAAAGTATATGCTGACCTAAAAATGGCTCACGCTATTTCTCCAATTGAGAACCCGCTTCAAATCAGAAGTGTAAGAAGAACAGTTGCGAGATTGGCTACAGAGTTAACTAAAAGAGAGTTACAATAATTGTATTCTGCTGAAAGATGGAAGAAAAAAGAAATTTAAGAAAAGAAAGAATTGGTGTTGTTACTTCAAATAAAATGGATAAATCTATTGTTATTGCTGAAGTAAGAAAAGTAAAACACCCATTATACGGTAAGTTCGTGTTGAAAACTAAGAAATATGTTGCACACGACGAAACAAACGACTGTAACATTGGAGATACTGTAAGAATTAGCGAAACGCGTCCTTTAAGTAAAACAAAATGTTGGAGATTAGTTGAAATCTTAGAAAGAGCTAAATAATTATGGTACAACAGGAATCAAGACTAAAAGTAGCAGATAACACGGGAGCAAAAGAAGTTTTAACTATCCGTGTTTTAGGAGGTACCAAAAGAAGGTATGCCTCTGTTGGTGACAAGATTGTAGTATCTATTAAAGATGCAACTCCTAACGGTAACGTTAAAAAAGGAGCTGTTTCAACTGCAGTTGTTGTACGTACCAAAAAAGAAGTGAGAAGAGCTGATGGTTCTTATATCCGTTTCGATGATAATGCATGTGTTCTTTTGAACGCTGCAGGAGAAATGAGAGGAACTCGTGTTTTTGGTCCGGTAGCAAGAGAACTTCGTGAAAAACAATTCATGAAAATTGTATCATTAGCACCAGAAGTGCTTTAATTCGTTTTAAGATGATAAAGCTAAAAATAAAATCAGGAGATATCGTAAGAGTTATTGCTGGAGACCATAAAGGTGCTGAAGGTAAAGTTTTACGTGTTTACCGTGAGAAAAATAAAGCGATAGTTGAAGGTGTAAACATGGTTTCGAAACATACAAAACCAAGTGCTAAAAACCCTCAAGGTGGTATCGTTAAAAAAGAAGCTTCTATACAAATATCAAACATTTCACTAATTGATCCTAAAACTAAGGAAACAACTAGAGTTGGTATTAGAGTAGAAGGAGATAAGAAAGTAAGATTTTCAAAAAAATCTAATCAAGTACTATAGTAATGGCATATACACCTAGACTAAAAGAAGAATATAAGAGTAGGGTAATCTCTGCTCTTAAAGAGGAATTCGGATATACAAACGTAATGCAAGTTCCAAAACTTGAAAAAATCGTTTTGAGCCGTGGAGTTGGTGCAGCTGTATCTGATAAAAAACTTATTGACTATGCAGTTGATGAGTTGACAAAGATCACTGGACAAAAAGCAGTATCTACAATTTCAAAGAAAGACGTCGCGTCTTTCAAATTGAGAAAAGGGATGCCTATTGGAGCAAAAGTTACTTTACGTGGAGAAAGAATGTATGAGTTTTTAGATAGACTTGTTACTTCTGCTTTGCCACGAGTTAGAGATTTTAGTGGTATCAAAGCTACTGGTTTCGACGGAAGAGGTAACTATAATCTTGGAGTTTTGGAGCAAATCATTTTCCCTGAAATTGATATTGACAAAGTAAACAAAATTTCTGGAATGGATATTACATTTGTTACTACTGCAAAAACAGACAAGGAAGCAAAGTCATTATTGGCTGAATTAGGATTACCTTTTAAAAAGAATTAAGACATGGCTAAAGAATCAATGAAAGCCCGTGAGGTTAAGAGAGAAAAAACGGTAGCAAAGTATGCTGAGAAAAGAAAAGCTTTGAAAGAGGCTGGAGATTTTGAAGGATTACAAAAATTACCTAAAAATGCTTCACCAGTTCGTTTGCACAATCGTTGTAAATTAACAGGTAGACCAAGAGGATATATTCGTCAATTCGGTATTTCGCGTGTAACTTTCCGTGAAATGGCTAATAATGGATTAATTCCTGGTGTGAAAAAAGCATCTTGGTAATCTCATAATAAGTTTGTACTTTTGCAGACCAAAAAATAATTTTAATTGATTAAAGGTTCGGGAGACGAGTGTCTCCCGAAAACCATAATCGCAATCAAATACATATGTATACAGATCCTATTGCAGATTATTTGACTAGAGTTCGTAACGCTGTGGCTGCAAACCACAAAGTTGTTGAAATTCCGGCTTCTAATCTAAAAAAAGAAATAACTAAGATCTTATTTGATCAAGGTTATATCTTGAGTTACAAATTTGAGGACAACTCTGTTCAGGGTTCAATCAAAATTGCTTTGAAGTATGACAAAGATACTAAAGAGCCGGTAATTAAAGATATCCAAAGAATTAGTAAACCTGGTTTGCGTAAATATGCAGGTGCTGATAAATTACCTAGAATCCTTAACGGATTAGGAATTGCTATTGTTTCTACATCTAAAGGTTTGATGACTGGAAAACAAGCTAAGCAATTACATGTAGGTGGTGAAGTAATTTGTTACGTATACTAATTTTAAAGACTAAATAAGATGTCAAGAATAGGTAAAAACCCAATTGTAATCCCTGCTGGCGTAACTGTAGAAGTTAAAGACGGTATTATTATAGTAAAAGGAAAAAAAGGTCAACTTACTCAGGAGTTTTCGGACGTAACTGTAACAGTTGAAGGCGATCAGGCTTTAGTTGAAAGATCGTCTGATCATAAAGACCAAAGAGCAAAACACGGATTATACAGATCACTAATCAATAACATGATTATTGGAGTAAATGAAGGTTTTACAAAGGAACTTGAATTAGTTGGAGTTGGTTATAGAGCTTCAAACCAAGGTCAAAAGCTAGATTTAGCTCTTGGATATTCTCACAATATTGTTTTAGAAGTTGCTGCTGAAGTAGTTGTTGAAACAATATCTGAAAAAGGTAAAAACCCTATCGTAAAATTAACATCATTTGACAAACAACTTTTAGGTCAGGTTGCTGCGAAAATCAGAGGTTTCCGTAAGCCTGAGCCATATAAAGGAAAAGGTGTTAAATTTGTGGGTGAAGTATTAAGAAGAAAAGCAGGTAAATCAGCTTAAAAAATAAGATTATGTCATTAACAAAATCTGATAGAAGACAGAGAATTAGATTCAGAATTAGAAAATCGATTAGTGGTACTGCTACTAACCCTAGACTATCTGTATTTAGAAGTAACAAGGAAATTTATGCGCAACTTATTGATGACGTAAATGGAGTTACTTTATTAGCTGCATCTTCAAGAGAAAAAGAAATAGGAAAAGGTACTAACGTTGAAGTAGCTGCTGCAGTTGGAAAACTAGTTGCTGAAAAAGCGTTAAAAGCCGGGATTGATACCATCACTTTTGACAGAGGTGGATATTTGTATCACGGTCGTATTAAATCATTAGCAGAAGGCGCAAGAGCGGCTGGACTTAAATTCTAATATATTATGTCTAAATACAAAAATGTAGAATTGGTAAAACCAAGTGGTCTTGAACTTAAAGATCGTCTGGTAAGTGTTAATCGTGTTACTAAAGTTACAAAAGGTGGTAGAGCTTTCGGTTTTTCTGCTATTGTAGTTGTAGGTGATGAAAACGGAGTAGTTGGTCACGGATTAGGAAAATCTAAAGATGTTTCTGAAGCAATTGCGAAAGCAGTAGAAGATGCTAAGAAAAATTTAGTAAAAATTCCTTTGAACGGACAATCTGTTCCTCACGAACAAAAAGGTAAATTTGGTGGTGCACGTGTGTTTTTAATTCCTGCTTCTCATGGTACAGGGGTTATTGCTGGTGGAGCTGTTCGTTCAGTTCTTGAATCAGTAGGTATTCACGATGTATTATCTAAATCTCAAGGATCATCAAATCCTCATAACGTAGTAAAAGCGACTTTTGATGCTTTATTACAAATGAGAAGCGCTTACACTGTTGCAAAACAAAGAGGTGTTTCTTTAGAAAAAGTTTTTAAAGGTTAATTCAAGGAAATTATGGCTAAATTATTAGTAAAACAAGTACGAAGCAAAATCAACTGTCCTCTTTCTCAAAAGAGAGGTTTGGAAGCTTTGGGTCTACGTAAAATGGGACAAGTTGTAGAGCATGATTCAAACCCTGCTATCCTTGGGATGATAAACAAAGTTAAACACTTAGTTTCTGTCGAAGAAGCTAAATAACAAATACTGTTATGAATTTAAGTAACTTACAACCAGCTGAAGGGTCAACACACAATCAAAATAAAAGATTAGGTAGAGGAGAAGGTTCTGGAAAAGGTGGTACTTCTGCAAGAGGTCACAAAGGAGCAAAATCTCGTTCTGGTTATTCTAAAAAGATTGGTTTTGAAGGAGGGCAAATGCCGCTTCAAAGACGTGTGCCTAAGTTTGGTTTCACAAACATCAATCGTAAAGAATACGAAGGTGTTAATTTAGACACGCTTCAATTATTAGTAGACAATGGTGTGATTACTGATTCTGTTTCAATGACAGATTACGTAGCAAACCGTCTAGCTACCAAAAACGAAATCGTTAAGATTTTAGGAAGAGGAGAATTGAAAGCAAAATTAAAAGTAACTGCTCACAAATTTACTGCTACTGCAAAAGCTGCTATTGAAGCTGCTGGTGGAGAGGCTGTAACAATATAATTTTTCTATTGTATGAAGAAATTTATTGAATCAATAAGTAATGTTTGGAAAATCGAAGAACTGAAAAATAGAATCCTAATGACATTAGGTTTGCTTTTGGTATATCGTTTTGGAGCACACGTTACGCTTCCTGGAATTGACGCAACGCAATTGACTGGTTTAGCGGGACAAACAGAAAATGGTTTAGGATCAATCCTGGACATGTTCACCGGAGGTGCTTTTTCTAAAGCTTCAGTTTTTGCTTTGGGTATTATGCCTTATATTTCTGCGTCGATTGTTGTTCAGTTGATGGGAATTGCGATTCCTTATTTGCAAAAACTTCAAAGCGATGGAGAAAGCGGTAGAAAAAAGATTAATCAAATTACACGTTGGTTAACTATTGCTATTACATTGGTTCAAGGTCCAACTTATATCTATAATTTATACAGAACATTACCTGGTAATGCATTTTTGCTAGGGTTTAACTCTCCGGAGTTCTTGTTTTCTTCTGTTATTATCTTAGTTACAGGTACTATTTTCGCTATGTGGCTTGGAGAAAAAATTACGGATAAAGGAATTGGAAACGGAATTTCATTATTAATTATGGTTGGAATCTTGGCTCGCTTACCGCAAGCTTTTATACAAGAATTTAAATCTGTAGTTACTAATAATGCTGGTGGTTTAATGTTAATGGCCATCGAGATTATTGTTTGGTTATTGGTTATTGTTGCTTGTGTATTACTTACTATGGCAGTACGTCGAATTCCAGTACAATACGCTCGTCGTACAACTACAGGTGATTATGAGCAAGATTTAGCAGGAGGAAATAGACAATGGATTCCACTTAAGCTTAATGCTTCCGGGGTTATGCCTATCATTTTTGCTCAGGCAATTATGTTTATACCTGCAGCGGTAGCTGGATTGTCTAAGTCAGACACATCACAATCTATTGTCGGAACATTTAGTGATATGTTCGGATTTTGGTATAATTTTGTTTTTGCAACTTTAATTATTGTATTTACATTTTTCTATACTGCAATCACGGTACCTACTAATAAAATGGCTGATGATTTGAAAAGAAGTGGTGGTTTTATTCCAGGGGTAAGACCTGGAGCTGAAACTTCAGATTTCCTTGATAAAGTGATGTCTTTAATAACTTTCCCAGGATCTTTATTCCTTGCTTTGATTGCTGTGTTCCCAGCTATTGTTGTAAGTATTATGGATGTACAACAATCTTGGGCAATGTTTTTTGGAGGTACCTCTTTAATAATTATGGTTGGAGTTGCAATAGATACTATTCAGCAAATCAATTCATATTTGTTAAATAAACATTATGATGGTTTAATGAAGACTGGTAAAAATAGAAAAGCAGTAGCTTAATTTTATGGCAAAACAATCAGCAATAGAACAAGACGGATCTATCATTGAAGCATTATCAAATGCGATGTTCCGTGTAGAGTTAGAAAATGGACATATTGTAATTGCTCATATTTCTGGAAAAATGCGTATGCATTACATCAAATTATTACCTGGTGATAAAGTGAAACTGGAAATGAGCCCTTATGACTTGTCAAAAGCAAGAATTACTTATCGATATTAAAGGATATTCACTATGAAAGTTAGAGCATCAGTAAAAAAGAGAAGTCCCGAGTGCATCATTGTGCGTAGAAAAGGGAGATTGTACGTAATAAACAAAAAGAATCCTAGATTTAAACAAAGACAAGGATAATTATGGCAAGAATAGCAGGGGTAGATATCCCAAAAAATAAGAGAGGTGTTATAGCACTTACCTATATCTTCGGATTAGGAAGAAGTAGAGCAATTGAGATTTTAGAGAAAGCTCAAGTTAGCCAAGACAAAAAAGTTCAAGATTGGAATGATGACGAGATCGGAGCAATTCGTGATGCTGTTGGATTTTATAAAATTGAAGGAGAATTGCGTTCTGAAGTTTCTTTGAACATTAAACGTTTAATGGATATTGGATGTTACAGAGGTATCCGTCATAGATCTGGTCTTCCGTTAAGAGGACAAAGAACTAAAAACAACTCTAGAACAAGAAAAGGTAAAAGAAAAACTGTTGCTAACAAGAAAAAAGCAACTAAATAATAAGTAATATGGCTAAAGCAACTGCAAAAAAACGTAAAGTTATCGTTGAATCAACGGGTGAAGCTCATATTTCTGCCACTTTCAACAACATCATTATTTCTTTAACTAATAAGAAAGGTGAAGTTATTTCTTGGTCTTCAGCTGGAAAAATGGGTTTCAGAGGTTCTAAAAAGAACACTCCTTACGCAGCCCAAATGGCAGCAGAAGATTGTAGTAAAGTAGCTCTTGAGGCAGGACTTAAAAAAGTTAAGGTTTATGTAAAAGGGCCAGGAAACGGACGTGAGTCTGCTATCCGTTCTATACATAACGGTGGAATTGAAGTTACAGAGATTATCGATGTTACTCCAATGCCTCACAACGGTTGTCGTCCTCCAAAGAGACGTAGAGTTTAATAATATATTTAAGTATAACAAGGTAGAATAAACGATTATCGAAGGATATGACCTGAATTCATAATCTCTACTTTAAATTTAATTTTTAGAAATGGCAAGATATACTGGTCCTAAAACTAGAATTGCTCGTAAATTTGGCGAAGCAATCTTCGGAGATGACAAATCTTTCGAAAAAAGAAATTACCCACCTGGACAACACGGGATGGCAAAAAAAAGAGGTAAAAAATCTGAGTACGCTGTTCAGTTAATGGAAAAGCAAAAAGCTAAATATTCTTATGGAATTTTAGAAAAACAATTCAGAGGGTTATTCAAAAAAGCATCAGCTACTAAAGGTGTTACTGGTGAGGTTCTTTTACAATTATGTGAAGCAAGATTAGATAACGTTGTTTTTAGAATGGGTATTGCTCCTTCTAGAAGAGGTGCCAGACAATTAGTTTCTCACAGACACGTTACTGTTAATGGTGAAGTTGTAAATATTCCTTCTTACCACCTTAAGCCTGGTGATAAAGTGGCTGTTCGTGAAAAATCTAAATCTTTAGAAGCTATCGAACGTTCTTTATCAAATTCAAGTCATGTTTATGAATGGATTACCTGGAATCAAGATCTTAAAGAAGGAACTTTCGTTTCTGTACCTGCAAGATTACAAATTCCAGAAAACATTAAAGAACAATTAATCGTAGAGTTGTACAACAAATAATAATTGACTTAGTCGAAATTTATGGCAATATTTAATTTTCAAAAGCCCGATAAAGTTATCATGATCGATTCAACCGATTTTGAAGGTAAATTCGAATTTAGACCTTTAGAACCTGGTTATGGATTGACAGTTGGTAATGCACTTAGAAGAGTTTTGCTTTCAGCATTAGAAGGTTATGCAATTACATCTGTTCGTATCGAAGGTGTAGATCATGAGTTTTCTACTATTTCAGGTGTTGTTGAAGATGTTACCGAAATTATCCTTAATCTAAAACAAGTGCGTTTCAAACGTCAAATTGAAGATATAGATAATGAATCAGTTACTATTTCTGTTTCTGGTAAAGATCAATTAACAGCAGGTGATTTTCAAAAATTTATCTCAGGTTTTCAAGTTCTGAACCCAGACCTTGTTATCTGTAATTTAGATTCTAAAATCAAATTGAACTTCGATTTAACAATCGAAAAAGGTAGAGGATACGTTCCTGCTGAGGAGAACAAAAAACAGAATGCTGCAATTGGAACCATTTTTACAGACTCTATTTTTACTCCGGTAAAAAACGTAAAATATGCAATTGAAAACTTCCGTGTGGAGCAAAAAACAGATTATGAGAAATTAGTTTTCGAAATTAAAACTGATGGTTCTATTAATCCAAAAGATGCTCTTACTGAAGCTGCAAAAGTTTTAATTCACCACTTCATGTTGTTTTCTGACGAAAGAATTACACTCGAGGCTGACGAAATTGCACAAACAGAATCGTATGATGAAGAGTCATTGCATATGAGACAATTGCTTAAAACTAAGCTTGTTGATATGGATTTATCTGTGAGAGCATTAAATTGCTTGAAAGCGGCTGAAGTTGATACACTTGGTGATTTAGTATCGTTCAATAAAAATGACCTAATGAAATTCCGTAATTTTGGTAAAAAATCTTTAACGGAGCTAGATGAACTTGTAGCTGTTAAAAATTTAACTTTCGGAATGGACTTAGCTAAATACAAATTAGATAAAGAATAATTCAATCCCGCTTGCGGGATTAAATTTAAAATAGCAATGAGACACGGAAAAAAATTCAATCACTTAAGCAGACAGACTGGACATAGAAAAGCTATGTTAGCTAATATGGCTTGTTCTCTTATTGAGCACAAACGTATTAACACTACTGTTGCTAAGGCTAAAGCGCTTAAACAATTCGTTGAGCCTTTAATCACAAAATCAAAAGAAGATACGACTCACAATCGTCGTATAGTTTTTGCTTACTTACGTAGTAAATATGCGGTAACTGACTTGTTCAGAGACGTAGCTGCTAAAGTTGGAGACCGTCCAGGTGGATACACTCGTATCATTAAAGTTGGAAATCGTTTGGGAGATAATGCTGATATGGCAATGATCGAACTTGTAGATTTTAATGAGCTTTATAATGGAGGTAAAAAAGAAGTTAAAAAAGCAAAAAGCCGTCGTGGTGGTAAAGCTAAAAAAGCTGAGGAGACTACTCCGGAAGCTCCTGCTGCTGAATCAGAAACGACTACTGAAGCTTCTGAATAATTATGAAAGTAATGATTCTATAGAAATCAAGGATAAGCTAATTTTTAGTTTATCCTTTTTTTTTGAAATTTTTTGAGTAAAATTATAATTTAACTTATTTATGCACTTAGGTTTTATTTTTATGAATGAATTTTTTAAAAAATCTTGGAAGCACTCTTTTAAAGAAGTAAATTTGCAAAATATCTAATTACAAATGGAATGAGCCTGGCGAGTTTCATATGACAATTAAAAACAATACAAATTAAATAATGAAATACACTACACGACAAAGCGCCATTTTATTACTAAGTGATGGAACAATTTTTCACGGAAAATCTATCGGAATTAGCGGTAAAACTTTTGGTGAAGTTTGTTTTAATACTGGAATGACAGGATATCAGGAGATTTTTACTGATCCTTCTTATTTTGGTCAAATTATGGTGGCTACCAATGCACATATTGGAAATTATGGTGTTAATGATTTGGAAATTGAATCAGATAGCATCAAAATTGCTGGTTTAGTTTGTAAAAACTTCAGTTTTAATTATTCTAGAGAAGATGCGTCCGGAAGTTTAGAAGATTATTTTACTAAGCAGAATTTAATCTGTATTTCTGATGTTGATACTCGCGCCCTAGTAAGCTACATCCGTGATAACGGAGCTATGAATGCAGTAATTTGTACAGACGGAACTCCTGTAGAAGATTTGAAAAAAGAATTGGCTAATGTGCCAAATATGGAAGGTTTAGAGTTGGCATCAAAAGTTTCAACTACTGAGCCTTATTTTTTTGGTGATGAAAATGCAGCATATAAAATTTCAGCTTTAGATTTAGGTATCAAAAAGAACATCCTAAGAAATCTTGCAAAGAGAGATTGTTATATTAAGGTTTTTCCATATAATTCTACATACGAAGATTTAGCCGTATTTAATCCTGATGGCTATTTCTTATCGAATGGGCCTGGTGACCCGGATCCACTTTATGGTGCTATTGAAGTTGCAAAAAGAATTATTGCAGACGACAAACCTTTATTTGGAATTTGTTTGGGGCATCAAATAATTGCTTTAGCAAATGGCGTTAAAACCTATAAAATGTTTGGTGGTCATAGAGGGATTAATCATCCTGTGAAAAATCTAATAACCGGAAAAGGTGAAATTACTTCACAAAATCATGGTTTTGCTGTAAAAAGAGAAGCTTTAAATGGGCATCCGGAATTAGAGCTTACACACATACATTTAAATGATGATACGGTTGCAGGAATGCGGATGAAAAATAAAAATTGTTTTTCAGTACAATACCACCCGGAAGCAAGTCCTGGGCCACATGATTCATCCTATTTATTTGATCAGTTCATAGAGAATCTTTCGAAATAAATTTTTTAAAATCCGATTGAAATAACAAGTTTCAATCGGATTTTTAACTTTTACAAGATTTGATTTTTTTCTATTTTTTGTTTGAAAGTTTTATAATTAAATCATTTTGTGCCTGAATCAACTCCGTAATCGTTTTTTGATTAATAACGATGGTATCTACAAGTTCTTGTGAAGTTGAATAATTTATTGTAGAGTTGTTTGGATAAATTACATATTGATTTCCTTTGAATTGTGCATTACCAAAATTTACATTATCTACGTTTTCAAGCAGTTTATAAACATCTGTTTCGTAATAATCACAGATTTTCAGGAGATTGTCTATGCTGGGTTTGGCTTTATCTGCCTCCCATTTGCCGATAGCAGTTTTAGAAATTTGTAACTCATACGCTAATTTTTCTAGAGATAAATTTCGCGAAGTTCTAAAATTAGATAACCTAGTGCCTAATGTCATTTTTAATAGTTTTTGCTAATGTAAAAAATAAACATTAGTTGTCATAATTAAAACTTTAGTTTTTATATATTGTAAATGTTTTCTGTAAATTTGTTTTTGTATAAATTCTTAAAATTTTCTTAATTGATGAGTCGACGGATTATTTAATTAATTTTTAAGTTTTATATCGTGGATATTTATAAAAAATTAAATTAAAATTAAAATTATGAAAAAATTAACTTTAAAAAAGTTTAAGACTCTCAAGAGAAGTGAAATGAAGGAAATCAATGGAGGTAGTTATCATCCTGATCATATTTGTAATGTCTGTTATCGTCGTATGTGGCATTGGTGGTGCGATTTATCTTATAGTTGTTAATGCTTTATGTTAGTTGACCAAGCCTTCTTTTTTGAAGGTTTGGTTTATATGTTATGATTAAAATAATTTATGAATAAAATTTATCTTTTTCTTCTCTTCTATAAAAGTACTTTACCAGTAAGTTTAAGTTTGTCATTTTTGTCATTTCTTTTCATTCCAGATGTCTCATTTTTTTGTTTTATTTTTTGCACAATTAGTTTTGTAACAGCAATACTCTATAAAGAAGCATATAAAAACAATGAATTTTATTATTATCATAATAATAATTTTTCAAAATTTCAATTGTATGGATATGTCTTTTCATTTAATGTTATTTTATCAATAATAATTAAACTATTGTTATGGCTCATATATTAGAAGTTGATAGTGTTATAAAAAAGTATAATAGTAAATCAATATTATTAGATGTATATCTTAAGTGTGAAACAGGTGATATATTAGCAATATTTGGAAAAAATGGAGCAGGTAAGTCAACATTGTTGAAAATTATTTATGGGACTGAGGATGCGGAAAATAAGATGATTAAAATTGATAATAAGATTTTAATGAAGCCTTATAAAAAGGTAAATATAATTTCATATTTGCCGCAAGATAGCTTTATACCGAAAGAGCTATTTGTTTCTGATGCAATAAAATTTTTCCTAGGTTCCCCAAATATTGATAAAATCAGTAGTAATGATGAGATTATTGATTCCATTAAAAATACTAGAATTCGCAATCTATCTGGCGGTGAGTTAAGATATTTGGAAATAAAATTAATTTTATATTTAGATACGATTATTTCATTATTAGATGAGCCTTTCTTAGGATTATCTCCTTTATTAATAGAAAAAATAAAAAAAATAATCAAAGAATGTTCAAAGAATAAAGTAATAATTATTACAGATCATGATTATCAAAATGTATTGGATATTGCTACAAAAATTTATTTAGTTAAAGATACAAGGGCAATTCATCTTAAAGAAAAAACTGAACTTGTTGAACATGGATATTTGACTTTATTACAATGATATGTTATAAACAGTATTAGTTTCAAAAATAATCGAACTTACGAACTCAAAACATATGAATGAATTTGATTGTCTTTTTCAATATTTGAAAAAGGAAGGCGTGTTTATTGAAAAATCTAAATTTATTTTTCAATTCAAATCACACCCAGAATATCCGTCACTATTGGCAATAACAGATGTTTTAGCGCAATTTAATGTAAAGAACGACGCAATTAATGTGTGTTTTTCAGAAATACTATTGCTGCCCAATTATTTTATAACAGCTTTGAAACAAGAAAACGGTGTGCCAAAATTTTGTTTCATAGAAAAAAAAGATAATGAATACATTTGTTTTGCGGATAATAATGAATTTTCTATACTTTCTCAATCGTCTTTAGAAGATAGATGGACTAATGTTGTGCTTTTAGTAGAAAAATCAGAATTTGATTATGTTGTTAAAAATAGCATTAAAAATTATAATTGGATTTTGCTTGGATTTGTTTTGATCTTATTTTTAGGTATTCTATATCGTTTCAGTTCATTTTTGAAAATCAATTTATTTTTTGTATTTCCTTTTGTTGGTGTTTTGCTTTCAATTGCGGCACTTAAGAATTTGTTTGGGGATACTGGCAAATTAATTAATAATTTTTGTAGTGTAACATTATCTTCTAATTGCTCTAGTGTTTCAGAGTCAAATAAATGGGAAGTTTTTAAAATTATAAATTTCAGTGATTTAAGTATTGTGCTTTTCTGTTCGCAGTTAGTAAGTTTATTTTTGTCTATTTTAACAAATAATATTTATAGTTTTTTAATCGTACAAATAATATTGCTTTTAATTTCGATACCTGTTATGTTGGCGTCTTTATATTTTCAAAAATTTGTAGAGAAAAAGTGGTGTCCTATTTGCTTGATTATCATTTCTATAATTATTATGGAAATGATATTTATTTATTTCGCAATTGATTTTAATCATAAATTTTCATTTGACGCATTCTTATTATCAGCTTTCACATTTGTTTTAGTGTTTTCGATTTGGAACCAACTAAAAAAAATATTGACAAAACAAAAACAACTAAAAGAAAAATTGTTTAAATCTATTCGTTTTGAGCGTAATTATGGAAATTTCAAGAATAATTTGATAGCCAATCCATCTTTCAGATTGCCTAAAACATCAATAATTTTGGGTAATCCTGAAAGTAAAATTATAATTAGCATCGTTTTCAATCTGTTTTGTACTCATTGTAAAGAAGCACACGAGTTATTGGAATCTATCTTAGAAAAACATGATGACGATTTACAAATTCAAGTAATACTAAAAACAAATATTGAAGAGGAAAGCAGTGATAATAAAAATGTCCTTAGAAGTTTAATAACTATTTATGACAAAAAGGGAGAAACGGATTTTGTAAATGCATTAAAAAGTTGGTTTGAAATTAGAGAGGCAAAAGAATGGCTTAGTTTATTTTCTGTAAATACAACTTCAGAGTTTGATGTAATCTTCGATACTCAATATAAGTGGTGTCAAGAAAATAATTTCGATTTTACTCCTGCCATTTTTATCAATGGATATGAATATCCGCAAACATATGATCGAGATTTGTTGTCTTATTTTGTAAATGATCTCATAGAAGATGATTTTTAAGTATTAGTAATAATAGTGTGAAAATATTTTTTTTCCCAAGTTGCTAACACATAGTGATTTTACATAATCGATTAAATTGATGGCAAATAATTAAAAAACTAAAATGTTAAATTTTCCAAATTATAAACAACTTGATATTAAGGATTGCGGACCAACTTGTTTAAAAATAATTGCAAAGCATTATGATAAAACCATCGACATACAAATTTTACGAAATTTTAGCGAAGCTACCCGTGAGGGAAGCAGCTTATTAGCCTTAAGTGACGCTGCTGAAAAAATAGGATTTAGATCCTTAGGTGTAAAGCTCAATTTGGAGAATTTAGTTGAGGCGTCTTTACCATGTATGTTGCATTGGAATAAAAATCATTATGTCGTTTTATATTTAATAAAAAAAGATGTTTATTATATTTCAGATCCATCTATAGGGTTGTTAAGTTACCACAAAACGGAGTTTCTTAAATTTTGGATGGGCAATAATGTCGATGAGACTACCCAAGATGGAATTGCTTTGTTATTAGAACCAACACCGAAGTTTTATGATTATGAGTTTGGTGTTGAAAATAAAAAAGCCTTTGGTTTTTCGTTGTTATTCAAATATCTTTTTCCATATAAATCATTTGTGATTCAGTTAGCGATTGGTTTGTTGGCTGGAAGTTTGTTGCAAGTAATTTTTCCTTTTCTTACTCAAAGTATTGTGGATGTAGGGATTCAGAACCAGAATATTCATTTTATTTATTTGGTGCTTTTTGCACAACTTTTTTTGTTTTTTGGTAAGACAGCTTTGGAGCTAATACGAAGCTGGATTTTATTACATCTCTCTACTCGAATAAATATTTCGTTGATTTCAGACTTTTTTATTAAACTAATGAATTTGCCTATTTCATTCTTTGATGTTAGAATGACTGGAGATATTATGCAGCGTATTAACGACCATCATAGAATTGAAAGAATTTTAACTACATCCTCAATAAGTGTTTTATTTTCACTTATTAATATGATTATAATGGGTGGTGTTTTGGCTTATTATAATTTGAAAATATTTTTTGTTTTTTTTGTTGGAAGTATTCTTTATTTTTTTTGGGTTACACTTTTTTTAAAGAAAAGAAAAGAATTAGATTATAAACGTTTTGCAGAAGTAAGTCAAGAACAGAGTAAAGTCATTGAACTTATTAATGGAATGCAGGAAATAAAACTTCATAATGCTGAAAAGCAGAAACGTTGGGGTTGGGAATACATTCAAGCAAGACTTTTTAAGGTTTCTATGAAGGGTTTGGTATTAGAACAAACCCAAACTATAGGTTCTAATTTTATCAACGAATTAAAAAATATTGTAATTGTTTTTCTGTCGGCAAAACTGGTTATCGATGGGCAGATTACTCTAGGGATGATGCTTGCTGTCAGTAGTATTGTGGGTAGTTTAAACGGGCCTGTTTTACAATTGATTGGTTTTATTAGAGAGGCACAAGATGCCAAAATATCTTTGGAAAGATTGTCTGAAATACACGAAAAAGAAGATGAAACTCGACAAGAAGAGGTACAAACACATGAAATCTCTGTTGATAGTGATATTGTAATAAATAATTTGAGTTTTAGATATATTGGATCTGATACGCCTGTTTTAGAAAACTTAAATTTGACAATTCCAGCCAACAAAATAACGGCTATTGTAGGGACAAGTGGAAGCGGTAAAACTACTTTGATGAAATTGCTGTTAAAATTTTATGAACCAACTACTGGCGAAATATTACTAGATAAAATACTACTAAAAACAATTACTCAAAAAGCGTGGAGAAGCCATGTAGGAACGGTAATGCAAGAAGGTTATATTTTTAATGATTCTATTGCTAATAATATTGCTATTGGTCAAGATATTATCAACAAAGAGAGATTGGTTTATGCTGCTGATGTGGCAAATATTAAAGATTTTATTCAAGATTATCCTTTAGGATACAATACTAAAATAGGAATGGAAGGTATAGGTATGAGTACAGGACAAAAACAACGTCTATTAATTGCTAGAGCGGTTTATAAAAATCCAGAAATGCTGTTTTTTGACGAAGCAACTTCTGCTCTTGACGCTAATAACGAAAAAGAGATAATGCAGAAACTGGATGTTTTTTTTAGAAACAAAACTGTTGTTGTCATTGCACACCGATTAAGTACTGTTATGAATGCTGATCAAATTGTAGTTTTAGAACAAGGAAAGATTGTTGAAATTGGAAATCATAATGAATTAGTGAAACTTAAAGGGAAATATTATGAATTGGTACGAAATCAATTGCAATTAGGTAATTAAGATTTTAGTATGAAATTAATGATTTTTGATTTAAGTATTTAAAAAAGATATAATGCTAGACGAAAAAGAGATAGAGTTAAGAAATGAAGAAGTGCAAGAAATCTTAACGCGAGTTCCGCCTTGGATGATCCGTTGGGGTTCAGTTGTGATTTTATCAATCTTATTATCATTGTTTTTCATATCCTGGTTGTTTAAATATCCGGATATAATTTCGACACAAATTGTTATTACAACCAATATTCCACCTGAAAAGTTAGTTGCTAAAGTAACAGGGAAAATAGAAGCTATTTTAGTAAAAGACAAAATAGTAGTTTCAAAGAATACTCCAATTGCTATTATTGAAAATTCAGCTAATTATAAAGATGTGTTCTTGCTAAGAAGTATTGTTGATACTATTAATATTGATAGAAGTAAATTTCCTTTTGAGAAGTTAAAACTAGCGCAATTTGGAGATGTTGAAAATACCTTTGCTATTTTTCAAAAAGAAAGCATTACTGATGAATTGAATGCTAATTTGCATCCGTACCAAGTAGAAAAAGAGGCGCAAAATTATGAAGCTATTCAGTTAAAACAACGTTTGAATTTATTAGAATCGCAAAAAGAAATTAATCAAAATGAATTACAACTTCAAAAAAACGACCTTAATCGTTACGAAATATTATATAATAAAGGGATTGTTTCAGAGCAAGAAATTGAGAAACAAAGGTTAATCTATTTACAGTCTCAAAAAAATTACAAGAGTGTTTTGAGTACAATTTCGCAATTAAAATCTTCACTAAATGAATTAAATAGAAGTAATAAGACTACACGAATTAATGAAAATAAAGAAAGCGTAAATTTAAAGCGCAATGTAATTCAATCTTTTTATCAGCTTAAAAAGGCTATTAAGGATTGGGAGTTAAATTACGTTTTACGTTCATCAATTGATGGAAAGGTAAGTTTTTTGCAACTTTGGGCCGAAAATCAAATTGTGAATGCTGGGGAAAATGTTTTTACAATTATTCCAACTAATGAAAATGGATATATAGGGAAATTAAGAGCTCCGGCTTTAAACTCAGGTAAAATCAAAACAGGACAATCTGTAAATATTCGACTGGCTAATTATCCAGATAGAGAATTTGGAATTGTTATGGGAGAAGTAAAAGCAATTTCGTTAACGCCTGATAAAGACGGAAATCTTCTTGTTGATGTTTCTTTGCCAAGTGGTTTGGAAACATCATATAAAAGACAGATTGTTTTTCAGCAAGAAATGTCTGGTTCTGCAGACATAATTACTGAAGATTTAAGATTAATAGAAAGGTTATTGTATCAATTTAGAGGTGTTTTTAACAGGTAGAAATATCAAATAGAAAAATAAAGAATTTGTCTTTTCTAATTTTCTATCAGCCAGGAAAATTTGTGTTATTGTAAAGATTACAACGTTATCGTTAATAAAATTCGATATTTTTTTGATTAGAATGAAAAAGTTAGAATATATTTGCGTGTTAGAAACTAAAAACTAAAAAATAATGAGTATTATAATAAAAGTTCACGCAAGACAAATTTTTGATTCCAGAGGTAATCCTACTATTGAAGTTGATGTTATTACAGAAAATGGAGTTTTAGGAAGAGCTGCTGTTCCATCTGGAGCTTCAACTGGAGAACATGAAGCTGTTGAATTACGTGACGGAGGAAAAGCATTTCTTGGAAAAGGAGTTTTAAATGCAGTGAATAATGTAAATACTGTTATTGCTGAAGAATTAGTTGGGACTTCTGTTTTCGAACAAAACACTATAGATCAGCTAATGATTGATTTAGATGGTACACCAAATAAATCAAAATTAGGGGCTAATGCTATTCTTGGGGTTTCTTTGGCTGCTGCAAAAGCTGCTGCTAATGAGCTTGGATTGCCATTATACAGATATGTAGGTGGAGTTTCTGCAAATACTTTGCCTGTGCCAATGATGAATATTATTAATGGTGGTTCACATTCTGATGCTCCAATTGCGTTTCAGGAATTCATGATTTTCCCTGTAAAAGCTACTTCTTTTTCACATTCTATGCAAATGGGAACTGAGATTTTTCATAGTTTGAAAAAAGTATTACATGACAGGGGATTGAGTACAGCTGTGGGCGATGAAGGAGGCTTTGCGCCAAATTTGGCAGGTGGAACTGAAGATGCTTTAGATACAATTAAATTAGCAGTTGAAAATGCAGGATATTCTTTCGGTGACGAAATTATGATTGCTCTTGACTGTGCTTCTGCTGAATTTTATGTAAATGGTAAATACGATTATTCTAAATTTGAAGGAGAAACCGGTAAAGTAAGATCTTCTGCTGAACAAGTAGAATATCTAGCTGAATTAGTTGCCAAATATCCAATTATTTCTATTGAGGATGGAATGGATGAAAATGACTGGGATGGATGGAAATTGCTGACTGAAAAAATCGGTGATAAAGTACAATTAGTTGGTGATGATTTATTTGTTACTAACGTTGAACGTTTATCAACTGGAATCGAAAAAGGTATTGCAAATTCAATTTTGGTAAAAGTAAATCAAATAGGTACTTTAACTGAAACTATTGCAGCTGTAAATATGGCTAAAAATGCAGGGTATACTTCAGTAATGTCTCATCGTTCAGGAGAAACAGAAGACAATACTATTGCTGATTTAGCAGTAGCTTTAAACTGTGGTCAGATTAAAACAGGTTCTGCTTCACGTTCTGATCGTATGGCAAAGTATAATCAATTATTAAGAATAGAAGAAGAGTTGGGAAATACGGCATATTTTCCGGGATTAAATGCATTCAAGATTAAATAAATATAAGATTTATAGTGTAGAATTAAACCATTCGTATTTTGCGAATGGTTTTTTTTTGGAGTTTTAACAAATTCATAGCATTATTCCTTTTTTAATTAGTCTTAAATTCCTTAGATTTGATAAATTATTATTTTAAAGATTTATTTCCGATATATTATGTCAAAAATAGCTACATTAGAAGTAGATGGTCAAAAAATTGAACTTCCAATAATTACTGGAAGTGAAAATGAATCAGCTATCGATATTAACAAATTACGTGATTTAACAGGTATTATTACAATTGATCCAGGGTACAAAAATTCAGGATCTTGTAAAAGTGAAATCACTTTCTTAGACGGAGAATTAGGAATTTTACGTTACAGAGGGTATTCAATCGAAGATTTAGCTGAAAAAGCTAATTTTCTTGAAGTTTCCTATCTTTTAATTTTTGGGGAGTTACCGACTGCTCAGGAATTAGAACAATTTGAAAATGATATTAAAAAACATACTTTGGTAAACGAAGAAATGAAAAATATCATTGATGGTTTTCCAAAAACGGCTCATCCAATGGGGGTCTTATCTGCTTTAACAAGTGCTTTAACAGCATTTAACCCAAAAGCAGTAAATGTAGAAAATGAAAAAGAAATGTATGAAGCTATTTGTAAAACAATGGCTAAGTTTCTTGTAATTGCTACATGGACTTACAGAAAATCTATGGGTTATCCATTAAATTATTACGATAATACAAAAGGATATGTAGAGAACTTTATGCAATTGATGTTTCAATTACCGACAGGTCCTTACAAAGCAAGTCCTGTTGTTATCGATGCATTAGATAAATTATTTATTTTACATGCTGATCACGAACAAAACTGCTCTACTTCTACAGTAAGAATGGTAGGTTCTTCTCATGCTGGTTTATTTGCTTCTGTTTCTGCCGGAGTTTCTGCTCTTTGGGGGCCTCTTCACGGAGGAGCTAATCAGGCTGTTCTTGAAATGTTAGAAGAAATCAATAAAGATGGTGGAGATACAGATAAATTTTTAGCAAAAGCAAAAGATAAAAATGATCCTTTCCGTTTAATGGGATTTGGTCACAGAGTTTACAAAAATTTTGATCCAAGAGCGAAAATCATTAAAAAAGCAGCTAAAGAAGTATTAGAAACTTTGGGGGTTGAAGATCCGATTTTAGAAATAGCTAAAAAATTAGAAGCTGCAGCTCTTGAAGATGATTACTTCAAATCGAGAAACTTATATCCAAATGTTGATTTTTATTCTGGAATTATTTACAGAGCATTAGGGATTCCGACAGATATGTTTACGGTTATGTTCGCAATTGGAAGATTACCGGGCTGGATTGCACAATGGAAAGAAATGCGTGAAAATAAAGAACCAATTGGTAGGCCAAGGCAAATTTATACAGGACATCCGCTAAGAGACTTTAAGTCTAAAAAATAAAATCATTTCAAAAGCTTCACTTAACTGTGAAGCTTTTTTTATATTTGCACAAAATCTAATACATTTATGTTGCAATTAAATATAAAGAATGAAACATCAAGATTACGTGCTGTAGTTTTGGGTTCTGCCGTTCATAATGGGCCAACACCATCAATAGATGAGGCTTATGATCCCAAATCATTGGAACATATTAAAGCAGGAACATATCCTGTCGAAAAAGATATGATTGCAGAAATGGATGCTTTTAATAGTGTGTTTCAAAAATATGATGTAACTGTTTATCGCCCTGAAATGATTGATAATTATAATCAAATCTTTGCAAGAGATATTGGTTTTGTGATTGATGATATTTTTGTAAAATCTAATATTTTACCAGATAGGGAGCGTGAACTTGATGCAATTCAATATATTATAAATCAAATTAATCCAATGAAGGTAGTTCGTCCGCCAGAAGAAGTTCATATTGAAGGCGGAGATGTTATGTTATGGAACGATCATGTTTTCATTGGAACCTATAAAGGAAGTGACTATAAAGATTATATTACTGCAAGGACTAATATGCATGGTGTAAATTTTATTAAAGAATTGTTTCCGAACAAGGTTGTAAAAGATTTTGATTTGGTTAAATCTAAGATTGAAGCCCGAGATAACGCTTTACATTTAGATTGTTGTTTTCAGCCAGTTGGAAAAAATAAAGGAATAATTTATAAAAGAGGTTTCCGCGAAGAAGCTGATTATATGTATTTAGTTAATCTTTTTGGGAGAGAGAATTTATTTCATATTGAAAGAAATGAAATGTATAATATGTTTTCCAATGTGTTTTCAATTGATGAAAACGTAGTAGTTTCAGAGAAAAATTTTACTAGATTAAATAATTGGCTGCGTGCAAATGGTTTTATAGTGGAAGAAATTCCGTATGCTGAAATTGCAAAGCAAGAAGGATTATTGAGATGCTCGACTTTACCATTAATTAGAGATTAATTTTATATCAAAAACATGAAACAAACAACCAATACAGTTGTAATGATTCGACCTGTTGCTTTCAGAATGAATGAGCAAACAGCTATTAATAATTATTATCAAAAAGTTTTAGACGGGCTTTTGCCAAGTACGGTAAATGCTAAAGCACAACAAGAGTTTGATGTTTTTGTAGAAAAATTGAGATCGGTTGGGGTTGACGTTACGGTTATTGAAGATAATCTGGAAACTGATACACCAGATAGCATTTTTCCAAACAACTGGGTTTCATTTCATGAAAACGGAGATGTGGCTTTGTATCCAATGTTTGCTGAAAACCGTCGTCAGGAACGCCGTGAAGATATTTTGGATATTTTAGAAGAAAAAGGCTTTGAGATTAATAATATCATGGATTATACGTCTGCGGAAGAAGATGGCTTTTTTCTGGAAGGAACGGGTAGTTTGCTTTTAGACAGAGTCAATGCTAAAGCTTATTGTGCTTTATCACCTCGTGCTGATGAAGAATTGTTTATTGAATTTTGTGAAGATTTTGATTATGCACCGGTAATTTTTGAGGCATTTCAGACAGTTGATGGAGAACGTAAATTAATATACCATACGAATGTAATGATGTGCTTAGGGGAAACATTTGTTGTAATTTGTGCTGATTGCATTGATGATAGAAAAGAACGCAAAATGGTTCTGGAAAACTTGCAAGCTGATAAGAAGGAAATCATTTTAATCACTGAAGCACAAGTAAATAATTTTGCAGGTAATATGTTGGAAGTTAAAGGTGCAAATGACAAAAAATATATTGTTATGAGTGCATCTGCACATCAAAGTTTAACTCCAAAACAAATTAAACAATTAGAAACCCATGCCGAGATTTTAAGTTCAAGTTTAGATACAATTGAAGCTTGTGGAGGAGGAAGTGCCAGATGTATGATAGCGGAAGTGTTTTTACCAAGAAACTAAAAATATTATTAATAAAACAAAAGAGGATAAAAGATTCACGCTTTTATCCCTTTTTTGTTTTTATATGAATGAAATAATCTACATCAGATTTCCTTTAATAATATTAATAATGGAGCTTACTATATATTGTATTCCAATAGAGATTACAATAAATCCAACAATTCTGGAAATTGCCACAATTCCGGATGCACCCAGTATTCTGGCGAGGTAATGTGCGCTTTTCAAAATAGCAAAAATGGCAATCGCAATTGCTAAAATAGCTAAACTCGAAATAATAATTTCGTTTATTTGATGATGTTCCTGATAAAAAGCGATCAATAAAGAAATAGATCCGGGACCCGCCAGCATTGGAATAGCCAAAGGTGTCAAGGCAATGTCATTTCTTTTTTGTGCATCAGTTTCAATTTTTTTATTGATTCCTCGTTTCTTATTAAATTTTCCCGACAACAATGAAAATCCTGAATTCACAATCACTATTCCTCCGGCAATTCTTAAAGCATCAATACTAATTCCAAAAAAAGTCAAAACATACTGACCAATAAAATAAGAGACCATCAGGATAATAAAAACATTTATAGCGGTCCATAATGAAATTCTGGAACGTTCTCTTTTTGAATCATCATGTGTTAATCCAACAAAGATAGGAACGGTTCCAATAGGGTTTAAAACAGAGAAAAGAGCAGCAAATAAGTAGATAAATAAATCCATATTTTTTTTGATTAGTAGTGTAAAAATAGTCAAAATTTAAGATCTTATTTCAAATTCATGTTAGGATATAGTTTTTTATCTTAAGATCTCTCTATCAATAATGCAGAGGAATTAATGTTTTTTTTTGATTACTTTTGTAGCATATTTAAAAATAATGAAAAATAAAAAAACCTTAGTTCTGGGAGCAACGACTAAACCTGAACGCTATGCTTTTAAAGCTATAAATATGTTAACGCAAAAAGGTCACACCGTTTTGGCAATAGGCCAGAATGTAGGTGAAGTTGCTGGGGTAAAAATTCACACCAAGGCAATTCCAGTTAAAAATATTGATACTGTAACTTTGTACTTAAACCCTGTTCGTCAGCGGGATTATTATAATTATATCATCGAAGCTCAGCCAAAAAGAGTAATTTTTAACCCGGGAACAGAAAATCCCGAATTGTATCAGTTACTTGATTTAAACGATATTAAGGCAGAAGTTGCCTGTACCTTAGTTTTGCTCGCCACTAATCAATATTAGTTTTTTTTAAGAGCTATTTCGGGCGATCCACCATGTCTTTTCAGGCTGGAAGCAGTCAGAAAAAGGATGACGTTACTGTGTCTGGGGCTATACTTTAAAAAAACATTAAAAGTATTACTTTTGTTAATATGGAATTTTCATCAAAACTAATAGAAAAGGCTGTCAGCGAAATGTCGCAATTACCTGGTATTGGTAAACGTACAGCATTGCGACTTGTTTTGCATTTATTAAAACAACCCAAAGAACAAACCGGTTTTTTATCTCAGGCGCTTTTAAATATGCGTCAGGATATTAAGTTCTGTGAAAATTGCAATAATATTTCTGATACAAAAGTTTGCGAAATTTGTGCCAATTCATCGAGAAATCAACAAACAATTTGTGTTGTCGAAGATATTCGGGATGTTATGGCAATAGAAAATACCGGGCAATATAAAGGTATTTATCATGTTTTAGGAGGTAAGATTTCTCCAATTGAAGGAGTGGGCCCAAGTCAGTTAAATATTGTGAGCTTAGTAGAAAAAGTAAAATCAGGAACGGTCGTGGAAATTATTTTTGCGTTAAGCTCAACAATGGAAGGAGACACAACTAACTTTTACATTTATAAACAAATAGCTGAATCTGAAATTATAATTTCAACTATTGCACGTGGAATATCAGTTGGAGATGAATTAGAATATGCAGACGAAGTCACACTTGGAAGAAGTATTTTACATCGTGTTCCTTTTGAAAAAACATTTAAAAACATTTAAAATAAAAACGTATGCAATCAAGATTTTCTCATAATTAAAGGAAAAGCTATATTTGCTGATAAAAATTAAAAAATGACAAAAAACGGTTTTTATATATTACTATTAATTAGCGTCCTGTTTACTTCATGTATTCCCGTAAAAGATTTAGTGTATTTACAAGATAAAGGAACTTCAGATAATCAAACTACAGTATTATCTGTAGAATCAAAACCCTACAGGTTGCAGGCAAACGATATTTTGAGTGTAGATATAAAGGCAATAGATCCTAAACTAGTTAGTATTTTTAGTTCTTCAGAAAATTCTGCTTCAGGAAATAATAGTAAATCAGAATCAGGATTGTATTTTCAAGGATTTACGGTTGATGATCACGGTAATATCAGAATGCCAATTTTAGGGGAGATAAACGTTATTGGGTATACCCTTGAAGAAGTCCGCATAAAAATTGAAAAAAAATTACTCGAAGAATATTTTAAAGCAGAAGCAAATATATTTGTTACCGTTAAATTAGCAGGCTTTAGATATACTATTAACGGAGAAGTTGGAAGTACCGGAACAAAAACATTGTTTCAGGAACATGTAAACATTATGGAAGCTATTGCAAATGCAGGTGATATTACAACAGTTGGTAATAGAAAATCGGTGACCGTAATAAGACAAACACCTACAGGGGTACAAATGAATGATGTCGATCTTACCGATGTAAATGTAATGAAATCACCTTATTATTATTTACAGCCAAATGATTATGTATATGTGAAACCATTAAAACAAAAAACGTGGGGGACTGGTCAGACAGGAATACAATCAATAGGAACAATTATTACTTTGTTGTCTTTAGCAACAACGGTTTATTTATTGTTGAAAAATTAAAAATTAAGTTCACACCATGTTAGATATAAAAGATTTTTCGATTTTTGAAAACCATAAAAGCTTTGACTTTAAAGGTTTTTTGATTAAAATCGGAGGCTATTGGAAATTGTTTTTAATAAGTTTACTAATAGCATTTACAATTGCTTATCAGGTAAACATTCGCAAAGAGAAGATATATGCAATGCAAACTTTAATTTCTATTAAAGAGCAAAGCAATCCTTTTTTTACCTCTAATACAAGTTTAGTTTTTAATTGGGGAGGGATTTCAGATCAGGTAACAGGTGTCTCAACTATTTTACAATCAAGATCCCATAATGAAATAGTTGTGGATAAATTGCAGTATTATATTGATTATCTCGAGCAGGGGAAGTATAATATGATTGATGTTTATGGAGCAACTCCTTTTTATATTAATATTGATAAATCGAAACCTCAGTTATCAGGTTCGTTAATTGGAATTAGATTTATAAGTGAAAATGAATATGAAATTAGAATACCTTTTGAAAATAATTCGGTTTCATTATTTACCTATTCAAGTAATAGTTATAGTCAAACAGCAGTTGAGCCCATTGAATTTGTCAAAAAGTATAAAGTAGGGAAACAAGTTTCATTACCTTTTTTAAATTGGAAACTTGAGATAAAAGATAACCCTGGATTTTACAAAGGCAAAGAATATTTTATAAGATTTAACAATTTTGACGGTACTGTTTCTCGTTACAGAGGAATTAATGTTGATTCGGAAAAAGGGGGGTCTATTCTTACATTGTCTTTAAATGGCACAAACAAAGCCAGAATGGTAGAATATTTGAATTCGACTGTTAAAATGCTTATTAAGATGCAACTCGATAGTAAAAATCAATTCGCTACCAATACAATCAGTTTTATTGATAGTACACTTGTAGCTATGGAGTCTCAATTAAAGGAAACAGGTAATGAATTAAAATCATTTAGAAAAGATAAAAATATTTATGATATTGAACAGGGGGGAGGAAAGTTTTCTGATAAAATCTCTGGTTTCGATGTGCAGAAAGATGAAGTTACCCGAAAAATTGCCTACTACAATTCATTAAAAGCATATCTTAGAAACAGTGTAGATTATTCTAAATTACCTGCTCCATCCGTGGCTGGTATTGAAGACCCTAATATTGTTGTAAATATTTCTAAACTTATAACTTTGTCAACTCAAAGATCTGAAATGTCTTACGCAGTAAAAAGTGATAAGATTTTCAAGGATTTTGACAATCAGATGATAGCTGTTAAAAATGTTTTGTTAGAGAACATCGCTACCGCAAAATCTTCTTTACAATATGATTTGGCAATAATCAGCAGTAAAATTGGGGAGGTAGAAAGTACTATAAAAAAACTTCCCGAGGAGCAGCAAGAACTGTTAAAAATAAAAAGAAAATATGATTTAAGCGACAATATTTACAGTACTTTTTTACAGAAACGAAATGAGGCCGATATTGTAAAAGCATCTAATTTATCGGATATTTATTTTATAGATCCTGCTAAAGATATAGGAGGAGGGCTAATTGGTCCAAAAACTTCTGTGAATTATGTACTGGCTTTATTTTTAGGTATCTTAATTCCTTTAATTATAGTTTTCATACTTTTCTTTATCAATAATTCTATTCAGAATACGGATGATATTACCAATCAGACCCAAATCCCATTGATAGGTGTGGTTGGTGTAAATAAAGAAAAATCAAGTTTAGCCGTTTTTGATAAACCTAAATCGCCATTATCAGAAGCCTTTAGGGCAATACGTTCGTCGTTACAATTTTTATATAAAAAGCAACAGCTTGATGGTGCAAAAACATTAATGATTACTTCCTCTATTAGTGGTGAAGGAAAAACATTTTGCTCTATAAATATAGCGACCGTATTTGCATTGAGTGAAAAAAGAACTGTTATAGTGGGTCTGGATTTGAGAAAACCAAAATTAAGCGAAGAATTTAATTTAATAAATAATTTCGGGGTTGTTAATTATTTAATAAAACAAAAAAGCCTTGCAGAAATTGTAAATAAAACTAAAATCCCATATTTGGATGTTATTCTTTCGGGACCAGTTCCTCCAAATCCTTCGGAATTAATTATAGGCGAAACAATGAAGGAATTTATAGATGAACTCAAAAAAAACTATGACTATATCATACTTGATACACCACCGGTTGGACTTGTTTCTGACGCATTAGAATTGATTGAGTTTAGCGATGTTACCCTATATGTAGTAAGGCAAAATTATACAAAAAAGGAAATGATTATGCTGTTGAATAATCGTGTAAAAAGAGGGGAATTAACTAATGTAAGTATTGTTTTGAATGGATTTGAAAATAAAGCAAAGTATGGATCAGCATATGGCTATGGTTATGGATATGGAGCATATTCTAATGGATATCATGAAGAGGAAGTAAAAGAAGGTTTTATAAAGTCTGTTTTTAATAAATTCAATAAAAAATAAATTGAAATAGATGAAAAATTTGATTCAAAATTCAATTTTAATAACAGGAGGAGCAGGATTTATAGGTTCTAATCTATGTGAGTACTTTTTGGAGAAGGGACAAAAAGTAATTTGTTTGGACAATTTTTCTACCGGGCATCATCATAATTTAAAAGATTTCATGTCAAATCCAAATTTTAAATTAATAGAAGGTGATATTCGAAATATAAACGATTGTAATTTAGCGGCCCAAGGAGTTGATTATGTGTTGCATCAGGCCGCATTAGGCTCTGTACCCAGGTCTATCAATGATCCTGTTACGACCAATGATGTTAATGTTTCTGGTTTTTTAAACATGTTAGTCGCATCACGTGATGCAAAAGTTAAACGCTTTGTTTATGCAGCGAGTTCCTCTACTTATGGAGATTCTGAAGGATTGCCTAAAGTTGAAGAAGTAATAGGAAAACCATTGTCGCCATACGCAATTACAAAATATGTAAACGAGTTGTATGCTGAAATTTTCAGTAAAACATATGGACTGGAAACAATTGGGTTGCGTTATTTTAACGTTTTTGGAAGAAAACAAGATCCAAAAGGAGCATATGCTGCTGTAATTCCAAAATTTGTGATGCAGCTCATGAATTATGAAAGTCCGGTAATAAATGGCGATGGAAATTATTCAAGAGATTTTACTTATATAGATAATGTAATTCAAATGAATGATCTGGCTATTTCAAGTGAAAATCCCGATGCAATTAATACTGTTTATAATACTGCATTTGGAGACAGGAATACTTTGAATGATTTGGTTGGATACCTACAACAATATTTAACTGAATTTGATTCCAAAATTGCTGATGTAGAAATTATTTATGGTGTCAATAGAGTAGGTGACATTCCGCATTCATTAGCAAGTATTGATAAAGCAAAAAGATTGTTGGGTTATAACCCGGAATATTCTTTACAAGCTGGTCTCAGGGATGCTGTGAATTGGTATTGGAATAATTTAAGATAAAATAAAGTTAATTTAAAAGATATTAAATGGAAATTACAAAAATTTGCTGCATTGGTGCAGGATATGTTGGAGGGCCTACTATGGCAGTGATTGCACAAAAATGCCCTCATATTAAAGTTACTGTTGTCGATTTAAATGAACAAAGAATTAATGCATGGAATGATCCGAATACGGACAATATTCCAATTTATGAACCAGGGCTTTCTGAAATTGTAGCTGAAGCAAGAGGAAGGAATCTTTTTTTTTCAACAGATGTTGAAAAAGCTATAGATGAGGCACAGGTTATTTTTATTTCGGTAAATACACCAACCAAAACATATGGTAAAGGGAAAGGAATGGCTGCGGATTTAAAATATATCGAATTATGCGCAAGGCAAATTGCAAAAGTTGCCAAAGAAAATAAAATTGTCGTGGAAAAATCCACATTGCCTGTCAGAACAGCTGAAGCTATAAAAAGTATTCTTGATAATACAGGAAATGGAGTGCAGTTTCAAATCCTTTCTAATCCCGAATTTTTGGCAGAAGGTACAGCAGTTATGGATTTATTGAATCCGGATAGAATTTTAATTGGTGGTGACACAACACCAGAAGGTAAATCTGCTATTAATGCTTTAGTTGATGTTTATTCAAATTGGGTAAGCAGAGATAAAATTTTAACCACAAATGTTTGGTCTTCGGAATTGTCTAAACTTACGGCAAATGCATTTTTGGCGCAAAGAATTTCTTCTATTAACGCAATGTCAGAATTGTGCGAGAAAACAGGGGCAAATGTGAATGAGGTTGCTCGTGCTATTGGTATGGACAGTAGAATCGGCTCAAAATTTTTAAAAGCATCAGTAGGTTTTGGAGGCTCTTGTTTTCAAAAAGATATCTTGAACTTAGTTTATATAGCAAAAACTTACGGACTAAATGAAGTTGCTGATTATTGGGAACAGGTAATCATTATGAATGATCATCAAAAAAGAAGATTTTCGAATAAAATTGTTCAGACGCTTTATAACACTGTTGCTGAAAAAAAAATAACATTTTTAGGCTGGGCATTTAAAAAAGATACAAATGATACCCGAGAATCTGCCGCTATATATATTGCAGATGATTTAATCAATGAACAGGCAAAAATTTCTGTCTATGATCCTAAAGTATCCCGAAATAAAATCCTGAATGATCTGGATTATTTAGAAACAAGAAACGCCATTGATAATGCGAATGCTGTTGCTTCTTTTGATAATGCTTATGAAGCCTGTAAGGAAGCACATGCGATTGCTATTCTTACAGAATGGGATGAGTTTACGAATTATAATTGGCAAAAAATATACGATTCAATGCAGAAGCCAGCTTTCATTTTTGACGGTAGAAATATATTAAACGCAAAAGAATTAGAATTAATTGGATTTATCTACAAAGGAATAGGTTCTTAAAATAAATCAAAATGAATTGGTATGTTGTTTATACAAAGCCTAAATGGGAAAGGAAAGTAGCTGAAAGGCTAAATCAAATAGGTATTGAGTGCTATTGCCCTTTAATTACACAAATAAAACAATGGTCGGATAGAAAGAAGAAAGTCGAGGGACCACTTTTTAATTCCTATGTTTTTGTTCATTTGCCAGATGCCAATAGAACTTCTGTATTTAAAGTAGCAGGAGTTATTCGATACTTATTTTGGCTAGGAAAACCTGCAATAGTAAGAGATGAGGAAATTGAAACAATAAAAAAAAGTCTTTTAGATGTAGATATTTCCGAAGTTTTGGTTTTGCCGTATAAAAAAGGGGATAAAATAAAATTAGAAACCGGAGTGTTTAGCAGTCAGGATGCAATAGTACAGGAAATTTCAAATACACATTATATATTGGTTTTAGAGTCATTAGGATGTGTTTTAAAAATGAATATAAGAAAAAAATGATCTGAATTCCATTAGCTTACATAAAAAACAAAAACAAAAGGTCACTAATTTTAGTGATTTTTTGTTTTTTTAGAGCACACATCATTATTTGTTGACTTATAATGGGTTGAGTTTTTTTGTGATTTTTAGGTTCTTTTTTTAGTTATAAATTTTTTGAGAGTTGATTAAATTGACTTATTGTGCTATATTTGCCGGAATCCAATTCCAGATTATTCATGTCATATTATGTGACTTTGAATGGCGAAGCCGTACAACATGATAAAAGAAATTAAGGAAAAATATGAATAATAACATAAAGATAGCTGTAATTGGTTTAGGTTATGTTGGTTTGCCTTTAGCTCGTTTATTTGCAACACAATATTCTGTTTCAGGATTTGATATAAACCAAACCAGAATTACAAGTTTGAAATCAGGAACAGACAGTACTTTAGAAGTTGAAGATGCTGTTTTACAAAATGTTTTGGTTGATGTTCCTTATCAAAAAGGATTATATTGTACTTCAGATATAAGCCATTTAGCGGACTGTAATTATTTTATAATAACTGTTCCTACTCCAGTAGATAAAAATAATCGCCCGGATTTAACACCATTGTATAAATCTAGCGAGACGGTTGGGAAAATTTTAAAAAAAAATGATATTGTAATTTACGAGTCAACTGTTTATCCAGGTGCAACCGAGGAACAATGTGTACCAGTTTTAGAGAAAGTATCAGGATTGAAATTTAATGAAGATTTTTTTGCAGGATATTCACCTGAAAGAATCAATCCTGGAGATAAGGAACATACAGTAGAAAAAATTCTTAAAATAACTTCAGGATCTACTCCGGAAATTGGAGAAAAAGTGGATGCACTTTATAAATCGGTAATTACTGCAGGGACTTATCTCGCTCCAAACATAAAAGTAGCAGAAGCAGCAAAAGTTATAGAGAATTCACAACGAGACATAAATATTGCTTTTGTTAATGAATTGGCTAAGATATTCAATCTTATGAATATTGATACACAAGAAGTATTGGCAGCAGCAGCAACAAAATGGAATTTTCTACCTTTTAAACCCGGTCTGGTTGGTGGACATTGTATAGGTGTAGATCCGTATTATTTAGCGCAAAGGGCTCAAGAATTTGGATATCATCCTGAAATAATTTTGGCAGGACGTCGTTTAAATGATAGCATGGGAGAATATGTTGCATCCCAGATTGTTAAATTGATGATTAAAAAAGGGATATCAGTAAATGAGGCAGAACTTTTAATGCTTGGGGTTACTTTTAAAGAAAATTGTCCGGATGTAAGAAATACCAAAATAGTAGATGTAGTAAAAGCACTAAAAGAATATGGAATTTCAGTTACAATCTACGATCCTTTAGCTAATATTGAAGAAGTGAAAAAGGAATATGGATTGCAGACAGTAAAAAACCTTCCTGTAAAAAAATTTGATGCAATAGTTTTAGGAGTCGCACATTCAGAATTTCTAAAATTAAATTTTTTAGAATTACAAAAATTAAATAGTTTAATTTATGATGTAAAGGGAGTTTTAGGAACTATAGCTGATAATAGATTATAGTATTTAAAAACTCTCTCTTAATTGGAAAAGAAATGAAAACAAATAATTCAATAATACATGTAATTTTAACAGGAGGAATAGGCAGCAGATTATGGCCATTGTCTCGTAAAAGCCAGCCAAAACAATATTTAGAAATTTTTGAAAATAAATCGTTATTCGAAATGACCGTTGAGCGCAACAGCCATTTAGCTGATAAAGTTATGGTAGTTGGAAATGTAGACAATCACCATTTAAGTGGTAAGGTGATGGAGAAGACAAAAACTTCTTATGTTAACATTGTTGAAGCTACACCTCGAAATACAGCGGCGGCTATAGCTTTTGCAGCTTTTGCAGCTGATCCGGATGATATTTTAATTGTAACGCCTTCCGATCATATTATTGATAGAATGGAAGATTACAATACGGCCATCCAAGAAGCAGTTTTAAAAGCAGAAGATGGTTTTATTGTAACATTTGGGATTATTCCAACAAAGCCAGAAACAGGGTATGGGTATATAGAATCAAAGGGAGATAAAGTAATTTCATTTAGGGAAAAACCTAACGAAACTACAGCAAAAGATTTTATTGCGAAAGGGAATTTTTTATGGAATAGTGGTATGTTTTGCTTTAGAGCCCAAGTTTTGCTAAACGAATTAAAACAGTTTCAGCCTGAAGTTTATGAAAAATCAAAAGCAGTTTGGGAAGCAAGTAAAAATGGTTTCTTAGATTTAGATTTATCATTGGAAATCCCATCCATTAGTATTGATTATGCTGTAATGGAGAGAAGTAAAAAAATAAAAGTAGTGCCAGCATCTTTTTCATGGTCAGATTTGGGATCGTTTGAATCTGTTTATGAATATTTAGTTTCAAAAAGTCATCCTGTTGATGAGAATGGTAATATGGTAATAGGTTGTGAAAAACATACTACCTTTTTGGGATTAAAAAACATTATTTTTGTTTATACTGAGAGTGCTAATTTAATCTTGCAAAAAGAAAATTCGCAAGATGTGAAGGATATATACAATAAGTTGGAAAAACAAAATTCAGAATTATTAAATTAATTGAAATTCAAAATGAAAAAAATTCTCATAACGGGCGGAGCCGGTTTTATTGGATCACATGTCGTGAGACGCTTTGTAAATAAATATCCGGAATATCATATTTATAATTTAGATGCTTTAACATATGCAGGTAATCTGGAGAATATCAAAGATATTGAAAATCAACCAAATTATACTTTTATAAAAGGAGATATCGTAGATGAAACTTTTATAAAGGAGCTTTTCTCAATTCATAATTTTGATGGTATTTTGCATTTAGCGGCTGAATCGCATGTTGATCGATCTATAGAAGATCCATTAGCATTTGTAAAAACTAATGTCATTGGTACGATGAATTTATTAAACACTGCAAAAAACCAATGGAAAAACAATTTTGAAGGAAAAAGATTCTATCATATAAGTACTGATGAGGTTTATGGTTCTCTTGGTGTTGAAGGTCTTTTTACAGAAACTACAGCTTATGACCCAAATTCTCCTTATTCAGCCTCAAAAGCAAGTTCCGATCATTTTGTAAGAGCTTATGGCGAAACTTATGGCTTGCCTTATGTTTTAACTAATTGCTCCAATAATTATGGATCTTATCACTTTCCTGAAAAATTGATACCATTGTTTATAAATAATATTATAAATAATAAACCACTGCCAGTTTATGGCGATGGTAATTATACCCGGGACTGGTTGTTTGTAGAAGACCATGCCATTGCAATTGACCTAGTCTTTCATGAAGGAAAAAATCATGAAACCTATAATATAGGTGGCTTCAATGAGTGGAAAAATATTGATTTGGTAAAATTATTATGCCAGATTATGGATGAAAAGTTAGGAAGGGAATCAGGTACATCCCAAGAATTAATTACATATGTTAAAGACAGGCCCGGGCATGATTTACGCTATGCTATCGATGCTTCAAAAATCAATAAAGAGCTAGGATGGAAACCATCGGTAACATTTGAAGAAGGTTTAGAAAAAACAATTAATTGGTATCTGAATAATGAAGACTGGTTACAGAATGTAACTTCCGGTTCTTATAAAGATTATTATCAAAAACAATATTCTTAAAAAATAATTCTTCTTCGATTTGTTAATTTAATCGGGATTAAATATTATAAATATGAAAAAAATAACAACTGTTATTGTATTATTTTTTACTTTTTTATTTTCATATCAAATAAATGCTCAGGATTTAATTAAATCAAATGATTTGAGTACTGTAAAAGTTGATTATTTATCTGATAACGATATTGCTAAAATAAGAATGCAATTACAAAGTAATAATATGACTATTGAGCAAGCTGAACCAATGGCTCTGTCAAAAGGAATGAGTACTGTGGAATTTGCTAAACTGAAAACAAGACTAAACGATGGACCAGCAAGTTCTTTAAATAAAAACAAGAGTGAAAATCGCAAGGATAATAAAAATGATTCGGGCAGAAGTCAGGAAAAAATTTTGAACTATAAAATAAAGGATACAGTAAATGCTTTGATTTTTGGCTCGGAGCTGTTTGACAATCCAACTTTAAATTTTGAACCAGATTTGAATCTGGCTACTCCAGTAAATTATATTTTAGGACCAGGAGATGAACTTCAGGTAAGTGTTTATGGTGTTCAGGAATACAATGCTAGCGTTCCGGTGAGTGCTGAAGGAAACATTACTATTCAGAACGTCGGACAAATTTCTGTTTCAGGAATGTCAATTGAAGCTGCTACACAAAAAATTAAGGTTGCAATAGCAAAAGTTTACAGTACTTTGCGTTCAGGTCAGTCACAAGTAAGTGTCACTTTGAATCGTATAAGAACTATTAAAGTTACTGTTGTTGGAGGTAAGCAACCTGGAAATTATTCTATTTCTTCCTTAGCAACAGTTTACAACGCATTACATTTAGCGGGAGGTCCGGGAAAAAATGGAAGTTATAGAAATATTGAATTAATTAGAAATAATAAAGTTTATAAAAATATTGATATTTATAGATTTTTGGTAAAAGGAGATCAGTCTGATAATGTTGGTTTAAAAGAAAATGACGTTATCAGGATTCCATCTTATAGCCAGAGAGTAACTGTTGAAGGGGAGGTAAAGCGACCTGGTATTTTTGAAATGAAAAACGGGGAAACATTTGCCGATCTATTAAGTTTTGCATCTGGATTTAATGAATTCGCCTATACAGCTTCCGTAAATGTTTTGCAAAAAACAGGTAAAGAATTTAAGGTTCAGGATATAAATGAAAGTGAGTTTGATTCGTATCAACCTCAATCGGGAGATGTTTTTAAAGTCACTAAAATTTTAAATCGATTTGAAAACCGTATTAAGATAGAAGGTGCTGTTTTTAGACCTGACTATTATTCTTTTACAGAAGGAATGAGGATTTCCGATCTTATTGCGAGAGCAGAAGGACTCAAAGAAGATGCATACAGTAAAAGAGCCAGAATAATTCGCTTAAAATCAGATTTGACAACGGAAATTGTAAACATCGATTTAAGTGCTGTGTTATCTGGAGATTTAAGCTCAGATATAGAATTAAAAAGAGAAGATATAGTAACTGTATATTCAATTTTAGATTTCAGGGAAGAATATAAAGTGACGATTGACGGTGAAGTAAAAAATCCGGGAGAATATGAATATTTTGAAAATCTAACTTTAAATGATTTGGTAGTTCAGGTTGGAGGACTAACAGGGTCTGCATCAAAAAGGGTAGAGATAGCAAGAATGGTTAAATCAGATGAAATAGATGATGCAGATCCAAAACGTATTGAACTGGTAGAACTTGAAATCACTGCTGATAATAATGAACAAATTAAAAATTTTGTATTAAAACCATTTGATGTTATTAATATTAGAAGGATCGCCGTTTATGAAAAACCTCAAATGGTTTTAGTAAATGGTGCAGTTGCTTATCCAGGTAAATATGTTTTAGCCAATAAAAAAGAAACGATTTATAATGTAGTTATGAGAGCCGGAGGGTTAACCTCTATTGCTAATTTAGATGGTATGAAAATTAAAAGGCCTATTAAACAAGATCAAATTGATCAACTTGAAAGTATTGATTTAAATTTAGCAGAGAATGATAGTGTAAAGGACAAATTGTCTAAAAGATTAAAAGATGAATTAAGGTATGCAGTAATTCCAGTCAATTGGGAAAAAATTGTAAAGAATAGGAACCATTATTCAAATGTTACCTTATTCCCCGGAGACGAAATTGAAGTTGCTGTTTATAACGAAGGAGTGAAAGTTACTGGAAATGTATTATTGACTTCAGAAATTCCATACAGAAGAGGTAAAAATTTTAAATATTATATAAATGCAGTTGGGGGAGTTGATAATAAAGGATGGAAAAAAAAGGCATATATCATTTACCCAAATGGAAAGGCTTCTGTGACAGGTTCATTTTTGTTCTTCAGGTCTTATCCGATAGTTAGGCCTGATTCTCAAATTGTTGTTCCGGAAAAACCTGAAACTAAAAAAATGTCTACAGGAGAATGGGTAAGTATTGGTAGTGTTTTAACTAGTTTAGCATTGTTAATCATTACGGCTTTTAAATAAATTTAGAATTCTATATGGAAAATAATTTGCAAGGTAACAATGATGAAATTTCATTAAAAGAATTACTGCAAAAAGGAAAAGAATGGTGGGTATATTTACTTTCACAATGGAAAATTATTTTTCTTATCGGACTAATAGGAGCTGCTTTGGGAATCACATATTCGATTATTAAAAAGCCTGTTTATACGGCGACATTGTCGTTTGCTTTGGAAGATGAAAAAAGCGGAGGTGGTTTAGGAAGCGCTTTAGGATTAGTAAGTTCTTTTGGTATCGATCTAGGTGGCGGAGGTGGGAGTATTTTTACGGGTTCTAATCTGACTGAATTATTTAAATCCAGATCAATGGTAGAGAAAACGTTGTTGTCCCCAGTTAATGTAAATGGAAAGGTAATTTCTTTGGCAGAAATGTATATTCAGAATAATGAGTGGCGTAAAGGCTGGAATGATAATCCAAAATTTGCAAGTTTAGAATTTTTACCAAATGCAAACCGAGAACCATACACCCGCGTTCAGGATAGTATTATGGGAAAAATGTATGAAAGTTTGTCAAAAGGAGGCTTGTCTGTCGCTCAAAAAGACAAAAAAATTTCAATTATTAGTATTGATGTTACTTCTCAAAATGAGCTTTTTGCAAAATATTTTTGTGAAGCATTAGCCAAACAAGTATCTGATTTTTACGTAACTACTAAAAGTAAAAAAGCAAGAATGAATATGGCTATTTTACAACATCAAACAGATTCTATTCGAAGGGAACTTAATGGTGCAATTATAGGAGTTGCAGTTGCCAATGATAATACATTTAATTTAAATCCAGCACTTAATGTTCGTCGAGCACCATCAGCGAGGAGACAAGTTGATGTACAAGCAAATACAGCAATCTTAACAGAATTAGTTAAACAAACTGAGTTGGCAAAAGTTACTTTACGTAAAGAGACACCTTTAATTCAAATTATTGACAGACCAATTTTACCGTTAGCAAAAGAACGGTTTGGTAAAATAAAAGGAATAATTTTAGGAGGATTTCTAGGAGTTTTTTTTATTGTTTTATTTTTAATTACTAAAAGAATTTTGAAAAAACTTTAATATCCCTATTTAAGTAATAATAATTTAAGTTTTTCTAAAATGACTGGGAAATGACAAAAAAAAAAGATATTTCACTTGGTATTGTTATACAAGCAAGAACTGGTTCGAGCAGACTTCCAAATAAAATTTTAATGAATTTTTATGAAGATAAATCGATATTAGACATATTAATTGAAAAGTTAAAATCTAAATTTTTTAATTATCCAATTATTCTTGCAACTTCAATTAATAGGAATGATAATGTTTTGTCTGAAATTGCTTTAAAGCATCAAATTGAGTTTTATCAAGGGAGTGAAGAAAATGTATTGAGTAGATTTGTTGAGGTTGGCGTAAATGGAAGATTAACTCATTTGTTACGTATTTGTTCTGATAACCCGTTTTTAAATATCAATCTAATATCTTTTTTGATAAAAGAACTTGATAGTCCAGAAATTGATTATTTAAGTTACTGTAATTATTTAGGAATTCCAGTTATTAAAACACACATAGGATTATTTACTGAAATTGTATCCTTAAAGGCTCTACTAAAAGCTACTAATCTTCAGAATGAACTAATTTATCAAGAACATGTTACAAATTTTATATATTCTAATCCACAAATTTTTAATATAAAATTACTAAATAGCCCTTCTGAGGTTCATTTAAGAGAGGATATAAGATTAACATTAGATGATAAAGAAGATTTTGATTACTTGGCATCTCTTTATAGCCTTACATATAGTAAACAAGATGATATTCGTTTTTTGATTGGTTTTATAGATTCTCATGAGGAGTACAAAATTAAAATGATTAATAACATAAAAAAATATTCAAAATGACTTATATTATTGGAGAAATTGGTCAAAATCACAATGGATCAGTTGATATTGCAAAATTAATTATCGATGTAGCATCGAGACCAGTTGTAGATAAACTTTTTGGTAAAAAACTAAAAGGTATGGACGCAGTAAAGCTTACTAAGCGTGATTTAAACCAAGAACTTTCTGCTTCCCAAATGTCAAAAGCTTATGATACACCACATTCTTTTGGTAAAACTTATGGGGAACATAGAGAGTTTCTAGAATTAGATGACCAAGAGCATTTTGAAATTTATAATTATGCTAAAAGTTATGGTTTAGATTTTGTTGAGACTTTGTGTGCAATAGGATGTTTAAGTTTATTAAAATTATTTACTCCTGATAAACTAAAAGTAGCTTCAAGAGATTTAACAAATTTGCCATTGCTAAATGCTATGGCCGAGACTAAAATTCCCATTATTCTTTCTACTGGAATGGGAGGCGTACGAGAAATTGACAATGCATTAGATGTGATTGTTAAATATCATAATAATATTGGTATTCTTCATTGTGTATCTGAGTATCCAACTAGATACGAAAATGTTAATTTGAATACTATAAAATATCTCCAAAAAAATTATTCTGATTTTATTATAGGATATTCAGACCATACAATTGGCATTGCAACTCCAATAGCGGCTGTAGCCATGGGTTCTGAAATAATTGAAAAGCACATTACATTAGATAGATTAATGAAAGGTACTGATCAGGCAGGATCTTTAGCTGTAGAAGGAATTGAAAGAATGGTTAGAGATATTAGAAATCTTGAACTTTCTATTGGTAAGGAAGAAATATTTATAGCGGATTCTGTTCATTCAGCAAAAGTTAAATTGGAAAGATCTATTGCAACTTTAAAAGATTTAAAAAAGGGGCATGTTATTTCTGAAGTTGATTTGCATTTATTAAGTCCAGGTGATGGTTTGAAGTGGGATGAAAAAGAACAGCTTATAGGGCAGGTATTAAAACAAGATGTTTCTGCAAATGAGATAATTTATTCTGATTTTATTAAGTGATCTTATGATTCTCCCAAAACTTATTCTTACAGACATTGATGGCGTTTGGACTGATGGCGGTATGTATTATGATAATACAGGAAATGAATTTAAGAAATACAATACATCAGACAGTGCTGGAATTCTTTTTTGCCGATTACTTACTATACCAGTTGGAATTATTACTGGGGAAAAAAATAACATTATACAAAATAGAGCCAATAAATTAGGCATAGATATTTTGTTCATGGGAATTAAAAATAAGCTTGAAGTTGTTAAAGATTTATGTCTAAAGTTTAATATTTCAATCTCAGATGTTGCTTATATAGGAGATGATATTAATGATATTCAGGTTTTAATGAATGTAGGAATAAGTGCTTGCCCTATTAATGCTCCTAATTATGTTAAAAAACATACAAATTTATTGTTAACCAAAGAAGGTGGGGATGGGGCTTTTAGAGAATTTGTGGAAAAAATTATAGGCGAAGCTGAGATGGAAAAAGTATTAGAACTTTATTTTAAATCCTTAAATAAGTTTGACCAATAATTATATCCATTTCAGCATTTAACAACTAATTTTTTTATTTTGTCAAAGTTTTAATCATGGGAAAAATAAATTAAACCTAAATATAACTATTAAAATCTTAGACTGAATTATGATAAAAAAAATACTCACAGTTATATTTGTAATTTCTACAGTTTCATGTTCCACTCAAGAAAATTCAGAAAGGAATGTAAATAATAAAGGTATTAAATTAAATTCGATTGTCCCATTTACTGACGACATATCTTATAACTTTACTGATCTCGTTTATTTTAAGGAGAGATGGTTTCTAATTTTTAGAGAGTCAGATAGCCATGCTTTTGGCAAAGATGGAGTTATTAATTTGTACACAAGGTTAGATAACGAAATTTGGACATTAGTTAAAACTTTTAAAGTTGATGGTATTGATTTAAGAGACCCAAAGTTTTCAGTAAATGATGATCAATTAATGTTATACCTACACGGGTCAAAGTATGTTGATAAAGAATTGCTAGGTTTTTCAGACTATAGGTCTGTTTGTATAGAAGGAAACAATTGGGAGGATTTAGAAGAGGTTAAGTTACTTAACTCAAAACCTTTGATTTCAAAAATAAAAGGTAACGAGGGATGGCCATGGAGAGTTACTTGGTATAAACATAAGGCATATACATTTGGTTACAGTTCATGGGGATTTGATTTATATGACAGCACAGATGGGTTAGCATTCAATTGCTTAAATATTATTCCAAAAGCTTTTCCTTTTAGAGGTGAAGCAACAATAAGAGTGGATGATAAAGGAGACTTTTACGCTGTAATTAGAAGTACAGATCTTATTTTGGCTAAAAGCACTGATCATAATAAATCATGGCAAGTTTTTGATAAAATACAAGTATTGTCATTGGGAGGCCCTAATTTTATTTTTTATGAAAATAAAATGCTAATTACAGGTCGTGATTCTAGAGCAATGCAAGTAGTTCTTTATAGTTATGATCTAATTAATAATAACTATAGAAAGTTACTTACCTTTCCTAGTGGTGGAGATTGTGGCTATGCAGGAATGGTAATCAAGGATGGAGAATTATGGGTAAGTTATTACTCATCGCATGATAGATATAAAGGGCGACATTCAGATATTTATATTAAAAATGTTAAATTAAGCGATCTTGGTTTATAGATAAAATATTTTTATTGAGTTATACACTTAAGTAATTTTATATATTGCTAATAATCAATAATTCATGTTTTTATTAATTATAGCTAATCTCTATAAAAGTTTTGCTTTTTAAATTTCATAATTTAAACTCTAAGTGCCTGATTTACAAATAACAACTAAGTGTGTAATTCAAATATTTTTAGATAGTAATTTAAGAGATTTTTTTAAATTGTATGTTTTGAACATAACTTATGCAGAAAGAAAAAACAGAAACAGGTTTTAACCAAAATACTTTTTTTGATTTTGAAGAAAAATATAATCTATTTAGTAAACAATCCGATGGTTTATTTTATTGGGATCTAATACGGTTTGAATTATTTTATCACCTATTGTGGAATCATAAGTCAAATGTAAAAAGTGAAGAATCAGCAGTAACTAAAAGACAAATTTTTGACGAAATTAAATCTTTTTTTGTTTTTATTTTATTTAAAAAGCCTGATTTTTTGTTTTTTACATCTTCCCGAAATATGATTGATAAGGATAAGTTTTTTGACCAAAATTTAGGTGATATTTTAAACAATATACGAGGAAGTTATTGTGCTTTTGAAACCTTTGAACGGAATAAGTCAAAATGGTATTATCAGAATACTTTATTTAATCCGATAGCTATTTTCAAAAAGATAACAAAGATATTTTATCAGCAAAAAAAAGACTACTCTGAACTAATTTCTTTAATCAATGCTGAGTTTTCAAATTCTGCCTTCACAAGTGAAGATATTAATAGATTGATCTTAGATTTTAAAATTGATTGTTTGTATTATTCTGTAATTTTTAAATTTAAGAAACCTAAAGCCATTTTTATCACTCAAAATGGTATTCAAAAAGGACTTTTTGCTGCCGCTAAAGAAAGAAATATTCCTATAGTAGAAGTACAACACGGAATTATAGATGATGCCCACTTGGCCTATAATTACTCTAAAAAAATTGATTATATAAAAAATCAAATTTACTTACCTACTTATTTTTTTTCATTTTCAGATTTTTGGGCAAAAGATTTAAATTTTCCAATAAAAGAAATTATTTCAATGGGGAATTCTTATTTTTTTAATGCTCAATATAGTAAAAATAAAAATAAAAGCGTAAATGGATTACTAGTAGCTAGTTCTGATGTATTTGGTGAAAACTTAAAAAAAATAGTAATTGACTTTGTTAATATTAATAAAACTATTCCGGTATATTTTAAATTGCACCCTAATCAATTTGTGGAAAAACAATATTACATAGATCAATTTGCAAATTTTGAAAATGTAAAGGTTTATACTAACGAAAATAGTGTTTATGAATTGTTAGAAATTTCAAAAGCAATATTAGTTATACAATCTACTGCTCTATATGAAGCTTACCATTTAAAAAAAATAGCATTCATATATAAAAAACAAACCTATCGAAGACATGAACATGTTTTTGATTTGCCAAATATAAACCTAATAAATAATGCTAATGAGATTGTCGAAGCATACGATAAAGAGTTTGTTATTGATGATTTGAGTGAAAATTTGTTTTTTAAAAATTTTGATTCTTATAAATTTGATCAATTTGTGGGTAATTCACTACTAGTAAATTGAGATCATCTTCAAATGCTTTAATTCGTTTTTTTAATGTCTGAAAAAATCGTAAAAACGACCCTATATTATTCAATAGGAGAAATCGTTCCCAGAATTATATCGTTTCTATTATTACCCATTTTAACAAAATATCTTACGGCCAATGAATACGGAATAGTGAGCTATACAAATTCTGTAATGACATTTGTATTTGTAATTGCAACCTTATCATTAAACACTTTTGTTTTACGTCATTATTATGGCTCAAAAGATGAGAATTCAAGAAAAGAATTAATTGGTAGTATCTTTCTGTTTATTTTTGGATTTAATTGCGCTTTGATTCTTCTTCAAATGCTTTTTTTTCCATTTATAATTAACTTTTTTAATATTAATATTCCATTTAAACCTTATTTTCAATTAGCAATTTTAAATAATTTCTTCGATGTAATCTCTATTATACCGTTAGTATTGTATAGAGTTAAAGAAAATGCCAAAGGGTTTTTAATATTGAGTCTTTCAAGAACACTATTACAATTTTTGATGGTTTATATTTTTGTAGTCGTCTATAATCAAGGGCTTTTAGGAAGTTACTATGCACGATTAATTGTAAATGCTCCTTTCATGTTCATCTATTTTTACATGATTTATAGAAACAGTATTTTCAAGATAAATTTTAAATTAGTAAAAGAAGCATTATATTTTACATTGCCCATTTTGCCTGGTAGCTTAGCTTTTTTATTTGTGTCTTTAAGTGATAGAATTATTTTAGAGAGATATATTTCATTAGATCAATTAGGGATTTTTTCTGTCGCAATCACTTTGGCTTCCGTTTTAAATATTGTAATTCAAGCTTTATATAAAACATTTGAGCCTATTTTATTTAAAGAATATTTTAATGAAAATTTTCAGGAGACTAACCTGAAATTATATAAAATTTATTTATTAGCCATTTTTGTTGGAGCTTTTGGAGCTTCTATTTTTAGCAAAGAATTTTTTATGATAGCAACTTCAGGTACTTTTAGAGAAGGCTATAAATTAGTACCACTCTTTATTGTTTCTGTAGTTATTTCAGGAATTAATACATATTTAATTATTTTGATGATAGCAAATAAAAAACAAAAAATGGTATCATTAGTTTCTATTATTTCTGCCATTATTTCAGTTGCTCTTAATCTTATTTTTATTCCTTATTATGGTTGCTATGGCGCCATAATCGCATCTGGAACTTCTTTTTTATTTTCTAATGTTATATTTCAATATAATACTGTTATTACAAAAAAATATATTATTACTCAAATTATATTAATGCTATTAGTGGTTTTGATACCAACAGTTTATGATACTTTATTTAACTTTAAAATAGTGTCAAATATAACTATCAAAATTTTTATTTCATTATTATTTATTCTTCTTAGTTTTAAAGTTTTAAACATTGATTTAAATTTTATTAAAACTAAATTTTTAATCAAAAGTAAGTGAGACATAATTATGATTAGAATTTATAACGCTTTATATAGAAGATTTTGGCATTTTTATAACAAAAGGAGTTATAAGAAATTAGGTGTAAATACATTTGTTAAAAATGCATTGATAATAACCCCAAAATATATTTCTATTTCTGATAACGTTTTTATTCTGCCTAATTCAAGAATAGAAGGGATAACGAGTTATGAAGGAGTTAGTTTTTCTCCTCATATTCAAATAAGTGAAAATTGTACCATACAGCAAAATTTGCATTTAACGTGTGCTGAAAATATTTTTATTGGAAAAAATACAGCCATTGCGGCAAATGTTACTATAACGGATATCAATCATCCATATGAAAATATCGATTTGCCTATTGAGAAACACGCATTAATAGTTACTCCAGTCAGTATTGGTGATGATTGTAAAATTTATAATAATGTAGTTATTTTACCTGGAACAAAAATTGGGAAGCATTGCGTTATAGGTGCAAACAGTGTTGTTGGTGGGAATTTTACAGATTATTGCATTGTTGTTGGCGCTCCGGCGAAAATAATAAAAAGATATTGTTTTGATTCTGCTAGTTGGAAAAAAACGGATGGCAAAGGGAATTTTGTAGTATAAGTAGTGAAAAAGAAATAATGTCGTGTTTTACTTTTATATAAATTATCTTAATTGACTAAAAAACAAATAGTTAAAATTTTTAATAATACAACAACAAATCATTCCAATTACTTAAATATATTTTATAATGACAAAAAAAAGAGTTTTATTTATTGGTATTGGTTTTTATGATTATGAAGATGCAATTATTGAGGAATTTAAAAAGCAAGATTACAAAATTGATTATTTCTCAGGAACCCCTCCTAATACATTTTTATATCGATTGTATTCTCGACTCAAAAAATATCAAAAAATTGAGTCTCTCAAAGAGAAACATAGTCTAGGAATTGTTGAAAATTTGAATGTAAAATATGATTTAGTTTTTATCATTAAAGGCGAATCTTTTTCTAGAAATGCAATAGAAATTTTAAAAGCAAAAAATCCCAATGCCAAATATGTATTGTATTTATGGGATTCAATACGTAGGATAAAAGATGTCAATGAAAAATTGATTCTTTTTGATAAAGTATATTCTTTTGATCGATTAGATTGTGTAGAAAACGAAAAGTTTATTTTGAATCCTTTATTTTTTAGAAATGAGTATTTAAATCAAAGCAATGATTGCATACAAAATAATCATATTTATCATTTAGGTTGGTATCATTCAGACAGATTGATTTTAATACAAAAAATTGCCAAATATTGCCAAGAGAATAATTTAAAATATGAATTTATATTGTTTACAGGCTATTTTAGTTACATTTTTCAATCTATTTTTGGAGGTCAGCTTAAAAATAATAAAAGTTTTTTGACATTTAAACCTATTTCGGCTAAAACAAATTTCCAGAATATCCTAAATTCAAAAGTGACTTTAGATATAGCGCATCCATTTCAAAGTGGTTTGACAATGAGAACAATAGAACTTATTGGGGCACAGCGAAAAATAGTTACAACAAACGAAGATATTTTAAACTACGATTTTTATAATCCAAACAATATATTAATTATTAACCGTGGTAATCCAGTTTTAGAAAAGTCTTTTTTTGAATCTGAATACACTCCAATTCCAAATGAAATTATCTCTAAATATTCAATTGAGAATTGGTTAAGAAGAATGATAGAATAATATGAAACTAGAAGATATATTTGTCATTATCATTCTTTATAAAAATAATTTAGAGAATTCAAGAACAATTAAAACGTTGGAAACTTCTTTAGATAAAAAGATTAATTTATTTGTTTACGATAATAGTTCAGAGAAACAATATCCTGAAGAGAGTTTTTCTTACAATAAATTTAATGTTCAGTATTTTCATGATCCCACAAACGTTGGACTTAGTAAAGCGTATAATTATGCATTGAAATTAGCCGTAAATAATAAATGTTCATGGTTGTTGTTATTAGATCAGGATACTTGTTTTACAAAAGAATATATTGATGCAGTTGAAATGTTAAGAGTAGATAAATTGGACAAAAAGACTGTTGCTGTTATTCCTAGGGTAAAATCTTTAACAAATAACCAAAAAATTTCTCCGGCTAAGATTATATTAGGAGGAATTTGTAGACCATTTAATTATCAAGAAGGCATAATTACATCTAAGATTAGTGGAATTAATTCAGGTACTATTTTAAAAGTTGATTATTTTAAGTCTATTGATGGATTTAATGCAAATTATACTTTAGATATGTTAGATCATTGGTATTTTAAAAAAATATTTGATGATGGGAAAAATATTTTTTTGCTGAATGCCACAATTAATCAAGACCTATCAGTTCTTGAAAACTTTGAAGAAAGTGTTTCAATTGAAAGATATAAGCAAATGTTAAAAGCAGAAAGCCTATTTATTATGGAAGAGAGTTTTATAAGTCTTGCTGTTTTTAAGTTAAGGTTATTTTTTAGAATTCTAAAGCAACGAAAGTTTAGAAATAAAGAATATTATAAGTTTACTTTAAAGATTTTATTGCGCCATAGGAATGCTTAAAAAATTAAATTTTAGTTTTTTATTTTTTTTAAAATTACTATTTGTCCCTGTTTTATATGAACTGGTAATCGGGGGGAGTGGTCATTATTTGGAATTTGGTCCGATAACTTTTAGGATAGTTGCTTACCTCGTAGTAATTTTTTTAGCAATTATATATTATTTAGAAAAAAAAGTTATAAAGAAAGATCTAAGTGTCATATTGTTGTCATTTTCAATGACACTTATTTTTAGCTCTATTGTAGGGTTTTCGAATAATGCCCACCTTGGCTCAGTTTTAGAGGATTTAAAGCCATTATCTTTTTTTTATATATTATTATTTTTTGCTATTGTGGTAAAAGATATTGACGATATAAAAAAAATTTCTACAATACTAAAAATAGGTCCTTTGATATTAGGAGTTATTTATATTCTGGTAATAATATTGTTACTTCTAGGAAAAATAAATTTCACGGCTTTTTATTATCAGCAAAGTAAAATTGGAGAAATAATGTTTAGAAATGAAACACTTTTTTTCTATAAAGGTTTTCTTTACTTATGTGTTGGTTATTTTTTTTTCTTATTATCTGATGGGAAAGGAAATAAATTTGGTGCTCTCTTTTTATTTGCTTGTATTATACTGACACTGACAAGGGGGTTTATTTTATTTACGATCCTAATATCTGCTTATTATGTTTTTTTTATTAATAAGAACATTGTACTTAAATGGATTACATTTTTACTTGGAATAATTGCTTTTTCAATTTTAGTGCCGATATTATTAGATATTTTGGGAGATAAGTCAGATTCTGATAGTTTGCGATATTTGCAAATCAATGAAGTAATTGAAGGTATTAATCCATTAAGTTTTATTATCGGACATGGGTTTGGAGTTGGTGTTGAATCACGGCCAGTTCATATGGAATTGTCTTTTTTAGAAATTTTTCATAAACAAGGCATAATTGGTTTAGCGTTTTGGTTTGGTTTATTTTTTTATATTTTTTTTTTATATGCAAAAATTAAAATTAAATCTTACCGAAATATTGCTCTTCCTTTTTTATTAAGTGTAATTTTTATTATTTTACAATCTGGTACAAACCCATATATGAATAATCCAATTGGATTATTGATGATTTTGATTTCTGTTATAGTATTTTCAAAATTAGTAGAATTACAAAAAGAAAAATTTTTATGATTTCAGTCTGCATAGCAACTTATAATGGGGAGAAATATATAGGAGAGCAACTAAATTCTATCTTGTCTCAATTAGATAATAATGATGAAGTGATTATTTCTGATGACCATTCAAAAGATAATACTTTAAATGTGATTAGAGATTTAGGGGATGTCAGAATAAAAATTTTTAACAATGAAATGGAAAATGGTTACTCTAAAAATTTTGAAAATGCAATAAAGAAAGCTTCGGGAGATATTATTTTTATTTGCGATCAAGATGATGTTTGGTTTGATAATAAAATTCAAACTATGATTGAGGCATTGTATAAAGCTCCGTTGGCAATACATAATGCGTTGATTGTTGATAGTCAATTAGATTTAATCAATAATTCTCATTTTGATTTATATCAAGTAAAAAAGGGTTTTCTGAAAAATTTTTTAAAAACAAGATATATTGGAGCTTGTATGGCTTTTAAGAGGGAAATTTTGCAGAAGGCTTTACCATTTCCTCAGAATCAAAAGCTTTGCGCTTACGATTATTGGTTGACCTTAATTGCAGAGTTCTATTATAAAGTTGAACTTGTTAAAGAGCCCCTAATTAAATACCGTAGACATCTTGATAATGCTTCTACTGGAGGAACAAAGAGTAATAACTCTTTTATGAAAAAAATCAATATGAGAATTTATTCGTTTTATCACTTACTTAAACGATAGTTAAATGAGTAGTTTATTTAAAAGATACTCTTTATATCAATTAATTATTCTGTTTTTTAATGTAATTAGAACAAAATTTTTATTTAAAGAAGCTAGAATAATAAGATTTCCATTTGATGTAAGAGGAAAGAAATTTATTTCAATATCAAAAGGTTTTACAACAGGTGTGGGTTGTAGATTAGAGGCATATCCAACTAATAGAGATAAGGTTCTTTTTATTGGAAAAAATGTTCAAATAAATGATTATGTTCATATTACAGCAATGGAAAAAGTAAGTATTGGCAATAATGTATTGATGGCAAGTAAAATTTATATTTCAGATTGTACTCATGGAAGCTATTCAGGAGATAATAATGATAGTAATCCAAAGACTAATCCATCAGATAGAGTTCTTTTTTCTTCCCCTGTAATAATAAAAGATAACGTTTGGCTTGGAGAATCAGTTTCCATTTTGCCAGGAGTAATAGTAGGAGAGGGAACAATAGTGGGTGCTAATTCTGTAGTTGCGAAAAGCTTACCGGACTTTGTAATTGCAGTTGGAATTCCTGCAAAACCAATAAAAAAATTTAATTTTCAATCTCAGAAATGGGAAAAATATCTATAAATAAATCATGAAGAACATTTTAATTACTGGAGGAGCTGGTTTCATAGGAAGCAATTTAGCTCTTGCACTTATAGAAAAGGGACATAAAATTACAGTTTTAGATAACCTGTCAAAACAAATACATGGCGAAAATCCGGAAGTTACTTCTCCACTTTTTAAAAGTATAAAAGATAAAGTTACTTTTATTGAAGGTACTGTTACTTCAAGAGAAGATTGGACAAAAGCATTAGAAAATCAAAATGTAGTGGTGCATTTTGCTGCTGAAACAGGAACTGGTCAGTCTATGTATTGTATTGAAAAATATACCGAAGTAAATATTCAAGGTACGTCAATCATGCTCGATATATTAGCTAATAATGAACATTCTGTTAAAAAAATTGTTATTGCCTCTTCCCGTTCAATTTATGGTGAAGGGAAATACAAACATCCTGAATTAGGGATTGTATATCCTTTGCATAGAAAAGAAAAAGATATGATGGCAGGAAGTTTTGAGCTTACATTCGCAGATGATCAAATTCTTGAATTACTTGCTACAGACGAAGAATCAAAAATTCATCCTTCGTCTGTTTATGGTATTACTAAACAAAATCAGGAACAAATGATTATGACTGTTTGTCCAACATTAGGAATTGCACCTGTGGGCTTTAGGTATCAAAATGTTTATGGGCCTGGACAATCGTTATCAAATCCATATACAGGTATTTTATCAATTTTTTCGACTCAAATTAGGAATAATAATCCAATTCAAATTTTTGAAGATGGAAAAGAGTCAAGAGATTTCGTTTTTATTGATGATGTTGTTGATGCAACTATACTAGGAATAGAAAAAGAGGAAGCTAATGGACATGTTTTTAATGTTGGAACAGGTGTTGGAACAGATGTTCTTGAAGTAGCCAATTCTTTGATAAAAGCTTATGATATAAATGTGCCGGTAACTGTAACAGGTAGATTTAGATTAGGAGATATTCGTCATAATTATGCTGATTTAACTAAAATTATAAGGCACTTAGGATTTCAACCTAAAGTTTCTTTTAAAGAGGGGATAGAGAAATTTTCTTCTTGGGTATTACAACAAGAAATTCAAGAAGACAAATTAAGTAAATCTCTTGAAGAAATGAAGAAAAAAGGATTGTTAAAATGATAATTGAAGAAGCTCTTATAGATAAGAATATTTTGTTTTTTTCTGTTCAGACTTTTAATCTTGAAAAAGAAATCATTAAAAAGTTGGAAGAATTAGGCGCAAATGTAGATTACTTTGATGAGAGACCTTCAAATAGTAATTTAACTAAAGGCATTATAAGGTTAAAGAGGAGTATATATCAATTTAAAATAAAAAAATATTATAAAAAAATATTGCTCGAAATTAGTGCTAAAGATTATGATTTTTTATTTGTGAATAAAGGCGAGGTTGTTCCTGAATTCTTTTTGGATGAATTTCAAAAAGCACAACCGAACTGTCAATGCATTTTTTATACTTGGGATTCTTTTTCAAACAATAAAAATGCATTAACAATTTTAAAGTATTTTCATAAGAAATTTTCATTTGATTCAGATGACGCTGTTAACTATGGCTTAGAATTTAGGCCTCTTTTTTATTTAGATTTTTATAAGGATATAGATTTAATTTCTAATGTAGCAATAAAAAACGATTTACTTTTTTTAGGAACTGCACATTCTGATAGATATAGAATAAGTAATCATATTGCAGGTTGGTGCGATAAATATAAACTTAAAGCATATTGTTATTATTATATGCAAGGAAGATTAGTCTATTTTTATAAAAGAATGTTTGATAAAACTTTTAAAGAATTCGATTATAAAAAATTGAGTTTTGAAAGCTTAAAAACAAAAGATTTATTTCAGTTATATCAAAAATCTAGAGTTGTTTTGGATATAAATCACCCTAGACAAAAAGGACTCACTATGCGTACTTTTGAAACTATAGGAGCTAATAGGAAAATGATTACTACAAATATTGAAGTTAAAAAGTATAAATTTTACAATCCTGATAATATTTTGATTATTGACAGAGAAAATATCCACTTGAACAAAGAATTTTTTGAATCTAATTATAAAATTATTGATGAAGATTTATACGAAAGAATGTCATTAAAAGGTTGGTTGTCATGTTTGTTTGTCAATAGTGAACCAAATATTTGGATTGAAGGAATTAATTAAATTAACGGAATGCAGAATACTGAAAATCATTTTAATTAAAAGCCGATAGCTTTAAATATAATAAACTTAATCAAAGGAGCTCAAATGCTGAGATTACTTAAGAAAGAGAGACGAATTTTTTTGTTTGTAACCTTGCTATATTATATCTATTATATTTAGAGAGATTTTATTAAAATAGCATAATTAATTTGTATAATGAAACTCAGAGATTGCCTGATAAAGCAGGAATCTTATATTTGTGTTATTTAATTTTTTGTCATTTATAAATGTTCAGTCTAAGCTAAAATGTAATTTCAATATATCTAAAATTATGATGGTTTAGGATTAGTTAATGTCGGGAATGAATATTTAATATCATTTCGGTAAAAATAGAAACTTTGGATGGGTGATTTTGTAAAGTATAATAATTCATCATAAACTAATGGGGCTTCTCAATTAAATGTTGCAGATTGGAGGATTAAAAAAACAGATATGGGAATTTAAATATGTGTGAAAAAAATTAATGGTTAGAATTAAGTAGATTTAAAATAAACAACTCAACAGGTTTAAATACTTGGTAATATCAAAATACTAAATATTCCTTTTCTTAAATGAAAAGTTCTAGGTAAACTGAGTTTGATTAATTATGTTTATATTATTTTAAATAGTTGTAGAATAATAAGGTGCACAGAGCATTGTAAATAAACAAATGGAATGGGTTTTTATGTTTTATTATTGTTCGTAATACTAGCTCTATTCCTTATTAGTTATAGATATCCAAGTTCGGAAAAAAACATAAGTTTAACGCTTTTGGGTATTTTGATTTTAATTGGGGGATTTAGGGATAGAATAGGTTGGGATTTTATTAATTATACGAATTGGTATTTTAAAGGAACCAGAGATAATGATCTTGAATTTGGTTTTTTAGCAGTCATGAGGGTGTTTAGGTATTTAAATCTAGATTATGAATTTCTTTTTTTCTTTTTTTCTTTTTTTACTTATCTCTTTGCTTATCTGGGAATCAAAAAATATACTAAAAAAAGAAGTTTACCTTTGATGCTTTATTTTTTGATTCCAGTTTTGTTTTTATATTCATTTACTTATATAAGACAATATTTATCTGTTACCATCGCTTTTTATGCTTTTACTTTTTTGTTGGAGAGAAAATACTTTATTTACTTTCTATGGATGTTAGTAGGAGTTTCATTTCATTACAGTTGTTTGATACCGCTTGTAATTTTTCTTTTAGTTTTTTTATGGGGAGATTATATGAAAAACTATCATTTGTATATATTGATGGGGATTTCATTTGTTATATCGCAAATAGGATTTATCTATTGGGCGAGTTTGTTACTTAAAGATTCTCATTATTTGTATTATGTTTCAAATAAAGAAGCAGTTCCAGTTCCTTTATTAAAGTTATTAATTATGAACATAATGGGGATTTTGGTGATAAATTATTTTAACAAAAAAAAGTTTCAGTATGATTATCAAAGATACTTGTTGTTGCTCTATGTCTGTTCTATATTTTTCTTGAATTTATTTTCGGAATCTACCGAATTAACGAGAATTTATATTTATTTTAGAATTTTTGAAATTATTCTTGTTGCCGATATCATTCGTTATGCTTTACTAAATAGGCGATTTTGGCTTATCTCTTTTATGTGCTGCTTTTATTTTTTGCCTTATTTTAGGGCTATACAAATTAATAGCGGGAGTGCATGTAAGGATGAGTTCAAGTTAATTCCTTATAAATCGCTACTATACTAAGGATGAGTAATTTATTCTAGGAGTTATAGTGCCAATTTGGGTGTGGAATTCTAAAAATTTAGATGGAATTAATATTAATTTAATTATGGGTTATACATTATTAGGAATTCTTTTAATGATTTTAATGTTACTGTATTTTAAAGTAGCCAATCATTTTAATATCATTGACAAACCCAATGAAAGAAGTTCCCACAGCGATATCACTTTGCGAGGAGGAGGGATTATTTTTTGGTTTGCAGTCTTGCTATATTTTGTTCAACATCTTCAAAGTAGCTACTTCTTTTTTGCAGGAATATCTCTAGTTAGCTTAGTTAGTTTTTTGGATGATATTCAGAGTATGTCTAATAAGATTCGAATTTCAATTCACTTTTTAGCGATTTCTCTAATTTTTTATGATCTTGATATTTTTCATTCATTACCTTTTTTTGAAATTATGCTAGCTTATATTTTTTCCATAGGCATTATTAATGCTTACAACTTTATGGATGGTATCAACGGTATAACTGGTCTTTATACTTTGGTAGTAATGGGATCGTTATTATATGTTAATAAAAATGTTCAACTATTTACAGATCATGATTTTATAATATATGCCATGATCGCCAGTGTGGTTTTTCTATTTTTTAATTATAGAAAAAAAGCAAAATGTTTCGCAGGGGATGTTGGTAGTATAGCAATCGCTTTTTGGATTATTTATCTGGTTTTGAAACTTATTTTAGTTACAAATTCACTGATATGGATTTTGTTTCTAGCAGTCTATGGAGTAGATGCCGTTTGTACAATTCTACATCGTTTATATTTAAAACAAAACATTTTCGAAGCACATCGTCTGCATTTTTATCAGGTTTTAAGCAATGAAAATAAAATACAGCATCGATTGGTTGCCCTATATTATGGATTAGCACAAATTTTAATTTCTACAGTGGTTATTTCTCTATATCAGAAGGTTTCAGACATAATACTGTTTGTAATTGTAATTTCTCCTTTGCTTATGATATATTCTTTGAAATTTTATCTACTGAAAAATGATTTAAAATTAAATTCATGAATCCTAAAATAATCCATGGTGGAAATTTTTCGGATCGTCGAGGTACTATTTCATTTGTAAATGATTTTAGTTTCAAGGGTATCGAACGATTTTATATTATTAGTAATTCTGATGAAAACCCAGTTCGAGCCTGGCAAGGGCATAAATTAGATGCTAAGAATTTCTATTGTTTAAGCGGTTCTTTCAAAATTCATTTCATAAAGATTGATAACTGGGAGAATCCCTCAAAAAATTTGAGAATCGAAACTATAATGGTAGATGCCTCAGAAAGTAAAATAGTGCATATCCCGGCAGGTTATGCCAATGCAATAGAGTCATTGGAAACAAATTCAAAGCTACTATCATTTTCAACTTTACCTTTAGTGAATGTTAGTGATGATGATGTTCGCTACAATTCTGATTATTGGAAAATTAATGAATAAGAAGCGAATTTTTTTATCCTTGTCACAACAAAGTGGTTTTGAACAAGAATATATTCAGAAAGCACTTGATGATAATTGGATAACTTCAGGCGGCCCAAATGTAGATGATTTTGAAAAAGTCCTCGAAAATTATCTTTCTGATGAATCATATGTGACAGCTTTAAATTCTGGTACATCTGCGATTCATTTAGCATTAATTTTGCTAGGCATAAAAGCGGGAGATGAGGTTATTTGTCAAAGTTTAACATTTTCGGCATCAGCTAACCCTATTTTATATCAGGGAGCGATCCCCATTTTTGTAGATAGCGAATTCGACACCTGGAATATTTGTCCTGAGAACCTTGAAATTGCAATTAAGGAAAGAATTAAAAAGGGTAAAAAGCCTAAAGCAATTATAACCGTTCATTTATATGGGAACCCATATCAGGTTGATGAAATACATGCAATTGCTGATCGATATGAAATTCCGATTATAGAAGATAGTGCTGAGGCACTAGGAAGTAGTTATAAAGGAAAAAAGTGTGGGACTTTTGGAGATCTTGGAATTCTTTCGTTCAATGGCAATAAAATCATTACAACTTCTAGTGGGGGAGCATTAGTTTCAAACAAAAAAGAATTAAAGGAAAAAGCGTTATTTTATGCTACTCAATCTAAAGATGAAGCAATTCATTATCAACATAGCGAAATTGGTTACAATTACAGAATGAGTAATATTTGCGCCGGAATTGGGCTTGGGCAGTTAAAAATTTTGGAACATAACATTTTAGCGCGAAGAAATATGCATTCTTTTTATAAAGAAATTTTCAAAAAGATAAAAAGCATAACCCTATTTGAAGTTTTAAACGAAGACTATTTTTCAAATTACTGGTTAAGCACTATCTTGATTGAAACAGATAGAGGCAAAAATATAAATAAGGAAAGTGTAAGACTTGCTTTTGAAGAAGCAAATATTGAAAGCCGGCCTCTGTGGAAACCTATGCATTTACAACCAGTTTTTATGAAATATCCTTATTATGGTAATAAAGTAGCTGAAGAATTATTTGAAAAAGGCCTGTGTTTGCCTTCAGGTTTAACCCTTACAATTGAAGATAAAAATAGAATTGAAGAAGTGATCGGAACTTTCTTTAAGTAGATTAGGAATTAATATATTATAGTATGAAAATTGAAGAGACATTTATAAAAGATTTGGTTATTATTGAGCCAATAATTTTTGGAGACGAAAGAGGCTATTTTTTTGAATCTTACAGCAAAACTAAATTTATAAATTTAGGAATTGATATAGAATTTGTTCAGGATAATCAATCTTTTTCAAAAAAAGGAACTTTAAGAGGACTTCATTATCAAAACCCGCCATTTGCACAAACTAAACTTGTTCGTGTTTTAGAAGGAGAGATTATTGATGTTGCTGTAGATCTAAGAAAAGATTCTCCAACTTATGGAAAAGCTTTTAGCATTTTGCTTTCTGCTGAAAATAAGAAACAATTGTTAGTGCCGCAAGGTTTCGCTCACGGTTTTTCGGTTGTCAGCGAGACTGCTTCAGTGATGTATAAATGTGATCAGTTTTATAACAAAGCTTCAGAGGGAGGAATTAAATTTGATGATCCATCACTAAATATTGATTGGGGATTGAATTTAAATGACGCAATTGTGTCAGAAAAAGATCAGGTTCTTCCTTTTATTGAAAATTGTAACAGCTTATTTTAATGGAGAGAATTCTTGTAACAGGAGCAAATGGACAATTAGGGTCTGAACTTGCTGTTTTATCATCAAATTATCCTCAATATGAATGGGCTTTTGCTGATAGAATTAAAATTACTTTAGATGATTTAGAAACTCTTCGGGTTCAGTTAGAAGGAATTAAGCCCCGCATAATCTTTAATTGTGGTGCTTATACTGCAGTAGATAAAGCAGAATCAGAAAAAGAATTGGCTTTTACCGTAAATCATTTAGCTGTAGAAGTGATCGCTAAATATGCTAAAGAAAATAACGCAAAATTAATTCATATTTCTACTGATTATGTGTTTGATGGTTCTTCTTCAATAGCTTTAAATGAAGAAGCAGAAACAAATCCAATAAATGTTTATGGCGTTAGTAAACGAGCTGGTGAAGTAGCTTGTTTGAATGAAAATCCTAATTCTATTATAATTAGGACTTCATGGGTTTATAGTAAGTTTGGAAATAATTTTGTAAAAACGATGCAACGATTAATGGAGGAAAGAGATGAAATTAATGTAGTAAATGATCAAATTGGTTCTCCAACTTACGCTGCAGATCTTGCAGTGGCAATGATGGATATTCTTGAATCATTAAAGTGGGAGCCCGGGATTTACAATTTTTCAAACGAAGGGGAAATAAGTTGGTACGAATTTGCGTTGGCAATAAAAGAACTTGGAGGATATAATTGTATTATTGGCGGTATTCCATCAGCATCCTATCCAACACCGGCCAGACGTCCGGAATTTTCATTATTGGAAAAAAAGAAAATTAAAGAAGTTTATAAAGTGAATGTTCCTGATTATAAAGAAAGTTTAAAGAAAATGTTTATATAAATTATTATTAGATTTAAGGTGAAATTTCGTTTACAAAATGAAATCCAAATTAAAATCTAAAATCATAAAATTTAGATCTATGAAAGGTATAATATTAGCCGGAGGTTCTGGCACCCGATTGCATCCATTAACACTAGCAATGAGTAAGCAAATGATGCCTGTTTATGATAAACCAATGATTTACTATCCATTGTCAACCTTGATGATGTCAGGAATAAACGAAATATTGATTATCTCTACTCCGCATGACTTACCCAATTTTAAAAAATTATTAGGAGATGGTTCTAGTTTAGGTTGTAAATTCAGTTATGCAGAACAAGCGGTTCCAAATGGTTTGGCACAGGCTTTTGTGATTGGAGAAGAATTTATTGGAGATGATAATGTTGCGCTTATATTAGGGGATAACATATTTTTTGGGTCTAATATGCAAGAGCTTTTAAAATCAAATACAAAACCTGACGGTGGAGTTGTTTTTGCTTATCATGTTTCAGATCCTGAACGTTATGGTGTAGTAGAATTTGATGAAAATTTGAATGCCATATCAATTGAAGAAAAACCAGAGCAGCCAAAGTCTAATTTTGCAGTTCCAGGGTTATATTTTTATGATAACTCAGTTGTTGAAATTGCTAAGAACATTAAGCCAAGTGCTCGTGGAGAGTATGAAATAACTGATGTGAATAAAGTGTATTTAGAACGAAAGGATTTAAAGGTTGGGATTTTAAGCAGAGGCACCGCCTGGCTGGATACAGGGACTTTTAACAGTTTGATGCAGGCTGGACAATTTGTTCAGGTACTTGAAGAAAGACAAGGCTTAAAAGTAGGATGTATAGAAGAAATAGCCTGGAGACAAGGATTTATAAATGATGCACAATTAGAAAAACTTGCATTGCCATTAGTGAAATCCGGATATGGGTCTTATTTAATTGATTTTTTAAAACAAAAGGAGAAGGGGGTTAAAATTTAATTTTCATGAAGAAATAATCTTTTAAAAACTTTAATTTGTATTTTTGTTATCATACTAATTCTACAATACAAAACAAACTAAACAAAATTGAATACAAACGAGCCAAACAAAATAAGATCCTTATTTCATATTTTTTTTTCGCCAAGGAATTTAAGGGCAAATATAAATAACCTAAGTTACTTGCCTAGATGGATTATTGTGGCTATTGATGTAATGGTTCTTGCTTTTTCATTCACTTTTACCTATATGTTGTTTGAAGGAACAGCATTAGGGTATATTATTACTTCTCATCATTTTTATTTTGTCACTAGTTTAATTATTGTAAATGTTTTTTTCTTTTGGTTATTTAGAACATATTCAGGAATTATTAGACATTCTTCCTATATAGATGCTATTAAGCTTTTATTTTCTCAAATGTCGGTTTTGGTTTTTTTCTTGTTTTTCAATTTAATATTTGAATTATATGCAGGTCATAAAGCCTTTTTAAATACAGCACTATTTATTAATCTTGTACTTTCTTTTTGTGGATTGTTTTTATATCGTGTGATTGTCAAACAAACATTTGAAATTTATTTCTCCGAAAAAACTAATTCTAAATTAATAAGAACTGTAATTTATGGAACTGATGCTAACGCTATTTCAGTTGCTAATGCTTTAAAATTTGAAACTCCATCCCGTTTTAAGATTGTTGGTTTTGTTGATAAAAACAGTCAAAACGCTTCTAAAAGGATGTTGGATTTACCCATCCTGATTCAAAAGAAAAAGCTTCCTGCTTTAATGCGTTCTGTAGCCGCTGAAGGGGTTATTATAGCTGATAAAAGTTTGTCTAAAGAAGATCAGTTGATTATTGTTGATCAATGTTTAGAATTTAATTATAGGGTTTATACAGTCCCTTTAATTTCAGATTGGGAGAATCAAAAAGAAATTTCACAAAAAGTAAAAAATATTCAGATTGAGGATTTACTGGAAAGAAAACCAATTGTACTGGACAGTAAGTTAATTTCCAAACAATTAAAAGATAAAGTAATACTTATTACTGGTGCAGCAGGTTCTATTGGGAGTGAAATAACAAGACAGGTTTTAGGGTTCAATCCGAAGATGATTATTATTTTGGATCACGCCGAAACCCCACTGCATCATTTATGTTTGGAAACATTGACATTAGATTCTAAAACCAAGATAAGAGCTGTGATTGCAGATGTTAAAAGTAAATCGGCTCTGGAAAAAGTTTTCAAAGATTATCGTCCTCAAGTGGTTTTTCACGCAGCAGCTTATAAACATGTTCCTTTGATGGAAGAAAATCCTTCACAGGCGATATTAACAAATGTTAAGGGAACAAAAAACCTGGCTGATTTATCCTGTAAATATAAGGTAAAGAGATTTGTAATGGTTTCAACAGATAAAGCGGTTAATCCCAGCAATGTTATGGGAGCCAGTAAAAGAATTGCAGAGAAATACGTGCAGTCTTTGTTTTTAAAAAACCAAAAAGAAAAAGTAGAAGGGGTTACAAAATTTATTACAACCCGTTTTGGAAATGTTTTAGGTTCAAATGGCTCCGTTGTTCCTTTGTTTACGAAACAAATTGCAGAAGGTGGTCCAGTTACTATTACCCATCAGGATATTATTCGCTATTTTATGACTATTCCTGAGGCATGTCAATTGGTACTCGAAGCCGGAGCAATGGGCAACGGAGGTGAGATTTATATCTTTGATATGGGCAAGCCGGTAAAAATAATTGATCTGGCTAAAAAAATGATCAAATTAGCAGGATTCATACCTGAAAAAGAAATAAAGATAAAAATTGTAGGTTTGCGACCAGGAGAAAAACTTTATGAGGAATTGTTAAATGATACTTCGAAGACATTACCTACTTATCATAACAAAATCATGATTGCACAGGAAATACAAGACGAGTATGAGAACCTGCATATAGAAGTCGATGAGTTAATAGGTATTGCCAACTATTATGATAATGATGATATTGTAACTAAAATGAAAAAAATTGTACCGGAATTTAAAAGTATGAATTCTGCTTTTGAGGTTTTGGATAAATAATTTATACTCATAAATTATTAAAGGTGTTTTTATTAAACACCTTTTTACTTTTAGGCAAATTACACAGGAATAAAAATCTTGTTGATTATACTATAGCAACTTAATTATTAATTACTTTTTAAATAATATTATTAATCCTGAATTTTTAAATGGAACTAAAGACAACAGTCTATCAAAAAGAAAATAATAGCAATACTGTTAAACTTTTAAAAGAAAGTTTTAATGATATGGTGATTTCCCGTTTTTTAGCAAAGCAGCTTGCAGTTAGGGATATCAAGGCACAATATCGCCAATCATATTTAGGTGTTATTTGGGCATTTATCACACCGTTGACTACTGCTTTGGTTTGGGTTGTCTTAAATAAATCAGGAACTATTTCAGTCACAGATACAGGCATTCCATATCCAGTTTATGTTTTTTCAGGTACTTTGCTTTGGTCTATTATTACAGAATCCATTAATGCACCGATGATGAATACAAATGCCGCAAAAGGGATACTTTCTAAAATTAATTTTCCGAAAGAAGCTTTAATTGTTTCGGGTGTTTACAAACTATTATTAAGCAGTCTTATGAAAATAGCATTATTGATGTTTTTTTTATTTGCCTATGGAGTTGGCTTCCATTCTTCTATTCTTCTTTTTCCTTTAGCATTTTTAGGGGTTATTTTTTTTGGGACAACAATTGGTTTATTCCTTACGCCTTTGGGAATGCTTTATAATGATATTGGAAAAATAATTACTATGGGACTCAGTTTTTTGATGTATGCAACACCAGTGGTTTATGCAATTCCTAAAACAGGTTTCTTAAAAACCATTATGGAAATTAATCCTCTAACACCATTAATTCTAACATCGAGAGATTTGTTGATGGGACAAAATTCACAATATACTATGTATTATCTTGTAATTATGATAGCATGCGTTCCGTTGTTTTTTTTCGGATTAATATTTTATAGAATTTCGATTCCTATTATTGTTGAACGAATGAGTGCTTAGATTATGATAGACAATGAAGTATTAGTAAAAGTAGAACATCTTTCAAAAAAGTTTTGTAAAGACCTTAAAACTAGTTTATGGTATGGGGTTAAAGACTTATATGATAATATATGGGGTAACAAAAATGAACGTTTTTTACGTCGAGATGAGTTTTGGGCTGTTAAAAATATAAATTTCGAACTAAGACGAGGTGAATGTTTAGGTCTTATTGGTCATAATGGAGCAGGAAAATCTACTTTGTTAAAAATACTAAACGGACTTATTAATCCTGATGAAGGCAAAGTAACTATTAAAGGCAAAGTTGGTGCACTGATTGAACTTGGTGCCGGTTTCAATCCTATCTTAACAGGTCGCGAAAATATTTACAATAATGGAGCAGTTTTGGGTTTTACCAAAAAGGAAATCAATTCTAAAATTGAAGAAATTATTGATTTTGCAGAAATTCGTGAATTTATAGATATGCCCGTGCAAAACTACAGCAGTGGTATGAAGGTACGTTTAGGTTTTGCTGTTGCTGCCCAGATGAAACCAGATGTATTAATTATCGATGAGGTTTTAGCAGTAGGCGATTTAGGATTTGTATTGAAATGTTTTAAAACTATTGATACTATATTGCCAGAAACTGCTATTATATTTGTCTCTCATAGTATGCCCATGGTGTCCCGAATATGTAATCAAATTATACTCATGGAACATGGGAAGACAGAGTTTCAAGGCAGTGATGTAGGCAAAGCAATTGATCTTTATTATAGTCGTTTTGCCCAAAATGAGTCTAATGCAGTATTTGATGATGGCAGCCTTGCTTTGGAAAAAGTTGAGGTTTTTAATGCAGTTTATGAGAAGAATATTCCACAATTAAAATGGGGAGAAGATCTTGAATTATATTTTAAGCTGAGGATAAAAGTGCCGGTAAATAGCCTTGATTTTAGTATTATTATTAATGATAAGGAACAACGAGCGGTGGGTGTATTAGAAAGAAATCAAGAATCTTTAAATCCGGATCCGGATAATACAATTGTTGAATTTAAAATAATGCATCAGAATTTGCAATTTTCGAAGGGACTCTATACATTAAGTTTAGCCGTTAGGGATAAAACAACAAAAATACCGATACTAAGAATTAATGATATACTTACTTTTCAGGTTTCACATCCCGAAGAAGTTTGGGAACCTTTTCTGCTTAAATCTAAGTTTGAAACAATATAATTAAGTAATCTCAAATTATTTAGTTACGAAATTAACCATAAAAATGATAAATGTTACCAAAACTTTTTTGCCATCAATTGAAGAATATAACAAATATCTGCAGCGTGCCTGGGATAATCAGTGGATTACTAATCGGGGCAAATTAGTCAAGGAATTAGAAGAGAAATTAGAAAATTATTTGTCTGTATCAAATATTATACTAACCAACAATGGTACTGTACCTCTACAAATTGCTCTAAAAGTATTAGGTAATCAAGGTGAAATAATAACAACTCCTTTTAGTTATGTAGCTACTACAGCAGCAATAGTTTGGGAGAATTGTACTCCTGTTTTTGTAGATATCCATCCAGAATATCTAACAATTGATGAAACTAAAATTGAAGCTGCTATTACTGATAAAACAACAGCTATTTTAGCAACCCATGTTTTTGGGAATCCATGCAATGTTGAAGTAATAGAAATAATAGCAAAAAAATACAACTTAAAAGTTATTTATGATGCAGCACATTGTTTTGGCGTAAAATATAAAGATAAATCTATTTTTGATTATGGTGATGTAAGTACCTGTAGTTTTCATGCTACAAAATTATTTCATAGTGGAGAAGGCGGAGCTATGTTTGCCAAAGATAAAGATTTGCTGCATCAGTTATTTTATAGTCATAACTTTGGACATAATGGAGCACTTGCTTTTCATGGTCTGGGAATTAATGGTAAAATGTCTGAACTGCACGCTGCAATGGGATTAGCTGTTTTGCCGTATATCGAGAATATAATCGACGAAAGGAAAAAAGTAGTAGATTTTTATTATAAGACCCTTAATTTCTCTAAAGTCAATACTTTTAAAATCAGAGAAAACACACAGTGGAACAATAGTTATTATCCTCTTATTTTTAAAAACGAAAATCAATTGCTTCAAACTCAAAAAATATTAAATGAGAAACAAATCTTTCCAAGAAGATATTTTTATCCATCTTTAAATACAATTGAATATGTAAAAGGCGTGCAAATGCCAATTTCTGAGAGTATTGCATCACGAATATTGTGTTTGCCTTTGTATTTGGGGTTAAAAGAAAGTGAATTAGATTTAATTGCAAGTTTAATTAATTCTCAAAATAGATGAATTTAAAAATACCTAAAGGTTTAGAGAGTAAATCAATTGAAATTTTTGCAATAGTTTTATTCTTGGCATTGATTATTAATTTAAAACAAAGTAATTATTTGTTTGAAGTTTTTAGTGATTCAAGAAAAATTCAATTATTACTTTTTACTCATCTCTTAATAATAATATTATTATTAGTCTTTGTTCTTATAAAAATTTATAAGAAAACTAGTTTTTTAGTGAAGCTGTATAATTTTTTTTTAAAACTTGATATTCCAAAAGGTGCCAAAATAGCTATTTGTGTAGTTTTTGTTGGGAACGCAATGTCTATAATTTTAGCAAAACCATTATATCCTTTTTATGATGTTGGTATGTTTCGCTGGAATACATCTTTTAAGGCTAAAAGCGAGATTGTTTATAACCCCAAATATTATTATTATAAGAATGGTATTGTCAAAATATTGGATATAAGAAAAGAAAGTTTTTATTTTTTATCAGAACATTTGGGATTAGGATATACACATGAATTTACATTTGCAAGTACCTATCATAACAAGGCTCAAAAAGATAATTTTGAGTTTATAATGTCGGAACTGAGAGAGAGAGGGATAGATACAATATGGGTTGGAATTCATGCTGTAAATTATAAAACGAAAAAAGTTTGGTTCAATCCAAATATTTGCAATGCTATAAATATCAACAATAATCCAAATTTACATTATGGGCCAATTTTTATTCCAGAATACCAAATAAAAAAGTGTGATGAACATAGATTACATTAAGGAGAATATTTTTAGTAGAATGCAACTTCCAGGTTCAGCATTGCAACTTGCCCTGTTTAGAATTGCCTTAGGTTTACAAATTTTGTATTCTTCAAGTAGTAAGTTATTACATCTTTTGTTAGTTGTCGACGGAACTAAACAAACTAAAACTATATTTCCGCAGTTTCTTGACAATATAGTAGAAGTTATTGCTGTTCCGTATCTCCAGGGCATCGTTCAAGTATTAAGTGTTTTTCTTGTTTTAGGCTTGTTTACAAGAATAATACTTCCTGTTTTGTTTGTAGCTTTTTTATTGCTATTTGGTTTTTGGTATAACCATTTTAACGCCCCCGTACCTTGGCTTTATATTTGGTTTCCACTTTTAATAATGTGTTTTTGTAGATCAGCAGATACCTTATCCTTAGATAAGTATTTTAAGACAGCAAATTCTAATAATGAACTTCCGAATAATGTTTATAGATGGCCAGTTGAAGTTATATCGGGTTGGTTTGCTTATATTTATTTTGCTGCCGGACTTGCAAAGATTTTTCCTGTTTCAAAGGGTTTGAGTTGGTTAAATGGAGGCACAAGCCAGGAAATTATTTATGATAGATTTTTGGATAGCGCTTTTTATTATATATTTGGAAAGCCTCTTTTTGATTATTCTTCAAATGGTTTAGTATTTGGATTATTGTCATTCAGTTCATTAATAATTGAATTGCTTTGTGTTTTAATTTTTTTTACCAACAGGTATAATTATTTATTGATTTTTTTAGTAATATCAATGCATTTTTTTTTATACTTAACAGGTGTACCTGGTTTTATGCAAACTGCACTTGTTTTGAGTATTTGTTTGGTAAATAGTAAAGTTTTTAATTTAGTAAGCCATCAGTTGAATTATAAAAAAATATGAAGATATTTTATGTGACAAGGCATTTCAATCATAGTGGGTATATTTTATTAGAGAAACTAATAGAAAGGGGATTTAATATTGAAGCAGTTTTATTGCATAAAAATAAAGATAAATGGAGAGTTAGATTCTTTCGTTTTTTTTTAATTTTTTTATATAAGGTAAAATGTCTCTATTATCGTTGTCAGCCACTGAGAACAATTAACTCTGAAGAGTTTCTTGCAAAGAAATATGATATTCCTATTGTTTGGGCAGAAAGCATTAAATCTGACTCTTTTTTTAAAGAGTTAAGTAGGATAAATCCAGACATCATTGTTTTAGGAGGTGGCTGGCATGAACTTATACCACAAAGAGTATATTCTTTTCCTAAATTGGGCTGTTTGAATACCCATCCATCCCTTTTGCCTGAATTTAGAGGGACTTCTATAACTAGGTGGCAAGTATTATATGGAATAGAGAAATCAGGATCAACAATTCATTATGTTGATGGAACATTTGACACTGGAGGAATTTTAGCACAAAAAGAGTTTAAGATGAGTAGTGAAATAACACCACAACAGTTATTTTATGAGTTAGGTCATATTGGTGCAGATATAATGGTTCCGCTATTAAAAGAAATTGAAAAACATGGTAAAAAACAAACTTTTCATGTTGAGCATAATCCTATATACTACCATTATTACAAAAAATGGCAGTGGAATGAAGCGCACTTATTAATCGATTGGGCTAAATCACTTAAAAGTATTCATTATCATATTTTAGCTAACACTCAAGAAAGTTTTCAATATCTTGGACCTTATTTTGAATACAATAAAAAAAAATATATTGTGAGAGAAACCGAACTCTTGAATATAGGGAAAAATGAAAAAAAATATTTGGAGAATAAATATGAGTCTAATCTTTATGTGTTTTCAATTGACAATAAATCCAATATTTATATTCTGAAAAAAAACTGTGAATTTGTTCTTAAAATAAAAAAAATACAGAAATTTGATAAGTATTATAAATATAGGCGATCTTACCCAGCTAATATTTTATTAAAGATGAATAAAGACCAATTATTTAAAAAACTAAATGAATAAAACCAGAGCATCTCAAGAAAAAATTTATAAAGAACTTTATGAAAAACATGCGGGGACACCTATGGCAGTAAGTTCAGAATCCTTAAACCATAAAAAGTTGAGATTTAGTAAAATATGCGAAATTTTTAAAGAGGATGATAAATTTAGTGTGCATGATGTTGGAATGGGAATTGCAGATTTAAATGTTTTTATAAAAGAAAATTTTTCGGAAAAAGAGGTTGTTTATTCGGGGTCAGAAATTTTAAAAGAATTTGTTCAGGATTCTAAAGAACGTTTTCCAGAATTGGATTTTTTTCATAGAGATATAGCTGAATCATTTTTTCAAGACAAATATGATTATCTTTTGATGAGTGGTGTTTTTCATCAACGAAGGGAAACTTCTATACGTGATTGGGAAAAATTTTCTCAAAACATTCTTAAAAATTCTTTCGAAATGTGTAATAAAGGTATTGCATTCAACTTTATTTCACCATTTGTAGATTTTTATCAAACTCAGGTGTACTACTCAAATATGCCCAAGCTTATAAATTTTATTAATGATGAATTGAGCCGGTTTTTTGAGATTCGACATAATTATGCACTGTTTGAGTTTACAGTATTTGTATATAAAGAAGAATTTATAAAATCACGTTATCCTCAAGAAGAGTTTAGTAAATATTTTAAAATATAATGAATGTCTTATTAACAAGTGCTGGCAGAAGAAATTATATGGTTGAGTATTTTAAAGAAGCACTTAAACCTTACAAGGGAAAAGTTTTTGCAATAAATAGTGACTTAGACTCTCCAGCACTTTGGATAGCTGATTATTCAGCTAAAAGCCCTTTGATTTATGATAATGAGTATGAGATGTTTTTGCTTAATTATTGTGTTGAGAATAAAATTAATGTAGTTATTTCGTTGTTTGATATAGAGCTTCCTGTTTTATCAAGACTCAAAGATAAGTTTGCATCTTCCGCAATAACTATAATAGTAGCTGATACTTGGTTTACAGATATCGCAAATGATAAGTGGAAAACTTATTTATTTCTTAAGGAAAATAATTTTGAAGTGCTGCCAACCTATCAAAATCAGTTTGATTTTTTGGATGCATTTGATAAAGGTTTGATAGATTTTCCAGTTTACATAAAACCAAGATGGGGTATGGGGTCAATTTCAGTTTTTAAAGCGGATAATATGGTGGAACTCAATTTTTATTATGAGAAGGTAAAAAAAGAAATACAAAATACATATTTGAAATATGAAAGTGATAAGGATACTGATAATTCAATTTTGATTCAAACTGCTTTAAAAGGAGAAGAGTATGGTTTAGATGTTATAAATGATTTGAACGGAAACTATTGCTGCACCATTGTAAAAAAAAAGCTTATGATGCGTTCAGGCGAAACGGATTCTGCAATTACTGTAAACGAACCAGTTTTAGAAGCAATTGGTAAAAAATTAGCTGTATTATCAAAACATCCAGCTAATATGGATGTGGATGTTTTTTTTGACGGAACAACTCCTTCAGTTTTAGAGTTTAATCCTCGTTTTGGGGGAGGTTATCCTTTTAGTCATCAAGCAGGGGTTAACTTGCCAAAAGCAATTATAAAATGGTATTTGAATGAAAAAATTGAAAAGGAATTATTGAAACCAAAAATTGGAATAAAATCGATGAAAGGCATTAGTATTATTACTGAAGAAAATATTTTTTAGAATTTATGAAAACAGAAAATTTATCTTCAATACAAAATAATTTCTATAATAACCAAGATGTAACGTTAAGTATAATTGTAACATGCTTTAACTATGAAAAATTTATTGCCCAAGCGATAGATAGCTTTTTAATGCAAAAAACAAATTTTAAAGTTGAGATCCTAATAAATGATGATGCTTCAAAAGATAGAAGTGTTTCAATTTTAAAAGAATACGAAAGGAAGTTTCCAAATTTGTTTAGAATTTTTTATCAAAAGGAAAACCAATACTCAAAAGGAATAAAACCTTGGTTTGATATTTTATTTCCTGAAGCCAAAGGTAAATATATTGCCTTATGTGAAGGAGATGATTACTGGACTGATCCTTATAAATTACAGAAACAAGTTGATTTCCTAAAAAACAATCCTGAGTTTTCAATGAGTTTTCATGATGCATTCGTAGTAAAAAATGATGTTAAATTATATAAATATGTAAGTAAAAACAAATCTGTTTTTACTATTGAAGATTTATTTGAAAAACATTTTATACCCACAGCGAGTATTGTTTTTAAAAATAATCTTCAAATTCCAGATTGGTATTCTAAAGTGCAAAGCGGAGATAAATTACTTCTTTTTCTACTTGCACTAAAAGGAAATATAAAATACTTAAATGAAGTAATGTCTGTCTACAGATTACATGAAGGTGGGATATCCAATACTCATTTTGGAATAAAGAAAGTTTATGATAGTGCTTTGTTATTAAATTTAGTTGACATGGAAACAAATTATAAGTATAATAAAAATTGTCATGCATCATTGTTTTATGAGATAGAAACACATTTGAGCAATAAGATTAAACTTTCTTCTGAAATAGAAATTAAAAACATCAGGATAAGACTTTTGATAAATGAGATTATTAGAAGATTATCAAAAAAAATCCAATTTTTTTTTAAATGAAAATATTATTTATTTCTCATGATGCATCAAGAACTGGAGCACCAATTTTATTATTAAATCTAGCTAAATTAATTTTAAATTTTAATGAACATGAAGTCACATTTCTTTTGAAAAATGGAGGAGTCTTAGAGACTGATTTTAGTTCTATTGCTCCCACTTATTTTTTAAAAAATAAACAAAAGAGAAGTAGGTTGTCATTTTTGTTTAGAATAAAAAAAAGTATTATCGAAAACCATTTGTTTTTAAATAGTTTCGATCTCATTATTTCAAATACAATTACTAATGGTGATATTTTAGAAATAATAAAAAAAACATATCAAGGAAAAATAATTAGTTATATACATGAACTTGAAATTGCATCAAAAACTTTTTCAAATGAACAAAATATATTGAAACTAATACAAAATTCAACTAGATTTTGGGTTCCGTCCTCTATTGTAAATAATTATTTAAAAGATAAATTAAAAATTGATCAGCATAATATTTTTACAATGCCTTATCATATCCCTAATTATTCATCTGAAATAAAACTAAAAAAAATAAAAAAAGAGTTTATAGTTGGTGGCTGTGGCACTACTGATTGGCGGAAAGGGGCTGACTTGCTTATTGTAATTGCAAAACAACTATTCTTAAAATATCCTGATGTTTCCATTGTCTTTCGATGGGCGGGAGCAAATTCTGGAATTCAATTGGATAAATTAAATTATGAAATAGGAAAAAGTGAATTGACTAACAAAGTTTTTTTTGAATTTTCAAGTTCAGATTTAAATGATTTTTATAATTCTATCGATCTACTACTATTACCTTCAAGGGAAGATCCATATCCGCTTGTTATTCTTGAAGCAGCAAAATTCAATATTCCTTCAATTTGCTTTGATTCAGTTTGCGGAAGTAAAGATTTTATATTAGATTCTAGTGGAGGGATAATTGTACCTTTTCTAGATATTGAGGGAGTTATTCAGGCAATTATAAATCTTTACAATGATACGGAATATAGAAATAAATTAGGCGAGAATGCAAATTTTTATCTTAATTCAACACATTCTAATGATGAATTTGTTTATGATATATTTAAAGAACTTATAGAAAAGTAATTTTTTTTACTAATAGCGCGTCATGTCACATAAAATTAAACCCATTGCGATTTATTTGCCACAATTTCACCCTATTCCAGAAAATGATCGCTGGTGGGGAAAAGGTTTTACAGAATGGACCAATGTTACAAAAGCTAAACCAAAATATAAAGGACATTATCAACCACATCTGCCTGCAGATTTAGGTTTCTATGATCTGCGACTTGAAGAAGCAAGATTAGCTCAGGAACAATTGGCAAAAGATTATGGTGTTCATGGCTTTTGTTATTATCATTATTGGTTCAACGGAAAACGCATTCTGTATGAACCGTTAGACAGAAAATTAAAAAATAGTAAAGAAGATTTACCTTTTATGATGTGTTGGGCCAATGAAAACTGGACCAGAGCTTGGGATGGTGGAATAAAAGATGTTTTACTGGAACAAAACTATTCTGAAGATGATGATAGACAACATATAAGCTTTCTATTGTCTTTTTTTAAAGATGAAAGATATATAAGAGTTAATGACAAACCTTTCTTTATTTTTTATAAACCAGATTTATTTCCTAATATGGCTCGGACAATAGCTATATTTAGGGAGGAAGCCTTGAGAGAAAACTTAGAATTATATTTGGGGTGTTTTGAACGTTGGAATGGATGGAAGAAAGAAAAGATGGATGAGTTTGATTTTGATGCAATAATTGAATTTCAACCTTTATCGAATTCAATGTGTGAATTTAAAAAGTTGTTAGAAAAAAGAAAGATTTTGAAACGAATTCAAAATAAATTCCGCAAAAAATTAAAATTGGAACCTAAAATAATACTTGCTGATTTAAGAGTAAATTATAAGGAATTCATAAACTTTGATATTCAAAACGTTAATAAGGGAGTTTATCCAGGGGTTACACCAATGTGGGATAATTCATCTCGCCGAGTAGGACAAAATGCGACTATGCTTGTTAATAGTAGCCCAGATTTATTTAAATTTTGGTATCAAAACAAAACTAAGGTAAAAAATTTTGAAGGCTTAGATGAAAATTTCATATTTATAAATGCTTGGAATGAATGGGCAGAGGGTAATCATTTAGAGCCTTGTCAAAAATGGGGGACAAAATATCTTGAGGCACTATTATGAAGATATTTGTTGTAATAGTAACTTATAATGCGATGAATTGGATTGAAAAATGCTTGTATAGTATTTTAAATAGTTCAACACCATTAGAAATTATAGTTATCGATAATGGTAGTAGTGATGGGACAAGCGAGTTTATAGAGGCTAATTTCAATATGGTTTACGTTTATAATCAAAATGAAAATTTAGGTTTTGGAGCCGCTAATAATATAGGTTTAAATTTAGCATTAGAAAATGGAGGTGATTATTTCTTATTGCTTAATCAAGATGTTTATGTAAAACCAGATACAGTTGAAATATTAATAAATGCAATGCAATCCAATATTGATTATGGAGTTTTGAGCCCAATTCATTTAAATGGGAATGGAGACGAAATTGATTTGTATTTTCAAATTTATTGTGGGCCTAATAATTGTAAGAATTTTTATTCCGATGTTTATTTAAAAAAAGAATTGAAATCAATTTATGAACTTCCATTTGTGAACGCAGCGGTTTGGTTACTTTCTAGGAAAACATTAGAAATCGTTGGAGGTTTTAATCCTTACTTTTTTCATTATGCGGAGGATAATGATTATTTAAACCGATGTAGATATCAAAAGATGAAAATAGGAATTGTTCCGGAAGCCATGGCTTTTCATGATAGAATTTTGAAAAACAGGTCTTATGATTTAAAAACTTTTGTAAATAGTAATGATGTAAAATTGATGGATCCTAATAGAAATATTTCTGTAAATAGAATGTTGAAAATGACATTGAAAGGTATTTTAAAATCAATAATAAATACAAACAGATTCTATTTTAAAAGTAATATTTTTTATTTAAGAAAGCTTATAAAAAATGCTAATCTAATAAAAGAATATAAGGAAGCGAGTAAAGCTAATAATTTTACTTTCCTGAAAGTTAAACTCAATTTAAATGGAAAATAAATGCTTTAAAGTTTTGGCAGTATTAGTTAATTATGGAAGTGAACAACTCCAGTATTTAGAACAAGTTGTTAATGAGTTAAAAAGTTTTAAGAAATTTGAAGTAACAGTGATTGTTAATTCCAATATAGATTTGGATATAAAAGGCATTGATAAGGTTAATCTGTTTACTTTAGATAATTATCAATTGTTGCCATTAACATGCAGAGAAACTATTTGGGAAAATAAAGACCAATTTGACTTGTTTGTTTATGGAGAGAACGATCATCTATTTTTAGAAAGTCATATCGATAGGCATATAAAATATTCAGCTATTTTACCTAAAAACAGAATACCGGGCTTAGTGCAATATGAAGAGGAAAATAATCAGATCTATTACCCAGGATATCATTCAGGTTTTGAATGGGATTTTGATACTGTTGAAATATACGGAAATAAACGTTTTGCCTTTTTTAACAATTTGCATCAGGCGACTTTTATATTAACTAAAGAACAGCTTTTAAAAGTTTCACAAAAAGTAAAATTTACTGAACTCGTAAATGAAGACGATCCAAAGCTAATTTTGTTCATTAAAAGAGGGATTAAAAAAATATTTAAAATAGATTTATTCAGGATAAAATTATATAGTGAAAAATGTAAAGTAAATACAGATGTTTTTCTATACGGAGGAATGAAAAAGATGATTTGCATATCTGAGTTTGAAGATAATTTGATTCACCATCTTCCAAATTTATATATACAAGGCAGTAAAGGAAGAAAAAAGTTTAGTGCAGATTCTATGAGGATGAAAGAAGCGATTAATAAATTAATGACTGCTAAACCTAGAAGAAAAATATGAAGAAGCTGTTACTGACCTTATTTAATAGATTACTGGCATATAAACAAAAAGTAGAATTGGCTGAGGTAAAAGATAAATTTAAGAGCCTTGGAGTAAATTTTAAAATAAAAAAAGATTATAGTATTTATAATCCTCAGTATATAGAAATAGGAGATGATTTTAAAGCTTTAGAAAGATTTCGAATTGAAGCTATTGATAATTTTGGTGATCAAACATTTACCCCAACTATTAAGATAGGAAATAATGTAAATTTTAATACTGATATGCACATAGGGTGCATTAATTCCATAATAATTGGAGATAATTGTCTGTTTGCAAGCAGGATATTTATAAGTGATCACAATCATGGAGAAACAACTAAAGAAATGTTACAATGGTTTCCTATGAAACGACCTTTACTATCTAAAGGCCCTATTGTTATTAAAAATAACGTTTGGGTAGGAGAAGGAGTTGCTATAATGCCAAATGTAACAATTGGTGAAAACTGTATAATTGCAGCAAATGCTGTAGTAACTAAAGATGTTCCTCCAAATTGTATTGCAGCAGGCGTGCCCGCTGAAATAATAAAAGAGATTCAATGATATCAATAATTATTTGCAGCAGAACAAGTACAATTAATTCAATTTTATCTGAAAACATAAATAGCACAATAGGTTGTGTTTATGAATTGATCATTATTGATAATTCTACAAACCAGTATTCGATATTTGAAGCATACAATATTGGAATAGCAAAAAGCAAAAATAATCTGCTTTGTTTTTTACATGATGACATTCTCATATATACAAATAATTGGGGAGTTTTATTGATCGATCTTTTTAATAAAAATAAGACAATAGGATTGATAGGAGTGGCAGGAGCAAAAGTAAAAACCAAAATGCCATCAGGATGGTGGGATTGTCCTCATAATCAAAAAGCAGTTAATTTAATTCAACACTTTAGTACTGAAAGAAAAGTAACATGGGATTATGGTTTTGAACAAGAAAATAATGTAGAAGTTGCAGTGATTGATGGCGTATTTATGGCCATGAGAAAAAATGAAACTATTCAATTTGATTCTAAGATAAAAGGATTTCATAACTATGATTTGAGTATATCCCTGAATTTTAAAAAGAATGGCTATAAAATAATCGTAACAAATCAAATCTTAATAGAGCATTTTTCTCTTGGGAAACTAGATCAAAATTGGCTAAAAGCAATTTTCAAATTTCATAAGATATATAGCGAATACCTTCCCGTTACCACAAGATCAGCCAACGATACTAAAGAAATTAAAAAGCTGGAGCTTAAAAATGCAACAAAATATATAAAACAAATTTTAGGCTTAGGATTTAACAGAATAACGATCAGTCTTCTTTTAGATTTTTTTATCATTTCATTAAAATCAGGTGTATATAAAGAATATTTAAAGAAAATATCAAAATGATGCTGGCGATAGTAATTCCATACTATAAAAAAGTTTTTTTTGAAGAGACACTAATGTCTTTAGCAAAACAAACAGATCAGAGATTTAAGGTTTATATTGGAGATGACGCCAGTACTGAAAATCCTGAAAAATTATTATCCAATTACAAAAATCAATTTGATGTTATATACCATCGTTTTAGAGAGAATCTGGGTAAAAAATCTTTAGTACAGCAGTGGGAACGATGCATAGAACTAACTGAAAATGAAGAATGGATAATGATTCTAGGAGACGATGATTTTTTAGAAGAAACAGTTATAGAATCTTGGTACAAACACTATGATGCGTTTATTGAAAAATCAAATGTAATCAGGTTTGCAACAAAATCTGTAAACATGAAATTGAATAAGGTTAGCGATTTGGTTGTACATCCATTATGGGAGAAAGCAACAGATTCTTATTACAGAAGATTTAAGGGTTTGACCAGAAGTACACTTTCAGAATATATATTCTCAAAAGAAATTTTTATGAAATATAGATTCCATAATTTTCCATTGGCCTGGCATAGCGATGATGCTGCGTGGTTAACTTTCGCTGATAATAAACCAATTTATACTATAAATGATAGTAATGTGTTTATTAGATATTCAGCATTTAGTATATCTGGAAATAAATTGGATCAGGGTTTGAAAAATTTAGCATGCGAAAAATTTTACTCAGAATGTATTTATAAAAACATAACGTGCTTTGATAAAAAACAAAAAACAGATTTAACATTAGAATATGAAAAAGCCATTAAGAAGAATCGAAAACTAAAAACTAAAGAATGGTTGAGCTTATTGAGGTTTTACTTTTTAAACACTGAGTTTTTACTTTTTTTAAAATGTATCAGAAGGTTTATTTTGAGTTTGTTCTCATAAATTTAAGAAAATATAAATGTTAGCAATTGTTGTTCCCTATTATAAATATACTTTTTTCGAAACTACTTTAAAATCTTTAGCAAATCAAACTAATAAAAATTTTAAAGTTTATATTGGCGATGATTGCAGTACAGAAAATCCAATGAATCTTTTGGAAAAGTATAAAAGTCAAATTGATTTTGTATATCAAAAATTTGACAATAATCTTGGAAAAAATTCATTAGTACAACATTGGGAACGATGCTTAAATTTATCTGACGCAGAAGAATGGTTTGTTATTTTGGGCGATGATGATGTTTTGGCAGATAATTATATTGAAAGTTTCTATAATAACATTCCTATTTTTAGTCAGGAATATAATGTTGTAAGATTTGCAAGTTGTAATATTGATGAAAATGGAAAGCAAACATCAATATTATTTCAAAATCCGGTTATTGAAAGCTCTGTTGATTTTTTTTTCAAAGAAAGAAGATCGTCTTTAAGTGAATATGTATTTAATAAAAAAAAGGCTTCAGAAACTGGTTTTAAAGATTTTCCTTTAGCCTGGTGTACTGATATTTTAGCGGTCTTAGAAATATCAGATTTTGGTAACGTTTATACAATTAATGATTCAATCGCCTATATACGTGTTTCAGATAAAAGTATCTCAGGAAACAAAAAACTGGATAAATTAAAAAGCCAAGCTGCCTTTGATTTTTTACATTATCTACTAGTATTAGATAAGGAAGTTTTTAACACTTTTCAAAGAAATGAATTATTGAAAGAGATAAAGGGAATTTATATAAATGATAAAAAAAACATTAATTTTTTCTTAAGGCTATCTAACTACTTTGTTATCAGGTTTTTGTTTCAGGAGTATTTTAATTTTCTCAAACAAATTTTTAGGAGTTTAAACAAAAGTGCAAAATCTGGAAAATAGTTATGTTAAGTAAAAATCCACTGGTATCTATAATAATTCCCACTTATAATCGGGCTGGCGTAATAAGTGAAACACTTGAAAGTGTACTTTTACAAACATATCAGCATTGGGAATGTATCATAATAGATGATAGAAGTAATGATAATTCGGTTGAAATAATTGACAGTTATGTTAAAAAAGATCCTCGATTTACATTTATTGTAAAAAATAAAGGTCAAAAAAAAGGAGCAAGCGCTTCAAGAAATATTGGGCTCGATAATTCAAAAGGAGATTACATTCAATTTCTTGATTCAGATGATCTTTTACATTCAGAAAAAATTGAAATTCAAGTAGCTCAACTAAATGAAAATGATAGATTTACCATTAGTACTTGTAAATGGGAAAGATTTGAAAGTTTAATAGAAGAGATTAAGGAGTTTTATAATAAAGCAGATTACAGAAACTTTGATGACACAGGGGAATATTTTAAAACAATTGGAAAATATGGTGGGTTTTTCCCCCCGGAGGTATTTTTAATTTCTCGTGATATAATCAATTTTTCAGGTTTTTGGAACGAGAGTTTAACAAACAATGATGATGGAGAATTTTTTTTCCGGATTATATCGAATGCCTCAAAAATAATTTTTGAAGAAAAGGCGATTGTATATCATAGAAAAGTTGTTCAGGGTAATGAAAATTTAAGCGAACTTGATTCTCATGAAAAATTATATAGTTTGATTAATAGCTGGAAAATTATTGAAGCTTTGTATGTAGTTCGTTATAAAGATGAAAATTCTGATTACATCAATAAAAAGAAAGAAGCAGTTTATAATTCTCTTAAACAGAAATACAAATTTATAATCGAAGAGAATAATTTCTTTTTTAAAAACCAGATTAAGCATGATAATTTACTGTTGAAATTAAAAAAACTAATAAAAAAAATAAAGCTAAGACTTAATAAACATGCGGGTAGGATATAATCCACATAAAGATAAAAAACAAGAAGATTCAGAATATTTACACCAGATAATCATTCCGGTATATATTCCTAATCACGAAGGATATTTCAAGGATAGTCTCTCAATTCTGAAATTATGCTTACAATCCTTATTCGCAACGATACATAATAAAACGTGTATAACAATTGTAAATAACGGAAGTGATATAATTATTGTAAATTATTTAGATTCACTTCTAAAAGAAAATAAGATTCAGGAACTTATTCATACCCAAAATATTGGAAAACTAAATGCCATACTAAAAGGATTAGCCGGGAATAATATAGAATTGGTTACCATTTCTGATTCAGACGTGCTATTTTTAAACAATTGGCAAAAAGAAACAGTTAATGTTTTTAAAACAGTTCCAAAAGCTGGAGTTGTTGGAATTGTGCCTCAGTTCAAAATGTACGAAAGTAATTGCGGCAATATATTATTTGATACAATCCTTAGTTCAAAACTTCAATTTATCCCTGTAAAAAACAAAGAAGCTTTAATACGTTTTTATGATAGTTTGGGTTGGGATAGAAACTACAATCAGGATTATATTGAATATAATTTAGGGCTTAAAATTAATAGCAATCAAAATGTTTTGTTAGGTTCCGGCCATTTTGTGGCAACTTATAAAAAAGATATTTTTAACGAAATAATAAGTTACATCCAATTTAAAATGGGTGGTACAAGTGAAGAATATCTAGATAAAATGCCACTTAAAAAAGATTATTGGCGTGTAACAACGCAAGATAATTATGCCTTTCACATGGGAAACACTTTAGAAAACTGGATGATTGTTCCTCAAAATTTACAAGAAAATATTGAGCAATTAAAATACAGTTTTAAGAAAAACAAAAAAATAAGTCCATTTTTATACTGGATAAAAAATAAGCTTTTCGTAAAGTTTATTTCGATAAAAGTATTGATAAAGTTGTTTCTAAAGTGGAAAAAGTTACCTAAAGGAATGATTTCAAAATATTAATAAATGACATTTACTTCCAAAGAATTTTCAATATTAATTACGACCAAAGATCGAAAAGATGATCTGGCTCTTACATTGCGTAAAAGTCAGTATCTATTAGATAGGGAAGATGTCAAATTTATTATTTGTGATGATGGATCAACAGACGGCACAGATATATTTATTCAGAAAGAGTATCCTAATATTCAATTCATTCGAAATACACAAAGCAAAGGATTAATTTTTAGCAGAAACAGATTAATGGATCTGGTTAGTACCGAATTTGCCATTTCTATTGATGATGATTTGCATTTTATTACTCAAAATCCTTTAGAAATTATTAGAAATGCTTTTAATGAAAATTCCAAAATTGGTTTGTTCGGTTTTAGGGTTTTTTGGAATCCTCAGGAACCCAAAATAAATAGTTCTGATGAGGTTTCACATCGTATGAAAAGTTTTGTTGGATGTGGTCACGTTTGGCGAATGAGTGCCTGGCTAGATATTCCTAATTATCCCGACTGGTTTATTTTTTATGGAGAAGAAGATTTTGCATCCTATCAGTTATTTAAAAAAAAATGGGAGATTCATTATTTGCCAGAGGTTTTAGTGAATCATAGAGTAGACATAAAATCCCGTAAAAAAAATACAGATTATAGTTTACGTTTGCAACGATCATTACGAGCCGGCTGGTATTTGTATTTTTTATTTTATCCGATTAAGATAATCCCGCGAAAATTAGCATATTCTATTTGGATGCAACTGAGATTAAAAATTTTTAAAGGCGATTTGAAGGCATTAAAAGCTATGCTGTTAGCCCAGTTTGATTTGTTGATTTCAATTCCGAAAATTATTAAAAACGCAAACAGATTATCATTAAAAGAATATCAGGAATATCAAAAATTAGAAGAAACAAAAATCTATTGGAAACCAGAAGATAAATAATTTAGTCAAATGAAAACTATTGCAATTATTCCAGCTCGGGGGGGATCTAAACGACTGCCTCAAAAAAATATAAAATTACTTGGTGAAATTCCCCTCCTTGCCCATAGTATTTTATATGCTAAAGCCAATAAGGAGATCATTGATGAGGTTTATGTTTCGACCGATGATGAAGCTATAAAAAATGTTGCTTTAGAGTTTGGGGCAAAAGTCATCAATAGACCTGAAAGTATTTCAGGCGACTTAGAGCCTACAGTTTCGGCTTTAAAAAATGTTCTGGAACAAATTACTGATGAGGTTGAGAATGTTGTTTTATTACAAGCTACAAATCCGCTTCGCCCAAAAAAAATGTTGCATGAAGCATTTGATATTTATCAAAAAGAAAATTGCAATAGTTTATTTACAGTTTCCAGAAATCATCAGAAATTCGGAAAAATAGTCAACCAAAAATTTGTGCCATACAATTATGAAATTGGACAAAGAAGTCAGGAGTTAGAGCTGCTTTTTTTTGAAAATGGGTTGCTTTATATTACAAAAGCTGCATTGATTCTTGAAAATATAATTATAGCCGAAAATGCATTTCCTTTCAAAATAGATTCTATTTTTGCCTATGTCGATATCGACACTCAGGACGATTTTGATTACGCAGAATATTTATACCATAAACATATAAAATCTTAAATTCATAACCTACTTTATGAACCCATTTATAGAAATTGCAGGACGAAAAATTGGACCAGATTTTCCTCCATTAGTTATTGCCGAAATAGGAATTAACCATGAAGGCTCTTTGCAGGTTGCCAAAGAAATGGTAGATGCTGCAAAAAGAACAGGAGTTGAAGTTGTTAAACATCAAACTCATATTGTGGAAGATGAAATGAGCGGAGCCGCTAAAAAAGTAATTCCCGGTAATGCCAATGTTTCTATTTATGAAATTATGGAACGTTGCTCACTTAATGAGGCTGATGAACTCGAACTAAAAAAGTATGTCGAAAGCAAAGGAATGATTTTTATTTCGACGCCATTTTCCCGTGCTGCCGCAGAAAGATTGAAGAAATTTGATATTCCAGCTTACAAAATAGGTTCAGGAGAATGTAATAATTATCCATTATTAGAACATATTGCTTCATTTGGAAAACCTGTAATTTTGAGTACAGGCATGAACACGATCGAAAGCATACAAAAAGCAGTGGCTATTTTCGATAAACATAATATTCCGGTGGCCCTTTTGCATACGACAAATTTGTATCCAACACCTATTCATTTGGTTCGCTTTGGTGCAATGGTTGAGTTGCATGAAGCATTTCCCGGTAAAGTTTTTGGGTTAAGTGATCATACATTAAATAACAATGCCTGTTTAGGGGCAGTAGCTCTTGGCGCAAGTATTTTAGAAAGACATTTTACAGATCATATGCAACGCACAGGTCCGGATATTGTTTGCAGTATGGACGAAAAAGCTTGTCAGGAACTGATAATTTCAAGTGCTGAAATAGCTTTGATGCGCGGTGGAACCAAAAAACCGGCATTGGAAGAACAAGTAACAATAGATTTCGCTTTTGCTACCGTTTGCGCAATTGCTTCAATTAAAAAAGGCGAAAAATTATCTAAACAAAATATTTGGGTAAAACGTCCGGGAACAGGGAAAATCTTAGCAGAACATTTTAATGATTTAATAGGTAAAATTGCATCTAGGGATATTAATAATGATGAGCAATTAGATTTTACTGATTTCGAGTAAAGTATTAAAATGAAAAAAATCCTTTTTTTAACAGGAACTCGTGCCGATTTTAGTAAAATAAAATCATTGATTTCGATTTTGGAACAACAACCAGAATTTGAAATTTTTGTATTCGTAACCGGAATGCACTTACAAGAAGTATATGGTTATACTTTAATCGAAATTGAACGTTGTAATTTTAAAAACGTTTTTACCTTCGAAAATCATACACACGAAACTACAATGGATTTAACATTGGCAAAAACCATTGAAGGATTGTCTAATTGTTGCAAAGACATAAATCCTGATATGATTGTTGTGCATGGCGACCGTGTCGAAACTCTCGCAGGTGCCATTGTAGGATCGCTAAATAATATATTAGTATCTCATATAGAAGGAGGAGAAATTTCAGGAACCGTAGATGAATTAATCCGTCATAGTGTTAGCAAGCTTAGTCACATTCACTTTGTGTCAAATCAACAAGCTGCTAAAAGATTGATGCAAATGGGAGAAATTAAAGAGTCTGTTTTTACAATAGGCTCTCCTGATATTGATATCATGTTTTCAGATCAGTTACCGGCTTTAGCAATTGCCAAAGATTATTATAAAATTGATTTCGAAAAATATGCTATTGTTATGTTTCATCCGGTAACTACTGAAATTAAAGAAATGCAACAATATGCAGAAGATTTTGTTGGCTCTTTACTGGAGGATCATCATAACTACATTGTTATTTTTCCAAATAATGATTTAGGCAGCCAATTCATTATAGAAGCATACGAAAAATTAAAAAACAATTCAAGATTCAGGATTTTTCCGTCTCTTCGTTTTGAATATTTCCTGACATTATTAAAAAACAGCCAATTTATCATTGGCAATAGTAGTGCAGGAATTAGAGAAGCGCCATATTACGGTATTCCAATTATTAATATTGGAACCCGTCAGCAAAACAGGGCTGTTCATGCAGATATTATCAATACAGATTATTCAGAAATTGGTATAAAAGAGGCACTTTCAATTATCGATTCACATAAGGTGCAAATTGTTGAAGATGATTTTGGTCATGGAAATAGTAACGTATTATTTCTTCAATGTATCCAAAAGGCAGAGATTTGGCAACTGAATCATCAGAAACAATTTAGAGATTTTTAAAGTCTGAGAATAATAAAAAATGAAGAAATTAGGAATAGTAATAACAGATGGCGTAGGATACAGAAACTTTATCATGAGTAACTTCATAGTAGAAGCATTGTTGCAATTTGATAAAATTATAATTTATTCTGGTTTGCCTGAAAGTTGTTATCAGAGTTTTAATAATCCGAACCTCGAAATAAAGGAATTAACTGTTTTTAAGGAAGGAAAAACAACATGGGCTTTTAGAAAATGGAAAGAAATCGCCCATTTACAAAAATATAAATCATTCTACGGAATGAATGATAATTTGGTTTCAGGGTATCCTAAAACAAATTCACTTCGATCCATATTTGTAAAAGGAGTGTATTCTTTTACGAATTACATAAATACAAATTCAAGTATTTTATTAGCAGAAAAATTGCAGTTTCGATCTTTTTCAAATAATAAAATTACCAAAGAATATATCGAAATACTTAAAAATGATAAGCCGTCTCATTTGTTTTTCACGCATCAGAGACCTCCTTATTTAGCTCCGTTTTTGTATGCTGCCATCCAGTTAAAAATTCCAACAAGTACATTTATTTTTAGTTGGGACAACTTAGCATCTAAAGGCAGAATGTTAGGAACTTTTGATCATTTTTTAGTATGGAGTCAATTAATGAAGGATGAATTGCTTTATTTTTATCCAAATGTAAAACAGCAAAATGTACAAATTGTGGGAACACCTCAATTTGAACCTTATGTTCTCGATAAATATAAAGCTGCAAAAGAAAACTTCCTTGCTAAATTTGGATTAGATCCTGATAAAAAAATAATTTGTTACAGCTGTGCTGATGTCTCAATTGGCGGTAATGATCCTATAGCAATTAAAGCTATTGCTGAGGCAATTAGAAATAATGAAATTAAATTTGAAGTACAGCTTTTGGTACGAACCTCTCCTGCCGAAGATGATAGCAGATTTAGAGCCATTCGTGAAGAATTTCCTGAAATTACATGGAATGTTCCCAAATGGATATTAACAAGAGAAAATCATCAGGAAAGCTGGTCTCAAAGAATACCAAGCCAGGAAGATATAACAGATTTACGCTCAATACTGGAAAATGCCGATTTGAGTATTAATATGTGTTCTACGATGAGCTTAGATTTTATGCTTTTTGACAAACCCGTAATTAATACCGTTTTCGGAAATCCGGAAAATGGATTTTATAATGATCAAAGATTTTTAAATTACAATCATTATAAAAAAGTTATAGATGGTAATGCCGTTACAATTGCTAAAAATAAAAAAGAATTGATTGACCAGATAAATCAAACTTTCGATAATCCTATAGAAAGAACAGCAGGCAGGAATGCCATGATCGATTTGCAAATCGGAAAAAGTTTAGTGGGAACAAGTGAACGCATCGCAACAACTTTATCCTCATTTCATGACTAATAGAAAGATAGCTATAATCTGTAATTATGAACTACTTCCAGAACGAGTGGGAGGAATGGATTATTTTTTCTGGGATTTTGATAAAAAATGTAAAGAAAATAATATCGAAATCGATTGGTTTTTCCCCAATACTGCGAATCACGGAAGTTATTCTGACCTGACTATTTATAGTGATATAAATGCAAGTGTAGAGAATAATTTCCTTTCTTTTTGTAAACAAAACAAAACAGATTATGCATTTGTTATTACTCATTTTGTAGAATTATGCACTCCATTTTTCTCTGCAGTCAAGAAAATATCAAACGTTACAATCATTGCTGTTGATCATAATCCAAGACCTTTAAACGGATATTCATTCAAAAAGAGAATTAACAAAAGACTAAAAGGAATTTTCTTTTCAAAATATATTGATGTTTTTATTGGGGTTTCTAATTATACGGTAAAAGCTATTTTAAAAGATTTTGGTTCTCATCTAAAATCAAAATCGAAAACAATTTACAATGGTGTTATTTTAGATAGCATTCTAGTTAGAGAATTAAGAAATATAGTTAAGCCAGGTTTTTTAGTAGCATCGCATCTCAGAGAATCAAAAGGAATTCAGGATTTAATTGATGCGGTAAATGGTCTTCCGACCTTCATTAAAAATGAAATTAAAATAAGCATTTATGGTGATGGACCATACAAACAGGATTTAATAGAAAAAGTAAAACATTACGGGCTTGAAAATTGTTTCGATTTTAAAGGAAGTAAAGCAAATCTCAATGAGATTTTTTCTCAATACGATTATATGCTGCAGCCCACGCACATGGAATGTTTTAGTTTGTCGATTTTAGAAAGCCTCGCCGCCAACGTTCCTGTGATTACGACCGATGTAGGAGGAAATACGGAAGTAATTTCTGATGCTGAAAATGGCTATATCTTTGAAACCAAAAACATCAAATCTTTAACGGCAATTCTTGAAGATGTTTACTTAGGAAAGAAAAAGATATCGGTTAATACAAGAGAATTGATAGCCAATTGCTTTTCTTTGCCGAAAATGGTCGAAAATCATTTAAAACTAATTTTAGAGGAAACAAATAATTTTAAAATTTCATAAGGTCCACAGATGTTTTTTAACTCCATAGCATTTGCTATTTTTTTGCCAATCGTTTTTTTCTTGTATTGGTTTGTTTTCAATAAAACCAAAAGCACACAAAATGCTTTATTAGTTGTTGCCAGTTATTATTTTTATTCTTGTTGGGATTGGAGATTTCTTTTTTTACTGGTTTTTTCTACATTTCTGGATTATTACACCGGAATTCAAATCGAAAAAGGAAAATCAGAAGCAAGTCGGAAATCTTGGTTTTGGCTCAGCATTTTAGTCAATTTAAGTTTCTTGGGGATTTTTAAATATTACAACTTTTTTGCCGCCTCTTTCTCTGATTTATTAAATTCTGTGGGAGTTAAGGCAAGTCCAATTTTATTGAATGTAGTTCTTCCAGTCGGCATTTCATTCTACACTTTTCACGGACTATCATACGTAATTGATATTTATTACAAACGAATAAAAGCAGAATACAACTTTGTTGATTATTCCCTGTTTGTGAGCTATTTTCCACTTCTTGTAGCCGGGCCAATAGAAAGAGCGACACATTTATTGCCTCAGGTAAAAATGAAAAGGGAATTTAATTTTCAATTGGGCAAAGAAGGTATTTATCAAATCGTTTGGGGATTAGTCAAAAAAGTAATTATAGCCGATACTTGTGCGACTTACGCCAATGCTATTTTTGATAATTATTCGTCAATGAACTCGTTTTCGTTAATTCTGGGAGCGATTTATTTTGCATTTCAAATTTATGGGGACTTTTCAGGATATTCAGATATTGCATTGGGAGTCTCAAAACTCTTTGGATTAGATTTGTTACGCAACTTCAACTACCCTTATTTCTCAAGAGATATTGCCGAGTTTTGGCGTCGCTGGCACATTTCGCTTTCATCCTGGTTTCGTGACTACTTATATATTCCGCTGGGAGGAAGCAAGGGAGGAATCTGGATAAAAATCAGAAATACACTTATCATTTTTGTTGTCAGCGGTTTTTGGCATGGAGCCAATTGGAGCTACATTGCCTGGGGGTTTATAAATGCTGTTTACTTTTTGCCCTTACTTTTATCAAACTCCAACAGGAACAATATGGATGCTATTGTATTAAAGTGGAATTTTGATTCTGTAAAAGTCATAATGAGCATTTTATATACTTTTTTATTGACTTGTGTAGCCTGGATATTTTTTAGAGCTAAAACAATAACAGATGCTGTTTTGTATTTAAAGCGTATCATTACAAGCAACGATTTTAGTTTTCAATATTTGGATAATGAAAGATATAGTTACGAATTGTTACTAATGATTGGTCTTTTTGTTTTAGTCGAATGGAATAACCGGAACAAAATAGAGCCTTTATCAGGTAAGAAAAGCATCTTGAAATTATCTTTGGCAATAGCAGCGATAATGGCTTTCGGAACGTTTTCAGATTATAAAGAATTTATATATTTTCAGTTCTAATGAAGATTTTTTTAGTTTATACGGCCAAAATTTTAATCATAGCTATCCTGATTGCTGTGGTTTTAGACGGACTTTATACTTATGTTTTTTTGCAATCTAAAAACAGAGGTAAAATTGAAACTGTTTTTAACTCTAAACCACAAAAACTAGATGTAATTATTTTAGGTTCGTCCCGCGCTAATAATCATTTTGTTTCTCAAATGTTTGAAGATAAAGGATTAAAGACCTTTAATTACGGAATGAGCAGCGGGCATTTATTTGAAGCTTCTTTGCTATTGAAATTAATGATAGAAAGAAAATATGTAATTAAAAATGTTATTCTTGAGGCCGATTTAAATCTTTCTAATGATCATCAAGCTGAAGGAATCTCCGCTAAATTTTTGCCTTATATTCATAATTCAAATGTTATAAAAGATCATTTTTCATCAGAAGAAATTTTTAATGAATTATATTACATTCCATTTTACAGATATATAAAATTTGATAGTAAAATAGGTTTTAGAGAAATGTTTTTTACGTCAATTAATAAAAAAACTAATGCTTTAGATAACTTAGGTTATTATCCGTTAATTAAACATAAAAATGGCAATATGAAAAATAATATCGCTAACCTTAATCCGTTACCTCACAATAAATATTACGAAGAAATTAAAAATATCTGCAAAGTGAATAAAATTAATTTTATTCCTGTAATGACCCCAATGTGCGAAAATGTAGTAGGCATGAACTATTTTGACAAAGTGAAAAAAAAGTACCCGGAAATCCATAATTATGAAAATGTAGTAGTTGAAAATAAATACTTTTCTTCCTGCGGACACATGAATGATTCAGGGGCGAGAATGTTTACCGAGAAAATTTTAAAAGACTTTTTTAATAAATAATGATGAAAATAGCTTTTCTGACCCCAGAGTATCCACATCCTAAAACCGGAAATTCAGGTGGTATTGGTACTAGTATTAAAAATTTGGCAATCGGACTTTTTGCCCAGGGCATTTCAGTCAGAGTTCTTGTGTACGGTCAGAAAGAAGATGGTTTTTTTGATGATAATGGCGTTTTTATTCAGCAGATAAAAAATGTAAAATTTAAAGGACTATCATGGTTTCTAACTAGGAAAAAACTAGAAAGTATCATTAATCAATTATATTCAGATAAAGAAATTGATTTAGTAGAAGCACCAGACTGGACAGGAATTTCATCTTTTATTAAACCTGAGAAGTGCCCATTAATAATTCGATTAAATGGTTCTGATACTTATTTCTGTCATTTGGATAATCGTCCTGTAAAATGGGTAAATCATTTTCATGAAAAAAGGGCGTTACAAAAAGCAGACGTATTAATATCAGTTAGTCAATTTACTGCAGATACAACAAATGTCGTTTTTGGTTTAAATAAAAAGTTTACCATTATTCCAAATCCTATTGATGCAAGTTTGTTTCAATCTCATAATGAAAATACTCAAAAAGAAAAAAGCATATTATATTTTGGAAGTCTGATTCGTAAAAAAGGGCTCTTAGAATTACCTTTAATTTTTAATGAGGTAATAAAGCATAATCCTTCTGCAAAGTTACTTTTAGTTGGTAAAGATGTTCCCGATATTGTTTCTGGTACATCCTCAACGTGGAAGATGATGCAGGAACTATTTTCAGATAAAGCATTATTAAATGTCGAATATGTAGATAGTGTGCCATACAATGAAATAAAAGAAAAAATTAAACAAGCTTCAGTTTGTGTTTTTCCTTCTTTTGCAGAGGCTTTTCCGGTTTCATGGCTTGAAGCTATGGCTATGGAAAAACCTATTGTAGCTTCCAGTATTGGCTGGGCGAAAGAAATGATTGATGATGGAGTAAATGGATTTTTAGTCCACCCGAAGGATTATATGATTTTTGCAGAAAAAATTAATCTTTTGCTCGATGATCAAATACTTTCGTTAAAGTTTAGTAAAGAGGCAAGAGATAAAGTGATGAAATGTTTTGATATAGAAGTACTGGCAAAGCAAAATATTGAATTTTATAAAAACTCAATAAAATAATAAATCCAGAATATAAAAATGAAATTAAAAGAATTTGTAACAGCAACTGGAGAAATTATTCTTTATAACGGACAACCTAATTTCGATAAGTTAGAAATAGTATCAAAAGGAGCAGGGGATATTTGGCACAGTTCTTTTGAGCAAGGATATAAAAACGTTTTTCAGGAACTAGTATATCAAACGGCCGTTTTTTTTATATTTATTAATGATTTTGATAATCTCGATGAATGTTTGAGCTGGCGAATTAATCCGAATCAGTTTGCAGTTCGTAAGTCAGTTTGGGAAACCCTTAAAGGCTTTGATACTGAATATAAAAACGTTCAGTTACAGGCTTTAGATTTTGGATATAATGCATTGCGAAATTCTTCTGCCATTCCCTTATATATAAAAGGGCTCTTTGAAGAAACTGCTAAGGAAGAAATCCATATTTCGGTAAAAGACCGATATGTATTTTTTAGAAAAAATTTCAAGATAGATCATTCTATTTTTATGTTATACCGCAAAGGAATTTGGAAATGGAAAGAATGGGAGGCCTTTTTTTATGCAAAGAAAAATTTCAGGCAATCAGGAGAAAAACCAGTTGTTAAAGCCCGTGAATTAAAAAGTATCGAAGGAAATCCGTCAATAAGTTATATTATACCAACCATGATGCGTCAGGATTTTACTTTGCAGTTAATAGAAGATTTAGCTATACAGACGTATCCTGTTTCTCAAGTAGTAATAGTAGATGCAACTCCTGAAAATCTAAGAGATGAAAAGTTATATAATGAAAAAGAATTTCCTTTTGAATTAATTGTAAAATGGCAGGAGACAAAGGGAAGTTGCAGAGCCAGAAATGAAGCAATAGATTTATGTACCGGAGATTATATTGTTTTCGGAGACGATGATGTTCGTGTGCAACCGGATTTTATAGAAAATCATATTAGAATCTTACAGACTTACCAGGTAAATGCTTGTAATGGATTAGATATAAGAGCTGATAATCAACAGCAGGATTTGACAGATCTAGAAGAAAAGCTGAAGGAATTAGGAGATAAGAGATGGAAGGTTGGAGCAAATTCCGGTTTCAGTAATGCCAACTCCTGCGTAAAAACAGAATATGTTAGAAAATTAGTAGGAAATGATATTAATTTTGATGGTGGGTATGGCGAAGACAGTGATTTCGGGATGTCGCTAGTTAAATTAGGGCAAATTGTGATTCTTAATCCTTTTTCTCCAAATTTACATTTAAAACCACCAGTAGGAGGATATCGATTTTGGGGTAATCAGGCCAGGATTTTAGGAAAAAAGAGAAAAGCTCAGCCTTGGGAATTAGATACTCCGGTTAAATTTGTTCGTCCAGTGCCCAGCCCAACGGTAATGTATGGAATTGTAAAACATTTTACAGCCCAGCAAGTAGTTGAATATAAGTATAAGCATTTTTTTTTGTATCTTTTTAAAGGTTCAAAAAAAGGACTTTTATATCGCTTTTTAAGATTGCCGTATAAGAATCGGCAGTTTAAAAAATCGCTTTTTTATGCTAAAAAACTCAATGATTTAGGAATTAGACATAAATAAAAACATGAAATTTTCCCTAATAATTTGTACCTATATGCGTCCTGAACCGTTGCTGAAATTATTGCAGTCAGTTAAGATACAAAGTGTATATCCTGATGCAATTTTAATTATTGATGGATCTACAAATAATAAAACAGAGCTTGTTTTAAACGAAAATCAATTTGAGAATCTACAATATTTTGTGGTTGATGACTATAATCGTGGACTTACCAAACAAAGAAACTTCGGAATTAATAAAGTAAGCGAAAATATCGAAATTGTTTGTTTTTTAGATGATGACACAGTTTTAGAAGCAGATTATTTTGAAAATTTAATAAAAACTTACCAATATTTTCCCGGAGCTCTCGGAGTTGGGGGATATATTTTTAATGAAACAAAATGGGAAAATGTTACAGATAATTATGTGCCAAAAATAAACGAGTTTTATTTTGATGGATGGAAGCGTAAAGATGGAAGCCGTTTTGTGTTACGGAAAAAACTAAATCTGGACAGTAATTGTGAGCCTGGTTTTTCTCCTCTATTTTCGCACGGAAGAAGTGTGGGTTTTTTGCCTCCGAGTAATAAGATATATGAAGTTGAACAATTGATGGGAGGTGTATCTTCTTTTAAAAAATCAGTTTTTGAAAAATTTGCTTTCTCTACTTATTTTGAAGGTTATGGTTTATATGAAGATGCTGATTTTACATTGCGTGTTGCAAAATCCGGAAAACTATATTTAAATACTGCCGCAAGATTAAGTCACTTTCATGATGAATCAGGCAGACCAAACAAATACAAGTATGGTAAAATGGTGGTTAGAAACGGTTGGTATGTTTGGCATATAAAGAATCCAAATCCAAATTTCAAAGACGTTTTAAAATGGCATGCAATAACGATTCTTTTGACTCTGATAAGATTTAGTAATACATTTACTTCGAATAATAAAAAAGAGGCCTTTACAGAAAGTTTAGGAAGACAAATAGGCTGGTGGAGTTTGTTATTCAATAAACCAAAAGTAAAACATTAATATAATTTAGATTTGAAGCTATTAATATGACATTATTACAACTGATAAAATCAGATTATAAAAAGTATAAAAAATACGGTAGTCATTTTTTTGCCATTGTTTTTTTTACACAAGGTTTTTGGGCCATTTTTCAATACAGATTTGCACATTGCATTTACAAGAATGTAAAGTGGAAGCTTTTTAGGTTTCCACTTTTGTTTTTGGCTTTATTGTGGCAAAAAGGGATCGAAATTATTACAGGAATTTCAATCCCATCTTCCGTAAAAATTGGTCATTCATTTTATATTGGTCATTTTGGTGGAATCATTATTAATGCAAACACCATAATTGGAGATAATTGTAATATTTCGCAAGGAGTAACTTTTGGTATTTCAGGGACGGAAGAAAAGAGAGGTACGCCAGTTTTAGGAAACAATGTCTATGTTGGTGCGAATGCTGTTCTTGCAGGTAATATTCAAATCGGTAATAATGTATTGATTGGTGCCTGCTCGATGGTAAAAGATTCTTTTCCTAATAATTCAGTTGTTTTGGGAGTTCCGGCAATATTAATTTCCCAAAAGGGTTCAAAAGGATATATTTAATGAAATTATTAATAGTTTCAACTGCGCCTTTAATTTATAGCGATAATAGTGTTTATGCCTACAGTCCATATGTAAATGAATTGATTGTTTTAGCGAAATTTAACCATGAAATTTATTTTGCATGTCCGGTTTGGGAAACAGATAGAGGACTTTTAATTTCTAAATTGCCATTTCATTTCATAAAACATTTTAAAGTAATTGATTCAAATCTCAATTCTTTTAAAAATATCTTTAAAGCAATTTTTCAGAGTATATATAATTTTGTGGTTTTGTTTAAAGCCATGAAAAAGGCAGATCACATTCATTTACGATGCCCTGGAAACATAGCTTTGATTGGTTGTGTGACCCAAATATTTTTCCCAAATAAAACTAAAACGGCTAAATATGCAGGAAATTGGGACCCCAATGCGCAACAGCCCTGGACATATAAATTACAAAAATCTATTTTAAATAATGCATTTTTAACACGCAATATGCAGGTTCTGGTTTACGGAGAATGGGAGAATCAATCTAAAAATGTAAGACCTTTTTTTACGGCCAGCTATTCGGAATCAGAGAAAGAAATAATTCCGAAAACGAATTTTAATTCTGGTATTCGTTTCATTTTTGTTGGAAGTTTGGTTATAGGTAAAAATCCAATGTATGCTGTAAAATTGATTCAGGATTTGATACAAGAAGCAAATAAAGTTACATTGGATATATATGGTGAAGGTCCGGAAAGAGAATCTCTGGAAAATTATATTCGAAAAAATCAGTTGGAAAATCATATTTCTTTGCATGGAAATCAAAATAAGGAAACATTAAAAAAAGCCTATCAAAAAAGTCACTTTGTTATTTTGCCATCTAAGAGTGAAGGTTGGCCTAAAGCAATTGCAGAGGGAATGTTCTTTGGTTGTGTTCCTGTCTCAACACAGGTTTCTTGTGTTCCCTTTATGTTGGATTTTGGTAATAGAGGTGTTTTGTTGAAAATGGATTTGGAAGCCGATACTTCTCAAATTACTGCTGTTTTGAAAAATAAAGTAGATTTTGAACTTAAAAGTATACTGGCAGGTGAATGGTCACGAAAATATACAACTGATGTTTTTGAAACCGAAATAAAAAAGCTTTTAAAAAGATGAGAATTATTCAGATTATAGATTCATTAGAAGCAGGTGGTGCTGAGCGTATGGCAGTGAATTATGCTAATGGATTGACTCAAAAAATCGAGTTTTCGGGATTGGTAGCAACCCGGAAAGAGGGGGTTTTGCAAAATCAGATTAATGAAAAAGTTTCATACCTATTTTTGAACAAAAAGAAAAAGATTGATTTTTCGGCCGTTTTTCGATTAAGAAAATATATTCAAAAAAGTGGAGTTACTATTATTCATGCCCATAGTTCTTCTTTTTTTATTGCTATTTTGGTAAAATTGACTTTGCCGCAAATAAAAATTATTTGGCATGATCATTATGGGATTTCTCAGGATTTATCGTCCAGAAAAAATGTAGTATTAAAATTAGCCTCTCTTCTGTTTAACGGAAGTATCGCAGTTAATTCATCTTTGAAAAATTGGGCAGAATCGTATTTGTTGAATTTTAATGTTGTTTATTTTCCTAATTTTATCAGTACTACACATGATGATACTGAAAAAATACAATTAAAAGGATATGATGGTAAAAGAATTATTTGTGTAGCCAATTTGAGGCCACAAAAGAATCATAAATTACTACTTGAAGCAGCAATTACTATTAACAAGCAATATCCTGACTGGACATTTCATCTCTTTGGGAAAGATTTTGAAGATACATATTCTGCGGAAATAAAAAACATTATCAAAGATTCTAAATTAGAAGAAACCGTTTTTTTGTATGGATCAACAAATAATATCGTTTCGGCTTTACAACAATGTAATATTGCAGTATTAACATCTTTATCAGAAGGATTACCTTTAGCAATACTTGAATATGGACAACATAAATTGCCAGTAATCGCAACTAAAGTTGGTGAAATTGATAAAATAATTACCTCTGAAAAAGAAGGATTAATTGTTGAATCGAATAATGTAAATGAATTTATTAATGCTTTAAAAAAACTCATTCCTAATGAAAATTACAGGGATGGAATTGCTTTAACATTGAATAAAAAAGTACTATTTGAATATAGTGAGAAAAATATTATTGACCATTATGTGACATGGCTAAATTCTTTGTCTAATTTTACTAAAAAAGATTCCCTGCAGAATGAAAAATAATTCGCTTTCCTATACTACCCTTATTTTAATTCATTTAGCTATTGCCCTGGCTGTTTTTGCTGTACCTTTTTTATCTAAAGTTTATGCTCTTCTGATTCCTTTTGCGGGATTAATATATGTTTTTGGTACTAAAAATAAAAATAACGAAGTTCTTTTGATAGCTGCGTACATGGTTGGGGTTGAGGTTTTTCTGCGAATGACAGGAGGGAATTTTAATAATGAATATGTAAAAGTAAATATCATTTTTTTTATGCTGATAGGAATGGTGTATAATGGTTTTACGGTCAACTCATTGATCTATAGTTTTTTTTTGATTTTATTGATACCCGGTATTTTACTTACAGCAACATCAGCTGATTTTTCGACTGATATTAAAAAAGTCCTGGTGTTTAATATTTCAGGCCCTGTTTGTTTAGGGATCGCGGCAATTTATACTTTTAAAAGAAATATTTCTTTTTCAGATTTACAAAATATTGTCAAAGTAATGGGGCTTCCTATTATTACGACTACAGCTTATTTGTTTTTATATAATCCCAGTGTTCAGGACGTTGTTACTGGTACGCAATCAAATTTTGAAACCTCAGGAGGGTTTGGGCCTAATCAGGTGTCTACAATATTGGGACTAGGAATGTTTGTTTTTTTTACACAGCTAATTTTATTTTCCCAGTCAAAAAAAATGTTGTTATTGAACGGGGGATTGGTATTACTCATAAGTTATCGGGCGATTGTTACTTTTTCCCGTGGTGGGGTAATGACCGGTGTAGTGATGATAATGGGGTTAATGTTTTTGTTGTATTGTTATTCAAATGCTAAAGTAAAAACAAAATTAAGTTTGGTCTTAATGGTAACAGCGATTTTAGCTTTGGCTGTCTGGAGTTATAGTTCGTTTCAGACTTCAGGACTAATTAATAAAAGATACGCTAATGAAGATGCTGTGGGAAGAGTCAAAAAAGATAGATTAGGCGGTCGTGAGGCCATTATGAATTCAGAGCTTAATATGTTTATCACTAATCCTGTTATGGGAGTGGGGGCAGGTTTAGGAAAAGAAAACAGAAAAAATATGGGCAAAATTGAAGATGCAGCAACACACAACGAAATTACCAGAATGTTAAGTGAACACGGTTTGTTTGGCCTGTTAGGATTAATTATACTTTTTATCACTCCGCTTATTATGTATATAGGTAATAGACAGCATTTTTATTTTTTATCATTTTACTTTTTTTGGCTGCTGACCATTAATCACGCCGCCATGCGTACGGCAGCCCCGGCTTTTGTATATGCTTTGACTTTACTTAATGTAACTAATATTAAAACAAACAATACTAAAAATAAGGAATCTATAACAGATTAGATAATGTCTTTTTACTAATTATTGATACATTTGTTTCTGTAATTTTAAATTCCCCAAATTTAATTATAGAAAAAGCTTAACCAAGAACTAAAAAAATGCTACAGAAAAAAAAAATGCATTTCGAAATATCGGAACGCAAAGTATTACTTCATTTGTTTGACGCTGTTTTTATTATCACAGCATTGTACATAATGGAACAAGTATTTAATTATCATTATTTTATTTTTGGGGATGTTAAATATTATGCCCTTATTCTGCTTGTAGTTTACATAAATGTTTTTGGAGCAATTTTCGAAATGTATAATTTACAAGTGGCAAGTAATCAATTTCAGATTCTTAGAAGTGTTATTCTTACTGCAACAACCACTGTTTTGGTTTATTTATTTACACCTGTATTATCTCCGGAACTTCCTAAACATAGATTAACAATAGTCATTTTCTATTTTATAGTACTCGGGGCATTATTAATTTGGCGTTTTTTTTATGTTTATTTTTTAGCATCAAATCGTTTTTCACAAAATGTAGTTTTAATTTGCGGAAATAATCAGGTAGAAGAATTGGTTATAGGACTCGAAAATGTTGACCCGCACTATAAAATTATTGGCTTTGTAAATTCTGATTCTTTAACCGGAGAAAATTTCGTTAATAGTTATGTAAAAGAAATAAAAAAGCAGGAATTAGAAAATTTTGTAAAAACAAATAATATTTCTGAAATCGTTATAGCATCTCAAAAAACAGAAGGTATTACAGCAGATTTGTATCAGCAATTGCTTCATTTATTAGAATCTGGAAATATAATTAGAGAATACACTCAGGTTTATGAGAGTAAAACCCAACGTATTCCAGTACATTATATTTCAAGGGATTTCTACCGTTTTTTTCCCTTTAGCCGAAGCAATAATAATAAATTATACTTATTATTAGTCAGATTTCTTGACTTTGCTTTTTCATTAACCGGATTACTATTGTGCATCTTATTCATCCCTTTTATCTTTATTGGGAACTGTATTGGTAATAGAGGGAGTTTATTTTATACACAAGAGCGAGTAGGTAAAAATGGAGTTGTTTTTGAAATTTATAAGTTTCGTACAATGGTAGAAAATTCAGAATTAAACGGAGTTACTTTTGCCACTTCAAATGACAAACGCATTACTCCTTTTGGTAAATTCATGCGTAAAACGAGAATGGATGAATTTCCTCAGTTTATCAATATTTTAAAAGGGGATATGGCAGTTATTGGGCCAAGACCTGAAAGGCCATTTTTTGTGAAGGAAATTGCCGAAATTATGCCTTTTTATGAAACAAGGCATGTAATTAAGCCCGGACTTACAGGTTGGGCACAGGTTAATTATTCATATGGTGAATCGATAGAAGAAAGTTTGATAAAACTACAATACGACCTTTATTACATTAAGCATAGAAGTGTTTTTCTTGATTTAAGTATCACTTTCAAAACAATTACCACGGTTTTATTTTATAGAGGACAATAATTTAGATTATTATTGGAATCCTTTTTTTATTCCGAATTGCGACTCTAACCAAAACAATTCCACTTGTAAGTATCATTGGCAGAACAATAAAAAGATGGGCCTTATTAATTATGAAAAGAGTATAAATAATTAATAACAATAAATGCAATACTGCAAACTGATATGTGCCTTTTTTATTATTCACAGCTGATAGGATAATTAAGATCAACAAAAGCGGACTGAATAAAAATACATTGTAATTCATAGCCAACTCTTGGTGAAATGAGTAAAAACCAACTGAAACAAAAAATATTCCCATTAGAGATAAAATGAAAAGATATAGTTTATCTACGAATCTTTTGTTTAAGAAAGCGACTAAACCAAGTAAAGCAATATAGCAGTAAATATTATTCCACCACGAATTTGGAGTTTCTTTTTCGAAATTTAAAAGCGTTTTACTTTTACGTGCAAGAGGACGATTTTGAAAAGCTGTTTTTGCTAAACTATTTTTTAATTCAAAAGGTAAAAATATTTTAGTTCCTTTCTGATCAACCTTACTTCCAAAAATAATACTGGTTCCTAATTTCTCATAAAAATGTCCGTCAAAATAAGGGAATAAAATGGTTCGATAGGTTTTATCCTTGTCAACTTTTTTAGTGATTATATTTCCATTTAAGGATTTATTAATTACATCAACTACCATCGAAGTACAGTTTTTGTCAATAAATTTATAAGTGTAATATCGATCTTCTGAAAGCAGTGTAGCGTTCAGGTTGTCAAATATTTTTTGTTTAAAATCCTGACTAATCAGTAATTCCTGCTCATAAATACTTCTTCTTTCATATGTGTAATCTTTTATAAAATCATTGTAAGAATGAGCAACAGCAAAATATTGCAAATCACCTTTCGCAAATTTCATAACAAAATTGGGAGTCCTAAAATCAAAAGCACCATAATTATACACTATATCAATATTGTTTACTGTATCCTTAACCCGAATGGCGGTGTGTCCAAAATAAGAATAGGTTTCATTGCCTAAGCCACAGGTTATTATGCTAACGAGGGTTTTTTCTGATAATGGCAAATTTTGAGCAAAACCAAATTGTAAATTTAGAGATGATAGTATAATAAAAACCGCTGTTTGAAATGATAATCCTTTCATAATCTGCATTTTATAATTGAAAATTATTATCTAAAGATACCTAAATCTACTTTCAAAGAAAATATATTTGAATACAAGGCAGTACTTTGATTTCCTAAATCAGTTAAAGCATAATCGACCTGAATGCCTTTATACTTAAAGCCTAGTCCAATATTAGGCTGGAAGTTTAATTTTTCAGCATTGTTTAATTGAGTAACATTTTGAAAATTACCAGCCCCGGCCCTTAAAAAAATAAGATCGGTATAGCCAAATTCAAATCCAACAGCCGGGTCAATGCTTACTATTTTTGATGAAATAATATCATTAGTTTGTTCAAATCGCATATTCAGATTAGTAGCAATCAAAAGGCTGGTATCATTGTGAAATTCAATCTTCTTAGCTATTCCTAATTGTGCTTTGGGTAAAGTAATTTCAGTACTTTCCGGTAATTCCTGATTTTCTCCAGGAATTGCATTTGCAATTTTCTGATATTCCTCCTCATCAATATTCCATATATTATAAGTTGTTGTGATATCGCGAAGCATTAATCCAAATTGCCAGTCATTTCTTTCGAATTGTAATCCAAAATCAAAACCAAATCCCCATGAATTGGCAAATTTTCCAATAATACGTCTTATTATTTTCGCATTTACACCGTATTGAAAACCCTCAATGGGTAATTTTCTTGCGTACGAAAATGTAAAACCGTAATCAGCAGTTGAGAACAAACTAATTCTGTTATAATCAATATTACCCTGGCTGTCAATTAATTCTGTAGTATCTAAAATGTCATCTACCCCAAAACGAATCATCGAAATTCCCCAGGCACTTCTGTCATCAATCGGAATTGCATATCCAATATAATCGTATTGTGCAATATTCGCAAAATAACTGGCATGCATTAATGAAATTTGGTGATCTTCAAGATGTGTCAGACCTGCAGGATTCCAATACACAGAATTTACGTCATTCGTAGAAGCTACTACCGCACTCGACATTCCTAATGCTGCAGCATCAACACCAATGTTCATAAACTCATTCGAATATTTTCGAACAGTTTGCCCATAGTGTGTCATGCAACTGCAAACTAATAAAAGCAGAAAAAGTTTCTTCAACGGATGTTTTTTTTACAAACCAAAGCCTGTTTTAATTTTTATCAAAAATATAATTTTTTACCGAGCTTATTTCTTCCTTTTGATAAATATTGTAAAAGTCCGGTTTTAGAACAAAAAAACTCATTTAAAAACGCATATTAGATTGACTTATTATACTAAATTTGCTCTTTGGACTCTCAAAATTTTAAAACATGAATATTAAAAAACACATTCCTAACTTAATTACATTGCTTAATCTTTTTTGCGGCTGTATTGCTGTAGTTTTTGTTTCGGAAAGTAATTTTGTAATGGCTTTTTATTTTGTTTGTTTAGGTATTTTTCTTGATTTTTTTGATGGCTTTTTTGCCCGCTTATTTAAAGTTTCCAGCCCATTGGGTCTGCAATTGGATTCTTTGGCAGATATGGTAACGAGTGGAGTTGTTCCGGGTTACGTGATGTTTAGCATGTTTACCAATAGTGCGCATGAAATAGGAACAAACTCTTTTATTCCGTTCTTAGGATTTATAATTACTTTAGGATCTTGTTATCGTTTAGCGAATTTTAATATAGATACACGCCAGACTGATTCGTTTATTGGTTTGCCGACGCCGGCAAATGCACTTTTTATTTTGAGTTTGCCGTTGGTTATTGAATTTTCAAATTCTTTAATAATTCTTGAAATTTTAACCAATCAATGGATTTTGTTAGCGATCACGTTATGTAGTGCTTATATTCTGAATGCCGAAATTCCATTATTTGCTTTAAAAATCAAGAAGTTTAATCTGAAAGATAATATAATTCAGGTTATTTTTCTGTTGATTTCTATTGTGTTAGTGTTGTTACTTCATTATGTGGCGATTCCATTGGTTATCATTTTTTACGTGATGCTGTCCGTAGTAAATAATAAGTTTTTGAAAAAGTAGTTTTATTTGAATGAAAAGAAAAACGACTTCGCGAAGAACTACTTATAACCGAAAAACGAAACCTAATAAATCGATTTTTAGCAAAGTGTTACGATTTGTTGTTGCGACAAGTTTAGGATTGCTCTTTTTATTTGGAGTTTATCATTATCGTGATGGCCTTGCGTATTATTTGGGATTTAAATCAGGTAAGGTTTTAAGTGAAGATGAAGTTGATAAGCATCTTTCTGACGTTCGTAATATTCAGGTTCTGGAGAAACATAAAGGTAAAGTTGTAGGTATAGATGTATCTGAATTTCAGGGAATCGTTGATTGGGGTGAAATAGAAATTTTTGAAGAAAAATATCCTGTTCAATTTGTCTTTATTCGTGCAACTGCAGGCAATAATAGAATTGACAGACAGTTTGAGCATAACTGGAAGGGCGCTAAAAAATATAAAATTATTAGAGGGGCCTATCATTATTATCGACCTAATGAAAATTCTATTGAACAGGCAGATTTTTTTATCAAAACGGTAAAGTTGCAAAAAGGTGATTTACCTCCCGTTTTGGATATTGAAAGATTGCCCAAAAATCAATCTTTGGACAGTCTGAAAAAAGGATTAAAGAGATGGTTAAATAAAGTTGAAGCCCATTATCAGGTACGGCCGATAATCTATACAGGAGAGCGCTATTACAGTGATTTTTTGAAAGAAGAATTTGGCGAATATCTCTTTTGGATTGCCAACTACAATTTTTACAGGGAGAAAATTGAAGACGACTGGCTTTTTTGGCAATTTACAGAAAAAGCATCTTTGCCGGGAATAAAACACCGTGTTGATGTAAATATATATAACGGAGATTTAGAGCAGCTGCAGTTTATAACCGTTGAGTGATTTTAGTTTTTAGTCTCAAGTTTTCAGTCTCAGTAACTGCAAACTAAAAACTGCGACTGTCTACTTCCTTAAAATTCAAGTTTATTTTTACGTAATTCTAAATTTTGTACAAGGTAAACACAGCGTACCATTTCATCGTCCACTAATTCTTCGGGAATACCTGTTTTCAAAATCCCTTCTTTTTCAGTCTCAGTAAACTGCAAACTAAAAACTGCGACTGTCTACTTCCTTAAAATTCAAGTTTATTTTTACGTAATTCTAAATTTTGTCCAAGGTAAACACAGCGTACCATTTCATCTTCTACTAATTCTTCGGGAATATCTGTTTTCAAAATCCCTTCTTTTTCAGTCTCAGTAAACTGCAAACTAAAAACTGCGACTGTCTACTTCCTTAAAATTTAAGTTTCTTTTTACGTAATTCTAAATTTTGTCCAAGGTAAACACAGCGTACCATTTCATCTTCTACTAATTCTTCGGGAATATCTGTTTTCGAAATCCCTCCGTTTTCAGTCTCAAGTAAAACTGCAAACTAAAAACTGCGACTGTCTACTTCCTTAAAATTCAAGTTTCTTTTTACGTAATTCGAAATTTTGTCCAAGGTAAACGCGGCGAACCATTTCATCTTCTACTAATTCTTCGGGAATACCTGCTTTCAAAATCCCTCCTTCAAACATCAGATATGTTTTGTCGGTAATTGCTAAAGTTTCCTGAACGTTGTGATCAGTAATCAAGATTCCGATATTTTTATTTTTTAGCTGAGCTACAATTCTTTGTATGTCTTCAACCGCAACAGGGTCAACTCCAGCAAAAGGTTCATCCAATAAAATAAATTTTGGATCAGTAGCCAATGCACGTGCAATTTCGGTACGACGGCGTTCTCCTCCGGAAAGTAAGTCGCCCCGGTTGGTGCGAATGTGTTCTAAGCTGAATTCTTCAATTAAACTTTCCATTTTGGCAACTTGTTCCTCTTTGGAAAGTTTGGTTAATTGCAAAACACTCAGGATGTTATCTTCAATGCTTAATTTTCTGAAAACGGATGCTTCCTGTGCTAAATAACCAATTCCCTGCTGGGCACGTTTGTACATTGGATAATCGGTAATATTCAAATCATCAAGATAAATATTTCCTGAATTTGGTTTTACCAATCCCACGATCATGTAAAAAGAAGTTGTTTTTCCGGCGCCATTGGGACCCAAAAGACCAACGATTTCCCCTTGATTTACTTCAACAGAAATTCCTTTTACAACACTGCGGCCTTTGTAGGTTTTGATTAAATTATCGGCTCTTAGCTTCATTTTTTTAATTAGATAATGTGATAATTAGAAAATGAGATAATTGAAAAATTAGCTCAATTCAATTTATGAGTAAATTAGAAGAAGCAAATTAAAAGTAAAATAATCAATCAGATAAAGGAATTAACAAATAATTGCATTTTCAAAATTATTTAATTGACACATTTTTAAAATTATCTAATGGGCGTTCTCCTCTAAAGCTTCCCAGAATTCGTATGCTCTTCTTAAGTGAGGAATTACAATTGTCCCACCAACCAAAGTAGCAATTCCCATCGCTTCCATCATTTCTTCCTTTGAAACGCCTTCCTTGAAACTTGTTTCTAAATGATATTTTACGCAGTCATCGCAGCGTAAAACGGCTGAAGCAACCAACCCTAAAAGTTCTTTAGTTTTAACGTCAAGAGCACCGGGAGCATAAGCATTTGTGTCAAGATTAAAAATGCGTTTTACAATTTTATTGTTGTCAGCCAGTAATTTTTCGTTCATTTTAGAACGATACTCATTAAACTCTTGAATGATTTCAGACATTTTCTGTGTTTTTATTTTTATAAACAATTTTTGAGATAAGAATACTTACTTCATAGATTATTAACATTGGGATGGCAACGATAGTCTGGCTTACAACATCCGGAGGAGTAACAATTGCAGCTACAATAAGTATAATAACAACAGCATATTTCCAGTATTTTCTTAAGAAAGTTGGAGTTACTAGCCCTAGTTTGGTCAGGAAATAAATAATTATAGGTAATTCAAAAAATAAGCCACCCGCTAAAAGACTTGTTTTTACCATTCCCATATAAGAGCTTAAAGTAAATTGATTTTGAACAACATCACTCACAGAAAATGTTGCAACGAAATTTACAGACATCGGAATTACAACATAATAACCGAAAATAACACCTAAGAAAAAAAGCAATGAGGATGCAAAAATAAATAACCGTGCATTTTTTCTCTCTTTCTCATATAAGGCAGGGCTGATAAACTTCCATATTTCCCATAATATATAAGGGAATCCCAAAATAAATCCGGCTAAAATACACATCCATATAAATATGTTTATCTGGCCTTCCATTTCTGTATTCTGAATGATGAAATTCATTTCAGTAATGCAAATGTTATCTGCAAAACCTAATTGATGCGATAATTCGCAAAAATATTGATAAGTAAAAAAGGTAGGTCTTGTGGGGCCTAACAGTATAACATCAAACAGGTAGTCGCTAATAAAATAAGTAAAAAAAGCCATTACAAGAACAGCAATTGTACTTCGGACTAATAGCCATCTTAGTTCTTCCAGATGATCTAAAAATGACATTTCGCTAAGGTTTTTCTTTGCCATTATACAATTCCCTCTTTTAAAATGTCATGTAAATGTAAAACTCCTTTATATTCTCCATTGTCCGAAACAATCAATTGTGTTATCGAAAAGTCTTCCAGAATATTTAATGCATCAACTGCCATTGTTTCGGACGTTACTAATTTTGGATTTTTTGTCATAATATCTTTAGCTGTTAAATCTGTAAAAGTATCTCTGTCGTTCAACATTCTTCTGATATCCCCATCGGTAATAATCCCGATAATTTTATCATTTTCGATAACAGCAGTAACACCTAATCTTTTTTCAGATATTTCAAAAATAACTTTTTTGATTGATGTATCCGCAGTTACCATTGGTTTTAATGAATTTTCGATCATATCTTTTACACGAAGTAGTAATTTCTTGCCTAAGGCACCGCCAGGATGATAAACGGCAAAATCTTCAGGTTTAAAATCACGCATTTCCATCAGGCATACCGCCAGGGCATCCCCCATAACCAATTGTGCAGTTGTACTATTGGTTGGTGCAAGATTAATTGGGCATGCTTCCATGTCAACAGTCGTATTTAAAACATAATCAGAACCTTTCGCTAAAAACGAAGTAATGTTTCCTGTTATTCCAATTAAAATGTTTCCAAAACGTTTTAATAAAGGAACTAAAGCTTTGATTTCAGGACTGTTACCGCTTTTTGAAATACAGATTATGATATCATCATTTTGTATCATTCCTAAGTCGCCATGAATAGCTTCGGAAGCATGAAGAAACATAGAGGGGGTTCCTGTAGAGTTAAAAGTAGCAACCATTTTTTGTGCAATAATAGCGCTCTTTCCAATTCCTGTTACGATTAATCTTCCTTTAGTTTCGTAAATGCGCTGTGTTGCTTCGTAAAAATTTTCATCAAGAAAGTCAATTAGTTTTGTAATTGCTTCACTTTCAGAAAGTATTGTTTTTTTTGCGATAGCTAAAATATTTTCTTTTGTTATCAAAACAGGAAAGTTAAAATTTGTGAGTGTGAAAGAAATTTGTATCTTTATAATGCAAATTTATACAAAATACCATAAAATAAAGAATGAATTCAAACGAAATTGAAATACATAAAGAATTAAAGAAGTATTTCGGCTTTAGCCAATTTAAGGGTTTGCAGGAGCAAGTCATTACCAGTATTTTAAACAGAAAAAATACGTTTGTTATCATGCCTACTGGTGGCGGTAAGTCTCTTTGTTATCAATTGCCCGCATTAATTCAGGATGGAACTGCTATTGTTGTTTCTCCTTTGATTGCTTTGATGAAAAATCAGGTTGATGCAATCAGAAGCCTTTCTTCAGAAAACGGGATTGCCCATGTTTTGAATTCCTCTCTTACAAAAACTGAAATCACTCAGGTAAAAAAAGATATTACTTCCGGATTGACCAAGCTTTTGTATGTTGCACCTGAATCTTTGACAAAAGAAGAATATGTTGCTTTTTTACAAAGTGTACCAATTTCTTTTGTCGCAATTGATGAAGCACATTGTATTTCAGAATGGGGTCATGATTTCAGGCCAGAATACAGAAACCTGAAAAATATAATAAAGCAGTTAGGTACTGTTCCAATTATCGGTCTTACTGCAACTGCTACCCCAAAAGTACAGGAAGATATTCTTAAAAACCTGGACATGTCTGATGCAAATACTTTCAAAGCATCATTCAACAGACCTAATTTATACTACGAAGTTCGAACAAAAACTAAAAATATAGAATCGGATATTATTCGGTTTATCAAACAACACAAAGGAAAGTCAGGTATTATTTACTGTTTAAGCCGAAAGAAAGTCGAATCTATTGCTGAAGTTTTACAGGTTAACGGCATAAGTGCCGTTCCGTATCACGCAGGTTTAGATGCTAAAACAAGAGCGAAGCACCAGGATATGTTTTTAATGGAAGATGTTGATGTAGTGGTAGCAACAATTGCTTTCGGAATGGGAATAGATAAACCTGATGTTCGTTTTGTAATTCATCACGATATTCCAAAATCATTAGAAAGTTATTATCAGGAAACTGGTCGTGCCGGTCGTGATGGGGGAGAAGGGCATTGTCTGGCCTATTATTCTTATAAAGATGTTGAGAAGCTGGAAAAATTCATGTCTGGAAAACCAGTTGCCGAACAGGAAATTGGTTTTGCCTTATTGCAGGAAGTAGTGGCTTACGCTGAAACCTCCATGTCACGCAGGAAGTTCTTATTGCACTATTTTGGTGAAGAATTTCCGGATAATGGTGATGGTGCAGATATGGATGATAATGTTCGAAATCCTAAAACCCGAATTGAAGCAAAAGAGCAGGTTGTTAAATTATTGGAAATTGTCAGGGATACCAAACACATTTACAAATCAAAAGAAATCGTATTTACCCTAATTGGTCGTATCAATGCTGTTATCAAAGCGCACAGGACAGATACCCAGTCTTATTTTGGATCAGGTTCTGATCATGACGAAAAATATTGGATGGCATTGCTCAGACAAGTTTTGGTAGCAGGGTATTTATCAAAAGATATTGAAACATATGGTGTTGTAAAAATCACCAAAAGCGGATTGGATTTTATTAAAAAACCGATTTCGTTCATGATGTCTGAGGATCATGAATATAATGAATCTGAAGACGAAGCAATTGTTACAGCAGCAAAATCTTCCGGTACGGCTGATGAGGTTTTAATGGGGATGTTGCGTGAATTACGTAAAAAAGTAGCCAAAAAATTAGGAGTTCCTCCGTTTGTGGTTTTTCAGGATCCTTCTCTGGAAGATATGGCTTTAAAATATCCAATTACAATTGCTGAACTATTTAATATTCATGGTGTTGGTGAAGGAAAAGCTAAAAAATATGGAGGGGATTTTGTTACTTTAATCAACCGTTATGTTGAAGATAATGATGTTATTCGTCCAGATGATTTAGTGGTAAAATCTACCGGAGTAAACTCTGCAAATAAATTGTACATCATTCAGAATATTGATCGAAAGTTACCATTGAGTGACATTGCTTCTGCAAAAGGGCTTTCAATGGATGCTTTGATCAAAGAAATGGAAATGATTGTATATGCCGGAACCAAATTGAATATTAAATATTGGGTAGATGATATGCTTGATGATGATCAGCAGGAAGAAATTCACGATTATTTCATGGAATCAGAATCTGATAAAATCGAAGATGCCCTTAAAGAATTCGATGGTGAATATGATATTGATGAATTGCGTTTGATGCGAATTAAGTTCATTAGTGAAGTAGCTAATTAAAAAAAGTTTCCAGTCTCAGTTTCCAGTTTCTTACTGAGACTGGAAACTGAGACTAAATTACTCTTCAGAATAAACTTCCCCACGATGCGGTTTCAAAGCATCTCTTACCTGAATCATATTCTCATCGGTAACAACCATAAAAGCAATCGCCTGCATGTCGTTTATTATCTTAAAACCGGTAATATTCAACGGTAATTTTTCGATCACGATATATTCCTTCAAATGAATTTCATGATGCTCAGCTGTTTTGGCAGAAGCCGGACCACGGAAATCCCAAATTAGTTTTATTTTTCTAGACATTATTTTAAGATGCAAAGTTCCTGAGATACAAAGGTACAAAGTCTATCTTGAAAATGGATTTTATATTAGTCTCTTAATTTCAGTTCAAAATGTTATTTTTGCATGTTCTTTTCATAAATAGAAAAGCTAATAGAATAAATTACGATACAATGCCAAGAGAACTTTTACTTCAGGTAACACCGGAAATAGCAGCAAACGAATTATTGCTTAAAGATTATTTGTCTAAACAGATAAAAGTTTCTCCACAGGAAATTCAGCATGTCTCAATTTTAAAACGTTCAATTGATGCACGTCAAAAAGCGATAAAAATCAATTTGAAAGTAGTTGTCTATCTGCAAGGCGAACCTTTTCAGGAAACTAAAATTGAATTACCTATATATAAAGACGTTTCTTCTGCACAGGAAGTGATTGTAGTTGGTGCAGGCCCGGCCGGACTTTTTGCTGCATTGCAATTAATTGAATTAGGCATAAAACCAATTGTTGTTGAACGAGGAAAAGATGTTCGGGGACGCCGACGTGACTTAAAAGCGATCAATGTAGATCATTTGGTTAACGAAGATTCTAATTATTGTTTTGGAGAAGGCGGTGCTGGAACGTATTCTGACGGAAAATTATATACACGCTCTAAAAAACGTGGCGATGTAACCAGAATTTTAGAACTTTTAGTTGCTTTTGGAGCTTCTGAAGATATATTGATAGAAGCGCATCCGCATATAGGAACCAATAAATTGCCTAAAATCATCGAAGACATTCGAAATAAAATAATTGAATTTGGCGGTCAGGTTTTGTTTGATACAAGAGTGACTGATATTTTGGTGAAAAATAACGAGGTGGAAGGAATTGTAACTCAAAACGGAGATACCGTTCTTGCCAATAAACTAATCCTGGCAACAGGGCATTCAGCACGTGATATTTTTGAATTATTAGATAAAAAGAAAATTTTTATTGAAGCAAAACCTTTTGCATTGGGTGTTCGTGCTGAGCATTCTCAAGAGTTAATCGACAGTATTCAATATAGTTGCGATTATCGCGGAGAACATTTGCCACCAGCGCCTTATTCTATTGTGAAGCAGGTTAATGGCCGCGGTATGTATTCATTTTGCATGTGTCCCGGTGGTGTAATTGCGCCTTGTGCGACAAGCCCGGGCGAAGTGGTTACCAACGGCTGGTCACCATCAAAACGTGATCAGGTTACGGCAAATTCAGGAATTGTAATCGAATTGAAGTTGGAAGATTTTAAGCCTTTCGCTAAATTTGGTGCTTTGGCAGGAATGGAATTTCAGAAAAGTATCGAGCAAAAAGCATGGCATTTGGCTGGCGAAACCCAAAAAGTTCCCGCACAAAGAATGGTAGATTTTACACAAAATAAGGTGTCATCAGACATTCCTAAAACCTCATATGTTCCCGGAACAACTTCTGTGGAAATGGGGCAGGTTTTTCCTGGGTTTTTATCACAGATTTTGCGTGAAGGATTTAATGAATTTGGAAAATCAATGCGTGGCTATTTAACCAATGAGGCAATATTGCATGCGCCGGAAAGCAGGACTTCATCACCAGTTCGGATTCCGAGAAATCCTGAAACATACGAACATTTGCAAATTAAAGGTTTATATCCGTGTGGAGAAGGGGCAGGTTATGCCGGCGGAATAATTTCGGCCGCAATAGATGGCGAAAAATGCGCTTTGATGATTGCAGAAACTTTGAAATGATTATGTCTTTCATGAAAAACTTCTTTTCTAATTTCTTTGGAAGAGATAATGATCCAAAATCAATTGTGTCTTTTGGTATTTTAGATGCTATTTATTCTTATTTATATCATGAGCAAAATAAATTCGAGTTTAAAATAAAAGGTATTTATGATACAGTTGCAGTAAATTTATATTCGTTTCCTGCTTCATTTAATTATCAAGAAGCACAAAACGAAATTAAGAGAGCTGGTTATAAAAATGCTTATGAAGTTTTAAATGAATTGTATGAAAAGATTAATATCGGGCCTATAACTGAAGATCAGATAAATGAGGGATTAGAATTTGATTATATTCACATTCAGTTTTATACAGAACCAACTCCGGAAATAAAAAAGCATCTGAAGCATGTTTTGCATAATTTCATCATTTTCTTTTGTTGCACCAATAGCTTAGAAACCAACGATTTTAGAATTTTATATACTAATAATTACTTTTTTGATTACACCAAAGGAATTCTGGATACTGAATACATTGATATAAAAAATCCTAAAAGCGACGTACAGAAAATAGGATTTAAAGAATTTGAGAGAATTGTGCAGGGAATTTGCCAGTATTTGCAAATTGAAATACCCGAAAGCATTGAAGTTTCTTCAACAGATAATTTACTACCAGAAGAAATTGAAGTTACAACGAAAACTTTTGAAGAATTTATCAGATTAATTTCAAGAGGAAATGCTGATGAAAAACTTCTTAAGAAACAATCTAAAAAACTTTTTAAGAATTTCAAAAAAGAGTCAAAAGAATATCATAAAGTGGTTGAAGGACATTTTGAATTTTTTGAAGCTATAAATTGTTGGAATAGCGATTGGAAATTTGATCCGGAAGATGCTGAATATTTTATTTCAGGAATGATTGGTAAAAATCTGAATTTCGAATACCCGGAAGAAACGTACAGTCATGATTTGTTTCCCTATATACAAGCTGCTTTAACGAAATTAGACTTAGAGTTGATGACCTATGACACGCATGGGGATAATTATTTGTTTTTTGTTGTAAATAAAGATGAAGTGTGTAAAATACTTGAATTATCTGAAGCAACAGGAATTGAAATCAATAGTTTATAATTTATACTTCCTTTATTTTATCCGACTCTTATTTCTAAGTGCCATTCTAGCCGTTACTTTAATATAAAAAGCCGATTTTTATCTTTATTCTGTGTTTTAAGACCTCACATCCTGTTTTTGTAAAAATTTAAGGATTAATTTTTAATTTATGTTAAAAAGACGTTTAAGGATTTTTCTTTTTTAACCTTTTTTTCCTCTTAATAGTTCAGGTTTTTCGATGTCTTCTTTGGATGTTCGTATTTTTTTAATTGTTTTTTTATTAAATATAAAAAAATATAAAAAAAATTAGAAAGTAATCGTAAAAAAAATCTATTTTTATGCAATCGATTACAAAGAGTTGGATGTAGTATCTAAATTTAATATAAGGATTATTTAAAATTTATTTTTTAAGAATTTCTTATAGTTAGATTGCTCTTAAATCAATGTTTTATTATTAACTTAAACCAAACGGAAATGAAAAAAATTAAACCTTGTTTTTTTGTATTATTCACTTGTATTACTTTAATAGGTCATGCCCAAAAAGCACCAAAAATAGATTTGACTTTATGGAAATTAACTATCCCGGAAGGTTCAGTGACGACTTATAAAGCACCAAAATTGTTAGATTACGCCAATAATTTTGAAATTCATAAGTTTATGTTTAATGATTTATCAGACAGATCATTGGTTTTTTACGCCTATCCATCTATTAAATCAACAAGAACTTTCAATAAGACTGATCTAAAAGAACAAAACTCATTTGGTGGTGATGCCGGCTGGAGTTTCAGGCAAGGTGCGAAACTGAAAGCAGTGGTTAAAATGGGAGAAATTTCTAAGAAAAACGATATTAATCCACGAGTAATTTTTGTTCAGATAGGAGGAAGGCTAAAAGAAGACCAGGTTAGTTTAATTGGTGCTAAAGACAAAAATGCACCTTCAATATTAAAAGTATACTGGGATAATGGCTATATAAAATTAAGATCTAAGAGAATTGCTGATCCATCAATTTCAGGAAATGATTTATTGAAGGAAGATTCCTGGATTGATGACGATGGACATACATTTAAAAATAAGGTAAATGGTGATAAGTTTACTTTGGAAATTGAAATTACTGACGGAAAAATGGAAGTAACAGTAAATAGAGAAACAAAAGTATACTCTGGAGATAATTATAAAAAATGGGGAGCTTTTGATAATTACTTTACAGTAGGATGTAATCTGCAGGGTGATATAACAGGATCTTATGCCAATGTGAAATTCTATTCATTAGACGTGACACATTAAGAATTAAGTACATATTATAATAAAAAAATCTGTTTCGTAAATTATGAAACAGATTTTTTTATAGAAATATCTTTAAGTAAAGTATTAATTTATTTCTTTTTTAATTTAGTTTTAAAAACTTTTTCAAATTTTTCTATTTTAGGCTGAATGACCATTTTGCAATAGGGTTGGTTTTTATTCTTTGCATAATAATTTTGATGATAATCTTCGGCTTTGTAAAATTTTGTAAGCGGTTCTACTTTTGTCACAATCGGGCTGTTGTAAACTTTTTCTTTATTAAGTTCGGCAATAATGTTTTGAGCCGCTTTTTTTTGTTCTTCATTTTTATAAAAAATCACAGAACGATATTGGGTCCCAACATCTGCACCTTGTCTGTTTAATGTTGTTGGATCGTGCACGGTAAAGAAAACCTTAAAAATTTGATTAATGTCAGTTACGGTATTATCAAATGTAATCTGTACAACTTCTGCATGTCCGGATGTTCCTGTAGAGACATCTTCATAAGTTGGATTAGCGTCTTTTCCTCCGGAGAATCCCGAAACAACTGATTTAACGCCGTTTAAATTCTCATAAACCGCTTCAACACACCAATAACAACCTCCGCCAAGGGTAATGGTTTCTAAACTTGAAGTTTTTTTTGTTTGGGCAAATCCGTTTAGGAATAATGCGAAAATACAAATAGCAAGTATATTTTTCATTGTTTTAATTATTTGTTGTCAGGAATAAAATCAAGAGCAATTGAGTTCATGCAATAACGCTTTCCTGTAGGTTCAGGGCCGTCATCAAATAAGTGGCCCAGATGTCCGTTACAACGACCACAAAGAGCTTCAGTTCTTTCCATTCCCAATGAATTGTCACTTTTATAAATAACACTTTTTTTATTATCCTGTTCAAAAAAGCTCGGCCATCCACAATTGCTGGAAAATTTTGCACCAGATCTAAAAAGTTTGTTCCCGCACGAAGCACAATAATAAGTTCCTTTTTCGTCGGTATTCCAATATTTTCCGGTAAAAGGTCTTTCAGTATCAGCCTGACGCATTACGGCATATACATCTTCGGGTAATACTTTTTTCCATTCGGCATCACTCACATTTAGCTTTGTCGTATCTGTATTTGAATAATATGGATTTCCGGGTTTGCTAATCTTGTTTTCCATAACAACAGTTTTTGTATTTTGTTTTTTTACAGATTGTCCGCACGCTTGAAAAATAAAAAGCGGAATTAAAAAGCAAAGACTGAAAAATTGAGATTTTGTATTCATAATTTTCATGAGGCTTTATTTTTGTTTATCAAAGGTACAACTAGACTTTGTCAATTAATATGGTATAATTTATAATTCAGATTTTTTTAAGTATGATTTAACTTTTCCTATTTACGTGAACTCAGCAGCGTTAGATTTTTATTTCTTGTTATAGAGGTTTTTAAAATAATTTATTCAAATCAAATATTCTGATTATTAGCGTTTTATGAAATAGTTAGCCCGTTAAACTTTTCACAATCTTTTCTAAGATTTTCAAGCCATTTCTTTTTTCGTATTTTTGTTTGTACAATAAAAGCCATGATAGAAGAAAACGTAATATTAGTTAATCATAACGATGAACAAATTGGCTTAATGCCAAAATTAGAAGCACATGAAAAAGCGGTTCTGCATCGTGCTTTTTCGGTCTTTATTTTAAACGGAAACAACGAGGTGATGTTACAACAAAGAGCTCATCAAAAATATCATTCCCCTTTACTTTGGACCAATACATGTTGTAGTCATCAGCGCGAAGGAGAAACAAATATAGCTGCAGGAAACCGAAGGTTATTTGAAGAAATGGGTTTTAAAACTGATTTAAAAGAATTATTTCATTTTATATATAAAGCCCCTTTTGATAATGGTTTGACGGAACATGAGCTAGACCATGTGATGATTGGATATTATAGTGGTAATCCGAACATTAATTTAGATGAAGCTGAGGATTGGAAGTGGATGAAAATTGAAGATATAAAAATAGATATTGAAAATCGGCCCGAAATTTATACCGTGTGGTTTAAAATAATTTTTGATGAATTTTATCATTATTTAGAAGACCACAAACTTTAACATACATATTAGCGACAACCCAAATGAGAGTAACTATATCAAGAAAAGCACATTTTAATGCCGCACATCGATTGCACAGGAAAGATTGGACATTCGAAAAAAACGATGCTGTTTTTGGAAAGTGCAATAATGCCAATTTTCATGGTCATAATTATGGTTTAACAGTAAGTGTTACTGGAAAAATTGATCCCGAAACGGGTTTTGTTTTAGATGTAAAGGTATTGGCGGATATTATCCATCAAGAAGTGGAAATTCCGTTTGATCACAAAAACCTGAATCTGGATGTGCCGGAATTTCAGGATTTGAATCCAACAGCTGAAAATATTGCCGTTGTGATATGGAATAAAATTAGAAAAAGAATTCAATCCGATTTTGATTTAGAAATCGTTTTGAATGAAACAGACCGCAATTTTGTAACTTATAAAGGAGAATAATAAATGTCATTAAAAATAGGAGATATAGTTCCAAATTTTACTGCTAAAGATAATCAGGGAGAGCTTTTTGAAAGTAAAAGTGTTTTAGGTCGAAAACCGCTCGTGATTTATTTTTACCCAAAAGATAATACTCCGGGCTGTACGACTGAAGCTTGTAGTTTCAGGGATCAATACGAAGACTTTAAAGATTTGGGGGCTGAAGTTATTGGAATTAGTAGTGATAGCGTAAAATCGCATCATAAATTTGCAAATAAATATCAGTTGCCTTTCATTTTGTTATCTGATCAGGATAAAAAAATAAGAAAACTTTTTGGAGTTAGGGATAACTTATTTGGTCTTTTGCCAGGGAGAGTAACTTATATTATTGATAGAAATGGTGTCGTGATTTTAATTTTCGATAGTATGAATGCTGCAAAACACATCCCTAAAGCCTTACAAACAATTAAAGAATTAGTATTATAAATTTAAAAAATAGTATTACATCAATATTAAATTAATAAAGATATTAGCCCAAAAAAAACATGAATTCAAAAACATACCCTTTGCAATTTGAACCCATCTTAAAAGAAAGAATCTGGGGAGGTGAAAAATTAAAAGCGCTTTTAAATAAACCCATTACTTCTAAAATTACCGGGGAAAGCTGGGAGTTATCAACTGTTAATGGAGATGTCAGTGTTGTTGCCAATGGGTCATTAAAAGGCAAGTCATTGGTGCAGCTTATTGAGGAAATGCCAAATGAAATTTTAGGAACGGAAGTTTACAAGCGTTTCGGAAAACAATTTCCGTTGCTTTTCAAATATTTAGATGCCCGTGAGGATTTATCTATACAAGTCCATCCAAATGATAAGTTAGCTAAAGAACGTCATAATTCCTTTGGTAAAACCGAAATGTGGTACGTAATGCAGGCTGATCCTGATTCCAGAATCATTGTTGGATTTAAAGAAAACTCAAGTAAAGAAGAATATCTGGATCATTTAAATAATAAGACCTTAGTTTCAATTTTAGATGATGTAAAAGCAAAATCAGGCGATGTTTTCTTTTTAGAAACAGGGACTGTTCATGCCATAGGTGCCGGATTGGTGGTAGCAGAAATTCAGCAGACATCAGATATAACCTATCGTTTATATGATTTTGACCGTAAAGATGCTGAAGGTAACACAAGAGAACTGCACGTTGATCTGGCTTTAGATGCTATTAATTATAAAAAAGTTGATACTCAAAAGAAATACGAATCGAAAATCAATATATCAAATGAAGTGGTTGACTGCTCTTATTTTACAACCAATTTTATTCCGTTAGAAGATAAAGTTGAAGTTTCTAAATCAGGAACAAGTTTTACGGTCTATATGTGTATTGAAGGAAGTTTTGAAATTGAGTCTGATGATTTTAAGCAGTCCTATAGTAAAGGTGATACTGTTTTGGTTCCGGCTGAGATAAATGCATTTATTTTAAGCGGAAAAGCTTCAATTTTAGAAATTTACATTTCATAGCACGTAATAAAAAGATTATATGTACTTTTGCAGTCGCAAATTAAAATTAAAATAAAATGGCAAACGTTAAAAATTTAAAAAAAGACATCAACTTCGTATTAGGAGATATTATTGAAGCAGTTTACTTATTCGAGATGTCTACAACAGGAAACCCAACTCCGGAAACGAATGCTTTAATCGACGAAGCTATTGTTGCTTTTGATACTTTAATCACAAAAGTAAACGCTAAGAATGTTGAGAATAAAAAAGCACACTTCAAACAAATTAATGTTGAATTGGAACAAACTGCAAATCAATTGATTGCTAAAATCAACGAATTGTAGTCGAAAAAAATAATAAAAAAGTGCAAATTTATTTTGGAAATACGAAAATCAGGATTATATTTGCACCCGTAATGAGTCGCCAGCGTAGCTCAGTTGGCTAGAGCAGCTGATTTGTAATCAGCAGGTCGTGGGTTCGAGTCCCTCCGCCGGCTCAACATAAACCATCACTTTTTAGTGATGGTTTTTTTATGGGATAATTTTTGATGCGAGATGTAAAATAGGGGATCCGGGGGATCAATCGGATCAACACAAAATGTTGTGGAGCGAGAAAATTTAGGCATAAATATTAGTTAGCCTCAAAAGGAAGAATTTTATATTTTTTACGTCTTTAAATTGAAATCTAAAAACTTTTATTGGTCTCAGATATGGTTTACAACTATGTACTTTAGTACATTTTGTTTTAGCCTCTAAAAAAATATTAGCCAAATTTACACAAATTGATTAGTGCTAATTTGTGTAATTTGTGGCTAATAAATAGTGGTACAACCTTGCAGACTTTGAGTCCCAACCTAAATCTATGGGCTTTCATAGGAGTGGTTTAAAAAGATCTGCTGAAGCATTTGGTGCTTCTGTTGTCAAAATAATTCAATATAGTTGACAATGTATCGTTCTTGATATCGTATAGAATGATTTGAATCTGGATTTGATTTTTCAATCTGGATTAAGGATCAATCTGGGGTCTTTATTATAAACAAAAAGTCCTGAAAATTTTTTCAGGACTTTTTGTTTATAATAAAGATTATTTATTCTCTTGTTGTTTGATAGTATTTACATACTTAGTTAGCTTTTTGCCATATAATGATTTTGCTATTTTAGGAGTCATTGACTTCTGAATGGTGTCCAGAAACTTAATATTAATGTCGTAAATCTCAGCCAAAGCAATATAAGGAGCTATTTCATGATCTTTGTGATTAATGGCAAAGTTAGTGGCAAATAGATATTTCCTTTTAATATTTGAATCGTTTTTTGCGTTGATGCTGTCAAGCGCTTTTTGGTCTTGTCTTTTCTGTGCCTTGAATTTTGCTTCAACCAATGAAAGGCTTTCATCATTGAAACGAGAGTTTATCTTTATATATTCTTCATATAATTCCTGGTTTTTTGAACCTGTTATTTTTGCTCCATATATAAAATTATCAAGATTGGTATCTATATTTATTTTTCCCGGTTCAGCAAAAAACATAATGTTGTTGTCTAAGGAGTTGGTAACCCCGCGATCCAAAAATAAATACAGCATTTCTGGTGATTCTAATTTTATATTGCTTTCAAAAGCTGAATTGCCTTCAATCTTAATGCTGTCTATGGCTACAAGTGCCGTATCTACTACTCTCTGGATATATAAAGTGCCTTCTTTTAGTCCTTTTATGTTTCCGGTTAAGTGCAAACCATCAGTAGGTTCTTTTTTGTCACATGAGATTAACAGTACAATTGCAACAAAGGCAATAATTGATTTTTTCATTGTTCTTTAGATTTTGCTGCAAAATAAAGAAAAATGTTTTAATGAATAGTGTAAGGCGTTTAATTTTTGAAAAATAATTAGTGATCGGGTTTTTAAGATTGTAATCCTTCTTTTATTTTTAAAACTGGTTTTCAGGAGTTTTTAAGTTCTAAATTCAAAATTTTTATAAAATCATCAGAGGCTGCGACTGTCGGCTCAGAAATCTTGTTATGTTTTAATTAAATGATATAATGCAATAAGTGAAATTCTAAATCGGAATCTTTTGATTAAAACCCAAGAAAATAACTACACATAAAATCTTGTCTATTCTTTTCTGGGATATAAATTTTTTGATGAAACTATGCCTTATCTTTGCTGGCTCAAAATTTAAAAAAGGATTAAAAATGTTGCAAAAAAATGTTCTTAAAGGAGTTTTTCTGGTTGCGCTGGGTGCTACAAGTTATGGAATGTTAGCTACTTTTGTAAAAATGGCTTATGATGAAGGTTTTACTACGGCAGAAGTTACTACATCACAATTTATATTAGGGATTTTTGGAGTTTTGCTTATCAATACTTTCCAGAAAATAAAAAATAAAGAAAAGGTAGTAAAAGCCACACCCCAAAACATTTTTAATTTAATGTTAGCAGGTACTTCCTTAGGTATGACAAGTTTATTCTATTATCTGGCAGTAAAATATATTCCTGTTTCAATTGGTATAGTCTTATTGATGCAAACTGTTTGGATGGGTGTTCTGCTTGAAATGATTTTAGAAAAGAAATTCCCATCAAAACAAAAAATAATTGCCGTTTTTATTGTTCTTGTCGGAACTGTTCTTGCGACCAATATCATTAATAATGATGTAAAACCTGACTGGAGAGGCATAGGTTGGGGAATACTGGCAGCAGCATCTTTTACAACCACTATGTTTACCGCAAATAGGGTAGCAATCAATATTTCTTCAGCCCAGCGAAGTTTATATATGCTTTTGGGTGGCGCAATAATTGTTTTTTCGTTTGCATTTGCTACTCAGATAACTCCTTTTAATAGTACTATTTTTCTGAAGTGGGGTATTGTGCTATCACTTTTTGGAACCATAATACCGCCAATGCTAATGAATGCAGGTTTTCCATTAACCGGAATTGGTTTAGGAAGTATAGTTTCTGCACTTGAACTTCCTGTTTCTGTCATGATGGCTTTTGTTTTATTAAATGAAAAAGTTATTTTTCTGCAATGGGTTGGAATTGTTTTTATTATCCTGGCCATCATTATAATGAATATAAATTTTAGAAGGGACAATTGAATTAATTGTAAAAAAAATCACACTTAAAGGTGAGTAGTCCTAAAATTTTATTAAATTCGTGTTAAAATCAGAACTATCATGGATTTATCCTGGCACTTATATTTGATGGCTTTTATTTATATAATTGCGGGAATTAACCATTTCAGAAACCCGGGAATGTACCTTAAAATTATTCCTTCTTATTTTTCAAATCCCAAATTATTAAATATTTTAAGCGGAGCAGCCGAAATAGTCTTAGGTATTCTCCTAATGTTACCTTCTTTGACTCAATTTGCCGCATGGGGAATCATAGCTTTGCTAATTGCCGTATTTCCTGCAAATCTTTTCATGTATCAAAATACGGAGGCAAGTTTTGGTTTATCAAAATGGGTTTTACTATTGCGATTGCCTTTACAACTTTTATTGATTTTATGGGCATACCAATATACTTTTTAACTATTAACCACTAATTAAAATTATTTATTATGAAAAAATTATTTGCAGAGTTTTTTGGAACGTTTTGGCTTGTTTTTGGAGGTTGTGGAAGCGCTCTTTTTGCAGCGGGAATTCCCGATTTAGGAATTGGGTTTGCAGGTGTTTCGTTAGCATTTGGTTTAACGGTATTAACAATGGCATATGCTGTTGGGCATATTTCGGGAGGACATTTTAATCCTGCTGTATCTTTAGGATTATGGGCTGGCGGAAGATTTTCTGCAAAAGATTTGATTCCATACATAATAGCACAATGTATTGGTGCTCTTGCCGCTGCCGGAACATTGTTTATTATTTGGTCCGGAAAAGCCGGAAATGTAATAGATAATACTAGAGCAGGTGCTTTTGCATCTAATGGTTTTGGTGCATTTTCACCAGATGGTTATTCTATGTCATCAGCCTTTATAGCTGAATTTGTTCTTACTTTGTTCTTTTTATTAGTGATATTAGGTGCTACAGATAAATTTGCAAACGGAAAATTTGCCGGAATCGCTATCGGATTAGCTTTAACCTTAATTCATTTAATTAGTATTCCAATCACTAATACTTCTGTTAATCCTGCAAGATCATTATCTCAGGCTGTTTTTACCGGAGGTGAACCATTATCGCAAGTTTGGCTGTTTTGGGCAGCTCCGATTTTGGGTGCAATTGTGGCTGGATTTATTTATAAAACAGTATTGCAAAATCACAACGAAGCATAATATATTCATTACTAACATTAAAAATTTAAAATTATGGAATTTTTGTATTTCTTACTTATTGGAGCAATTTCCGGATGGTTAGCAGGCCAGATTTGGAAAGGAGCAGGTTTTGGATTAATTGGTAATATCATCGTTGGAATCATTGGCGGAATCATTGGCGGCTGGATTGCTGGTAGATTCGGTATTGGTGGTGGCGGACTTCTTTGGCAGATTCTAATTGCCGTTGGTGGAGCATGGGTATTATTATTTATAATCAGCCTGATTAAAAAAACATAAATACTGCGGGAAGTAATTTATTTTGAAGAGAGAAAATCTTATATTTATATTTGATTTTCTTTTTTTATTCAACAATATCGGGTTTTAAGGGTGCTTTTATGAGAACAAAGAAAATCGTAACCCATAGTGTTGATATTCATATGACAGAAGTAGAAAATGGATAAATTGAATGATTTATTGCAAATTCCGTTTCGAAAGCCAGAATTAGTAAAAAATAGCTATAATTAATAAAAAAAAGATACTCAATCTGATGAACTAATTACTTTTTTTATTAATATTGATACTTAAATTGAAAATCAATCTATTAATCATTTAATCTCCATTTTGAATTAATTTTCACGTGATGAAAAAGAGTAACCGCAAAGAATTGAATTGGGAACAAACAGAAAAACTTGTTTCGCTGGCACTGGAAGAAAGAAATCCATTCGAAATTATAAAAAAAGAATTCGGATTTTCAGAAAAAGAAGTTTTGGAAATAATGAAGAAGAAAATGCCTCTTGAAAAGTTTGAGATGTGGAAAAAAAAGGCCATTGCAAATAAGCCAAAACCAAAACCGGTTAAAATAGACGATTTTGATGAGGATCTGGATGGTAAATATTACATAAAAAATAAGCTAGACTAAATTTAAACTCCTGAAATACAGGAGTTTTTTTATATTTATATCCTTCCTGTAACAATTGTTTATTTTGTAAGACTTATAAAAATACTAAACACAAACAAATGAAAAAAATAATTTACACATTAGCTCTTGCAGTAGCATTTTGGAGCTGTAAAACAGGTAGTACTTCTGGTGCTGCTAAAAACGATACGGTTGATGTTAATATTAATCTTATTGATGTAAAAGATGACAGGGTTTTGGTTACGGTTACAGCTCCCAAAATAAAAACGGATGAGGTTATCTATAGCATTCCTAAAACTGTTCCGGGAACATATTCTACGGATAATTATGGTAAATATTCTGATGATTTTAAAGCTTTTGATGCTAAAGGAAATGCATTGACAGTAAAAAGGATTGATGATAATTCCTGGTCTGTTTCCAATGCAAAAATATTATCAAGAATTACTTATTTAGTTGGGGATACATTTGATACTGAAAAAGGGACAGGATTTGGTAATGATGATGTTTTTTCACCAGCAGGAACTAATATAGATGCGGGTAAAAACTTTATGTTGAATACACATGGTTTTGTAGGTTATTTTCAGGATAAACTGGACACCCCTTATAAAGTAACGGTTACGCATCCTGAAACACTCTGGGGAGCAACATCAATGACAGATGAAGATGCAAGTAATACAAGTGATGTGTTTGTAACGCCTCGTTATGCTGTTTTAGTTGAAAATCCGATAATGTATTCTAAGCCGGATTATACAACTTTCAATGTAAACGGAATGGATATTTTAATTGCAGTTTACTCGCCAACAGGAAAATTTACGGCAGAAAGCATCACACCAGAAATGAAAACCATGATGACTGCTCAGAAAAACTTTTTAGGTAAAGTGAATGCTACTAAAAAATATACTGTCTTATTATATTTATCAAGCATGGCAAAAGACGATGCCCATGGTTTTGGGGCATTAGAGCACCCAACATCAACTACGGTTGTTTTGCCTGAATCGATGCCGAAGGAAAAGTTGGTAGAATCTATGAAAGATGTAGTATCGCATGAGTTTTTTCATATAGTAACACCATTGACTATTCACTCAAAAGAAATTCAGTATTTTGATTATAATGCACCAAAAATGTCAGAGCATTTATGGATGTATGAAGGTGTAACAGAATATTTTGCTAATCTTTTTCAAATTAATCAGGGCTTAATTGATGAGGCCGAATTTTATACTCGTATTGCAGATAAAATTGAACAGGCCAAAGGCTTAAACGATACCATGTCATTTACAACAATGAGTAAAAATGTTTTAGAGCAGCCTTACAAAGACCAATATTTGAACGTATATCAAAAAGGTGCTTTGATTGGAATGTGTATTGATATCATTATTAGGGAAAAAAGCAGCGGCGAAAGAGGAATTCTGGACTTGATGCATAAATTATCAGAAGAATATGGCGTTGAAAAACCATTTAATGATAATGAACTTTTTGCTAAAATCACAGAGTTAACTTACCCGGAAGTAGGAGAATTTTTAGAGACTTATGTAGCCGGAACAACTCCAATTTCGTATGATACTTATTTAGCAAAAGCAGGGGTAACAAAAGCAAGTGAAAAAGTTCCCGGATCTATTTTTCTTAAAGGGCAAGTTCCTTATATAGCAGTAGACCAGAAAACGCAAGAAATAAGTGTTCGTCCTAATGTCGAATTAAATCCTTTTTTTACAAATTTAAATCTTAAAGGCGGGGATGTTATCATATCCATAAACAATAAACCCTATTCCCTGGCTAATATTTACGATTTGATTTCTGAAAGTGAGGTCTGGAAAGAAAATGATGCTGTTACAGTTCAGATAAAACGTGCCGGTAAAGAACAAACTATTAAAGGAACAGTAAAATTACCATACGAAGAAAAAGAAACTTTTAAAGCTACTGATCCATCAAAAGACAAACTTAAAAATGCCTGGTTAAAAGGTTAAGATTAAAAAATGACAGAAATGAAAGCCCCTAAATTTATTGTTTAGGGGCTTTTTCTGGAATTAGAAAACTGAATATAATTAGTTCTTTAAATATTTTTCTAAGAATTGGTCCTGTTCCCAAAGTAAATGTAAAATGTTCTCTTTGGCAGCATATCCATGTGATTCCTTTGGTAAAATTACCATTCTTGCAGGAGCACCTAATCCTTTTAATGCCTGGAAATAGCGTTCTGTTTGCAGAGTGAAAGTACCTGGATTATTATCGGCTTCGCCATGTACTAATAAAATTGGGGTTTTCATTTTATCAGCATTCATAAAAGGAGACATGGTATTGTATACAGATGGAGTTTCCCAGTAATTACGTTGTTCAGTTTGAAACCCAAATGGGGTCAGGGTTCTGTTGTAAGCTCCGCTTCGTGCAATTCCGCAGGCAAAAAGATTGGAATGTGACAATAGATTGGCGGTCATAAAGGCTCCATAAGAATGTCCTCCAACTGCTACTTTTTTACGGTTAATATATCCTAAGGCATCAACAGCATTTATTGCAGCTTCTGCATTATCAACTAATTGTGTGATAAAGTTATCATTTGGTTCTGTTGTGCCTTCTCCAATTATAGGAAAAGCAGCATCATCCAAAACAATATATCCTTTCGTTACCCAATATACAAAGGAACCATAGTAAGGAAAAGTAAATTCGTTTGGATTCTGAGTTGTTTGCCCCGCACTGCTTTTATCTTTATATTCTGCCGGATAAGCCCAGATTAATAAAGGTAATTTTTCTTTTTTGACTTTGTCATAACCAGCAGGCAGATACAATGTGCCAGATAATTCGACACCATCTTTTCGTTTGTATTTAATCACTTCTTTGCTAACATTTTTAATACTTTCAAACGGATTTTTAAAAGTTGTAATAGGAGTCAGGCTATTTTCTTTTTTGATGTTTCTGAAATAATAATTCGGATAGTCATTTTTTGATTGAATCTGAACTAAAACCTTTCCGTTTTTAAAATCTTCTATTGCTAACAAATCTTCTTTTTTATCTTTATAAGTTGAAGTATAAAGACGTTTGGTCTGTAATGTTTTTAGATTGAATTCATCAATAAAAGGAAATTGCCCGTCTTTAGTAAAACCTTCACCAATTCTATAAGCATTGTCATTTTCAATAGCCAATACATATTTGTTGTATTCATTTTTCCTGGTTTCGAAAATACCGGGATCGGCATAAATATCCTGCGAATTCCTGTCTGAAATCACTTTGGGTTGCTGGTCAGGATTTGAAGGGTTTATCAGGTACGTTTTTGTATTTCGTGTGTCATACCATTCATCAGAAAGGATTGCTGTGTTGTTATTTCCCCAAGTGATATAGTTAAATCGCTGAGGTACTTTTACTAAAGTAGTGGCGTTATTTGTAAATGGTGCATCCCAAAGAAAAACTTCATCTCTAAAATCTACTTTATTAGCAGGATTTCCTTCGTCTAAAGCTAATACATAAGATAAAGTGGCCGGTTTATCATTTCTCCATGCCATTTCTCTTTTCCCTTTTCTAACAGCCATAAAACCTTTTGGTATAACTTCATTGAGCGGAACTTCGTTTACTATTTTTATTTCCGCACCGTTTTTATCATAAACAACCGTTTTAGAAGGAAACCTGTTTAACGGTACAACATACGAAAAAGGTTTTTGGATTGTCGTTAGCATAATATAGTTTCCGTCAGGCGATATTTTTTCTCCTGCATACATAGCTGCCTCTTTAAATAAGGCAGCAGTTCCGTTTAGGTTAATTTTGTATAATTCAGAGGTGATAATGTTTTCAAAATTTGTTTCATCATTTTTGTTTTTTAACATGTCAGGATAAGTTCTGTTTTGAGATTTTTCCCCGGAAGTATTTGAAATAATAGGACCTGTTGGCAAATCTTTTTTGGAATCAAGTAGGGGTTGTCTGTTTTTTGGCAGCAACTTGACCAAAATAGTTTCGTTATCTAAAAACCAGCTAAACGGATTTCCAAGATTGGCATTTAAAGTTCCTTCAGTAAGCTTAGTTGCTTTGGCACTGGCGACATCCAATACCCAAAGCTCAACTCCCGAATTTGTGGTATGCGAAAATAAAATTTTCTTATCGTTTGGAGACCAAAGTATGTTGCTTATTTTTGGATTGTCTGGCAAGCCGGAAACTTGTACTTCCTCTTTGCCATTTATTTTTCGTACTTTAAAATTGTTGATATATGTTACGGTACTCGAAATATTGGTTATCGGATTAATTCTTAAACCTCCCAAACGAAGTTCTTCCTGATTTAGATCATCTAAAGTTTTGTAAGTATTTCTGTAGGATAAAAGCATATACTCTTTTTTGGTATCCATTGATACGGTAGGTGCTCTTTCATAATTGGCCAAATCTAAAATTGATTTGGAAGGTTTTTGATACGTTAGGTTTTCTTGCGCAAAAGCAATAAAACTAAGATTTAAAAATAGAAGCAGGGTTACTTTTAATTTCATAAGTTCAATTTTTTGTTTTTAAAAAAGCGAGGATATATTTGGTTAGTCTAAAGTATTGTAATCTTGTTACATTTCTTGTGCTATTGTCTTCTTTTTTCGATTTATAAAACAAATTAGAGTTGACTAAAATATTTTTTTAAGAATATATCGAATTGTTAATTACTAAAAAAGTAGTAATTTGTACGCTAATGTTTTAAAGTATGTTTAAATTTACAGTCCAATTTTTTAACAAATAACAAAAAGAATATGTATCACTCAAAAATAGCAGGCTTAGGATATTATGTTCCTTCAAATGTGGTGACAAATGATGATTTGTCGAAGATTATTGATACCAATGACGAATGGATTCAGGAGCGAACAGGAATTCAGGAACGAAGACATATTATTCGTGGAGAAGATACTACCACTTCAATGGGTGTAAAAGCCGCTAAAATAGCTATCGAGCGTTCAGGTGTTGCCAAAGAAGATATTGATTTTGTTGTTTTTGCAACATTAAGCCCGGATTATTATTTTCCTGGACCAGGGGTTTTAGTACAACGTGATTTAGGATTACGAACTGTAGGGGCACTTGATGTAAGAAATCAATGTTCGGGTTTTGTGTATGCTATTTCGGTAGCGGATCAATATATTAAAACCGGAATGTATAAAAATATTTTGGTAATTGGTTCTGAAGTACATTCAACAGGGTTAGACATGACAACTCGTGGGCGTGGTGTTTCAGTAATTTTTGGAGATGGAGCAGGAGCCGCTGTCTTGAGCCGTGAAGAAGATTTGACAAAAGGTATTTTATCAACACATTTACATTCTGAAGGACAACATGCCGAAGAACTAGCTTTACAGGCACCAGGAATGGGGGCGAGATGGGTAACAGATATTTTAGCGGATAACGACCCAAATGACGAAAGTTATTATCCGTATATGAACGGGCAGTTTGTATTTAAAAATGCAGTAGTTCGTTTTGCAGAAGTAATCAATGAAGGTTTAGAAGCAAATGGTTTACAGGTTTCCGATATCGACATGCTGATTCCGCATCAGGCGAATTTGAGAATCTCACAATTCATTCAGAACAAATTCAAATTGTCTGATGATAAAGTACATAACAATATTCAGAAATACGGAAATACAACTGCAGCCTCAATTCCAATTGCTTTGACAGAAGCTTGGGAACAAGGAAAAATAAAATCAGGGGACACAGTTGTTTTAGCTGCTTTTGGAAGTGGATTTACCTGGGCAAGTGCTATTATTAAATGGTAAATTTTTAATATTTTGAAAAAAAATAATCCCCTAAGAGTATAATTCTTAGGGGATTTTATGGGTCACAGATATAAGTTTAAAACTATATACTTTATTGTATTTTGCTTCTAATAAATAGTGTTACAACCTTGCAGGCTTTAAATCTGCCAGCCAAATCTATTTCAGCGCTAATGGTTTAGTTAATGTTTGGGTTCGTAAATTAACCTTAAAAAAGTACTAAATCTTTCATTTTCCCTACTAATTGGAATTCCTGTAACAATACCCACTAAAAGATTTTCGGCAATGCCAACTCTCATTTGCGGTCGTATAATCATGTCAAAATCTTCTTTATGGAGGTCTTTATTAAATTCGACACCTATAAAGTTTTTGGTGCCCGGAATCATATAATGAAAATTAGTGTTTATTTGCCAGGAAGCTGAGGTCGAATTGTCCTCAAAATGATGTTTAATTGCTGGTCCTGTGTAAAGAAGTGTATGAAAATTATTCCCCCATCGCTTTGCAATTACAAAAAATGGATTGTAGATGTTTCCTGTAAATAATTTGCTGTTTCCGTATTGATTAAAGGCAGTCAACTCAAATTCATGGATATAGCCAATGGCCATTGATGTTTTGAGTTTTTCGGATACAAAAAATGAATATTGGGCTGCTAATTTCAATCCATTTAGTTTGCTGCCCGGTACATCAGAATTTTTATTGGATGGATAAATTGTGAAAGGCAGTTCGACTTCGAGTCCCAATCGATCTATTGGCGCCCATTCATATTCTATCAATGTTAAATATTCATCATAATTATTCTTATCAGTAAGTCCAAAACCTACGTTCCATTCTTTTTCACCTTTTCGGGCTCCTAAATCCCTAATTAAATCAATATATAAGGGTTCAGCATGTAAAATTTTTACCGGTCGTTTTATGTTCTCCACTTCTTGAATATAAAGACTGTCAAGTGTACTTTCATTTTGGTTTTTGATTTGAGCATTTGCACTAATTGTCAATGCTATACTAATTAAAAGCATGATGCTGTTTAATGAATTGTTTTTCATTATAATTTGTTGGATTTTGTTAAACATAAATTGGCTTTGCTTTTCTTTTGGAAAAACAAAATCAGATGAAACAGAAATAAACAAATTAAGCCTCGGGAGGAGGAGAATGAATTTCTAAATAAGTTTTTAATGGAGCAGAATTGCTTAAACAGGTGTTTTTAGTCCCCAATTCGCATTCAGCCTCACCAATACGGATAGCAAAAAAAGGAAGCGTAAAAAAGTCTAATGTGACCGTTTTTTTCAATATAGTGTGGTTGTCAGAGTCGCAATCATCTATTTCAGGAATTGCATTTTGATACCCTAAAACTTTTTCTACAACTAGTTCTATAATACTTTCCTGATAGTTTATAGATGAATTTTCTGCAGTAAAGTTTGAGTTAAAATCATTGGTGTCAACACTGCAATTAAGAAGATACACTGCCATAAAAACACAAAAGAATCTCAGTTGTTTATTTTGTCTGATTGAATTTAACATAAGGCAAAAATATAAACTTATAAGAGGAATGAAATTTTTATTAGCATTTTATTATGAGATTTTCGAAACATATAAAATGATAATTTATATTTTAGTATTTTGCTGAGAAATGAGAAATCTTTTTTTCGGAATGAAAGATTATAAGTTAATACCTTTAATTTAAATGAAAAACCAACTCGAAATTGCCTGCTTTAATTATGAATCTGCTCTTATTGCAGAGGAAAATGGAGCTCACCGAATAGAATTGTGCGAAAACATGCATCTTGGAGGAACAACACCTAATTATATTTTGACGGTGAAAGTTCGGGAAAAGTTATCGATAAAAATGCATGTAATAATAAGGCCCAGAGGTGTGGATTTTGTCTATTCAGATGAAGAGTTTGTTGCGATGAAACAAGACGTAAAGCAGTTTAAAAAATTAGGAATCGATGGTTTTGTTTTTGGAATTTTAAATTCTGACGGGAGTGTAAATAAAACCCGGAATCAGGAGTTGATCAATTTAGCAGGTTCTTTGCCTTGTACATTTCATCGTGCTTTTGATGTTGTTAAAAATGTACAACAATCCCTGGAAGATGTAATTGATTGTGGGTTTGAAACAATTTTGACTTCAGGACAAGGCGTAAATGTGGTTGAAGGGATTTCTGAATTAGAAAAAATTCAGGGATTAGCAAAAGGCAGAATTGTAATCATGCCCGGAGGAGGTTTGAGATCTTCAAATATTGAATTATTAAAGGAAAAATTAACGCCAACGTTTTATCATTCTTCAGCAATTACGGGAGAAGCAGAAATTGCTGATCCAGAAGAGATAAAAGCTTTATTGGCACATTTATAAATATCAAAAAGCCTGAAGTTTACATACTTCAGGCTTTTTTTCTACAAGAACTAATTCAAAAATATTAAAATCCTAGATATAAGAGAGTGGTTAAAACATTCCGCCACCACCTTTATTAGTGTTGTCATCTCTTTGTTTACGTTGTAAGTTTTTGATTTTTGCACCTCCAAAGTTGTAAGTTAAACCCAAATAAACCGTTTGGCTTTCCCAGGTAAACTGCCCCGCCTGAGGATAAGGATACATGGTGTCAAAAGCATATTTCATAGTATTGAAAACATCATTAAAACGAACGCTTATATTCATTTTGTTGTCCAGCAATGTATAACGGGAACCTATGTCCATCTTGTACATTTCATGACTGTCATTTTGAAGTCCGTCAACTGCGCCTCTGTAAAAACCGAAAGCTAAAAAGCTTAGTCGTTTATTCACTTTAAAGTTGGAGTTCATACGTCCGTTAAATGCGGCAACAGTAATGTTTCTTTCATAAGGTTTACTTGATTTGTCTGCCGGATCGAATAAAAATACAATTCCTTGCTGATCAATACTGGAAAAATCAATAGATGGCGAAATATCCCACCATTTTGTGATTTTGTAATTAAAAGACATTTCGAATCCGTATGCAGTATTATGATCGTAATTGGTATAAGACATGATTTGTTTTTCACCGCTTGGATCTGCTTTATCTGGATATAAAATTCTACTAATCTGATCGTTGATGCTTCTAACAAAAACGCCGGCAGTAAAACTTCCTTTTTCGAGAGTTTTTGTATAATTTAACTCAACAGAATTGGTAAACTGAGGTCTTAACTCCGGATTTCCTAATGATGTTACTAATGGTGTAGCGAACTCACGGATAGGTTTTGTCTGCTCTAAACTAGGGCGGTCAACACGACGGCTGTAACTCAATTGAAAAGTATTTTTCTCATTTAAATTATACGTTAAATAGGCAGATGGATATAGCGTAATATAATCATCATCAAATTTATCTGCACCAAAGTTTAAATTGGCCGCTGCTTTATAACTTTCAAAACGAGCGCCTACCTGGTAGCTGAATTTGGTGAATTTTTGTCCAAAAGTTACATAAGCAGAATAAATATCAGTGTCGTAAGTATAATTAGAAACACGGTCAGTAGCAGGAATTCCAGGGTTGCCTGTAATGTAATCATTATCTGTTCTTGTTATTCTTGCTTCTGCACCGGCTTCCAGCGTAGTTTTTTCATTTAGAGGATTAACATAATCAATATTTATGGTACTTAGTTTTCGAGTTCCTTTTAGGTAATCTTCAAATAAAACATCAGCTGTTGAATCATCTAATCTTGTTGTTCTGGTATCAAAAGAAGCGTTTTGAGTTTTCTTATTATCGCTATAGTTGGCTTCGAAATCTAATGTGTGACCTTCTTTTTTAAAAATATGTTTGTAAGCTAAATTATAGGTTCCAACCTGATCGGGTCCCCAGTATCTTGATTTTTGAAAAATGTTAGAAATATCTGAATCAGCTACATTGTTATAATCAATATCAGTATTTACAAATCCTTTGCCATTTGATTTGTTTTGATTAGTATAAAATGACAAGGTATTGTGGTCATCAATAAAATAATCCATACCAATTTTATACAAGTACGAATCATTATCATTTACAACATCGATATTTTGAACAAGATCCTGGTCTAATCTTTTAATGAAACCCTCATTATAATAAGTTCCGAAGTTTTGACCCACATTTCCAAAGAAATTTACTTTACCTGTTTTGTAATTTAAGTCTAAAGATTGATTGTGTTTGGCAACTTCTCCAAAAGTGATTCCGCCACTGTAGCTGCCATTAAAACCTGTATTGGCATTTTTATGTAAAATGATATTAATGATTCCGGACATTCCTTCCGGATTGTATTTGGCACTTGGATTGGTAATCAACTCAATTTTTTTGATAGAAGTCGATGGAATTTGTTTTAATAATTGTGCAGGATCAATATTAGAAGGCCTTCCGTCAATTAATACACGAACGTTGTCATTTCCGCGAAGCGAAAGTTTACCATCCTGATCCACATTTACAGATGGAATGTTGTTCATTATATCAGATGCAGAAGCTCCGGCTGTAGTTAAATCTTTACCAACAGTAATCACTTTTCTGTCAATTTTTTGTTCAATTGTAGAACGCTCATTAATAATGTTTACGCCTTTAAGCTGAGTAGCTTCTTCTTCAAGAGACACATTAAAGGTTGCTGTTTTTTTATTTTCGCTTAAAATTAGAGAACCTATATATTTTCTAAACCCAATATATTGAATTTCGACAGAATAGCTTTTTAAAGCCAAATTCTTTACTGTAAAGTCTCCATTTTCATCTGTATTTACTCCGGATATTACTTTCCCGTTGTCTTTGATAGTAACAGTAGCATAAGAAATAGGGGCATTGTTTGATTTTTCTGTAATTTTTCCGGAAACTGTTCCTGAATTTTGGGCTTGAGCTGCTGTCATTACACCCAGTAATGCTAACAGAAAAAATTTTAATTTCATAATGTAATAATTGATTATTTTGATTGATTGATGATGATTATTTGCTTTGATTAAGTTTTTAAATGAATTTTAAAGTTGCTATTAAGACTATTTAATCATCGATATGTTACAGAATATTTTAAATAATTTTTTGTTTTTTTTACTAAACGCTGTTTTATAAGAGATTAAGTGTTTGATTTTTTTGACAATTTTATGTGTTCAATTGGAGCTATTTTTCAAAAATTCCTATTTTTTTGTGGTATTTTATATCTTTTTCGTTTTCTGTAATTGATGAATAAGCAGTATCTTTGCTCATTTAAAAAACAAGTTTACATGTCATTATCACAAATTCTTTCTCCCTCTATACAAAAAGCAATACAAGCCTTATTTGATGTTACTGTTGATAAAATTGAATTTCAGACTACCCGAAAAGAGTTTGAAGGCGATATTACAATGGTTATTTTTCCTTTGCTGAAAGTGATTAAAAGCAATCCTGCCGAATTAGGAAATAAGATTGGAAGTTATCTCGTTGAAAATGTTACTGAAGTGGCACGATTTAATGTAGTGTCAGGATTTTTAAACATTGTAATTGCGGATAGTTATTATTTGAATTTCTTTAATGAAATAAAAGATCATGTTAAGTTTGGTCATGTAATGCCAAATCCTGAGGACAGAGCAATTATGGTAGAATATTCCTCACCAAATACCAATAAACCTTTGCATTTAGGTCACGTTCGTAACAATTTGTTAGGTTATTCTGTGGCTGAAATCATAAAAGCCTCCGGTAAAAAAGTCTACAAAACCCAAATCATAAATGACAGAGGAATCCATATCTGCAAATCGATGCTGGCCTGGGAGAAATTTGGAAACGGAGAAACTCCTGAAAGCTCCGGATTAAAAGGAGATAAGTTGGTTGGTAAATATTATGTAGCGTTTGATAAAGCTTACAAAGCCCAAATTAATCAATTAATAGAGACAGGTAAAACAGAAGAAGAAGCTAAAAAACAGGCTCCAATTATTGTTGAAGCTCAGGAAATGCTTAAGAAATGGGAAGCTGGTGACGAAAAAGTAATTGAACTTTGGAAAAAAATGAACCAATGGGTTTATGATGGTTTTGCGACTACTTATACCAATCTTGGGGTTAATTTTGATAAATATTACTACGAAAGCAATACCTATTTATTAGGAAAAGATGTAGTTCAGGTTGGACTGGACAGAGGTGTTTTCGAAAAAGATCCTGATGGTTCAGTTTGGATAGATTTGACAGATGAAGGTCTCGATCGTAAAATTGTATTGCGTTCTGATGGTACTGCAGTTTATATGACACAGGATATTGGTACTGCAATCCAGCGTGTAAAAGATATGCCGGATGTGGGCGGAATGGTTTATACGGTTGGCAACGAGCAGGATTATCACTTTAAGGTTTTGTTTTTGATTCTTAAAAAATTAGGTTTTGACTGGGCTTCAAGTTTATATCATTTATCATACGGAATGGTAGATTTGCCTTCCGGAAAAATGAAAAGCCGTGAAGGGACTGTTGTTGATGCTGATGACTTAATGCAGGATATGACGGATACAGCCAAACAGATTTCGGAAGATTTAGGGAAATTAGACAGCTATTCTGACGAAGAAAAAGCGAAATTGTATAAAACAATTGGTTTGGGAGCCTTAAAATATTATATTTTAAAAGTAGATCCTAAAAAACGCATCTTGTTTAATCCGGAAGAATCTGTTGATTTTGCAGGAAACACAGGCCCGTTTATTCAGTACACCTATGCGAGAATTCAATCCATAATCCGTAAAGCAGATTTTGATTTCTCTGCTAAAGTCAGTATTGAGGAATTACACCAAAAAGAAAAAGAACTGGTAAAAGTAATTGAACTTTTTCCTGAAGTTATACAAAATGCTGCTCAAAATCACAGTCCGGCTTTGATTGCCAATTATACTTATGATCTGGTAAAAGAATATAATTCGTTCTACCAGTCTGTACATATATTAGGAGAAGCGGATTTAACCAAAAAAATATTCAGGGTTCAGCTTTCGCAGAAAGTTGCCGAAGTCATAAAAGAAGCATTTACTTTATTAGGAATTGAAGTTCCTGAGAGAATGTAAATAGTAAATGGTAAAGATTGTGGCTGCTATTTTTTTAGAAGTTAAAGCAAAATCCACTAAAGTACATAGTTTTAAACTAAATTTGACCAAGTAAAAAGAGCCGATAGTCCTAAAACTATCGGCTCTTTTAACAACTAACACAAACATTTTTATTTTACGAATTTGTCAATAATAGCATCACTTTCTGCTTTTGGTGCGTTTGGTTTTAAATCAAACAACAGCGAATAAAGTGCTTTTTTGTCGACTTTTGCTTCTAAGTTTAAGTCTTTGTTTCTTTCAAAAACAGTTTGCCATTTATCACGTACGTTTTTCCAAAGGGCATTGTTTTCCTTCCACCATTTTTGACCAGCGATACATTTAATATCTGGGACTTTGGTGTAAACATCAAATCCTTTTTCTTGTGCCAGCAAAATATCTTTTCCGTTTTCGTCCCGGATTAACTTGGCATTGTCCTGCTCATGATTCCATCCCGTAGCTGTAATTTCATGAATGTTTCTTCTTTTTAAAACATTGTAATCATTACGTTTTGTGTGCTCTCTTCTTGGTAGCGGAGCGTCAGTCACGTTTGCCCAATAGTCTTTTCCGTCAACATGTACCCAAGTCGAAGAACCTTCATATCTTGGGCTATCATCTACCTGATATACTTTTTGTGTCCATTGTCCTTTGACTGCTTTTTTATCCAGTTTTTGGAATTTCCAAGAAGTATTTTTGTCAAATGAATATAAATAGGTGTTTTCATACAACCAGTCCTGTCTCCAGTGTTTGATAATCATGTCGTCACTTACAATTAATAAATGTTGCATCACAATTTTATTAGGGGTGTCTTCTAATAATTCTACCCATTCCAAAGCTGATTCATGTTTGGTTTGTGAAGGTTTATAGGTCGCTGAATCTTTAGGATATTGAAATGTTTCTACAAAATTAAATTTCACTTCGTAACATCCGCACATTGATTTTATTGATTTGATGTCTTGTTGCTTTTTGTCCTGACTGAAACCAAGGCTACAAGTCAAAGCCATAATGGCTGAAAAATAGAGGCTCTTTGTAATCATAATTATTTTTGGTTTTTATTTTTGCAAATATATAAACTTTATTTAGAATAATTAAAAATAATTATATATTTGCAGTGTTATTAAGATTAAATAAAAATAATGAAAACCGGAATTATCCTTTTTACAACTTTTCTTTTTTGTCAACTTTCGTTTGGTCAGGATGAAGAAACCACGGGTAATTTAAAAACGCAGAAGTTAAATGAAGTAACGGTTGTTACAGCAACAAGAACAGAAAGGATAGTGTCTTCATTACCTTTGCCAGTTGTCATTATTACATCTGAAACGATTATAAAATCAGGCGTTACGAGACTAAATGAAATTCTAAATGAGCAGACAGGAATTATTTTAATACCTGATGAAAGTGGTTTTGAAGGAATTCAGATGCAGGGTTTAGATGCGGCTTATACCATGATTCTGATTGATGGAGTTCCTCTTGTAGGCAGAAGTGCCGGAGTTTTGGATTTGTCAAGAGTTTCTGTTGGAAATATAGAGAGGATTGAAATTGTAAAAGGGGCGTCATCAGCTTTATATGGTTCAGAAGCAATGGGAGGAGTGATTAATGTAATTACAAAAAGACCTGTAAAAGATGTGTTTTCTGGGAATCTTTCCTATCGATATGGAACTTTTAATACGAATGATATAAATACAAATCTTCTTTGGAAAAAGAAGAAGCTTTCTGCTAACTTATTTACTAATTTTTATTCATCTGACGGATATGATTTAGATAAAACTACGCCATTAAAAAATATCGAAAATTTTTATAATACTACAATTCAGCCAAAATTGTATTACGATTTCTCGGAAAATCTGAAGCTAATTGTTAGTAATCGTTTTTATAATCAAAAGATGAATAATGCTGCTATAATTGATTCTGAACAATATAATGGCGATGCAACAGAAAAAGAGTGGAATGCGCAAGTTAAATTTGAGCATAAGTGGAATTCTAAGTTGTATTCAGAATATGAATTATATACTACCAATTATAAAAATGATTCATTTTTAAATGATCAGGACAATTTGCTTTTTGAAAAATCATATTATGATCAATGGCTTTTTCGACCAGAAATCAGAACAACCTTATCAATAAAAAACAACAAATTATCTTCGGGCATTGGATTGAATTATGAAACTTTAGACAGGACCTATTTTGCTAAAAATGTAAACTTTAATTCACAATATGTTTTTATACAATATGATTATAATCCTTCAGAGAAATGGAATATCCTTACTGGATTTAGATATGATAGTCATAGTGAATACGCATCACAATTTAGCCCAAAATTAGCTGTAAATTATAAAATCAACAATAATTTTTCTTTGAAAGGTTCTGTAGGATATGGTTATAAAGCACCAGATTTTCGTCAGTTGTTTTTCGATTTTACGAATCCCTCAGTTGGATATACAGTTTTGGGTTATAATGTGGCAGAAGATCGTTTGAACCAATTTGAAAATCAGGGCCAGCTTTTATCAAGGGCGCCAGGAATAAGTTTTGAAAATCCATTGGAAGCAGAAAGTGGTGTAAACTTTAATTTTGGAACTTTTTACAAAAGAAACAAACTTAAATTAGAAGTGAATGCATTTTATAATTCAATAAAAAATTTAATTGATACACGTGCTGTAGCTCAAAAAAACAATGGTCAGAATATTTTTAGCTATTTTAATATCAGTGAAATTTTTACTTACGGAGTAGAGTATAATTCTACTTATACTTTCAGTAAGGAATTTACAATTTCGCTTGGATATCAATATCTAATTGCGAAAGATAAATCGGTTGTGGACAATTTTGAAGATCATCAATACATAAGAAATTCGCAATTGCAAACGGTTCAGATTAATAAATCGGATTATTTCGGATTATTCAACAGATCTAAACATACAGCTAATATGAAGTTTGCATACACTATTCCAAAAATAAAAACGGATATTAATTTACGTGTTTTCTACCGCAGCAAATATGGAATGTTCGATACCAATAACAATAACATTCTGGATAAATACGACAAGTTTGTAAATGACTATTTGATAACCAATTTATCAATTTCAAAATATATAACGGATAAATTATTACTTCAGGCAGGCGCCAATAATTTATTTGATTATACAGATCCCGGTCAAATTAGTAATCTTCCGGGAAGGCAGCTTTTTGCCCGAATTCAATACAATTTTTAATTAACAATTATTTAAACACTTTTACCATGAAAACACATTTTTTAAAACTTTCGCTTTTAGCATTATTTATTTTTACAGCATCTTGCAGTAGTGATGATGACAACAATACAACTCCTCCTGTAGTTGTAACAACAAAAGTTTCTAACCTTTCAGCTCCACAAACAGGAGGACAAGGGCAGCCAATTGGTGGTGAATTTACAAAATTTAGCTTTTCGGAAAATAAAGTTGTTACTACCGATAAATGGGATATTGCTTTTCGTGGAACGTTTATTATTGTAAATGGAGGAGTAAAAGTTAATGCTGAAGATGCAGGCGAACCAGCAAGAACCGGGTCAGGGGCAGTAAGTATTGTTTCAGGTATATTTGAGAGTGTAACTACATTCCCCGCAGCGGCAACTTTTGCTCAGGATGGTGCTTCAATTTATGCATTTCCAACTTCAGGAACTGATGCTTGGTATGATTATAATTCTTTAACACACATTATTTCTGCAAAAGCTGGAAAAGTTTTTGTTGTAAAAACACACGATGGTAAATACGCAAAATTTGAAATCTTAAGCTACTATAAGGATGCGCCTGCAGAACCTGATGCGACAACATCTGAAGCAAGATATTATACTTTTAATTTTGCATACCAGGCTAATAGTACAACAACATTTTAAAAGAATATTTTTGTTGCAAATTTTAAATACAATTTCTATTGATGGATATCAAATAACTGGTAATCAGACGACAGGTGGAGTTGGTGATTATAGATATTCGTGGTTTTTAAGTAGCCAGCAAGACTCTATTATATTTGATGAGACTACAAGGGATTTGGATTTGACTCCATATTGGAGAGCAATTAATATTTTAGAAACGGATCCTTCCGCTCGATTATAAGGATAGTATGATCCGTTAAGTTTTACTATAGTAACAAAATAAGTTTATATGCTACATCTTTATTAAATAAAGAAAGTTCAAAAGTTCAGTCTGAAGGGGAATTGGTTATTATTTCGCCAAATCCAATATCTGAATCAATAAATTTCTCAACTGATAAAGAAAATTGAGATCGTTTTATATTCAGTTAGGAAATGGAAAATCAGTTTTTAAAGGAAAAGTAACACCAAATCAAGTTGTAAATTGGGATATTCCTGCGAGTTATCAAAAAGGAATTTATTTCTATAAAATTCTTTCAGGAACTAAAGAAGTTAAAACTGGTAAAATCATAGTTCAATAAAAGTATATTCAGATTGCTTTGTTGTAAAATCTAGTTAATCATTAGCTTTGTTTTTTTTATTTTTTTTTGGAAGAGGTTGGATTTATCCAGCCTCTTTTTTTATGGTTACAATTTTCTGATGAGGTAATGACAAGACGTTTTAAAACTTTAAACCTTTGCGAGTCTGAATCTTTGAAACTTTCCAACTTTGTTCTATATTTGCAACTTCAAAAAAAACAATACTATGTTTGATAATTTAAGTGATAAATTAGATAAAGCGTTCCATATATTAAAAGGACACGGTAAAATTACAGAAGTAAACGTTGCCGATACCTTAAAAGAAGTTCGTCGTGCCTTACTTGATGCCGATGTTAACTTTAAAATTGCTAAAGATTTTACAACAAAAGTAAAAGAAAAAGCAATTGGTCAGGACGTACTTACAACGCTTCAGCCAGGACAATTGTTGGTGAAGCTGGTAAAAGATGAGTTGACAGAATTAATGGGAGGTGATGTTGCAGGAATTAATCTTTCAGGAACTCCTTCAGTTATTTTAATGTCAGGACTGCAAGGTTCTGGTAAAACGACTTTCTCAGGAAAATTAGCGAACTTTCTACAAACAAAGAAAAATAAAAAAGCTCTTTTAGTAGCGTGTGATATCTACCGTCCTGCGGCGATTAACCAGTTACATGTTGTAGGAGACCAAATAGGTGTTGCCGTTTACTCAGAACCGGAAAATAAAAATCCTGTTGAAATTGCTCAAAATGCAATCAAACACGCAAAAGCAAACGGTTTCAATGTAGTGATTGTCGATACGGCTGGTCGTTTGGCAGTAGACAAAGAAATGATGGATGAAATTGCCCGTGTTCATAAAGCAATTCAGCCTCAGGAAACTTTGTTTGTTGTTGATGCCATGACAGGTCAGGATGCTGTAAATACGGCAAAAGCGTTCAACGATATCCTGAATTTTGATGGAGTTATTTTAACAAAATTAGACGGTGATACTCGTGGTGGAGCTGCAATCTCTATTAAATCGGTTGTAAACAAACCAATCAAATTTGTAGGTACAGGCGAGAAGATGGAAGCAATTGATGTTTTCTATCCGGATCGTATGGCCGAGCGTATCTTAGGTATGGGTGACGTTGTGTCGCTTGTAGAAAGAGCGCAGGAACAATTTGATGAAGAAGAAGCCAGAAAACTTCAAAAGAAAATCGCTAAAAACGAATTTGGTTTTGATGATTTCCTAACACAGATTCAACAAGTAAAGAAAATGGGTAATATGAAAGACCTGGTCGGAATGATACCGGGGGCTTCAAAAGCCATGAAAGATGTAGAAATAGAAGATGATGCTTTCAAACACATTGAAGCCATCATCCATTCGATGACACCAATCGAAAGAAGCAAACCTGCCATTATTGACGTAAAAAGGAAGGCCAGAATCGCTAAAGGTTCCGGAACCAAAGTCGAGCAGGTAAATCAGTTAATGAAGCAGTTTGACCAAATGAGCAAAATGATGAAGATGATGCAGGGTCCGGGCGGAAAAAACCTGATGAAAATGATGGGGGGCATGAAAGGAATGCCAGGCGGAATGCCGAGATAATAAAAAAATTAAAAGTTTCAGGTGTCAGATTTCAGGTTTTGAGACTGAAATTTGAAACTTTTTTAATATAACAAATATGAGTTTCAACATGAAACTTGAAACCTGAAACATTTAACTAAAAAAGAATGCAGCTACTAGACGGTAAAAAAACAGCAGAAGATATTAAAAACGAAATTGCAGCCGAAGTTCAATTGATAAAAGATGCGGGAGGAAAAGTACCTCATTTGGCAGCTGTTATTGTTGGTACAAACGGAGCCAGTTTAACTTACGTAGGAAGTAAAGTAAAATCTTGCCAGCAAATTGGCTTTGATTCCACGTTAGTAAGTTTACCGGAAGATATTACAGAAGCTGATTTGTTGGCTAAAATTAAAGAACTGAACGAAGATGACGATCTTGATGGTTTCATCGTTCAGTTGCCACTGCCAAAACATATCGACGAGCAAAAAATCTTATTGGCAATTGATCCTGATAAGGATGTTGATGGTTTTCATCCAACTAACTTTGGGAGAATGGCTCTGGAAATGGAAAGTTTCATTCCTGCAACACCTTTCGGAATCATGCAGTTGTTAGAGCGTTATAAAGTAGAAACTGCAGGAAAACACACTGTTGTTATTGGTAGAAGTCACATTGTAGGCCGACCAATGAGCATCTTAATGAGCCGTAAAGGAAATCCCGGAGATTCAACTGTTACCTTAACACACAGCAGAACAAAGAATATTGAAGAGTTTACAAAAAATGCAGATATCATCATAACAGCTTTAGGAGTTCCAAATTACTTAAAAGCTGATATGGTAAAAGACGGAGTAGTGGTTATTGATGTTGGAATTACAAGAGTGGAGGACGCTTCAAATCCAAAAGGATATGTAATTACAGGTGATGTTGATTTTGATGAAGTAAGCAAAAAATCTTCTTTCATTACACCAGTTCCAGGTGGAGTAGGACCAATGACAATTGCAATGTTGCTTAAAAATACGCTTTTAGCACGCAAAATGAGAAACGCAAGAAAATAATATTTTATAGAATATCAATACAACAAAGCCTATTCAATTGAGTAGGCTTTGTTGTTTTTAATATATAATTAATAATTTAAAGTTTTGGTTCTAAAAAATAAAAGATACTTTTGCCACACTTTTAAAAAAACTTCTCCAAATGGACGATTATTATTCGTTAGTATTAAATTAAAGTAGCTTTTGAAAATTTCAAAATGCTATGATAAAACCATTAATTTTGAAATGAAAGCCTTTTACACAAACAACAACGGATTAACAGAAATCTCAAAATGGACTCCAAACTGCTGGATTAATATTGAATCTCCAACAGCAGCAGAAAAAGCATATTTGCTGGATGAACTTCTGATTCCCGAAGCATTTTACAACGACATTGAGGATATCGACGAAAGACCTCGTATTGAGATCGAAGAGGACTGGACATTGATTATAATGCGTGTTCCTATAAAAAGTGACGATGTTAAACTCCCTTTTCAGACCGTTCCGCTTGGTTTAATTTTTAAAGACGACATTTGCGTTACCATCACTTTTTATAAAACAGAAATCATTGCTGATTTTGTGCTGTATACGCAACGTAAAAATATCGAAATCAAAGACAACCCTGATTTGGTTTTACGATTGCTCCTGTCATCAAGTGTCTGGTATTTAAAGTATTTGAAACAAGTCAATCAAAAGATAAAACTGGCTGAAGATAATTTAGAGAAATCGATCAAAAATGAAGAATTACAGGCATTGCTTCAAATCGAAAAATGTCTGGTGTTTTTTATTACCTCATTAAAAGGGAATGATGTTTTATTCCATCGAATTAAAAACTTAAAAGCACATAAAGCAAATTATGATTTTGACTTGTTAGAAGATGTTGAAATCGAATTAAGTCAGGCACAGGATACGGCTAATATTTACAGCAATATCCTGACAGGGATGATGGATGCATATGCTTCGGTAATTTCGAATAATATGAATAATATCATGAAGCAAATGACTTCTATTTCTATTATTTTAATGATCCCTACTTTGATAGCCAGTTTATATGGTATGAATGTTCCCAATGGTTTGGAAGAAAGTAAATATGGCATTTGGATTCTTCTGTTTATTTCAGTTGTATTATCCGCTTTTGGGGTGTTTTTGTTTAAACGAAGAAGATGGTTCTGATATAAAGATTAGATTTAGAAATTATATAAAAAACAATAAAGCTCATTCGGTAGAACGAACTTTATTGTTTTTTATGAGTTCCAGCAAGGCTCCCAAAACCTTGTTGGCATTAATTGGTGGTTTATTGAATAAAAATTTCATTTTTTGTTTGTCATCTCAAAATAAAACATAACTTTGCATCTCAAAGTACTTTAATTATGAATCAGAAGCACCAGGAAGATTTAGCACATATCCGTTCCATGATGGAGCGTTCTTCAAGATTTATATCCCTAAGTGGACTCTCCGGGGTTTTTGCAGGACTCTCTGCCTTAATTGGGGGATTATATGTTTATCAATTATTCAAATCAAATGGACTGGAATACTTTAATGGTGAACATAAATTGTATTCTGCAAATCTCGTTTTTGAATTGTTTGCCACAGGTCTTGTTATCTTAGCTTTTGCGTTTACATTCGGTCTCCTTTTTACCATCAGAAAGAGCAGAAAATATAATTTGCCTGTGTGGACATCGGCTACCAAAAATATGCTATTGAATCTCGCAATTCCATTGGCGGTTGGTGGTATTTTTTGCCTGGCACTTTTGTACCATCAGATATATGTTCTGATTGCGCCAGCTACGTTATTATTTTACGGATTAGCACTTATAAATGCTGAAAAATATACTTTTTCAGATATAAAATATTTAGGGTATTGCCAGTTAATTTTGGGATGTTTTTCTCTTTTTTATCTGGGCTATGGTTTGGTTTTTTGGATTATTGGCTTTGGTATTTTGCATATCTTATACGGATTAGTGATGTTCAAAAAATATAAATAGCCTACATGGGAATTATCGATAAATTAAATAAAGATTTTGAAAGCCGTGTCAGATTGGGAATTATGTCCATTCTGATGGTGAATGAATGGGTCGATTTTACTGAGATGAAAACATTGTTAGGCATCACAGACGGTAATTTAGCCAGCCATTCATCAGCTCTGGAAAAATCGGAATACATTGAAGTAAAGAAAGAGTTTGTGGGGAAAAAACCAAGGACATCCTATAAAGTTTCGGACAAAGGACGCGCGGCCTTTAAAGAACACTTATCCTACCTTGAAAAATTAATGAAATCTTAATAACCAAATTTTTTTGTCTAATTACTTTGAAAAACAAAGTACTTTTAATTTGAAACAATGAAAAAACTACATTTTATTTTAGCCAGCAGTTTAATTTTCACACTGCTTTTTTACAACGAGGAATTAGGTGTTAACTTAGCTATTTTCGGAATAGTGCTAACCGCCACGATTTGTTATTTCTTCCAGGATCGGTTTACCAGTCGCTCACATTTAATTTTAGTAGTTACATCGGTCCTGTCTTGTCTCGCTTTTGCCTGGTACGGCGATGTTGCATCGTTTTTAGCGTTAGTATTCTCAGTTATCTTTTTACAATTTAAAACTCAGGAGCCTAAGCTGAAACTGTTACAGGCATTTCCGTTAATAATCGTAAACGGAATTGCTTCATTGGGGAGAATATTAATGTTTAGTCAATACCTTCCAAAAAGAAAAGTAAACAATGGTTTTGCTAAAAAGCTGATAGCCTACTTTATTATTCCGGTTATGTTTTTGGGACTGTTTTTTATTGTTTATTCTTTCGGAAGTGACCATTTTTCATCCTTGTTTACTGATTATTATTTAGATATTGATATCTGGCAGCTTATCGTAATTACAGGCTTAGGATTTTATATATCATTCACTTTTTGGAATTATTGGATTCCTGAAGTTTGTTATGAAAAAAATCAAATACTGGATAATGATTTTAGTGAAGATGCTAAAACACAAAATCAAAGTTCATTTTCGTTTCTTGATATTGATTTTGAAAGAAAAAGCGGTGAGATCACCTTGTTTCTTTTAAATGCATTGCTGTTAATTTTTATTGTCACGTATAATTATGAACAGTTTTTCGAAACTATCAAAAAAACAAATTTAAGTGCTGATACGCACGAAAGGGTAAATGCAGTTATTTTTTCAATCGTAATGGCGGTGGGTGTGATTTTGTTTTACTTCAAAGGCGGATTTAATTTTGATGAAAAAGCTGTTCAGTTAAAAAGACTGGCCAAAATCTGGATTTTCTTAAATGGCGTTTTGATTGTAAGCACGATTATTAAAAATTCAGAATATGTTTCATTTTTCGGTTTGACATATAAACGTTTAGGAGTGTATGCCTTTTTAATTCTGGCAATTATTGGTCTGGTTTACGCTTTCTTGAAAATTGTAAGACAGAAAACAAATGCCTATCTGGTAAATCAAATGGTTTGGTATTTTTATGGAACCGTTTTATTATGCAGTTATGTCAATTGGGGAAATCTGATTACCAATTATAATATTTCAGTGAATAAAGGCATAGAACCAGGTTTTTTGAGTGATTTGAATTTTAATGATGAAACCCGCCGTGAATACTTTTTGCAAAATAAAATTCAGGAGAGTAAGACTGAGTTAAACAGAGAAAATAATATTTATATGTATCAGGAAAAAACGTTTTTATCTAAACCTTTGTATTATGAGTTTTTGAAAAATAAAAAATAAGCGATCAATCCAAATCTTATTCTTTTCAGAGTAGGATTTTTTTTATAAATGCATTTGTCTCTAGAAAGCAGCCTATTTTTTTAACGTTAAAAAGTAGATATTATCGATAATGAACATTGAAATAAAAGTTATTAAGAAATACTTTGTTATATTTGATTGCTAAAAAAATATTTGTGTGTTTTTGAATAGAATATTTTAAAAGCATAAATAACTAATAATTTTTAACCTTTAAAAACAAATAAACCATGGAAAAAACTACCTTAAAATCGCCTGTTGAAACTATTAATCCTCCTGGAATTGAAATTATCGATGATAAAGTTTATTCTTCAGTAGGAAGTGTCTCATTTCCTAAAAGAAAGTCGGAAGGAATTTTGGCCCCTTACGTTGAGGCTTATTACAATGCTGAAAAGAATACTCTTACAGCAAGAGCAGTTGTGTATGTTGATGTAAATGCTTTAGAAAATGAAATTTTCGTTTGCTCAATCTATCAAAATTCTTATGTTGATATAGATGGAAAGGCTCAATTACAGTTTTTTATTGCTTATGATATGCCTGAAAAAATATCAAAAGACTTTACTATTTATGAGATTGATTTTCATGCAAAGCAAAATATTTTCCCAGGAAAACTTTCAGATATAAAAACCATTCAAACTTTCCTTTGGGATGTAGATCCGGTAGCATCAAGAGGTACTGTGACTACTGTACAAGCAAATTAAAGCAGTATTATTGAGTTCATCCATTTTAAATAGTATATACAATGATTAAAAATAATTTTTTCGTTGTTTTGATATTGATATGTTATCCTTCTATTCTTTTTTCTCAGCTAAGATCCAGTGATGATTTACTTAAGTTTGAAGTAGAAAAGGCAACAAGAAAATTTAATAAGGAAATCAATTTTATGAAGACCCAATTATTTTTTTTTGAGAATAATTGGGATTCTACTTTAGTATATTCTGCTAAACAGCTAAGTAAAAACAGAACTATAGAATTAAGTGACTATTGCCATTATTTTAGAGCAATAAGTTTTACAAATAAAAAACTTTTGCATCAGGCTAAAAAAGAATTTAATAAAATATCTAAGAATTTTAGATTTTATTATAAAGTGAAATTTTCTTTGGGTGAAATAGCATTAAGTCAGAGGGAGTTTAAAAATGCACTTCAGTATTTTCGAGAGATTGAAGATTTACCTAATAACATTATTTATATTTATAAAAAGAGTACTGTAATTCATAATATTGGATTATGTTATTTGCATCTAAATAAATTTGATAAGGCTGAAGAATATTTGTTTAAAAGTAAAAGAATCCAGGAATCTGAAAAAGATACCATGTTGCTGATTGGATCTTATATGGATATTGCGACTTTGTATTATGAACAATATAAAGACAATCAAGCGATTCCCTATTTTGAAAAAGCATATTATCTTTCTAAAAAAGTAAAACCAGTAGAGTTAAAACAGACAGCCGCCATAAATATGTCTGTTGTTGAAGAAAACAGAAAAAATTATCAAGCGGCATTAGTCTACAGAAAAGAATACGAAGCCTGGAAAGATTCCTTAAACGATCAAAACAAGGTCTGGGCAATTGCAGATCTTGAAAAGAAATTTGCAGTAAAACAAAAACAAAAAGAAGTCAACGTTCTGGCTGCCGAGAATAAAGCAAAAATAGCCGAAAGAAATGGGTTTCTCATTTCTTCGGTTTTATTGCTTATCATGTTTGGTGCCGGGGTTTATTTTTACAGGCAAAAAATTAAAAACAACAGGATAATCTTAGCACAAAAGAATCAGCTCGATGAATTGAATGCGACAAAAGATAAATTGTTTTCCATCGTCAGTCATGATTTACGATCGTCTGTAAATGCTTTAAAAGTGAGTAATAGTAAACTTTTAGACAATTTGGAGAGTAAAAACTACACAGAACTCGATGTTTTACTGCACAAAAACAGTTCAATTGCCAGCGGTGCTTATAATTTACTGGACAATTTGCTTAACTGGGCATTGTTGCAAACCCAGCAAGCCTATTTTTATCAGGAGTCATTGCATCTGGCCAGTATTGTGCAACATGTAGAATACAATTATAAGCCCTTGATGTTAAATAAAAACATCAATTTTAAAAACGATGTTGCTGTAGCAGATTATGTATTTGCCGATTTGGATTCGCTTAAAATAGTGATCCGAAACCTGTTAGATAATGCTATTAAATTCTCTCAGGAAAATGGAACGATTTCTATTTATACACGACCGTCATCTGAGGATTTTTGTTATTTGGTTATTGAAGACACCGGATTAGGAATGAATGCATCAACCAGAGAAGAATTATTAAAAGATACTATTCTGCTTTCCAGAAAAAAAAATGACGACGCAATAGGAACCGGATTAGGGCTGCAGTTGTGTAAAAGCATGATTCATAAAAACGGCGGCAAACTTGATATAGAGAGCGAAGAAAATGTTGGGACTAAAATAATTATAGCTTTACCAAAGTTTAAAAACCATGGATAATATAAATGTATTGATTGTCGAAGATACACCTGCAGAAAGTGATGCACTCATAAAAGTGTTTACCGAAAATAATTATAATGTTGTCGGAGTTGCCACTACTCATAATGAAGCGCTGACATTGTTCTATCAAAATGATGTTGATATTATAGTAATTGATGTTTTTCTGGATGGAAAACCAGACGGAATTACTTTTGCGGAGACCATCAATATTGTTCCCAACGGATTAAAACCATTTGTTTTTTTAACCAGTTCTAAAGATCGCCAGATTTTTGAAAGAGCAAAACTGACAAGACCTTTTAGTTTTTTATTAAAACCCTTTAATGAACTTGAAATTTTATATGCGCTGGAAATGGCCGTAGAGAAATTCTATGAACAAACAAATGTTTTTCACAGTAAAGACCAAAACACGGTTATAAGCAATGATTCTCTTTTTATTAAAAAAAACAAGGCCTTGAAGAAAGTACGAATTCAGGATATTGTTTACATCGAGGTGGAAGATCGATATTGTAATATTATTACCGAAGCCGAAAAATTTGTCATTTTAATATCATTGACCAAAATTATTCAGCTTCTGGATCCGGTAAAGTTTTTTCAGACACATCGAAACTATATTGTAAATGCAAGTAAAATAAAAGAAATAATCGTAAATGATAATTTGGTCATTTTAAAAGGAAATCATAAGGTTACATTGAGCGATAAATACAAAGATTTTGTTAAAAACTTCCGCATTTTAAAGTAAATTATTTTACGCTCAGAAATATAAATGAGCTAAAAAACCCTTCTGATTCCTGAAGGATTTTTTAGTTTTAATATAAGAATCAATAATCACCTTTTTTCTTAAATCGTGGATCATGTTCTGAAATAAATTCGGTTCTGCGTTTGGGGGCTTCTGCTTTGGGTAAGCTGGCTTCTTCGGTTTTGCTCGAAGGTTCGATTAATTCGTTTAATTCTTTGATCTCAGCATCAGTCAAATCACGATAACGGCCAACTGGAATATCAAGCGAAATATTAATAATCCGGATACGCTTTAAGGCCGTAACTTCATAACCCAGATATTCACACATTCTACGAATCTGACGATTCAATCCTTGCGTTAAAATAATTTTAAAAATGTTTTTGCTAATTTGCTCTACTTTACATTTTCGGGTAACAGTGTCCAAAATAGGGATACCATTTCCCATTCGTTGTATAAAACGATCAGTGATTGGCTTGTTAACCGTTACCGTATATTCTTTTTCGTGATTGTTTCTGGCGCGTAAAATCTTATTTACAATATCACCGTCATTCGTCATAAAAATTAATCCTTCACTGGCTTTATCCAATCTTCCAATCGGGAAAATGCGTTTTGGGTAATTAATATAATCGACAATATTGTTTCGAACTTCCAGATTAGTAGTGCATTCAATTCCAACAGGTTTGTTGAAAGCCAGATACACCATTTTTTCATGTTTCTCTACAATTAATTTTCCGTCTATGCGTATTTCATCATTCGGAGAAACTTTAGTTCCCATTTCAGGAACAACACCATTTATTGTTACGCGTCCTTCTTCAATCAATTTATCGGCTTCACGACGAGAACAGTAACCTGTTTCACCAATAAATTTATTAAGACGTTTTAAATTCTCTTCCATACCGCAAAAGTAGTCAAAATTTAGACTTCTTAGATTGTTAGGCTTCTTAGATTGTTAGATAATTCGTTGAGCACAGTGTTTAAGATTACATTGCTTCTATTTATCATGGAATCCTGTACTGTCTTTTGGGGTTTCTTTTCGGTCGGACATACCATAATCCCGAACTACAGTAGCAATTCTTAAATGATACTCTTTAAAAATTTCATTCCGCCCTTTTGCCTGTGCATAGCGATGCCTTTCGAGATTTCTCCATTGCCGGATACTTTCTTCATCTTTCCAAAAAGACAATGATAAAATTTTTTCGGGATCATTGAAGCTTTGAAATCTTTCTATAGAGATAAAACCTTCTATATTGTCTAATTCCGGTTTTAAACTTGTGGCAATATCGAGGTATTCTCCTTTTTTTCCTTCATTAGGTATAACTTCAAAAATTACGGCTATCATAGTGATGTATTTTAATTAGTGTATAGAAATCCAGATGTTTTTTGGTAATCTGGCGTTGATCATAGGTTCGTATTGAATGTTGTTTTCTAAAACTTTTATCGTTTTATATTCTTCAAATAAAAACCATAAAGCTTCTGTTGCTAAATGAATCGAAAAATGTTTCGCCAGACACATATGACCACCAATTCCGAAAGTTAGATTTTCATTATTGTTAGTTCTTTCAATATCAAAATCCAAAGCATTGTGAAACTTTTCAGGATCACGATTTGCGGATGCCAGTACAATTAATATCGAATCATTTTTTTTAATGAGGCTTTCGCCGATGATAAAATCTTTAGCAGCAATTCTTCTTGTATTATGAATTGGCGGATCAAACCGCAAAGTTTCTATAATTGATTTTTCTATGTGAATTTTATCTGAAGTATTTTTATTTTGGAGAATTTGTAATAACGAATTACTCAGGATTCCACGACCGGCATCAAAACCCTGAATAAAAAAACCAATTAAATTACTAATAACAATTGGAATAATTTGATCGAATTGCATATTGTGTTCTTCCGAAATTTGTACTAATAAAGGTTTATAAAATGATAAAGAATATAAATGTTTTTCAACTATGAAATATATTTCTTCTGAATTCTGATTGATTAAGGTCACTTGCCTTTCGGTTTTATTCGGAAGCATTATTTTGACGAAAGATTCGATTTTCTCCAAAATATAAGCACCATCATCTTCATCAAAACCAAAACTTTTTAGAATAATAAGAATCGGCAGTTTTTTAGAAACAGAATTTACCCAATCAATTTTATTTTCGATTAAATCATTTTGAATTAATTGAGAAATGAGTGTATTGATAGGAACAGATTTCATATTTAATAACAACATCGCGATTTCTCTTGCTATTGTATGCTGAATCCCATTTGTCAATCGGGTCAGATTATTTAAAATATCTAAAGCGTACTGATTTAGGTTTTGCTGGTTGTCTGGATTTACAATTGGAATCCGGGTGTTAGGGTTTTTTAGAATTGAAATACAGTCTTCATAAGAATAAATTGCCCATATTTTATTCATTTCATCCCAATAAACAGGATTTTTTTCTAACATCGATTTATATACCGAATAAGGATCGCAAACGTCAGACTGAAGGAATAAAGCAGACATATCAATTTTTTGCCAAAGTTATTTAACTTTACAAAGAAACACTTCATTCTGTACTTAACTATAAAATCCAAATGGAAGATCAATTTATAAAAACTGCGTCGTTAATTGGCGACCCGACACGCGCATCAATTTTATGGACTTTATTAGATGGAAGGGCTTTTACGGCAACAGAATTAGCTGTTATTGCCAACACTTCTCCGCAAAACATAAGCATGCATTTAGGAAAACTTCTGGAGGCTAGTTTGCTTTGTGTGGAAAAACAAGGTCGTCATAAATATTACAGGTTTTCGAACAAGGATGTTGCGTATGCAGTTGAAGCCATAATAAATCTTATTCCAAAGCCTGAAGTTTCTTCAAAAAGTAAAACAGAAAATTATCCTCCAATAAAATTCTGCAGAAGTTGTTACGATCATTTAGCCGGAAAAATTGGTGTCGCTGTAACTGATAATTTATTGGAACAAAAAATATTTATCGAAAGGAATAATACTTTTGAAATAAGCCGCAAAGGAGAAAAATGGTTTTCAGATTTTGGAATTGATTTAAAAGAAGCCCAAAAGCAAAAAAGAATGTTCTTAAAACCTTGCCTGGATTGGAGCGAAAGAAGAAACCATATTGCAGGTTCAATAGGAACATTACTGTTCCATAAGATGCTCGATGAGGATTGGATCAGAAGAACAACAAATTCAAGAGCAATTACTATAACAGGTAAAGGCGAGAAAGAATTGTTGAGGTATTTTAAAATAGTTGTTTAATCATCTTCTATTTTAGTTCCGGGTTTCTCAAAATTTCACAGGAAAACCTGTATGGGATTAAACTTTGTCTGCAGCAAACAAAAAATCAATTACTTTCTGGTACAATTCATCATCGTGCATGCCGTGCCCCAAACCTTTGGTTTCTATAAACTGGCTGTTTTTCCAATTACTGACGATTTTTTTGCCTTCTTCAAAAGAAACAATATCATCTGAAGTGTCATGTACTACCAATCCGGAAATGTTAAATTCTGAAGCGAATTTTTGCCCGGAGAAATCTTCGAGTTTAAAATTGAAACGACTAGCAAATTTGCTTTCTAAAAGTGAAAACATTTTGGTGTTTAAACTTAGCATCGCAATATAATTGTCAATTAAGGTTTTTAAATCTGATGGTGCCCCAAGAATTACCATTTTACTAATACTTGTATTTGGAAATAAATATTGATGATAAACGCAGGCTGCACCGCCAATAGAGTGGCCAATGATAATAGTGGGCTGATATTTTTCTACTGCCTTGTTGATGAACTCGGCATAAAGCGGAACATTAAATTCCTTACCGCTGCTTTGACCGTGAGCAGGGGCGTCAATGGCAATTATGGTACTTCCGGATTTTTGAAGATGAGGCAAGGTTTTTTTCCAGCGCGAAGCATTACTTTCCCAACCGTGCACGAGTAAAATTTTCGTATCATTTCCTTTCCATACATAAGTTTGAAAATGATGCTCATTATGATGAAACGTTTCTGTTTCTGTATTTTTCAGAATTTTAGGAAGACTCTCTTTCTGTAACCGGCCAATTCGGGGTTGACTGAAAAGCGCATACGAAAGAGCTACGGCTTTTTGCGGACGTACATAACTGAGGAAGTTGATATATTGTCCAACCGATTTTAATGTAATAAAACGAATTCCTTTTTTAAGTCCCAAAACGTAATTTTTTTAAAGGTAAAGAATGATTGGTAAACCAGCTAAAAAAGTTTTGCCATAGATTAAATAGATTATCAAAGATTCTAAATTACTCAAATTCTGAGATGAAATCCTTTATGAATCTTTTAATCTATGGCAAAAATAATGATAAAAAAAAGTCCCGATAAACATCGGGACAATTTATTTAGATATTTGAGAACAACTGTTCCATTTTTTCTTTCTCTTCATCAGCAAGTACACTGTCAACCAGGATTCTTCCTGAATGCTCATCAGTGATAATTTTCTTTCTGGAAGCAATTTCTACCTGCGTTTGTGGCGGAATCGTAAAGAAAGATCCTGCAGAAGCTCCTCTTTCAATAGATACTACAGCTAAACCATTACGAACACTGCTTCTGATTCTGTTATAAGCAGCTAATAATCTCGCTTCAATCTGTGCAGAGTATTCAGCTGATTTCTCAGTCAGGAAGATTTCTTCCTTTTGAGTTTCAGCCATAATAGCATCTAACTCAGATTTTTTATGTTTAAGATGCGTGCTTTTAGCTTCTAATTTTTCTTTTAAATTAGAAATCACCTCTTTTTTATGTTCGATAGAAGCTTTCATTTCTTTGATTTGCTTTTCAGCCAATTGAATTTCTAATTCCTGAAATTCAACCTCTTTTGTCAACGAATTAAATTCTCTGTTATTACGAACTGATTCTTGTTGTTTTGTGTATTTTTTGATGACTTCTTTGTGTTCATCAATAGCGTTTTTCTTAGATTTAATAAGATCCTCAACCACTTCAAGTTCACTTTTCAGTTTTTCTGAACGCGTGCTTAAACCTGCAACTTCATCTTCTAAATCTTCAACTTCTAATGGAAGTTCTCCTCTTACGTTTCTGATTTCGTCAATTCTGGAGTCAATAAGCTGTAAATCGTAAATTGCTCTTAACTTGTCCTCAACACTTAATTCTTTCGTATTCGCCATATTCTATAAGTACTTAACTGGATTTGTATTTTCTTCTGATAAAATGATGGCAAAATTAAGGATTTTTTTCTGAAGATAATCAACAATATAGTTTTTTGTATAGCGTTCGCTCTCAAAATGACCAATATCGGCTAAAAGTAACTTGTTTTCGGCTTCATAAAACTGATGGTATTTTAAATCGGCAGTCAAAAATGCATCTGCTCCGGCCATAATTGCATTTTTGATAGCGAAACTTCCTGATCCGCCCAAAACGGCAACTTTTATTATTTTTTTTCCTGTAAAGGCTGAATGGCGGATTCCATCAGCTTCCATTTTATTTTTCACGAAAGTGAGAAATTCTTTTTCATCCATTTCACAAGGAAGTTCCCCAATCATTCCTAAACCAATATTCTGATGAGAATTTTGAAGATCATAAATTTCATAAGCGACTTCTTCGTAAATATGATTGGCAAAAAGCGCTTTTAAAATTTTAGATTGTAAGTGTTTCTCAAAAATAACTTCAATTTTTATTTCGGTTCCGGTGTGTAATTTACCTTTTTCTCCAATTACAGGGTTGCTGTCTTCATTTCCTTCAAAAGTAAAAAAGCCTTCTGTGTTAAAACTACAATTGTCATAGTTGCCAATTCTTCCGGCACCGGCTTCAAATAAAGCATTTCGAACTTTTTCAGAATTATCCGGAACGGTATAAGTCACTAATTTTTGAATGAAATTCTGTTTCGGAATTAAAATCTTAGTATTTAATAAGCCCAGGGCATCACAGAAGATTTTATTTACTCCCTGTGAATGATTGTCTAAAGCAGTGTGAACAGCATAAATTGCAATATCGTTCCTGATGGCTTTTAAAATTGCCCGTTCAACATAATTTTTGCCTGTGATTTTTTTGATTCCGGAGAATAAGATAGGGTGAAAACAAACTACCAAATTGCAGTTTTTGGCAATGGCTTCGTCAATAACATTTTCCAACGCATCGTGGCAAACCAAAACTCCTGTACTTTCAGTTTCAGAATTTCCGACTAAAAGGCCAACGTTGTCAAAATCTTCGGCGTAAGCCAAAGGAGCCATTTCTTCGAGCGCTGCGATTATGTCTTTAATTTTTATCATTTATTTTTGATTATTTCAATACAAATTAACGAATTAACTTTGAAAATTTATGATTCTTTGAAAGGCGATTTTTTAATATGATATTTTCGTACTATTCATACTAATAGTACGATTTTCGTATATTTGTATTTCAAAATCAATAATCATGACTACAATAACCATAAAAATCAATGAGCGTACCAAAACAGGAAAAGCCTTTATGGCGCTCTTGTCTGAAGCATTTACTAAAGGTGATGATGGTGTAGAGATTGTCGAAACGGATTCGAAAAAATTAAAAAAGGAAAAAAGTATATATAGCCCTGAATTTATTGCGAAAATTAAAAAAGCAGAAAAAAACATTAAAAATGGCGAAACTACAACGCTGAATCCAGATGATATATGGGGAAGTTTAGGGTTGAAGTAACTAAAACCGCAAATAAAGATATTGAAAAACATATAAAATCAGGTAATAAAATTTCAATTAATAATATTGCTAAAATTTTAATTGATCTTGGTAAAAATCCTTATGAGGGTTTTGGAAATCCAGAGCCATTGAAATTTGAATATTCAGGATTCTGGTCAAGACGAATCAATCAAAAAGACCGATTAATTTATAAGGTAGAAGAAGAAATTGTAACCGTTTTTGTTGTTTCAGTAATGGGGCATTATTCTGATAAATAACTTTATGAACTTACTTCGAAAAACACTTTTTCCATTTGCCATTTTATATGGGTTCATTACTACAATTCGGAATTTTCTTTTTGATAAAGGAATTCTGAAATCTACTGCATTTGATATTCCGGTTATTGCGGTTGGGAATTTAAGTGTTGGCGGAACAGGCAAAACGCCTCAAATTGAATATCTGATTCGACTCTTATCGGATAAATATAAAATTGCGACTTTAAGCCGTGGTTACAAACGTAAGTCCTTAGGTTTTGTTTTGGCAGATTCAACTTCAAATGCCGAAATTTTAGGAGATGAACCTTTTCAGTTTTATCAAAAATTTCCAAATATTCAGGTGGCTGTTGATGCCAATCGAATTAATGGAATCACTCAATTGCTTTCACAAAATGAAAAACCTGGTATAATTTTACTCGATGATGCTTACCAGCACCGAAAAGTAAAGGCTGGTTTTTATATTTTGCTTACATCTTACGGTGATTTGTATGCTGATGATTTTATGCTGCCAACTGGAAATTTACGTGAAAGCAGGAGTGGAGCTAATCGGGCCAATATCGTTATTGTAACTAAATGTTCCAGGAATTTGTCTGATGAAGAGCAGGATAGAATTCGAAGAAAGCTAAAATTAAATACAGATCAGGAATTGTATTTTACTTTTATAGATTACGACAATGCCATTTATGGTAAAAATGAAAAAATAGATGTTGCCGAAATTAAGTCAGAGCCTAAATTACTTTTGGTCGGAATTGCAAAACCAGCGCCATTTTTCGATTATTTAAAAAATAAAAATGATGAATGCCTGACTTTTCCGGATCACCATCATTTTTCTGAAGCCGATTTAGATTCGATTGAGAATAAAGCCCAAGGGAGAAAAATTATTACGACCGAAAAGGATTATGTTCGTTTAAAAGATTCTAAATTGGTTGCTGAATTGTATTATCTGCCCATAAAAAGCAGGTTTGTCAATCAGCAACAAAATTTCGATGCGGCTATTTTAGAATATGTAAAGATTTAATAATTTAAAGTACAGTTTCGTAAGGTGTATGTTCAGAATTTTGAGTATTTATCCTTACTGAAAGCAAGATCAAATCGATAAGTCGTGATGAATATCCTATTTCATTATCATACCATCCTACAACTTTAACCATTTTATCAATTACTGAGGTAAGTTGGGAATCAAACAGGCATGAATTTCTATTGCCAATAATATCAACAGAAACAATAGGATCTTCCGTATAATCCAAAATCCCTTTCAAATTGGTTTTTGAAGCTGTTTCAAATGCCTTGTTGATTTCTTCAATTGTTACGGCTCGTTTTACATTGAAGGTAATATCTGTTAATGAACCGTCCGGAACAGGAACGCGGATACCGCAACCTCCAATTTTGTCAACGAGTTTAGGGAAAATCTTAGTCAGGGCTTTTGCAGCTCCGGTAGTTGTAGGAACAATAGATTGGCTGGCTCCTCTTGCTCTTCGTAAATCCTTATGCGGCTGATCATGTAAACTTTGATCGGTAGTGTAAGAGTGGATAGTGGTAATGTATGCTTGTTCAATGCCACACAATTCATCAATAATTTTGATCATTGGAGCTGCATTATTGGTAGTACAGCTTGCATTGGATATAATAGTTTCAGTACCGTCAAGAATGGATTCATTAACGCCTAAAACTACTGTCTTGATGATTTCAACTTCTGATGGAGCCGAAAGAATTACTTTTTTTGCACCGGCAATAATGTGAGCGTTTAACTCTTCGTAAGTTTTATATTTTCCTGTAGCTTCTATTACAAAATCGATGTTGTGAACTTTCCAGTTTAAGTCTGGAATATTTTTTTCGTGGAAGAATAAAAAAGAATTGCCATCTACAATAATTCCTTCATCATTGTAGCTTACCGGAAAAGGCAATACACCATGAATACTGTCATATTTTATCAAATGCGACATGGTTTTTGTATCGGCAATATCGTTTATGGCAACGACTTCGATTTCTGGATGATTTAAAAGCAATCGAAATAAATTTCGACCAATTCTTCCGAAACCATTTATAGCAACTCTTGTTTTCAAGTCTTAATGTTTATTTGTTTAATCGTTTTAACTGTTTGTTTATTTTATCATTTTGACGATTAAACGAATAAACAGCTTAACAAATAGCCTTTTATAAAATATGTTTTTGGGCTTTGTAAGAAGAACGAACCAATGGGCCGCTTTCTACATGACGAAAACCTAGTTCAAGACCAAATTTTTCATATTTGGCAAATTGATCAGGGGTAATAAATTCTTTTACCGGTAAATGTTTTTTACTTGGCTGTAGATACTGACCAATAGTTACTACATCAACATTGACATTTCGTAAATCAGTCATGGTTTGAAAAACTTCATCTTCCGTTTCTCCAAGGCCTAACATAATTCCTGATTTGGTCCTGTTAATTCCTTTCTCTTTCAAATAACGTAAAACTTCAAGACTACGATCGTATTTTGCCTGAATTCGGACTTCGCGTGTTAAACGGCGAACAGTTTCCATGTTGTGGGAAACAACTTCAGGATTAGCTTCAATAATCCGATCCAGGTTTCTTTCGATTCCCTGAAAATCAGGGATTAAAGTTTCAAGAGTAGTATTGGGATTCATTCTGCGGATTGCTTTTACAGTTTCAATCCAGATAATAGAACCACCGTCTTTTAAATCATCTCTGTCAACACTGGTAATTACCGCATGTTTGATATTCATTATTTTTATAGAACGCGCTACTTTTTCTGGTTCGTCCCAATCTACTGTTTCCGGTCTTCCGGTTTTTACACCGCAAAATCCACAAGAACGTGTACATACATTTCCTAAAATCATGAAAGTTGCTGTCCCTTCTCCCCAACATTCTCCCATATTTGGGCAGCTGCCTGAAGTGCAAATTGTATTTAGGCTATATTTATCAACCAAACCACGAAGCTCGGTATATTTTTGTCCAATCGGAAGTTTAACTTTTAACCATTTAGGTTTTGGAGTTGGTATATTTTCAATGACTGTTTCCATATCTCAAAATTCAAAGTGCAAAGATACATAAAGTTGTTTTAAGTTAGCGGTATCTGCGTTTCTTATCTTGTTGGGTTTATGGATTGATTAAGAATAATTTGTTAATTTCATAGCCTGAATTCGATACTGATTTGGATAAGGGAATGATATAATAGTTTTTTAACAATTGAAAACAAATAATATTAATTTTATTTATCTTTTTAGTTCTAAGTATATTTGTGTTGTCAATTTAAATCAAAAATAAATGAAAAATAAATTTATAGTTTTAGGAATTTCGCTTGCTTTTTTTAGTGTTGCCAAAATGAATGCCCAAATTAATTTTGGAGAAAAAGCGTTGGGAGCGGTTCAAAAAGGAGTTGCCAGTTTTACTTTAAGCAATGAAGATGCTGCAAAATTATCCAGAGCTGCAGTTGAAAAGATGGATGCTGAACATGAAGTTGCCGGACCAAACGATCCTTATGCCCTAAGACTAAACAGGCTTTTTGGAAAACATACTTCCGGAGAAGGGTATACTTTAAGTTACAAAGTATATAAATTAAAAGAAGTAAATGCATTTGCCACTGCTGATGGAAGCGTTCGTGTATATTCCGGATTAATGGATATTATGGATGATAATGAATTGCTGGCAGTAATTGGTCATGAAATTGGTCATGTTGCGAACAATGATTCAAGAGATGCGATGCGTGCAGCATATCAAAAAGAAGCTTTGATTGATGGTGTTTCTTCCCAGTCAGCTACCGTTGCAACGGTTACAGATAGCCAGTTGGGTAAAATTGGAAGTGCTCTAATTGATAGTAAACATAGTCGTAAACAAGAAACAGAAGCCGATTTGTTTGCGTATGAATTTTTGAAAAAAAATGGTTATAATGTTAATGCTGCAGAGTCTGCTTTTAGAATTTTAGCCAAAATGAGTGAAGGAACACAAGCTTCGTTTATTGATCAAATGATGAGTTCTCATCCGGATTCAAAGAAAAGGGCTGATGATTCAAAGAAAAGAGCTGAACAAGAAGGACTTTACAAGGCCTATGTGCAACAGAAGATTGTAAATACGACTCCTCCGGCTAAAAAAGCACCGGTTAAAAAGACACCGGTTAAAAAGAAAAAATAATTTCTATTGATAAAAATTAACCCGGCAAATTCTGAAACTTGCCGGGTTTTCTATCTGATGATTATCCTAAAACGTGATGTGCCAATACTTTTTGCACTTCATACACATTAACTGATTTGTTGAATTGTTTTATAATGCTGGGCTGAGTCTCACTAGATACCCATATTTTTAATTCGGCATCAAGTTCAAAAGTACCCGCAGTTTCTACACTAAATCGGGTAATACTTTTATATGAAATTGATTTGTATTCTGTTTTACTGCCAGTAAGACCTTGTACATCAACCAGGATTAATCTTTTGTTGGTGAAAATAAACGTGTCCCGGATTAATTTAAAACCCATTTCAATTTCTTCATTGTCAGTTAAAAGTTGTCCGTATTTTTTAAGTAAATCTTCCTGACTAACTGAGCCAGCGTTACCAAGTAGTGCCGAAAATATTCCCATTCTTTTAGATTATTATTTTTAATAATTAATTTTTCCTGGTTAAGGAATGTAAAAGTAATAGTTTTGGAAATAAATTGTTGTTTGTTTAGCTTGGATTTAATAAAAAACCATAAAAAAAGCAGAACCTAAATTCTGCTTTTCATATTTGTTATTCTATTTCCGTTTTTATAGTTATCGGAAGATTGTATGCAGTTCGTACTGGTTTTCCGTCTAATATTCCTGGGGTCCATTTTGTTTTTAATGATTTTAAGACACGTACAGCTTCTTTACCTAATCCGTAACCCGGATCGTTTTTTACTGTAATATCAGTCATTGAACCATCTTTTTCGATTACAAAAGAAACATATACCCTTAACATTCTTTCGGTATCCAATTCAGGGCGGTTGAAATTATTTCCTACGTAAGTATAAAATTTACTCATTCCTCCCGGAAATTCAGGTAACTTATCTAGTGCAGTTGCTAAAACAGGCTCATTACTTGTCCCGGTTGATGGTGCAATATCTCCGTCACCGCCACCAGTAGTTGGTAATACATTAACGCTAGTTCCGTTTCCTGTAGAAGCATTATCTACAATCGGTTTGTTGTCCGTATTCTCTGCAATATTTTGCGTAGCCTGATCAGACGGAACTACAACCGGATTTACTAATTGTTCTGTAATTGATGGTGTTGCAGTTTGTTCAGGCGGAGCAATAGGCTGTGGGTCTTCCGGCAGAATTGTATGCGGACGATTATCAAAGTTTACAACTACAATAGGTTCGTCAATAACCGTGGTGGGCCCTTCTACGATAACAGGTGTTTGAAATTTGCTAATCAAAATTGACACACTGGCCAGGGTTGCTATAAACAGCAATCCGAGAAACAGTGCTGAAAATGATGTTTTTGAACTTTCCTGACGTAATTGATACGCGCCGTACTCTTTGTTTTTGTTCTCGAAAACAAGATTTGTCCATCCGGTTTCGTAAAGGATTAATTTAGACATAGTTAATAGATTTAAAAGGTTAAGTAGTATTAAATCATAAGCAAACGCGATTTTGGTTTAATTAAGAACGAAAACAATTGGAATTATAAATGTATGAATTTGTTGTTTTTTTAAGAGTAAATGTAAAGATATATTGTCTTTTGATTAAAGATAATAAATTATCTATTACGTTCTATGATTTCGGCTAATAATTTTTTAGCACGAAGTAATTTTACTTTTACATTGCTTAGCGGCTCATCGATTTTCAGGGCAATTTCCTGATAGGTCATTTCCTGAAAGTAACGTAATTGAATGACTTCCTGATAATGTGGCTTTAATTCTTTGATGCATTGCAGCAGTCGGGATAAATTTTGTTCCTTAATTAATGCATCTTCAGCAGATGGGGTAGGGTCAGCAATATTGTAAGCTTGTTGGTCTTCGGTATCTGTGATTTCAACAAAAAGAGAAGTTTTCTTTTTACGTAACAAATCAATATAAACGTTTTTTGCAATAGCAATTAGCCAGGTATTAAATTGGAATTCTTTGTTATAAGTAGCAATTTTATCAAAAGCTTTAGAAAAAGTTTCAATTGTAATATCCTCGGCAGTGGTTTCGTTTTCGGTACGTTTTAACATAAATCCGTACACTTCATTCCAATAATAATCTAATAAAAAAGTAAAGGCAATCTGGTCGCCTTTTTTTGCTTTTTCTATTTTAGAATTTATTTCCAATGTGCAGGTTTTGAAAAGAGATTAGTTATAAAGATATTAATTTGGGTGAATATAAGCATGATTTCCACAACAGGAAACCAAACTTTTATATCATTTTCTTTTAATTTTCCGGCAGAAAACCCAACGACAATCCATGCAATGGTATAACGTGTTGCCATTAAAGCCAATACAGCGATCCATTGAAATTGAAATGCCAGTAAAATTATAACTAATAAAAAGAAGAATAATTGCGATGTATAAAATAGACCTAATTGAAGTTTATCAAAAAATTTATAGTGATTTGCTGTAGTAACGTGTCTTCTCTTTTGTGTAAACCATTCTTTATAAGATTTTTTGGGTTTAGAATACGTAAAACTTTCAGGGGTATAAGCAATTGCAATATTGGCTTTATTTGCTGCCTGGTTTACAAAAAGGTCATCATCACCGGAGCGGACCTGTATGTGGTCTATGAAGCCATTCACGTTAAAAAATTCCTCTTTTTTATAGGCTAAATTTCTTCCTACTCCCATATATGGAAATCCTGTTTTAGCCCATGAAAAGTATTGAATAGCTGTAAGAAGGGTTTCAAAACGAATAATCTTGTTCAGTAAAGAACGCTCGATTTTTTCGTGTGCACCATATCCCAAAACAATTGTTTTATTCAATGTAAATTGCGAAGTCATGGCAGTTATCCAGTCTTTTGAGGCTGGATAACAGTCAGCATCAGTAAACAACAAATAATCTTTTCTGGCAGATTTTATTCCTAATGTTAAAGCGTATTTTTTATTACCCCAAAAGGCTTCGTTATTTTTTACTTTTACCAGACGTATATTAGGATACTGATTTTCAAATTGTTCAAAAACTTCCAGGGTTTCGTCGCTTGAGGCATCATCAATTAAGACGATTTCAAAATCAGGATAATTTTGTTCAGCTAATAGCGGAATGTATTTTTTTACGTTTTCTTCTTCATTTTTTGCACAGACAATTACAGAAACCGGAAGTTTATTTGGTGTAATCTCTTGTGGTTTAGCGAAAGCAAACTTCCCAAAAACACCTAAGTAGTAAAAAATTTGTATGAATACAATAGCAATAAAGAAGTAAAGTAAAAATATAAGCATATGTTTTAATGTCTTTTAATTTCTGAATCTTGCGAGTGCAAATGTAATTATGAATTCCTAATTTTCAATGGTTAAAATCGATTTACTTTCGGTATTTTGACATTTCTTTTGCAATGGCAATGGCCTGTGGGTTTTCAGTTTTTTTTAATTCTGAAATGATGTTTTTATAATTATGGTTATCACGGTTTTGCGAAAGTTTTTTTGTGGCCTGAATTTCATCAATTTCTATCTCAAAACCAAATATTCCCTTAACCTGACGCATGGTTTTGGCAGATAAATCTTCAACACGAACAGAATTCACTGAATTAGCTTCATATTTATCAACTAACTTTTTAAGTTGCTCTGTTGTAGTATCCTCATTCACGATCTTAATTCTGCCATAAACATGTACGGCTATATAATTCCATGTAGGTACATTTTCATGATCATACCAGGATGAGGAAACATAAGAGTGCGGACCAGAAAAGATTGCCAAAACCTGATCGTTTTCTATAAAACCTTCTGCCTGCGGATTCAGCTTTGAAATATGGCCTTGTAATATTTCTTTTCCATCAGCATTCATTTCAAGTTCTATCGGAATATGCGTGGCGCATAATTTTCCATTCGTCTGATTGATCAGAATTCCAAAACTGTTTTCCTTTAAAAAAGTCCTGATGGAGTCCGGATCTTCGTTTTTATAGATATCTGGTGTGTACATTTAATAATTAATTTGAAACTTTCCTGAAATTAAATAAATTTGGATCAGTACTTATCCATAAAATTGTAATTCCAATCACAGTAAAAGTAATTCCTCCAATGATAAATTGTGTTGTAAGGTCATCAGAAAATGCTGATGTGAAATAATCAAACAAACGAGAGAATACTCCTTTTCTAAAAAACTTCAGCCTCAAAATAATGTACATTATTATTGAAACTAAAATCGTGTTCAGGGCCGACAGTTTGTTTTTCCAATTCAAAAAAGCAATTATGATAACTCCCAATGACAGACCCAAAAATATCCAGATGTATATACTGGGCAAAAAATTAAAAATATCATCTTTTGCCGGGAATAACCTATTCCAGCATTCTGATTTTTCTTCTTGAAAATGATTTGTAGCACAAATGAATTTTTCAGCTACGGTGTAAAATCTTAGTTGTAATACACCATGAATAAGGAAAATCATTCCGAGTAATTGAAATAAAATTACTCTAATGTTAAGTTTTTTCATTTAGGAATTAAATTTGTGAATTCATTAGATTACATTCACTTCAGCTTCAATATGAATGCCGAAAGTTTTAAAAACGGTTTCCTGGACATCTTTTGAAACTGCTAAAATTTCCTGACCGGTTGCATTTCCATAATTTACTAAAACCAAAGCCTGGTTTTTATGAACTCCCGCATCTCCAAAACGTTTTCCTTTAAAACCAGCTTGCTCAATCAGCCAGCCAGCAGGAACTTTTACTTCGGTTTCTGAAACTTCATAATATTTCATTTCTGGGAATTTCTGATGAATTTTTTCAAAATCAGATTTCAATAAAATTGGGTTTTTAAAGAAACTTCCGCTGTTGCCTAATTCTTTTGGGTCAGGTAATTTACTTTGTCTGATGGCAATTACAGCATTGCTCACCTCTTTTAGAGTTGGCTTTGTAATATTGTTTTTAGTCAGTTCGGCAGTAATATCTCCGTATGAAGTGTTGATTTTGTGATTGCGTTTAGTCAGTTTATAAACTACCGATGTAATAATGTATTGATCCTTAATTTCGTTTTTAAAGATGCTTTCGCGGTAGCCAAAATTACATTCCGCATTTGTAAAAGTTCTCAATTCCTGAGTTTTGATATTGATTGCTTCACAGGAAACAAGAGTGTCTTTTATTTCGGTTCCGTAAGCGCCAATATTCTGAATCGGTGTTGTTCCAACATTTCCCGGGATTAGCGACATGTTTTCTAAGCCACCAAAATTGTTGTCGATGGTATAAAGAACGAAATCATGCCAGGTTTCGCCAGCCTGACTTTGTATCCAGACAAAATCATCATCTTCCCTGATTATTTTTTTGCCCTTCAAATCAATATGAATCACCAACGCCTCAATATCTTTGGTTAAAAGCATATTGCTTCCGCCTCCCAAAATAAATTTTTTCTCGTTTTTGTTTTCTTCTAAAATTGTTTTCAGTTCATCAACAGAATGTACTGCAACAAATCGCCTGGCCTGGGCCTCAATGCCAAAAGTATTGTAGTTTTTTAAAGAAAAATTGCATTGGATTTCCATAAATAAAAGGCTTTTTGAAGAATTGATTCTGGCTTCAAAAGTAAGGATTATAATTTATTTGAATTCAATTTTGACAAAATATCAGTTGTGATTTGAATAGATATTTTTTTTGAGAAATTAAACGGAGGGTTTTGTCATTCTTAACATGGAAATAAAAAAGCCTCCAAAATTTGAAGGCTTATCAGTAATATTTTTTAAATTTATTTTGCAGCTAATTTTTTAGAAAGGGAAATCGAATTGTCTCCTATGATTTTTGAGGCAATTTCCATTTTGTTTTTTCCAAAAGTTTCATCAAAAGATTTTCTGTTTTCCTTGTCTTTGTAGGAAACAACAGTTTTTTTTCCAGATTTGTCTAAAATATCTTTAATTATATTTTTCATAACAACATCATTTTTAATGGTACAAATATAGACAATTTATTTTAAGTCATCTTTAATTTCAAAAGTTATAAAACTATATATCCTGCTTTTTGCAGGATCATATACTTGATATTCAATATTGTCAATATTGATAACTGAATTTAGTTCCTTTCCATTTTCTTTGCTTTCTGTAATTTTTAAATCATGAATAACACAGCCTTTGATAATAAAGCAATTTTCAATAGATAATAAATTTTTATTTAAGTCCATTTTATACAATCTGTGCTTTGCAGAAGTATTGCCATAAAAAGTCAAAATCGAATTGGGAGAGGTTGATAAAAAGTCCAGAGCACAAGTGAAAACTGTTTTTAAAACTTTGTCTTTATCATCTTTATTATTATCTCTTGACATATCAGAAATTGACTCGTTGCCATTTTCATCAATAAAGATATTGCCAAATCCTAAATTGTAAAATCTTTCTAAACCAGGGTGTGGATACTTTATCATTGCAATCCTCTTAGGGATATCTTTTTTACCATTGCTTACAAAATCATATTTGGTATGCAAAGGATCATTGTCAACTTGTTCAAAATCATAGGATTCATTAATTAAATCTTCCATTCATTGGGTTTAAAATTATTATATGTATCCAATAATTCATGATATTTATTTGCAATAATCTTCATGTTGATGTTGTAATTAGCATTTTCTTCAACAAATTTTTTATTCTGTAAAATAGCTTCATTTCGTGATCCTGAATTTTCAAAAGCCCAAATTAATTCTTCGGATAATTGCTTGATATTATCAATTTCAATCAATTGTCCGTTTTTGCGATGTGTAATCCAGCTTTGATTGCCTGGAATATCAGAAACAACCGGATAACAATTACAAGCCATTGCTTCAAACAAGGAAGCCGAAACACCTTCTGTAATCGGCATACTGATATAAATATTGGATTGCTGTAATAGTTGAGGAAGTTCTGTATTAGGGATTCTTCCGGTGAAAGTTACTTTGTTTTCAATTTGTAAATCCTTGGCTAAATCTTTCAGATATTGTAAACGGGTTCCGTCACCTACAATCGTCAGAGAAAAATTAATTCCTCTTTGATTTAAAATTGCAAATGCTTTTAAAATAGAATCATGACGATATTCAGGTTGTAAAGAACGTGTTACGATTGCTTCAATTTTATTTGAATTATTTGTTGAAGGAGAAAAAAGCGATAAGTCAATTCCTTTTGGGAGAACTAAAACTTTACTCATATTAACGCCAATTGCTGCCATCGAGATCGTCATAACCGGACCCCATGCGTGAATTAAATCGGCTTTTTTGAAAGCGTGCTTCTGAATAAATTTCTTAAAAAGATATAAAACAGAATCTTCCGGCCATAGATCTGTCCGGCCTTGTTGTGCAATTGCAATAGGGTGCATGCCAGAAATTGCAGCTAGAAAACCATAACTGGTGGTTCTTTCTGCAATTATCATATCCGGTTTTTGCTGACGGATTGTTTTACGAATAGAAACTGGGGCAAAAGCATATTCTAAAATACGCCTGAATCGATTGAATTTTGAATTGTTTGGTGTTTGAAGTTCCCAGGTACAAATCTCAAAATCACCAAATTCTTTTATGCCTTTCATCCACGTAATGGCATCTGCACGATAGGATTCGCCCAAAAAAAGTATTTTCCTTTTTTTCATTCGGTCAGCTTAAAATTCATCCGTTTCTAAAGCACGATTAATGAATTCGTTTAAAGGTTTCAGCGCAATTAATTTCTGGCTCATTTTTATAACAAAATCTTTTTTGATGACCTCGGAAATGTCAAACTTTTGAGTAGCTGTAAAACTTTTCAATTTTAAAAGCTCAATTGCAGGATGGTCTTTTTCATAACCTCTTGGCGGATTTTTAAGCGAATTGTTTTCATTTACATCTAAACTTTTAAATTCTTTTTTGAAGTTTTCCTCAACTAAAACAGCCTCTAAGTCATCATGAAAAAAGGCAATTTCTTTACGTACTTTTTTTAAATCATCCGCTTCAGGAGAATAAAATCCACCGGCTATAAAACTAGCGCCTTTCTCAATATGTACATAATATCCGGCACGGTTTGCGCCTTTGGCCCCAGATGACATCCAAACACCTAAATGTGCTTTGTAAGGCGATTTGTCTTTAGAGAATCGAATGTCGCGATTGATTCTGAATGTACAGTTTTTTACTTCTAATAATTCCAATGAAGGATCAAGCGGTTTCATGGCGTCCAGAAAATCACTTACCAATTGATGATAATCTTTTTTAAAAATCTCGTATCTTTTTTTATTATCCTGAAACCAATCCCGGTTATTATTGATTTTTAAATCGTCTAAAAATTGCAATGATTCTTTTGTTAGCATATAGGGTATGTTATTGCAGTTGTTTTTTTAAATCCTGTTCGCTTATGTAACCCAGATTCTTCCATTTTACTTCGTGATTTTCATATAATACAACAATCGGCAGCTGGTCAATTTTCATTTGGGTTGCCAGTGTTTTGTTTTTATCAACATCAATACGAATAATAGTTACTTTGTCTGCCATTTCTTTTTGCATTTTCAAAAGGTAAGGCTCCATTTTTTTACATGGCCCACACCATTCGGCATAAAAATCAACCAAAACTTTTTTGTCAGTATGTAATAATTTATTAAAATCATCTTGCGTCATTCCAATTTGTGCTGTTGATGGTTTCGATAGACCTTCGGCTTTCCACTTCATGATACCGCCTTCCATTTCGTAAACATTTGTAAAACCCATTTCGGTTAATTTTGCAGCTGCTTTTTTACTTCTTCCGCCACTTAAACAATAGACAAAAACAGGTTTTGACTTGTTGTAAGTTGCTGCTTTTGCTGAAAAGTCATCGCTATTCCAGTTTACGTTTATTGCATTGTCAAGGTGTTCAGATGCAAATTCGTCAGGAGTACGAACGTCTAAAATTTGTGGATTTTCAGTAGTTTTTATTTTTTCGGCAAAATCTTTCGGAGTAATTTCTTCAAATGATTTGGCTGTTTGCCCATGACAAGAAGCGAATATAAAAACGACTATTACTAATAAGGTCTGAGGGAATTTCATGATAATAATTTTTAAAGTATCGCTAAATTAAGGTTTTTTTTGATTTTGAATTTCGAATGAAATCATAAATTGAATATTTTGTAACTCTGATGCGTCGATTTTACAATTGCTTCGGTCCGTTCCGGATGTGTGTCCGAAATAAAAAGCTGACCAAAAGTTTCGCTATTAACCATTTCTATAATTTTGGCAACGCGGCTTTCATCCAGTTTGTCAAAAATATCATCAAAAAGCAGCAGCGGTTTTACACCACTTTGTTTCTTTAAAAACTCAAATTGAGCTAATTTCAAAGCAATCAAAAATGATTTTTGCTGACCTTGTGATCCGAATTTTTTTATTGGATGGGAATCTATTTCAAATGATAAATCATCTTTATGGATACCAACACCCGTGTAATGCAGCGCTCTGTCTTTATTAATATTTTCCTGTAAAAGTGTCAGTAAATCTTTTTCATACAAATGACTTTCATAAACCAATTGCACGGTTTCCTCAGAACCTGTTATTGCCTGATGATGGATATTAAATATAGGTATAAATTGTTCCAGGAAATTTTTTCGCTTTTCAAAAATAGATTTTCCAATACCATTTAATTGCTCATTATATATAGATAAGGTATCATTGTCAAAAACATGATTCAGGGCAAAATATTTAAGCAAAGCATTTCGCTGTACAATTATTTTCTGATATTGAATAAGCTGGTGCAGATAAGTGGAATCTAATTGCGAAATCACGCTATCCATAAATTTACGGCGTGTTTCGCTTCCTTCTACAATTAAATCACGATCAGCAGGAGAAATAATGACTAATGGAATGAACCCAATATGATCGGAGAATTTATCGTAAGCCTTTCCATTTCTTTTCAGGACTTTTTTTTGTCCTTTTTTTAAGCTGCAGACAATCTGTTCCGTTCTTTCATTTTTTTCCAATTCTGCATCAATCACAAAAAACTCTTCTCCGTGTTTGATATTTTGTACAGCTAAGGGATTAAAATAACTTTTTCCATAAGCCAAATGATAAATAGCGTCAAGTACATTGGTTTTGCCAATTCCGTTTTTTCCAACAAAACAATTGATCTTGTGGTCAAAATCAAAACTGGCTTCGGAGAAATTCTTATAATTAAATAAGGAAATTTTGTTTAAATGCATTTTTTAAGAAACTCTAGGGATAAAACTCAGTGTTTTTGAACAGCAAAAATTTGAGGGTGCAAATTATCGAAAATTATCGATATAAAAGGCTTTTGGGATGTTTCCGGATGAATTATTTTGATGCTGAAGACAAACGAGTTACGATTGTTGAAAATATTTTTTATAAAATTAGCTATAAAGTTGATTTTTTATACGTGGGTTTCAATAAAAATTTTATTTTTGCCGTTCACTAAATTAATTTTAAATGGCTACTTACAATAAAAGAGGATATAAAGCACCAAAGGAAAAGGAAGTTAAAGAAGTAAATGAGGAACAACAGGTAGTCGTTGATGAAAAAGACAGTACAACAGCTGGTGTATTTTCAAAATTAGACGAAACTGCTTCAAGAACGGAGGATTGGGTTGCTAAAAATCAAAAAATCATTATTGGTTTAGTTGCTGGTATTGCTGTTGCAACTATTGGTTATCTGGCTTACCAAAAATTTATCGAGGCTCCTAAGCAAGAGGAAGCTGCAAATGAAATGTTTGTTGCACAGCAAAACTTCGAAAAGGCAACTAATGGTGTATCTAGCGATTCATTGTATAAACTGGCATTGAATGGTTCTGAAGGGAAATTCGGATTCATTAAAATTGCTGATGAATATTCTGGTACCGATGCAGGAAATTTAGCTAATTATTATGCTGGTATGGCTTACCTGAATACTGGTAAATTTGATGAAGCAATTAAATACTTAGGTGAATTTAAGTCTGATGAGGCGATTGTGAATGCTTTGGCGATTGGTGGAATAGGAGATGCTTATTCTCAAAAAAACAATCAAAAAGAGGCTTTAAGCTATTATGTAAAAGCTGCTGAGTCTGATAAAAACGATTTTACGACACCTCGTTTCTTATTGAAAGCAGGTAAAACAGCGCTGGCTTTAGGTCAAAAAGAAGATGCTTTAAAATATTTGACAGATATTAAAGAAAATTATGACGGTACACCAGAAGCTGCTTCTGTTGATGTATTGATTGGATTAGCGCAATAAATATATTAGTTTTGTAGTTCATTAGATAAATAATCTAAAATCTGAACTTTAAAATCTTAAATATAAAAGATGGCTACTGAAAATAAAAATTTATCAGAATACGATAAAAACACAATCCCAAATGCGAAAGACTTTCGATTTGGGATTGTTGTTTCTGAATGGAACGATACTATAACAGAAGGGCTTTATAATGGTGCTTTTGAAGCATTAATAGATAATGAAGTTCCTGCTCAGCAAATTATCCGCTGGAATGTTCCGGGAAGTTTTGAGCTGATTTATGGTGCAAAAAAAATGTTGCAGACGCAAAATGTTGATGCAGTTATTGTAATTGGGTGCGTAATTCAGGGACAAACCAAACATTTCGATTTTGTTTGTGAAGGTGTTACGCAAGGCATCAAAGACCTGAATGTTCAAACAGATATTCCGGTTATTTTTTGTGTTTTGACAGATAATAATATGCAGCAGTCTATTGACAGAAGTGGAGGAATTCATGGAAACAAAGGTACGGAGGCGGCAATTGCGGCTATAAAAATGGCATACATACGCCAGCAGGCTTCTATTTCGCATTCGTTTAATCAGCCGTTGTTGGCTTCAGGTGCAATTCAAATTGAAGAGACCCCAAGAAAAATAGAAAAAGAATAAGATGTATGGATGAGTTTTTCTGTAAAACCAGGCTTTTTTGGGCTATTTCCAGAATTTTTTTTTCGATGCTGATTTTTTTCGACTCCTTCAATAAGTTGAAAACAGATCCGGATTTTTCAGTGTCTATTGTGAATTGTATCATTTTAGGGTATGCGGTCTGCCTGTTAATTATTGGAATAAATGAAATTAGAGAAAAAGAAACAAATCTTATTTTTCTTGCACTGATTGGGATTTGTTCAATGGTTTTAGCTGTTTTTTTAGTTTCGCTGACCATTGGAAGTTTGAAATCCGGATTTGCGATTTGGCTTTTCTTTATTTTTGTCTGGATGGTTATTGTTGGTCTCAAAGATATTTTAGGGAATCAGTTTTACACCAGAGAATAATATACCCTTATAAAACTATTATTGAAATAATGAAACCTATACTATTTTTCAAATAGTATAGGTTTTTTGTTTTTTTTATGATTACAGATGTTCTGAAACACCGTATAAATTCATTAAATTTGTACTCCTTGGTTTAAATTTTTTAAACCTTATTAATTCCATTGAATTGGAAAAGTTAACCTTAAAACCCAATTTTTAATGTCGAGTATTATTCAATTACTTCCTGATCATGTTGCGAATCAAATTGCCGCTGGTGAAGTGGTTCAAAGACCGGCCTCAGTCGTAAAAGAATTATTAGAAAACGCTGTTGATGCAAAAGCAACCGATATCAAACTCATTATTAAGGATGCCGGAAAATCATTGGTTCAGGTTATCGATAATGGTTTAGGTATGAGTGTGACAGATGCAAGATTGTGTTTTGAACGCCATGCCACCTCAAAAATCCGTCAGGCGGAGGATTTATTTACGTTATGTACAAAAGGATTTCGTGGTGAGGCTTTGGCTTCTATTGCGGCGATTGCCCACATGGAAATGAAAACCAGACAGGACCAGGAAGAACTGGGGACACATATTGTTATTGAAGGAAGCAAATTTGTTTCGCAGGAAGTGGCGGTTTTACCGAAAGGAACTTCTTTTGCAGTTAAAAACCTTTTTTTTAATATTCCGGCAAGGCGTAACTTTTTAAAGTCGGATACGGTTGAATTTCGTCATGTAATGGATGAATTTCAACGAGTAGCTTTAGCACATCCAAACATTCATTTTACTTTTTATCACAATGGAAGTGAAATGTATAATTTGCCGGCTTCTAATTTTCGTCAGCGAATTGTAGGCATTTTTTCAGGTAAAACCAATGAGAAATTAGTACCTGTAAACGAAGAGACTGAAATTATATCCATTCAGGGATTTGTTTGTAAGCCCGAATTTGCAAAGAAAAACAGGGGAGAACAGTTCTTTTTTGTTAATGATCGTTTTATAAAAAGCGGTTACCTGCATCATGCTGTTATGGCGGCTTATGACGGGCTTTTGAAAGATGGTTCGCAGCCAAGTTATTTTCTGTATTTACAAGTTCCGCCCAATACAATTGATATCAATATCCATCCCACCAAAACTGAAATTAAGTTTGATGATGAACAGGCTTTATATGCAATTTTAAGAGCTTCCATTAAACATAGTTTAGGGCAGTTTAATGTATCACCAGTTCTTGATTTTGATCGGGATTCTAATTTGGACACACCCTATCATTATAAAGATCTGGAAGCTGAAACGCCGACAATTCAGGTTGACGGTACTTTTAATCCCTTTACAGATGATAAGACAAATAAACATTATTCTAAAGCAGGTTCGAGATCAAATTCGTATTCAGGTTATTCTAAAAGAGTAGAACCAACAGCCAGTTGGGAAAGTTTATATGTGGGTTTAGAAACTGAAAGTATTGAAAGTTCCCCTTTTTCATTCGAAAATGAAGAAGTGACTTCTTCGTTGTTTAATGATAATGATGTAGAACAAGCGATTCAGAAAACGTATCAGATTCACAAAAAATATATTGTTTCGCCAATAAAATCAGGAATGGTAATTGTCGATCAGCAACGTGCTCATCAGCGTATTTTATACGAACAGTTTTTGCTGAATATGACAGTAAATCAGGCGTCAAGCCAACAATTGTTGTTCCCTTTAAATTTATTCTATTCTTCAGATGAAATGACATTAATCGAAGAATTAAAACCTTCATTAGAAACAACCGGATTTGTTTTTGAAGAAGCACAAACAGATCATATTGTAATTTCCGGAATTCCTGTCAATATTACCGAAAGTGAAGTTTCAATGGTAATCGAACAATTATTGAGCGATTTACAAGACGGAATTCCAGCGAGCAGTTACAGCCAGAATGATACCATTGCGAAATCGATGGCTAAAAGTTTAGCGGTTAAAACAGGCTCCTATTTAACCGAAAAAGAACAGGACAATCTTGTAAATGGTTTATTTGCCTGTAAAGATCCTAATATTTCACCTTTTCAAAAACCCACTTTCATCACCATGCGTGTGGAAGATATAGATAAAAAGTTTGCCTTATGATGAAGATAACTCCCGTAGTAAAACAATTGTTGATTATTAATATTATATTTTTTATTGGTACATATTTAGTTCAGGCTGCACAAGCTTACTTAATACTCTTTTTTCCTGAAAATCCTAGATTTGAATTTTGGCAACCTATTACTCATATGTTTATGCATGGTAATTTCATGCATATCGCATTTAATATGTTTGCTTTATATTCTTTTGGCTCAACTTTGGAGCATTTTTGGGGCGGTAAAAAAATCTTATTTTTTTATATCTCATGTGGTTTAGGCGCTGCTTTGGTTAATTATGCTGTAAATTATTATTTTTATCAAGATGGTTTGAATGTTTTATTAGCAAATGGCTTTCATAAAACAGATATTCTTAATTTACTTAATGAAGGAAAAATTGACACTAGATGGCAACAAATATTGTCCGTTTCTGAATTTACACATTTTGTTGAAGCTTACACGGGAGCAGTTTTAGGAGCATCGGGCGCAGTATATGGATTGCTGGTTGCTTTTGCTTTTATGTTTCCTAATGCTGAACTTGGAATTATGTTTATACCTATTCCGATAAAAGCTAAATTTTTTGTTCCAATTTACATGCTTCTTTTTGATGGATTCTTTGGTATTTTTGGAAGTTCATTTATGGGAATTGAATCAGGAATTGCACATTATGCCCATATTGGAGGAGCTTTGTTCGGATTCTTAATTATGTGGTATTGGAAAAAAAATCAGTTTAATAAGAACCGTTGGAATTAATTTTTAACTTTAATATTAATTATCAAAACCAAAAAAGCTTTTATGAATATTCTGGATGATTTAAAATTGCAATATAAATTAGGCGGTATCGCAATGAGGGTTATTTACTGGAACATCGCCTGTTTCCTGATTTCTTTGGTGTTTTTTTATCAATTTTCAGGAGGTGGTTTTAATTATCCAAATTGGCTTGCGTTATATTCGGATCCAGATGTTTTTTTGTTTAAGCCATGGACTTTTTTAACGTATGCATTTTTACATTTTACCTTTTGGCATTTGTTATTTAACATGATTGTGCTCAATTTTGCGAGTAATTTGTTTTTGACCTTTTTTACTCAAAAGCAATATTTAGGATTGTATATTTTAAGTGCTGTTTTTTCAGGTGTAGTTTTTGTTTTAAGTTATTATTTTTTGAATTATTCTGCAACTATTGTTGGTGCTTCTGCTGCCATTATGGCAATTTTGGTAGCTGCAACTACTTATCAGCCCTTGATGAATGTTCGTTTGTTATTGATTGGAAATGTCAAGTTATGGCACATAACAGGAGTAATTTTAATTCTGGATTTAATGCAATTTCGTTTAGGGAATATGGGAGGTCATATTTCGCATTTGGCGGGTGCTTTTTTCGGATTTATTTTTATTAAATTACTTCAAAACGGAACTGATCTGAGTATAGGAATTTCTAAAACATTAGATTTTTTTGCTAACTTATTCAGTAAATCTTCAACAACTCCTTTTAAAAAAGTACATAAAAATTATAATAAAACTACACAAAAAGCATCTTCAGGAATTGTTACCAAAGATAAAACTCAACAGCAAATTGATGAGATTTTGGATAAAATCAGTCAGTCCGGCTATGATTGCCTGACAAAAGAAGAAAAGGAATTTTTGTTTAAAGCAGGAAAATAATCCGGTAATAAAGAGAGTATGAAAAACCTGTCTTGGTTTAATAAAATAATGTTCTTTTTGAATATAGTGTTAACTGTATTGACTTTTACTATCTATATTTTACCTTTTCTGGCACCTAAGAGCTTTCCTCTTTTATCGGTGATGACATTGTTTATGCCGGCTTTTTTTATACTGAACGGCTTGTTCTTTATTTATTGGGGGGTACAGTTTAAAAAACGGCTTATTTTGTCTGGTTTGGTTTTGTTAACGGGTATTACCTTCATTAGTAAATTCTATAAAATATCAGGGAAAGAATATTTTAAAGAGGAAAAAGATTTTACAGTAATGAGTTATAATGTACGCCTTTTTAATGTTTTTAAATGGCTGGATCGTGATGATATCCCGTCTAATATTAAAGCTTTTATTGATGAAAAAGATCCGGATATTCTGTGTATTCAGGAATATTCGAATTCTGCCCATCTGGATTTAAAAGTATATCCGCATCGTTATATTTTTATAGATGGAAATCAAATTAAAACAGGACAGGCAATTTTTTCTAAATTTCCTATTTTATATGAAGGCAACATTGTATTTCCCAATTCAGATAACAATGTAATTTATGCCGATATTAAGCGTGGTAAAGATATTATTCGTGTATACAATATGCACTTGCAGTCGATCAAAATTTCTCCGGATGTAGATAAAATTTCAGATGATATTGATAATGTAAATCAGCGTAAATCACAGCTTATTTACAGCAGAATTAGCAAAGGATTTAGACAGCAACAAGAACAGGCAGAAATTTTTAAGGAAAATATCAAACAATCTAAAAATCCAATCATTATTTGTGGAGATATGAATAATAGTCCTTTTTCATACGTGTACCGAAATATAAAAGGAAAATTAAAAGATACATTTGAAGAAGCCGGAGAAGGCTTTGGAGCCACATATAAATTCAAATATTATCCTGCAAGAATCGATTATATTTTTGCTGACAGTAAGATGAAAGTTAAAAAATTTGAAAGCTTCTCAGATTTTGAAAATTCAGATCACTATCCAATTATGGCAACGCTTTCGATGGATTAAGTTAAAAAAGTTTTTGCGTTTTCAAGATTGCAATTAGTAATGCCAAACGTAGTTTTTCAGGAAATTATCATAAAATAAAAGGGAAATATCTTCAATTATATCTAAACGAGTTTTGTTTATAAACTCAATCGAAGATATTTTGAAGAAAGCTATAATAGTATTTCAGGGTTATGATTGAAAACGGATAATCATAAATATATTAACAAAAAACGAAAAATTATTTAAAATTTATTATTGCAGTTTTTGATGTAACTGTTGCATTATTTGGTTCGATTGATATGAGCGCAAAGCAAAAAGAGGATAATACTGGTGGCTGTTCGGGTTCTACTAAAGAATGTGGAAAAACAGATGACGGTAGGGTAATCGTTGGAGAATATAACACATAAAGTATTTTTTTTAGTTATTACTTTCCTGGCTAGTTTTTCTGGCCAGGAAAGTTTTTTATTATAGTAGTACCATTAGGCACATAATTTTATGAAAAGTCAAATTTTAGTTTTATTTTTTTTATTTATTTTGAGTAATGTTTTTTGTCAGGAAAGACGGGTTATAGAGGGAAAAATTTTATCAAATGAAGTTGTGCTACCTGATATTTTAGTAGAATTAAAGACAGGTACAATTTCTAAGTTTGCAATAAGTAATAAAAAAGGAGAATATAAGTTTGAATATATAATATCGAATGATTCTGTTATATTGAAAGTTAATAGTTTTGGTTACAAAATGTATGATCAAAAGATTGCAGAAAATAATAAAATTGGCGTTTTTGATATTCATCTTGTTATTGATGAACCTGAACAATTAAAAGAAATTATTATAACATCTGATAGTAAAATTATTAATAAGGCTAAAAAAAATGTTTATAAAATTGATCAAAAAGATTATTTAAAAAATGCAAAAGCAGGAGTGGTTTTGAGTTCTGTGCCAAATGTTTATTTTAATGAATTTGACGGTAAGATAATTGTTGATGGGAACCTAAATGCAAAAATATTCATAGATGGTTTAGAGGCCATGCCTGATGAGCTCAAAAATATTGATGCTGCCGATATTAAAAACGTTGAAATTATAAATAATCCCTCTGCGGCTTATTTTAGATCTGATTTTTTTGGGGCAATAATAAATATTATAACGCAAAAAAAAGCTGAAGAATTTATCAAAGGCAGTTTGGAAACTACTATTGGACTAATAAATAATTTTTGGGGCTTAAACCCTGCTTTTTCGTATAAGAAGGGAATATTTATTATTAAGTCTAATTTGGGATATGTTAATAATCCTCAAATTATAGATTTTAATTCTAAAAGAGTTGATGAAAACGGAACTTTTTTGCAAAGTAATATTAATCATTCCCGAAACAAACAAATAAGTTCAAGTACAAGAGCAAGATTGAATTTTAGCGATAAATCCAGTCTTACATTGACTAATAGTTTTTATGGTTATGATTTTTTAGGCAACGCATCGGGGTTTAGTATAGTTGATAATGATATACCTCAGTATTTCTTTAAAGACAACAGAAATAAAATGAAAAATTGGAATATTGCGTCTGTATATAATTACAAAATTGAGGAAAACTCTATATTCTTTGTTAAAAGTGCATATTCTACATATGGTAAAACGGATGTTAGCCAGTTTAATTATGAAGATAGAAGCCCAGAGTATTTTAATGTTAACTCGAAAAACAGAGAATTTTCAGTGCAGATGAATTATGAATTAGAGAAGTTGGTTTTTTTGGGTAAGGACATGGATTTTTATTCCGACCTGAAGTTCATAAATAGAAAATATGATTTTTCGGATCAAAGTTATTATATTAATCAAAATGTCATTGATGCTTCGGCTGAACTGGATTCAAATTGGTCTAATAAATTTTCGACTGAATTGGCTTTAACTTTTGAAAATACAAATGATTTCAATAGGAGTATAAATCAAAACTATAATTTGCTATTGCCAACTATTAATGCATTGTATCATTTTAAAAATAAGACTGACCTGAAATTTGGGTATTCTAGAAAGGTGTTAAGGCCAAGTGCAAGTGATTTGAATGATGAAGTAATAATTATTTATCCTGGTATAGCAAAACAGGGTAATTCTGAACTTAATCCTCAACTACGTAATTATTATTCCCTGACTTTAAGTAAATTTTTTAAATATGATAATTTGTCATTTAAAATCTATAATGAATCAATCAATAATGCAATTACTGAAGTTTATAGAAAAGATGGTGACTTGTTAATTCAAACGCTTGATAATGCTGCAAAATATAATTCTACCGGAATGAATATTGGATTTAGAACTAAATTGTTTGAAAAAATAATTACAAATCTAAACTCAGGGTTAGATTATAATGTCTATGAGGATAACAGTGAAATGGCAGTAATTGAGAAAAATAGTGGTTATACATTCAGGGGGAGTGTTAATTTAAGCACTAAGTTTTTTAGAGATAGAGTTTCAATGTCTTTCTCAGGGAGACAGGATGGTCCAAATTATTCTTTGTTATCAAAAAGAATAACTAAACCATATCTGGATTTTACGATTGCAACCAATGTGCTAAAAGATAAATTAAATATTAGCTTGTATGGTAGAAATTTACTAGGGAAAGAAGCAAGTGGTTTTACTGATATAAGTAGTTATGATAATTTTTATCAAAAAATAGAAACTAAAAATAATTCAAGAAATTTATTGCTTATTTTAACGTATAACTTTGGTAAGAAATTCAGTGATAAGATTGATAATCAAGATATTAATAATGCTGATGTTAGGCGTTAGCAAATTATGTTATCTTCTGAGTTTTCAAGTAATCCATGGCAAATTTACCTTCGTTAAAAAGCAGGTCCAAAACGCTTAAATTGTTTATAAAGCCATGTTTATCATCAAAAACCTGCTGATATCTTTCGAATGAATTTATGTCTTTTTTCCCGTTTGCCAGATATCTGAAATCAGATATATTTACAGCTTCATGGAAATATTCGCTTGTTTTATCAAATTCCAGTTTCATTCTTAAACACTTGGCTGTTATTTCTAAAACTTCCATATTTAAATCCATCAAAAAAGTATGTTTCTTCTGGAAAACAGGAGTTATATCATCTTCAAAAAACTCAAAAAAGGGAGAACTTCTGTATGCAGCTTCCAATGATTTAAAATGTTGTTTTTGCCAGTCAAATTCATTCTCAATCAAGACATCCTTAGTTTTTTGATGTGTATTTTTGGAATGTTTAACAGGAATATTTAAAAGCTGTATTCCATTTGGGCTGTAAATGTAAGTACGATTTCTATTAGTTTGTTTCTGAAAATTATCTTCCATTTCAAAAGTGATATTTTCAGATTGAGCCATAACCGCAAAATGACTAATTGAAGGGAAATAGGTTGGAAGTAATAAGGAATTCATATTGTCCTAAGTTTTAAAGTGTGAAAGTCAAAAGTCATAAAGTGCTATTTTGATTTGACTTTATGACTTTTGACTTTCAGACGTTAGACTATTATTGTTTGCTTTCTTTTCTTTTTCTCCAGAAATATTCGCCTATAAAATATGCAGCCAGGATAATTAAGAAATATTTGAAATACGATTGTGGCTGGCCTTCTCCATCAACAGTAGTGAAAACCCTGTCCCAACGAATTTTGTTGATCCCTTTGCCGTTTGTATCCCAGCTTAACCATATAAAAACCGGTTTTCCTACAATATGATCGCTAGGAACGAAGCCCCAGTAACGGCTATCCTCAGAGTGGTGACGATTGTCTCCCATCATCCAATAGTAATCTTTTGTAAACGTATAGCTGTTTGCCAGTTCTCCGTTGATTTTTATTTGATTGTCTTTTATTTCTAATTTGTTGTTTTCATAAGTGCCAATTATTCGGGCATATAAACCTATGTTTTCACTATTTAACTGTACTGTTGCACCGGCTTTAGGAATTAATATTGGCCCATATTCATCCATTGTCCATTTTCCATTATGAGGGAAAATTTCTGTTCCGCTGTGTTTTTTCTCCACATATTGAATAATGGAATCAATTGCTTTATTCTTTCTTAATTCATCCGCTGCCTTTAAAGTGAGATTAGCATTCGTTTCGGCAAGATATTGTTCCTGTGCATAGATCCCTGTAGTTTGAATTATGTTTGCCGGTAATCCGTTAAATCCAGTTTGTATAGTGAATGAATTGTCCGGATTTTGGTTCGCATAAATAATATAAGGTCTTACAGCTTCTAATTGTGCATCAGAAGTAGGTTTTATGATGTAAGTTCTTGAAAACTCTGTTGACCCTGTTTCTTTCAATAATTCATTTGATATGCCTTTGGCAGCGTAAATTGTATGTTCATACTGCGGTTTTGCTCTTTCAGGTAAAACTAATTTTTTTCCGTTAATGAATACAAAACCATCTTTTATAGATAAGTTATCCCCAGGAATACCTACACATCTCTTAACGTAATTTGATTTCTTGTCTATTGGTTTGATGACACCAGGCCTTCCTTTTGGTTCAAAAAAGTAATGTACCGTATCGACTGGCCAGTTAAAAACGACAATATCATTGTTTTTAATTTTTTCTAAAGCAGGTAATCTAAAATAGGGTAGTTGTGGCCAGCTTAAATATGATTTCTTTTTTGTTAAAGGAATAGAATCATGAACCATTGGCAAAGCAACAGTTGTCATAGGTACACGTGGTCCATAGTTTACTTTACTCACAAAAAGAAAATCACCAATTAATAATGATTTTTCTAATGAAGAAGTTGGAATAGTAAAAGGCTGTACTACATAAGTATGCACCAATGTAGCTACTATTATGGCAAAAAGCAAAGAGTTTATCGTGTCTGCAGTTTTATTTTCAGGAGTTAACTTTCTGTTGGGATTATGCTCTAATTTTTGGGTATAGTTGATATAATAGATGTAAAACCCGAATGTAAAAATTCCTAAAATAGTATCTAAGGTTGACTTTTTTCCGAATGTTCTCAGGGTTTCAACCCAGACAACCGGAAACATAATCAGATTTATAATTGGAATAAAAAGTAAAAAGGTCCACCATGTTGGACGACCAATTATTTTCATCAAAACAATCGAATTATAAACGGGAATTGCTGCTTCCCAGGATTTTCTACCCGCTGCCTGATATAATTTCCAGGTTCCTAAAAAATGAATTATTTGTACGGCAAGGAAAAAAACAAACCAAAGATAAAGTGTCATAGTTTTATATTTTAGTTCTGAGATTCAGAATATTTTTTAATTTTTTTATTTTGATTCTAAGTTCAAAACATCTTTCATAGAATAAATGCCTTTTTTACCTGCCAGCCATTCAGCAGCAATCACAGCTCCAAGGGCAAAGCCTTCACGGTTATTGGCAGTATGTTTCAGTTCAATGCTGTCTACAGTTGAATCATAAGTTACGGTATGGGTTCCGGGAACATCACCAACTCTTTTTGCAGCAATATGGATTTCTTTGTCTTTTGCCTGATCCAGCGTCCAGTTAGCATAGCTGCTGTTTTCAATAACACCTTTAGCCAAAGAAATAGCAGTTCCGCTAGGGGCATCCAGTTTTTGGGTATGATGAATTTCTTCCATCGAAACTTTATAAGAATCAAATTGGGACATGATTTTGGCTAAATATTCATTTAGTTCAAAGAAAATGTTTACTCCAAGACTAAAATTTGAACTTGAAATAAAACCGCCTTGTTTTTCGTTGCAAAGCGCTGCCATTTCATCATAATGTTCCAGCCAGCCTGTTGTTCCTGATACAACCGGAACGTTATTGTTAAAACAACTTGATATATTGCTAACTGCAGCGGTAGGAACACTGAAATCGATAGCCACATCAGCTGTAGAAAGCCCATCATAAGTATTAAATTCGTCTTTTTTCAAAACTATTTCATGACCTCTTTCTAAAGCAATCCTTTCGATTACCTGACCCATTTTTCCGTACCCTAAAAGTGCAATTTTCATTTTTTTATATATTTATTTAAATAAGAAATAAAACCTATTTAAAAATTGTAATTAAAAGTTAGTCCAACATTTGGTTTAAAAGTTACATCGCTGGGATAAATTTCTGGTCGCAAAGACAATCTTTCGTTAACATTAAACTGAATTAATGCAGCATCAACATTGGCATCAATTATATTTAAAACATAAAAGCCTATAACAAATAATGAGGATAGATCACGATTACGCTGGTAAAATTTTTGTGCATCAATTAATCGTGAATCATCAAGTCTCACAAATTTTACATCTCCTTCGTAACCTTCTAATCTTCTTTTATATTCATCCCTAACTTCATGGTATTTTTTATTATTGTCGAGATAAAAGTATAAACTAGTACCAATAGCACCATAAACCAAAGGTATTTTCCAGTATTTTTTATTATATGCTTGTCCTAAACCTGGCAAGATAGCAGAATAAAATGCTGCTTTGGCAGGTGTAAGCGGGTCTATTTCCTGCAACTTGGTAGTGTCTTTAGCGATTAAAACCGTTTCTTCTTTTACCTGGGCAAAAAGAGAGACGGTTCCTAAGAGAAAGAACAATAGACTTATGGGGACAATTTTATTCACTACCCGTTTATTAATTTTATAATTCTGTTAAAGTCAGCTTCTGAGTTAAACGGAATCGTGATTTTCCCTTTTCCGTTACCAGCGACTTTTATATCAACTTTTGAACCAAAATAATCATTGAAAGTGTTTTTTTGAGTTTCTTTAACCATAAATGAAGAATCAGTTTTTGCTTTTCCTTCTGCTTTTGGTTTAAGGCTTTCATGATAGTTTTTTACCAAGCTTTCTGTTTCACGAACAGATAAATTCTGGCTAACTATTTTTTGGTAAATATCGGTCTGAATATCTAAATCTTCAATGTTGATAATTGCGCGACCGTGCCCCATACTGATAAAGCCATCACGAATACCTGTTTGAATAATTGGATCTAATTTTAAAAGACGTAAATAATTGGCAATCGTAGAACGTTTTTTTCCTACACGCTCACTCATTTGTTCCTGCGTTAATTGAATTTCATCAATCAAACGTTGGTAAGAAAGCGCAATTTCGATAGGGTCTAAGTCATGTCGCTGAATGTTTTCCACCAAAGCCATAACTAATGATTCATTGTCATTAGCAATACGGATGTAAGCCGGAACATGTGTCAGACCAACTAAAGTTGAAGCACGTAAACGACGTTCTCCGGAAATTAACTGGTATTTATTGAAATCTAATTTACGAACAGTAATAGGTTGGATTACACCAAGTTCCTTGATAGAAGTGGCTAATTCCCGTAGCGACTCTTCATTAAAATTGCTTCTGGGCTGAAACGGATTAATTTCTATAGCGCTTATTTCCAGCTCAATAATATTTCCAACAACCTTGTCAGCATTTTTGTCTTCTACTGATGTAATGTCATTTTCAGGATCTTTCAATAAGGCTGATAATCCTCTTCCTAAGGCTTGCTTTTTAATTGCTTTTGTCATAAAAAACTATTTGCTGTTTTTCTTTATAATTTCCTGAGCTAAATTAATGTAATTAACAGCACCTTTGCTGGTTGCATCATAATTAATAATGCTTTCGCCAAAACTAGGAGCTTCACTTAATTTAACATTTCTCTGAATTACAGTATCAAATACCATATCGTTAAAGTGTTTTTGAACCTCTTCAACAACCTGATTGGATAAACGTAATCTTGAATCATACATGGTTAACAATAAACCTTCAATGTCCAGATCAGGATTATGAATCTTTTGGATGCTTTTTATTGTATTCAATAATTTTCCTAAACCTTCAAGTGCAAAATACTCGCATTGGATAGGTATAACCACAGAATCTGCTGCTGTTAAAGCATTTAAAGTTAACAGGCCTAAAGATGGTGCACAATCAATAATAATGAAATCGTATTCATCCTTAACACTTTCTAATGCTTTTTTTAGCATGTATTCCCTGTTTTCTTTATCGACCAATTCTATTTCAATGGCGACAAGATCAATGTGAGCCGGAATAACATCAACATTAGGAGCTGTGCATTTTACAATAGTTTCTTTAGGTGTATGGCTATGTTCAAGTATCTGGTAGGTTCCAATTTCAACAGAATCTACGTCAATTCCAAGACCGGATGTAGCATTTGCTTGAGGATCAGCATCAATTAATAATACTTTTTTCTCTAAAACACCTAATGAGGCTGCAAGATTTACTGATGTAGTAGTTTTTCCAACGCCTCCTTTTTGATTAGCAATCGCAATGATTTTGCCCATTTATTTTCTAAATTTTGAACCGTAAAAATACAATTATTTATGGTTTTTGAAAATCTATTTTGTTAACATTTGCTAAACTTTGATTAGTCGCTGTGTGGTGGGTGTTTGTTATAAATTATAACTCCGAAATTTCTCTCTATTCGGACTTTTTGTATTTGGGAAATAGCCTTGTTTCAGATTTAAAATTCCTAAAACAGATTTAATCTTTTCTTTTTAAATCGTTTATTAAGCTGGCGGTAAAATACAGAATAGTAGCTGCACCAAATAAAATACATGTCCACATAAACCAGGGTTGCTGCCAGACAGATTTTTCTTCGGATTTGTTTTTTATGTCTGCTATTTGTGTAATATCATAAATCGATGTTTGATGTAAATTATCAGGTATATTGTTTTTGAAACCTGAAAGGTCATATTGTGGCCCAATTAAATTTTTATCACCTGTTTTTATATTGTATTTTTCATTTGCATTTAAATCAGCAATGATAGAGATGGGTTTCTGATTGTATTTTATTGCTGAAATTGATAAAGGCAGATTATCATGATTTTCTATTTTGATATAAAAATCTTTTTCGAATATTTCCGGAATTGTGAAACTGTTTTTTGTGTTTGAATTTAACTCAAATGAGGCAATTTCCTGATTGTATATTTGAGATTTTCGCTTTGTCTTCTGTGTTGCTTTTTTGTAAATAATGGCTTTGCGGCTATAATAAGTTGGTTTCGAAATCTCAAAAATTATCTGATTGATGATTTGCGGACCATCAAAAATAACATGTATCTGAGTTTCTTTTTTAGATTGATCTTCTGTTGTTGGCGATCTCTTTGGCTTAATTTCCAGCCATGATTTTTTTTGAATTTGTGTATTGAAATTTCCAGCCTTCAAAATATTTACAGGAAGTGTTTTTCTGTCATCAAAGTCTATTTTTAGATATTTATAAGTGCTCAACGGATACGAAATGGTTTTGACAACACTCGCTTCGGTTCTACTATTCAAATCATATAACACTTTTGAATTGGATATCCCAAACCACTCTTTCTGATTATTACTTCCTGATATTGAATAGTTTTTTTCAACATCGGCATTAGCAATAAAAAGTGTGAGCTGATTGTTATTCTGAGTTGAGGGTATAGCAATAACGATTGAAGTGCTTTTTTTAGGGAAAACCGTTTTCGAAACAATGGTATATTCTTCAAAAGTATTTAATAATGCTTCTGAATTATTCTGAATAAAATAAGGGATCTCATTTCCTTTCGAATTAAAAATTCTGATATCACTTAAGTCCTGCTTCGAAAACGAACGGATATCCGGAGATAAAAGAATTTCATGGAAACCATTTTCTGTGATATCTTTTATTTTTCCCGTTACTTGAAATTGTCCAAACGAAAAGTTTGTCAAAAATAAGAGTATAAAAAAATTATTTAGTTTCATTTGTTTCAGCTGGTTTGTTTTCATCAATAACTAAAACTTTTATTTTTTGATAAACAAAAGAGATAATCAGAATTAAGATTCCTAAAAGGATGAACGATATTATTTTTCCGGTTTCAGAAATGTTACTGATGTCGTATAAAAATAATTTTAATATAGTTAGTCCCAACAGACTCAAGGCAATAATTCTCAATGTTTTATGCTGTTTTTTTATTCCAATGATTAAAAATACAAAAGCCAAAATTCCCCAAAGAACCGGAAAACCTGTTTTTATTATTTTAATTCTTGCCATTTCAATAACTTCATCAGCAATATACCCTTGTATGTACGGCAAATCAGATTTGAATGAGGCATACATTGGGCTTGACTGTATGTCTTGTAACGTAACAGGAGAATTCATTAGTACAAGACCGTGAAGCATAACTTCTGAACTGGCTATGTAAATTATAAAAAATGCAACAACCCAAACAAAATAACGGTTTTGAAAAATACTAAAATTTATTTTGCCGTTAATTTGAAATAATAGATAGCCAAAGTATAAAATGATAAACAAATAAATGTAGTGCAGATAAAAGGCAATTGGCTGTCCGTTTCCGGTTGCAATTATATCGGTATGTTCAAAAAACGAATAATTTGAAAATCCAAAAGTAAACAGGACAATATTAGTAATTGCAATTACAATAACTGCCTGATATCGTGAATCTGTTTTCTTTTTAAGTGAAGCAAAAGATAGTAACACAGAGAAAATCAAATGATATAAGATAGGGAGTGCAATAGCACTATTGCTGTTTTCTATATGACTGTTGGATTGGTAAGTGACTTCAAGAAAACCTGTTATATACGAAATTACGATGGTTAAAATTATAATGTAGTTTTTATATTTTTCAGTATTAAAAGCAATACTGAAAAGAGTGAAATTTTCATTTTCATTTTTTAATAAATACCAAACAGTCAATAATGATGCTACGGCAAAGAGGCCTGTTATAAATATTGGATTGATTATTATGGTTAAAGGCAGACTGCGATTATAAATAAGACTCCAGTCCATTATTAAGCTGATAACCATCAAAGCATGTACAATTACAGAACCGAATCTATAGCTTGAAACTTTTGATTTTTGAGAAAGCCACAATAATAATACAGCTTCTGCTGCCCAGAATAATGTAATGTAATTGCCTTCAAACTGAATAGGGACTGCAAGCGTTATAAAAGTTAGTGTTAATCCAATAAGCAAATAAACTGCTTTTTTGTCAAGACCGAATTTTTTATACAAAAACCAGGCATAAGTTAAATTTAATAATGCAATAATTGTAGTGAACAGGCCTCTTAATTCAGGATGGAAGTTAGATAAAACGGCCATTCCCGCTGCATAAAATAAGAAGGTGTTGCTTGCTAAAATAGTTAATTGGGTTTTAGAAAATTCTCCTTTTGTTCTTATATTATTAATGATATTCATTAAAATAAAAATAAAATAGAAGGCAAATCCAAATAATAAAGCGCCAGGATAATGGGGTTTGGCGTTTGCCAAATCATTAGCCAGCCAGCCTCCATAAAGTAACACGGTGAAAATGTAGGTGAGTATATTGACAAGATTCCATTTTTTGTGATAAGCAATAGCTAAAATTCCAATATTCAGAATGATGATGTAACTAAACAGCACTATATAATTTCCTTCGCCGGTGCTTACCATAAACGGAACTGCAAAACCACCTATTAATGATAAAACTGCCAATTCTACTCTGTTGTATGATAATGAAATGAGTGCGCTAAATGCGGTAATTACGACCATTATTCCAAAAGCTACACTTTGATTAAATAAATGATAATCATGAAAAGCGATTCCGATAGTAAAATAAAAGATCGCAATCGCTCCGGCAACAATTACAGAACTGAAAGCAGCATAATTTTTGCGCAGTTTATGGGCGATTCCCATAACCAATGCACCGCATAAAACACCTATTCCTACACGCGCCGGTTCGTTAATCCAATCTTTATCAATAGCATATTTTACAAAATAGCTGATGCCTAAAACGAGAATTAAAATTCCAATTTTATTGATTAGGTTCTCACCGATGAATTTCTCTAAATCAGGATTTTGTTCTTTGAAATTCTCCCAAAATGATTTTTTGGGAACAATTGGGGTTATTGGTTTTGTAGTGATCTTTTCAGTAACAGGAGTTGCTTTGCTTTCCATAGAAAAAACAACTTTTTCTGTTTTTTCCTCCGGAACTTCTTTCTTAACGATGGAAGCTGGAGCCAGTTTCTCTTCTTTTGGTTTTTCAAAACTGATTTCTTCCTTCGGAATTACAAGAGGCGCAACTGATGGTTTTTCGACAGGTTTTTCAATTGTTTTTAAAAGATCTATTTTTTTACTCAGTCTTTGAATGTCATCTTCAAGATTGTTAAAACGGCCTTTGATAGTATTTAATATATAGATTAGAAAACAAAATAACGCAACCAGAAGAAAGCTTTCCATAAGAAGATAGTATTATGTTATGATTTTGTAAATATAATAACATTTTAATACGAACATTCTTTTTTTTGTTCTTTTCATGTTAATTGAAATAGTAAGATTAAAGATTCACACTTACTATAATGTCTGATAATTAAAAATATTTCTTATTTCTTAAATTGTTTTGGATAAGCAAAAAATAGTTATATATTTGCACCCGCTTACGGGGTGTAGCGTAGCCCGGTTATCGCGCCTGCTTTGGGAGCAGGAGGCCGCAGGTTCGAATCCTGCCACCCCGACACTAACGCCTTCAAAGGCCGTCAAAACCCCTTAAATCATTGGATTTAAGGGGTTTTCTTTTTTATTCACCTCCAAAATATTCAAGTTATATCAAAGAAAATGGGACCTATTCGGCTACCCCTTTTCTTTTTTTACCTTTAGGTCCCAAAAATCATTTTAATACCATCGTTTTCAGTCTGTTGTGCTCAAATTTTAACATTTGATGCTTTTCTGAGTATGTCGGTTTTCAGCAGAAATCCAGCTCTCTTGGGACCCATTTAATGTGCAAATGATCTGAACATTAAATTTTTGAGATATGAAAACAGCTACTACAACATTTGGGGTGCTCTTTTATTTAAAGACACAAAAGACCTCCATACAAGGCAGGGCGCCAATATGCGCCAGGGTTACTGTAAATGGAAAACGCACTGAGATTTCCGTAAAGCGTTCGGTAAACGCAAATGAATGGGATGAAAGAAAAGGAATGGCAAAGGGCAGCCGTAAAGAAACTGTTGAACTTAACATGTTTCTTAACCAATTCAAGGCAAAAATTATAAATACATATCAGCAGATGTTATTGAATGATGCGGCGATAGATGGACCTGCAATCCGCGATAAGGTACTGGGTACGGATCATTTGGCACCAACATTATTATCCCTAATAGAATATCATAACGAGCAGCAGGAAATTAAACTTGCTCCGGGAACTATGAAAAACTACTACACAACGCAGCGGTATATCGAAAAATTCCTAAGAGAGAAATATTACAGGAATGACTTACTCCTTTCACAGCTTACGTATAAATTTATTCTAGACTTTGAACGCTACCTTTTTAATTATGTTCCCAAGGACCACCAAAAGCCACTGAACAATAACGGAATCATGAAGCATATTGAAAGGCTGCGCAAAATGATAAATATGGCTGTTAAGTTGGATTGGCTGTCCAAAGATCCCTTCGCTAGTTTCAAGAAGCATTTTGATAAAGTTGACCGGGAGTCATTAAACAACAAAGAGCTAATATCATTAGCAAATAAAGAGTTTACTATTGAACGGTTAAGGCATGTTCGAGATATGTTTCTGTATAGCTGCTATACAGGTCTTTCCTATATTGAACTTGCTGAACTTACCACAGACAAAATTGTAACAGGCATAGACGGAGGACTTTGGATATCTACAATCAGGGCTAAAACAGATACAGGTGTACGTGTGCCGCTGCTGCCACAGGCAATAGAATTGATGGAGAAGTATAGAAATGATCCGAGGGCTCTGAATAACGGTACAGTTTTCCCTGTAATTTCAAATCAGCGGATGAATGGCTACCTGAAAGAGATTGCTGATATCTGTGGGATAACCAAGACATTGACATTTCATATAGCGCGTCATACTTTTGCGACTACTGTTACACTGAGCAATGGGGTACCAATAGAAAGCGTCTCAAAAATGCTCGGCCATACCAGTATTCGAACTACTCAGATATATGCAAAGGTTGTAGAGTGCAAGCTTAGTGAAGACATGAATAATCTTAAACAACGAATGTCTACTAGTGTGTAGGACAATCAAAAATATAGAAATTTAAAAGGTGGTCGATATCGACCACCTTTTGTGTATGTATATGATAACAACCGCATTTCTCTGGTAAAGGGAAGCCACAATCAGCCAAACATGGTCATTATTACCTTTTCAATTCACTCATGAGTTTAATTTGCAAATGGTTTGTAAAAACTGTCAAAATCTAAGTTAGATATTGTTCAATTTAAAAGTGTGAATTATGAATGTAGATCTTATTACCCGGGATGACCTTGAAAGATTTAAAAAAGAACTGTTAGAAGAAATTCGGAGATATCAGCAATATCCGCGGAAACAAGGTCAGGAAGCTCGTGTATGGCTTAAAAGCTACGAGGTTCGTAAACTTCTAAATATTTCCGCTGGAACCTTGCAAAATCTGCGGGTGAACGGTACCATTCCTTACAACAAAATCGGCGGGTTAATGTACTATCGGTATGAGGATATCCAAAAATTAATGGATGGTACAAATTAACTCCAACCGACAACCTTATTTCTTAGGTTATTACTGTTTTATAAAATATTTCCCTTTGATGTTTTCTGCATAATGAAGATCATTTATTGAATCTCTTTCAATACAGATAGTCGTATTTTTATCATACCCAAAACATTCCACATCTAGATAATTCATTGGCTCTAGTTTTACTCCACCAATCGTAGGCAAATTTTCCCTTCTAGAATGTAGTTTTAATGGATAAGACTTATTCACTTTTATTTCCTGTTGCTTTCCGACAAGTTCTTTTTTAGAAACTATTTTAAACAAGGAGTCGCCTCTTTTAGCGTAGATAAGGTAGTAGTCATTAATAGAATCAATTTTATAGATTCTATATAAATTTTCACTTACTCTATTTGGAAGACTAGATTTACAACTTAAGGCAATAAATATTATAGCACTAACTGCAAGTATATAATTTTTCATATTATGAATGTTTAAGGTAATGTCTGTATAATAACAGGATTAGGTGTTCCATGTCTTGCTATAAACTCTGCACGAACTCCATTTGGATACCCTCCATTGGCAGCTTGTGGGACTACATTATTATTTGCGTCATAAACTTCTTGCACCACTGATCCAGATTGGGGAGTAGCAGCATTATGTGCTTGCTGATACACGGAGCCGGCTTGGCTTGCCGTACCAGAGCTTACTCCACTTGCCTTCGAAAGAGTAGCACCTTGATAAGCTTCGGTGACTTCATGTAGAGTGTCTGCACCTGGTTTAGAATATGCTGTGCTCAGAGCTGATAGTACTCCAGGATTAATTTCTTGATTTGCACTCACCGTATTACCGCCTCCTAGCAAAGGATCACCTGGTGCAACAGTATTACCCATGAAAGCACCACCTATATATAAATTTCCTGTTGATGTGGTAGTATTACTTGTTGCTGATACATTAACAGTAACCGAATGATCGTCAACAGCAGTCATCAATTGTGCAGCATCTGCAGTAAGCGGACCAGTGCCACTTTGCGTGTAACTTACTCTGCCTCCTGCATCCATTGCCAAAGTTAGTTGTCCTTGAACAGATCTTTGTAGTTCCTGCAAAGCGGCCTGGCTCTGAGCACCGGTAATGATAACATCATCAGGAGCCATGCCCGTAGGATCGGTGTATCTTACTGGATTATTAAACACAAATGAATATGGGGACCAGCTTGAGAATTCTTCACTCAGTGGGTCTGGAGAAAGCCATCTGCTAGGCATGTCGCCTATTGGTCTTGCATATATACCATTTATAGTATCCTTATCTACATTTCCTACGATTTCTTTCCTATCTACATGAAACTTTACAGACCCTATGGTGACAATACTATCAAGGTCATGCACTTCAAGATATTTCCCTTTGCTTAAGGTTGCGACTTTTGCTTTATAGCCAAACTGCTTAAAAGGATTTGCTGCTTCAATATTCTTTTCACGACGGGCTTTTTCTTCCTGCGATAATTTCTCCTGCGCTAACATAGAACCCGCAAAAAGCAGCAGTAGTATTAAAAAATAATTTTTTCTCATTGATCTGGTTTATTGCTTGTTAAAGGTATTCAATTTTTTGTTTTCGTACTTTTCCCTTTCAGTTTTTAATGATACGAGCCAATTAAGGTACATTTCTTCTGGCATGAAACGATAACCAATTTCATGGATATGTGCATATTCTTTTTCCAAAAGTTTAAAATCTGCATTTGCTTTTTTACTGTCTGCCTCATTTTCTACTTGCTTCTTATGAAGTTCTGCTCTTAAAATAAGTGCTGTTGCAAAATTTGGATATGCACCAATTGCAGCATCAGCACATTTCATAAGGAAGAGACCGTCATTTTCAGGAAAGGATTTTTGATAAGCGTTTGCTAAATCTATCAATAAAATTGCTATACTTTCATTGTTATTAAGAGCTTTCATATACACACCGTTTTTAATGGCATCCAAGTGGACAAAACCAGAAGCCATTAGCCATGAATCATTAGGAAATATTCCGCTGGTTAGCTCAGTATTATACCATCCGTTCTTTTTATTTTGGTGCTTAATATAAACATGGTTTGGCGCTAAGGCTAGATGTGCTGTAGTTCCTTGTTCCTCGCATAAAATCTTATACAAATAAGGTAATGAATGACAGTTCCCTTTGCGGGTGTATAACAGTTTTGATACAAACATATTGCTTATGTCTTGATTTCCAAATACATCATCGAAGTCATAACGGAAAGGGATATATTTATACTGTTTGTCTTTTATAACAATTGGAATGCTGTCGCACATTACCTGATATGCAGCTGCCCACTTATTTACGTCCTTTTTATCATTTTCCAGATATGCTAAAAACCTACCTTCTACAAGAGAGTTACACACAGCGGTGAGGATATGGATTTCTTTATCAACTTCAGCAATGTCCAGTTTTCCTTGCAGATATGCATTTTCGACTGAAAACACAGCCTGTTTGAAATTATATTTAGTACCGTCGGCCAGCATACTGTTAAGTGTGTTGAAGCTGTTCATGTACAGCGTTTCTTGGCTTTGTGCTACAGCAAACCCCGTGAATATAATATGTAAAAATAGTAGTAAATATCTTTTCATTAATCCTTTAATTGTTTTGTTGACTTAATTATTGCACCCTTAAATTGTTTTTCAATAACCTTGGTTTCTTCCCTTTGTTTTTCGCCTTTCATGGATTGAAGCCACTTCTGATATTCTTCCGGCGGCATGTTTTCATATCCTAAATTATCAATAACAGCATATTGCTTTTGCATTTCTTTAAGAAGTTCCACTGCTTTAGGATAATTGAGAATCTTTTCACGTTCCTTACCATCAGAAATATCAATTCCTAATTGCTTCACTACATATTTCACGCGTACAGTAGCAAGATTTGCATTAATCATATTTGCTGATATGCTATTAGGATACAATTCAAGTGCCTTGTCGATAACACTTTGGGCAAATTCATCATACCCGAATTTATGAATATAGCCTTCAGCTAAATCTGAAAAGTGTTTTGATAGTAGCTCCTTTTTTGATAAATTTTCCATATAAATCTTATTTTGTAGGGCTTCCGACTTGATATAACCAGATTGAGAGATATAAGATTCTGTTGAAAACATTCCGTTGGTCAATTCAATATTATACCATTTTCCGCGATCATCAGGAAAGCGTATATATGAATGATTCGGTGATAGAGATAAATAAGCTTCCGCACCAATTTCTTCTGCAAGAATAAGGTATAATAGAGGCAATGAATGACACTGTCCAGAACCTGTGGAAAGGAGTTTGGACACAAACATCTTTGAATAATCTTTAACACCCATATAGTCTTCAAAATCGTATTTGAAAGGCAAATGCGTTTGTTTCCCTAATTTCATTTCCTCCGAAAAAAACTGAAACAGTATATAATTTTTTGCTGAATTGCTATTATGATCATATTTTAATTCTTTCATTTTAGCAGTCAGAAATTCTCCAGTATGATGTATAATTTGGTCAAATTGGGACTTATCTGCTTTATTGTTGAAATACGCGTTTTCAATATCAAAATTTACACCTTTTACGGAATAATTATTTACGTCCAACGTAAGCATCTTATCAAAAAGAATCTTATATGCGGATGTACCCTCTATGTTTGATTTAGATGGTAGATCGTAATGAATTTCAGATCGTAGTTCATCTATGTCAGATTTCACACTGTACAAAGTCTCTTGACGAAGCTTTTCATGCTGATCTACTTCGTTCATAATACGCCTATTTTGCTGTTGCTGATAAGTATTACCAGATGAAGTTGAATAATTTGAAGTAGGTATAATAAAATTATCCATACTCGGTAAAATAAGAGTTGGAAGAGTTGGTTGAATTACGGGCAAATCTGTCTTGGGTACAGATTGACCAGAAGCTTGTGCGATATAAAGAAAAACGCAAAAGGCTATCTTAATAAGCTTGTAAATTTCGAAAAGATTATTATTTCTCACTTTATCTTTAACTTGGACGTACGTCCTACAGTATTTATTATTAGAACTCTGAATTTTGTCCTGTGAGGGATAAAGACAAAGAATATTTACAAAATTTTGGAGCCAACCTTAAGAAAATTCGCGAAGACAAAGGCTTTACTCAAGCCCAGCTTGCTATTGACAGCGATTTGGATATCTCCTATATCAGCCGTATTGAAAACGGCAGGATTAGTCCGTCCCTAATCTATCTAACACATCTTGCTGACGCGCTTGGCGTGGACATGAAACAGCTAATAAGCTTTTAGTAGGTAAGACTTTTCCGAAGCGAACATACAAAATATTTTTTCTATATCCTTACGGAAAAACCTCAAAAAGTAAAAACAAGTATTTTTACGTGGTTTCTTTACTGATCATCTTCAGGCACTTCCCATTTTATGTCGTGGCAGACCTATCTCATGCTCCTGCGGGTATGGCGCTCTCTGGGTCATGCTTATATCTTCGCGGATATTTCTATGCGCATCATATTGTTTTTCGCTACTTTCAGAATATCTTGGATCTGGTATAAAAGGCATTTTAGCCATCTTGGTTACTGTTATCGTAGGAAAGTGATAATCGACCTCCACATTTCCTAGCAACAGATAACATCCTCCTCCTTGAAAGGGATATTCTTTAAGACTGCCAGTAAAATGAGCAGTATCAAACAGTTCTCCCTCTACATCTATCCATGTTCCGAAAAACATTGCGCCCATCTTTGTAGGAACGTGCTTTCGAGAGATCAAATAAGCCAGCATTTTTACCGTTTTTTTGTGATGTTGTAATAAGTCTTTTGCCATTACATCGCCTCGGAATTTTGTCTGCAGCAGATCGAACGGCGTGCAGGAAACAGGGAAGTTTAATAATTCAATTTCATCGAAAGCATCTTCAAACCTTGAGCGTTCTAAGACCGGGAGATTGTATTCCTTTACTGGTTCCTGAAGAAGCATCAAATTGCGATTTTCAGGTTTGAAATTAACCAGTATCAGCCTTGCAATGACTAATAACTGGTTCTTTGTTTTTCCCGTGAAACGGAATGCTCCAATAAATATTAATATTTGGATTCCTTCGATGCCAATCGGTATTCTATTTATAAAATCTTCCAGTGATTTATATTCTCCATTTAATTGACGCTCGTTAACTATGTGCTCTGCTACTTTTGTTTCCAATCCTTCAAGATGCATAAACCCAAGGTAAACGTCGATACCATAAAGTGTAGTTTCATATTCGCTTTTATTTACACATGGATTATGTATTATGGCACCTGACATCCGGGCTTCATGCACATATACTTCAGTTCTGTAAAAACCTCCTTGGTTATTAATAACCGCAACCATAAATTCAATTGGATAATGTACTTTAAGATATAAGCTCTGATAGCTTTCAACTGCATAAGATGCTGAGTGTGCCTTACAGAAAGAATATCCGGCAAACGATTCGATCTGGCGATAAATTTCCTGACTAAGTTCCAAAGGATGGCCTTGACGCTCACAGCATTCAAAAAAGTTATCTTTTACTTTCTGAAGGGCGGATTTTGACCTCCCTTTTCCGCTCATTGCCCTGCGCAAAATATCCCCATCTGCAGCGGGAAGTCCTCCATAATGCAGGGCTATCTTTATTACGTCTTCCTGATATACCATTATGCCATACGTCTCACCGAGCTGCTCCTTAAATACTTCATGGAAGTATTCAAATTGTGTCGGGTTGTTGTGTCTGAAAATATATTCCTTCATCATTCCACTTTGGGCAACACCAGGACGAATAATGGACGATGCGGCCACAAGTATCTTATAGTTATTACATTGTAGTCTTCTGAGAAGCCCGCGCATTGCGGGACTTTCGATATAAAAACAACCAATAGTTTGACCACGACCTAAATATTGATTGCATAAAGCCTCATCTTTAGAAAGCGATGTATCCCTAATATCAACATTTATACCACGGTTCTTACGTATCAGTTTGACACTATCATCAATATGTCCTATTCCGCGCTGGCTCAAAATATCGAATTTTTCAAAACCAATATCTTCTGCCACATGCATATCGAACAGTGCTATTGGAAATCCTTTTGGTGGCATTTCCAGTACTGTAAAATTGATGATAGGCTCTTCAGAAATCAGTATCCCACATGAATGCATACTTCTCTGATTGGGATATTTTTCAAGCATCATTCCGTATTCTTGAACCATCCTCACCACCTTATTATTATCGTGAAGTTCTAGCGGGTTTTTAGCCAGGGCATCAAGTTCCTCTTTTGGCAGTCCAAATACTTTTCCGACTTCCCTGAATATTGACCGATATTTAAACTCAACATTGGTGCCGCAGAAAGCAACGTGCTCCACTCCGTAGCGGTTGAAGATATATTCTAATATTATATCACGTTCTTTCCATGACCAGTCAATGTCGAAATCTGGCGGGCTTTTTCGGTTTACATTCAGAAATCGCTCAAAATACAAATCCAGTTCAATAGGACAGATATCGGTAATCCCCAGACAATAGGCGATAATACTGTTAGCTCCGCTGCCCCGTCCTATGTGCAAAAAACCCTTACTGATACTATACCTAATAATATCCCATGTTATGAGAAAATAACCACTGAACTCCAATTCTTCAATGACTTTTAGCTCTTTGGCAACGCGCTGTTTGGCAATAATATTATCAGGTCCATATTTTTTTACCATTCCTTCCTGGGCGAGTTCTCTTAACCGTTGCATATCCTCATCACGGCTGTTGGTGAAATATTTTTTATTTCGCGGTATTCCGAATTCATATTCAAAATTGCACCTTTCAATTATGTTTTGGGTATTCTGAATTATAGTAGGATAGAGCGTATATTTTTCCAATAATTCTGAAAGGGGCAGCATTGTTTCTGAATCATTACAATAATCCTCCGTAGTTAATTTTGACCCTATCACGTTTAGATCAACAGCACGTAATATTTTATGAAGGTTATATTCCTTTTTATTCCTAATTGTAACAGGATGCAGCATCACCATTTTATCTAATCTGTTTTTCCATTTTTCTTTATATAATATAAAAAGTTCATCAGGCTTGATACCGATGTATTCATTTTCCTGTAGGTTAGCCGGGGCATTGCTGATAGGATAAATTACTATAACATTCACGAATGCCGGCGCAAGGACCGGAAGCGCTGAATCTTCAAAATTATGTTTTGTCAAAAATCGGCTCATTTCTCCTAAACCTTCGCGGTTTAAGGCAAGACCAATATATCGTAATGTATGTTGGTAGCGAAATTCAATTCCTATGAGGGGCTTTATAGATGCAGCCTGACATAATTTAATAAAATCGTAAATGCCTGTTACCGTATTGATGTCAGTAAGTGCCATAGATTCTGCTTTGCATTGAATCCCCAGCTGTACCAATTCTTCAACCGGTATAGTGCCATAGCGTAGGCTATGAAATGAATGGCAATTCAGGTACATGGCTTATTTTTTTCTTTTTAATATTTCATTTTTATTGTTGGGCTTGAATGTTGCGCCGCCTCCACGCATTACTGCATCAAAACCATATCGGGTTTTCATTCTGTCCATTGCCTGGTACAACGAAAGCATTTCTTCGGTGTCTTCAAACATGTTGATCTGATAAGTTCCTCTAACCAGACCGCAGAAGCGAATACCAATAAGTCGAAGTCGCATCCTGCGTTGGTAAAGTTTGTTGAAAAGGTCTGTTACGTTCTTCATCAGTATATGATCTGCAGAAGTGTACTGAACTCTGCATTGTTTGGTTTCAGTATCGAAATTTGCGTAGCGTATTTTAATGACCACCGTTGAGGTAAGCCAGCCTTCAGAACGAAGCTGAAAAGCCAGTTTTTCCACCATACCCTGAAGTACTCTTTTGAGTTTGTCGAGATCAATTGTATCCTGCAAAAAAGTATGCTCTGTAGAAATTGATTTACGCTCCGTATACGGTTCAACTGGATTGTTGTCGATACCGTTAGCTTTTTTCCATAACTCGATTCCATTCTTACCAATCATCTGCTGTAGTACCTCAGCCGGCATTTCAGAAAGTGTCTGGATATTTCTGACACCTATCCGCGATAACAATTGAAAAGTGGCGTCGCCTACCATCGGTATTTTTTTTATAGACAATGGATTAAGAAAAGGTCGTACCATATCTTCCGGTATTTCAAGATTACCTTTAGGCTTACCTTCACCTGTTGCAATTTTGGATACGGTTTTATTGATCGATAATGCAAAGCTAATAGGCAAGCCCGTTTCTTTTGTAACGGACTGAGCCAGCTCGTTAGTCCATAAGTATGAACCGTAGAATTTATCCATCCCTGTGATGTCGAGATAAAATTCATCGATACTGGCTTTCTCCATGACTGGAGCTTTTTCTTCTATAACTTCAGTAACTTCATGTGATAACCGGGAATATAATTCCATGTCGCCTTTCATCACTTTTGCCTGCGGACATAACCGCAATGCCATTCTAATTGGCATCGCTGAGCGTACGCCGAAAGTTCTAGCCTCATAAGAGCATGAAGCAACGACACCCCTTTCACCTCCGCCAATAATCAATGGAATACCATTCAATCTTGAATCGGTCAGCCTCTCGCAGGACACAAAAAATGTATCCAAATCCATGTGCACAATTGCCCTTCCCATAACCTTCATTTTTGTACCAAACAAAATTAGTACATATTGTAACAAATAAATTATATTTGCTGATACAAATTGTAACAAAAACTATATGTCTTTATTTTCCGATAACATCAGAAGCTTAAGGTTGAAAAAGAAAATTTCGCAGGAAAAGGTCGCTACAAGCCTTTTAATAACACGTGGGAGGTATGCAAAGTATGAAGACGGGACTTCAGAAGCTCCATATGAAATATTGAAAAGGATATCAAAATATTACCAGGTTAGCATTGACATCCTGCTATGCATTGACGTAAGGAAAGTCAAAATTGATGATTTGGTCAAGCTTGAGGATAACAGGGTTCTATTACCAGTTATGGTGAATAATGACGGTGAAAGTTTTATAGAAATTGTTACGCAAAAAGCTAAGGCAGGCTATATGAATGGATATTCAGATCCAGAATATATAGAAAGCCTTCCGCGTATTTCACTTCCTTTTTTGGGACCAGGTCTTCATAGGGGATTTACAGTAGACGGTGATTCTATGCCCCCGCACGAAGACGGTGATGTGATTGTTGCCAAATATATAGAAAGACTTGATGAAGTAGTTGACGGCAGGACTTACATTATCATTACTAAAAATGATGGCATTGTTTATAAACGGATGAATAAAAACAAAAGAAACGTACTTGTACTGGAATCAGACGAATCTTTTTATGCTACTTATGAAGTCAGGGCATCAGAGATTGAACAGATATGGGAATTCAAATGTAATCTGGGCAAAAAAGACAAAAAGAGGACTACCATTACTCCCGGCAGTATTGAAGAAATGTTTATGGAATTAAAGAATGACATTCGAAGACTGGAACGGAAGAGATAAATGGGATACTTGTACTATGAAGCTGGCTTATGCCAGCTTTTTTGTTTGTAATTCTCTCATACAATGCAAAATGGATCGTTTTTTGCAAATTTTGGATTGTTTTTGTTAACAATCCTTCTCTTTTATTGTTCTAATTTCGCTTTATAACTGAAGATCAAAGCTTTAGTCGAACATAAATTGGAAATTAATAATTCCGTATCAGAAAAGCCGCTTTTTACTATATTAAAACTGATGAGATGAAAATACCTAAATCCATAAGAAATATTATCATTGAGATTATTTGTCTTCTTTGTATTTTGTTATTCGTCTATGCATCTGTCAGTAAAATTGTGGATTTTGAAAATTTTAGTGTACAGCTTGGACAGTCACCCATGTTAAGTGCTTTTGCTGGATGGGTTGCTATATTGGTTCCGCTGAGCGAACTTATCATAGCAATAATGTTAGCGATACCCCGTACCCGATTCGTGGGATTAGTACTGGCTTTTTCATTAATGGCAATGTTCACAGCTTATATCTATATAATACTGAATTACGGATCATATGTTCCATGTTCCTGTGGCGGTGTACTGGAAAAGCTTAGTTGGCAGGAACATCTTCTTTTTAATCTTTTCTTCGTTCTTCTATTATTTCTGGCGATAATTTTAGATTTGACATCAAAAGAAGATAAGTTTTTCAAAAGACCTTTACAAGCAGCATTTAGAATACTCATACTATTTGTGTTTAATATTATAACAATGGCCCTGCTTTACGTATGGTCGGAAGATATTATCCACCACCGCAATAATTTTGTCCGGCGTTATTCTGCATTTTCTGAACCTGAGAGTAAAAAGCTTGATCTTAAATCCTCCTCTTTTTATTTTGCCGGTGCCGACGGATCAACCATCTATCTTGGTAATACACTGGCACCAAGAATGTTGCTTGCCATTAATACGAGCTTTAATAAAGTAGACCGTATTCTAATTGAGCTTGATCATATGGATTTGCCTTTCAGGGCAGTTCATATTCGGGTTGCACCTCCATTTTTCTATCTTACCGATGGTACTGTGCCTTGCGTATTTCGTGGTAATCTTAAAGATTGGAAGGCAAAGCTAATTGATAAACAGGAAGTACCTTTTACTCATGCTGAGCCTATTGATTCCCTTCATATGGTGATACGCGCAATCCATCCCACACAAATGCAGAACTCCCTTGCGTTATTGGATTTTAACAGCTCAGCAAATCCTATATGGAAGCCCGGCCTAATTATATCCCAACATGATGGTATTTTTGACAGTGATGGGCTGTTATTTAGAAATGGATATACTTCCGATTTTCACTACATCTATTTTTATCGCAATGAATTTTTCAGATTGGATAGCAGCCTAATAATGAGGGGAAGGGCACATACTATTGATACCGTTTATCAGGCTAATTTGAAGGTTGCTTATTTAAAAGATCGCCACGAGAGAAAATTATCGGCACCTCCTCTTATTGTCAACAGAACCGCAGCGGCATATGACAATTTATTATTTGTGAACTCCCAGCTAATCGGGCGATATGAAGATGCACAGATGTGGAGGCAGGCCAGCATCATAGATGTCTATAATATAAACAATAATTCATACGATTCCAGTTTTTACATCTACCATGTGGAAAACAAACCCATGCGCAGTTTTATGGTACAGGGAAAAACTTTATATGCCCTTAGCGGAAATTGGATATCGAAAGTACCTCTTAATAAAGATCTTACCAATAAATATAAATCAAAGTCCGTCAACTTACCTAAAAGCAATTAGTTTTAAATATACCCGGCCGGGGTATCAGGGATTTAGCCGAAAACCTGAAAAAGAGTAGGCTGCAAACCATAATTTTTTAAATCATGAAAACAAGATTATTGAAATTCATTTTGCCTGTCGTAGTGATGGGATTTGCCGCAGCAGCGGCGATGAATGCACCGCAGAATTCGGTAAAAAATGCACTTGTTAATGAGGTGGGGTATATACGCCACAGCAATCTTACCGATTGTGAACCATCCGACGAGTGCTCTCCTACGGGAAGCCAAATGTGTACGGTGGGAGATGTTCCAGGAGCTACACGCTTATGGAAAAAGAATCAGAACAACCAATGCATTGTGCAGCTTTTCCGCCCACAATAGCAAAAAAACAATGCAGCCCCAGGGCTGCATTGCTATTAAAAATTGGGTTCCATCCAGTCTTTCTTTTCAAGTCCTTTAAGATAATGTCCAAAGAAGATTTCAATTTTATGGGTCAGATCCATAATTGTCTTTCGGTCTTCAAAGGCATGGTCTTCTTCTGGATAAACAAGAAGAATACTTGGTTTTCCCAATCGTCTAAGGGCAAAATAAAATTCACGGCTTTGATTATGACGAATCTGTTTATCCTTTCCTCCAGTATAAATTAAGATAGGCGTTTTTACACCTGCTGCCTGATAAACAGGAGAATTTTCGATATACCCCTGAATGTTTTCATGGAAAGGTTTTCCCATTCTCATTTGGAAAGTTTCAAACCGGAAATATTCCGGAATATTGTAGTTTTCTGCCAAGGAAAAATAGCTGCTTGCAAAATCCGTAACCCCTGCTCCAGCGGCAATAGCTTTGAACATAGTGCTTTTGGTAGCAATAAAGCTCGCTTCATATCCGCCAAAAGAATAGCCGATAAGACCTAACCGCGCAGCATCAATTCCAGCTTCATCTGTAATAGCAGCTATCACACCTGCCTGAGTGCAATTCAGTGCAGAATCGCCTGGGCTGCCGAGTTGGTACGCAATATCTGGCAGAAAAACGAAATAGCCTTTGTTGGTTAAATTTGTGACATTAAAACCTTCACCATCGTAAAGGCTTGGCCTTATAAAATAATGTAAGCGCTGGGATTGTTTTTCATATACGTGAACGACCATCGGGTATTTTTTTCCTTTTCTAAAATCTGCCGGATAATATAATATCCCTCCTAGTGAATGATTTTTCCATTGATAAGAAATTCGCTTTGATTCTCCCCAGTAAAATTCTGCGATTGACTTTTGATTTTGCGTTACATCTACAATTGGGCCTTTTCCTCTGCGGCAACGAATTGCTGTGGGACTGTCATAACGCTCCGAATACCAGCTAATGGTCTTCCCGGCTTGCGCCAGATTGTAGTTACGTGACTGGTCAAAAACTATAGTTTCCAGTACACCATTTTTCTTTAAGAGATAATACCCTGTTTTGCTATAGTCAGGGGCCCTGGCCTCAAGGACAATATCTTTTGTCATATCCACGCTGGAGCTACCCCAGCCATTGATAATAGGTTTTAAAGGACTAACGGCATGTTGCTGGGGTATCCTTAAAATAATATTATGCTCCCTTCCATTGGTCAGCCGCTTGGTATATCCACCGTCAGCCGATACCAGCCAAATATCAAAATCATCACACAGAAGTATCGATCTACCATCCTTTGTCCAGAGAACAGGTGCATTAGGTGCTACCTTAGAGCTTGGTGTATCTGAGCCAGCCAGAAAATTATGTGACAACTTTGCATGAATGCCCTTCGAAAAATTATAATTGTACCAATGACCTTGTGTAAAGTAGGTCAGGTATTTACCATCAGGGGATATCTGCCATGACATGGAGCTGTTTTGCTGATTCTTTAGAAGAATCTTTTTTTCTCCTGTTTCTACATTCAATAAGTACAGGTCAATATTAGAAACCCATTCAAATTGAGGTTCATAGTGATCCGTGTTCCATAGCAAAGCATATTTCCCACCGGGGACAAGTGCGGCTTGAGGATAATCCGTAGTAGTGAGTTGCTGAATTTTGCCTGTCTTGGGATTCCAAAGTAAAGTTTTAGGGGCATATTTCCAATTATGGGTTTCTAGAGCTTTAGGGTATATTACCTTATCCAAAGTATTCCATACTTCCACTATTGGGGTTTCAATTGATGGTAATGCAGCATCACGTATTGTAGCAAGTACTTCGCCTCGTGGTGTCAGGCTTAGATTTCCGTCAAAATCGATTTTCATCTCGTTTGAAAGATGGCTGTTATTTAATTGCCTTAACTCATTAGCGTTAATGTCAAAATAAAATACTGTCGTGTCGCGCTCGGTTTTACTATAAAAAGATACAGATTTATTGTCTTCAGACCATATAGGTTTCGAAATAGTTAGATTTTGATATTCGCCTAAACTGATTTCACTTTCAGAAATTTTTTTCTTTGAGTTTAATAATGATAGATGCAGCAAGCTCTTTTCATTAGTGTGTGTTATATAAACAAAAGTCTGTCCTGTAGAGGAAACGCAAAATTGCTTAATGTCTTTGATCTCTTTTAATTTACTGCCCTCGTTATTCCATACTTCTATATTTTTAAATTCAGGATTAGCAGCAACAAGATATGATTCCCAAACAGCGGTTTTGCCAGTTTGTCCAATATTGTGATGCTTACCGGAAGTTAGCTCAATAAGGCAGCTGTTTTTTCCTGTGTTCTGAAAGTAAAAAATTTCATTTCCAAGAAATTTGCCTTGTCGGCCTGCAGCAAATTTGTAACATTTCCTGCCACTGCTTGCTGCAACAAAAAGAGTATCTTGCCCTTCATCGTAATGCACGGACCAACTCACCCATTTTCCATCCTGCGAAATTGGGCCAGGTTTTATCATTCCCCACTTGTTATAATCCTGTTCTGTCAGCTGTCTTTTAAGAGGCTGCCCCTGTGCGGGACAGCTTGCATAAATTACGAAAAGTAAAAAAAGCAGTATGACGCTATTTTGATTAAAATATTTCATAATTAATAACCCGGATTTTGGGGCTTGAGATTCGGATTCAGGCTTAACTCACTTTCCGCAATGGGCAAGAGCCTGTTAGTAGTATCCCATCCTGGTTTTACTGTTTCCAAAGCAGCATCAAGCTGGTTGTAACGTTTTAAGTCCATAAATCTATGACCATACTCGGTAAACAATTCGACCCTTCTTTCCTTCAGGATAGCCTGAATAACTTCTTCCTGAGATACAGCCAGACAATTTCCTAAACCAGCTGTATTTCTAATTACGTTCAAATCTTCAAGTGCTCCAATAAGCTCGCCCTGACGAGCCCTGGCTTCAGCCCTAATGAGATATTGCTCTGCGAGGCGTAATATTTTTGAATATTCAACAGAACTCCCAGTATTTGTACGCTCTTTGTATTTGTAGGCATGGTACCATGTACCGTTATTATTGGTGACTTTACGTGTCCAGTTGCTTAGGCGAAGATCCCCTGTTTCGAAGGCCGCAATTAAATCGGGTCTCAGGCTTACCACAGTGGGTGTTGAATTGAAGTAAAAGGAGGAAGCTTCGTCTGTGTTTAATCCTTCATTTCTTGGTTTGAGCTGCAAGATCGTGGTAGCGTTATCTTTTAAAAATACTTGGCTCAGGTCAGTGTCCCATACATAAAGCTCAGTCTGGTTCAGGACAGCTGAAGCCTCGTTTGCCGCTTCTGCCCAGCGCTGTGCATACAAGTATACTCTTGCCAGTAATGCACGGGCGGCAAATGAATTGGGCCTTACCCTATCAATGTCGATATATGCATCGGGGAGTAATTGTGCAGCCTGCTCTAAATCATCTATTAATTTCTGGTTGAATTCTGCTTGGGATACCCGGCTTGCAATACGATTGATGCGGTAATCTGTTGTGGTTATATAAGGTACTTCTCCCCAAAGCTGATTTAAATAAAGATGTTCAAGAGCACGTATGAAAAGGGCTTCACCTGTTAATTGCTGTTTGTCGGATTCTTGCAGTGTTTGAGAAGCAGCTACCCCTTCTATAACAGCATTTGTAGCATAAATCTGTGAATAGGTATTGTTCCACATAACATCAAGGCCGGCTGTAGAAGGAAGTACACTATTATTATAAAATGCGGTTTGAATAGCAGTGCTGCCATACCAGGTGAGCTCGTCAGCATAAAGACCAAGGCGGTATCCTGTTCCGCTGTTTTTTCCCGAAAGCAGGCTTGCTTCCCTTATGCGAGCATAAACGTCCGTTAGGGCAGCTGTAGCAGTACTTGAATTTTCAAATACTGCATTCGTGTCAAGCTGCGTTGGGGTGAGGCCAGTCTCTGTAAAATTATCACATCCTCCCATAAGGGGCAATATGGCGATAAGACTTAAGGAAGCCTTTATCATCGTGTTTTTATAAAATTTTGTTTTCATTTTTTCTATATTTTAAAAACTTATTTGTGTGCCGATAGTAAGGATTCGAAGTGGAGGTAATGTTCCAACAGCACGGAACTCAGGATCAGGTCCCTTAAAAGACGTAAAGGTTAAAAGGTTCTGTCCCTGTAAGTAAAGCCTGCATTTGGTATTGCCTATCCATTTGGCAGGCAGGTTATAGGAGAGTTGAAGGTTTTTCAAACGTATATAAGATGCATCTGTAATTACAGCATCACTAGCTGCATAATTAAAGAAAGCACTTTCTACATCCGAATTTACTCCTGTTGTATAAAGCTGCACAGCACCGCTATCTCCAGGAACAGACCAGTGATCGAGAATTTGTGTCGATCTATTGCCCATTTCTCCCGGAACACCAATAATTTTTCTTGGATCGATATTGTCCTGCTTTACAAACTGAAGCAAAAAGTCAAGCTGCCAATTCTTATACCGGAATTGATTTTGCACGCCGCCATAAAATTTGGGATTGAGATTAAGCAAAACCTGCTTATCACTGGGGGAATTTATAGAACCATCGCCATTTATATCTTCAAAAGTGTAAATTCCTGATTGTGAATCCAACCCTGTGTAGTGAAATAGCTTAATGATATTCAGGGGTTGTCCAATTACATATTGATTAGAATAAGTGGAGTTTTCCAATCCCGGAAAGGATAGCAGTTTATTTTTTACTGATGTGAAATTAAAATCCGTGGTCCAGCTAAAATCTTTGGTCTGTATATTAGTCGTCTGTAGTGTCAATTCGATGCCTTTATTCTCTACGGTGGCATCAAGATTAGCCTGAAGTGAAGGAAAACCTGTTGTTCCCGGCATAGGCACACCTACGAGTTGATTCGACGAATGATTACGGTACCAGCCGGCAGTGAATTGAATTTTGTCTTGTAAAAATCCAGTTTCTAAGGCAAATTCCAATTTTTTATTGGTTTCCCATCCAAAATCAGGATTGTACAGGCGGCTAGGCTGCAATCCCGGAATTCCCTGATAGTTGTTGCCCGAGGTACCATAACTGTCCAAATATTGGTAATTACCTATTTGGTCATTGCCGGTGATTCCATAGCTAGCCCTGAGTTTTCCCAAGCTAAGGACATCCTGTTTAACAAACCAATCTTCGCTTGAGAAAATCCATGCCGCGCCTATTGCCCCAAACCATGCAAAACGATTTGATGGACCAAAGCGGCTAGAACCGTCTCTTCTTCCTGTAAGATTCACAATGTAACGATTATCCAACTGCAAATTTAGACGTCCAAAAAGGGCCTGATATTTATATATGGACTCATCGTTGCCTGATACTGTAAGGTAGGTTGCTGCAGCGGGATTATTCATCAGGCTGTTATGGGCGAAACCTAATGCTGACATGGCAATCTGCTCGTTATCCTGTCTTTGAAAAGTGGCTCCTCCTAGTAACTCAGTCTGAAGCCTGCCCCATAATTTTTTCCAATTAAGTTGAGGTTCAATAATCCAGGAGCGACGTGCCACATCATTATAATAAATGGCCGAAGATTCCGCGCCGAGCCCATAATTTGGCAGATAGATAGTATAAGGATAAGCGGATGACTCGTGATGTTTAAGGTCTGTATAGCCTAAACTGGTCTTAAGGGTAATATCCTGCGAGACTTTATACGATAACTGGATGTTAGCAACCAAATCATAGGTTTGTGATTGTGAGCTTCCCAGAAAGTTTCTTGCGGGGTTATTCTCAAAGGTGTTGTCCTCCCAATTGATGTTACCCTGTGCATCATACATTTCAGGTGCATTTGGCGGAGTGGTTATTGCTTCAAGTGTTGGATCTGCAAGGGGCTGATTATTATGTTGAACTGTATAACCGCCTGAAAAATCCAAGTGGAAGCGTTTATCCTTGGACTGATGTGAGATACTTGTTCTTACATTAGCCTTTTTGTATCCATAGTCGCCCGGAAAGACCGTAGTTTCATGATTAAAATTACTAGATAGTAAAAACTGGGTATATTCACTGCCACCTTGTATACCTGCACTGAGATTTGTAATTTGGGCACTATTGCCTAATAATTTTTTCTGCCAGTCTGTATAACGGTTAGGATCCCAAGTTCCGTTGATATCATAAGCGCCCTCGGGATATTCAGTAATGCCATCATTTTGAAATGCTTCGGCTCGAACTGTGAGGTATTGCTGCGTATTAAGAAGATCCATGAAATGTGCTACTTGTGCCACTCCGCTTGAAAAATTTACGTTAACCGTTGTTTGTCCTGCTTTACCTTTTTTAGTTGTAACCAGTACGACACCATTAGCGCCTCGCGATCCGTAAATAGAAGTGGCATCGGCATCTTTTAGTACTTCTATACTTTGTATATCGGCAGGATTCAGGTTATTTAAGGGACTTGTAAAAGTGTTCAGTACGCTCATAGTCCCGCTAAAGCCGATGGCTTCTGATGAATACGGCACACCATCTATGATAAAGAGAGGAGCATTGCCATCAGACCTAATGCTGTTACGTCCACGGATTTGAATTTCAAAACCACCTCCTGCAATTCCTGTGTTCTGTGTTATCTCCACACCGGCCATTCTTCCCTGCATGGTTGCCAAAACATTGTTTACAGGTTGAGTTTCGATATCCTTGGATGTAATGCGGGCAATACTTCCGGTTCTTTCTTTGTCATTTACACTGTAATAACCTGCATTGATGGTCACCTCCTTAAGCTGTGTACTGTCTTCTGCTAATATCACAATTATGGAAGTTTGGTTTCTAACCATTATTTCCTGTGTGGCATAACCTAAAAATGAAAAGATGAGTACGTCTGTTGAATTAGCCGTAATTGAAAAATTGCCTTTTTCATCTGTTACGGCTGAAGTTGTAGTTCCTTTGACAATGACCGTCACGCTTGGAAGTGGTCCAGTGGCATCGGTAACTGTACCTGTAATTTGATGTTGTAACTGCTTCGTGTAGCTTCTGAACGTTAGTCCAGTGGCATTACTATGATTTGAAAGCAGTATTACGAAAATAAATATACAAAGACAGTAAGGCCTGCCTTTGTTAAATGAAAGATTTTTCATAAATTTAAAAAGGATTAAAATTGAACGAAAGTTTGGTTTTCTCTCGCCTTCTATACGAATGTTCCACCACGAGTATTAGAAGGCTTTTCTTGTTAATTAATTAATCATAGGCATAATTTGGTTTTGGTTATTTATAAGTTAAAACTTGTTCTTGTGTGGTTTTACGATTTGCAATTTTGTAGTAATGCTAAAAGGCAAAGCTGATAGCATAATAACCCGGCCCTTCCCCTGACTAACTCAGCAGGATACCAAAACAGGGCCAGGCATTATAAAAATGAAATAAAGAAACTACAACATAGGCAAACCGATAATGGTTAAACATACGACTGCGATTCTTTTCTATATAGTGAAGTAGCTTCGAGAAGTTGAGGATGTTGCCGAAAAAAAATAGGCGCAGAACTCAACATATCCGCTTCCGAGGTACTGGTATACCCTTATGCGCGAATAAGTGAGCCCACGCCCTTTATAGGCGTGAGCATTTACACTTATCATCTCGCGCATTTAAAAATTACCAGTTTTCGGAAACGAGACTCCAAGCGAATGCTTCAAATGTTTTCTATTGAAGAATCGCAAATTTAATAAAACACGTACTGATTAACTAGTACTGAGCCAAATATATTAAAAAATATCGGTACGCCAAAACGTACCGATAAATTATTTTAGTTAATGTTAATTGCAGTTGTGAAAAAAGAGACGGACGACAATACTATATTTAAGATTTCAATTAGTCTACGGAAGCTACTTGAAAGCAATGGTAACTTGCCAATAAAGCAGAGTTATGATAAAATTGCTACGACTGCAAATATCAGAAAAGCTACTGTATCTAATACTTTTAATGCAAAGTCAGTTCCAAATTCATTAACATTGTTTTTAATTATTGAAGCAATGGGTTTTTCCTTGATAGATTTTTCAAAAGTTTATGATTCAATTGTAACTTCTGACATAGAGTTATTTAAAAAAAAAATAGCTGAACAACCAAGAAGTACCAAAAAATAGACCTTTTTTTATTCCTCGAAAAATTTCATAAAATCATTCTTTTATCTTCAATTTTAATAAAGACCAATTTTTGGAAACTGAATAATTAATTATTGTAATATTTTTTTATAAATTAGTGTGAGAATTAACACCAACTTTTCTTCGCAAATAGAATTAATTAATTGTCTACTTTAAAGCAAATGCTATGAATAGAGATAATGCAGTACTTATCATTTTCGGTGTTTTAGCACTAATTATAGGTGTTCTCCTTAAACTCTTTATTGGCAGAAGAAGATTCTATCGCCGAAGTCCTTCAGGTGCAGAAGGCTATAAAAATTACCGTAGTGCATTACTTACTCCATTTTGGGAGAGTATCCTAACTTTTATTGGCGGGCTGCTTATTATTTTTGGAATAATAGCTCTCGCGATGGTAAAGTGGTTACTATAATAGTATTTAAGCATAATTTGATTAAGTCTAAAATAATTAAGATATAAAAAAAGAATACAAGATGCATTTTGCATCTTGTATTCTTTTTTTATGATCTTTCGAAATCAAAAACAGGTATTTATACGGTGGTCTTTTTATCATTAAAAGAAGTATTTTGCAACTTTTGGAGATGAATTACGGAAAACCATATAATAACTAAAAAATGGTTTTGTAGGTTTGATAACAAAACATTTTATAAAGTAAGAAACACTTAATAAAAAGATTTTTTTTAGATTAATATATAACACTTTATACACTAAAACATAATAGAACCTATGGGAAAAAAATTTGATGGGCACATTTACCTTAAGATAGATATTGATTCTACAACTTCAAAAATGTATTATTTCCGACATAATGATAACGACATGGATTATGAGTGCGAAGAGTTTATATATAAAAACAAGCAAGTATTAGATTTAAAATATGGAGAATCTAGCAAAGAGTACTTTGATAAAATTCTTTCTGATCCAGATATGAAGGGGTCTTCTCCAATAGTTTATTACGAATGTAAAGGGATGGGGTGGAAATCATTTGGAGAAGAAATCTCAATAGATGAATTACAGTAAAGCAATACGCGGAGCTATAATTTATTAGTTATTTACCTGATAAATCTTTATTGAATTTTAAATTATGTGCATCCTCACATTTAACGCTTTCGGAAACAAATGGATTATTCTATAATGAGATCGTAATTTACTTCCTAACCAATCTAGCATTAACACATTTTCCTTATTATGAGTAAAAAAGAATTTATTGAACAGTTACATGGAATGCGCTCGGATTTTAAACATGATTCACAAGCAAGAAGCATCACAAAATTACTTGATATAGTATCAGCTGACATTTACTCTGAAAGCCAACGTTTTTTTTACGAATTGATTCAGAATGCGGACGACTCTGCATCTTCTGATAAAAACACAGTATATATCGATTTTCGCGAAAATGCACTAATCGTTTCTCATGATGGAGATTCTTTTTCAGAGGATGATATAGATTCCATTACTGATGCCGGGGCAAGTACAAAAACATCAAAAAAGGCAACAACAGGATATAAAGGTATCGGGTTTAAATCGGTATTCGGAAGGTCGCGCAGGGTCAGTATCTTTTCAGACGGATATCAGTTTAGATTCGATAAAGCAGTTGTAAAAGATGGTTATCCTTGGCAGACAATACCTATATGGACAGAAATAAACGAATTACCTCGTAATCTTCAGGATGTCATCTCTACTCTAAAGCACTCAGTTATCACAGTGATTGAAATGGAAAGTGTTTTTGACCTTAAGGCCTCATTAGAAGGATTATTAGGAGAAGGTGAGATACTTCTTTTTTTGCGACGTGTAAATCAAATAATAATTTCATACGACGGAAATGCTGTAACTGTTTTGGAAAAATCGGTAGATACAAAAAGTACATTGTCAAAAAAAGTAACGTTACTTAAAAATGGCAAAACGCTCAGCAATTGGCTAGTTCGTACTTTTTCAGATATTGATGTTCCTTCTAAGGTGTCTCTAGCACTTGCAGATGATGATAAAGTACCTGAAAAGCTTAAATCTGCCACACATTCTGAAATTACTTTTGCTGCTGTACTAAATGACGATAAAATAGACACACCTGCCAGAGATCAAAGATTAATATATACCTTCCTTCCAACCAAGGTTAAAGAATATGATTTTCCATATCTGGTAAATGGCAACTTTCTAACAAATTCTCCACGAGAATCTATACATCAGGATAATCCTTGGAACATTTGGCTATTTGAAACAATAGCTCATCTAAACATTTCATGGCTTGAGGAATTGGCGTCAACATCCTATAAGTTTCAGCTCTTAAAATTACTCGGTAATAAATTCAGTACAGGAACAAATCAGTTGAAAAATGCCTTTAACGATGGTTTCAATTCATCTGCTATAAAGGGAAGATTTCTAGCTTCTTACAATGGTGATATACTTAGCCCAGATGAAACACTTTATGATAAAACATCTTTATCTGAACAGGCTTTTATAGAAAAAAACATTATCATAAAATATCTTGAGAACGAAAAAAAAATACTTTTTAAGGACAATTGTTTTCTTCATCCAGAAATGGAGCTAAAAAGCAAATTATCACAATTAGAGGTAACAGAATTTTCATTGGAAAATATCACAGAGTTCTTCAAATCGAGACAATTTTTAGATAGCCATAAGATTAAGGATAATTTTGAGCTTATAAAATTTTTGAAGCAAAAATCCGATCAAGATCAAACTGGTGTTTTACTTGATGAACTTCGAAGTTTGCCATTTGTATTTGATCAGGATAATATCTTACGGAATCCCTCTGACGGTATTTGTTTTCCTGCTGGTGATGGAATTAATCGTTTTGAAATGGGAGATGTACCAGTGATCGCTAACGAAATCTACAAATTCATCAATCAGGAGAAATCAATACATGACTGGTTTTTAAAATTGGGTACTCAAACACCTTCTGAAAGTGCCTACATCACTAACATTATTCTACCACAGCTAGGTAATGACAACTTTATAACCATTGCGAACTATGTAAGTATAACTGTTTATTTAGTCAAGATGTTTAAACAGGGAATCTTGGATGATGAGATGTTGGCACGCATGCGCATATTGAAGCTAAAAACGGGTGAAGATGAACTATCGTTTGAACAGGCACAAAAGTGTTATCTTTCAAAAAATTACAATCCAAAAGTAAATTTAGAAGATATTGTGTCCTTGACTTTTGTTTCAGAACAATATTTGCAGATAGGAATTTCGATAACTGACATGTATCTTTTTTTTAAGGCACTTAGTGTAAAAGACAGCATAGAGATTGAAACAATAACATCAAATTGTACATTATCAAGTATTGAGGTAATTTCTAGTGCTAACTGGGTAAATGAAACTAAAGACATAGGAAGACAATTGGCTGAGCGTAAAGGAGGATTTGGATTTGCAAGCTCAAATCTTATATATGGGGTTAAAATTCCTTCCTTCTTACATGCAACTGCAAGTAATTATGATTACAGCAAAATATTCTGGAAGCACATGTTGGACGATTCAAGTTTAGCTCGCGAACTTGCAGTTGATGCTGTATTTTATTATGGTACAGGTAATGGAAAAAACAGGTATCAGGTACCGGTAAAAAATTATTTCCATTATTTCGTAGCGAATAATGCTTGTATACCAACATCATTGGGAACCTTAGAAAAATCTGAAGATGTTTACATAAGCATTAAAGAGATACGTGATATTGCCGGAGAATATTTCCCCGTGTTGGAATATGATGATAATATTACAGCAGATTGGAGTGTGTATTTTAATTTTAAAAAAAAGCTGGAAGTTGAAGATTATCTAACAATACTTGATAAAATTGCAATCAAAAGTCAAAGCCCGACAAAGAAAGATATTAAAAATATTGGCAGAGTATATAGTAAACTATGCATGCTCTTACCCAATTTAGCAAGTGATGAAAGAAGTAAAATTAAAAAATGGGGAGAAAAAGCACGACTTCTGACAATAGGAGATACTTACGAACCCACTTCGGAACTTAAGAGAATAACGAAAGAGGGATTTTCTAAAGTTTCAGTTTTGAAGATACTTTTAATTCCAAGCAATTGTGATAAAGAAGATCTTGGTTCATTATTGGATTTGTTCGGAGTACTGACTGTTCGTGAATTTATACCTCAATATGAAAATCTGAGAGATGACGATACTTTGAAAGACAGATTCGAAAAAATTCTACCTTACCTGGCTTTAATCTCTCAAAAGAAAAGCCTTGAAGAATCTGATGAATTTGATAGGCTCTATTCGCTTTTGGACAATATGTCTTTCGGTACGGCAAGCACTATTTATTTATCATTTAAAAATGGTGAGGAATATATTAAAGGGCCTCTAGTTAAAGTTTTTCGCGAACCTGACAAAATTAACTTTCAAGGGAAATGGAATAGTGAAAGGATCTTATTAGAACTTTTAGATGAATTAAAAAAATATTTAATATTTCCAGGGACAAACGAGGAATTTCGATTTCTTTTGCTGGAACCTGATTTTGCTGAGATTGAAAGTTGGCTAAAGGAAAACGATATAAATATTTCTACCATAAAAAGCATCAGAAAATTTAATAAACAACAAATTTTAACGCCTGAAATAGAATCGATTAAAGTTAATAGTCTGGTAACGGTCACAGATGATTTCGTAGATGAAGAACAGCATAATACCGCCATGTATGTACCAAATTGGGTTGCCACTGATTTTGACTATTCGAAAATTACTTTTAAAGAATCAAATAGTGATCGCGATCCAGAGACAGACGAAATACAAACAGAAACAGAAGTTGTATACAAGGAGATGGGAGATGAAGGCTTACGGAAAGGTCATGGGCGATGGGCGGAAGAATTTGTCAATGGACTATTAAAGCAAAATTATCCTGAAGCAAAGATAAATTGGATGAATGAAGAAACAGAAAGCTACATGCCATATGATTTTATGGTAGATAATGAAGGAGATCAATTATTTATTGAAGTAAAAGGAACGCCGTCTTTAACCAAAGATTTGGTTTATCTTTCGGAGCAAGAATGGAAATTTATGTTAAGCAAAAATGAAAAATACTTATTTTATCGGGTATATGGAACAGGTACTTCTGAGCCTGAGGTGAAAATTTTAGAAAATCCAGCTCAAAAAGTTAGGTCAGGAAATCTGGTTCCTTATAAGCCTTGCATAGAAATTTAAAAGTAATTACTTTATGAAATATTCATTATTAATCTTTAAGAAAGATCTTTATGAGTTAGAATTTTCGGATATGGAGGCATTTTTTAAAACGGAAAAAGAAGAAAATCTTAATTTGGAATTTTTGCACTCCAGGGCAAATCGTCCTTCTCGTAGAAAATCCTACGTCAGGACCTTGGGATGATTTCCTGCTCTATCATCTTAGCTCCATGCGTTCGTTTAGCTTTAGAAGGTTCTTCGTTCTATTTAAACTTAAATTTCCTGAATCCAGTGCATTGTTGACAAGCAATGCCGCAAGTTTCTTACTGCTGTTTCCTGCCGTCTCATACTTGGAGATATAACACGCCAGTGCATAGGACAAATTGGCTGTCAGATGGCCGCCTCTCTTTTTCTTGCTCTGCTGTGTCAATTCGCGGATAATTTCCTGAGAATAATAACCGCTGCGGTAGTACAGCAGTTTTGCTGTCTGGGAGTTGGAAAAAAGATTTTTGATCTTACTATAAGATTGGCTTCTGGGAAGGGGAGACTTCACGTTTACTTCTATCGTATTAGATCTTATCCACGTCTGGTACGGTTTAAAAAAGCACTCTACGCTATAAAGCCCGTCGCCTTCAAAGGTATAGCCCCCGGACTGTCCAAATATGCTGATATCGCGCTGAAAACCTTCCCCCGAAGAAATTTTCAGAGTGCCGTTATTATGACAAAAATGCTTCGTTGACTTGTACTTGGTTACCGTACCATCGGGACGGGTAATATAAATGCAGAAGCGCTCATATCCGGGATCAAGCTCATCAGGGACTTCAAAAACTTTTCCCTTAACGATAGCTGACAATCGTATATCCATTTCAATTGGCTCAAAATACCAGAATTCATTTTGAAGAATTTCAATCTCGAGTTTTAGGTACTGCTCTTTTTGAGTTTCCTTAAATGGATTATTTGCAGGAGGACCGCCCATTCCCCATGTAGAATAGGGTTTTCCTCCCGGACGGACATACGGATCTGTGGCATTGTGTAACCGCAGTCGGTGATTTCTTGTAAATAGTTGTGCCTCACTACCGTATGCAGACCTGTCAGGTGAGCTGGTTTTCATAAAATTCAACTTATCCTCTATGTGCCACAGGTTAAAGACGTGCCCCAGTTCATGGATGGCCGTGAACATTACCTCATTGGCGTAATCACCCGAATTACGGTGATCCCTAATTTCATCTAGAAATACCACGCACCCTTCCCTGGGCAGCATGTGGAAGACCTGATCCACTCTTTCAATCCCTTCCGGATCGAAACCCTGATCAAACATATACCCAAAAACCCCTGCATGACCGTAGAACCGGTCAGCAAACAGCAGTCCGATACTATCGATGTTGCGATTGAAAACATCATTGCGGGTTAGCCTGCGCAATGCTTCCTGCAGGTGAAAAGTATCAGTCTTAGCATTTGGTCCAATGATACTTGTATTTATCCGCGATAGCTGATCCATGAGAAGATTGATACCTGGCACTCCCATGTCATCCATGGAACCTCTTGAAAAATGCTGCGGTATGGTAAAGCTGTTTAGGAGCAGCGGAAAATCCGGGATGCAAGATGTCCGCACGGCTCCTAGATAGCAGGTAAGATTTAGCATTATTACTTTAATTTAACATTAAGGCTTTTCGTGGCATCCTGCAGTTCCCCAGCCTCATCCCTATAGCTGTAGCTCAGTGTCAGTATATACTCTCCTGCCGGAAAATCAGTTTTATTAAATTTCAAAGTATAGCTTTTATTGTCAGCACTTGAAACTGCTATCTTGGAAAAACTGTACTGTGCAGGTGATACTGCAGATATGGTTTCGTTTATTTTCGTTATCGGGTCTTTAAATTCCACAACAATAGAGGCCGTACCATCAACAGCGTAGTCAACAGGACCGTAAACCGATTGTTTGGGAACAGGAACCGAAGCTGCAGAAGCCGCAGGCTGCTCTGCCTTTGAAACTGTAGCAAACTGAAGCTGCTTTATGTCGGTTAAAGTGCTAACCGCTTCCAGTTTGAGTGTCGGATTTCTTCCTGATGTTTCGGTTATGCGATAAAGGACAGGACCATAGGCATTCATCTCCTTCTTGGATTCCGGATTATTAAAACTGCTGGCAGTTGCTGTGGCTATTTTAATCTTATTCTCAAGGGCCTTGATTTCTGCATCAAGCTTGAAAATTAAACTGTCAAGAAGCCGGATTTTTTCTTTGGTGGCATCATTGGATGGCGGACCAAGCAGCACTTTATCATTTTCAGCAACTGCCTTGTCTATATTCTTCTGGTCTAATGATGTCTGCAGGGCTTTTACAGCCTCTTCTGCCGCCTTTTTTTTGTCCTTATATTCTTTCTCCTTCTCATCATTTTCCTTCTTGGTGTTTTCCAGATCAGCTTTTGCTATATTTCCGGCCGCTTTTGCAACCTCGGATGCCGTAGCATCGCTTGTTCCCTTCCAGTCGATCTTTTTTAATATGCCGCTCTCATCGACAGCAATCTCCATTTCGCTCTTGGCAAAATAGGTCCTTGCATCCACAGCATAAATTTGATCCTCATCAGGCAGGTATACCACTTCAACAGTGTAAGTCCCATCTCCATTACTGGACGGAGTGGCTTTGATGAACGGCTTGCCTAGGGCATAGCGAATACCTTTTACGGTGTTCTTATTTGCTTCTTTTACCTTTGTTACCCTCACTATTGTGCATCCTGATGCTATCAGCACAAGGATGAAATAAAACAGCTTATTTTGCATTTTCTTTCTGTTTTAAAATATTAACCTTGACAGATATGTCACCCTGTCCTCCTATAAAATTCACCTTGTCACCATCAATCACAATCTTGTACAGATAAGGTGCAGGCACCTCCCTTTCAGTCAATTCCGGAGCATTAAGGGCCGCAAGGATCAGGGGGGCGACAGTTTCCACAGCTTTAGCTATGGAAGACAAAACGACTGTTCCGTCGGCTGTTGTTTTTCCATTTTTGTAGATCCCTTTTTCAAATTCCATGGTTGCCTGAATACTTGCAAGAAAATTATAAGGAGCCGCCGACATTTTTTTTTGGGGATCTGCAAGGAATATGATTTGCGTGGTAACGCCGCCTTTGCCATTCGAATAGGCCAAAAGGTATGGCGAGCTGTTGTAATACCTGAAACCCTTATTCTTGGATTCGTCTGTGACCTCATTGTGAGTTATGCCAGCACAGGAACTAAGCAGGCAGAGTAAGGGGAGATAGATTGAAAGTAATGTTTTTGTCATAATAAAAAATATTAAGTTATTGATTACTAATACAATAGTACAAATAAAAATCATGTATTTGACGTAAGATGAAAAAACAGGTATTTCTACGCGGTGGATACTCTTGATAAAATAGTTGGTTCATTTTTAGAAAAAGTATCCCTGATAATTACATATTACAATCGTAAAATGCTAGTCTTGAAAATCTCCCTTTTTCAATTCTTTAATAAAGTACGCAAGAGAAATGCCAGTATCGGCTACAAAGGCCTTTACAAACCTTCGCGTACTGCTGAATCCCGCTTCATCAGCGAGCGCTTCATGGGTATAATTCTGCAGATTTTTTTCCTTACGAATCCTCTTGGCGATATTGTCGACCTTAAGGCTATTAATATACTCATTGAATTTTTTATTTCTGTGACGGGCAATTATCAGTGATAAATATTTAGTGTTGGTCTTGAAGTAGCTTGCCAGCTTAGTTAGATTCAGATCCTTTTCAAGGAACTTTTTACTATTTTCAAATTTCTTCAAACTGTTTAAAACTGCGTCTTCGGCATCTTTGCTCATTGAAAAATCGTGCTCATCTATCTTATTGTCTTTACTCTTTTCTGAGTTTTCAATTTTTTGCAACAATTCTTCATACTTAATCCTAGCCTCCTTCTTATTTTTAAAATAATTAACTATCCCGTATACTATGACAATGAACATTACTCCAATGATAGAAAACAATATCTGATTCTTATAGCTCTGCCGATCCAGCCTTCCCTTAAGCGTACGCTGAACAGCCAGCAACTCTTTAGTTTCATATTCCTTACGGATTTTTCCTTGAAGATAGGTATAGGTATGATGCAGTTTCTTATCTATTTCGAGTAATTTCTCAACATAATGTAACTGCAACTTGATCATATTTTTGTCCTTGTAATAAGTAATCATAAACTCATATGCTTCCCTCAGGTCAGGACGCATAAAATCCCGTTTCATATAGATTTGGTCAACTTTTTTAAAGTATCTCAGAGCCTTTTCCTTATTGTTTAATCCCCAGTAACATTTTCCAATATAAAAGTATCCCACCATTTCATTGGAAAAGTCCTTATTGTCCAGAATGTCTGGCAATGCATCTTGCAGCTTTTCAATGCCTATGGCATAATTGCGGATCAGGCATTGGTTGACTCCTTCTGAAAATATGAAGTAGGACTGCATGTCGAGGTTTCCGGTTTTGATTCCTTCACTTATACCTATTTCATTTGTAGCAGTACAAAGCCCATGATTGCCAACCATTTTATAGCAGACTCCCAATGCATGCAGAGAGTTTAAGTATGCCCTGACATTGGAATCTTTAAAGTAGCTGATGCACTCTTTAAAAAGTGCGATCGCTTCGTTATAATATCCCAAATAAAGTTTTATCTGCCCAATTTGATATTTGGTTTTGTGAATGAGGTATGGATCATTTGTTTTTTTAATGTAGTAGTCGGCGACTAAGTAAATATCCATTGCCTCTTTGAGACGTTTTTGACTATAGTAAGCAACGCCTTTTGACAGGTATGCTGATCCTATAATTTCATCGTTGTTTGATTTTTTAGCTGCCCAAACCATACTATCGGCGTAGATAAGTTTTGACTGGTCTGGGGCATAGTAGATATAGTTCTTATAGCCATTGGAAAGTTCCTCCCAGTTTTCCTCCGACTTGGCCTTTATTAGAAATGAGATCAGGTATACTGATCTAGCACCATCACTTATACTATCATCTTCGATACGATCAAATATATAGTCGAAATCCTTACTCTTTAACGAATCAGGAATTTGAATCATATGCTTTTGTGCGTGTATACAATAACTAAAGCATAAAGATATTGCAAGGAAATATCTTACAATCATAGATTAGATTTAAGCTATTTTCATTGGTAGGAACCCCCATTTAATACAATAAGTATGATAGTGAGAGTTGGGGCAAACGAAATAGTGATGAATATATCAAATATACTATAAAAACAGGAAAAACCTACAAAGCGAACACAAAAAAGCTGTGTCGATTTTCTGAAAAACGATAGTAAAAATACTGTAAATGTCCAGACAACCATTTGTCAATGTTGCATTTAGCAAATAGTTTTGCTCTGAATTCAAAAGCAAAGTCTGGCTTAAAACCAGCACCGTTCTGCTTTCCCTCGAGGTGAAAAATGAACTGACGAAAAAAAGTAATCAGTCACATTTAACACTAGTACACATGAAAAATTTAAAAGTATTGTTGGCAATCCTGCCATTATTCACTGTTGCCTGTTCAGATGATTATATAGATGATTTTACAGGTAAGACTACGGAAATTGCGTATCGAAATGAAAGTGCAAAAAAATCAGGCATTGGACCTGGTAATCCAGCGAATCCCTTCGATACCGCAGGAAGTATGCATAATGAAATCCTAGAGATTATCGGCGATACCGACTTTAACTCCCAGTCTATTGAAGAGATAGCTATTTTAATTGATTCGGTTTCAGATGCCCACCCTGAGCTGATGCCATTATCCAGCGATTATAATTTGTCCGGAAGACTGTCAGAAATCACATGGATAGTAAATAACGAAAATGCTATTACCGATGTGCTGACAGCATGTACAATGGGAGTAAGTGCCAAGGCAAACTTTATAACATTTGTAAATAACCTCCCTTTAGTTGCTAATGATCCATATGATGATATCCATTCGGTTATTGTTTCCTATGAGGCAGGCGTTCTTGCCAATACTGGATTCTCTGATGAGGACAAACGTATAATCCTAACTGCTACTTCAGTTGCCCGATATACAGCCTATGAGAAGAAAAGAAAAGACAAAGACTGGGAGACCAACGTTACCAGTATAGCTGCGACGGTTAGCGGTGCAGAGCAAAACCTGATTCTGGGGCTAAAAATGGCATTAACCGTCGAGATATATCAAAGCAACGACCCTACTCTGTGAACTGGATTATTGTTCTGCTGGAACGTTATGAGCGAACTGTTGCTATAGCTTCAGGATTTCTGCTCATAACATTGAATGTAGGTAGCCTTTATTTCATCATAGATCTTCTGAGCTATGATGAAATGGTGGGTTATCTCGCTGACGGGGGACTTAAGAGTTCCGATCCACATGACTTTGTGTATGTTTTTCTAATTCCTGCACTATGCAATATCCTATTTGTTTTTACTGCTCTGTGCGTATGTTGTACTAAAAGCTGACTAAGCGATGAAACGCTTTGAGCGGCATTTTATTAATATAAAACACTAACATTTTGGACACCTTAAAAAATAGACGCTGGCAAAAGGAATTAAAAGTCTATCATCTTATAGATTTTAAATCTTTTAAGGCACGCAAAACCCTGATGAATCCAGACTGGTTTTCTCTCCTTGTGATAGTATCCGGCACAATATATTTTATGGATGGTCCATCAACGGTCCGTCTTTCCCAAGGAGATATGTACGCAGTTCCCAGTACGGCTGAAGTCATTAAACAGACACCGTCGCTAAAGGTCAGCTTTATCTCTTGTAAAAAGGATTTTGCCATTACCAACAGGTTCTCAAAATCCGGTATCGGTTACATAGAGATTCTTACCAGCCATTCACCTTTTGTAATTTCGCTTACACAGGCTGAAATAATTTATCTGATAGAGGTTGTTGGATTTCTTAAGAAAAAAATTAGTAGCAGGGACAGTATTTTTCAGGAAGAAATGGTACTGCTTTATTTCAATCTTATCCTTTATGAATTCAGCGGGATATGCTACAAGCATGGTGAAAATATAATTGATGTTTACTGCCGCACTGAAAAAATTAGTACGCGCTTTCTGGCACTTGTGCAGCAGCATTGCAGACTACGCCATGATGTAAGCTTTTATGCGGACGCTTTATTTGTCAGCAAGGGGCACTTGGGTAAGGCTGTACGGAATGCTATCGGAATGTCTGCCAAACATTATATTGAAATGGCAATTATATCTGAAGCGTACACACTACTGGCAGATGTTAACCTTACCATTACCCAGATCGGTGAGCACTTAAATTTTAGAAATCCCCAATCTTTCAGCCATTTTTTTAAAAAACATACCAAATTAACGCCGACCCAATACCGCTTACATCTAAAATTTTAATCCGTTCTTTTAATCCAACTGTAAATCTACTGAACCGTAATATCTTTTCATAATTGGTTTTGCTTGTGAATAGCCCCATCTTAATCGTATAGCATGATTTGTACAGTAAGCACAGTAATGTTTATATAGTCCATAAGTTTTTTTGAAAGGTATTACATTAAAACCATATGAGCTATGAAACCATTGAGTACAATTATTTCCGAAATCCATAGTAAGGAAGATCAAATTTCGCGGGAAACCTCCCATCTGATTGATGAGGCTTATCAAATGACACTGTATTTGAATGAGATGCTGCATACAACCAGAGAACAAATCTTAAAAGAGGGCTTCGCAAATGAAGCCGACGAGATACAATTTTTCCGTGACATTAAGCCCTATATTTTAGGACAACTGATGTATTATAATAAAGTATTCAGAATTGAAACCATCTGTCCGGTAAAGAACGGCAAGATGTACCAGAAATTTTTCATGAACCAGCTTCAGTCACTTAAACAGGAGTTTAAAGAAGATGTCTGCGGCTGTCACTTTTATCGCTATTACAGATCAGGGAGAATAGACCGAGATGAGGAATATTTTTTGAGAGGAAAAATTAATTACAGGGACGGACTCAACAGTTACGTTTTTGAAATCGACCACCAGTTTTCTACATACTACGATTCTAAAGTTGCCAGGATTATGGCCAACGAATTAATTTATACCTATCTGATAACGAAGATAAATCCTGAGGAACATTCAGGTTCTGTGCTGAATAATCATGAGTCAACTAAAGATATTTTTTGGACCGACTCTAAAAATGCACTCATCGAACTCATTTATGCGCTCTACGCTTCGGGAGTAATATCTCATGGAAAAATTGGTATTCGCAAAATTACTCTTGTATTTCAAATACTTTTTCGTGTACCGCTTGGAGATATTCATCATTCATTTCATCGCATGAAAGATAGGGCCTCCAATCGTACCTTATTCCTGGACCAGCTCAAATCTTCCCTTGAGCAGTATATGGATAAGGAGCTGTAGGTTTTATATCAGCCCCTGTTACTTAAAGCAGTGCCCACAGCACTGCTTTTTTATAGCCCATGTCTGCCCATTGGCAAAAGGCAAAACCCTTACTTATCGTAATGAACGCTCAATCCCAGACTTCGATATCCCACCATTTTATAGAACGATTTGCTAAAAAAATCTTCCTTGCCAATGGGCAAGACTTGGCAGAAAATAATTTTTTCATGTGTCAATTTTGTGGTGTTAAACCAAAAGTAGCGGTTATGAATATCGATAGAATGGAATTCACGGCGTGGATGGACCGAATCATGGAGAGATTCGACATCCTTATGGATGTGGTAAACACAAGTAAGAATCAGCGTACTGCTGTTGATGGAGAAGAGTTACTGGACAGTCAGGATGTCCTTCAGATGCTCAAGATAAGTGCACGATCATTGCAAAGATACCGCTCGTCAGGCAAGCTACCATATTATACAATCAGCGGAAAAATTTATTATAAGCTCTCAGATATACATCAATTGGTCAGGGAAAGCTTTACGGCCCCGGTGCCTAAAAGAAAGCCAGCAAGTGACAAATAAGGCCATCGGATGCCAGTTAACACCAGATAGCAAAGACCTCTTTTACTTTCGGTATTAAATTTAAAAATTTTAAACTATGAGTGAACAAATTTCAGAAAAAGCAGAGTCTCCCGAACAAATATCGGAGATATTATTGGTGCTGGATAAAGAGAAAATGAAAATTATGGCAGTAAAGGGCATTGATGAAAATGGAAAACTGGAAACCATTGAACCTTCAAAGAAAAACCAGAACCAATTCATGCGTGTCGATAAGCAAGGGGATTTATTTTCCAACTTCTTTTCCAATTTTTTCAGCCAGCTTAAGAACCCCACCAATTTTTCCTTCTTTAAAATTCCTGCACCACTAAGTATTAAGTTGGCAAAAGAAATGCAAAAACAGGTAGATCAACCAAATCCTGAAGGTGATAAGTTGATGAAGCAGCACGAAGTGAAGACACCACAAGAGAATCATAAACAAGAAAATAAAAATAATATGGAAACAACGCAGAGCACACCGGACACAAGTGAGTATAAATACAAACCGGAACAGATTGATTGGGAAACCATGAACAACTTGGGATTAAGTAAAGAGAAACTTGAAAAAATGAACTTGCTCGATCCGCTACTTAAAGGTTACAAGACAAATGAGCTTATACCTGTAAGCCTAAACCTGGGAACCGCCGTTACGAGAATGGACGCCCGATTATCGCTGCAATCGAATGACGACGGACAGGTAGTAGTTGCCATTCACGGAATTCGAAAAGAGCCCAACCTGAACTTTGAGTTTTTTGGGCATAGCTTCAGTCAGGCAGACAAGAACAACCTGCTAGAAACAGGAAATATGGGGCGTGTTGTTAATCTTGTCAATATAAAAAATCCAAACGAGACCATTCCTTCCATTATAAGTGTGGACAGACTTACCAATGAACTGGTGGCATTACGTACTGAGTTTATAAAAATCCCTGATGAGCTCAAAGGTGTAAAACTTAATGATGAGCAGAAGCAAACCTTAATGGAGGGCAAGCCACTTTATTTAGAAGGAATGACTTCCAAGAAAGGAACTCAGTTCGATGCAACCGTACAATTCAATGCCGACAAGCGTTTTGTAGAGTTCCAGTTCGACAGGAGCAACACCAACAAACAAACACAGGACAATCAGCAAAACCAATCGCAGGAAGTTCCGAAAACTTTCAGGGACAAAGAGCTGGATAAAGAGCAATACCAAAAGTTCAAAGATGGGCAGACGGTTTATGTAAGTGGCTTGGTTGATAAGAAGGGAAAGGAATATAATGGTTATATCACTTTCAACAAGCAAACCAATAAAACGGATTTCTCTTTCCAAAATCCGGACAAGATTAAGGAACAGGCAAAACCTACTGAAGCACATAAAACGCAGACGGCGGTCAATTCAGAAGGCAAAACCAATGAGGCAACCAAGAATATCAAGGAGCCCTTGAAATCCGGTCAAACAAATCCCAACAACAGAAAGCAGCAGGAACAACAGGAAGAACCTGACGCACCTGCCAAATCCAAAGGACGTAAAATGTAAGATGTATGAAAACTATAATTGCAGAAAAACCAAGCGTAGCAAGGGAAATAGCCGGCTTATTGGGCGCATCCGAGAAAAAGGACGGTTACCTGACAGGTAACGGCTATTTTGTTACTTGGGCACTAGGCCATCTCATTGGATTGGGCATGCCCGAAGATTACGGGATCACGGGATTTGACAAAGCGTCACTGCCTATACTCCCAAACCCTTTTTTACTGACTGTCCGAAAGGTCAAAAAAGATAAAGGCTACTCTGCAGATACAAGTGCATTAAAGCAACTGAAAATCATTGAACAGCTCTTCAACAAAAGCAAATGCATTATCGTAGCCACCGATGCGGGACGTGAAGGCGAACTCATTTTCAGGTACATTTACGAATACCTGAAATGCAACAAACCCTTTGAACGGCTTTGGATTAGCTCGCTTACTGAAAAAGCCATTAAACAAGGTTTTGACAATCTCAAAGGTGGGACAGCATTTGACGGATTATATCAGGCCGCGCAAGGCAGAAGCCGCGCCGACTGGCTAGTAGGTATAAATGCTACACAAGCACTCTCGATAGCAGCAGCCAATGGGGTTTATTCACTCGGAAGAGTGCAGACACCTACACTGGCTTTAATATGCAAACGCTATTTGGATAACAGAAGTTTCCCTGTAAAAAATTATTGGCAGGTACAATTGTCACATAACAAAGAGCTTATAGATTTTAAAAGTACCTCAAAAATCAAATGGGAAGACAAAAAACTTAGCGGCGATACGCTTAAAGCCATTCAGCGCAGCGAAACGGCAGTAGTTACATCGGTAGAAACCAAAAGCGTTACTGAACAACCGCCTTTATTGTTCGATCTTACTGGCTTGCAGAAAGAAGCTAACAAAAAATTGAACCTTTCTGCTGAAGAAACCCTCAACATTTCCCAAAGTCTTTACGAAAAAAAGTTTATTACATACCCACGTACAGGAAGCAAATACATTCCTGAAAATATGTGGGCAGAAATTCCCATTCTTGTAAGAGCTTTACAAAACAGAGAAAACATTAAACAAACCCTATCTCAAGTGAAATGGGGTCGTTTTAATAAACGTATCGTGAACGATTTGCGTGTTACGGACCATCATGGATTATTAATTACTGATAAAATCCCATCAGCGCTTAATGCAAAGGAAAATGCGGTTTATGATATGATTGCCTTTCGATTACTCGAAGCCATTTCCGGGGCCTGCGTCAAAGAGTTAACGGATGTCGGTTTACAGGTATTGCATTATGATTTTACCGCAAAAGGCTGTAAGATTATAGAAGCGGGCTGGCGTTCCATTAAAGGCAGTTTCTCCGATGATGATACAGAACCGGTACAGGATTTGCCCCAGTTGAAAAAAGGAGATGATCTTAAAATAAAAGAAGCTTGCGTTTTGGAGAAGAAAACCAAACCGCCTGTACTTTATACCGAAGCAGGCCTTTTGTCGGCTATGGAAAGTGCCGGAAAAGAAATTGAAAATGCAGACGAACGCAAAGTCTTGCAAAATATTGGTATCGGAACCCCGGCGACAAGAGCTGCGATAATTGAAACGTTGTTTACCCGTAAATATATCCAAAGGGATAATAAATCCTTGATACCAACAGAAAAAGGACTGCAGGTATATGAATTGGTTAAAGACCAAAAAATAGCAGATGTGGCAATGACAGCCCAGTGGGAACTCGCATTGCAGAAAATCGAGAACAACGAAACGGATGCAACGGCATTTCAAAAAGAAATGGAAATTTATGCCTCATCTATTACCACTGAATTGTTGCAGACTTCCATTGCTCAAAATAACCTGCCACAACTCATTTGCCCGAAATGTAAAAGCCAACAGCTCGTTATCCGGGATAAGATTGTCAAATGTCCTGACGAAGTTTGCAGTTGGGTGCAGTTCCGCAACGTGTGTGGCGTACAAATCGGCATTGCCGATATTGAAAACCTTGTCAATAAAGGCAAAACTTCCCTTATCAAGGGAATGAAAAGCAAGGCAGGTAAAAAATTCGATGCGTATATCGTATTGAATGACAAAGCCGAAACTTCCTTTGAGTTTGATAAAAATAAAATCTACAAAAAGTAATGGAAAATAAGCCTACCATTAGCACAATGGAAATCAGAAATCTGATTTATTCCATACGTGGAAAGCAAGTGATGCTGGATAGCGACCTCGCTTCCTTATATCAGGTGGAAACAAAGAACCTCAACAAAGCCGTAAAAAGAAATATTGAAAGGTTTCCTGCTTCTTTCTGCTTTCAACTGACCGAAGAGGACGTTGAAAACTTGAGGTTCCAAATTGGAACCTCAAGTTTAAGCTACGGCGGAAGACGTTATTTACCCTATGTTTTTACGGAACAAGGGGTCGCAATGGCTTCTGCTATACTTCGTTCTGATATAGCCGTTAAAGTCAGTGTTGAAATTATGGAAGCCTTTGTGGAAATGCGAAGAGTGCTTATCAGCAATGCCTCCCTATTTTATCGTTTGGATAACATTGAACTGAAGCAATCCGAATCCGACCAAAAATTTGAAGAGATTTTTAAGGCTTTGGAAAGCGATAAGCTCCACAGCGAAAAAGGGATTTTCTACAATGGGCAGATTTTTGATGCCTATGCCTTTGTGTCCGATATTATCCGAAGTGCTCAAAGCTCCATCATCCTGCTGGATAATTATGTGGATGACACGGTATTAACCTTATTGGGCAAGCGAAGCGACAATGTAACCGCAACAATTTATACCAAAAGCATAAGCAATCAATTACGGTTGGATATGCAACGGTACAACAGCCAATATCCTCGCATTGAAGTTGAATTATTTTCAAATGCTCACGACCGCTTTATGATAATTGACGATACGGAGCTTTACCATATCGGAGCATCACTCAAAGACCTGGGCAAGAAATGGTTTGCCTTTTCGAGAATGGATATTGAGGTTGGAAGGATGTTACAAATCTTGTATAAACAATAAACCCTCTGATTATTAAGAGGGTTTAGTTTTGAATTGATCTTTAATAATAAGTTGTACGAGTGTTTTCTGAAGAAAAATCAGATGTAGCAAAACAGTAATTCCCTTTGTTTAGCATTAAAACAAGTAATTATTTAGGTGTTAGCTACAGTTATTTTTTTCTTTTATTGAGTTTGTTCAATCTGTAATTGCAAGACCTATATTCGACATATTCGATTTTATGTTCAGATAGAAGCTGTACAATTATTTCTCTTGTTTCTTCTTCATTAAGTCCAAATTTTTCACCAAGGTCAATTTCATTTAGTTGACCATTATTTTCGATTAATGCTTTATAATATACTTCTTTAATTTTCATAGGTTATTTTTTTGAACAGCTATCATCATATGTGGGCTAAAAGGTAAAAGATAACTGTCATTTTCTGTGATTTTAATAAGTTCTAATAATGTTTTTTTCTTTTTGTCATTCATCATATTTGCAAAGTATTCTTTATCCAACCAAGCCATTCCCTCAACTGCATAAGTATTAATATGGGTTAATTCCTGATTTATAAACTCGTCTTTTAGTTGTTCAGGTTTATGATAATATGCTTCTGCTAAAAGCCAAGGGAAATCATCAGGTGGATTGTGTATTCCTGATGTTAATTCTTCTCTGCACATTTCAAAGAATGAATTTTTATGAATTAGACCATTTAAAAGACCGACCAAAGTTGATGCAGTATAATTAATGGCAAAAGCTAATATAATTCCGTTATTATTTAGAACTCTTTTAGCTTCACAAATGGTTAAATCTCTGTCTTCTTTTTTTTGAAGGTGATAAAGTGGTCCGTGAAGTATTATTAAGTCGGCAAAATTATTTTTAAAATCTAATTTTCGAGATTCGCCCAATTGTACGGAAAATTTATTTTTTAATTTATTCGCTCTATTTTGGGCTAATTTAATATGTTTTGGTACTGGTTCTATTAAATGAACTTGATGTCCTTTTTCTGCAAGCCATTCTGAATACTTTCCTGTACCACCACCAACATCTATTATTATTGAATGCGAAGATGGAATATATTTTTCTATGAGTGATTTAATTCTTTCAAATTCAAATATGCCCATTCCTTTATCAAGTCTGGTTTCTTCTGATGCATTATTATAAAAAACTTCTATATTTCTGCTTATTAACTGTTTACTATTCATTTTTAATCATTGTATTATCATCACATATTGGACACAATGCAAAGTGATGAAGCAATCGATTTGTAATCAATTGTTTTTGTTTAAGATTGGATAAAATAACTGGATACGATTATCTGTGCATTAAAGAATTAGAAGATTCTATGCATTAATAGCTCGTTTTGTCGAGCTTGTCTTTTTGAGAAAGACACAGATAATATGTTAATTAGTAAATCAGACTACAAAGATAGAGATTCTGAATTAATTTTTTCAGAGTTCAAGTTTTTTTATTGTAAGGTAGCCTTAGATATAAGCAATGCGTATATTTTATGTGCAAGCTTGAAAGCTTATTTGTCAACCACAAAAATACAAATTAAATTTTTCACAACTAATCTCTTTGCACCAAATCCTGCCACGCAAAGCCAAAGCATTCAACTTCAGTAAAGGCTATTATCTAGTGCTATAATTTTAGGCATCATGCCAATTCTAAACAAAATTACAGTATGGATACTCAGCGAAAAGACTTATCGTATTTCAGATTACGACTGCAAGAATTATTAAATATCAGCTTCCCCGAAAAAACTAATGACCAAAAGTTTATTGAACAGCGTTCCTCGTGGGCAGCCAATGCTTATGAGGGCGCATTTAGTTCGGGAAACACTATTGAGCAATGCAGTGAAATAGCAAATTACATCCTGTTTGAAAACCTATATTTCTCCAGGTTTGACACTGTTTTTCAGGTTGTCTGCAATGAGTTTGATACTATTATGGCAGACGAGGAACTGCAACCATTTGCCCTTAAAATGTTTCCTGTCTGCACGCCTCTTTTTTCCAGATACGAGCTAACCGATGACTTCGCGTACAGTTATGAGTTTGACCTGCTCTATTCCGAAATAACGGGAACCATCTCAATATGGATACAGAAACATGGGCTTCAGTAAAAAGCAGCATCTCCAACAGAACATTGATGCCCTGCGAATTGCTTTTAAACTGGAAAAGGAGAAACGACAAGCCACCGTAGGCGAAAGACTTCTAATGATGCAATACAGCGGATTTGGCGGTCTTAAATTCGTGTTGAACCCTATAGCGAATGAAATTGACATCAATAATTGGAGAAAAACCGAACACGACCTTTTCCCGATCACCCGCGAACTCCACCAGCTACTCAAAGAAAATTCAGAAGACGAAAAGCAATACCGCAGATATGTTGATAGTATGAAAAGCTCCGTTCTGACGGCTTTTTATACTCCGTCACAGGTCATTAATGCGATTTCCGTAACCTTGCGTGAAAGCGGTCTGAACATTGATAAATTCCTCGAACCCTCTGCCGGTGTCGGCTCATTCATACAATCCTTTTCAGAAAATCAAAAAGCCAATGTTACTGCTTACGAAAAAGATCTGCTCACAGGCAAGATCTTAAAACAGCTTTATCCTGAAAGCAATATCCGTATTTCCGGTTTTGAAGAAATCCCCGAAAAGGAACAAAACAGCTATGATGTAATAGCCAGTAACATCCCTTTTGGAGACACTTCCGTTTTCGACCTTTCCTATTCCCGGAGCAAGGACAGTGCAAAAGTACAGGCAGCCCGAAGCGTTCACAATTACTTTTTTCTCAAAGGTACTGATATGCTCCGTGAGGGTGGTCTGCTGGCTTACATTACCTCGCAGGGCATTCTCAACAGCCAGAACAATGAGCCTATACGCAGGGCGCTCATGCAGGATAATAATCTGATTTCGGTTGTTCGCTTGCCCAACAACCTGTTTACAGATTACGCCGGAACAGCAGTTGGAAGTGATTTGATTATCCTGCAAAAGAATAGGGCAAAGCAAGGCCTGACCCAAAGGGAAGATCTGTTTTGCCAAAGCATGCAGACAGAATACAACACACCGGGCAATGCACTCTTTCAGGACAGTACAAGAATTGTGCATACCGAACGTAAATTAGATACCGACGCCTATGGGCAACCTGCATTAATCTATACGCATAAAGACGGCCTTGAGGGAATTGCCAAAGACTTGAAGCAAATGCTTTCCGACGATTTTATAATGCATTTGAATTTTGGTTTGTATAAAGGAGAAAGTAACGCAGGACCTACAACAAAGACCCCTACTCAAACAACGGCTACACCAGCAGTTGTCGAACCCGTGAGCATTATACAAAAGTCGCTATCTGTACCAACTCCTGTAACCAATCGGGAAAGCCTGCAGGAATTAAAGCAGTTAAGCATTTTTGACCTGTTTGAAAATGTGGACGAACCTGTAATGTTAGCTGTTCCAAATAAAGGAACTCCCAAAGTCAAAAAGCAAAGTACTAAAAAAAACAGCCGTGCGATAGGTCGCCAAACTGACCTTTTCAGTGCGATGCAGCAACCGTACACGCCAACTCTTACCAATGGAAATACCTCAGCCGAAGATAAAAAACAGGAAGCTATCGGCGACCTGTTTTCGAGTACAAGCGGTAACAATCCAACTGATACGTCAGTTATTCCCAAACCTGCTCCGTACAGTAGCGAGGTGCAATCGTTCCATCGTAACGACTGCCTTGTTGCAAATAATGGCTGGGTCGGTCATCTGCAAGATGTAGATACATCAGAGGGCGTGGCGGTTTTCCACCCTTTGCATCTGCCACCTTTACAGAAAGCAAGAGCCGAAGCGTACATAGCTGTACGTGATGTTTACCAACAGCTTTACAATAAGGAGGCAACGTTTCAGACTGAACAAAAAGAAGAAAGGGAAAACCTTAACCGCCTTTACGATTCTTTTGTCAAAAGGTACGGCAGCCTTAATAATGCCGATAATATCAAGCTCATCAAAACGGATAACTCCGGCAAGGAAATCCCTTATTTGGAACGTGTCGTTGGCGGTGTTGTACATAAGGCCGATATATTCAGCCGTCCTGTAAGTTTCTCCACCTTAGCAATAGCAATGGATAATCCCGAAGAAGCGCTGGCTGCTTCGCTGAACAAATACGGAACTGTGAATTTGGACTATATGTCTGAAATCAGCAGTATGACGGACGACGACCTGAAAGAAGCATTACACGGTCGTATTTATTACAATCCCCTGCAAAAGGAATATGAAATATCCGAACGCTGGATTGCAGGCAACGTAGTTGAAAAAGCCCAAGAGGTCAAAGCCTACCTCGAAAACAATCCTGAAGACAGCCAAGCCCAAGCAAGCCTCACCGTTTTGGATGAAGCCCGACCAAGACGTATCGAATTTGAGGAACTCGATTTTAATTTGGGCGAACGCTGGATACCTACAGGCCTTTATGCCCGTTTTGCTTCACATCTTTTCGATGCAGATGTACTTATAAATTACTCGGAAAGCTCCGATGACTTTTCGGTAAAATGCCATCAGGGGAATTTGCATATATGGGAAAAATATGCTGTCAAAGCCGAAAGCCGGAACTTTGACGGGATTACTCTTCTCAAACACGCCCTTGTCAATACCACACCGGACATTACCAAAAAAATAATGGTTGGCGACCAGGAGGTCAAGGTACGGGATATGGAAGCCATACAAATGGCCAACACCAAGATCGATGAAATCCGTACCGCCTTTACCGACTGGCTTCACGCCCAAAACGATGAGTTTAAGAACAGGCTGACGGGGCAATACAACGATACGTTTAACTGTTTCGTCCGACCAAACTATGATGGAAGCCATCAGGATTTTCCGGGACTGGACCGAAAAGCATTGGGCATCGAAGATTTGTATTCGAGCCAAAAGGACACCGTTTGGATGATAAAGCTTAACAACGGTGCGATCTGCGACCACGAAGTAGGCGCAGGAAAAACGCTCGTAATGTGCGCGGCTGCACAGGAAATGAAGCGTTTGGGACTAGCCAATAAGCCTATGATTATCGGGCTAAAAAGCAATGTTCACGAAATTGCCGAAGCTTACCGTACTTCCTATCCACACGCTAAAATTCTGTTTCCTGGAAAAGAAGACTTTACGCCGCAAAAACGGATGCGGATTTTCGGGGATATTAAAAATAACGATTGGGATTGTGTTATCCTGACACATGACCAATTCGGTATGATACCGCAATCGCCCGAAATACAAAAGGAAATACTCGAAATAGAATTGGACAGCGTAGAGCGTAACATAGATGCATTGCAATCGCAAGGCAAGGAAGTTACAAGGGGGATGCTTGCCGGAGTAATCAAGCGGAAAGAAAACCTTGAGGTCAAACTCAAAACCCTGCAGCACGATATTGAAAACCGCAAAGATGATGTAGTGGACTTTAAGATGATGGGCATTGACCATTTGTTCGTGGATGAAAGCCATCAATTTAAAAACCTGATGTTCAACACAAGACATACAAGGGTTGCCGGATTGGGTAATGTGGACGGAAGCCAAAAGGCAATGAACCTTTTGTTTGCTATCCGTACTATTCAGGAACGCATCAATACTGATATGGGAGCAACCTTTCTTTCGGGTACAACTATCAGCAATTCATTAACTGAGCTGTACCTGCTGTTCAAATACCTGCGACCACGAGCAATGGAAAAACAAGGCATTCACTCTTTTGATGCGTGGGCGGCTATCTATGCAAGGAAAACGACTGATTATGAATTTTCGGTGGCTAACAATATTGTAGCGAAAGAACGTTTCCGATACTTTATCAAAGTGCCGGAGCTAGCCCAATTCTATTCGGAAATCACGGATTACCGCACGGCAAAAGATATAGGTATTGACCGGCCCAATAAGAACGAGGTATTGTATAATATACCACCTACTCCAGACCAGGAAGATTTTATCAAAAAGCTAATGGAGTTTGCCAAATCGGGAAATGCTACTTTACTGGGAAGAGCTCCGCTATCCCAATCGGAAGAGAAAGCGAAAATGCTCATTGCCACAGATTATGCCCGTAAGATGTCGCTGGATATGCGTATGGTAAACGGCCTATATGATGACCACCCCGATAACAAGGCTTCGCATTGTGCGGTAAGCATTGCCAAATATTACAACCGATACAACGCACAGAAAGGAACGCAGTTCGTTTTTTCGGATCTGGGAACTTACAAGCCGGGAGAATGGAATGTGTATTCCGAAATCAAACGCAAGCTCGTGGAAGACCACGGCATACCTGCACATGAAGTCCGGTTTATACAGGAAGCCAAGACCGATAAGCAGCGTAAGGAACTGATCAAGGGAATGAACGAGGGAAAAATCCGTGTACTTTTTGGTTCAACAAGTATGTTAGGAACCGGTGTAAATGCACAAAAAAGAGCCATTGCCGTTCACCATCTAGATACGCCGTGGCGACCAAGTGACCTTGCGCAACGCGACGGAAGGGCAGTCCGAAAAGGCAATGAGATTGCTAAGTTCTTTGCCGATAACAAAGTAGATGTCATTATCTATGCAGTAGAAAAATCACTGGACAGCTATAAGTTTAACCTGTTGTACAATAAACAGCTATTTATAGACCAGTTAAAAAACAACAATCTGGGCAAACGGACTATTGACGAAGGCAGTATGGACGAAAAATCAGGAATGAACTTCTCGGAATACGTGGCCATTCTTTCGGGAAATACCGACCTGTTGGATAAAGCCAAACTGGAAAAACAGATTGGAGGGTTGGAAAGCGAAAAGCAGGCGTTTAACCGTTCTAAGTTCAGTGCCAAATACAAGCTGCAGGATTTTACGGAATTACTTGAAAGTGCCCAATCCCGTTTTAACCGAATGAGCCTTGATTGGGAAAACTTACAAGAGCGCATACAAAAATGTTTGGACGGTACTATCGAAAATCCTTTGCGATTGGACAGTTTACCTTCCAATGCTGATAATAAACAAATCGGTGCCAAGCTCAACGAGCTTGCAGAGAAAGCCCGTACCGGAGGTCAATATCAAGAAATCGGTACTTTGTACGGATTTACGCTTTTGGTCAAAACGGAAATATCTGAAAAAGAGGGCGTGGATATCCGGATAAACCGATTTTTGATACAAGGTGCGGGAAATATTAAATATACGTACAACAACGGTTTAATCGCTAAAGATGAAAAGCTGGCAACTATGAACTTTCTTAATGCGCTGGAGAAATTACCAGGCTATATCGAACAGGAAAAAAAGAAGATTACTGAAATACTAAAAGACCTTCCCGTTCTTCAGGAAGTGATAAACGGTATGTGGTCTAAGGAAAGCCGATTGAGTGAACTCAAAACGGGGCTTGCTGCTATTGAGAGGAAGATACAATTATCTATTAGTCCTGAAAATAAAGAGCATAAAGAAACTATTGAAATCAATGATAGTCACGAGCAAGATAAACCTGCGATGCGCTTAAAGGCGTGATAGCTTCGCTCAGTACTTGCTGCAGGCAGCTATTTTCGCCTGTAAATACATTCTAAATAACCAACGTTTAATTCTTGACTAATTTCATCAAGATGTTCCTGCCTTTCCTGTGGATCGAAAATTTGATATTCATCTAATACATTTACTGTCCATTTTATCTCCATATCTCTTGTAAACTTAGATCTAATATTCTGAACTGTACTGGATAGAATCATTCTCTCGAAATACTGTTCATCAAAAAGTTCTGTCAATTCACTTTCTGTGAAAAAATGTTTAAAATACTCGTGCAATTGCGGATCTGGGGAAACACTGTAAGAATGTGATTTCGAATGAACTCTGACATAAATTAAAGAACCTTTTTGTGTTCTTGAAATAATCTGAGAAATGATTTTCTTACATTCATTTATTGAAAAAAAATGTAAAAAATCAGATGCAATTACTAATGAAAATATTTCTTGTGGGATTTCTTTCTCTGGAATTGTAATATTCAATAAATGTAATTTTCCAGCTTCTTTTCCAGCGTATGATTCAATTCTTTTTTTTAATAAATTTAATTGTAAATCCTCATTGTCAATTGCAAATATTTCTTTTCCGGTTTTTGAAAATTCTACCAAAAAATTACTTTGTCCGCAGCCTAATTCAAGTATTGGCCCCTCAATAAATTCTTCTTCAAAATTCCTAAGTAAATTATGGCTCTTGTGAATCATTAATTCATTTGAAAAGATTTCGTTATAAAGTTTCCAATATATTCGTAAAGCTTGGTCCATAATTTAAGCGATTTGTTTATAAATGCCTACAAAGTTATACTTGCATATTTATGTTGACGAAAGTGTACAAGTTGTCTCGGCTGTGGTAAATATAGTTAAAAAATAAAATGCTCCTGACTACAAAACTGCAATGGAATATCGTAGCGTTAGTCAATGTTTAATTATTGCAATTTTGCCAGCCTTTGCTTGGCTTTTAAAAGTATTTCGTCAGTAAACAAAACCCTATATTTATCCTTTTGAATTATACTTTCAATTGTGAGATCGAGTCTGTTAATGTGAAACATCTTTATTAATCCTGAATGTAATTTTTCTGTGCCTTCTTGTATAAGACGATTTGCGGCACCAATAGCTCCGTAATCGTAAATCTGATTTAGAATAATTGACCTATTAATTTTCGCCCCGGCCTTTATTGATAAATCCACAGAAGCAATTAGTTCGTCATGCAATTCATTCTCCAATACTAAAAATGAATCTTCTTTTGTTTCTGATAAAAGTGCATCATGTGTACTCAAAATTAATTTGTCATAGTTGATAACAATTTCTTTAAGATTTCGAAAACGAATAGAAAATTGCTTTAGAAGCTGCAGATCATCACTCTGAATAACAAATTCATGATTATAATGTTCTGCAGAATATGTCCAATTATAAGAGCCCGCAATTAATTTTACCCCATCAAATATAGCAAACTTATCATGTAAAAATTTTCCACTTCGTGTTTGTAAAATAAAAACTTTCCCGCCTTTTTTAATGAAATTTTCAAAAGACAATCTTGTATTTTCAAAATGATCACTGATTATTATTTCAACTGAGCAGCCACTTTCGAGTTTGTCGCTTAATTGTCCTAAAAGATCTTTGTTAGTAAACCATGCAACAGAAACCACAATTGATTCTTTCGCCGAATAAATATTCGATTCAATATTTTTTTTGATGTTTTTGAAGAGTGCTGTTGTCATAAAGTTGTAGCTAACGTTTTGCTAGCATATTTTGTTGCGGAAACGAAGCAGAGTTGTTTAAGCTATGATAAATATAGTGAAAAAGATAAATTTTATTGCAACTGGAAAACTGCAATGGAATATGATAGCTGTTAGCGGCAGGTTTATTATTTAATTATGTCGCCGATTGGTTTAGGAAAATCAAAAAAGACAGCTGTAATAAGTAATGCACACGATAAGCAAGTTACGGCCACAATGAAGTATAATAAAATAAATCCAGCGTACTTAATATGTACTTCTTTTGATTTTGCGACTCTTGCTAAGACAAAAAGCAAAACCATAAGTCCAAGCATAATAAGTAAGCTTATTACTGGCACTTTTGCGTCTTCTGTGACAAACATTGCGACGATTGCTATTGCTGCGCCTACTCCGGCAATTCCCAAAGCATATTTGACAAATGGTACTTTAGTAATTGCCTGGTTCAAAATTTCCAGTGCAGAAGGATCTGAAGATTTTTCTTTATTTGTATCTGTTGAGTTTTCAGACATATTAGTTGGTTTAATTTCGTCCTCTTCCATGTATATATAATCGTATCCTTTTTTTGTTAAACGTAAGCATTCTGGCGTGGACTTTTCATAAATAATATATTCCTCTGTTATTAATTCATTGATTGCTTCGTAAAAAACATCTCTTTGTTTTGGAGGAAGTTTGTACTCAAGATTAATAAAAACACGCATCATTATGATATCATTATCACGAAGATTTCCCTTTCGAAATTGATCTAATACTAATTCTTTTACTTTTTGTTTGCTATCCATATTGGTCTTTTAAACTTGCTGCGTACTTGTATATATTGTTGATAAAAACTGACCAATGGAATTAATTTCATGTTGGCTTTGCTCAATAAATGTATGTGCTTATTGTAATGGTAAATATATCCTTTTTATCAATCATTGAAAAGTTTTTTTAGTATAACACGATAGCTTCGCCAGCTTATGGACTGTAGATATACTTAATTTATTTATCCCCTTTATGACTATCCTTTGGCACTAAATGCTTTAAATTGGGATCATTCTTTATACGTTCCAATTCGGTTTCGATAACCAGTACAATATCCGTTTTTATCTGCCTGTAATTGCCCTCGATTGCCTGCTTCATATTGTCTTTACCGTTTTCGTCAACAAAAGATAAGATTTCCGGTATTTTTTGATACCCTTCAGTTTCGGAAGTAACCTTTTCATTATCCACGACAATTTCAGCATGGAAGATTTTCTGCTCGATACGTTCATCAAAATTGTCCGATACAGATCCAACAAAAAAACCTTGCGTCAAGGTAGATATTTTGGAAGCTGGTATCAGACTGTCTAATTGGGTAGAGATTGAGGTAGATGTGTCGTTGCGGTTGATGCTCATACTTTGCCTTTTCTGTAATACTTTCCCGAATCGCTCAGAAAGGCTTTTGGCTGTTTCTCCGACAACCTGACCGCTAAAAATATTACCTACGGTGTTCTGAATTACCTTGCTCTCTTTGTCGCCATAATCTCTTGTCAGCTGGGAATAATCCTGAAATCCCAAACATACTGCGACCTTATTACTTCTTGCAGTTGCAATAAGGTTATCCAATCCTCTAAAGTAGATGGTGGGCAGCTCGTCTATGATAACCGAACTCTTCAATTGGCCCTTTTTGTTAATGAGTTTTACGATACGTGAATTGTACAATCCTAGTGCAGCAGAATAGATATTTTGGCGGTCGGGATTATTACCTACGCATAATATTTTAGGTTCATTAGGATTGTTGATGTCCAATGAAAAATCATCGCCCGTCATAACCCAATAGAGTTGTGGTGAAATCATTCTTGACAGAGGAATTTTTGCAGATGCAATCTGTCCCTGTAATTGGTCTTGCGCGCCTCCCTGCCACGCATCCATAAAAGGAGACAAATAGTTTTCCAAATCTGGATATGAGGTTAAAATGGTAAATACGTCTGAATATTTTTTATTCAGGAGTTCAATAGCGTGTGGGAATGTACAATACTTACCGCCGTCATAGATTTTCAGATACCATATTATGGCTGCCAAAAGGATTATCGGGCTCTCGACGAAGAAATCGCCTTGCTTCTGTATCCAAGACCTGTTGAGGTTCAGCATAATTGTATAAGCTGCTTCGTAAGCATCTGAGATATCTGTCATGAAATCGGGATTAAGGGGATTGCAACGGTGGCTCTTGCGTGGGTCGTCGAAGTTGATAACATAGAATTTGGGCTGCACTTTGTACTTATCCCGATGTTTCATTAAATGATTGTAGGCAATGGTAGAAAGATCATCAAATTTGAAATCGTAGATGTACATACTAAAACCTTTCTCAATCTGCTGTTTGATGTAATTGTTTACAATTGCATATGATTTTCCCGAACCGGGTGTACCTAAGACAATCGTTGCTCGAAAAGGATTGACTATATTAATCCAGCCATTGTTCCATTTTCCTTTGTAATAAAACTTCGTGGGAAGGTTTACCGAATATTCGTTTTCCATCAATGTAGTTTCCTGCATAAAACTTTCGTTCTCGTTGTTGAAAACATCGTCCATGAGATTGTTACGAAGCAATCGGCTCATCCAGACTCCCGCTACCATTAAAGCAATATATCCTAAACCAGTGGTAAGGATATAAAGTATTGTGGCGGTAGTTACTGATAGCTTTAATAAAGGTGTATTCAGAAAAAAAAATGCAAACCCAATCGCCAAAGCAGTATAAATTTTGGTCCAGGTTATCTTCTGGTGTTTAACTCCCTTTGAACCCAAACAGCTTAGTGCCAATAATACCAGGGCAAATACTTTGGTATATAAAGTATGCGAAAACAATCCCGCGGTACGCTGAAAATTACCTAATATTTTGTTGATTACTTCTAAAGTCCAGCCGCGACCTATAAAGTAACCGTAGCAAAACCAATAAAGGTGCATCAGTACCAAAAGGATACTTACTGCCCGCATAAAAGCCATAATTTTGGCAAGTCCTCTTAAATCATCTTCTCCCTGCATTATTTTAATTTTTAATGTTCGGGCGTGAATTTAAAAGCTGTGCAGCTCGGCTATAAGAATGTGGAAGTCAATGGCTGGGCGGGGCAGTGTTTGGCAGAATGCTATTTCTGACCTCTTTGGCGGTTTCTTTTTTTCTTCATTCTGTTGGCAAAATCCTGTTCCTGATAATCTTCGCCGTTGGCTTCTGGCAATAAGCCGCCTAATGCTTCAATTAAACCGTCTTCGTGTTTTTCAGCAGTACTCAGGAAGTCGAACAAATGATGGGGTTCCTCAGCAGGAAGATCTACATCATTTACTGTGGATATTTTCGATTGTAGTTCGACTGGCTCTTTAATCTCAGGTGCGATATTATTGTTCCAGTAATTATTAAAGGTATTGGCAGAAAGCTCTTTTCCTAATCGTGAACCGTTCCACACTGTTTTAGAATTATGGTCTATAAAGGTTATTCCGTAAATACGTCCTGTATCATTTCTGCGTACTACTACGTTAATTCCCTGTTCGCCTAACTGTTTTTTAAAAGCCAGCTCATTACTTGTTGATTGTAAAGCAATGGTAACTGCAGCTGTAATGGTTGGCTTTGCCGGGTGGTCTTTTAAAGTTTCTTTGGATTTCGCGTAGTGCAATTCCAAAGTCGACAGTCCGGCACTCTTTCCGAATAAAGAAGCCTTGAACGGATGTCCCGCTCTTTCGCCTTTTTCATTTAAAGGAATGTACAGTAAACCCTGTCGCATCTCTCCTTGTAATTCCCCTCCAACTTTTTCGGTGGTAACGTTAAAGAGGGAAAGCAAGGCATTGCATTCTCCCAAAGTTTGGTATTTATAATAATTCGGCAGGTGACGTACTATTGAAGCTATCTGACTTTTTACATCACCTTCCCGATAATCTACAGGACGGAAAACCTTGTCGCTCTGTTTATGCTCTCTATCTGTTGCGAGTATCAATCCATATTTCCTTTCCAGCTCACGGCACACATTCATAGAACGCATTTTCTCGAACTTGTCCGAAATCTTTTTGCCCTGTTCATCCACGCAAACCGATACAATATGAATATGGCTTCGGTCAATATCAGTATGTTTGAACACCACATAAGGCTGTTGTCCGTAACCCATCTCCTGCATATATGCTTCTGCCATCTCCTTGTACCTGTCATCACTTACCTTATCTTTCGGATCGGGATTGAGCGAAATATGCAACGTATGTTTCTCCGTATTGCGGTTGGCAATGAGATAAGGTGAAAAAGACTGGGCTAACTTTGCGACGGAATAGTGACCGCTCGCGGTTTCAATCATCTTATTGCCAAACAAAATCTGCCCGTTTTCATTCTCCACTTTGAGCTGATTGTACGCTAATGCTCCGTATAAATTTCCGCTTCTTCCTATTTTTGCTATCATTTCTAAGGCTTTTTTTTGAGGTATTTTGCTTCAAATTCTTCGGTTATCTGAATGATTTTTTGGCATAGTACCGCCATTTCAGCGGTCTGTTTTTCCAATTTATAGAGAAAAGCTGCCGCCTTTTTCTCGGAAAAATGACGATACAACACCTTTACAATCTGGTTATAATTCACGCCTACCGAACGAAATTGGCTGTGAAAAGAAGTCAATCGCATATAAAAATCAACTGTCCCTTTGTCAATTTTAACCGATCTCATCTCCTTGCTGAAAAGCAGCGAAATGATAAATTTTGCTTTATTGGGCATTCCCGAAGCTTCAAAAAGCGATAAAAGTTTGGCGTTTTCTTCATCCGTCAGACGAAATACGTGGCGGTGGATACTGGGGTCGTCTTTTGGCGTGCGCCCCCCCTTATTGCGTTTGTTGTCATTGTTTTCGTCCATAACCTGTCCATTTTAATTCTTATACAAAACCCTGACTTCGGAAGGTTTTTTTCAGTCCCCGGCAGGGCAAGTTGTTTTGGGGCACTAACTCGGTTTAGAGTGCCTCAAAACACAACTTGCCGTGTTCGGGTGAACACAAAAATCCGCCCTTCGGGACGGATTAAATATAACAGGGAAAAACGGCTCAAGGCCGCTCTGTTTAGTTTCCATTCTGTCAGGGTGCTTCGCATAAATCTGTTAATAAATATCATTTTGCAAAGTAAAGACCTGTCTGTAAGAATATTGTAATGTAATCACCAGTCAAACTCTGCCTTTGAGTGCCAAACACTGCCACACAACAATAAGAAGCTAATTCAATCGCTTTATTTGCTTTATGGTTTTAATGCAGGTTATAAAAATTGTGTACAGGTAAACAAGAAAGAAGTATTTGGACACAGGTATTTTGGAATAAAAGTATAAGGTTTTAAAAGCGTAAAACTTTAAAAATGTAAAAGCATAAAAGTGGTAAAGCAGTTTACCGATTGCAACGGTTACCATTTGCTAAAAATTATAACTCACCAAGTTGTAATGAAAGCAAACAACAATCAAGGAAATTTTCAAAAGGGGAATACAGGCATACGGAAAGTAGGTACTATTCAAATACACCAATATTCAAACCTGCCAAACAAATAAAATGTGTAACAATAAATATTTAAAAAATGGAAACAAAAATGAAAACCTTAAAAATCAGTTTTTCAACGCCTAAGGGCGGTGTTGGAAAATCTACGATGACTGCACTACTTTCAAGTGTATTGCATTATCGTTTAGGATTTAATGTACTTGTAATGGATTGTGATTTTCCACAACACAGTTTAGCAAATATGAGAGAAAGAGATTTAAAAACGATTATGCAGAATCCCTACCATAAAAGAGCTGCAATGAAGTTGTATCAAAGTATCAATAAAAAGGCATATCCGATTATCAGTTGTAAAGCGGAGGATGCCTTATCACAGGCTTTTGAATACGTAAATGAATCTGCAATAGAGCCTGATATAATTTTTTTTGACCTTCCCGGTACAGCCAATACAAAAGGTGTGCTTACTACCTTAAGAAGAATGGATTTTATTTTTTCTCCAATCAGTGCTGACCGTCTGGTTATGGAAAGTACGTTAAGCTTTACTAAGGCATTCCTTGGTTTACCCGAAACAGATCAGAGTAATAAGGATCAACAAATGTGGATGTTTTGGAACCAGGTAGACGGTCGGGAAAAGACAGGAATATATGAAGCTTACCAAAGTGTTATTAACGAGCTTGATTTATTTGTAATGACCTCAAAAATAATGGATAGTAAACGTTTCAGGAAAGAAACGGATGATACACTCAACAGTGTATTTCGGTCAAGCTTGCTACCTGCCGAACCACAGCTTATGAAAGCAACTAGAATAGATTTGTTTGTCGAGGAGTTTTTAAAAATTGTTAATCTCTAAACACTTAAGGATGTCTATAGATAAAAGAAGAAAAGACTTTGATAAACCTGCTGTTGATGAAGAGTTAATCATGAACATCATGAGTGGTAATAAGTCTTCTACTGTACCCGAAGCTAATCAGCAACAAGAAATACAGAAGGAACCAAAACCAAAAGAAAAAGCCCGCACCGCTTTTTCAAAGAAGCTGAATTATGAGGAGATATTTCTGGTCAATCGGTTTCCTTCAGGCCGTAACGGAAAGGTTGTTTACATACGTCCCGAATACCACGAAAGGTTAATCCGCATTGTGCAATTAACAAGGGAAGAAAAGACAACACTGTACTCATATATTGACAACATCCTTGAACATCACTTTAAGGAGTTTGGGGATGATATTACTGATTATTTCAACGAACGTTTTAAACCCATTTTATAAGCTATGGAAAATGTAATTGTGATATGCCTGCTGATAGTCATTGTTCTGCTTTTGCAGGACAAGATTGTCATTAAGAAAAGATCGGGGCAACAGCAGCCGAAACAGGAAAAAGTTAACCCAAACCTGCCGGATATTATGGGGCAGCCCAAGCCTGTAAGAAGCCTTTCAGTTCCAAACAATGCCAGTGAGAGCCAAATTGAGGAAACAGAGATAAATCCCTATAATTTAGACATTGAATACGACAAAAATGAAAACGTAGGTATTCAAATTCCGCAGGAAGAGCTGGACGAAGTTTTCAGTAATATGCCTGATTTTGAAGAGGAAGAAGAAGAATGGAACAGGTACGGAATATCCGCAGGTGATGACAGTCTTGCCCAAGGGGTTACCTATGATGAATTAAGCTCCGTAGGGGTGTTACTCCAAAAAGAAAAATTGGAGCAAGCCCAAAAAGAAACGGCAATTGCAATAGTTCAAAAATTACAGGGTACTGAATTATTCAGCCTGCTGGAAAATTCCATAGAGGGTGCTTCAAGAAAAATAGCCATGCTGTTGGACAGCAGTCTCTCTGAAGTTGATTCCGGTTCTTCCACTTTGCGGAAAAATGATTTGGGTGATTTTGATATTGGGGAGTTTGTTTGAAAGGGCAATACTCCCCTTTATTGTTTAATAAAAAACACATAATATCATGGAAAGAGAACTGCCAGTCATAAATATTGAAGGTACCGACTTTATAGTAGATGTTTCCAAACTTGAACTCAGGGAAAAGGCTGACCCGACAAATACCATTGCATTTGAAGATATGCGAGATTTAGGCGATGGCTATACTTTTGACTACAGCCTGAAAAATAAAAATCTTCCGGATATGTTTGACCGTGACTGTATAACAGTTAAGATTTCTGAATTTGTGGTACTTGATCCGGAAGGAATGGCTGCCCGATATAATTATCCACTAGAAGAGATAAAGGGCAAATCTGATTTTAACCTGATGATCGATCAGGAAGCTTATAATATGCGGGTAAACAAAGGAATACTTCCAACTGTGGATATCGCAAAGCATACTTTCTATGTTGATATCCGAATGGATATGCTCCGACCAAAAGATGATTTCCTTTCTAAAGGTATTGTGCTCTCGGATATCGAAAACTACTACGACGAAGACAAAAGAACCTATACCATACCTTATAATCCTAACACCCACGAATTCCAGGAGCCCGACTATCAGAATATCAAGGAGCTTCCCAAAGATTTAATAGCAGTGCAGTTTCCCTCTGAAAGATTGCTTGACAGAATTGGATGGAACAGGCAACACGGATTTGAACTTACGCAAGGACTTGCAAAGCACGGTTTGAAATTAAAGTTTACGGCGAAGCCTATTCCATGGAAAAAAACCTTTCTTCCTGATTTGATTGAAAGCAACCTCAAAACCGAAAAGAACCACCAAAAAGCCAACGAAAAACAGCTGCTTGCACAACCGGATATAAGCAAACCTAAAGGACAAAAAATGTAAGTCGGAACTCCGAGAACAGAACGCCAGACAGTAAAGAAGTCTGGCGTTTTTTTATGCTTAAACATCTACAATAATGCCAAAGTTAGCCAAGTAATTCCACTGACTGCCATATTGTTATGACGCCTTGATTTCTATAACATCTTTGTACTGAACGCCCGCAAAGTGTGGGAAATCAGAAAAAATTAAAGTTTTTAATCATGGAAAAACAAACAAACAAAATCCTGTTGGCAGCAGTGGCAATGCTGACAGGTTTCGGTGCGCTGGCACAGGGAAATGGTACGGCGGGTATCAATGAAGCCACGCAGATGGTAACCTCGTATTTCGATCCCGCCACGCAGCTTATTTATGCCATCGGAGCCGTGGTAGGCCTTATCGGAGGTGTAAAGGTATATAACAAATTCAGCAGCGGCGATCCCGATACAAGCAAAACCGCAGCAAGCTGGTTCGGTGCCTGTATCTTCCTCATAGTAGCTGCAACCATCCTGCGCTCATTCTTCCTTTAATCCCACAGTCTTATGAGTAATTATAACATCAACAAGGGCATTGGGAGAACCGTAGAGTTTAAGGGGCTGAAAGCACAATACCTTTTCATTTTTGCCGGCGGACTGCTCGGAACTCTTATCCTGGTCATGATACTATACATGGCGGGAGTTAACTCCTTCATCTGCCTGTTTCTTGGAGCCGGCGGTGCCTCTCTTATTGTATGGCAGACTTTCTCCCTGAATAAAAAATACGGTGAGCACGGACTCATGAAGGTGGGTGCAAAGAAAAGGCATCCCCGCTACATCATCTGCCGCAAGCCTGTACACTGCTATCTGAGGTTTACCCCTAAATCCAATGCCGTATGAGAAATTCAGCAAAGACCACAACATTGGAAAGCAGGTTTCCATTACTGGCGGTAGAGAATAACTGCATCCTGTCAAAGGACGCGGACATTACCGCCTGCTTTGAAGTGCGTTTACCTGAACTTTTTACAGTTGCATCTGCGGAATATGAAGCTATTCATTCTGCCTGGCACAAGGCTATCAAGACTTTGCCTGATTTTACGGTAATCCACAAACAAGATTGGTATATCAAGGAAAACTACGCCCCTGATTTGGCAAAGGATGACCAGAGCTTTCTGGCTAAATCCTACCAGCGTCATTTTAATGAGCGTCCATTCCTGAACCATTACTGTTACCTTTTCCTGACCAAGACCACTAAGGAAAGGATGCGAATGCAGAGCAATTTCTCTTCGCTATGCAAAGGTTCACTCATACCAAAGGAAATCAGGGACAAGGAAGCGATCCATCGTTTTATGGAAGCCGTCGGACAGTTTGAGCGTATCATTAACGACAGCGGACTTATCAAGCTGAATCGCCTGAGCGAAGAAGACATCGTTGGTACAGATGAAAAGCAGGGATTACTGGAACAATACCTAACGCTTTCCAGAGAAGCAGAGACACCGATGCAGGATATTGTATTGGGCGCTGAAGAGGTTCGTATCGGAAACAAAAGGCTGTGCCTGCATACCTTGTCCGATACGGATGACCTGCCCGGAAACGTTTCGGCAGATACACGTTATGAAAAACTTTCTACAGACCGAAGCGATTGCCGACTTTCATTTGCTGCACCCGTTGGACTGCTTCTGAGCTGCAATCATATTTACAACCAATACCTGTTTTTGGATAACAGCGAAGAGAACCTTCAGAAGTTTGAAAAATCAGCGAGAAATATGCACTCTTTGGCTCGTTACAGCCGTGCCAACCAGATCAACAAAGAGTGGATAGAAAAATACCTGAACGAAGCACATTCATTCGGTCTTTCTTCCATCAGGGCGCACTTCAACATTATGGCATGGTCGGATGATCAGGGGGAACTTAAACAGCTAAAAAATGATAGCGGGAGTGCACTGGCGCTAATGGAATGCAAGCCACGACATAATACCACCGATGTGGCCACGCTGTATTGGGCTGGAATGCCTGGAAATGCAGGTGATTTTCCAAGCGAGGAAAGTTTTTACACCTTCATTGAACCTGCTTTGTGCTTCTTCACGGAAGAAACGAATTACCACAATTCGGCATCGCCGTTCGGTATCAAGATGGCAGACAGGCTCACAGGCAAACCGATCCATCTGGATATTTCTGATTTGCCGATGAAGCGTGGCATTATCACCAACCGAAACAAATTTATTTTGGGTCCGTCAGGAAGTGGCAAGTCTTTTTTCACTAACCATATGGTAAGGCAATATTACGAGCAGGGCGCACACGTACTGCTGGTCGATACCGGTAATTCCTATCAGGGATTATGTGAGCTAATAAAAGGCAAAACCAAAGGCGAAGATGGGGTATATTTTACCTATACAGAGGACAATCCCATTGCCTTTAACCCTTTCTATACAGATGATGGCGTATTTGACATTGAAAAAAGGGAAAGTGTCAAAACGCTCATTCTTACCCTTTGGAAACGGGATGATGAGCCGCCCACAAGATCTGAAGAAGTGGCTCTGTCCAATGCTGTCAGCGGTTATATCGAACGCATTAAGCATGATGAGGTCTATCCGTCTTTCAATGGCTTTTATGAATATGTTCAGGGCGATTACCGCCGGGTACTTCAGGAAAAACAGGTAAGGGAAAAAGATTTTGATATTGCCAATTTCCTCAATGTACTGGAACCTTATTACGAAGGCGGAGAGTACGATTACCTACTCAATTCCGATAAGCAGTTAGACCTGCTTTCCAAGCGATTCATCGTTTTTGAGATTGATGCCATTAAAGACCACAAAATTCTTTTTCCCATCGTGACCATCATCATTATGGAGGTCTTTATAAATAAGATGAGAAGGCTCAAAGGTATCCGCAAGCTCATCCTCATTGAAGAGGCCTGGAAAGCCATTGCCAAGGAAGGAATGGCGGAATACATAAAGTATCTTTTTAAGACGGTTAGAAAATTCTTTGGCGAGGCAATAGTCGTTACGCAGGAAGTGGATGATATCATCCAGTCACCTATCGTCAAGGAAAGTATTATCAACAATTCCGACTGCAAAATCCTGCTGGACCAGCGCAAGTACATGAACAAGTTCGATGACATTCAGGCGATGCTCGGTCTAACCGATAAGGAAAAAGCACAGGTACTTTCTATCAATATGAATAATGATGCTTCGCGCCTTTACAAGGAAGTATGGATAGGTCTCGGTGGTACTGATTCAGCAGTATATGCTACAGAAGTGAGCCTTGAGGAGTACCTCGCCTATACCACTGAAGAAACAGAAAAAATGGAAGTGATGCAGCTCGCATCAGAATTGGACGGCAATGTGGAACTCGCCATTAAGCATATTGCTATGCAGAGACGCGAGAAAGCAAATTAGTAATAATAATTAACAATTTAAATTTAAGAAAAATGAAAAAACTAATGTTCATGGTGTATGCCGCAATTATGCTTGCCGCAGCGCCCTCGGTAAAAGCCCAATGGGTGGTTACAGATCCTACGAACCTGGCTTCAGGTATCCTCAACAGCGCTAATGAAATCGTACAGACTTCATCTACGGTATCCAATGTTGTTAAAAATTTCAAGGAGGTGGAGAAAGTGTACAACCAGGGAAAAGAGTATTACGACAAACTAAAAGCCGTAAGCAACCTTGTGAAAGATGCCCGTAAAGTGCAGCAGACCGTGCTTTTGGTTGGCGACGTATCGGAGATGTATGTTACCAACTTCGGCAAGATGATGAACGATCCCAATTTTACACCGCAGGAACTTGCGGCTATTGGAAACGGTTATTCAGCACTGCTCAATGAGAGTACCGAACTTCTGAAGGAACTCAAGCAGATAGTAACTGCATCGAATCTTTCTCTAAATGACAAAGAGCGCATGGACGTTATCGACCGCGTTTATAAAGAAGTCAAAGAGTATCACAGTCTTGTTCGCTACTATACCAGCAAGAATATTTCTGTCAGCTACCTGAGAGCAAAAAAGAAAAATGACGCTAAGCGTGTACTTGAACTCTATGGGACCTCCAACCAAAAATACTGGTAAAGGATGGAATGGAATAATCTTCACGAAGTCCTGCGTTCGCTCTACGATGACATGATGCCGCTTGCAGGTGATATGGCAGCAGTAGCTAAAGGTCTGGCCGGACTGGGTGCGCTGTTCTATGTAGCATTAAAGGTATGGCAGGCGTTAAGCCGTGCCGAACCTATTGATATGTTTCCACTCCTGCGGCCTTTTGCCTTAGGATTGTGTATCATGTTTTTTCCCACGATCGTCCTTGGAACCGTAAATGCGGTACTAAGCCCTATAGTTACAGGAACACATGCTATACTCGAAGACCAGGTGCTTGACCTAAACAAACTACAGCAGCAAAAAGATCAATTGGAATACGAAGCAATGGTAAGAAATCCCGAAACTGCCTATATGGTTTCGGATGAAGAGTTCGACAAGAAGCTTGATGAACTCGGCTGGTCACCTTCAGACATTGGGACAATGGCAGGAATGTACATGGACCGTCAGGAGTATAAGATTGAGAAAGCAATGAAAGAATGGTTCCGTAATCTTTTGGAAGTACTGTTTCAGGCGGCAGCATTGGTGATCGATACCATCAGGACATTTTTTCTTATCGTCCTGTCTATACTTGGCCCGATTGCCTTCGCTATTTCCGTGTGGGACGGTTTTCAGTCTACGCTTAATCAGTGGTTCACACGATATATAAGTGTCTACCTCTGGCTTCCTGTAGCCGACCTCTTTAGCTCAATGCTCGCGAGGATTCAGTCCCTAATACTGGAACGTGACATTGAAATGCTGTCTGATCCGACATTTATTCCCGACACTTCAAATACCGTGTATATCATATTTATGATTATAGGAATTGTGGGTTACTTCACAATTCCAACAGTAACAGGCTGGATTATCCAGGCCGGCGGAGCCGGGAACTTTACCCGCAATGTCAACCAGACAGCGATGAAAGCAGGAAATGTTACCGGAGCGGGAGCCGGTTCAGCAGCAGGAAATATTGGTGGCAGGCTGATGAGCAAATAAAACAACTAATTATTTAAGAAAATGGAATTTAAAACGCTAAGAAATATCGAAAACAGTTTCAGGCAGATAAGATTGTATGCTATAGTTTTTGCCGTGCTCTGCACAGGCGTTGCAGGATATGCCGTATGGAGATCTTACAGTTTTGCTGAACAGCAGAGACAAAAAATATATGTGCTGGACAATGGCAAATCACTCATGCTGGCACTCGCTCAGGATGCGTCTATAAATCGTCCCGTAGAAGCAAGGGAACACGTAAGGCGCTTCCACGAACTGTTCTTTACGCTCGCTCCAGATAAAAACGCTATTGAGAGCAACATGAAAAGGGCATTTAATCTTGCCGATAAAAGCGCCTTTGATTATTACAAAGACCTCTCGGAAAAAGGATATTACAACCGTATCATATCGGGCAATGTGCAGCAGCGAATTGAAATAGATAGTGTGGCCTGCAATTTCGAGAATTATCCGTATGCCGTCCGCACCTATGCCAAACAGTTTATCATCCGTTCGAGCAATGTGACAAAACGTAACCTTGTTACGTCCAGTTTCCTTGTTAACTCCGTCCGTTCGGACAATAACCCGCAGGGCTTTAATATCGAAAAATTTTCCGTGGTGGAAAATAAGGACATAGAAGTCATTGAACGCTAAGAATTAAGTGATATGAAACTTTTACTTGATTTAGACGCATTCGCAAAATCCTTGACAGATAAGGGATATGACGGTTATTTCCACACTGAGAGCTGTTGTCCAGGCAAACTAAAGGATAGCATCAGTGGATTTTTACAGACTTGGGAAAATGGTACTAATGCTCCATCATTAGCAAATTATGTGCATTTATCTACCTACCTCGAATGGAATGGCGAAGACATGCCAAAGGTTGAGTGCAATATGAGGGTAAGATACGAGAACGGGAAATTCGATTTAGGGGATACAGAAATGTATATAAAAAGAACAGACCGCTACGGGCAATTAATGAAGGAATTTAAACTGACAAACCTTACGGCAAGTTCGGTTCCGACAATAAAGGAGGCTATTGCCCAGGTGTCAGAAAAACCTAAAGAAGAGATTGCTCCGCGAAAAAAAGGGTTTCGAATGTGATATCCATAATCTTAACAGTATGAAAACAATAAGAATAAATATAGACAAGTGGTTTGACAAGCAGGATAAAAGCTGGCGGGCCTTATCCTTAGACAGACAGCGAAGATATACGCTTTGCCTTTTTTTAGTGTACCTGCTGGTTACCGTCGTGGTTATTTTAAAAGTGTGGTACGACACGGCAAAATCTGATAACAGGATGGTCATCGAGCATATTGACAACCCTGTGCGTAAAAAAGAAAGTCCTGCCTCCCAATTGGACACATTATCAACAAAAATAAAAGAAAAGATTTATGAAAGAAAATGAAAAAAGGGTCAGCGTTCTGGTTGAAGAAGCTGACCAATCCAGAGCATCCAATCTGCCCGATGATAAAAAGAGCAGCAAAGAACAGCTTAAAAAACCGGTAATATTCATACTTATGGGAATCGTTTTTCTCGGATGTATGTACCTGATATTTAAACCGTCTGCAGACAAGAAGGAAATCGAGAATATCGGGCTTAACGATGCCGTCCCACAGGCCAGCGAAGCCGGCATGCAGGCCGACAAACAGAAAGCATATGAGCAAGAAATGCTAGAGCAGAAAGACCAGGAAAAACGTAATGCACTGACCACGCTGTCCGATTACTGGAATGAGGACAGTTCATCTAAAGACAATCAGGATACACTCCCTGAGCAGGAAGATCAAAGCACGGGTTTCGGCAACAATCCGGGAAGGTCAGCTAATCCGGCACTAAACAGTTACCGAAATTCTCAAAGTGCGCTTGGCTCCTTTTATAAGGATGATAATAATGAAACGCAAGAACTCCGCAGACAGCTTGATGAGCTGAAAGAAAAGCTGGCTGATAAAGACGTTCCCAAAAGCGTGACAGTTGATGACCAGCTGGCACTCATGGAAAAGTCCTACCAGATGGCTGCAAAATATCTTCCTACAGGTGCAAGTATCGGTGAGGCGTCCTCCAACAAAGGCAGTACAGCTTCTGCCAGTACGCAGAAAGAATATTTTGTGGCATTCGCCCCTGCAGGAAAAAAAGCCGTTTCGGCTTTGTACAGAGAGCCTTCAGATAGTGCTTTTTTAGCGGATTGGAGCGCAAACAAAAACAGGAATTTTTATACTCCGGGATCTATACAGCAGATTGCACAGCCGAAAAACAGTGTGAAAGCCTGCATACAGGAAACACAAACTATTATTGGTGAAAGCGGCGTGCGCCTTCGTTTATTGGAACCTGCCCAAACCCCTAACCGCACCATCCCGAAGGGAACGCTCTTAACGGCAATCGCTAAATTTCAGGGAGGTCGTTTACAGATGAAAATTACTTCCATAGAACTCGATGGTAATATTATCCCGGTAGACATAACCATTTATGACCTTGACGGGCAGCAGGGTTTGTACGTCCCGTATTCTCCTGAAATGAATGCCCTTACTGAGATGGCAGGCAATATGAGCCAGACTTCAGGAACGAGCCTGATGCTGACCCAATCAGCAGGACAGCAGGTTGCGGCAGATTTGAGCAGAGGCGTTGTACAGGGCATTTCAGGCTATTTCTCCAAAAAAGTAAAAACGCCAAAAGTTACCCTGAAAGCGGGCTATCAGGTATTTCTTGTCTCTAAAAAATAATAATAAACTAAAATAAATTAACAATGAAAAATTATCTAAAAACCTTTTGGGCTGCTGCCCTTATGATCGGCTTTGCCGCTGCCTCTTTTGCGCAGGAAACTGCAAAAACTTCGCTTGCCCTGGGCAGGATAGAATCGTACGAAATGCAGGTTACTTACGACAAGACTTCTCATCTGATTTTCCCAAGCGCAATACGTTACGTGGATCTGGGAAGTGAGTACTTAATTGCAGGAAAAGCAGAAGACGCAGAAAATGTGTTGCGCGTAAAAGCGTCGGTAAAGGACTTTGAGCCTGAAACTAATTTTTCGGTGATTACCGACGACGGTCGTTTTTACAGCTTCGACGCCTATTATAGTGCCTGCCCATCTACATTGAGTTACAACCTTCTGGCAATGCAAAAGGCGGTGGATAGATCCGCCGGACAAGATGTGCTATTTGAAGAGCTGGGGAACAACTCGCCATCTCTGGCAGGTTTGATACTGGAAACAATCTATAAAAAGGACAAACGTTTTGTAAAACATATTGGGGCGAAAAGTTTCGGTATTCAGTCTATTCTCAAGGGAATTTACATCCACAACGGTAAATACTATTTCCATACGGAACTGGATAATCGCACGAATGTTCCTTTCCAGATTGAATTTATGAATTTCAAGGTGGTAGATAAGAAAATAGCCAAACGCACCGTGATACAGGAAAGACCGATGATACCGCTTCGCAGTTACAAGCCACTGGGTGTGATTGGCAGTAAAGAAGTCGAACAAAACGTATTCCTTTTGGACCAATTTACCATTGCCGATGATAAGGTATTGCTGATTGAGATTTTTGAGAAGAACGGCGGAAGGCATCAGACGCTTCAGGTGGAAAATTCGGATTTGATAAAAGCCCGATTAATTAGCGACATGCATCTGAAGTTTTAGTAATCCATTAAGCAATAGAAAATGAAAAAGTATATCTATACAGTAATGCTCGTTTTGATGAGTATCACAATTGCGCAAGCACAACGTATGCTGCCTAAACAAAAAGGACTGGAAGTAAATGCAGGTGTATTATCCAATGACAAAATCGGCAATGATTATTACATTAATGCGGCTATGATCGTAAATGGTAAAAACGGGAATTACCAGCTTTGGGCTTTAGAGTATGCACACCAATATTATCAATATAAAGACCTCCGCATTCCGCAGGAGACCTATACCGCAGAAGGCGGCTACAGTTTCTTGCTGCTGGGTGATGCCCGTAAGAACATTACATTCAATGCAGCTATAACAGGTGTAGTCGGGTATGAAAGTATCAATCGAGGCGAAGAGCTTTTATTTGACGGGGCGAAAATTGTAAGTGAAGACAATTTCATTTACGGTGCTGGCGGACGGCTGTCTTTTGAAACATACCTATCTGACCGATTTGTACTAGTCCTCCAAGGGCGTACAAAAGTTTTGTGGGGTACTGACCTGAAACAGCTCCGCCCATCCGCAGGTGTAGGATTAAGATTTAATTTTTAAAACGAAAAACGATGACAGCATTTTTTAATAAGTTGAGAATAGGGTTACTGCAGGTATTGCTGGCAGTCCTGCTAAGTTCTGCCACACTCTTATCCTGTGATAAGGAAGAACTGGAAATACAGCATGAGTTCCCATTTGAGGTAAATGTCATGCCCGTACCCAAGGAAATTGCCATTGGAGATACCGTAGAAATAAGGTTAACAATAGAGCCTACAGGTAATTACACAGGCACGCACTATTTTATTCGCTATTTTCAATTCGACGGACATGGCACATTGCGCTATTACAATGAACCGGCTTACCAGCCAAATGATTTATATTCGATACCAACAGAACAGTTCAGACTGTATTACACTTCAAACTCCACCGTTTCCCAGTCTTTTGAAGTGTGGATTTCAGATAACTTTGGGAATGAAAAACAATTGAGTTTTGAATTTAACAGTAGCGATTAAGAGTACCATATTAGTTTAATATAAACAGTAAAATTTCGATTTTTTTAAGCACAACCCGGAGATCATCTTCGGGTTGTTTTATTGTCAGTTATTAACGGATTCTGTTAAAGAAACATTGGATAACTTCACAAACGTTACTATCTTTGGACAAAATATAGAAAACTCATTTAGTGTTTTTGCTTAAGGCTCGGTAACTGAAAACTGGTAATTTTTAAAGACCGCGAGACAAATAAGTAAGGACGCTCATGCCATTGGCGTGGGCGCTCGCTTATTCGTGGTCGGGTATACCAGTGCCTCAGTTCCGATAAGTGTAGTGGTCTGCGCCATATTTTTTATAGAACGGCGATTACGGCTACTTAACTAAGCAGGAACATATTTGCAGTTATCGACAAGTAATTTATAAAGACCTTTTATTATTACTCTGAAGTATTAATAAAGTCTTTAATCACTACATATAGGACGAAAGTCCTATGGCGACAAATTATGGGTCATTATTTTCTATAATTTGTTCAACATTAAATAAGCAATAATGGAAAAAGAGAATCAGATTACGATTGCCTTAATTGATGACCATGAAGGGCTTAGAATATCCCTTCAAAATTTTTTGGAATATAGTAATTTTAAAGTGGTGCTTCATGCTGCTAACGGTCAGGAAGGAATCGAGGGTTTGCAGATGCAGGAAGTACTGCCAGACATTTGTATTCTTGATATCAGCATGCCTGTTATGGATGGTTACCAGACAGCCAAGCAGATGGCAGAAAGATACCCAGAGATCAAGATATTGGTTTTCAGCAGTCTTGACAATAAGAAAAGTATAATCGAAATGCTTAGTCTTGGCGTTCGGGGCTATGTACTGAAAGGTTCGGATCCTGAAAAACTAAAAAAAGCTGTAATCAAGCTGGATCAGGGAGAGTATTATTTCAGCGAGACAATAAGTAAAACTGCCTTAAGCTACTTAGCAGGAAACAGCGATTTGGCTTAATTCAGGAGCACGCTACAAATTTGTGAGGCACTATATATACTTTGTGACGACACTTAACTACAATCTTACGAATGATGTTAACTAATACACTGATAGACCGTACCAATAGATTTTATATCGAAATGTCCAGAAAGGTACTTTCTGAAAAGGAATATGATATACTCCAGAAACTTTTGATAGATAAAATGACACTTAAGGAGGTGGGTGACAATTACGGGGTCACCGGCGAGAGTGTCCGTAGATTATATGAAAGGACATTTGAAAAAGTGAAGTGTGTTACTGAACTGCTTGACGATATAGACCACTATAAACAGAAATTAGAGCAGTTAAAAGAAGACTTTGAATACGAAACAGGGCGGATTAAAAAAAGAAGAAGTAAAGCTGAAACTGACCTGAATAAATTGCTATATGATACCCATTTTCCTTTCAGCAAGAGAATGTTCACTATAATCGAGGCTTTAGGGATTACTACCATAGGAGAACTTGCAAATATCCCCCTCAAGGATTTTCAGTGTTTCAGGGGATTTAAAGGGAAGTGTAAAAATGAACTGATCGCTTTTATTGAGTTTGAACACATTGAACATCTTTTTAAGGGTTTTTCTGTTTGGAAAACAGTCCCAGTTAAATAGGATAACAATTATAAAAAGCTGTCCGAATTGCGGCGTTCTTTTGCTTCTTTTCTTTGGCCGCTTTTACGGAAAGAAAAGAAGTCCTCTAAAATAACAAAAGGGATACTGCATATCCCTTATAAAATTTTCGCAGTCTGTTTGATAAAATGGCGCATTGTGCATTTTTATTAAAATGACTGCACCGCTTAAACGCAAAAAGACTGTCCCGACCTTTTGGGAGGGAGTGTCTTTTTGCCGCCCGATTTTGGATCAGGCGACTTTTAGGGGTTGTGACTGAAAATTTCCAAGATTAAGGAAAAATCCCCTGTACTCGGTCATGCCATAACGGAACAAACTCCACAACAGCGAACATCCCATTTGTGCCAAGGCAGAATTGATAAACAATTCCTGTTTTTCCAAGGCTTCTGCTAAGGAACAGCTTGGTGTGTCGTCCTGTTCTTCGGACTGTAGTAGCAATTCCCCAAATTCTTCGGTAACAAATGGCAGGCTTGCCACCGTTTCATACTTTTCAGAATTGGGTTGCTTAATTTCTCCAATAGTGGATAATATGACCTGTCCTGTATGTTTGCTGTTGCCAAAGTCTAACCAATATTTAGGTGTATCTCTATGATTTCTGCGGTTGCATAATTCTTTAAGTATTTCGGCAACGCCAAATCTCGCCTTTACATTATCCACACAAGTAATATAGATAGTTGCCTGTGCATTTTGGAGCAGTCTTCCCAAACTGTCTTTTTCAAATTTTTGGGTTTCCGCTTTCCAATAAGTTCCCATAAAACGATTGGCTCGGTTTATAAGGGCAACGGATTTATATAACCCAACCTCACATTCAGCAAAACGCTGTCTGCCCAAATTGGCACTTGTTATAATATCGTCATCCCAAAGGCGAACCGATAACCCTGCGTGTCCAAGTTCAATTAAGCTGTGGTTCATTTCCATTAAGGCGGTCAATACTTTTGAACCCGTGCCTCCTGCACCGATTAAGTTTACAGTGATAGGGTTAGTCGGATTTATGAGGTAGTTATCCGTAAAATGTATTTTTGTTTTCTCGGTATTCATCACAATAGATTTTTAAGGGTTTTGTTATTTTTTTTCAGTACCTCTTTAGGAAAAGGGTTTCCTGTTTGGATAAGGTCTTTCCAAAGGTTTACAATGTTTTTTCTTGTCAGGTTTTCGCATAATGAATGACTGAAATAAGAATTAAAAAAATAGTGTTCCCACGCTCGGGTAAATTCCTCGACTGAAGCCGAATTTGTAATATCAATAGTAACTGTTCCCATACATACATTACCTTTTTCGTAGATATTGAAAAATGGTGCATAATGCAACGGCGTTTTCTCTGTCGGTCTTCTGTCGTTTGCCAAGGCAAATACGGTAAGACTGCTTTTGCTTGCCAGCCAAAGCATTGCAGGTACTTGTGCCTTTCCGCTGGGTATGCCCAAAGTGTCCACAAAATACATTTGCCTTTGCTGTGCTTTCGTGTACCATAGTACCGCACCCTTATCCTTGTTTGGATTGATGTGCAGTATGTTTGTCGGCAGTATTCCGCTGGATTTTAAAAAGGCTTTATCCTTGTCCTTTTCTGTTACCAATGCCCTTGCCAATACTTTGGCTTCCCGCTCTGTCAGTGGGTGGGCGTTAACAGGATTGCCGTTCTTGTCCATATCGAAATGCTCCACATATACATCGCTGTCTGCTCCTTTGGTTTCATAGAAAACGAGTGCGGATTTAGGATGGTACAGCGTTCCGAAGCTTTCAGTTATATCTGTTGTATTTTTCATTTTCTTGTGGTTTTATAGTTGTAAAGCAGACTGCACATATCGTCCAGAAGGGCAAATAATCTGTTTTCAAAATCAAGGGTGGTTTTCGTTACCTCTTTTTTGTCAAAACGTTTGCAGACTGTCGGTTCCTGCATTTCTGCGTATTCGTTGAATTCATTGTTGATGCTCTCTGCAAGGTTCTCGTAAAGCCATCCTTTTGTGTGCGATATAAAAGAGATATATTTTTCCATACCAATGGTTTCATTGTCGTCGTCATCGTTATCAGGGTCTTGTTCAGGCATTGGAGCATTTCGGAAAATGCTTGCCTTTGGATATTCCGTAAAAAGTGCAAAGGCATTATAAGCCGTCAGCCAACACTCATGGTCGAATGCATCACTTCTTTTAAAAGTGTTTAAACGCTGACCAAATACCTGTAAACTCATTGGGTTAAAAATCTTTTGCTCGATACAATCTCCAATGAATTCCGCTTTTTCAAACTCAAGCTTATACACTTCGTTTTCTTCCGTTTCATTGTCATGCTCCACCCATTCTTTGTGCATTTCATACATCCAATACAGATAACTGCTTTCCTGTCTGAAATAAGGAATATCAGCAATGTGGTACAGGTACGAGCAAACAGAAATAAGCAATTGTGCGTTTCTTTTGCGTTTGGGGTCGTGGAGCATCTGATACAGCGGTTCAATCGGTATATAATAAAGGGTTGTCCCTGTGTTGTATTTTTCCTCACTGATGAAATAGGTTCTCTTACTATCCTGCACCAAACGTATTTCGTGCCAATTCAGAACACTTTGTTTTAACTTTTCTTCAATATCCCATATAGCCAATGCCATATTGTACGGGTATTGAAATTGACTGGTCTGTATTGGTTCTATCTTGTAATGCTTGGCAAGTTTGGAAAGGGACTGATAAAAATCCCTTTCTGTTCTTACTGTTTCTGTGCAAGCCTGTACAGTTTCCGTTCCATTCAGTCTAGGCAGGAACGAAGTCTTTAGAAAACCATTGGCAACATTTCCACAGGTACTGACTTGCGTTTGTCTTTTTGAACCTCGGTGGCATCCTTTGGTTTTTGCATCCATTGGTTGAACTCGCTGAGCTGTCTGTACAACTGCCTTTGTCGTTTTTCTTCGGGTGGCTTTATTGTTCCCGATATGATATGTTTGTGCATAGTCCATTGCTTTAAAATTTTAGATTATCCTTTAGTTCCCATTACGCTCTCAAATCGGTATTCTACTGCATCATCCTTGATGTGGGGTGCAGATATTTTGGCGGTTGTCAAAATAGGATATCTGTTAGCATAAAAATTTAGTACTGCTTCCACGCTCCAACGTGGTTCAGGATCGGTTAATATAATATCGTGTCCTTTATCTTTAAGTATAAACACTCTTTCCAATTGCGTTGCTAATAACATGATTATGAATTTTAAGTTATTACATTTAGTTTTCCTCCTCAGTTTCTGCTAAGTACTCGGCAGTTACTTCTTCCGCTTTTGCGGGTTCGGCTTTTTCTTCCTCGATAGCACCAAAAAGACTTGGCGCAGAAAACTTGTCGGACAGTTCTCTTTTACGTCTGCGTATCTCGTCAGCCTTTTCAGGGAACTCTGTAATTTCGGGTACTTTTACCCACGCCTCTCGGTGCTTTCCTTCTTTCTCAAGTTCATCCGCTTTTGCCATTGCGTCTTTGAACTTCTTGTCTTTGACTTCCTGTTCTTTCTTCTGCCTGTCCGCTTTTTCTTTTTCCATTGCCGACTGTTTTTTGGTTTCTTCCAACTGCTTCATAAAGCTTTCCATATCGACCATTAAGCCCGAAACGGCTTGTATGGGTGTGGTTATCTTCTCGAAAAAACCGTTGTCGAGTTCTTCGGCTGTTCCCCGAAGATTAAGGGGCGGTATGATGTTCTTTGCGTTATCTCCGCATTGTTCATTTTGGAGCATAACCGATACGATAAGGTTGTTTTCTGCCCCCTGTGCTATGGTAAGTTGCAAATCACCTGTAATCTGCAACTGTGCTATCTGATTGAAAAAATTTGTATTCATCGTTTTAAAATTTTAATTGTCGTCTAATTGTTTTTTAATGGCTCTGAGTTTCTCGTACATATCTGTCCAATAGGTTCTTTGCCTTTTATCGAACTCGGAGAAACTTTTATCCTCGTGGCGGTATTTCTTGTACTGTCCTGCCATTTTAATGGCTTCTTTCAGGTTGGTCACCTCAATAGGACAGCCGTTCAAATCTGTTATCTTCATAACTTATCGGTTCGGTTTTCAGCGGTATAAACTCCGTTCTCATAATAGCCTGTAAGATTTTCCCAAGTCCTTAAAAGGCTATTGGTATCTATATAGAAATACTCGGTTCTATTGCAGTAAATGATATATACAGCCTCGTCTTTGTATTTCGTTTCAAGGCTTTGTGATTTAGCCATACTTTTAGCTTCGTCTATTGATTTTGCTTTCACATCAGTTATTTTATAACAGGCTACCACCGATTAAGGCGGTAGCCTTTGGTTATCTAATTAAGGTTTAGGATTTCTGCACCATCCAAGGCAAAGCCTGTACACAAGTCAAATGCTTTTTGTGATTTGAGTTGAGCAGTACCGCCCAAAACAATGCTCTGTAACTTGGCTTCATCATCTTTGTAATTGCGTACATTCTGATAGTAGCCTGTAACAGCGTTGTAGGCTCCGAACAATGTGCCTTTTGTAGTTTCCATCTGCTGTGTGTCACTAATCATAGCATATACAAAAGCATCCTCAACTGTATTTTTGAACACGGTGGAGATTTCATCTTCCGCACCTTTTTTAAGCAAATCATACGTTTCCTTATTAGGACAAAGTGCTAATTGGATTAGCTTTCTTACCTCTCGGTCGGATACCTTTACTTTTGCCCATTCATTGAAAATGCCCTCTAACTGACTGCTCAAGGTGTTCGCCAATCCCATAATCTTGTGAGCGTTCTCAATACGCTGTTTTGCTCCCGAAGTGTGTTTGATACGCACTACATTAGTCATACTGCGTAAGGAGGCGTTAAGCGTGTTTTGGCATACGATACGAATAGGAGTAAAAGCGGCTGTGATACTTCCGCTACCATCGTGCGAAGTGGTCAGGAAAATGTATTTTTCGGTTACATCATCACCATTTCCAACTCGGATATAGTCGGGTAGTTTGGCTGTGATAAATATGCGTTCCCCATTACCCAGCGCTCCTGCGGTTTCATATAGTATTCCCTCTCCACCGCCTACAATGGCATCAAAGAAATTAAATGCTTCACGGTTTTGCACGATATGATAGTCTTTGCCTACCACGCCCAATACTGCATTGTTATCCGTGCGTATATTGGCAAAATAGTTAGGGACTTCCAATTCGTTACTCCCTATCTCGATACTGTCAGCCGTTTGAATAATACCCGAACCTTTGGTAAATAGCGGACTTTTAACGACTTCATAATCTAATCCTGCAAATTTGATAGCTTCTTCACTTGTTGGGTATTGCTCTACAATTTGCCCTAGTCCGTGCCACGCTTTTTCCTTTACGCTAAAGAAAGAATAACGTCCTGTTTCGCTGTTAAAATTGATATTATGTGCCATGATTTTAAATTTTAAATTGTTTAAATTATTTAGGTACTCGTTGTTAAAATGGTAGGTCATCCTTTGTATCATCATTGTTGTTTCCTGTAGGAGCCTGTACCGCTTCGGCTCTTTTACCGCCCCCGTGCAGTTTAATTTGCGAGGTGTTGAAGTTCAGTCCTGCGTGCGGTTGTCCGTCACTTCCTGTCCACGCTCTTGCGCTCACTTTGCCTGTCAGTTCTACCAACGTACCTTTAGTGAGTATCTGTGCTACTTTTGGACTAAGCCAGTAGGCGCAGTCGAAAAACGTTGTCTGCTCTATGCGCTCGCCCGCTTTGTTTTTGTAGCTGTCGTTGATGGCTACCGAAAAGTTTACTACTGTTTTGTTGTTCGACACGTTGCGTACCTGCGCATCTGCTGTCACTCTTCCTGTGATGTTCATAATTCCTACGATTTTTAGTGATTAATTTTTTTTTGAAATTTTATTCGGCAATGAGAGGAGGTGCTGTTTTGTTTCATCAAATCCATTTTTAATATTTTATTTCTCAATGCTGACATTTTTTTTATTCGTCTAAAGAGCCGGAGTATGCTATGTTTCGTTTCGGGAGCATAAAAAGGTTAGTGTCTAGCCATAGCAAGGTTTTGACAAAAAATACAACCCGTATGGGTGGAGATTTTTTGTCAAACCTGAAGGGCCTGGCCTTGCTATTGCGTTAAGGACACGGAAATACCTTTGCTGCTGAAATGAGACAAAAGCATACTGGATTTTTAGTTTAAAAAAAATGAGGAAGTAGTGAATATAGCTTTAGTAAACTGCCGGGAGTAGAAATAGTATAAAGTAGTTCAAGTTTCTATTGTTTTTATCGAAAGAAGCTGAATGCTAAAATTTCATTTATTAAAACAGCAACGCGAAAATTATTTGGTTTCAGTTATCTACCTACTGTAATAGTATTCGCTTAAATTGTTTTATATATTTGATTAAACATTTATATATGAGGCTAGCAGCAGTTTACTTAAAAAATCATTTTTTATTTAATAAACCACAAGTAATAAACTTTGGTGGCGCCTACAATTACTCAATAATTGAGAAAAACGATGAGTTACTGGTGGAAGTCATAAGTGTAAACCCCAATTTTATTAAAGGATTTTGGGGTAATCAAATTTCGCTAGTCTCGTCGATAGTTGGTGAAAATGGAGCTGGAAAAACAAGTTTACTAAAAGAGTTAATTGATAATTTTGATAAAATCCGAAATGGTTCTTCTAATAAAAATATAGCTTTTGTATATGAAACCTCTAATGGTTTTAAAGTTTTGACGAATCTTAATTACAAAGATGCAAGTAGAATTATTAAACATCCGCAAAAAGTTAAAAGCGAGTATTATTCACCTATCGCAGATTTTGATTTAGTAGATATAGTATCTCACACAAATTTCTCTTCAAAATTTGAAGGTAGTCTTGAAGATTTTTATTTAAACCGTCTAGAAAAGCAAGTCATTTTTAATTATTCCTTTCTTGCCCAAACTTTAAAAAATAATTATAAGAGAAATTTCCCCGTAATATATGGAGTTTCAATTAAGGGAAGGTTACAATACAAAGTAGACTACAGAAAAGTTTACGCAATATCCAATATGCAAAAGGGAATGGATTCTGCTCTCGACAAATTGTGGATGAAGTACAATTTTTCTGAAGGTACTTATGATCAATTTACACATCCCCAAAATAATATCATAGAAAATATAGAAGTCAATATTCTTGCCATTCTGATAGTGAATAATACTTATCCTATGGTCCAGGGAAGTGGTGGGATTTTATATAATATTGAGCAAATTCTTGAAGGAAGATTTGAAGATGTTCTCCAGAAATTCAAAGCGCAATATATTTATGTTATTAATACAGAAATTTACAGGGATTTTTTGAATATGGAGCCGGATGCTTTTAAGCATCATGTCAAGGCAAGTATCACGAGTTCATCTTTTGATAATTACTTTGCTGTTAATGAAGCAATTCAATTATTTGACGCGATAGAAACCTTTTACTATTTTATAAAGGAATTAGACACAAAAGAAGGCTTTAAATTCGAAAGAGATAAAATTATTTTCACCAATCCTAACCAAGATGAAGCTATCACTGAAACGTTTACGGCAATTGTCAAAAATTACAAAAAACTACTAAAAATATTTGAGAAAACAGTCTTGCCAAAAAACACACATTCACTATTACAATTTAATTTCTATGATGCGATTTCTGGAGAAAGTCAAAGACTTTCAACGGGAGAAAAGGCCTTACTTAATTTATATTCTGAATTCTACGATTATACAATGAATTCCCAACATAATGCTCATAAATGGAAACATTATATTTTGCTTCTTGACGAAGCTGATTTGGGGTATCATCCAGAATGGAAAAAGAGGTTTGTAACTTCTATAGTTGAAGTTTTACCGGATATTATGAAAGAAATTGCTACATTCAAATCCCTTCAAATTATATTCACAACTCATGACCCGCTAACACTGTCAGATATTCCAAACAGTAATGTTATTTACCTTAAGAAAGATAGTTCCAAAAAGACAATAGTTCTGGAAGGAAGCGAGAAACCCGAGAAGTCATTTGGAGCAAATATTACGGACCTTCTTGCAGACTCATTCTTTTTTAATGATCAAGATAAAAATTTAATTGGTGATTTTGCTAAACGTAAGATTGAAGATACAATTCAATGGATAAACGACTGTAAATTACAAAAGGCAACTAACACAGAGAATTTCTTAATTGACGGTAAAATCCTTGATGTTCACAAAAATGTTATTGCGATGATTGACGAGCCAATTATAAAATTTAAACTGGCCGAAATGTTGGATGAGGTGTTAGAAGGAAAAGATTTGCAACGTGAGCTGCTTGAGAGGGAGATAACAATTTTGACTAATAGAAGAGATAATTTATGATTTATATAAATCCAAATGATCAAAAAATAAAAGATGCAGCTGCCTTACATTTCAAATTCATGAAATATGTTATTATGAAGAAACTTAATGGCGCTAGTTATGCTGAAAGCGCCCCTTTTTCTGGAATGCCCAGGATCAACATAATGAATGGTATTACTCAAGGATTACGCTCATACCTCAACAATGAAGCAAATTTAAGAATAATTCTAATTGGCACTCCAGATAAACTTGAAAGCATAAAGACAAAATATTATCATTGCAAGGAAGAGCTTCAGCTACTTTTTAATTATGAGAATTGGGTTAACAAAGAGGGATTTTATGAATTTTATCATGCGTACGATCTCGCAAGGGCATTAAATATCCAAACATGCGTTTACTGCAACAGACTATATACCAAGACTGTAACCGTCAATGGCACAAACTGTATAACACGACCTGAATTTGACCACTGGTTTCCTAAGAGTAAAAATCCAATCTTAGCGCTTTCATTTTACAATTTGATACCAAGCTGCCATGTCTGTAACAGCGCAGTAAAAAAAAATTTAGATATGAAATTGGATCTACATTACCACCCTTACCTAGATATTGAAATTAACACAAAGATGGTTTTTAGCTGGAAACATAAGGACTATTCGAATTTCAGTTTTAATGTTCGTGGTTTGAGTGAAAAAGGGCAGAATACGATTGATGCATTTAAATTACAAGACGTATATGAAACTCATGAGGATGAAATTAAAGACCTTAGATTAATTAGGGACACTTATACAGATCGCTATTTGGAAATTTTAGCCACCCAATTTAAAGGTTTAAGTATTTCTGAAGAAGAAATATATAGATTAGCTTTTGGGGTTCATCATACAGATAACCATTTTGAAAAACGACCATTGAGCAGGATGAAAAGGGATATTTTAAAGGAACTAGGAATTGAAGTAAAGTAGCAATTTAACCTAATTTAACTTGTCACAACAAATCAAAAATGTTCTCTGCTGGATATTTTTTATAAAGAAGTTTGCTTTAAAAATGATTTTCGTTTTCAAACAGTTGCTCTGAAAAATAATGATAGAGAAATTGTGACGATTTATAACAAGTGAGATAATCTTTATTGAGATATAATGTTATAATTTAGCCCAATGTTTTATAGCTTTTAATTATAAGCTATCATATCATACATTTAATATCTTCGGGATATAAATATAAATATTTATTTTTGTAAAAAACATTTAATTAATATTTTGAAAAAGTCATTAAAAAGCCTTCTAAATCAGCTAGATTTAATAGAAAACAAAGCGGTTTTCTTCAGAAATGAAGAAGATGGCGAGGTGTTTAATGATTTCCCATCTGATATAGTTAAAAAACTTCAGGATCTTGAAGCCGACGCATTTTATGTATTTAATAATCAACCCCTTATTCTTTTTTTCGATTTAACTGGAAATTATGATGTGGAAAGGGAAAAAGATATTCATAAGAAGGTATGGTCATTTGATAATTCACCGGTCATTTTTGTAATAAAAGCAGCTGAAATCAAAGTATACAATGCTTTAAATTTTGAAAAGAATAAAGGATTAGAAGAAATTCTATTATCTGAGGAGGAGAGAAATACGAGGTTTTCCTTTTGGAATCTTCAAAGCGGACAATCTTTTGACTGGTTTTACGAAAAGCATAAAAAGACAGTTTTAAAAAAACGTGTTAATCAGCAACTTTTCGAAAATATCAAGCAAACAATAATACTACTAAAAGACAAATTTAGCTTAGATGAAAGTTTAGCGAAAATACTGGTTTTAAGATTAATATTTATTCGTTATCTTATAGATAGGGAAATTAAGATAGATACCGCCTTCATCTCTGGAGAAGTTTCGAATGTAACAGAGCGAAGAAGATCTCTTAGTGCTTTGATCGCAACGCCTAAACAATTGGTTGCGTTCTTCGACTATTTAAATAACAGATTCAACGGTGTGCTTTTTAAAAGCTCAAATATTGAATTAACACCACAACAGGCATTGCTGCTTTCGAAACTGTTTAATCCAGACGGAGTTACCGTGGAGGATAAGCATCATTTATTTTCTGATTTCGATTTTCAGTATGACGTTTTTGATTTTGGTATTATCCCGGTAGAGCTCATAAGCGGTATATACGAAACACTGCTGGATGAAGATACGAAGAATGCAACTTCAGCAGTTTACACCCCGCCTTTCTTAGTTGATTATATTCTTACTGAAACTGTAGATAAATATTTCGAAGAAAACAGTTCAACAAGTCAATGTAAGATTTTTGATCCAGCAATGGGATCTGGTATTTTTCTGGTTCAGGCTTTAAGAAGAATGATTGAGCGCGAGTTAGTAATAAATGATAAAAGCGACAATATAACATTCGGAAATAGGATTCGAGAAATTGCTGAAAATAACCTTTACGGTATTGATATTAATGACGAAGCTATTAATGTTGCGTGCTTCTCTATTTATGTCGCTCTGCTTGATTACCAAAGCCCAGGCGATATAGATGAATATCATTTTCCAAATTTACGAGATAAAAATTTTTTTAAAATTCACTTTTTTGATCTTCAGCAAGAAGAAGTTCTGAATAATATTAAAAATCAGAAGTTAAATTTCATACTGGGAAACCCGCCCTGGAAAAGTGACAATTCGATAGAACATTTAGATTGGCTTGACAAAACTAAGTTTAGCAAGATAGTAAGTGATAAGCAGATTGCGCAATCTTATCTGCTAAGAGTTAAAGATTTTGTCCAGGATAATTCTGAAGTGGCATTAATAGTTACCAGTAAAGTTTTTTATAATAATAAGGCAAAGAAATTCAAACATCACTTCCTAAATCATAATGGGTTAACCCAATGTTTTGATTTGTCTTCAGTACGAAGACTAGTATTTGAAGGTGCAGATAATCCTGCGATGATTTTATTTTTTAAGAGCAATCCTTCTCTGCAAGAAGCTAACTTTAATTCGATTGTTAAACATATATCAGTCAAACAGAATAGGTTTTTTAACAAATTTTCAAAAAATCTTGTACTTGAAAAGTATGACCATAAATCTATTTCCCAAAAGTATTTCATAGATAATGATTGGATGTTTAAAGTTGCGTTGTATGGTAACACTTTAGACTATTTATTTTTGAAAAGACTAGGTGGGATCAACAGTACTACTGAGGATTTTATTGGTAGGCAAAATTCTCCTAAACCGGGAAATGGTATCCATAAAGGTACGCCAAAGAGATATTTTGAAGAATTGATTGGTATGCCAATAATCGAAACTGATAACATTCAAAAGTTTTATACCCCTGTAACAGAATATGCCAAAATACTGGAGAAAGAAGATGTTTTTCTGGAAGCTGGTAGAAATGCAAGTTTGTTTACTGGTAAAAAGATTCTTTTTACTAGGAGACCTAAAAGGGAGACTGAAATAAGCGTATCACTTTGTGAAGATAGTGCGGTTTTTAGAAACAGTGCATATGGTGTTCCACTTGGAAGTGATGACGAATTTGTTTCGCAGATATTTTCTTTTTTAAATTCTAGCCTATATACATATTTTCAATACTTAACAACTTCAAATTGGGGAGTTTACAATCCTGAAATTAATTTGAACGAGTATTTATCTTTTCCATTCATTGAGCCGAATCAATCTCAAAAAACTAAGCTGGTATCTATCGTTGGAGATTTACTGAAACCATACAAAGACTTTTATAAAAAATATCCAAGTATGCTTTATCAGGGTGAACCAGAAAAAGCGATATTAAATGAAATCGATCGTATTGTTGAAGAAATCTATGAAATTAAGGACTTTGAAAAAGATTTGATTGACTATGTAATGAACGTTGCCCGCTATCAATTTCAAGAAAGCAAGCAGCATTTAGTTTCCGATTTTAATGAAAATGATCATCGAAATAGAGTGCATGTACTAAATAGTTATGTAAATGTTTATATACAAGAATTTGAAAAAATTTACGATGACGAATTTTTACAAGTAGAGATATATCCGTTGGACTATTTTATAGCTGTTAACTTTGTTTTTTCTAATGAAAAACCTAAAGAAAAAATAATTTATCCAGTCGGAAAAAATGAAAAAGAAGTATTGAAAAAATTAGCAAATTCCTTAAGTATTTCAAATATTACAGATGCAAAAAATTCGGAGCACAATTTATTCATTCAAAAAGATATAAAAGGTTTTGAAAAGAATTCTTTTTATATAATTAAGCCTAACGAATACAAGTGTTGGCATCAAGCAATTGCATGGTATGATGTGGCTGAATTTAAAGAAGCTATCGAAGAATCAGAATTGAACCATATAAATGCTGATTCCAATGGGTTCTGAAGCTTCTACATTCGTTAAGGCCAGAAGAAATTCTATCACAGAAAAAAGGATAAAACAAATTCTTTCATATGTACTTGAATGTCATAAGCTTTTTAAGTCTGATGGCATAACTTATTCTAAAAGCGACGTTAGTGCCGCTGGAACTGTCATGTTTGAAGATCATTTAAAATTTGAATTTGTAGAAAAATATTTAGTAAAACAAAAAGAATTATTAAAAAATAAAATATCTGATCTTGAGCAAATAAATTTTGCTTGTGAAACACAAAAAAGATACACGGATTTTACTGACGGAAAAACAAAACCTGATAAAATCGACGTTTTCATAAATAAGTTGGGACTGCAGAATGCGTGGCTACATGAACCAGATGAAAACATTTATTTTGCCCTTGAGTGTAAACGGATATCAATAAAATCCGACTCAAAAGATTATGTTTTGGATATAGAAAAGTTTGTAAACAGGGCTCACCATGATCTGAGACTACCATTTGAGGGACAGATAGCTTTTATTGAAAATACACGCCTAAATGATCAAATTATTTCTGATGAAGTCAATGACATTTTAAAGGCAACATTAACGATCAATACGGACTTGTTTCTACTACCGGAAAAGCTCCATAGTTCTGTAAATGGGACATATCTTTCCAAGCACAAAAGGAAACACAACAATCAAGCATTTTCTATCTATCATTTAATGTTTGACTACTCCAATGTAGTTTTAAATTAGATACCAATCAGCGATAATTCAGGTACGTTGGCGCATGATCGATACTAGCTGAAACAGCAAATATGCTATCAAATATTGATATTAAGCCATTCCAGTCATGCCTGGCTTGAAGCAAGCCTTTTTCGTTAGCAATTTTTACTTTTTTCAAATATTTTTTTTGCAGGTCAGCTTTATGAGAAATCTCGCCTTGCAAAGTATTTATTTGTGGTTCAATATTTCTCCACTTAACAGGAGCCAACTGGTTATTTGTGTCGGTTAAAATATCAATACCTAAATACATTTCAATACTGCACGCACGTCCATTGACATTTTCATTTATTATTCCTTGCGGTCCAATAGTTGGATAGTTATCTGCAAGATCAATTGCAGGCAAGTTCATTACTCTAAAATTGCTAGGGAATTTTCTCTTCTTTAATCTCTCAGTCGCTGCTACGCCAGCTGCATCATAATCAAATAATGCTATAATTTTGTTGCTGATTCCAGCCGCTGCAAAAGATTTAACTGTTTTCTCAAGCATGGCTGATCCGCCTTCTGCTTTGTAGGTATCAAAATCCAGAAATGAAAAGTAGTTATCTACTTTAGGATATAGTAATTTCAAAGCTTTGCTTAGTATCTTGCTATCTGAAGATCCTTCAGTTAGGATGATAATTTTTTGGAATGGTAAAGTAGAATCAAGATGTATCTGCGCGGTGCTAGCACAAACAAGCTCTTCTTCTTTATAATATCCGGAATAAACCACGGAGGTTATATCTAAAATTAATTCTGAACAAGGTTCTACAGCTTCCAATGCTGCTCGAAGGAAGTATCCTATACCTATATTGGGGTAACCAAAATACAAGTTTTCGTCAATGTCATTATAATCAACAATAAAGCGATAGATATCATCATATTCCTCAAGGTTATCGCTATAGTTGGTAATTTTGTTATCAAAAATATACTTAATTAATGTTAACCAGTGGTCAAATCCGCCATCTCTTAAAGTACTGATATGATTTTCATCAGTATCTTCAACGGTGCTTGATAGTTCAGTATTGTATTGCTGTCTGGTTTTTAAAGCCCGCTCAAGGCCCTCTGCATATTTAATTTTAACTTTATCTAGAGTATATCCCATGATTTCAAGACGCAGCTTCATAGTTTCAACAGAAGCGGCATACTCAAAGGTCGGCACTTCATCATTATCTGTAATGGGCTCTGTGTAATAAAGATCATATGAAACATAACGACTACGTTTGTCATCTTCATTAAAGAAGCACGACCATAACGTATTGATGTAACTTTTAGACTCGTCTATTTCATAACCATTTAATGTTAATGCGCAAAAACTTCCCATACCTTTTTAATATTATCAATGTTTAAATTGCCTTTTTTTAATTCAATGAATAAGTATTACTACCTGATTAACTTAGTCTTACCGCAAAACAATTATACGCAATGATTATTTTAGGAAGCAGATTGGCACTTTAATTCCTATTACAAATATTCACCTATATCTAGTATAATGCTGAAATACAAAGATATAAATAATCATTCGTACGCTAAATCTGTATAATAAATTTGGTGGATTAAAATTTAATTCCTAAAATTGCATATGCTTATTGGCAAGCTTGCTCGTTCGTGCAAAGATTTCATCAGCCAATAGTTTAATAATGCTAACCTACCTGCTTATTATCCAAATAAAGATTACGAACGCAAATATCCAGGATAATTAAGTTGGTACTAAAGGAATGTATTATGAAAACTATTGAGTACTTCAAACTCCAAGCAAAAAATCTGCACAAAGATTTTAAAACACAAAAACCTTATTTCGATTCTTCGTTAGGCGACAATCTCTTTGAGTATTCGCCAAAATTTTTCGATGTTGATGCGCTGGTCACAGACTTTGAGATCCATGAAAACCATTTCACACTGATGAATGCACAGCATATCATTGCCAGGCTGGGAGGATTTGAAAAATGGACTGTGCTTCTGAAAGCAAATCCAGAGGCACTGGAATTATCAAAATTATTGTTCGATAACATGCATAAAATCAGTATCGAGGAATGGGATATTTATATCTCGGGCGAGCAAGATGAGAAAGGTTTCTTATTTGATGACGAGTTTAAACTGGACATTTTTAAAGCGGTTTTTGCAGATGTAGATGGCCATCAAAGTGGTTACGACTACCGTTTGGCTAAAAGAGATAAAGCATCAATTGAAAATCAAAAAATTAAACCCATGGAAAAGAAATCTACAATTAAAATTACTACCCTGCCATTGGGTGAAAAAGATCACAAGGAATTCATTGAAGTAGCAGACAGGAAATTCGAGGATACACTGCAAAGTATTGAACATGCACATCCTGAGTTAGTACGTAAATTATGGAATCCTGAACAATATATTGAAGAAGTTATAAAGGCAGATATGTTACCCATTGATCGGGACTACGCACTTTCGTTGGTTGAGGCCTTCATAATCCATAATGTTATTGACCTCGCCACCGAAGCCGATAAGGAAAGTATTACCATCAATTAATTTGTTCGACCTGTTCTCAAATAAAAAAAATACAATTCAATTTTAATTGAATTGTATTTTTTTTGATCTCAAATATGGTACAATAACAGTAGTCGGCTAAAAAAACTTATGCTTTTCCTTTCATGGTAAAAGGAGTATCTACTAAATAAGTTTACGCTATAAATTAATACGACGCACCATATTGCTGAAAAAGTTCAATATTTTAACTATTATAAGAAGCGGGTTATTACCAATAGATTTAGCCCCTCCATTTGACTAATAATCCCAATAGCTTTTATATATTTACTGAAAAATACTTCGTACAGAAAGATGAAAAAATCTGAAATTAAAGAACTTTTACAGAGCATATCCACCAATATCGATAAAGATAATTTTATTTATGATTTTCTTTCTTCTTTTGGCTTATCTAAGACAACTATTACTCGTTTAAAAAAAGGCGACTACAATCTTTCTAAAATAGAAGGCGAGCTTTTTTATAAAGGAAAAATCTTTTTTAAAGTATTAATTGAAGGTAATCTTTTAGATACTATAGATGAGTTGTCTAAAGATGAGAAAATCCTCAGACAAAAGCCACGTTTTATAGTTGTAACCAACTATAATAGTTTTTTTGCAATTGACACCAAACTTAAAACGAATAAAGATTTTACGATTGATAATCTTGCGGACCAGACAGATTTCTTTTTGCCCTTATCAGGTGCAGAAATTTATCGAGTTAGCAATGATAATAAATTGGATCGTGAAGCTGCTTATAAACTTGGCGAACTTTATGATATACTAGTTGCTGATAATCCTGATTGGATAGTACAAGGGAGCCATCAGCTGAATATTTTTTTATCAAGATTGCTCTTTTGTTTTTTTGCTGAAGATACGGGTATTTTTGCTGTCAAAAGTATTTTTACTGAAAGCTTGGTCAACAATACTCAAGTGGATGGTTCAGATGTTAAAGAGTTCCTATCTTTGCTGTTTAAGAAACTCAACACCGAGCCTGGAAAAGGTAACTTTCCCACATATTTAAATGATTTCCCTTATGTGAACGGAGGCTTGTTTCGCGATGATATTGAATGCCCAAAGTTTTCTAAAAAAGCCCGACAAATTTTAATTGATTCAGGTGAACTAGATTGGTCTGAAATTAATCCCGATATTTTTGGGTCGATGATTCAGGCAGTGGCCGATCCAGAGGAAAGGAATAATTTAGGAATGCACTATACGTCGGTAGTCAACATTCTGAAATTAATTAAACCATTATTTTTAGATGAACTGTACGAAGAATTCGAAAAAAGTAAAAACAATGCGAAAGCATTAGATAAACTTTTAGTTAGACTTTCTAAAATTAAATTCTTTGACCCGGCTTGTGGGAGCGGAAATTTCTTAATTATTACCTATAAGGAATTGCGTAATTTAGAAATTCAAATCATTAAACAATTAATTGATTTGAATTCAGGAACTAGTGTCATTATACCGAGCGTACAATCAAAAATTGGATTTAAGGAACACACTCCACAAACGATTATTCCGAATTCGCAATCTAAAATGAATATTACAGGAGGTCAAAGCAAAATCTATTTTACCGAAATTTCGTTAGACCAATTTTATGGCATCGAAATAAAAGATTTTGCGCACGAAATGGCGATACTCTCGCTTTGGCTAGCAGAGCATCAAATAAACCAAGTTTTTGAGCAGGAGCTATTGGACTACGGTCAATCCAAACCATTATTGCCTCTGAAAGAAGCCGGAAATATAAAGGCTGGCAATGCCGCGAGAATAGATTGGGAAAGCGTTTGCCCCAAAAAAGAAGGAGATGAAATATATATCATAGGAAATCCACCTTATTTGGGAGCAAGAATTCAAGACGAAGAACAAAAAACGGATATGGATTTAGTGTTTAGTTCTTTCAAAAAATATAGAGATTTAGATTATATCTCTATTTGGTTTTACAAAGGCTCTAAATATATTGAAAGTATTAACGCACAGCTGGCATTTGTATCTACCAATTCAATTTGTCAAGGTCAACAAATTGCTCTGTTATGGGATAAAGTATTAAGGCATTCAATTGAAATTTCGTTTGCACATTTATCGTTTAAATGGACGAATAACGCCAAAGGAAATGCAGGAGTAACAGTTATAATTTTAGGATTAAGAAATATTTCTACAAGAAATAAATTTATTTTTACGGAAACTGTTGCAAAGGAAGCTAAAAATATTAATGCATATTTATTAGATGCTCCAAATGTAATTATATCAGAACGTATGAAATCTATTGCAGGATTTATGCGAATGAACTTCGGAAATATGCCAAATGATGGTGGCGCATTAATATTAGACGAAGAAGAGAAAAGTAATTTAACATCAAATGACCCAAATACTGAGAAATTTATTAGAAAGTTGGTAGGTTCAACTGAGTTTATAAATGGAATTAATAGATATTGTTTTTGGATTGAAGATGATGAATTGGAAGAAGTCTTAGAAAACAACTTCATTAAAAATAGAATCGAAGAAAGTCGAAAACATAGATTAGCTAGCAAAGACAAAGGGACAAACAAATTAGCTTTGCGAGCTCATCAATTTAGAGATCGTAATATAGCTTTTGACAATGCTATAATAATTCCCCGTCACTCGTCTGAAAAAAGGGACTACATTCCATTAGGTTTTTTAAATTCGGCTACAATAATTGCAGATTCTGCTTTAGCAATTTATGACGCCCAACCTTGGTTGTTTGGAGTACTACATTCCAAAATGCATATGATTTGGGTTGATGCTGTAGGAGGAAAAATAAAAACTGATTATCGTTATTCTGCTAAGTTATGTTATAATACATTTCCATTCCCTACTATCAATGAAACTCAAAAAGAACGTATTAATCTATGTGTTTTTGGTATTTTGGATGAGAGAGCAAAATATCCAGAAAAAACTATGGCTTGGCTGTATAATCCTGGCACTATGCCTAGCGGTTTAAAGCAAGCTCATAAAGATTTAGATTTGTGTATAGAGCAAATTTATCGACTGGCTCCTTTCAATACCGATGCTGAGCGATTAGAATATTTGTTTAAACTCTATGATGAAATGAATCAAAAAGCAAGTTTGTTTGCGAAAGAAAAAATGCCCAAAAAAGCTCTAAGTAAGAAGAAATAATTATAACTACTAGAGTACAATAGTATTTTTATTCGTTAATCAATCAAGTTAATTTACTGAATTAAAATGACGCTCATCATTTTATGTGATAAAAAATAAAATTGACGAATTTAGGCAAGATTGAATAATTTCGATTAGACTTTAATACAAAAACAGAAAAACAATTAGCCTTTTTTTGGGCAAAATTATAGACACAGAAATGGAAGATAATAAAGCCAACAATTATATAAACCCGATCAATTTGGTTAATGTTACCTATGGTCAAACTGGTAAAAGTAAATCTACTAATGAATTGGGGATGCGTGAAATGCAAGCAAAAGCCTATGATTCACGAACAGCAAAATATCTATTATTAAAAGCGCCGCCTGCATCGGGAAAATCACGAGCTTTAATGTTTCTTGCATTGGACAAACTAATTAATCAAGGATTAAAAAAAGCTATTGTGGCAGTGCCAGAACGATCCATCGGAAATTCCTTTGCTCCGACAGAATTAAAAAAATACGGTTTTTATGCAGATTGGGAATTTCATCAAAAATATAATTTATGTTCTCCTGGAAGTGATAAGGCCAAAGTAAAAGCTTTTGCAGAATTCTTAAAATCCGATTCAAAAATATTAATTTGCACCCATGCTACTTTGCGTTTTGCTTTTGAACGTTTGCAAGAATCTGATTTCAATAATTGTTTACTTTCTATTGATGAATTTCATCACGTGTCGGCGGACGGAGATAATATTTTAGGAAATGTGATGCGAAATATAATGGCGAAATCTTCTGCTCACATAGTAGCAATGACAGGGTCTTATTTCCGCGGAGATAGTGTCCCAGTGCTCTTGCCGGAAGATGAAGAAAAATTCATTAAAGTCACTTATAACTATTACGATCAACTAAACGGTTACGAATATTTAAAGTCACTAGGAATCGGTTATCATTTTTATCAGGGGCGTTACTATAAAATACAACCTGAACGTAATATGTCAGCATTAGAAGAAATATTAAATGAAAATTTGAAAACAATTATTCATATTCCTAGTGTCAATTCAGCTGAGTCATCGGGGGATAAATTTGAAGAAGTAAATCATGTTATAGACTGTATTGGAGAATTAGAATATCAAGATACAGAAACAGGTGTTTTATTTGTAAAAAGCAAACGTTCAGGACGCATTTTGAAAATTGCAGATTTAGTCAATGACAATCAAAAGGAAAGGGATAAAATTGTTGCTTACTTACGTGGAGTAAAAACTCCCGAAGATATTGATATGATTATTGCCTTAGGTATGGCAAAAGAAGGTTTTGACTGGCCTTTTTGCCAGCATGCTTTAACAATTGGATACAGAGGTTCTCTAACAGAAATTATTCAGATTATTGGTCGTGCAACTCGCGATAGCAATAATAAGTCACATGCCCAATTTACCAATTTAATAGCTCAACCAGATGCTGTAGATGATGATGTCCGTTTGGCAGTAAACAATATGCTCAAAGCGATAACGGCCTCTTTATTGATGGAACAAGTATTAGCTCCGAACTTTAAGTTTAAACCAATGGAGGATATTGATAATGATGGAGAAGAAGAGGACTCAGATGTAAATACTATAAAAATAAGAGGTTTTAAAAAACCAACTTCACAAAGGGCAAAGGACATAATTGAAAGTGATTTAAATGACTTGAAAGCACGTATTCTTCAAGACGACACTATGCTAAAAGCTTTGCCAGGAAATTTGGAACCTGAAATAATAAACAGGGTACTTATTCCAAAAATAATTCGCGAAATTTACCCTGATTTAGCTGAAGATGACGTCGAGGCAATACGACAGTATGTAGTAGTAGATTCTGTAATTAAAAATAGTGAAGTGGAGGAACATGGGACTAAAAAATTTATACGAATGGCTGGAAGCTTTGTGAATATTGATGACATTCATATAGACTTAATAGATACTGTCAATCCTTTCCAGAAAGCGTTTGAAATTTTATCTAAAAATGTAACAACCTCTATCTTGAAATCAATTCAAGACACTATTAATATAACCAAAATTGAAATGACGGAAGAAGAAGCTATAGCTTCTTGGGAAGCGATTAAACGATGGAAAACAAACACAGGAAAAGCACCGGACATTAATTCTTATGATGCAAAAGAGCAACGATTAGCTCAAGCTTTATTAATTTTGCAAGAAGCAAAACGTAGAAAAATTCAAAATGGCTAAAAGTTTAGATGATATTTTTAATGATGATGATTTTGGTTTATTAGAATCAAAAGGAAAACAAAACTTTGTCCGAACCGACGAAGATCGTTTGATTGATTCTTTTGAGGAAATTAATCTATTTTTTGAAAAGAATAAAAGAGAGCCATCTACATCTTCGATGTCCGAATATTCTTTATGTTCACGACTGAAAGAATTTAAAAATAATGAGCGCAAGAAAAGTATTTTAAAAGCTTTTGATCGATTTAATTTATTAGGTGATGTTGAACTACAAATTGAATCCATTGATGATATTTTAAATGATGATTCTCTTGGTTTATTAGATGAAGTTGGAGATAATTCTATTTTTGAATTTAAATACACTCCTAAAGGACCTAGTAGAGCTAACGCTGATTATATTGCACAACGAAAGTCTATGTCTGAGCGAGAATTTAAGAAATATGAAATCATGTTTCAAGAGGTTCACAAAGATTTAAAAGCTGGAAAACGAAAACTACTTGATTTTTCTAATGCAGAAAATAATCTGATTGAGGGAAATTTCTATTTAGTAGATGGAATACTGGCTTATCTTGAAGTTTCTAATGCTGAAAGGACTTTAATGGAAATTAAAACGGGCGATAGGATGCGTATAGAAGGACGAACAGTTACAATATTTGAAAACGGAACTGTTTCAAACATGTTATTTAGATCGTTAGGTAAAGCCATTCAAAAAAACGGAAAAATTATTACAAACAGAGATAAAGACATGGACAATCAATTACAGCAAAATTTTGGTGCAGTTGGTGAAGAGGATATACAAAGTGGCTGGATTTACATTTTAAAATCGAAATCAGGAAACCCAGAAATCAAAAAAATAGAACATCTTTATAAAATAGGATTTTCTAAAAACCCAATAAAAGAGCGAATAAAAAATGCTTCAAATGAAGCTACATATTTATTTGCAGATGTAGAAATTATTGCCTCTTACAACTGTTATAGTTTAAATGTAAAAGCTTTTGAAAACCTGTTGCACCGTTTTTTTGCTGAGGCATGTTTGAATATTGATTTATATGATAAATCTGGAAATAGATTTATACCTAGAGAATGGTTTAAAGTTCCTTTAACAGTTATAGATGAAGTGATTGAATTGATATTAAATCAGAATATAGTTAACTACAAATATGACTTTACGATGACAAAGATTATTTTAAAATAAAACTTAATCCTATAATCTGAAAGATCAGTGTACTTGTCCACTATTTGATGTTTCGCAGCGTGCCATAACTGCTTATCAATATATATAGAAAAAATATAGTCAAAGACAACAGTTTATCCAATTTACGACATTAGTAATTCGAGACGATGATTATTAATATCTTGTATTATATTGACATTTTTAATATATTTACATTTATTAAAGTACATTGACTGATTGCGATTAAATTGATCAAGGAAACAAACGGCTACAAAGGTAAGTCATTATAAATGAGACCTATTCGGCTACCCTTTTTGGAAGAATACTTGAGAACACCCATAAAATCAACGAATTAAGGAATAGGCAGGTCGTCCTGCCACCCCGACAAAAATCCTTTTTGTATTTACAGAAAGGATTTTTTTATTTCTGCTATATTCGTTATTCTCTATTTTGGAATAGCAAAAACTGATTAGTTGAGTTCTTTTTTCCAACAATAAAAACTTATTTTTGCACCGTCAATTATTAATACAATCATACTATGTCAGATACTATCGAAAAAATTAAATGCCTAATTATTGGTTCTGGTCCGGCGGGTTATACTGCCGCTATTTATGCTGCCAGAGCAAATATGAATCCAGTTTTATACCAGGGAATGCAGCCGGGAGGTCAGTTGACAACGACAAATGAAGTTGAAAATTTTCCGGGTTATGTTGATGGTGTGACTGGTCCAGAAATGATGATTCAATTGCAAGAACAATCAAAACGTTTTGGAGCAGATATTCGTGATGGATGGGCTACAAAAGTAGATTTTTCAGGAGATATTCATAAAGTCTGGATCAATGATACAATCGAGTTGCACTGTGAAACGGTTATTATTTCTACAGGTGCTTCAGCTAAATATTTGGGATTGCCTTCTGAACAGCATTATTTGCAAATGGGTGGAGGAGTTTCGGCTTGTGCTGTTTGTGACGGATTTTTCTACCGTAATCAGGAAGTTGTAATTGTAGGAGCAGGAGATTCTGCCTGTGAAGAAGCACATTACTTGTCTAAACTTTGTAAAAAAGTAACGATGTTGGTAAGAAGTGAAAAATTCAGGGCTTCAAAAATCATGGAAGAGCGCGTTCGTAAAACGGAGAACATCGAGATTTTAATGAACCATGATACAGTTGAAGTTTTAGGTGATGGAAATGTAGTGCATGCCATTAAAGCATTAAATAAAACTACTGCAGATGTTATTGAGATTCCTGCAACAGGATTTTTCGTAGCTATTGGACATAAACCAAATACTGATATTTTTAAAGATTACATTGCACTTGATGAAACAGGATACATAATAAATGTTCCGGGAACTTCAAAAACAAATATAGAAGGTGTGTTTGTAGCCGGTGATGCTGCAGATCATGTGTATCGTCAGGCAATTACTGCTGCGGGTACTGGTTGTATGGCTGCTTTGGATGCTGAACGTTATTTAGCGGCTAAAGAGTAAAGATTTAGTTTCAGGTTTTTCTTTGTTTGAAGTTTCAAGTTGTTGGAGCATAAATCTTAGAAGTTCATAAATAAAAAAATCCATTCGTATTAAGAATGGATTTTTTTATTTATTGAAACCTGAAACCTGAAACCTGAAACCTGAAACCTGAAACCTGAAACCTGAAACCTGAAACTACTTAATTTTCTTAAATAGTTTTGCTTCTTCACTAAAACGGGTAAGTTCTATTTTTGGTTTTCCTAAAAGTGAAATCTCTGCTTTGTCACCTATGGCCAGTGAAATTGATATTTCTGCAAAAACACTTCCGGCAGCATAACTTTCTGCAGTAACATTTGCTTCTTTTAAAGTGAATTTTGTTCCTGTGAAAATGGAATTATTATCCAGACGAATTGTAGCCTTTTCAGCGATTCCTTCAAGGGCTGCTGTTGCTTTTTGATACAAATCACATTTAAATTTAATTGCTGACACCAATGATTTTATGGAAGAACTTTTACTTAATTGTAAACTCGCATCTTCAGCTTTTAAGTTTATCTCAGATTTTGATTTATCATCAGCAATTAATTTGAATTTCTTAGCATTGACATTCAAAAATAATTTTGAAAAATCAACACTGTTAAAAGTGATATCATCCAATAACAATTCCTGAATAGCGTAAATTTTTGCTTCATTTTTGGCTGTGACTTTTGTCAGGGACTTGGTGTATGTAACATGAACTGCTAATTTTTTAAAAATGGTAGATTCCTTTGAAGTGTATAAACGCAATACTTTATCTCTCAAATCCATCCCAACGATGTCATGCAGGTTATCATCAGCTTCAATTTTGATTTCATTTTTTTCTCCACGTTCCAGATAAATTTCCAGATTGTCTTCAGCTTCAATTGCATCAAAATCACCAACTTCTTTCAGTGATGTGGTAACGATTTTTGTTCCTTTTATCTTTTCTCTTTTTTGAGCAAATGTAAATGTAGTAAAAAGTAATAATAGGAGTAAGGCAGTATTCTTTTTCATTAATTCTAAATTTGATTTTAGACAAATATAAAAAAATCATCCACTTTTGATGAATGATTTTTTAATATTTTAAGAATCAGGGTGAAAGTTTTTATCCCTGACTAATACTGCCACCTGAGTTTGATTTTTTTTCTATAGTTTTTGGTGACCCTTCATAATTGATGCTTGCTCCACTGCTTGCTTCCGCTTTTAAACTAATAATCGGATGAATGTTTGTAGAAGCCCCGCTTGATGCATCAGAATCAATTTCGTTTGCTTTTAAATTTTTAGCATCAATAGTACTTCCGCTTGAAGCATCCGTTTTTAATTTTAGTGCTTTACCTTCGATATTTATTGTACTTCCACTGCTGGCTTTACATATGACTACATCAGACTCTGTATTTATATTTATACTGGCGGCACTAGATGCCTGTAAATCTATTTTCTCTCCTGTAATAATATTTTTATTTTTTACAGTAGAAGCACTGGATGCTTCGAGTTTGTCAATAACGGGCATTTTTACAGTTACTCTCTTGGTAACATCGTTAAACGAACTGTATTTGCATTTAATTATCAGGGTCCCGTTTTCAACTTTTGTTGTAATTTCTTTTTGTAAATTATCATCGGCTTCCACAATAACTTCAGTAGAATCAGATTGTTCAATAACCAAATCAATAGCATTGCTTACTGATACATTTTTAAAATCTCCCTGAACAATTCTTTTTTCAGTAGTAACATTTCCACTGCCTTCAATTGAGTTCATGTTAAAATTACAGGAAGCAAACAATAATGCAGTGATAGTGGCAATTATAAATTTTGTAATGTGAATGATTATTTTTATCATGATTAATTAATTTTGATTATGACTCCGTTTTTATCTGTGGTTAAGCGTCCTGAACTTTTTTTACTGTTAAGAACTTCTTTTCCGTTTATTTTAATCGAAACTTCTTTTACTGTATCATTGTCAATATTATTTTCTTCTTCCGCATCTTCATTTTCTTCTGCCGGACAATTAAGACATTTAACTTTTGAACCTTCTACTTTATAATTGTAATTACCATTAAAGTGTAAGCTGAAAAAATTATCATCTGAGTCGTCATAATCCTCAACAGAAGCGTCTGGTTTAAATAATTGTCCTTCTGGTAAGTACAAATATACTTCAACTTCCTGGCCTCTGAATTTGTTTTTTATGTCTGTAAGAAAATAATTATCCAAAATTAATTGATTTCCTCGAATTTCAATGTTATAATTTATTTTTTCTGCTCTTTTTTTCGCGGCAGTAAATGAATTTCCTCTTGCACTTTTTTCTATCTGTATGTAAGGTGCATTTTCATCAGTATGTAAAACGCGCAAACGTACATTTGTAGAGTAGATTACCTGATTGTTGGCAGAATCCTGAACAAATTCAAATTCTCTATGGTGATTAAGATCTTTAGCAAAATAATCATTGTATTTAAACTTTACAAAAAGTGTATCGGTTGGCAGAATACTGATTGTTTTTTTCTCCACCATTTTATTATCGTATGATACTTCAGTTGCTTGTTTAATTCCAATGCTAATGGCAATTGTAATAGCTATAATCCAAATCGCCAACAAAGTATATTTAGCAATGTTTCCTATTGATTTCATATTAGGAGCTAATAATTTAAAACCTAAAAGTGTCATAAAGAAAAACGGAATCCCAACAGCTAAGAACATTAACAAACCAAATGACCAGATAGGATATTCTGTAAAGTTTCCGGCTTCAACGAAGTTTTGCCAGGGAAAATCAATAAAAATATTTGTTCCTAAAGTAAATACGCCAATCAGTAAAAAGAATAAAACTGTAATTCCTCCAATAATTAAAATAACACCTAAAAGTTTAGCAAAAATTTTAAACCCCGTCATGATAAAGTCTCCTACTGAACTACTTATTTTCTCAGCTCCCGACTTTACCTGGTTTCCCATTGCATCATAATCAGCATTTTTAAATTTATCTGATAAAGACTCAATTTCCTCACGAACCTTTTTCTCAATATTCGAAATGGTTACCGGTTCACCGGTCATTTCCAGTTTTTCTGATGTTGTAACCGCTTCAGGAGTTACTACCCATAAAACAAAATACGCTAAAATACCTGTTCCAAAACCTGCAAAAACAAATATTAAAAATACAATTTTGATCCATACAGCCTCAATTCCAAAATAGTGCCCTAATCCAGTTGCAACACCACCAATCATACCTTTTTCTTTATCACGGTATAATTTTTTGTGTTTTCTGGTACCATATTCACTAAAAGATTTATTTGATTTTTCTTCGTCTTCAATGATATAATCTTCGGGTTGTCCCATTACCACAATTACTTCATCAACATCTTTCAGTCCAACAACATGCTTTTCGCTTTTTTGTTTTTCATTTAATAGTTCTGAAACACGCATTTCGATATCTTTAATAATTTCATCTTGTCCGGATGAGCTATTCAATGATCGTTTTATAGCGTCAAAATAGCGCGTCAATTTTAAATATGCATCTTCATCGATGTGAAAAAACATACCGCCTAAGTTAATATTTACTGTTTTGTTCATGACTTATTGATTTTGATTGGTGATTAGTTTTACGGCGTCTGATAATTCAGTCCAGGTACCGTTTAATTCGTTTAAAAATGTTTGTCCTATTTCGGTTAATCCATAATATTTTCGTGGTGGTCCTGAAGTAGATTCTTCCCAGCGATAATTAAGCAAACCGTCGTTTTTCAGCCTGGTCAGAAGAGGATAAACTGTTCCCTCAACAACTAGTAATTTTGCGTTTTTCAAAGTGTCTAATATCTCAGATGTATAAGCGTCTTTTTCTTTTAATACAGATAAGATGCAAAACTCAAGAACACCTTTGCGCATCTGTGCTTTTGTGTTTTCAATGTTCATAATTTCATTTTGTTTTTTTTTGATTGAACAATTCGTTTTTTGATTGATGATGATGATTGATGATTGATTGTTTTCAGGAGCTGTTTCCTGCCATTCGCTGTATCTTTTTCTGTCTAAAGAAGCCAGAAAAAGGATGCCGCTTCTGTCAGGGCTGGGGCTCTTGGAAAATCTATAACTTTTAATTTTATAAGATTTACTTAATAAAAGGAATCGTCATTGGATATTTGTATAATTCTCCGTTCGACGTTTTTATAGAAGCGTAAATCACTAAAAAGAATTCAACTACTTTTAACAACCCAAAAAGCACGACAGCAGTTGCTCCAATACTTAATAAGCCAATGTTTCCTTCAAAGTTGAAATTTCTGATTACATAGTTGTCATTATAAAGAATAGCTTCTATTGGTATGTTTTTCAAAAGGACAGCTACAAAAATCGGAATTGCAATTAAAGCTAAGATCAAGGTGTAAAGCAATAGGCTTAGCTGAAAATTCAAGGTCTGTTTCCCGTGGTGATTTACAAATTCTGATTTGTCTTTTTGACTCGTCCAGATTAAAATAGGAAAGATATAATTCCCAAACGGAATGATATACTGACTCAATGTGCTTAAATGCGTAAACGTTGCTGTGTTTTTTTCTGTTGTGTTTTCCATGATGAGTGGTGTTATTGTTTCCATGATTAAAAGTATATAGTAATTTCTTATGCAAATATATATCTAAAAGACAGTATCTTGTTTTACATAGTACTAAATATTAACAAAATTTTAACAAGTTTAAGATTTTGTTTTAGCTTTAAAATAATCAAAAAATAATGCTAATGCCTTGTTTCACTGAGTTTTTCCGGAAAATCGCCAGGATTTATTGTGCGCGCATAGTTTTTTTGTATTTTTACATAAAAAAGTAAATTATGGCAATTTCAGTTTCCAAACTCAATAAATTTGTATTATTCAAATTACCATCGGCTTTTATTTGCGGTGTACGCGTTAAAGCAATTGATGAAAACAGTTGTACGGTAACTGTAAAACACCGCTGGATTAACCAAAACCCGTTCAATTCGATGTATTTTGCTGTTCAGGCAATGGCGGCAGAATTAACTACCGGGGCATTGGTAATCGCAAAAATTGAGCAAAGCGGAAGAAAGATTTCGATGTTGGTAGCCAACAATAAAGGAAACTTCACTAAAAAAGCAACCGGAAGAATAACGTTTGTTTGCAACGACGGACATTTAATTGCCGAAGCTATTCAGCAAACAATTGCAACAGGCGAGGGTCAAACCTTCTGGATGAAATCTATAGGAACTGACGAAAAAGGAGTTCAGGTTTCTGAAATGGATTTTGAATGGAGTATTCGTTTGAAGTAAAACTATAAAGGTTTTTTGCCACGAATTTTACGAATTTTCGCAAATTACTTTATATTGGAAAATTTGTAAAAATTCGTGACTTAAAAATGATATTACAAAAAAAGAGGCTTTCAGAGAGAAGTGTTTTGGGTTTTTAAAAGACAGCCTCTTTTGTATTGAAATAAGTGTTGCTTATTTTTTAACGCAACATGATTTTTTGTCTTTTTTTGCTGTATCCGTTTTTTTACAACATGATTCTTTTTTATCCTTTTCTTTTTTGGCAGGTTTGGTTTCTTGAGCCTGCGTACCAATTGTAAATAAGGCAATTGCTAAAATGGTAAATAATTTTTTCATTTTTATAAAATTTAATTGTTGTTTGTTAAAAATTGAATTAAGAATAATAAGTCAAATATAATAAGATTTCACTTTTGAGATTCTGAACTTTGAGTTAAAAATAAATTTAATAATTCAAGTTAACTCCAAAACCAACTCCCATGTCGCTGTCATAATGCGTAGTAATTCCGAAATTTCTACCCGCTATATATTTTAAACCCGCCATATATTCTTTATCGGTATTCCACATTAAGTTCATTCGCAACCGTCTGGAAAGCGGAATATCTTTTCTTTCAAATTGGAGTCTTACATTACCATCGGTATAAACTTCAACTTGTGCTTTTACAAGCATAGGCAAAGTGTATTCGAGACCAGCACTAAAAACAGAACGATTGTCTTTGGTGTTAGATTGACCAAAAAGATTTTTTTCCTGTTCGTCCATTCCCATTTTTCGATATCGCCAGTCAAAACCTATAAAAGGCATAAACCACTGCATTTTTCCAATATAACGCCCAATATGGGTTTCAGTTTCATAACCATGTTTGTCGTTATAACCCAATCTCCATTCCGTACTAATGCTCCAGCGTGTGTTGCTGAACATAGCTTCTCCATCGTTTCCGTTTGTAGCAAAATCGTTTTCTGCCATAAAATGAAACATTCGATCATCCATTTTGAGCATTTTGTAGGCCATTTCAGGATCATGAATTAACGGATTTGGAGCTGAATTTTCGTAACTAAAAATACGTCCCATTCCCGCCATCATGTGATATAAAATGTGGCAATGAAAAAACCAGTCACCATCAGCATTCGCCTGAAATTCTATAGTGTCAGTCTCCATTGGCATGATATCAATAACATTTTTCAGGGGAGAATAATCACCATGTTCATTCAAAACCCTAAAATCATGTCCGTGCAAATGCATCGGGTGGCGCATCATCGATCCGTTGTACATTATAATCCGAACATTTTCTCCTTTTTTGATTAAAATTTTATCCGTTTCAGAGATTACTTTATTGTCTAAACTCCAAACATATCGATTCATGTTTCCGGATAATTCAAAGCGTAATTCTTTTACCGGGGCATCTTTTGGCAGCGTTGTTTTGGTTGGCGATTTTAGCATTCCGTAATTCAGGGTTATGATTTCAGCAACTTCTGTAGTATCGGTTGACATTTTCATGTTTTCCATGTTATGATTAGAATGATCTCCAACTTTGACAGATTCATCTTCTCCGGAAATTTCAGGATACATTACAGCATTCATGTCCATTTTATTCAATGACATATTCATACCCATATCGTTCATTTCACCGTTCATTTTCATCATGCCGTTCATCATCTTCATTCCTTCAAAATATTTTAATTTCGATAGATGGGCAACAGGCTGTTTTACGCCACCGCCTAAAAATAAAGAAGCTGATCCTGTTCTGTCTTCAGCTGTAGCCAAAAAAGCAAATGATTTTTTATCTTCGGGAACTGTAACTACAACATCATAAGTTTCAGAAACGGCAATAATCAGGCGATTTACTTCTACAGGTTCAACATCATTTCCATCGCTGGCAACAACCGTTATTTTTCCGCCACCATAAGTCAGCCAGAAATAACTTGAAGCGCCTCCGTTTGCAATTCGCAGTCTGACTTTATCACCCGCTTTAAATTGCGAAAGCTGATTTTCATTTTTTCCGTTAATTAAGAATTTCTCATAATAAACATCACTCACATCCATGGCATTCATACGTTTCCATTCGTTGGTGACTTTAGTTGAAAAGTGATCTTTTTTAATTGCCTCGGCATAACTTTGTGTTGTTCCTTTTTTTATCGAAAACCAATCGTTGGCATTATGCAGCATTCGTTGGATATTCTCTGGTTTCAAATCGGTCCATTCACTCAAAATAACCGGAACTGTTGGTAAGTCATCAATTCCTTTTCTGAAAGTTAAATCGTCTTTCTTTTTATTGATAATGAAAAGTCCGTACAAACCTATTTGCTCCTGTAAACCCGAATGGCTGTGGTACCAATACGTTCCGTTCTGGATAATTGGAAAACTATATTTGTGTGTTGTTCCCGGTTTAATTGGCATCTGGGTTAAATACGGAACACCGTCTTCTTTATTCGGCAAAAATAATCCATGCCAATGCATTGCGGTATTTTCTTTTTTTAATTCATTGTGCACATAAATTTCTGCAATATCGCCTTCAGTAAAAGTTAATGTTGGCATCGGAATTTGGCCGTTAACGGTAAGGGCGCGTTTTTCTTTTCCGGAAAAATTGACAATGGTGTCCCGAACGTATAAATCGTAACGAACTACTTTTTGGGCATTTACAGTAAAGGCTATCAAAAAGACAATAAGAATAGTATGTAGTTTCATAATGATTTTTAAAGGTTTAGATTTCGTAATCGCAAAGCATTTACAATTACTGAAACGGAACTCAAACTCATTGCCAGGGCAGCCAACATCGGCGAAAGCAAAATCCCGAATGCAGGATATAATATTCCTGCGGCAATTGGAACACCTAAAACATTGTATATAAAAGCAAAAAACAGATTTTGTTTGATGTTTTTCATTACAGAATAACTTAGTTTTTTAGCTTTTACAATTCCGTTTAAGTCTCCTTTTACGAGTGTAATTTTGGCACTTTCAATGGCGACATCAGTTCCCGTTCCCATGGCAATTCCTATATTTGCCTGAGCCAATGCAGGGGCATCATTGATTCCGTCACCGGCCATGGCTACAATTTTACCTTCAGCTTGCAAGCGTTGAATTTCTTTCAGTTTATTTTCAGGAAGACAATCTGCTTTAAACGAACTTAAATGCAAATGCTCGGCAACAGCTTTTGCAGTATTGCCATTATCTCCCGTTAGCATAATCACTTCAACACCCTGATCAATTAAATCTTTGATGGCTTTTGCACTGTTTTCTTTTATAGCATCTGTAATAGTTACATAACCTAAAACGATATTATCTACAGCGATATAAGAAACGGTTTTGCCTAGATTTTGTTCTGCAATAATTCTATTTTCAATATCCTCTGAGGTCGAAGCACCAACCAGGTTCATTAATTTCTTATTTCCTAATGCAACTTTTGTGTTATTTACAGTTCCAATAACTCCTTTTCCGGCAACGGCTTCAAAGTCCGGAACTTCAATTAAAACTTGATTTTTAGCTTTAGCAAAATTGACAACAGACTGGGCCAATGGATGTTCGCTATGTTGATTTAATGAAGCAATCTTTTGTAATAAAACATTTTCATCATTATTAACAGCATAAATTTTTTCTACAGATGGTTTTCCTTCGGTAATGGTTCCGGTTTTATCGGTAATTAAAACATCTATTTTGTTCATAGTTTCCAACACTTCGGCATTTTTTATCAGGATACCGAATTGCGCTCCTTTGCCTACGCCCACCATTACCGACATTGGAGTGGCTAATCCTAAAGCACAAGGGCAAGCTATAATCAAAACCGCAATGGCATTAATTAATCCATAAACATAGGCGGGTTCCGGACCAAATTGTGCCCAAACAATAAAAGTTAGTATAGAGATGATGACAACAGTTGGAACAAAATATTTGGCTACCCGATCAGCTAATTTTTGAATGGGGGCTCTCGAACGGCTTGCATCATTTACCATTTGTATAATTTGCGAAAGCAAGGTTTCTGAACCCACTTTTTCAGCAATCATTATAAATGAATTGATGCTGTTTATAGTTCCTGAAATTACTGCATCACCAGCTTTTTTATCAACCGGAATGGGTTCTCCGGTAATCATTGCCTCGTCAATACTACTCTCTCCGGTAGTAATTTTTCCGTCAACAGGGATTTTTTCTCCTGGTTTTACACGTAATAAATCACCTTTTTTTATGTTGTGAATCGAAATCACTTTGTCATTTCCGTTTTCGACCAAAGTAGCTTCAGTAGGAGCAAGTTTTAATAATTCTTTTATAGCTCCATTGGTTTGTCCGTGAGCTTTAGCTTCTAATAGTTGTCCTAATAAAACCAAAGTTAGAATTACCGTTGCGGCTTCAAAGTAAAGATGGATAGATCCGTGATGAGATTTAAATTCGGATGGAAAAATATCAGGAAAGAACATTCCGGCGATACTAAATAAAAAGGCAACACTTGTACCAATCCCAATAAGGGTAAACATGTTTAAATTCCATGTGACGATTGATTTCCAGGCACGAACAAAAAACATCCAGCCTGCATAAAAAAGTACCGGAATTGAAAATAAGAATTGTACCCAATTCCAGCTTTGAATGGACATGATTTTATAGAGAGGATTATTTGGAATCATTTCTGACATCGAAATAATAAAAATCGGAAGCGTAAATAATACCGCAATCTTCATTTTCTTTAATAAATCAATGTAGGTTTTATTTTCTTCAGATTCTGAAGCTTGCATTGGTATCAGATCCATGCCGCAAATGGGGCAATCACCAGGTTTATTCGAAATGATTTCCGGATGCATCGGACAAGTAAATTGTGTAGCATTTATGGCAGCTTGTGGCACTAAATCCATTCCGCAGACAGGACAATCTCCCGGTTTGTCATATGTTTTATCGCCTTCGCAATGCATTGGACAATAAAAAACACCAGCAGTATTGTGATTTACAGTTGCTTCTTTTTTATGATGATGTTCTTCGGGATTCTCTTTCTTCTGGCTTGAACAGCAGGATTTAACGGCAATTTCTGCAGTATTTTTAGAAGAAGTCATCTCAATAGCATAATTTCCGGCTTCGGATAAGATTTCCTGAAATTTTTCAGTCGGAATATGTTTTTCCATTGTTATAGTCGCCAACGGAGGGCTTAAAGTCACTTCGGCCTGAATTCCTTCAATCGTATTTAAAGTTTTTTCAACTTTTTTACGACAACCATCACACGACATTCCTGAAATTATATATTGATGAGTCATTGTCTTATCTTTTTTAAGTATTACAATGCAAATTTCCGAAGTAACAATTACTTCGGATTGTATAATTTTGTAAATGATTTGTAAGATTTACAAATTTTCGATCTGAATACGGTTTTTGTCCTTCAACTGTTTAAAAGAAGTAGGAGTAAAACCTGTAATTTTCTTGAATTGATTGCTCAAATGTGCCACATTGCTATAGTTTAACATATCGGCAATTTCGCTTAATGAAAGTTCATTGTAAATTAATAGCTCTTTTACCTTTTCTATTTTCTGATTGATAAAATATTTTTCGATAGTCGTTTTTTCAATTTCTGAAAAAAGATTGCTTAATGAATTATAATCCTGGTTGAGGTTTTTAGCTAAATAATCGGATAAGTTGGTTTTAAGTTCGTTGTTTTTATGATGAACCAAATCGATAATAAGCGTTTTTATTTTTTCGATTGCTTTGCTTCTTTTATCATCAATTAAATCAAATCCTAAAGAATGAAGATTTTTAAGTAATATTATTTTTTGGCTTTCAGTAATTTCTTCTTGTAATTCAACTTCACCCAATTCAACAGAAATAGTGTGAAGTCCGAGTTTCTCAAACTCAGACTTCACAACCATTTTACATCTGCCGCATACCATGTTCTTGATATAAAGCGTCATATTTATTTGATAGTTTCTACCACATTTCCACAAGTCAGCATCGAAGAACCGTAATACGGATTCTTAACTGCTTTTTCTTTGCTTAACCAGTCAGCATCTGCCATTGGGCAATATTGTTTGTAGACAACCTGATTTGATTTTGAAATTTTAATTAATTCGTAAGTGTTTTTTGAAAGAGATTTAAAAGTCTCACGCTGTTTTTTAAGATCTGTAGTTGCTGAAATGCTTTTTGTATCTGCAGTCAGTTTTTTCATGACTTTCATCCACGCTGTATGTTCGTCGCTTTTTAGTTCGTCCATTTTTACGGCACTAATTGCTGCCAGTAAATCTTTGGCTTTCGCAGAAGTTAATTTGCTGTCACTTTTAATAAGCGCATCTTTTACAGTAAAATAGGCGTCATAAACGCTTTGCAGCTGACTTGAATCCAGAATTTCTATTGTTGTTCTTTCTGTTTTTACTGAATTTGCCTGAATTAAATTTGTAGAAAATACTATTGCGATTATCGCTGCTATTGTTGCTATTGAATTTTTCATTTTGTGTGTTTTTAGAAAAGGAATTTCGATTTTCCTTTGAGTTGTTTAATTGAAATTTAAAATAAATGGTTCTCAAAAGACCCATTTATGGCTGTCACAAATACAATTATTATATTTTTGGTTTTAGCCAAATTGAAGTAAAGCCATCAGAAATGTTGGTTTCACTATAATAAGATATAAGTTTTTCTATTGAAAAATAGAAAACTCTATTTTGAAGATCAAACTCATCTGCTAGAATAGTAAATTGAAAAGATGAGGTCGTACAATTGATGTGATTGCATTTTCCATCGCAAGCATGTTTTTCTTTTTTGGAATCAGAAGCTTTCTTGCAACAGTCTTTTTTGCAACAATCTTTTTCTTTGTTTTCTGAAGTGATTTCTTTTTTATGAGAAGTTTTTCCACCATTATTTCCACATGCAAAACCAGAACTTGGAATCAAAAAGAAACCAATAGTTAAGAAGATAAATAATATGTAGACTTGTGTTTTCAAGAAATTTTTTTTGAAATACAAATTTAGAGAAAAATAACGAGCTCAAATTTTTTTTAAGATTTTCATAACTAAAGCCTTTTGAAATCTGTTGGATTCATCTTTCTTCGTTTTTTGAAATAATTAGACAGATGGCTTTCATCAGTAAAACCAAATTCATAAGCAATTTGTTTGACCGGTAACTGATCGTTTTGGAAACGCTTTTCTATTAATGTCGTTCTTAAATTATGAATATAGTCGCGATAACTTATAGCAAAAGTCCTTTTGAAATAAGCACTAAAATATGTTTGAGCAATATTAAAATGATTTGCAATCATTTTTATCTGAACTAATTTGGGCTGATAAATATTCTGATGTATGTAAGAAGTAATTTGCTCTTGGTCAATAGAATTTCCTTTTACAACAAGATTCATCCCACGCATCGTTTCTTTTATCAATCCAAAAATAGAAAGGATTTGATAAAACACAATTGGCGAGTTCGAAACATCGGTTTTGCAATTATATTCCGAAATGTTTTCAATAGTATTCTTTAAAATTATTTTACACGGATCATCTAATTTTAAAACAGTTTCCTTGAGTGTTTTATCACGCATGAAACTTTCCGGAGTATGAATTAAAAATTCATCACAAGTAAGATTCTGTTTCGAATTAAAATAACTATCTGTGAATTTGATGTAGAAAAAACGAGTACTTTTTTTAATGTCAAAATAATGCTCGTCGTCTGGCGAAATCACAAATAAATCCCCTGATTTATAAGGTAATAAATTGTTGTTTAAATGATGAATACCGTTTCCCTTTTTTATATAAATGATTTCATAATAGGTGTGAGTATGAGGCGGAAGATGAAATTTTTCATCTTCGAATTCATGAATAAGAAGTGTTTCAAACTGATTTAATTTTGTCATAGCTTAAATATACAAGTTTATATCGTAAATATACAACTAAGTTTTTGTAAAGCTAACTTAAATTTGCGTCATAGAAAGTCATATTCCTTTCTTGAAAATCAAATGAAAAAAAGTCTTATTGCACTCTCATTAGGAGGTTTAACAATCGGAATAACCGAATTTGTTATGATGGGTTTGTTGCCTGATATTGCATCAGATATGAAAGTTACAATTCCGGTAGCAGGCTATTTAATTTCGGCTTATGCTTTAGGTGTTGTTATTGGTGCACCTTTATTAGTAATTGTAGGCAGAAATTATGCGCCTAAAAAGATGCTTCTGATTTTAGCATTGATGTTAACGGTTTTTAATGCACTGTCTATCATTGCACCCAACTATAATTTTTTATTCGCTTCCAGGTTTTTATCCGGATTGCCCCATGGTGCTTTTTTTGGCGTAGGAGCAGTAGTTGCAAGCCGTTTGGCTGACAAAGGGAAAGAAGCACAGGCAATTGCGATTATGTTTTCGGGATTAACTTTGGCTAATTTAATAGGTGTGCCAATTGGTACATATATAGGTCATCATTTTATTTGGCGTTATACTTTTGTATTGATTGGGATTGTAGGTTTACTAACCTTATTGTTTATCTATTTATGGATGCCAAATCTGAAGAAAAGCGGAAATGTAAATATGAAAACACAATTGTTATTCTTTAAGAAAACAGAAGCCTGGTTGATTATCGGAATTACGGCTATTGGATTTGGAGGATTGTTTGCCTGGATTAGTTATATCGCTCCGTTGCTGATAAATGTTTCTAAATTTTCGCCAGAAGATGTTTCCTATATTCTTATTTTAGCTGGATTAGGAATGGTTGTTGGAAATTTTGCAGGTGGTAAATTAGCAGATAGATTTTCTCCTGCACCAACAACATTAGCTCTATTGTTTATAATGTCTGTTGATTTAATTTTGGTTTACTTTTTCTCTTACAATCAATATGTTTCTTTGTTTTTAACTTTCCTGACTGGTTGTATTTCGTTTTCGGTTATTGCACCTATCCAAATGCTGATGATTAAAACCGCTGTTGGCGCTGAGATGATAGCTTCTGCATCGCTTCAGGGAAGTTTTAATATCGGAAATGCATTGGGGGCTTTTTTAGGAGGTTTGCCGTTGGCTGCCGGATATAGTTTTGCTTCCCCTAATCTTATAGGTGTTGGAATGTCGGTTGTTGGAATGGGGATTACTTTACTCTTAATGCAAAAACATAAGTCTATATTGCAGTTGAAGCATATTTAAAACTATATTTTAAAAATAATAAGCCCAACCATTGGGTTAATTCAAAACAAGAGTCAGGATAAGTGGAGCCGAAGCCTTTTCGAAGTAAAAAACTTTCTACTAAGTTTATCCTGAGCGAAGACAAATGGACTCAGGTGAAGTATAAATAGGCTTTACTCAATTAAACCTACTGTTTTGATATCAAATAAGAGTTTTAATTAATACCCCAACGGGTAATAGGCCCTTAAGCATATATAATTGTTTAAGGGCTTTCTTTTTTATAATTTAAAACTTTCATAAAGAATAACTTCTGTGTCACAGCTGTTGCTTGAAAAATATAAAATCAAATTCGTAATATTTCAATTAAGATTGTTCTGTTATATTTTATAGGGTATTATAAAGAAATTACTTTATTTTTTAAATTTTATCGGCGATTATGAAAAAATCAATAGATTGTGTAATCGATTGATTTTTTTATAAAAAGCAAAAGTATCTTTAAAAAATAAAAGAATATTTGTTATTTTTTTGAGGTTAAAATTATAGATGTCATAGAAAAACTGAATATAATTTTTAATATGTAATTTTTTTTATGAAATTTTTGGGAAATTTTATTTTTTATTTAGATTTTTTTTTTATGTTTGTGTAATCGATTACACTTTCTTTTTTTAATTTAAAAAAATCAATTTTATTAATGTTTTCAAGGGGTTATAGAAAACAGATTTAATTTCAAATAGAAAAAAAACATTATTTTAAAGTTATTTAAGAAGGAAAATGTAATTAAGACCACAAAAAAACTTAAAAACAATTAATAATTAAACTAAACACTAACTATGAATTTTAAAGATTTACTTAATAAAAGAGCAAATTATTGCTTTGCATTTGTTTTCTTATTGTGTTTGCTCTCCAGCAATCAGGTAAGTGCACAGGATACAACATTAGAGGGTGTCGTTAAGGATGCTTCGGGTTTGACTTTGCCGGGTGTAAATGTATTGGAGAAAGGTACTAAAAATGGCGTGTCTACTGATTTTGACGGAAAATATAAATTAAAACTTTCAAACTCAAAAGCAATTGTGGAATTTTCCTTTATTGGATTTACAACTCAATCTGTTCCGGTGGCGGGTAAAAAAACAATTAATGTTGTTTTAGCAGAAGAAGCAAATGCTTTAAATGAGGTAGTGGTAATTGGGTATGGGACTGTTAAGAAGTCTGATTTAACCGGAGCTGTCTCAACTATCTCAGGGAATGATTTGAAAAAAGTTCCGGTAGCAAATGTTGCTGAGGCATTAACAGGTAGAATTGCCGGTGTACAGGTAACATCTTCAGAAGGTTCTCCAGATGCCGATATAAGAATTAGAGTGCGTGGAGGAGGTTCCCTTACTCAGGATGCTTCACCATTAATTATTGTTGATGGTTTTCCTGTGAACAGTATGAATGATATTTCTTCGTCTGATATCGATTCCATGACAGTTTTAAAAGATGCTTCTTCTACTGCAATTTATGGATCTCGTGGTGCAAATGGAGTAATTTTAATTACTACAAAAAGTGGTAAAGATGGTAAAATGTCTGTAAGTTTTAATATGTTTTACGGTATGAAGACTATGGCCAAGCAAATTGATGTTTTGTCGCCGGAAGATTATACTAAATGGCAATATGAATATGCTTTGCTTTCTCAAACTGGAACTAAAGTGGCTTCTAATCCAACTTCTTATACTAAATATTTTGGAAACTGGCAAGATCAGGATATATACAAAGGTTTAAAAGGAGACAATTGGCAAAAACAAATTTTTGGACGTACAGGAGAAGTTCAAAGTCGTGATTTAGGGATAAGAGGAGGAAACGATAAGTTGAATTATAATTTCAATTACGCTCATTTTGATGAAAAAGCCATAATGATAGGTTCAAATTATAAAAGAAATAACCTGTCTATGGCATTAAAAAGTAAAATAACAGATAGGATTGATGCCGGATTTACGATACGTTATTCTGATACTGAAATTAATGGTGGTGGAGTAAATGAGCAAAATGAAAAATCTTCATCAGATTCACGTATGCGTACAATTGTGGGTTACTCTCCAGTTCCGGTTCCTGGTTTGACGTCAGCAACAGATGATACAAATGAAGGTGACTTAATGGTAAATCCTTTTGCATCTGTTTATGATAATGATCGTCAGCAGTTTCGTAAAAACTTTAATATGTTAGGTAGTTTTGGATGGGAACTTATAGATAATTTAAAATTGAAAGTAGATTTAGGTTTAGATAATTTTAATAATTTGGACTATCGTTTTTATGGATTGACTACATACTATATTGATAATGCGCCTCTTGGGGTTAATCAAGGTATGCCTGCTATGATTATGACAGATACCAAAGACAGACGTTTTAGAAACGCTAACACATTGAATTATGATTTCAAAAAAGTAATGGGTGAGGATCATCACTTGTCTGCCCTTTTAGGACAAGAGAGTATTACTTATAATTCAAACTCAGTAACAACAACTATTCATGGTTATCCGACATTTTTTGATTTTAATAAAGCAAAAACATTAACAACACAGGGTAAACCACAGGCAGTAGATAATTATTACAATCCGGATGATAAATTATTGTCATTTTTTGGACGTGTAAATTATGATTACAAAAATCGTTATTTATTAACTGGTACGTTTCGTGCTGACGGATCCAGTAAATTTTTAAAACAAAATCGTTGGGGATATTTCCCTGCAGTAGCAGCAGGATGGAAAATGTCTGAAGAAAGTTTTCTGAAAAATGTTTCCTGGTTAGATCTTCTTAAAGTTAGAGCAAGTTATGGTGAAGCGGGTAATAACAATATACCTGTAGGGCAGCAAGTCCAGACTTTTCAATCGACAACAACAACGTGGATTAATGGAGTTGAAAGTATATGGGCACCTTCAAAAATAATGCCTAATCCTGATTTAAAATGGGAAACTACAGTTACAAGAAACTTTGGTTTAGATTTTGGTTTTTTTAAAAACCGTATAAATGGTACTTTAGATTATTACAATAATACGACAAGTGACTTATTAATAAATTTCCTGACAGGCGGAACAGGATATGATTCTCAATTCCGTAATATGGGTGAAACACAAAACAAAGGATTTGAAGCGACGATAAACGTAATCGCTCTGGAAAGAGAGAAATACGGATTGAGCTTTTCATTTAATATGGGAATTAATAAAAACCGTATTAACTCATTGGGTATAATGGATGACTTTGGAACTAATACAGGTTGGGCTTCTACACAAATCGGAGCTGATTATTTGGTGGCAGTGGGATCTTCATTGGGAACTATGTATGGCTACCAAAATGATGGTCGATATGAAGTATCTGATTTTGATTGGGATGGTACAAAATATACTTTAAAAAGTGGTGTAGCAGATGCTACTGGTATTGTTTCGTCCAGTGCTATTCAGCCAGGGTATATGAAATTGAAAGATATAACCGGAGATGGTAAGGTGGATGCAAATGATCAGACTGTAATCGGAAATGTAAATCCTAAAAGTACGGGTGGATTTGTTATTAATGGAAATGCTTATGGATTTGATTTAATGGCAGCGTTTAACTGGAGCGTTGGAAATGACGTATATAATGCTGATAAAATTGAATTCTCAACAGCTATTCCTGGTGCAGGACAATACAAAAATTTAAATACAATTATGGCAGACGGAAGCAGATGGACGAATCTAGATCCTGATTCAGGTCAATTGGTAACTGATCCTGCAGCATTAACAGCTTTAAATGCAAACACTACTATGTGGTCTCCCTACATGAGAAGTGCAGTATTTAGCGATTGGGCTGTTGAAGATGCATCGTTTCTGAGATTAAATACATTAACATTAGGATACACAACTCCTGAATCATTCACATCTAAAATGGGAATTTCCAAGTTGAGGTTTTATTTAACGGCAAATAATGTTTTTGTATGGACAAATTATTCAGGTTCTGATCCGGAAGTTTCAACCAGAAGAAAAAATCCACTTACACCTGGGGTTGATTCAAGTCCTTATCCAAGAAGCAGACAAATGGTTTTTGGGATGAATCTTAATTTCTAATTTTAAATTATTACAAAATGAAACATAAAATAATAATAGCAGGACTGATCATATCTGGTTTATTCAGTTCTTGTCAACAATTTGAAGACGATTATTTAGAGGCACCTGCAGAATCATCGTTAGATGCGTCTGTGATTTTTTCTACGGCCGGACTTGCAAAAGGGGCTATTGATGGAATAAAAGTACCATTTGCTGAAACTAACTCATATAGGGGGCGTTTTTTGCCATATTACGGTTTAAATACAGATGTGGAATGGTATAATACTTCACAAAGTCCTGGAGATAAGGCGGATTTGTGTGTTTATGATGCAAAACCTAATAATACAGAAATGAATACGGCTAATAATGCTTATTCAATGATGTTTTCAGGAATAGAACGTGCTAACATCTGTATCAAGGGTATACGTCAGTATGGGAATCCTTTGCCAGGAACAGAAATGGGACAGTTATTAGGAGAGGCTTTGACATTAAGAGCTATTTATTATGCTGATTTGCTTAAAGCATGGGGAGATGTTCCTGCTCGTTTTGAACCTATTAATAATGAAACCTTGTATTTACCTAAAACAAATCGTGATGTTATTTATAAACAACTGATTGCTGATTTAGGAGAGGCATCAAATTTGGTTGCCTGGCCAAATGAAACCGCTTACACAAGTACTGTTGAACACGTAAATAAAGCTTTTGTAAAAGCATTTAGAGCACGTTTAGCAATGGTAGCCAGTGGATATCAACAATATCCTGAAGGTGGCGTGAGAAGAAGTAATGATCCGGAACTTTCAGTAGCTAATATGTATGCATTGGCATTAAAAGAAGTTCGTGATGTTATTCAGAGTGGTTCAGCAAAATTAGAACCAACTTTTGAAGGATTATGGAGAAAATACAATCAGGAAAATACTAATGCTGGTGGAGAATCATTGTGGGAGCTTCCTTTTGCTGATGGGCGTGGAAGAATGTTGTTTACTTTTGCAGTAAGACATACTTCTGCTATTGACCAATTTCAAGCTAATGGAGCTAACCGTGGGGGTGTAGCAGGTCCGCTGCCATTTGTTTTTTATGACTATGACCAAACAGATTCACGTAGAGATGTGACTTGCGTTCCTTATAAATATGGTGCAGCAGTAAATCAAATCGCGAAACAAGAATTGAATACTTTAGATACATGGTATTTTGGTAAATATCGCTACGATTGGATGATACGCAGAGTTACTTCTACTAATGATGATGGTGTTAATAAAATGTACATGCGTTATGCCGAAGTACTTTTAATTGCTGCGGAAGCTGCGAATGAACTGGAAGGGCCTGCAGCTGCAGCACCTTATTTGAAAGAAATTAGAAGAAGGGCTTTCCCTGCATCGGCTCATGCTGTAAAAGTAGATGTTTATGTAAATGCTCTAACAGATAAGCAGGCAATGCTGAATGCTATTGTTGAAGAAAATAAATATGAATTTACCGGAGAAATGGAGCGTAAGCAGGCACTTATTCGTTGGAATTTGCTTAAAGTAAAATTGGATGAGGCAAAAGTTAAAATGACTGATTTGAAAGCACGTTCCGGAGAATATGCCGATGTACCATCTACTTTATATTTTAAATATGGAGCTGACAATGTTTCACTAATTGTATATGGTTTAAACCGTGGTGAAAGTGTAAATCCCGGAGCTGATTATACTTCCGTTGCCTGGAATAAATTAGAGGATACTAAAATCAGTTCACTTTACAAAGTTGGGTCAAATCCTGATAACAGACAGTTTTGGCCAATCTGGCAAGTGTTTATAGATAATAGTAATAACTTGATATTTAACGATTACGGATATTAATAGCGAATTAGAAAAAATATAAATCATAAGAATCATTAATTATGAAAGTAAAATATATAATAAAAGGTCTGGTTGCTTCTTTTTTGGTTGTAGTACTTGGGACGAGTTGTGATAGTTACAACGAGGCTTTATTAGACGGAATTGGAAATAGCAGAGTGTTTTCTCCTGTGAATGTTAAGGCAACTGTTAGAAATCAAACATCAGTTGAATTGAATTGGACTGTAAACGAACAAGCAGATCATTATGTGGTAGAATTTAGCGCAGACGACCCGAATTTTTCTACGATTTTTAAAACCGTAGAAGTAACTGGAGCTGAATTACCAGTGCAGGTTGTTCTAGAAGGAGAAACACTTTATTCTATAAGAGTTAAGGCAGTTAGTGCTTCAGGTTTAGAAAGTTCAAAATGGACTGTGGTTACTGCAAATACTTTGTCAGAACAACTTTTCTTAGCTGTGCAAGATGGTGATATAGCTTCTAAAGAGGCTACTTTAAGATGGGTTGCTAATAGCAGTGTAACACAAATTGTATTGATACCTGGAGATATTACACATATTATTACAGCGGAAGAAAAAATTAGTGGTATTGCTACCGTTAAAGGCTTAAGCCCGGAAACAAACTATCAGGCAAATTTATTTAACAACACTAAGAAAAGAGGCGCTCTTGCATTTACAACAGGTATTGATATTGGAGATGGTATTTTAGTGAAAAATACAGAGGATTTATTAGAAGTAATAGAAAACGCTGATTCAGGTGCACAATTATTTCTAGAATCGGGTGATTACAAATCGTTTGGAGCTGATGGAGTAACTCCAAGTACTGATATGATATTAAAAAAATCCATTACTATTAGCGCTATTCCAGGAAAAGCTAAACCGGTTTTGCATTATAAAATTACTGCAAATGCAGGAACAAATAATATTTCGCTTTTAAATTTAGATTTAGATGGTTCAGGTATTACTAATGCTAGTGTAATAACAATAGGTACATCTGGTTCAAATTATGGTGACTTTTTAATAAGTGGGTGCATAGTTCATGATTATACTCGTTCATTATTGTCTGCAAGTACAGCTACAGGCTCAAAAGTAAAATCATTAACTGTTGATAATAGTATTGTTAAAAATGTAAATACTAATATCGGCGCAGACTTTATAGATTTTAGAAATAGTTATGTGGCTGATATTGTTCTTAAAAATAGTACATTTGATACCTGTTCTACTGGACGTGATTTTGTTAGAACTGATGCTGCTGCTGGGCTAACTGGAACTGGGTTAACTACTAATGTGTTAATAGACAGTTGTACTTTGTATAAGGTTTCTGATACTGCTGCGCCAAAAAGAATATTGTATGTTCGATTTGGTTCAAATACATCTATTGTAAGAAATACTTTGATTACATCAACTACAGCTATTTATACAAACCAGTCACTTACAATAACACCAACTTTTACTAATAATTATTATTTTGGTGCACCGAGCTTTCAGGATGCTACTATTGCAAGTAATAAAGTAGATGCCTCAGGAACTACTCTTGATCCACAATTTGTTAATGCTGCATCAGGTGATTTTACAATCAAAAATCAAACTATGATTGATGATAAAATAGGAGATCCTCGTTGGATTAACTAAGGTTTTTTATAAAACATTTGTTGGTTAAAAGGCATGCTGAATTTAAATATTTTTGCATGCCTTTTTAGTTAAGATGAAATTTAATTTTAAAAAAAATGAGAATAAAAACAATATTCAGACTGGTATTATTAGTTGTTTTGGTTTCATGTCAAAAAGATGATGAGACTGCTGTCAACGTTGCTGATGTCCTGGTTCAAAATATTGAAATTCAGGGTGCTGATATTACATCTGGTGTTAGCGGGCAAATGGTTGCTAAAATAACCCCAGAAAATGCAACTAATAAAGCGATTACATGGAAAGTTTCAGACGCAACGATTGCCGATATATCTGTAGATGGTCTGATTACAGCCAAAAAGAATGGAACTATAACGGTTACTGCTACAGCTAAAGATAAAAGTATTGTTACCGCAAACAAAGAGATTAAGATCACAGGTTTTTCAATTGCTCCAGTTGCAGATTATGAGGTTTCAAATGTTGCGGAATTAACTACGGCTTTAGGTAAAGTCAAACCAGGTGAAACTATTGTTTTGAATGGAGGTACTTATGCCATGACTTCAAAGATTACCATAGCATCATCAGGAACATCAGATAAAGTTATTACGCTTAAAGCAAAAGAAGGAGCTGCAAGACCTAAACTGGATTTTTCTGCAATGATGGAAAATTCAGTAAATCAGGGAATCGTCCTAACCGCTGATTATTGGCATATTAAAGGAATTGATATTTATAAAGCCGGAGATAACGGAATGCAAGTTAAAGGAAGCAATAATATAATTGAGTTTATGACTTTCTCAGAATGTGCTGATTCAGGATTACAATTGGATAATGGTGCTGCAAATAACACGATTCTTAATTGTGATTCGTATTTCAATGCCGACTCTACTCTTGAAAATGCCGATGGATTTGCCTGTAAATTAAATGCCGGGACAGGAAATAAATTTATAGGTTGCAGGGCATGGCAAAATTTAGATGACGGTTGGGATGGTTATTTAAGAGGAGCAGATAATATTTCAACGACATATCAAAATTGTTGGGCAATCAAAAACGGTTATCTTAAAAACGGAACTAAAGGAGTCGGAGACGGAAACGGATTTAAAACCGGAGGAAGCGATGATAAATTACTAAAACACAATGCAAAATATACCAATTGCATAGCAGCAGGAAATGTCGCTGATGGTTTTGATCACAATAGTAACAGGGGAGAAGTAACTCTTTTTAATTGTTCAGCTTATGAAAATGGTAGAAATTATTCTTTTAGCACTACAAATCCGTTAACAAAATTAATCATTAAAAATAGCAATGTTTTAGGGGCTTATGGAACCACGTTTGCAGATATTACAGATGTTACAAATAACAGCTGGCAAAACGGAATAACAGTTACGGCAGATGATTTTGCTAGTATTGATTATACTCAATTATTAGGAGCCAGAAAAGCAGATGGTAGTTTACCTGATGTGACTTTTTTTCAATTAAAGGCAGATAGTGATATGATTAATAAAGGAATAGATGTAGGTCTGCCATTTAAAGGGACTTTGCCTGACTTAGGAGCTTTTGAATTTTAGAATTTATAGAACAACTACCCGTTGTGTGCATTTATTTTTTGATTTTAATAACACTTAACGGGTTATATATTTGCTTAACTATTTAACCAATTTAACCAATTTATGAAAACAAAATTACAATTACTTTTTTTTACGATATTGTTGTCAGTATCGTTTGCTAATGCCCAAAAAACTGATGTTTGGGATTTTGGAGCCACCTCTCTTGATGCTGATTTATATAATAATTTATTGAACGTATCCACCTTAAATGGTGTGTTGGGAAGTTCTGGTACAGCTGCTACAACTAATACCGTGGGAAATACTGTATTTACAGCTGATGTATTAAGTTGGGTTGGTAGTAGTGACAGATTAAGAACTACAAATACGGCATTAACCCGTTATGATGCTAATGTTGCCAGTGTTCCAGATGCAACAACTTATAGAGGAAGGTTGTATGCGAATGGAGTGCCTTCACTAGTTGCTGGTTTGGCTTCCACAAAATATTTATCCATGAAATTGAACGAGAATGATGAAGTTACAATCATTGCAAGATGTGATGCCGATACAGGACAACTAACTTTCGCACTCGAATCTAATTATTTATTGCAAAAGGATTCATCCCCAATAACATCAGCTTCCGGAGCTATTACTGAAGTTAAATTCGTAGCTAAAACAGAGGGAACATATAGAATTTTTGATGTAACGCAGAAAGCCAGTTTTTTTAGAATTTATAGAAAACCTGCCACTTACACCACAATTACAGGCACTATAGATGAAACTGCAGCTCCTGGAATAGCCGGGTACTCTGTTGTGTTTACAAACCCTGCCGGAAAGGTATGGACTGCACCTGTAACTTCCGGAACTTATAATGTAACACTGCCTGCAGGATATACCTACCAGATGAGTTTGTTAAATGCAAACGGCTATATCATCAGTAATGGTGATTCTCTAAATGTTTTAGCAACAACAACAAGCTATAATATAGTTGCCTTGAAAATAGATTTATTCACTGTATCTGGTTCTGTCACCGGATTGGGAACTGATATTTCTAAACTAGCTTTAACTTATACTCCTGATCCATTAGCGAATAAAATTTTTATTCCGAAACCAGTCATCAATACTGCGAATTCTACTTATACCGTAGAACTGGAACCTAACACTCAATATACGGTGTCTGCAACGGGAGTTAATGATTATGAAGTTTTAGCTAATACAATTACTGTCACTGGTACAACTACTGCGGATGTTGCATTTACTAATAAACCTGTTTATCCTGTAACGATTACAACGACTGGCTTAGATGCTACTCAAATTAATAGTTTGACATTGACATTTACTAACTTGAATGAAAGTGGATATGTTTATACTTTTGCACCAGGAGTCCCAATCAATTTGCGTAATGGTACTTATGTTATTACTTACAGTGGTTTGAATGGCAGTGTTGTGGTGATGACTTTAACTTCTAATTTAAAAGTAACTGATGCTGCTGTTTCTAAAACGCTTGATTTTGTAGCACCTGCACCAACCGGAAGTATTCCTTATACTTCAGTTCTTACTGTTGGTACCAATAAAATATACAAAACAATTAATGCGGCCCTTGCTGATGTTTCAAGAATGACTCGTACCAGTACAGATCGTGTTACGATTATGATTGATCCCGGGAATTATGAAGAAATGATAGATATTACCCAGGCTAATGTTACTTTAAAAAATACGGCTGCAACGCCAAATATTAATTTGTTAAATAAAGGAGTTGATATTGCGGCCGGAGCTGTAAGGATTACTTCTTATTATGGAATAGGGTACAACTATTATAGCATGAAAAGCAATCAAAAATGGGATGCCGATGTTTTAAGAGTGAATAAAGAAAATGGTTATCAGCCCTATACAAATGTAAGCGGAACTACTAATAACTCTTATTGGAATGCAACATTGCTGATTAGTGCAAACGGATTTATAGCAGAAGATATCATTATTGAGAACTCTTATAATCAATATATCTCATTAAAAGAATCTCAGGATGTTGTTGAGTTGGGATCAGGTAATAAAGGAGTTCGTCCAACAACATACGGAAGTACTGCTGTTCAGGATAAAAGCTTTGTAGAAAGAGCAGCGGCCTTTGCTGTTAAAAATGGTATTGATAAAGTGATATTAAATAAATGTCGTGTTATTGGACGTCAGGATTCTTTCTTCGGAGGAACAACAGCAAGGGTTGTCGTTTATAAAGGAGTTATGATGGGAGCTACTGATTATATTTTTGGAGGTATGAATGCAGTTTTTTATAAAACAGATTTTGCAATGAATACTAGTGATGCGAGCAGTGACGTGTGTTATATAACAGCTGCACAACAAGCTACAGGAAGAGGTTATTTGATGTATGAGTGTAAAGTTACATCTGCAGTTCCTGGTACAGAAACTGCATCTGCTTACGGATCTAAACCAGGTTATTTTGGTCGCCCTTGGGCAGCTGTAACCAGTGAAGTTGTTTTTTATAACACTACTATTGAAACTTCTACTAATCCTTCTTATACAGGTCAATCATTAATTTTGCCTCTAGGATGGAATAATTCATTGGGTAACGCAGAATCTGCTAAAATGTACGAATACGGAACTATCGAAAATTCAGGTGTAGATAATTCAGCAAGCCGTGCTGCCTGGGCTACTAAATTAGTTGTACCTACACTTACTGATGGTACACCAATTACAACTTTCAATTTTACAAAAGGAAGTGATAACTGGGATCCGTTACCGCAATTAATTTCTAATGAAAGTTTAGGGGTTAAAGATAATATGCCAGTTTCTGCTGTTAATGTATTTGGATATAAAAACAGAATTGCCATTTCAAATGTAAAATCAGAAACTTCTGTTGCTATTTATAGTATTACAGGAACTAAGGTAAAATCATTTAAAATAAATCAGGATGTTGATTTTGAATTTCAAAATGGAGCTTGGATTGTTATGGTTAAAGCTTCAGATGGACAGAAATCTGTAAAAATTATGACGTATTAATTATTAGATTTTAACATTAATTATTTCAAAAAGCAAGTCTCTAAATTCTTTTTTAGGGCTTGCTTTTTTCTTATAATACTAACTACGATTCCGTAAATTCTTTAATAAAGAAATAATTAACTTATTTATAAAAGATGTGTAAAAAAAAATCTTAAAAAATATGATTTAATAAAAAAAAGCATTAATTTTATGTAATCGATTACAAGTGTAATTATTAACTATTTAAACTAAAATTATGAAAAGAAAATTACTTTATTTAACTACGATTGTGCTTTTCACTGCATTTTCAATGAATGCTCAAAGAAGTTGGGATATGGGTAACAATACGACATTGTGGCCTGCTTCAAACACTACAGCTCTTGTCGGGACAACAACAGTAGGTGATCCGCCAATAACTGAGGTTGGTGGGGCTGGTTTTGCATTAACTGCATCCAAAGAGCTTACTTGGACTGAAGATGGTTATACATCAGCTCAGGAATTTAAGTCGGGTGGTTCTAGTGCCGGTGCTGCGAGTAACTTACCGACAAGTCGTTATTTTAGTTTTCCTGTTACTGGACCAACTACAGTAAAAGTGTGGTTTAGAGTTAATGGAACTGGAGGACGTAAATGCCAAATAAGTGATGGAACTACTCTTTTAGGTGAGTTAACATCTGAAGATGTAAATAAGCCACTTTTTCTATCTGTAAATTATACTGGAGGTACAGGTACTATTTATGTTTATTCTACTGCAGCAATTAATTATTTTAAAATTGAATCAACAGATGCTTCACTTTCTACTAAGGACTTCCAAGCTGACGCAGCATCAAACGTATACTCAAACGGAAAACTGGTTTTTATATCTAATGTAAAATCAGATACACAAGTTGATGTTTATGGAATTAGTGGTGTTTTGGTTAAATCATTTAAAACGGGATCTGATACAAGTTTTGATTTAAACACAGGTATTTATGTGGTAAGATCAAAATCTGCAGAAGGAGAAAAATCTGCAAAAGTATTAATGAACTAACTAGTTTATTTCTCAAAATATTAAAAAGGAGAATATTCATTTTTTAGAATATTCTCCTTTTTTTGCTTTGTAATTTTCTAATTATTTTTCTGTTAGATTAACTTTTTAATAATACATTCTAAAATCCAACAATTTACAGAGTGCATAATGCTTTTGATATAATTCCTCAACAACCTCAGTAAGGTTATCATTTTCCTGATACAAACTAAAAAAAGCCTTATCGATTGTACTGGAGCTTGCTATTTTATTATAAGATGATCCGTAGCCTAAAATCGCACGGGCACCTGTAATGTCTAAAAAATATTGGGCTTCTTCATTATTTAAGTCTAATATTTTTTTATTGGCAAAATGTATAACTTTCCCTTTCATCTTTCCTTCAAAGAGCTCTGCTATTTCTTCCAGGCTGTAATAATAATCATGAAGGCAAATGTTATTGGGTTCGCCCGGCATAACGAAGTAAATAATTTCATAATCTTTAAAATTATGATCTTCATAAAGTAAGGCATTAAGGCTTTCTTCTAAGCCTTCAATGGTATCACAGCTTTTGTAGATACTGGTAATGCCCTGTTCAATAGCAATTTCCTCCAGGCTTTTAACCACAGCAGTAGTGGTAACAATATCTATATCGTGAACACCTTCGAGGCAGAAAATAAATTTTTCATAATTCATACAATTATGTTTCTTATACGTGATAAACTCACTTTATTCGTTTAAACAAATGTATTTTTTATTACGTAAAACTCCTATCGGGAATGTGTTTTTAACGCATTTTTGACATTACGGGCGGTTATGGTTATTCAATTAGCTAAAGGAATAATATTTATATGATTTTAAAAGATGTGAATTGTATAAGGTTTCAGGGAAATTATGTAAATAATAAAGTTTAAAAACTTAAATATTTGAAATAAGAATATTCTGTAGTTATTAACTTAAAAAATATTTGTTATGAATAATGAAGAAGGACCTATTGTGCTTATTGAGGATAATCAAGAAGATCGCCAATTATTTGTAGATATTTTTTCAGAGTTAGAATTATCCAATAAAATACTCTGCTTTGATTCTTGCAGCGATGCGCAAAACTATTTAGTTTCAGAAAAAATCAAGCCTTTTATAGTTTTTTCAGATATAAGGTTGTTTCATAAAGAGCAGGTTGTTTATAATGCTATATGTTTGAAGATGAATTGCCCTTGTATGTTCTTTACAACACTTTTTAACCAGTGTTTTGTAATAGATTCTTATTCTATACCAACTCAGAGTTATTTTATAAAACCTTACAGGTATGAAAAATTCAAGGAGGTTATTGAAAACATAATCCAATACTGGAAAAAGAATAAAGTAGAGAAACACAAAAAAGATAAGATTGAAAATTAACATAAAAAAAATGGGCACATAAATTACCCAATTTTAATTTTTACAGTGGAATATAAATAGACATTGTTGTACCCAAATTCTGCTTGCTTGAAGCTCTTATAAATCCGTGATGATTGGCTACTATTTTTTTAACTAAGGTAAGACCAAGACCACTGCCACTATATTGATCATTATTGTGTAATCTGTAAAAAGGTTCAAAAATTCGGGTTTCATAATCTTTGTTAAAACCTATTCCATTATCAGCAACACAAATTTTAGCATAATTGATTTCCGGATTTCCCCCAATTTCAATAATTTCCTCAGTTGAAGGCCGATCCGTCTCAATTTTTATTTGAGGCGTATCATCTTCTTTGGTATATTTTATTGAGTTGGTTATTAAATTAGTGAATAACTGTTGAATCTGATAAGGGATTATATTTAATTGCGGTAAGGGACTTAATGAAATTGAGGCATCTTTTTCGTTAATAGTATCTTTTAAGTCATTTAGCGTCTTTTTTAAAAGCAAATTCAAATCTGTTTTTTTGTATTCTTTTTCTATAAAGTTAATTCTCGAATAATTAATGAGATCTGCAATTAACTGGCTCATATTAGATACTGAAAATATGACGCGTTCAAGATTATGTTTTCCGGATTCGCTTAAATTTTCTTCCTTTTCAAAAATTCTTTTGCAGAACATATTAATTTTCCGGAGGGGCTCTTGTAAATCGTGACTCGCGGCAGAGGTAAAAGCTTCCAGTTGTTCATTGTGTTTTTGCAATTCAAAATTCTTTGCCGTCAATAGTTCATTTGAGGTAACCAAATCCGTAATATCTTCGAGTGCCAGAAGAATCATGCCTTCAGGTGTAGAATTTAGAATGCGACGTGCATTTACTATCATTGTTTTTTTTCCAATATCAGCGCAAATAGTATCAATTTTTAAGTCTTCTATAGAAAATTGATTATCGATTTTAACAATTTGTTGCCTAAATTCAGGAATGTCCCATTGGCAATTGCCAATTTCAAAAAGGCTATAACCTTCTGTTACACTTTCAGTTGTACTAAAGTATTTATAAAATGCCGGGTTAGCACTTTTAATGATAAAATCCTTATCTACAATTAATAATGGCTCGCGAATGGTTTTGACGATTGATTCTGAATAATTCCGCATGGATATAAGCTGTTGCTGACGATCCATAAGTTCATCATTAACACACATCAATTCTTCATTATTAGACTGAAGTTCTTCTGTTGAAGTTTCCAGCTCTTCATTCATTGCCTGAAGTTCTTCCCCGCTGCTCAATAATTCTTCATTACTTGTTTGTAATTCTTCAAAAGCAGTTTGTTGCTCTTCTGTTACTCTTTTAATATTTTCCCGTAATTGTGACAACTCACTCTCAAGTTCGTCAATACGTTTTTGTTCTGATTTTTTTTCCAGTAATTTTTTTTTAGAATCTGCCTCCGGGAGCATTATCTTATAAAAAAGAACCATAAGGTATTCATCATCACTTTGAAGCAAAACTATTTCAAAAGAGATAGTATAAGGTTGATTTTTGACTTGAATATTATCTTTTCGGATGTTTAATTTTTCTTCTTTAACTTTTAAGATGGCATTCTGTAATTCAAAACAAATACCTTCACGTGCCATTTTTAGAATATTAAAATTGGGTTTTCCCTGTGGAGGCAATAAAAATGGACTTGTGTCACCATGAAAGTGAACAATTTCAAGATTTTTATTGATTATTACACTAGCGGGCGTATACTTTGTAAATAAAATGTCTGATGCTGTCTTTCTGAAATCATCCTCAGGGATAGTTTTTATTTCAGAGGGTTTCATTTTTACCTGTAAATTGCTTTGAGCTGGTTTATATGGCTTAACCTCATATCTGCCAGGTACAAATTTGCGAATATAAATTTTTTCGTGTTTTTCTATACTCTCAAACAGATCCTGAGAATTAATTGCTGATTCTGATTTTCCAAGAAACAGAAATCCGGTGTCTTTAAGCGAATAATGAAAGGATCCCAAAACTTTATTTTGCAAATAAGGATCAAAATAGATAAGCACATTGCGACAGGAAACCAAATCAATTCTGGCAAAAGCAGGATCTTTTATAAAATTATGTACAGCAAAAATGCACATATCGCGAATTACCTTGTTGATATGGTAATTACCATCACTTCTTGTAAAGTAGTTATGCAACCTTTCTTCTGATATTTGCTGGACGTCCTGATAAGTATAGATAGCAGATCTGGCTTTTGTAATGCATTTTTCGGATATGTCTGACGCAAAAATCTGAACTTTGATGTTTTTATTGTTGGTTTCTAACAGGTATTCATGAAGGCAGATAGCTAATGAATAGGCTTCCTCACCAGTAGAACATCCGGCTACCCAAATCCTCAGGTTATTATTTGTTATATTTTTGATTAATGAAGGAAAAACAGTTTTAGACAGGTTCTCAAAAGCTTCCTGATCCCTGAAAAAATAGGTTACATGAATTAGAAAATCATTAAACAAGAGATCTTGCTCATTTTTGTTGTTTCTTAGAAAATTATAGTAATCTTCTATAGTGTTTCTTTCTGCTATGACCATTCTTCGGGCAATACGCCGTCTTATTGTAGGTTGCTTATAATACCGAAAATCATTACCTGTTCTTAAAAAAATAAGATTGATAATCTGTAAGAGGATCGCCTCATCATTTGTTGGAATATGTTCCTCTTCCGTATAGCCATAATTGGTAATATAACTCTGTTGTATTTCCAGCAATTGAGACGGGATTTTCTCTGGTGCTAATATATAATCTGCTGCATCAGTATCAATAGCGCTCTGAGGCATCCCCTTAAATGCTGCAGTTTCAGGATCCTGGGCTATGGTGGCACCTCCTAATTCCTTAATTTTTTTGAATCCTAATGTGCCATCAAAACCTGTTCCTGAAAGTATAACGCCAATAGCAAAAGTTCTATGGACATCTGCGAGAGATTCAAAAAAAATGTCTATAGTATTATTCCGCCTTTCTTTACGGGTTCTCTGTTTAAGTTTTAAAACACCATCTTCTGCTATCAGAAGATTATTTTCAGGAATTATGTAGACATGATTGGGTGCCAGATTTATATTGCTAATTATTTCATGAACTGGTATTTTAGAATGGGCAGATAATATTTCTGTAAGGCTGCTGTGATGGTCGGGGGATAAGTGCTGAACAATAACAAAAGCCATTCCGGAATCTCCGGGTATTGCTGCGAGTAATTTTTTAAAGGCATCCAGTCCACCGGCAGAAGCTCCAATACCAACGACCGGGAAATTTTGTATTGATTTGGGTGGGTTTTTTATATCTGCGGTTATCATGATTGTACAGTAAAATAGGTTAATAATCAAAGATAAGGAGTTTTTACTGATTAAAATTTAATACATACAATATGTGGTAATCATGTAAAATAAAGGTGGATAATGTGTAAAAATTAGTCTGATTTCTTTGCAAAATTTGTTTTGTAAAAATATTTATTAAATGTATTTATCTTAAAATCAAATTATTAATTAAAATTGATGTTATGAAAAGAGTATTTTTAACAGCCGTAATGCTTGTTTTTTTTGGAGGTATATATGCGCAGGAAACCCCAACTAAAACAAAACAATCAACAAGTACTTCTGATACGATTAAGAAAAGTAAAAAAGGAAGTGACAATCCGACTTATAAGACGGATACGATTAAAAAACATCGTACCGACAAAAACACAACGAAAACTAAATCTACTGATCCGGCAATGCGTCGTGATACTTTAGGTACTCCAAGACCTTAATGCCAATTTAATGAGAAGTAGATTAAAGAAAAGCCTATTTTTAAATTAGGCTTTTCTTTATTTATTTAAAACTTTTGTGCCTGGCTGTTTTACGGTTGTATTTTCTTCTTGTTCTCTAATGTAATCTTCATCATCACAATGTTCGCAATTGATATTTACAAGAGCTACAAGAAACAGCAGTAAAAAAAATTTTAAGTTAAAGTTAGATTTTGTCTGATTTGGGAGGCGCATGGAGTTATTTTTAGTAGATTAACGTATTCATAAAAACAAAAATATTAAACCGGATATAATTTTAATTTGTATAATTATTCTTTATTGTTACATAATTCCCATGTGTATAATTTGTTTACAGCAAATAAAAACCGTCTGAAAATAAGTTCAAACGGTTTCTAAATTTAAAAATTTACAATTCCCGAGGTTGTTGAGAACCAGTTTCATTAATGTCATTATCTAATTTGTTCCATTAAAATCACTTTCATAATCATTTTCTTCTTCCAAATCATCATCTTCTAAATCGTGCTCCTCTTCGGTGTTATAATCCTCGTCAGGATCATCGTCTTCTATAAGGTTATTTTCTTCGTAATCATCCGGATCTAAATCGTCTGTATCTTTGTATGGTGCATCATTTTGAAAAGACTGACCATCCTGGCTGTAATTTTCTCTTTCATCTATATTCATAATACTTTGTTTTAAAAATTATTTCTTTGTTTTATTTGTTGTTTTGTCGTCTTTGACAGATTTTGAAGTGCTTTTAGAAGCTGTTCCTTTTTGATCCGCTTTCTCGGCTAAATGATTTGTATTCATTAGAGGGGTTTCTTTCCCCATAATACAATATCCAGTTTTTTTGAATATTGAATTTTATCCGGATATACATTAAGATTATATCTTCCGGCACTATATTTTATTTTGTTAATTTTTGCATTCAGTGCATTAAGTTCCCATTCTTTATGATGGATATCAAACCGGCATAGTTTTGTATGGCATTTTTCGTAAAGCGAATGTCTTTCTGTTAACCAAAAATCCAGTTCTGATTTCTTTATTAAAGGAGAATTGCCTTGGAATTGAATATCTAAATGGTTATTTGAGAATATATTGTTATTGGATAACCGATTAGCTTCCCGTTTAATGCTGGATTTTTTATACGGAAGTCCAATAAAAACCCGTGTCAGCAAGACTTCGATAAGTTTATCTGTTTCAATAGAGAATAAATAAATTCCAGGAATACCATCTTTTACAACATAAGTTCGGATATTTATTTCTTGAAAATCAGATAAATAGGGAAGAGGCGGTAGATTTCGCACCCTCATATTTTTTACCTCAAAAGATACAAGCGATACCCAGGCAATATTATCGTATGTATCAAGTTCCAGTCCGTCAGGAATATAGTTTTCTATTAGGCATTTTGGAACTTTCCAGTGAAAAAATGCCGTATTATGCCACTCCTGATAATATTTCCACTTTTTTTTCAGGGAGAGGATACTGCCTGTTAGCAGTGTGAGCCAGTATGTAGTTTGTGCCTCACAAAAAAATGAGCACTATGAAATTGCAACTTACGGTACATTGGCAGCATTTGCCCAAACCCTGGGTGAAGATGAAGCTTTGATATTACTGCAACAGACTCTTGAGGAGGAAAAAGAAGCTGATACGCTTTTAACTGAAACAGCTTATAATAATATCAATTTTGAAGCTTTAGAAGAAGATGAAGAATAATTATTCTATCACACTTCATAAAAAACCTGTAATCACATTTTGTATTGATTACAGGTTTTTTTATCATTTTTTACAGGCTGGCAATATTCTCAATAATGAGTTCTGCTGTTTTATCAATTGCCTGTAATATAATTTCTTCAGAAGAACCTTTAAAGACTTCTTCGTGATTAATTTTTTTACCAGGAGTAATGATATACAGAAAAATAGTGCCAACTGGTTTATCATCAGTTTCACTTCCGCCAGGAGTAGTTAGTCCGGTTATGGCGACAGTTATTTTAGTATTGAATAATTTGGCGGCCTGTTGTGCCAGTATTTGAGTAACTTCTGCAGATTCAGGGGTATGTTTTTCAATAACGTTTTGAGGAACATTTAGAAATTGTTCTTTAACGAATACTTCGTAGCAAACAATTCCTCCCCGTAAAATTTTTCCGGAATTTTTTGTCATCGAAAATTCAGCACTCATTCTTCCGGCTGTGGCACTTTCGGCAAAAGCGATATTCCATCCTTTTGCTGCTATTGCTTTACTGCATTTAATAACTATTTCCGAAGGCATAAAAATAAATTTAGTTCGTAATTACAAATCCTTTAGATGTTCCTAATAATTATCAAAATGTTCAATATTATGAAGATCCTGTTCTGTTGTCCACAAAATAATTTCCTGATACCACAAATTTGGATTGGAGATCATAAGGTTCTCTTTCGTCAACAATAAAATCTTTTACTCCAGTGGTCTTGATTTTTGGTTTACGGGGCGTCTGTATTTTATGATTCCTGTAAAATAAACTTCCGTTTCCTGCAATGTAGTGGCGTTTTTCAATAATCAAAACTCTTTTTCCGAGTAAGGCATAACGTTCAGCCAAAACAAATCCCGGTATACCGGCATCAGGAATTAAAATGTCGATATGTTTTCATTTTGCAAAAGTTTTAATGATTGATTTCATACGGTCAGCAGTCGCATCCCAGGATGTTTTTTTAAGGATTTTGTAATATTCCAATTCCATAGATAAACGGTCAGTTTTATCCAATAAAAAGGTTATGGCTTCGCAAAATTCATCAGCTGTTTCAATTAAGCTTACACATCTGTTGTAATCGCGTATGACATCTGTGATTTTAGTTGAGATAATTGGTTTTCCTGCCGCTATATACTCTAAAGTTTGGGTTGGGCTTATATATTTGGTTGTATCGTTTAATGCAAAAGGCATTATGGCAATATCAAATGCTTTCAGGTAATATGGCAATTCTTCATAAGATTTCATTCCAAAATAATGGATGTTAGCTTCTTTTGGAAGATCTGTTTCATCAATTTTTGCCAAAGGTCCAATCATCACAAAAGAAACATTGGGTAACTTAAGAGCAGTTTTATGAAGAAGCGCTAAATCGATACGCTCATCAATAACGCCATAATAACCTACAACCGGAGATTGTAAATTGGCAATATCATGAGGAACAGTACTATCATTCAAGGCTTTTGTAAAATGGGATTCATCTACTGAGTTCGGAAAGCAATGCACATTGGCGTGCCACTGTTTTTTTGATTCGTATAATGATTTTCCTCCGGTAAATATAATATCGGCATGTGCCATCAGATATTTTTCCTGATTGATTAAATGTTCCGGAGCACCTTTAAATAAAGAAAGTTCATCCATACAATCATATACAACGGTTTCGAAATTGAGTTGTTGCAGTAATGGTGAAAATGAAGCTGAATAAAACCATCCTACCGGGATAGATTTATTTTTAATATATTCAGGAATTATTCCGGCTATAGACTCTATGTCTTTTACATTGGGTTGCAATACATGTAAGTTGTCATTAATTACAATAAGATTTCCTGATTTTTCGTTTAAATTGTTTGTTAATGGCTCTTCAATAAACAAAACTTTCACAGCAGGTGACAATCGACTGATAATATGCTGGGGTCGTTGATAAACAAATTGCCATCTTAAATGACAAAAGACTATCATGTCATAATATTGCGGGGTTTCATCGTTTAATAAATTTGCTTTATCAGGGCCATTTTTCGAGATTTTTTTTACATTATTATTTATCATAGTGCTTATAATTTAAGAATGAATTATTGTTGAAAAACAACTTGTATGGGTTCTACTTTCAAATCTGTACAAATGTACCCGGGTTGCCGTATGATTTCTTACAAATAAATGGTTGCTGATTATATAATTTACAGGTCTTTAATGTGTAATTATTATTAGGAATTATGTAAACTGTTTTTTTTCGTTTAAATTAATTTTAGAATTATAACATTTAAAGTGAATTATTATGAAAACATTATTCAAATCCAAATTAGCATTCCTGCTTGTTCTGACTGGTCTTGCATTCTCTTGCAAAAAGAATGAAACTGCCCCGGCAGATAATTACAATAGTGAAATTGATTCTACGGAGATGGCAGTTGATACTATCGGGCCAAATGTGGATACAACGAATGTGAATTCCGGAACCACTGGAACTACAGGTGCAACAGGAGAAAGCTCTACCGGTTCAGGATCAGCCGGAACCACACAAAAAGGAAATCCAAATGTGAGAGCAGATTCAACGTCTTCTGCCAACAGAGAATAGCTTCTAAGCGGTAATAATCTTCATAATCAGGAAATGTTATTTTGATTATGCAATTCAATAAATAAGCCGTCCCAAAACTGAGACGGCTTATTTTTTGTTTTAGAATAAAAAAGGAATTAAACAGATTCCAAATAGGTCTTGAAATTCATAAGATCTTCTCTTACCAATTTTTCAAAAAACGGATTTAGCAATTTTGCCGCGCCTTCTCCTGCAATTCCGAGAGGAGCATGATATGAGATTGTTACAATAATTTCCGTGTTTTTTCCGCTTGGCCTGAAAACTACTTTTCCTGCATTTTGTATGGATGAATCCGGCAGTGAGTTCCAACTGATAAGTTTGTCTTTTTCGTCTTTCACAATTTCTGCTTTCCAACTCAATTTCCCTATTCCGGCAGGGCCTTTAGCTGTCCATTTTGAAGTGGTGTAACTCAAAGGTTTAACTGATTCGAGATGAGTCATGAATTTTGGCAGGTTTTCAAAATCACGCCAGAAAGTATACACTTCATTAACAGGTTTATTGATTACACTGTTTATTCGAATATTGACGTTTGATGCTTTGTCATTTTTAAGATGGTCAACAGCATCATAGACAGGACAATATCCGGAAAGACCTCTTAATAGCATTGCGCTGCCGCTGCCGATTTTTGCGATACTTTTATTTTCCTGCGATAAACCTTTGTATAAAAGATAACCGCCACTGGTTATCATGGCGATTCTTTCAAGTGTTGATACATTTTTTTTAAGCATCGATAGCTTTGAACTTTTTTGATTTTGTGCCGGAGATGTTGTTATTGGTTCCATAATTCTTACTTTTTTATTGATTTTTATTTTTAAATAGTAGGATAACCGCCAGTTACCTGAACAGTGGATCCAGTCATATAACTGGAATCATGTGAGGCGAGTAATACATATGCGGCTGCCAGTTCAGCTGGTTGTCCTGCTCGTTTTAAAGGTGTGTCTGAGCCAAATTGCTCTACCTTTTCTGCCTTAAGTGTGGCCGGAATAAGAGGCGTCCAGATAGGGCCTGGCGCCACGCAATTAACACGAATGCCTTTTTCTGCCCAAAGTTGTGCAAGACTTACAGTAAAATTTTGAATAGCTGCTTTTGTTGCAGAATATGGTATAAGGTGTGAAGGTGCTTTATAGGCATTTACAGAAGTTGTGTTTATAATTGTACTTCCTGGCTCAAGATAGTGTTCAGCAGCTTTACAAATATAAAACATGGGATGAATGTTGACTTTAAAAGTTGTCTCCCATTCCTCTGTAGAAATATCTTGTAATGAATCTCTGGACATTTGATAAGCTGCATTGTTTACTATAATATCAATTCCGCCAATTTGTTCAACGGCCTGGTTAACAATTGAGATACATTGTTCTTCCTTACTAATATCTCCCGGAAGCAATATTGCTTTTTGTCCTGCTTTTTCAATATAATCTGCTGTTTCTTTTGCATCGGCATGTTCATCTAAATAAGAAATGACAACATCAGCCCCTTCACGGGCAAAGGCAATGGCAACAGCTCTTCCTATACCAGAATCGCCACCAGTTATTATTGCCTTTCTTCCTTTTAATTTACCTGATCCTACATAAGAGTTTTCTCCATGATCCGGTTTTATATTCATGAAAGCTTCATATCCCGGAAGCTCCTGCTTTTTTTCATCATAAGGAGGTTTCATATATTCTGTAAGCGGATTTCTTATATTTTCATTGTTTTTCATAATGTTAATAATTGTATTTGTAATAAGTTAAAAATAAGTCCTTTATGGTTTTTTGCTTTATAGTATTTTCGTTCATTATTATAGAATTAACTGATGATAAGTATTCGGATAACATCAGATAAAAAGTTTATAGACAACAAATGCAACTATGGTAAAAATAGACATGGGGCTACAAAAAGTTGTATGTAATATCCCTTAAAAATCAATATTGGGTTTTTTCGGTACAACTCCAATAAAAACCACCCAGCCAATATGCCAATAATACCACTTATTGCTCCTAATAGAAAAGTTGCACGCCATGACATTTCTATACTATCATAAATCCATAAATTAAGGATAAGTGATAACAAAAGCCAAACCGATAGGATAATGCAAAAACCATCCTAAGGTTATACTCTCACTGGTGTTGATACTTCAATGCCTGGTACCTAAAGTATAGCTAAGCAATACAGGTTCTTTATACAATTCCCTTGCACTTGCCGAAACTGCATAACTAAAGAATGTCATTACAGATGTTGTCGATATTGCCGAAACAATGATTTGTAATAAAGTATAGGTATTCATGGGCTGGGGTTTATATGATTAATTTTTTGAAAAAAAATGTACTTTCAGGTTCTCTGTTAAAACATAATTGTCGTGAGTGCGACAACAACATTAATATCAGTATGAAACAAATTGCAACAAGGAAGTACACTGTTTGTTTTAGAATTTAGGAATACTAAATTTCATTATTTTGCTGCCTTTTTCAAAGACTCTGCCATTGCTTCTGCATCTTTTGCATAGGTGCGTTTGTAATACTTCAGGAGTTGTGCTTTTGTGTTTTTTGAATCTTTAGCATGACCTTCCCAAATAATGCCAAGTGAGGTATAAGGAGGAACAGTAACACCGATACTGCAGAAAAAATTAGCAATGTTTCCGGTAATATGTTCAACACCGTCTGAATCTCCTGTAACGATTACACCGCCAATTTTGCCATCAAGCGGAGAATCTTCACCTTGAAGGATAACATCATAAACCTCATCCAGTCTTTCAATACATCTTTGAAGTTCTGATGAATGATTGTTCCACCAAATGGGAGTTGCAAATAACAAAATTTTTGCTTCCAGAATTTTATTGTAGATATCCGGCCAGTCATCTTTTGTATTCATGTGGGTAAATGTTCCGGGAACAATAGTATGGCTTGCCAGTTTGATTACTTCAAATTCAATATTTTGTTGGGTCAGATATTCTCCTAGAAATTCCACTAAGGTTTCTGTATTTGAACGCCCCTTATTTTTTAAAGTTGCCAATAGTATAATCGCTTTCATATTATTCTATTTGATATGAATTTTAGGTAAATCTGTTGCCGCAGGGCCATTAATGACAGCTCCTTCTGTGTCAAATCGGGAACCATGACACGGGCAGTCAAAAGATTTTTCATCACCATTCCATTGCACAATGCATCCTAAATGAGGACATACGGCAGAAAAAGCTTTTAAAGTATTGTCATAATCACGATAAACCGCAATTTTTTTCAGGCCAGACGAAAGTACGCCACCAGCTCCTGTTGGTAAATCTGCTGTGTTTTTCAAGTCCGATCCTTTTATCCAATCCAGATATTGTGAAGCCATGTTACCCGCTTCCTTAACAAAATCGCCAGCAGTTTTTAGTGTTATTCTTGATGGACTGTATAAATCCTCCCACTTATTTTTAATTCCCATAATACTGTCACAGATAATCATGGCACCAATGGTAGTATGTGTCATACCATTTCCCGAATCTCCGGTAATTATATAAATATTGTCATCTCCGGGATTCTTACCCATATAACCCAATGAATCGACAGGTTCCATAACCTGTCCGGACCATCTGTAAGATATATCATCCAGCATCGGGAAATAATTTCGTGTCCAGGCTTCCAGTCTGTCATATCTTTCCAGTTGAGAAATATCTTCCTCATCTGCCTGACCGGTTTTATGGTCTTCTCCACCTGAAATCAGTAAATCATATTCGTCATCATAATTTTCAAGACGTACATAATGATAAGGTTGAGAAACCCATTTTGATTCCTGATCTCCTGTATCCCACCAAAGAGAGTAAGGAATTTTTCCTTTTGGAATTTTTCCTCCAATAACATAACTTCGGTAAGCATGTTGTTTGGTGTGCATTGTTAAAGTATCATTGATCGGGGTATTGGTGGCGACCACTATATGGTCCGCAGAAAAAGTATAGCCATTTACTTGTGCCCCTTTTTTCGTAATTTCTTCAGCATGAGCTTCTGTATAAATAATACCTCCAAGAGAAACAATGACATTAGCAAGTCCTTTAAGATAATGCAGAATATGAAATTGTGCCTGATTGCTAAAAGCCAGGCATCGCTGCTTTTCGCAATTTGCCAATGCAGGAATTCCTTTTAGCAATGAAGTCTGTAATCCTGCTTTTTGAGTAGCCTGGAATTCTTGGTCTAAACTTTTCTCCTTATCAGTTGGATGCAGAAATAAATAACCATTTACTCTTTTAAACGAGCAGTCTATATTTAAAGTGTTAACAATTTTTTCAATTTCATCAATTGCTGCAGCATGACTTTCGGCGGCTAATTTTGTATCTTCTTCACCAAAAGTATTTTCCAGAAAATAATAACGATCATCAAGAGCGCAGGTTAAGTGTGCTGTTGTACGTCCGGATTCGCCGCTGCCAATGAAGCCATCTTCAACTAATACTACTTTTTTACCTGCTTTGAGCAACTTATAAGCTGTAGTAAGACCTGCAATTCCGCCGCCAATAATAAGTACTTCTGTTATAATATCCTGATATGGTTTGTTATAGGACATAATTGCTGAGGAATCAATCCAAAATGAAACATTTCCACCCGAAGTAATACTAGAGTTTTTTAATGTATTCAGTTTATTCATAGTGTAAGGTTTAATATTTTATATCAGATCTGAATATCAAAGCTAACTAATGTCAAAAATGAGATTCTTACAATTTTAATTGTAAATTTTATATGATTGCCATTGTGTTTTTTATGTAATTATTTTATTAAAAGATATAATCATAAGTCCTTTTGTATTAGTTAATTAGATTTTTTTAAATTTTTAAAATTCAACATATGAAAGCAGCTGTTATACACGGACCGGGTTCAATACAATACGAGACAGTAGATGATCCCAAACTAGTAGAAAAAGATGATATTATTTTGAAGGTTACCTCAACCGCCATATGCGGATCTGATCTGCACATCTATTCCGGAGGACTTCCGCAACCTAGGCCCATGGTGCTCGGACATGAATTTATGGGAATAGTAGAAGAAACGGGATCAGCAGTAACCTATCTTAAAAGGGGTGATCGTGTTGTTGTTCCTTTTCCTATCGCTTGCGGAAATTGTTTTTTTTGCAACCATGATGTTCCGGGAAACTGCGAACATAGTAATCCGGAACATTATGGACCAGAGGGTGGTATACTGACAGAGAAAGGAGGGGCACTTTTTGGTTATACTGATTTATACGGAGGATATGACGGAGGTCAATCGCAATATGTCCGGGTTCCTTATGCTAATTACGGACCAAGAATGGTTCCTGAGGATTTAACAGACGAGCAGGTGCTTTTCCTGACAGATATTTTTCCTACCGGATATACCGGAGTTGATTGGGGTGAAGTACAAGGAGGAGAGACGGTAGCAATCTTTGGCTCAGGGCCAGTAGGTTTGATGGCTGCCAAAAGTGCATGGTTGCTCGGTGCAGCACAAGTAATTATTGTTGATACAGTGCAATACAGACTTGATAAAGCAAAAGCAACAACTAAGGCAACAACAATACTTTGGGAGGATGATGCTAAAGATGTTGTAGAACATATTAGGTCACTCACCCAAGGTCGTGGAGCAGATGTTTGTATTGATGCCGTGGGTTTTGAACCCGACAGGGATTTTGCTGATCGTATAAAAGCTACGATTAATTTTGAAAAAGGATCTACAAAAGTTTTGGAAGCCTGTATGAGTGCCGTAAGAAGAAGTGGGATTGTTTCGGTTCTGGGTGTTTATCCGGTAAATTATGATAATTTTCCTATTGGCCAGTTTTTTGATAAAGGAATCATACTTAAGGGAGGACAAGCACCTGCCCACAAACATATAGATAAACTTTTGGAATATGTAATTCAGGGAAAGGTAAAATTAGATGATATTATTACACATAGATTGCCTCTGTCGCAAATTTCCCATGCCTACAAGATCTTTAAGAAAAAGGAAGATGGCTGTGTAAAAGTAGTGCTTGATCCATGGTCGTAGTCGGCTATAATATTGATTTATTGACCTTAGGTCAGGGTTTAAAACATTGCAATTTATTGCAGTAGTTTAGTAACGCAAAAAAATGTATAAAGCCTTAGCGTTTAAATTGGCCTGGTATCAGATTAAAATTTTATCCCGGTTTTAAAAATAGGGAGACTTTCAGTCCTTTGTAAAAACCAAGAGGCTGACCTTTCGGGCAGCCTCTTTTTTAATGTTTTCCTTTTCCTTTTCCTTTGTCATTTCCACGATGACCATTGTGTTTTGCTTCTTTATTATTTCCTTTACCAGGTTTTTGCCCGATTGTTTTTTGTGGTTTCCCTTTATAGCCTTTTCCATATTTTACTTTATGGGTTTTAAAATTGTCATAAGGTCTATCTCCTCTGTAATTAGTCAATACCACTTTATATTCATTATAAAGATCATAATTTCTATAGACAGAAGGTAATGATCTGGCTCTTATCCATTTTCCGTTACTGATATAGACATAATTTGATGTGTTGACATCATAGTAAGTTTCAATATCAGGCAGGTAATAATAACGAACATCATCATAACCGGCAGGGCCCCATGCTGGTGGAGTTCCAATATTTACATTTACTGAAAGCTGAGCATGTGAAGGACTAAAAGAAAGGAATACAATTCCTATCAATAAATATTTTAAAGTTTTCATAATTTCATTTTAAATTGGTTATATATGATGTAAGACAAAAATCAAGCCTAAAATTAAAATGTGAATTTATTTGTGTTTATTTACTGGTAATGATGTGCTGGTTTTCTATTTGCTTTTCTTCAAAGCATCTATCAATTCTACCATATCAACTACCGCATAGGTAGAGGAATAGTCAGATACAGCATAAGGTAATATAAGGCTTTTGTTGTGAATTATCGCCCCGCAGGAATATACCACATTCGGGACATAACCTTCCCGCTCGTCTTCTAGTGGCGAAAGCAAAGGCTCTTTAAGTCTTCCAATTTCTTTAGATGGATTGTCAAGATCAAATAAAGAAGCACCTATGCAATAACGTCTCATTGTGCCTACACCATGAGTAATAACAAGCCATCCTTCTGCAGTCCAAAGTGGTGATCCGCAATTTCCTATTTGTGTAAATTCCCATGGATGACGCGGTTCCTGAAGAAGAACCGGGTTATTCCATTGGGTGGCCCTGTCAGAATACATAATGTAATTGTTTACACCATCGATTCGTGCCAGCATAGCATATTTGCCTTTTATTTTTCTGGGAAATAAAGCCAGATTTTTATTCTGGGCACCAATACCATGTAGAGGCATTACTCTAAAAGTATAAAAATCTTCGGTAGAAATAAGCTTTGGTAATATAGTGTGCCCATTATATGCAGTATAGGTAGCCATAACACGAACGGAATCATCATCATCAACAAAGCGTACAAACCGGGCATCTTCGATACCACGGCTTTCAGAATCTGAAATTGGAAATATAACACGCTCGGTGATGTCAGAATCATGTTTAAACTGTAAATCATAAAATGAATCGGCTAACCAGAGTATTTCTTTCATTGCCATTCTTCTTTCCTCACTAATAGAAGGATCGCTTAAGGTTGTATTTACCATGTTTTTTAGAATCGCAAACTCAAATTCTTCTGGCAGATCCTGCATAATCTGTACTATATATTTGTCCTGAGTATGCATTTCAGACAATTTAGTCAAAAATCGCTCTTTGTTGAACAAAGTTTTGTGTTCAATCTCAGCCTTGTCAATATGATGACCAATTTTCATTACCTGTAAATTGTTGTCCTTGTCGAGAATTCCTCTTCTAAAAACAATTGATGAAATATGACCTTCACCAGTTGCACGGAAAGAAATGATAACGCGTTTTTCGCCTGCCTCCAAACCCGACTGATCAAAATCTTCAACAATGGAAGGATTAAAAATTGCTGCAGATTCTATAGCGTATTCCATCGTACAATAAGAACCAATGAGCATCTTTCGATCAAGAGACATAGCTTCATAATCAATTTGCATTGCTTCGATTAAATCTCTGATTTTTTCGCAATGCCTGAAAAATATGGCTGAAATATTTCGATGGCGTCTGGCAAATTCACGAAGTGTTTGTTCTAAGGTTTCCAATACTTGTTTTTCATCAAGCATCATTATGCGGCTCACCATTTGTTGGGTTCGTTCATCACCATTCATAAAATATCGGGCAACAACTCTTTTTGAATCAGGGATAAATTTTATATTTTTTCTGATAACTGATACTCGCATAGTTTTTTTTATTTACAATTAAGTAAGTGTTTTTAATGTAAAATTTGAATTCTAAAACAAGTTAATGATTTTGTTAAAGAAAAAAAACTTTATTTTTATTAAAAAGCACCAGGGATTATTCCCTCTTAACGATGAATTTTCCATTCTGATTTGTGTGCATGAAATAAAAGTTTAATTTTACTTTTTAAATTTTCTGTTTCCTTCTTCCTTGTTAAAAAATAATTCTTCCTAATTATTTTGGCAAGTTGTTATTTTTTAAGGAAATATTTCTAAAGTCATTCATTTACATAAAATCATAATTTCATGTATCAATTTATAAAATATATTTTGCTACTCTTTGTAGCATCATTAAGTTTCGTTTCTTGTAAACAAAAGCAAGGAGACAAAATCAAAGTCGGATTTTCTCAAGCCATGACTACGGACGATTGGCGTAAACAAATGAATATTTCCATCAAAGTTGAGGCTTCTTTGCGGCCTGAAGTGGATTTACATATTAGTGACGCTAATAATAACATTCAAAAACAGATCGAAGATATTGAAGGGTTCATCTCTAATAAAGCAGATATTATTATTGTATCACCAATTCAGTCAAAACCCTTAACGGCTGTTGTCGAAAAATCAATTAAAGCAGGTATTCCGGTTCTTGTGGTAGACCGAAAAATTGAGGGAGAAAATTACACCGCTTACCTGGGAGCCGATAATATTGAAATTGGAAGGATTGCTGCCCGATATATTATTTCACACAGTAAAGGTTCTGGCAAAATTATCGAAATTACCGGAGCAAATGGTTCATCACCAGCGTATGAACGCAGTCTGGGATTTGACCAAATAATCAATGAAAACAGACGTTTCAAAGTCGAGAACATTATTCATGGCGATTGGGAAGGAGAATCAGTTAAAGCACCGTTAAAAGCAATTCTTTTACAAAATCCTGATATTGAATATATTTTTGCCCATAACGACCGTATGGCATTAAGTGCCTGGGAAACAGCCAAAACACTAGGATTAGAAAAGAAAATTAAATTTATTGGTGTTGACGGACTCAACACTGTTAATGGCGGAATTGAGTTGGTTAAAAGTGGGGTTTTAGATGGGACTATTTTGTATCCAACAGGAGGAAATGAAGCTTTGAAACTGGCGTTAAAAATATATAACAAAGAACCGATTTCTAAAAATAATATCCTCAATACGATTGTTATCGATCAGAATAATGCTGAAATTATTGAAAACCAGATGGATAAAGTAGACCAGCAGCAAACAGTTATCGAGTCGCAGCAGGGAGCGATAAAAGTGCAGGAAAGAGAATATGCTTCTCAGAACAATCTGGTTCGGTTACTGAGTTTTTTCTTAGTGATTATTTTGAGTTTGACGGTATACAGTATTTATTCGACTATTTCAATTTCAAGGAAGAAAAAACAACTCGAAAGAATTAATCAAACCGTAATTGATCAAAATAATGAAATTCAGGAAATGGCTAAAATTGCCGAACGAAGCAATGAAGCCAAATTGAATTTTTTCACCGGACTTTCACACGAATTCAAAACACCCATAACTTTGATTATGAGTTATGTGGAATCACTAATTGAAAATGAAAAGATAAAAAAAACATCACTTATTGATGAAGTAAAACTGATTCATAAAAATTCAAACAGATTATTAAGATTAATAAATCAGTTATTAGATTTTAGAAAAATAGAAGAGCAAAAATTCTGGTTACGAGCTTCAAAAACAAATATTTATGATTTTACAAATGAAGTAATGACCAATTTTAAAGGAGAAGCAGCCCGCAGAAATATTGATTTTCAGCTAACTGGTAAGAGCAAAAACACGGAACTCTTTATTGACAGGGGACTTATGGATAAAGTGTATTTCAATTTGCTTTCTAACGCCTTTAAATTTACACCAGATAATGGAAAAATAAGTATTTCAATTATTGAAAATCAGGACGATACAATTAAAATTCATTTTAAAGATTCTGGTATTGGAATTCCTGAAAATGAATTGTCCAATGTTTTCAAGCCTTTTTTTCGAGCTTCAAACAACAACAAAAACAGCTCAGGAATAGGACTTCATTTGTCAAAAGAGTTTGTGCTCCTGCATAAGGGAACAATCGAACTAAAATCGAAACAAGGAAGCGATTTTATTATTACTTTATTAAAAGGCAGTAGCCATTTAGAGCCTTCGGAAATCATTGATAAAGCTGAAAACGTAAATATAATTCCAAATTTAATAACTGATAACCTGGATATAGAATCTGATTTTAATGAAGTAAATGCAATTGCTGAATCAGAGAAACATACTCTTTTGATTATAGAAGACAATGTCGATTTGATTACCTTTTTAAAAGCTAAATTATCTAACGAATATGTAGTTCATACTTCTGACGGGAGTGACGCTCTTGAAAAAGCAATGGAAATTGTTCCGGATATTATTATTTGCGACATTAATTTGGTCGGCAAAGATGGCTATGAAATTAGTAAAGAATTAAAGAAAGATTTACGTACTTCACATATTCCAATTATTATTTTAACGGCACAAAGCAACAAGGAATCAGTTTTAAAAGGTTTACAGAGCGGAGTAGATCAATATCTTACAAAGCCTTTTAGTCTTTCTATTTTAAAACAATCCATTTCAGGTTTGCTTTTCAACAGAGAAAAATTACGCTACTACTATACCAATAATATTTATCGTATTGAACCCGAGTCAAAATTTGGTAATCAGGAACAATCTTTCATTACTAAAATGAATACGATCATTTCGACGAATGTAGATGATCCCAAATTCTCTGTTGAAGATTTGGCAGAGAAACTAAGTGTTTCCAGAGTTCAGCTATATCGAAAGGTTAAAGCCATTATTGGAATTAATATTAGTGACCATATTAATAATGTAAAATTAGAAAAGGCAGCAGAACTTTTAAAGTCTAATGAGATGAATATTTCTGAAATTGCGTATTCACTTGGATTTTCTTCCCCCAACTATTTTTCTACAGCTTTTAAGAATAAATTTGGAATTTCACCAAAAGAATACAAAAACGATAATTATTAATGAGTTTTTGGTATTGATTTTTGAATAGAAAGTCGATCTTATACCATTTAGAAATATAAAATAATCCAATTTTTTTAACTCCTTTGGAGAGGGCTGGGGTGAGGAAAACAAAAAACTGTTTTATATCTAAATGGTATTAATCGTTTTCCTGCAAGCTTTTTTCTGGTCTTTTGGGTATTAATAATCAATACAGAAGAATACCTAACAGGTTTTTAAACCTGTTAGGATAACAATATAGAACCTTGGGAGATTAGAAGATTTGAATTACCTCCAGCTAAAGCAGGAGCCAATTCAAAAAAGAAAAATAAAACTTAGAGAGCCTGTTTAAAATTTACTCAAAAATAAGTCTATTATTCTTTCAAAATTTGCCTCATCTATCGAAAAATAATCTCATAAAATCTAAATATTTAAATTTTAAACAGGCTCTTAAATAAAGCCTGAAATCTTCTTCACTTATAGTTTAACAGCTTAGAACCTCAGAACCTTTGTTGCTTTGCCCCTTTTTTCAAGCAATTAATGTATCAATTTAATACAAAATGTAACGAAATCGAAACTACACGGTTTTCGTAAATAAAATTTAATTTATGTAAAGCCTTGTAAATAAAGGTGTTCGTGATTAAATGATAAACTAGCAATAATTATAGAATTAAATTGTAACATCGTTAAAAATAAGTTGTTTTTATTGCGGATATCTTAGCAACAAGTTTTTAATACATGTACAATGAATAAGATATTACTTTGGTCTGTTACTGCTGCACTGGCAGGTTTTCTATTCGGTTTTGATACCGTAGTTATTTCTGGAGCTGATAAACAATTACAGCTTCTTTGGCATTCATCTGATGCTTTTCATGGATCTGTTGTTATGGCAATGGCACTTTGGGGAACAGTTGTAGGTGCTATTTTTGGAGGAATTCCAACTAATAAGATAGGTCGTAAAAAGACGCTGTTCTGGATTGGAATTTTATATTTCATTTCTGCTGTTGGTGCTGCCTATGCAAACGATCCTTATGTTTTTGCTGCTTTCAGGTTTATAGGAGGTTTAGGTGTTGGAGCTTCAACCATTGCTGCTCCGGCTTATGTTTCTGAAATAGCCCCTGCAAACAAACGAGGCCGATTGGTAGCCTTATATCAGTTTAACATTGTACTTGGAATTTTAATTGCTTTTATTTCAAACTACTTTCTAAAAGATATTGGTGAAAATGCATGGCGCTGGATGGTGGGAGTTCAGGCTTTTCCATCTTTTATTTATATTCTTTGTATACTCACCATTCCGGAAAGTCCAAGATGGTTATTATCTAAAAACCGTGATGAAGAGGCTCGTAAAGTGCTGTTTCAAATTGATCCGAATGCAGATCTTAAAGACATCATGGATGATTCCAGAGAAAATGGTGTTACGAGACATGAAAATATTTTCATGAAAAAATACCGGTTTCCATTAATGCTGGCTTTTTTAATTGCCTTTTTTAATCAGTTTTCAGGAATTAATGCCTTCTTATATTATGCACCAAGAATTTTTGAAGAGGCTGGTTTAGGACAAAATACCGCTTTGCTGAGCAGCATCGGAATTGGAATTACCAATCTTATATTCACTTTAATCGGAGTGGCATTAATTGACAAATTAGGAAGAAAGTTGTTAATGTACATTGGTTCTGTCGGATATATTATTTCCTTAGGATTGGTCTCTGCATCTTTTTATTACAATTGGGGAGGATTATCAGTACCTACTTTTCTTTTCCTCTTTATTGCTTCACATGCCATTGGTCAGGGAGCCGTTATCTGGGTTTTTATCTCAGAAATTTTTCCCAATCATATTCGGGCATCCGGACAGGCTTTTGGAAGCTCAGTACACTGGGTTTTGGCAGCGATAATTCCGTCATTAATTCCAATGTTGTTTTCAGAAATAGGACCAGAAGTGGTTTTCCTGATCTTTACCTTAATGATGGTGCTGCAATTACTGTTTGTAATTTTTATGATGCCGGAAACCAAAGGAATTTCTTTAGAAGTATTAAGCGAAAATCTAACCAAAAAAAATATCAAAAAAAATGAAATCAAAGAAACATCTACCGCTGGCATTCTGTAGTGCTGTTCTATTTTCAATATCGGGCTGCAAACCATTTTCTACTGCTGCACAAACTACTCCGGTTTCAGTTGTAAGTACGGCTGAGGAAAAAATGTATCGTCCTAATTTTCATTTTACCCCTAAAAAAGGATGGATGAATGACCCAAACGGAATGTTTTTCGCTGACGGAAATTATCATTTATTCTATCAGTATTATCCTGATGGAAATAAATGGGGACCAATGCACTGGGGACATGCAATCAGTAAAGATATGATTAAATGGGAGGAGCTTCCAATAGGGATTTATCCGGATAATGATAAATACATTTTTTCAGGAAGTGCTGTTGTAGATACACACAATACTTCAGGCTTAGGTACCGGAAAAACGGCTCCAATCGTAGCAATTTACACGCTGCACGATATGACAAAGGAAAAAGAAAACAAAATTGATGTCGAACAGCAGGATATAGCGTATTCGAATGACAATGGTTTTACATGGCAGAAATTTGAGGAAGGAAATCCTGTCATAAAAAATCCTGGAATTCGTGATTTTCGTGATCCAAAAGTAACCTGGGATGAAACCCATAAACAATGGATAATGGTTTTGGCAGCACAGGACCGTTCTCAGTTTTATAAATCAGCCAATCTTAAAAACTGGGAATATTTATCTGATTTTGGAAAAAATATCGGTGCTCACGGAGGTGTTTGGGAATGTCCTGACTTTTTTGAGATGAAAGTAAAAGGATCTGATGAAACCAAATGGGTTCTGATTCAGAGTTTAAATCCGGGTGGAGCTAATGGCGGTTCCGGAACACAATACTTTATTGGGGATTTTGATGGAAAGACTTTTACGCAGGATAGCAATTTTGCTAAAAAAGTAGAAAAGGAAAAAGCAGTCTGGATCGATTACGGAAAAGATAATTATGCCGGAGTAACCTGGAATAATGTTCCAACTGCTGACGGGCGACGATTATTTATCGGATGGATGTCCAACTGGGACTACGCACAGCAAGTACCAACGGATGCATGGAGAAGCGCAATGACAATTGCCCGTGAAATTCAGTTAATCAAAAAAGGAAATGATTACAGTTTGATTTCTAACCCTGTGAAAGAAATCAATAAATATGTTTCTAAAACGATTAAGGCAAAAAGTATAAAAGGAAAAGGTACAATCTCAATTCCGGAAGCAGGAAAAATAGATTTGATACAGGCCATTATCAATTTAAATTTAAAAAACTTAAAACAGGATACTTACACTTTTACGCTTTCCAATACATTGGGAGAATCTTTGACTTTCGGAATCAATAATTCAGATCACTATTTGTTTGTGGATCGTTCGAAATCAGGAAAAATTGATTTCTCAGAAAAATTTGCTTCCACTATTACCAAAGCAATTTTAGAGGGTAGCCAAAAAGAAGGAACTTTTAAAATCATTTTAGATAAAACATCCATTGAAATATTTTACAATAACGGCGAAAAAGTAATTACCGAAATCTTTTTCTTAAACCAGCCGTTCAACTCGCTCTCAGTTTCTTCAGGTCAGGGAATAGAAGTGAATAATATCGTAATGAACCAATTAAATATAAACTAGAACTAACACTAACATCTAAACCACTAACAATGAAAAGTAATTTTTTTTATTTTCTATTTTTCTTTTTTCCTATGCTGATAATGACGGCACAGGAAGGAGGAATCAAAGGAACGGTAATTTCGTCAGATGACGGAATGCCGCTTCCGGGAGCAACATTAGTTATTTCCGGAACGAATACCAGTACAGTAACAGATTTTGACGGGAATTTTTCTTTTCAGGAAATAAATCCGGATGCTGTAATTGTTGTTTCTTTTATCGGATATGCACCACAATCGATTTCTGTTAAAGGGCAAAAAACATTCAATATAACGTTAAAAGTAGATAACAATCAACTGAATGAGGTTGTTGTTACGGGATATTCAAAGCAAAAGAAAACAGATATTACCGGGGCCGTTGCCGTTGTAAACATGAAGGAAGTCATGAAACAGCCAGAACCCAACCCAATAAAAGCGCTGCAAGGAAGGGTAGCGGGGGTAAAAGTTTCATCTGATGGTTCTCCGAGTGGAGCGAACACTAAGGTCGTAATTCGTGGAGTAGGAACTTTAAACAACACAGATCCTCTTTATGTAATTGACGGAATGCCAACCAAATCGGGGATGCACGAACTTAATCCAAATGATATTGAAACAATCCAGGTTTTAAAAGATGCTTCATCCGCCAGTATTTATGGTTCACGCGCATCGAATGGAGTTATCATTATTACAACAAAAAAAGGAAAAGCGGGTAAAATGAGAATTAATTTCAGCACCTATTCTTCTTTTTCTGATTACTCAAGAAAACTTGATGTTATGAACGCCAATCAATTTGGTCAGGCTTTATGGCAGGCAAATATTAATGACGGATTAAATCCGAACAATAACAACTTACGATACCAATTTGACTGGTCGGTAAATAATAATAAACCACAATTAAATAATGTTTTGGTTCCTGAATATTTGGATGCAGATCAGACCCTGAAAGCTTCAAATACTGACTGGTATGATGCCATTTCTCAAACAGGAATTGCTAATTCGTATGATTTATCAGTTTCAAATGCGTCAGACAAAGGAAATTATGTTTTTTCATTGGGATATTATGGTAATGAAGGTGTTGTAAAAACAACTGATTTCGAAAGAATTTCTGCCAGAATGAATAGTTCCTATAAATATTTTGATGGCAAATTGGTTATTGGAGAAAACTTCAGCTTCAACCGTACCAAAGAGGTTACAGATCCCGGAGTTTTAGATCCTGCACTTCGTGCCTTGCCAATAATTCCGGTACGCACTGTAGACGGAAAAGGCTGGGGAGGACCTGTTGGAGGAATGAACGACAGACAAAATCCGGTGCGTCTTTTAGAATATAACAAAGACAATAAATATGATTATTTGCGTCTTTTCGGAAATATCTATGCCGATTTAGAGATAATCAAAAATCTTCATATCAAAAGTAGTTTCGGTCTTGATTATGGGTTTTATAAAAAACGAACGCTACAAAGAAGCTATAAATCCGGTTATCTGCAAAATGATCAGAATTCGGTAACCATTGATCAGTCGCAAAGTGATAAATGGACCTGGACCAATACGGCTATTTACAGTTTGAATTTTGGAAAAAGCAATTTGAATTTGATGGCAGGAACAGAAATGTACAAAGATGTTTTTGATACCAATACCTTGCGTAAAAATGACTTTTTGATAGAAACGCCAGATTATATGTATCCGGATGCAGGAACGGGAGAATCTTTTACCAGTGGAACTTCTACAGCATATTCATTGCTTTCTTATTTTGGAAAAGCAGATTATGAGTTTGACAATCGTTATTTAGTTTCAGCTACAATTCGTCGCGATGGTTCTTCCCGATTTGGTAAAAACAACCAATTCGGAACTTTTCCCGCAGTTTCAGCAGGATGGAGAATCAGCAATGAAAATTTCATCAAAAATAAAGCTCCTGTATTTTCAGATTTAAAATTAAGAGCGGGATGGGGACAAACCGGAAATCAGGAAATTAGCAATACGGCGGTTTATAGTCTCTATTTAGCAAGTTATGCCGGCGGAAGCCCTACCTGGGCAACGTCTTTTGGTACAGCTTACGATATTGCAGGAAACGGAAACGGTTTATTGCCATCAGGTTTTATAGCAACTCAATCCGGAAATGACGATTTGAAATGGGAAACTACAACGCAGACCAACATCGGTTTAGATTTTGGATTATTTAAGCAAAAATTAAGTGGTTCTGTTGATTATTATATCAAAAAAACGGAAGATATTTTAGTATTGCCACCTTATTTAGGCGTAATTGGCGAAGGTGGAAACCGTTGGGTAAACGGTGCTTCGATGGAAAATGAAGGTTGGGAAGTTACGTTAGGATACAGTGATGAAACTTCATTTGGATTGAAATATGATATCTCGGCAAATGTTTCGGCAAATAAAAACAAGATTACACAATTGCCGGATGAAGTAAAAAACAATTACGGAGGTGACGGATTAAACGACAATATTTTAGGCCGCCCGATTAACTCTATGTACGGTTATGTAGCTGACGGATTGTTTAGAAATCAGAACGAAGTAGATAACTCGGCCAATCAGGAAGGAAAAGGCCTTGGCAGAATTCGTTACAAAGATTTAAACGGAGACGGAACAATAACAGATAAAGATCGTACCTGGATAGGAAATCCAAATCCGGGATTATTGTACGGATTTAATTTAGGATTAGGGTATAAAAACTGGGATTTTACCACTTTCTGGGAAGGGGCAAGTGATGTTGATGTGATTAATAATACTAAGTATCAAACTGATTTCTGGAGTGTTGATGATGTAGGTTCTAACAAAGGAACACGCTTGCTAAATGCCTGGTCTTTGGATAATCCAAATTCAAATATTCCGGCTTTAACGACAGTAGACAGAAATGCAGAATCCAGATTTTCAACCTATTATGTAGAAAATGGAAACTACCTTAAACTACGTGTTTTACAAGTAGGATACAGTCTGCCAAAAGAGGTATTGAAGAAAATCAATTTAGAAACTTTCAGATTGTACATCAGCGGGCAAAACCTATTGATTATTGATGCTAAAAGCTTTACGGGCGTAGATCCTGAAAATGCAGGATTTGGATATCCGCAACCAACAACCTTTACGGCTGGTCTTAATATTACATTATAATAAAGATTAAATCAAAAACATGAAAAAGATACTATATATAACAGGGTTTTTAGTGATGGGGCTATTGGCTTCCTGCTCAGATTTTCTCGAAAATGATCCTCGGGGAGTATTGTCAGAAGATGATATTGTAACACCGCAATCGGTAGAAGGATTTATGAACGCAGCTTATGCCCAATTGGGTAATGATCATTACGATTCGCCATACAGCTTGTGGCCGTTTGGAAATGTACGTTCGGATGATGCCTATAAAGGCGGTAGCGGGACTAATGATATTCAGGATTTTCACTTTTTTGAAGTATCCAATAATATCAGACCAGATTTTGGTGAACTGGATAATTTTTGGTTCATCAGTTATGTTGGGGTTTCCAGAGCCAATAAGGCATTGAAAGCACTGGAACAAATTTCGGAAGCCGATTATCCATTGAAAAAAACGAGAATGGCCGAAATGCGTTTTTTAAGAGGTCATTTCTATTTTATGCTGAAAATTATGTTCAGGGATGTTCCTTACATCACACAGGACATTCCGGTAGAAGATTATAAAACGATCTCTAACAAGGCACTTTCAAACGAAGAACTTTGGAACAAAATTGCTGAGGATTTTCAGGTTGCAGCTGATAATTTACCAGAAGTACAACCGCAAGCAGGACGTGCAACCCAAAAAGCGGCTTATGCTTATTTAGCTAAAACACGTTTATATCAGGCTTACACTCAGGACGAAAAATATAAGGTTACAGGAATTAATCAGCAGCATTTGCAGGAAGTCATTGCTGCTACTGATAAAGTAATCGGAAAAGCAAGTTTAGAACCTGATTTTGCCAACAACTTTTTGCCGGGAGCTTTTGAAAACGGAGCAGAATCTATCTTCTCTATTCAGTTTTCAGACAATGACGGGACTTTATACGGAAGATTAAATTTTTCAGATGTACTGTCTACACCACAAGGTCTGGGATGTTGTGACTTTCACAAGCCAAGCCAAAATTTAGTGAATGCTTTTAAAACAGGAGCTAATGGTTTGCCGGAATTTGACACTTATAATGATCAGGATTTTGATTATAAAAACAGAGATGGCAATACGGTCGATCCAAGATTGTATCATACTGTTGCAATGCCTGGCTTGCCTTATAAGTATGATCCTGAGTTTTTATATGTAGAGGCTTGGGTAAGATCTCCGGGAACGTATGGTTATTTTGCTTCATTAAAAGAAAATGTGGCACCAAGTTGTAGCTGTTTTGTAAATATTGATCCGTTTTATGGGAATTCAAAAAACAGAATACAAATTCGTTATGCCGATGTGATCCTGATGCGTGCGGAAGCTTTAGTTGAATTAGGAAGACACGCAGAGGCTTTACCGCTCATTAATCAAATCAGGGAAAGAGCCGCCCAAAGTACCGGAAGACTTCCGTATGCGAACAATTTTAAAATTGAAACTTATGTTGACGGAAGCAATTGCAACTGGACTCAGGATTTTGCCCGTAAGGCTTTACGCTGGGAACGTCGTTTAGAATTGGCTATGGAAGGAAGCCGTTTCTTTGATCTGGTTAGATGGGGCGTGACTGATGAAGTGATGAATGCCTTTTATACTGAAGAAAAAACGAAACGTACCTACTATCAGGATGCCTTTTTTGATGCAAGTAAAGAAGAATATTGCCCAATTCCGTTGAAACAAATTAATTTCAGTCAGGGATTATACAAACAAAATCCGGGTTATTAATCCATTTTAAGATATATCAATATGAAGAAAATTATATATAAATACTGGACCAAAGTGTCTATAGTATTAGCATTGCTTTTCGTAATTACAGCCTGTGAAAATGGTTTCGAAAATGGCGGTTTTGATGTCAGTTCCCCTTCCAATGTTACTTCTTTTAAAATAAACGGAACAGTAGGCGAAATTGATCAGAAAACTGGAAAAATTACTGTAACAATGCCTTACGGATCAGATATTACTGCGATTAAGCCGGACATGATTTTGCAGGAAGGAGCTACTTCAAATTTAGACATCAATACTTCAATTAACTTTACAAATGCGGTAAAGTTTAGAGTAGTAAACGGTAACTTATATAAAGATTATGAAGTAAAAGTTGTGGTTTTAAGTCCAATAAAGAGTTTTAAAATTAATGGACTTGCCGCAACAATTAATGATGCGAGCAAAACTATTACGATGACGTTGCCGGAAGGTACCAATTTAACGGCTCTGACACCGATTATTGAATTGACAGAAGGAGTTTCTGTTTCTCCAGCTTCAGGAACCAGCATTGACTTTACTGATTCAGTGGTTTTTGTAGTAACGGCAAATGGAAAAAGCGTGAATTATACCGCTAATATTGGGCTTCCGGTTACAGGATTAGTGGTAGCTTTCTTAGGAACAGCAGCAACAAGAGGTGAATTAACCAATATGGATGAAATTACAGCTGCAAATTGGTTTTTCACCACTTTTACCGGAGCAAGATATATTTCATTCAATAGTATTGTAAACGGTGCTGATCTAAGTGATATCGATGTAATTTGGTGGCACTTTGATTCGGCAGCAAATTTACCTGCTGTAGCATACAATCCTCTTGTAACGACTGCCTTAAAGAATTTCAGATCTAACGGAGGAAATTTACTTTTGACCTCTTTTGCTTCGCAATATGTAGATGCTCTGGGAATTGTGCCTTCAGGAAAAGGACCGAATAACGTTTTTGGGGATTTTCCTCCAAATGGATTTGTAGATGGAAATTCCTGGGGAATGTCATTTGTTGGACATGAAAGCCACCCGATTTTTGAGGGATTGGTCACTTTTGAAGCTGGAAAAGCGAATTTGCTGCAAGCTGGAACTTTCAGATTGAACCATACCGCCTGGTGGTTTTTACCGGAGTGGGGTGGATATGGCAACGGAGAGAGCTGGAGAAACCAGACAGGAGGAACCAACCTGGCCAGTGAAGCCTGGGATAATGGTCTTGACGGAAGAGTTACCATTGCAGAGTTTCCAAACACATCTGCCAATAAAAATGTAATCGTGATTTCAATGGGAGCTTATGATTGGTATAACGAAACCAACAGCAGTGGTGTGCCAAGTCAGGCCAACGAGTTTATAACCAATATTAAGCTTTTGACACAAAATAGTATCAATTATTTAGCTAAAGATTAACCATGAATTCAACAAAAATGAAATATAAAAATATAATAACGATAGTTTCCATTTTCTTGTCGCTTGTTTCCTGTAGTTCTGACGAAACATATATGGGAGGTTCTGTTTCAGGCGGGAATTCTGAAATAACAAGTGTTTTTCCTATGCCGCCTGCACAATGGATGGGAGCAAACGATCCGTATTACAGTGCAGGATTTACAGGAGATATAATGCCATTTTTTAATAATGGAAAGTTTCATATTTACTTTCTGCATGATGCACAAAATAAACCGTCCGGAAAAGGATTTCATGATATCCATGAATTTTCAAGTACCGATTTAGCCCATTTTACATACGAAGGCCAAACGATTCCGTATGGTCAAACCAATGACCCTGATTTTGCTATTGGCACAGGATCAGTGGTGAAAGTGGAGAATCTCTACTACTTTTATTATACAGGACACAATGGTTTACCTGCTTTTTTGCAATCCAATGCAAGAGAAAGTGTATTGTGCGCCACAAGTCCGGATTTGAAAAACTGGACAAAAAATCCTTCGTTTAAAATTACGGCGCCTGCAGGTTATTATAATTATGATTTCAGAGATCCGCATGTATTTTATAATGATGAATTGAAAAAATATTCAATGCTGGTGAGTACGCAGACTGAACCTGGAAGAAAAGCCGTTTTACTGCATTTTACAAGTGCTGATCCGGCTTCCGGAAAATGGGATGTTCAAGCACCTCTTTATACCACAACTCCTCAGGAGAATTATTTGATGATGGAATGTGCCGACATTTTTAAAATGGGTAATTACTGGTACCTGATTTTTTCTGAAAACTGGAGCGGTAATACGGGAACACATTACAAAATGGCATCCTCTATCAATGGCCCCTGGACAACGCCACAAAATGACATGATTGACGGGGAATATTTTTATGCAGGAAAAACAGCTTCTGACGGAAACAAGAGATATGTTTTTGGCTGGAACGCCAGAAAAACGCCGGAAAATGATCTTGGAAATAAAGATTGGGCAGGAAACATGGTTATTCATGAACTGATCCAAAATGCTGATGGAACTTTAGGAACACAATCGCCACAATCGGTCAAAGATCTGTTTGGTAAAAAGAATGCCACGGCTGAGGTTGATGCAACTTCAGAAAATGCAACTGTAAATAATGGAACTTATACTTTATCAGGCACTACAGAAAAAGCACTGGTAACTTTTAAAGCTATCGGTAAAAAAGCAAAGATCAAAGCAGAAGTTACTTTGACAAATAATTCCGGTACAGCAGGATTTATTTTTCATACGAATGATGCCGGTGCTTATTACAAAATAGTTTTTGATATCGCTCAGGGAAAAATAAAAGGTTTCAATTCGGCTTCTCAGGAAGTGACAAGAATACCGTTCCAATTTCAAACAAGTACTAAATACGATGTTGAGATTATTGCCGAAGGAAGTGTGGTAGTGCTTTATATCAACGGAAAAGCAGCCTTGACCAATCGAATTTACGGACGGGATAAAAACAAATGGGGATTACTGGCAGAAGGGCAAAATGCAGTGATTTCAAACCTTCAGGTTACACAACCCGAATAATATTAATTAAAAATAATTTTGGAATGAATAACGGAAAAAACCTTAAGGCGGTGGCCTACGGAGAGGTGCTTTGGGATGTTTTTGCCAATGAAAAAAAGATTGGCGGCGCTCCGCTAAACGTAGCTTTGCGAATGAAAACATTAGGGTGTGAAGTGGCCATGATAAGCTGTGTAGGAAATGATGAAGATGGAAAAGCAATTATTGATCAGGTAAAAAGTTTAGGACTTGATACTAACGCCATTATGCAAACAGAAGATTTTGCTACCGGATTAGTTAATGTAACACTAAACGAACGTGGCTCGGCTAGTTATGAAATAAGCTACCCAGCCGCCTGGGATAAAATTGTATTGAATGATCGGGCTAAAAATCTGGCAACTGATGCTGATGTTTTAATTTACGGAAGCCTGGTTTGCAGAGACAAAATATCCCGACAATCTCTGGAAGAATTGCTGCAAACAAAAGTCTATAAGGTTTTTGATGTCAATTTAAGAAAGCCTCATTATTCCTATGAAATTCTGGAGCAATTAATGCATTCTGCTGATTTTATTAAATTCAATGACGAAGAATTATTGGAAATAGCTGCAGCCATGCATTCGCCTTTTACCGGATTGGAAGAAAATATGTTTTATATCTCTGAAAAAACTCAGGTCACGGCTATGTGCGTAACGAAAGGAAAACACGGAGCTCTGCTAATGTGGGAAGGACAGCTTTATCAAAATGAAGGTTATCCGGTCAAGGTTGCTGATACAGTAGGGGCAGGAGATTCTTTTTTAGCGGCCTTGATAACTTCATTACTTGGCGAAAAAAAACCGCAAACAGCTATTGATTTTGCCTGTGCAGTAGGAGCCTTAGTAGCTGAAGCACCGGGAGCCAATCCTGAGATTTCTAATTCCAGAATTGAAAATATGATCCTGAAGGTAAGAATATAGCCTTTATAATTTAAATAAGATACCATTAAAATGTCCCCAACTTTGTCAATTTGGGGACATTTTTATAGGTATATATGTTCTGCAACCAGAAAATAAGAGAATATTAACTTAGAATTATTTAACATAATCTATAGCTTGTTTATTGGTCTCAGAAGTAGTTTAAAACTATGCACTTTAGTGCATTTAGCTTTAGCTTCTAAAAATATTTTAACCACAAATTACACAAATTAGCGCTAATTAATTTGTGAAAATTTGTGTAATTTGTGGCTAATAAATAAGTACTGCAACCTTGCAGACTTTCAGTCTGCCAACCAAACCTCTGTACTTTCAGTGCAGAGTGGTTTATTTCTCCTGTTCTAAATTGTCAACGGTTGAAATTTGGTCAAGTATATTTGTTTGGTTGGGCGAAATGTAGTTTTTTATTTCGCTGGGATTTTCTTTCTTAAAGAGAAGATCTAGTGCATTGTATAGTTTCAATAAAACATCCCTGTCTTGTTTTTCAATCTCCAAAGCAGTATTGAAATTGAAAATATAATTGTTAGAATTGCGTACTTCTACTTTAATCGTTTTTGATGTGATTTTAAATTTGACTATATCCATGTTGTTTTAAAAATTTAGTGTGCAAAATGCTATTTTAACGGCAGTTATCACCAGTCAAAGATAAGAAATTTGTTGGAGTTGAATCTACGACCGTGCTGGTATTACTGCTGCTGTATACCACTAAATTCTTAGCTTCCAGACCAAGACGGCTACTCCCGAAAATTTGGTGTTTCTTAAGAATAAAAAAACAAGTGAACTTGCCTGTTTTTTATGGTTCATTTTGTTTGAATATGTTAGTGTCTTATCGTTGCGGGTGCAAAGTCAGGAGACATTCGCACAGCACACAAGACAAATTATTCTTTAACTAGAACTCTTCGAAAAGAGGGCAAAGAATCTTTTGCATCGCGGATTATTTAAGCTTCGCAAAGAATGGAAAGGAAGCCTTTCGATCATTGCATTGCTGTCTTCCAGTGCTTTTTAATTTATTTAAAAAAATATAAAAGAAAATATAAATTGGTGAGTACTTAATAAAGAAGCTGTCCTCTGTGTTTTTGTAACCTTATTTATAGATGCAAAAACGTAATTATTATATCGAAATCGAAGATTTCTTATCAGATGAAGTTGGAATTAACCCCGATTGGGTATATGTATGGTTATAAAGTTTCCGGAGCAGCAAATTTCTTAATCATTTGCTTTCGCCCACAAAAAAAGTACAGTTTCCAATCAAATAGATTTAGGAAGTTTTTTAGAAATCCATATTTCTGTCCTTCTTCGCCAAAAGGTTTTTAACTATAAATCCATGGTTTAGCCGATACCATTAAATATAACAAATGAGGCACCTTTTTGATACAAAAGGATACCATGGAATAATGAAGTTTTAATGAGGTTTGCGGATGAAAATTTTTATTGCATGAACTGAATAAGAATGGTTAAGTTTTTTTAAACGTGGGAGTTTTATAGCCTCCCTTTTTATTCTTGTAGATACATTAATCTTATTTATTACACTAATTGATAGTGATTTTTTTTTAGAACTCACATTTTGGAATAATTATTAAAGACATAAAATTCTTTAAATAATGTTCATTTTATCTGATGATTAAAAAATCGAATGACATTTTTACTAAAAAGCATTTTTTTATGAAGACCCAGGCTCTGACAATGAAAACCTATGATGACCACAAACTTTGGAATAAACTTAAAGCGGGTGACGAAAAGTCATTTTCCCTGCTTTTTGAAAAGTACTATGGTGATTTAATTAATTATGGAAACTCATTTTCTCCTTTTCCTGAAAGAGTTCAGGATTGTGTCCAGGACGTATTTGCAGATGTTTGGTTATATCATGAATCCTTGCAAGAACCAGATGTGGTAAAGGCATATTTATTGTCAAGTGTACGAAAGAGAATTGCACGTTTGTACGAACGGGATCATGTTTTTAGAAAAACTACAACTACAGATTCAATTGAATTTCTTTTTGATTTTTCGGTTGAGAAAGAACTTATTGATGATGAGGCAACTGCGGAAAGTGTTTTCTATCTCAATAAATTATTAAACGATTTACCCCCGCGTCAAAAAGAGGCTTTATTTTTAAGGTATAATCAAGGGCTGGGTGTAGAAGAGATTGCAGAAATGTTAGATGTTAATTATCAATCGGCAAAGAATCTTTTGCATCGTGGATTATTTAAGCTTCGAAAAGAATGGAAAGGAAGTCTTTCGATCATTGCATTGCTGTCTTCCAGTGCTTTTTAATTTATTTAAAAGAAAATATAAAAAAAAATATAAATTGGTGAGTACTTAATAAAGAAGCTGTCCTCTGTGTTTTTGTAACCTTATTTATAGATGCAAAAACGTAATTATTATATCGAAATTGAAGATTTCTTATCAGATGAATCATTCCGAACATGGATTTTGTCCAGAGTTGATGAACATGGCTGGGAAGAATGGACTTTAGAAAATCAACAACGCGCTAAATTGGTTGCAGATGCCCGGCTTTTATTGCTGGCAATGAAAGTACCTTATACTATTATTTCTTCTTCAGAACTAAATACTGCATTACAATCAACATGGGTTAAAATTGAAGAGATAGAAAATGGCAATAAATCAACTAAAATCAATGCTGGCAGATACTTAAAAAAGTATTGGCTAACAGGAGTTGCAGCTGCTATGTTTTTTGCCTTTTTCTCGGTTTGGTTTTACAAAAATCAATTTCGAACCAATCATACTGCTGTTACATATAAGGAACTTGTTAATGATAGTAACGAAGGACTTGTAGAGCAAACAAATAATTCTAACAAGCCGCAAGTAATTACTCTGTCTGATGGCAGTTCTGTCTTATTACAACCCAATAGTAAATTAAGTTATCCTAAAATCTTTACAGGAAACAAAAGAAAAGTTTATTTATCCGGTGAAGGTTTCTTTGAAATCAGTAAAAATTCCCATAAACCTTTTTTTGTTTACGCAAACGAAATTATTACAAAAGTAGTTGGTACAAGTTTTCGGGTAAAAGCTTACCCGGACCAGCCAAATATTGAAGTGCTTGTTCGGACAGGTAAAGTCAGGGTAAGTTCAAACAAATTGGCTGCAAATTCAGACCGGAAAAAAGAGGTTGTTTTACTTCCTAATGAAGCCTTACGCTTTTTCAGAAGTGATTTAAGTTTTAATAAGATCACTAATATCATAGAAGACAAGACATTGACTAGTAATACTGGCAATATTGAACAATTAAGTTTTGAATTTACTGATATTCCTGTAGATCAGATTTTTAAAACAATAGAGCAGGCATATCTGGTTGATATTGATTTCCCTAAGGATAAATTAAAAGATTGTCATTTAACAGCTTCATTAAGTGACCAGCCATTATCAGAAAAGCTTAAAATTATTTGTAAAAGTATTGGCATTGATACCAGTTTTGAAATGAATGGAAATCAAATTATAATAACCTCACAGGGCTGTTATTAAGTAATATACAATCAAACTATATATAAATTTAATAAAACTAAATTGCTGCCTATGTGATAAAAATAAAAAAGTGCCGAAATGTTGTAGCATATCCGACACTTGATAAAATTAAATGACTCTCTGGAAAGAGTCATTTTATTGTGTTTCTAAAAATACGCTTGAATAGTATTAATCAAAACAAATCAAAATTATGAAAAAATCAGTTGGTAAACAACGATTACTCTATCGAATCATGAAAATAACCCTATTTCAGTTCGTTTTAGCACTTGTGTTTTCAAGTGTTATTATGGCAAACAATGTGAATGGACAAAAAAAATTAGATACAAAGGTCACCATTGCAGTTGAAAACTTAAGTCTGGATAATGTGTTATCTAAACTTGAAAAGTCTGCACACGTAAAATTCTCGTACAATTCAAGATTACCGCAGCTAAATCAAAAAGTTAGTATTGAGGCTAATCAGGAAACATTGTCAAGTATTCTTAGTCGAATCCTGAAGCCATTCAATATTACTTATATAGAAATAAGCAATCAGATTATTTTGCAAAATAACACAAAATCAAATAGGTTTAATGATCCTGTTATTAGAGGAAAAGTTACTGACCAAAACGGAGTTCCCCTGCCAGGAGTGACAGTAACTGCCAAAGGAACTAAAACTGTTGTATTAACTGATTTTGATGGGAGCTTTTCTATCAAAATACCATCAAATTGTAACGAGTTGGTTATTTCTTATGTTGGAATGGAAACCAAAGAAATTGGAACAGAGAATCATTTTCCAACAATTGTTTTAACCGAATCAGGGCAAACTTTAAAAGAAATTATAGTTATAACAGGTTATGAAAAAACCTCTAAAAGGACTTTTACAGGTGCTGTCAGTAAAATTCCCATTGGAGAACTTAAAGTTGACGGATTAGTTGATATAAGCAGGGCAATAGAAGGAAAAGTGGCCGGGGTTACTGTACAGAATATTTCAGGAACTTTTGGTACAGCTCCAAAAATTACTGTTCGTGGATCTTCTTCAATTTTTGGAGATACAAAGCCATTATGGGTTATTGATGGTGTTGTTCAGGAAGATATTATTAATGTGTCTGTATCAGATTTGGCTTCAGGAAATTCTGCAACCTTATTAAGTTCTTCTGTTGCCGGAATTAATCCTAATGATATACAAAGTATTGAAATTTTGAAAGATGCATCAGCAACTTCGATTTATGGATCAAGATCTTTAAATGGAGTTGTAGTTATAACTACAAAACAGGGACGAAAAGATTCTCCTTTAAAGATAACATATTCATTAGAACAAACGGCGAGAACAGTACCTAATTATAGCCAATACGACATTTTGAATTCAAAAGAAACCATGAGTGTTTTGAAAGAAGTGGAGGCAAAAGGATTTTTAGATTTGCCTTCAACCGCTCAAGGACGTTATGGAGGAGTTTATAATATTTTAGCCAGAGGAATTAATACGTATGTTCCCGAAACAGACAGCTATTTAGTAAGTAATGACCCGGCTGGACGCAACGCCTTTCTAAGAAAATATGAATTAGCCAATACTAATTGGTTTAAGACACTGTTTAGTCCTTCGATTGCCCAAAACCACTCCCTGAGTTTTTCGGGAGGAGGAGAAAAAAGTACAATGTACGCTTCATTAGCCTATTATAGTGATCCGGGCTGGAGTATTGCCGATCATGTAAAACAATTTTCATCAAACTTAAAAAGTACTTTTTATATTAATGATGACTTAAATATTACACTTGGTACACAAGCTTCTGTAAGGAATCAGGGTGCACCAGGAAGTTATGATAGTGAAAATGATGATCTTTTTGGAAAGACAACCCGAAATTTTGATATTAATCCTTTTAAGTATGCCTTAAATACAAACAGAACTCTAAGGCCTTACGATGACAATGGAAATCTGGAATATTACAGAAGCAATTGGGCACCTTTTAATATTTTAAATGAACTTAAAAATAATTTCATGGAAATCCAGGTAAAAGATATTCGTTTCCAAATGGATTTAGAATATAAAGTTAATCCTTACCTAACTTATAATCTTACAGGTTCAGCCCGTTATGCCAATACCGGAAGAGAACATAAAATACTGGAAGATTCAAATATAATAGGGGCTTATAAAGCTGCAGAAACAACTGCTGTCAGAGATGCGAATATTTTTTTATACCAGGATCCAAACGATTTAACGGCACCAAAAGTACCAGTTCTTCCTAATGGCGGAATGTTAAGAAAATTTACAGATGATTTAAATTCATTTTATATAAGGAATAGTGTAAGTTATAGACGCACTTTAAATTTTAAGCATGAATTTGAGGGATTATTTGGTACTGAGATAAGATCTTTAAATAGGAAGAGCGACAATTTTACTGCTTACGGTATACAATACGATAAAGGCCTTACAAGTTTTACAGAGCCGAAAATGTTGGCGAAAATTATTAATGAGGGAAGTTCTTATTTTGGATTTAATGAAGAAAGAGAAAGAACGGCAGGTTTCTTTGGAAAAGCAGGATATACCTATAATCGCCGTTATACAGCCTCAGTTACCGGACGTTATGATGGTTCAAACAGACAAGGGAATAATAATTCAGCCAGTTGGCTTCCAACTTACACTTTTAGTGGAAAATGGAATATGAAGGAGGAAAATTTTATGAAAGATATTGAATCTGTAAATAATTTAGCATTAAGAGGATCTTATGGACTTACAGCAACGGCAGGTCCGGCTACAAATTCATTAGCGATTTATAAAAATTTCATCACTAATCGTTTAAATATTGATGACAGGGAATCAGGTATTAGTATAGATCAATTACAAAATTCAGACTTAACCTGGGAAAAACAATTTGAAACCAACTTTGGTTTTGATCTTGGCGTGTTCAACAACAAATTACAATTAACAACTGATATATACAGCCGTAAAGCTTTTGACTTAGTTGATTATGTAATAACATCAGGAATTGGCGGACAAAAAGTAAAACAAGGCAATAATGCCGATATGGAAACTAAAGGTCTTGAGATTAGTCTGACTACCAAAAATATAGCAACTGACAATTTTAAATGGTCAACTAATTTTAATTTTTCTGTATATAACCAGAAAATTACAAAATTAGAGAACCAGGCATCCGCTTTTGATTTAATCGAAGGAACGGGAGGAAATACTATTGGCCATCCAAGAAATTCTCTTTATTCTTATCATTTTACCGGATTAAATAACCAGGGCCTGCCAACTTTTGTAATGAAAGATGGACAATCGGATAATGTTGCCGGAGCAAGTTTTCATGATAGGGATAATGTAACTAATTATTTAAAATATGAGGGTTCAATAGAACCTAATAAATCTTTTGGACTTTCGAACACTTTTACTTATAAAAATTGGTCATTATACGTTTTCGTTGTTGCATCAGCCGGAAATAAGGTACGTTTAAACCCTGTTTATTCCAGCAATTATAGTGATTTAACTGTTTTTACAAAAGATTTTACAAATCGTTGGATTAATCCCGGAGATGAAAACAGTACCAATGTACCTGTAATAGCTGATAAACCTTTGATTAATAATTATAATGCTCAGTCCAAAGAATTGGGAATTGCTTATAACACATATAATTTCTCTGATGTACGTATTGCAGATGGAGATTTTGTAAGATTAAAAAATATATCCTTAAGTTGGGAATTCCCAAAAGCTTTCAAGCAAAAATTAGGATTAGCAAATTTCACATTAAAGGGATCAGCAATTAATCCATTATTACTTTATTCTGATAAAAGATTAAACGGTCAGGATCCTGAATTTCGTAATGCAGGAGGTGTAGCATTGCCAATTACAACTCAATATACATTTGCTTTAAACATTTCATTATAATCTATAAATAGTATGAAAAAAATAAAAATTATACTGGCATTATTACTATTTGCAAGTATTAGTAGCTGTGATGAATTTCTCTCTGAAATACCTGACAACAGGACACAAGTAGATACCCCGGAAAAAATTTCTGAATTATTGGTTAATGCTTATCCGGACGCATGTTATATGGAGTTTGCAGAAACCATGACTGACAATGTTTTTGATAGTGGTGATCCGGGATTATTTAACACTCAAAATACAGAAAATTACAACTGGGAAATGAACAGTAATAGTTCTAATCTTGAGAGTCAGGAGCGATATTGGGATGCCTGTTATAAGGCAATTGCGCACGCTAATACAGCCCTTAGGGCTATAGAAGAGCTTGGTAGCCCTGGAAATCTTAATCCACAAAAAGGGGAGGCACTGCTGGCCAGGGCGTATGCACATTTTATGCTGGTTTCTTTTTGGTCTAAACGTTATGATCCGGCTACAGCTGATACAGATTTAGGAATACCGTATTTAACAGAACCGGAAGATGTACTGATCAAAAAATATAAAAGAAATTCTGTAGCCGAAGTTTTTGGCTATCTTGAAAGTGATATCGAAGAGGGCTTAAAATATGTTACAAGCGAATACAACCACCCAAAATTCCATTTTAATAAAGAAGCTGCCAAAGCTTTTGCATCACGTTTTTACTTAATAAAAGGAAATTGGAACAGAGTTATTGAACTTACGGATCAATTAGCAGCTAATCCGGATAGAAAATTAAGAGATTTTGCATATTATCAGAGTCTTGATTATAGTACTCAATTTAGAATTTATGCCGAGCCAACTCAGGATACAAATTTACTGATTGCCTCAGTATTATCTAATTATTCAAGATCTTTTTATTTAAACAGGTTTCAGCTTACATTATCCAGACAAGATGAAGTTTTAGGTGCGGCAACAAACTTTTTTAATAAATATTGGTTTTACGTACCCTTATCCTATAATAACAATACAGCATTTGTACCCAAATTTGATGAATATTTCAAGTATACAAACGCCAATGCAGGTATTGGTAATGGATATGATGCACTAGTATTATTCAGTAATGATGAAGTTTATTTGAATCGAATCGAATCACTTGTGATGACAAACAGAATGGATGAAGCATTGGCAGCATTGCAATATTTTATTGGAATAAGAACGATGGATTATGATCCCGAAACCGATATTTTAACAAATGAATTAATAGTTAGTAAATATCCTGTAATCCCAAATGAATATACTCCTTTTTATGCTCTGACAGATTTGCAAAATTCATATATAAAAGCTATAGCAGAAATACGCAGAAGGGATTTTATACATGAGGGTATCAGATGGTTTGACATTAAACGATTTAATTTAGAGGTTACGCATCAAATCTACAATGAGCCAACAAATGTCTTAACTAAAGATGACAATCGCAGGGCATTACAAATACCACTTCAGGCATCAATAAATGGTATCGAAAAAAATCCAAGATAAATTAATATCAAGCACATGAAAATAGTAAAACAATATACGATGACTTTTTTGGCAATAGCTGCAATTGCTTTTTCGGGATGTACACGTGAAGATCAGCCTGAAGGTAGCCAATTAGATGTCACAAATCCTCCTCAATCAGCGTTAGATAATTGGATTACGGATAATTATTTAAACCCTTATAATATAAACATCCAATACAAATGGAACCAGAATGCTGTTGACAATAATCGTTACCTGTATCCGCCTGAGGAAAATAAAGTACAGCCCGTTTTAGAAGTTATACAAAAAATTTGGCTGGATAGTTATAATGCAATTGCAGGACCTGATTTTGTAAAGAAAATTGCTCCCCGGGAAATTGTAATGGTTGGGGGAGCAAATTTAGATTTAACCGGAACGCTTACTTTGGGTTTGGCAGAAGGCGGACAAAGAGTAACACTTTTTGAAACGGATAATGTAGATATCACAGATAGGGAAAACGTAAAACAATTTATCCATACGATTCAGCATGAATACATTCATATTTTGAATCAGCATAAACCATATGATGAAAAATCCATGGCAACAATAACACCATCAGGTTATACGGCAAACTGGTATGCTATCTCGGATGCCGATGCTAATGAAGAAGGGTTTATTACAGCGTATGCAAAATCGAATATTAATGAGGATTTTGCTGAAATGGCTTCTGTTATGCTAATAAATTCTAAAGATGAATATGAAGCCCTTTTGGCAGGTATTCATAGTGAGGCAGCAGTTGCAGCCATAAGAGCCAAAGAAGTTATTGTTGTCAAATATTTCAAAAAAGAGTTCAATCTGGACTTTTATGATTTAAGAGATGAAGCGGAAAAAAATACCACTGCTGTACTAAATGGAAATTAAAGCCAATTTAATTTAGGATAACTAAAAAAGAAAACACTATGAAAATAAAAAATATATTTAGGTTTCTAATTATAGCCTTTCTTGCTATACAATTAGGGGGCTGTAATAGTAATGAAGCAGAACAAAAATTTGATAAGACGCCTGCTGAAAGAATAAATGCTCAGAAAAAAGAGCTTAATGATCTCTTGCTTTCGTCTGAATTTGGATGGAAAGCAGTTTATTTTACAGATGACACACAACTTGGGGGATTTACACATTTGTTTAGATTTACTGCAGACGGAAAAGTAGATATGGCATCGGATTTTGATAACGATACCAGTATTCATAATAGTGATTATAGTATTGAGATTGGGAGTACAATTAGTTTATTGTTCTCTACCAAAAACAGAATACACCTGTTATCTGATTCCAATGATTATCCTACATCGGCATTAAAAGGTAAAGGATACAAAGGAGATTTTCAGTTTTTATATTACGGCCAGGAAAATGATGAAATAATTTTTAAAACCAACCGAAGTTTTCAGGAGTTACGCTTCGTAAAAGCTACGGCTGAAGATTGGATGGATTTGGAATTAAATACAGAAATGGCTCAAAATGTAGTTGGTTCAGATAAACGCCCTTTTTTTCGATTATTGGAAATTAATGATGGTACTGATATTCATAAATTAGACTTTAATTATGCTCCCAGATCTCGATTTGCAACTGCAAATTCTGTAGAGCAGGGTTACAGCATGAGTTATAATATGGGTATTGCTTTTACAAAAACAGGTATTATTGTAAGTCCGGCTGTGGTGGTCAATAACGAGCAATTAACTGAATTTATTTATGATGATGTTACAGGAAATTTTACTGCAACAGGTGTAAATGGAGTGAGTGCTACAATTAAATATGATAGTAAACCATTGTTTTTGACAGATGATTATAAATTGCTATTGCCTGGAAGCGGAAATAATGTCTATGCTTACATGTATAATTTTACAGAATTAGAAGGGCAAAACTCTGCCTTGTTTTTATCTTTATTAGAAGACATAGAAAAAGTTAGTGGTGTACCTCTTATTAGAGCACAGCTTTGGTTTAATAATAATGATGGAACTAATTATATAGAATACAGATCTGGTGACAACGTAACGGAAGAAAGATATTATCACTACTTTACTATAAAAGCAGATCATGTAAACAAGACGGTTACATTTACTTCGGGTGTTTGGAAATCAGGTACTGCAGCCGCTGGGTCTTCAGGTGTTACTCCAAAAGGACCGGCAATCTCACCTCCATCTTTCTTAAAAGCGCTTGATGATGAATTTATGAATCCTAATGGTCTTTATTTTGCTGAGATACCGGTTACTGGCTATAGAGGTTACACTTTTACAAGTACAACAACTCATTTTAGAATGGTTGCTAACTCCCTTTAATAATTAATTTATACACGATTTAAAAAGAAAGCATCGTGAATTTACTGTCAGGACATTGCTGATTTGATTGGAGAAGAACTTCCAAAAATAAATCGCTCACACTCTTGATAAAGAAAATTATGCTCAGATATAAAACGATCCGCGTTATACCATTATTTGTCCGGTAAACACGAGATCAAACAATCCCAACTCTGGTAGAAGTGCCTACTGTTTTTAAAAGCCGTCTCAATTCAAAATTTGAGGCGGTTTTTTCATATAAAAACCATCGACAATGAAATGCCCTCAAAAAAAGTTAGACACTATTGAGGGTATTTTTATGGAAAGAAAGGTTAAGTACAGTCATGAGTTTAGACTTCGCTGTGTAATGAAGTTTTAAAAAAAAAGAGCGATAAGTGTTATAACCAAAGAAAATGACATTGGAAAAACCAGTCTTAAGATTGGATTTGTTGTTATCTTGAATTAGCGCATTGTCTAAGATTTTATTGCTGAAGGAGATAATTTAAAAATTCAAACTAAATATTCATATGAAATTTCAGGAAAAAGCAAGTATTTGAACATTTCTGCTTAGTCTTTTAAATAGGCATTAAAACCTTCTCCAGAGCTTACTATTAACCTGAACTCGATTAATAAAGACTGATAATTGGTTAGTTTTTACTGTTTCGTATTTCAAGGAAGGTTTTTTTGGCAGAAAATTATAAGCAATTATTCCAGCAATTAGATTTGACAGAAAGTTAGTAAATAAGCGATGTCTAGAGTGCTCAACTTGACAAATATTTTAAGCTCATCGTTAACGGTTTCGATTATTGAACGTTTACGAAGCAAAATTTTATCACTCATTTCCATTAAGCTATTTTCATATTATTGCGAATGCTTGTAATAAGCTGGATTCCATCAACAAATAATAATTGGGAGAGTTTTGCTTATATAGCCTTTATCACCAAATAACTTTCCAAAAACAGCATTCAGAAAACCTTCATTTTTCAGTGGTTCTCTATCATCAACATTAGCCTGAGTTACAGCAAAGCTCAGTAATTCTCCTTTGTCATTAATAATTATATGCAGCTTAACTTAATGTGCAGTTTTTATTTGCATATCCGATACTTGCTTATAAACAACTTGTTTTTTGACGTTACAATGTAATTTAATGACTTTCGCTTTTAATTCTTCCAAAATTCAGTACATAGAATTTAATATGCTACTCTTATACATCATTTGTCGTATCAATTGCTTCAAATACTGCATTTGGATTATTGATATTAAACTAATTTTATCAAAACCATTTTACTTTAATTGAATGTTTTATTGTTGATAAACAGTATTTTATGTTTGCTTGTTTTCAAAAATAATCCTGACTTAGAGTAGGTTTTTTACTCGTAAAAACTGCTTCAATTAACACTTTACTATAAATTAACCACTAAAAAAGAAATTATGAAAAAATTTAGTTTGATCTCATTACTCCTAACATGTTCATTAGGATTTACCTACTGCTCGGATAATCCTGATGCTATAGCAGAAAATCAATTGAAAACTGAAGTTAAAAACAATACCGGTAAATATGCAGCAGCACCCTGGGTGAAACAATTTGAAGATACATTTAATGTAGGTTCTAATCTGTCACAATGGACAAAAGAACAGCGAGCAGATTATAATTCCTGGTACTGTGACTACCATAGTTCAGTTCCTACCACACAATGGAGAGATGGAAAACAATGTTTGGAAATTAAGACGACAAAATTGAGTACGTACAAATACCAATCTGGTTTCATTACTTCTAATTACCAATACAAACCGGAAAACAATACTGAATATATGCTTTCTGCTAATATTAAATTAATAGCGTTGGACGGTGGGGCATACAAGTCTTTTACCGACACTTACGGTGCCTGGCCAGCGTTTTGGTCCGTGCAGGGAAATGGATGGCCAACGAAAGGGGAGATCGATATCATGGAAGGTTACTCTTTTGCACCTAATTCCAGCCGTTTTACTTCCAATATTTTTTACGGAACTTCTGTTGGAAATAATTTATTAGGAAACTCAGCAGAAAGAAACTATCCGGCTAATTTTAATATAAACGGAAATAACGGATGGCATTTGTATGAATCTTTTTGGAAAATGAAAAACAATGTCGTAACGGTGACCATAAAGGTTGATAATATAACTGTTGCAACATATACTAATAGTAGCGCAGCCAATCTTAATTTTAATAATTTCGGGACGCACTCTGTTATTTTTAATGTGAACGTTGGCTCAAAAGATTCCAATTTTATAGATCCAAATAAAATAAAGTTATTTACCAGTGTAATGATGTGGGTAGATGATGTAACCGTTTACAAAAGACCAATTTAATATAATATAAGTTGAACTTTTAAATATAATATTCCGGTATAAAGTAATGAAGCAGCTTTATACCGGAATATTTTTTTATAACTGAGTTGGATTTTTTTATAGAATGTAGACGCTATTGAATGAGAAGCAATTTAATATCAACTTAGTACATAGTAATAGATTTTATACTTTCTAAAATGAAACAAAAAAAAGCCTGTGAAAACTATATTTCACAGGTTTTTTAATAACCCTAAGAGTTTTAATTCTCAAACCTTATTAATTATTGATCTTTCATAAATAATCCATTTATAAATGACTTAATCAAATATGGTTTGAAATTTAATCCAAACCTTCTAAGAATCCGGTATGCGAACTTTTTATGGCAAAATTTGCATCATACAGTAAAGGCCAGTCATTTCCAACGTGGTTCAGTTCTGTACTATATGGAATCCAGGATTCATCATCCTTCATTCCCCAAATCGTCAAAGCGTATTTATTAGCAGCCGGAAGAGCGCTATAAATCTTTACCATTTCCTTGTATTTCTCTTTCTGAGCTAATCTTCTTTCATTTGTAAAAGTAGAGATGTCATTAAATTGGTTTACCTGAATGTCTAACTCTGATACGTGAATTTTTAACCCTTTTGCCACTGCTCTGTTGATATCAGTTTCTATTTGGGCTTTGGTTGGGCTTAAATACGTATTATGCATTTGAAAGCCAACTCCATCAATTAGATTGCTGGCTTTTAAATCATCTACAATGCTAAAAACCCTATCTTGTTTTGGGATATTGGTGGATGTAGCATAATCATTATAAAACAATAATAAAGAGGTATCACCGGCTGCATTTGCTGCAGCTCTGGCCCACTGAAAACAATCTTTTATATAATTAGGTCCCATTCGCTGAAGAAAAATAGTATTTCTCATGTTCCCGCCATTATCATCTGCCGCTTCATTTACAACGTCCCAGGATTTTACTTTTCCCGCATAATGAGTAACAACGTCAGTAATGTATTCTTTTACTTCTAAAGCGAATTCGGCATCTGTACCTGAAAAATCTTTTAGCCATTGAGGAACTGCGTTATGCCATACCAAAGCATGACCATGAACATTGATGCCATTTGCATTTCCGTAAGCTACAATTTTATCAGCAGCTGTCCAGTTGTAAACTCCGCTTGCCGTAGAAATTGGATCCATTTTCATTTCGTATTCAGCAGAAATACTACTGAATTCATTTTTCAAAATTACATCATACTGGCTTCCACTGGTTAATTGTGAAGCTTTTACTGCCATACCAACAAAAAATGGGTTTGCCAATTTATTTGCTTTTACCTTTAAAAAAGTAGGGTCTTCGGGAATACCATTTGAACCTGTAGTTACAACACTGATTACATTAGAATAATCTGAAATTTGTGCCTCATTTTTGGCTCGGACTCTGTAATAATATTGGGTACCACCTGTTAAACCACTTACGACTTCGTTTAAATCGGTTACTTCTTTTGAATTGTAATTAGGTACAAATGTTTCAAAATTACCGCTGGTTGAAACGTCCAAAAGATAGCTTTTAGAGTGGGAAACGTAATTCCATTTCGCTCTAAAACCATTGTCATTTACATCTTTTGGGGCGTTTGCAATGGGTGTTTCTAAAGTAGTGTCAGCTTCATTTTCGTCTTTCGAACAGGAATTTAAAGAAAAGAAGAGGCTGGTGAGCACTAGTAAAAATTTAATTTTCATACTGTTATTTATTGTAGAATATCTTTTTGGGAATACTCTTATTATACTTTCTGTTTTATTATTTATGATATGATTTAGTTTTTAAAAAGAGGTTGTTTTTGATGACAACCTCCTTTTTATTAAATCATACAGTCATCAATTATTGGTAGCGAATTTTAATATTATCATATTTTATTATGCTGGGATTAGGAGTATCTGATTGAACTATCCCTACCTTAATTTCATTAACTTTAGAAGCATTCAGCGTAGTGGCAGGCTCTCCAAACCCATAATTATCTTTAAAATCAGCTAAATTTATGGTTTTTGTTGTCCAATTAACATCAGTTACTTTAAAATTATAGCCATAGTCTTTACCATCAATAGTGTTTAATTGTATAGCGAATTGAGCACCTACAACATTTGCACTTACATCAATATCTATAAAAGTTCTTGCAGCATCAGTATTAGAGGTACTTAGAAAACTGGTTCCTCCTCCGGCACTGCTGCCGTTATAACCATTAGCAGTTGAGCCAGTCCATGCAAGTGTTGCATAATTGCCTGTTGGTCCCCCTGTAGTGTTTGCGTTAAAACTATCGATATCGCCATATGCATTCCACTCCGTTCTGGAACCATTTCCATCAAAATCAGACACAAGAACTAATGTGGCAAAATTTATTGTTGTTTTAGCTGTACCTCCCGGTGTAGTGATGATTAACTCTGATCCGGAAACTGCATCTGCAGGCAAACTGATAATAATTGAAGAAGATGATTTTGGAGTATAACTCAGTGCTTTTCCTCCTAAAGTTGCCGAAGAAATATTATAAAACCACGTACCTTCAATTTCCAGCGGAAATCCCGGAGTTGCTACAGCCGGAATTGTTTTTGTAATGGTAGGAACAGGCTGTAAAATCTCGATATTTTTTGTTACTGAACCTGTTGGCGTTACAAATGTTATAGGCTGGACGCCAAATCTACTCCCTAGTTCTTCATCAAAAGGAACAGTAAAAATAAAGGCTTTATCTGAATTATGGTTTGGATTGAAACTGACATCAATTTTATCATCCAGTGTAATCTTTTTTAATCCCGTTAAACCTTCGCCTTCGACCCTGACCTTATTTAGTGGAAAGGCCTGATTCAGTAAATCTCCCGGTTCAGCAACCATTGCATCTATATTTGCAGTAGTCATGTCATCATTTTGGCAAGCTGTAAATGAAGCTAACGCCAAAAGAATAAGTATTCTATATTTAATTTTATTGATCATAGTATAAATTAATTAAAGTTAAACGGAACCGGAGCTTCCAATAATGATGGATTAGTATCAATAGCAGATTGTGGTAATGGCAATTCAAAATAATTGCTTCCGGGAGTTATTTTGATAGAAATCAATTCTGTTCTGGCATCATCCGAATAAAAACCAACTTCCTGATTTGAAATAATGGCTGTTGCCTCAGCCAGACCACGACGTTTTAAATCAAAGAAATATTGTCCTTCCAGTGCAAACTCAACTCTTCTTTCATTAAACAAATCATCTCTTGTCAGTATTGCTTTAGTAGGTAACCCTGCTCTTAATCTCACTTCATTGAAAGAACTTAAAGCAGCTGCAGAAGTTGTTGAACTCGCTCCGGCTAAAATTGCTTCGGAATTCATTAATAAAATGTCAGAATATCTTAAGATAATCGTGTTTTGCGAAGTTCTCATGAAAAATACATCGTTTCTTTCTGCTGCTGAACCTACAATGTATTTTCTGAAGTTGGCTGAGGTAGAGGAGTATATTTTTTTATAAGTGAAACCACCTTGATTTTTTAACAATTCAGGATAAAAATCGCCATCAGTCATAATCGTACTCTTTTTTCTGGTATCCATTGGCTCAAATCCATTTTGCAATGAAATAGAAGGAAGGTACACTCCCCATCCGTCACCGCCGCCGGTTATTCCAGTACCACCGGGAACAATGTAGGCTTGGTTTGTATTTTGTGTTCCCCATTCTGTTGCAATAGCTTTCCATTGCAATGCAAACATACTTTCTGCACTATTATTATTTTCCGGACTGCTGAATAAGTTTCCGTAATCCTCAATTAAAAAATATTGTTTTCCGATGATTTGCTGGGTCAAAGTGGCACATTCTGCATATTCGTTTAAAGTTAAATGTACTTTTGCCAAAATACCCATGGCTACCGTTTTATTAACATATCCTTTCTTGGCTGAGGTTTCAGGTAAATTTGCTATGGCATATTCTAAATCCAGTTTTATAAATTTATAAACATCTGAAATAATATTTCTTTTGGGTTGAGCAGCAGAACCTGCTTTACTGATAATTGGCACAGCTCCAAAAGTTCTTACCAGATAGAAATAAGCATTTGCCCTCATGAATCTTGATATGGCAATAGCATTTTTATACGATGCTTCAGGTAGTTCGCTCTTTCTTTCTTCGACTAAGCTCATCAGATTATTGGATTGGTCGATAACCGAAAATAACGAAACGTATCCTTCTGTCAGGATCGGATTTTGTGAGGTTACCTGAGCATCTTTAAATTGCGCATAAGCACCATCGAATGTAAAGGCGTTTCCGGCATACATATCGCCAACAGCGATCAGGAATTTATCGTTGAAAGTAAACCAGGGTTTGAAATACAAACTCTCGGCGATTCCGTCAAAAGCGGTAATTCCTTCCGGTAAATCTCCCGGTGTTAATTGATTCTCAGATGGTGCATCCAAAAACTCATCTGAACAGGATAATAAAGACAGCAATGGTATGAGCATTCCCATCATAAAAAGTTTAAAAAGTTTTTTCATAACTATTTTTTTATGTTAATGATTATGAGTCATTAAGTTAAATGTGTTTTTTATAAATCTTAGAATTCCAAATTCATCCCTACAGAAGTCGTTCTTGGCACAGGATAACGCCCTAAGTCAATACCGCTCAGTGTTATATTCTGATCTAAATTTCCTAAAGCAGGATCAAAACCGGTATATTTAGTAAACGTGTATAAATTTTGAACATTTACATATAATCTGATTTTAGAGAAAATAGATTTTTCAAATATTGTATTTGGCAAGTCGTAGCTCAAAGAGACATTTTGGATTCTTAAATAAGAACCGTCTTCCACAAATCTGCTTGAAATTCTTCCATTACCATTTGGATCATTAAGTGTAATCCTTGGTACATCTGTATTTTCGTTTACACCGGTTTCAAAAGCATTCAAAGCCTGGGTACTTACATTTGCAAACCGATCTCCAAATCCCGGATAAATTCCATCAGTGTAATGACGGGTAAAGTTGTAGATTTCGTTACCCTGACTTCCTGTTAAAACAACTGATAAACTAAGGTTTTTGTATTTAAAGTTATTGGTAAATGCATAAGTGAAATCAGGAATTGCACTTCCCAACGCTGTTTGATCTTTTGCATCAATTTTTCCATCATTATTGATGTCCTTAAAACGAATATCACCCACTCCGGTTCCGGTTTCCTGAATTGGCCCTGCTGCTAATTCAGCATCGTTTTTGAATAAACCATCGGTAACATACCCATAAAATTGTCCCACAGGTTCTCCTTCTGTAGTTCGGGTTACGTTATATAAATCGAATTGTACCTTTCCTAATAGCGATTTGCCTTCACCCTGAAAACTTGTAAGTTCATTATTGTATTTTGAAAAAATAATAGTACTGTCCCATGTAAAATTATCGGTAACAATATTTCTGGTATTCAATGTAAGCTCGATTCCTTTAGTTACAATTTCACCCGTATTCAGGTAATAATTAAGGGCACTTTGATTTGATTCGTCATTGATTTGCCTGGTAAGGAAATCGGAAGAATTTTTGACATAATAATCAAAATCTAATTTTACTCTGTTATTAATCATAGCCACTTCAAAACCAGCATTGAAAGACTTAAGCGACTCCCACTTAATATCCGGATTACCTAAATTATCAATTGTTGGGGAAACGCCTCCAAATGGAGATGAAAGTAACGATAGAATAGTCTGATATCTGTTTGCGGGAATATTTTGATTACCTACCGATCCGTAACCCGCTCTGAATTTCAAATAATTAATGTTGTCTGCTAAAGGCTCAAAGAATTTTTCGCTGCTAACTGTCCATCCTCCTGAAAAGGAAGGAAAGTAACCCCACTTGTTATTCGGACCAAAGTTTGACGAGGCATCTGCTCTTAAAGAAGCTGAGAAAGAATATCTGTCGGAAAAACTATAATTCAATCTCGAAATATAAGAGGCCATAGACCATCTTCCGGAACCATTTCCGTTAATGGCTGTATCAATATCACCAATATTTAAATTAGTGAAATCCTTATTTAAAAATTCACCCGTTCTGTATCCGCTTAAATACTCGTATTGACTTTCCTGCGCTTCCTGACCCAATAAGAAAGTAAAATTGTGGTTTTCGCTTATTGTTTTATTGTACGTCAAATAATTTTTAATGTTCCAATAATAGCTTTGATCCTGTTGCTTGAATGATTTGTTCAGAAGCTCCGATACATTTCCTAAAGTATATTTTGGGGCAAAAGCACCACTTTTTGAAAAATTTAAATCGTAACCTAATTCTGTTCTAAAAACCAATCCTTTGATAAGAGTAAAGTCAGCAAATAAATTACCATTAATTTTAAACCTTTCCGTAGTTGAATTATTGTATTCCGCCAAAGCAATAGGATTCGTTGCCTCATTTGCCGAAGAACCTAAACCACCTGTTGGGCCTGCATAAGAACCATCTGCGTATCTGACAGGTAGTTCAGGCGATTGTCTTAACGTGTTCATAACCAAACCACCTCTGTCATCATTTCTTACGACTTGCTGAGACGATTTGCTTACCGATAAATTGTTGCCAATTTTCAGCCAGGATTTTACATTAGAATCTACATTTAACCGCATAGATAATCTGTTAAAATCTGAGTTTAAAACAATTCCTTCCTGATCAAAATAATTTAAAGAGGTATAGTAGCGTGTTCCTTCTTTTTCGCCGGAAAAGGACAACTGATGGTTGTACATTATAGCAGATCTGAAAAGTTCATCCTGCCAGTTCGTTCCATTTCCTAGTAAATCAGGTTTTTGATATTGATAAGGAACAGGCTCACCATTTAATTTGAAAATCTTTGCCTGATATCTGGCATACTGAGGCAAGTTTAAAACATCAACAGAAGTTGTTACTTCCTGAGTAGCCAAATACGTTTCATACGTAAATTTTGATTTTCCTTTTTTTCCTTTTTTGGTGGTAATCAAAACCACACCATTTGCACCATTTGCACCATATATTGCAGTTGCCGATGCATCTTTTAAAATGTCAATAGTTTCGATATCCGAAATATTCAAACCGGACAGAGCAGAATTTTTAGTTTGTCCGTTCCCTCCGCCTAAAGCGCTGAAAGAAAATGTATCATTGTTTTTGTCAGCAAAAACAGGCGTTCCGTCAATAACATATAATGGCTCATTACCATTAATAGAAGTAATTCCTCTAATTTGAACAGAGATTCCTCCTCCGGGCGTACCTGAATTTTGAGTAACATTTACACCAGCTGCCTTACCTACAAGAGCCTGATCGATGGAGGTAAAGGGTTTGTCCTGAATTTCAGACGCTTTAATAGAAGAAACAGCTCCGTTTATATCTTTTCTTTTTGAAGTTCCATAACCTACAACCACTACTTCATTTAATTTTTCAAGGTCACTGACCATTACCACCTGCATCACCGATTTGGTGTCTGCCGGCAATGTTAGATTCTTATATCCAACATAGCTAAAAAGCAATATAGCTTTTGGTTCTACATTGTTTAAAACAAAACCGCCATCAAAATCGGTGGTAGTTGCGTTTTTTGTTCCTTGTACTATTACACTAACACCGGGGAAATTGGCTCCCTCTGATGTTACTTTTCCTTTAACAGTCTGAGCGAAGAAAAAATTTCCCCACATAAATACTATTAAAAACAATAGCTTTTTTAATGTTCTTTTCTGCATAAAATTTAGTTTAGTTTGTTTGATAATTAGTTAATCTTAGTTTAGAAAATATCTAATTATGTTGCTTTTTATCAAGTTGATTATTGGAGTGGATGACAAAAACTATTTCTTAAATATTTCTTAACGAATGTAAAATCTAGTTGACTGCAAGTGTAGAACGGATGAAGCAAATCGTGCACCATTTGTTGCAAAAAGGGCTCCTGAACCCCCTGAATTCATTAAAAACATCACTAAGCAAATAAAAACTATCACTGAAGCATTGCTAAAAAAACAAACTAAAAATATTTTTAAAAAAATTTAATTGTAATAATTTTATTGAAAATGTAAATTTATTGGTCTCAGAAGTAGTTTAAAACTATGCACTTTAGTGCATTTAGCTTTAGCTTCTAAAAATATTTTAACCACAAATTACACAAATTAGCGCTAATTAATTTGTGAAAATTTGTGTAATTTGTGGCTAATAAATAAGTACTGCAACCTTGCAGACTTTCAGTCTGCCAACCAAACCTCTGCACTTTCAGTGCAGAGTGGTTTAGTTCAACACAAGAGAAATAATAATCTTTAAAGAAATAGTCTGGCATAAAAAAAGCTTCAATTTTAAATCGAAGCTTTTTTTATGTTTAACGGATAGTTTTATCCTATTCTTTTGTTGCTATTTCTTGTTTAGGCAGATGTCCATATTTAATTTTATAGCATTTAGCAAAATAGGAGGGGGAAGTAAAACCTACCTTATAACTTATTTCATTAATATTAACATTATTATTGCCTTGTTCCAGCAATTGTTTTGCTTTTTCTAATCGTACATTTCTAATAAATTCATTTACTGAAACACCTGTTAATGTTTTTATTTTTCGATACAATTGACTCCTGCTCAGGAAGATTTTGGATGATAATAGTTCTACAGTCAATTCAGGCTCACTAATGTTTTCATTAATAAAGCGCAGGATTTTTTGAATGAAATCATTATCCAGCGAAGTGGTCTTTTCTTTCCCTTGTTTTGTGATTCCGCTATAAAATTTCTTAAACATGATCTGCCTGCTTGTAATCAGTTGTGCCAGACTGGATTTTAAAATATCTAATTCAAATGGTTTACTCAAATACATATCTGCTCCAGAATCTATGCCTTCTAATCTGTCTTTTACCATTGCTTTAGCAGACAGCATTAATAAAGGAATGTGACTTGTTTTTAAATCTCCTTTAATGTTTTTGCACATTTGCAACCCATCCATTACCGGCATGATGACATCTGTAATTATTATATCCGGTAATTTTTGAACAGCAAGTTCGTACCCTTTTTTACCATTTTCTGCTACAATGACTTTGTATGTTTTACTCAGTTCCTGTTTTAAATAATTTCTTAATTCAGGATTATCTTCAACAATCAAAACTGTATATGGTTTTGAGGTTTTTATAGAATCTTCAATTGTTTCATCAGTAAATTCATCTTCTTCAGATTGAATATTAGCAGATTCAAACGGGAATTTGTTTTTATTTTTTTCTATTTTAAAAACATCATCAATTACTTCACTTTTTTTATAAAAAGATTTGCCTAAAGGAAATGTCACTATAAATTTTGTGCCTTCTCCTACCTGACTTTCAACATCAATTTTTCCTTTATGCAGCTCAATAAATTCTTTTACAACCTCCAGGCCAATTCCTGTACTGCCGTAGTAATCTTTATTTATATTATTGACTTGGTAGAACCTGTCAAAAATCCTGTTTAAATCTTTTTTGCGAATTCCTGAACCAGTATCTGTAATTGTTATTGAAAATGAAGGAACTTTATTTCCATTGATTAGCAATGAATGATCTGTATCAGAATTATCTATAGAAATAGTAATAAAACCATCATCAGGAGTGAATTTAAATGCATTTGAAATAATATTAAACAGGATCTTTTCCAGCATTTTAGGATCCAGCCAATCTTCCAATTCTTCAAGGGATGACTCAAAATTGATAGTGATATTGCGGGCAGCGGCTTCTTCATCAAAATAGCTAATGATTCCTTGTGTAAATGCTACCACTTCAATTTTACTGGCCTGGAGAAAAATTTTATTAAATTCTAATTTATTAAAATCCATAAGTTCATTGATTAGCCTCGAAAGCCGATCGGAACTTTTGTGTACGATTTTTAATTTATTATGTATTTCCCGGGATACATTTTTACTTCTTAAAATGTCCTCCAAAGGATTAATAATCAGTGTTAATGGCGTTCTGAATTCATGCGAAATATTCGTGAAAAACTGCAATTTCTTATTGTTTAATTTCTCTAATTGAATTGTTTTTTCTTTCTCCAAAATAATTGCCTGTCTGGCCTTGAAACGATTTTGATAAAGCTTGTTAAAATATAGAATCAGGAAAACTAAAACAGAGGTGTAAATTAAGTAGGCCCAAAAGGTTTTCCACCATGGAGGCAGGATTTTTAGTTTTAGTTCTAATATAGTATCGCTCCAGGAACCGTCTGCATTTGCCGATTTTACTTTGAAAACATAATTGCCAGCCGCTAGATTTGTGTAGGTAGCCGCTCTGTTATTTTCTACATAATTCCAGTCCTTTTCAAAACCTTCCAGGTAATAGGCATATTGATTTTTTTTGGAATAATTATAGTTAATTCCAACGTATTCAATTGTAAAAACAGATTGTGTATAGTCGAGGATAATTTCTTTGGTTTGAGAAATAACTTTGGTTAATGGTGAACCCTCTTCATTTGGTTTTACGGATCGATTGAATAATTTGAAATCACTGAAATACAGCCTTGGGGCTTTTTCTGTTTTTTTGATTTCGGCAGGATTAAAATAATTTACTCCCTCATAACTTCCAAAATACAAGTTTCCGTTTCCATCTTTAAAGACAGCATTATTGTTAAAATCGTTATCGATAAGGCCATCGTCTTTATTAAAATTGGTGCTTTTTTTATTTTTGAAATCGAGTTTTGTTAATCCGGATCCGCCACTTATCCACAAAGAGCCATTGTTGTCAGAAATTATGGCACGAACAGATTTCTCTTTAAAACCGGGAAAAGCGTCATAATCTGAAAATGACTTATTTTTTTTATTGTAACTAAATAATCCTTCACCATCTGTTCCTACCCATATCGTTTTATCATTGGACTCATAAATGGATAATATGGTCTGGATACTATTATGTTTCGTTATGTCCCTGAACATTTCATCCCTCATTTTTCTCACTTTAAAATTAGGGACGTCTTTTAAACTTACCTGATACAATCCTAAAATTGTTCCAACCCACAAAACATCATCAGAGTCGACAAAAACTTTGCGAATAAAAGCCTTGTCCAAGTCGTTTTCTGCAAATGGTTTAGAGTCACAATGCACAAATATGTTGTTCTTATTGTCAAAATAATGCAATCCTTTTATAAAAGTTCCAATCCAGATTCGGCCTTTTGAATCTTCAGAAAAACTAAAAACCCGATTCGATTTTAATCCTGCTGTATTCGCTGTATTGTAGTTGATAAATTTGCTGGTTCCGTTTTTCAAAAAATAGATGCCACGATCCCAGCTTCCTATCCAGATATTTTGTTTGCTGTCTATAAATATGGTCTGAATATCAACAGCATCTAAACCGGAATAGTAATTTTGATTGTTTTTGTTAACGTGAATGTAACTTTTATCAGTAAGATTATAAATATCAAGTCCTCCGCCTTCATTGCTTATCAACAAATTGCCTTTTTTATCTTTTACAACTGAAGTAACATAACTGGTCTGTAAAGAATTATCATTGTTTACGAGAGATTCAAGTGAATTAAATTTGTTATTAGGTTTATCAAATACGCCAAGCCCTTTATTGAAATAACCTAACCAAAGCCGTTTTTCTTTATCCTCATACAAAGACCAAACAGAGTTCGATTTTAAACTGAAATTGTTGTACTTACTGTGTAAATATTTTTGCAGTACCTGTCCTTTATAATTTACAACAAATAATCCGTCATTTTCGGTTCCGCAAACTATATAACCAAGACTGCTTTCTACAATAGACAGGATTTTATTTTTGGTAATAAAATAGTTTTCAAATTGGTAATTATCTGTTTCAGGTTTAATTTTTATGAGGCCATTTTCAGTCGTTCCCAGCCATAAATACCCAAATTTATCTATAACAAGATTTTCTATGTCATCTAATAAAGGTTCTCTTTTAAATTTGTCTTTATAAACCTGCTTAATTTTTCCATTTAAATCTATTTCTAAAAGGCCATAGTTAGTTCCTAAATAAATTATTCCCTGCTTATTTTTTGCCGAACATTTTATTAGCAAATTTGGCCGTTTTAATATCTCTGACTGAGCCAGAGAAACTTTTAAAGTCTTTATATTCAGGTTGAATATCCCAAAACCATAAGCACCTAATATTAAATTACCGTTATTATCCTGAATAATTGTTTTTATAGTTATTGGCTGGGTATACCCTTTTACAATTGCATCCTGAATATTGATTTTGGTAAAATTATCCAAATCTCTATTGTACAGACACAAACCTTCATCCGTACCAACCCATAAATTATTATTAGAATCAATAAAAGTGGTATAAATAAAGTTGCTGTTTATGGAACTTAGTTTTTGATTATGTTTATTATATCCAAAATAGTTAACCCCATCATATCTATATATACCTGCACCGTTTGTACCAATCCAAATGAAACCATTATTATCCTGAATGATAGAAGAAATAGCTCTTTTTGAAGTAGTTTCCTGAATGCTTCTAAATTGATAGTTATCAAATTTACCTTGAGAAAACAGATAATTTATAAACATAAAATAGCATACAAGAATATATTTAATACTTTTCATTTAGACTTTAAATTATTGTTTTTCAACTTGAGATGAAATGAGTTTGCAAATTGATTTTTTAAGCATTTAAAAACAATATTAATAAAACTAAACAGAACACATAAATTTTCTTCACAAATTTTAGCATATTGCCAAAAACCTGAGTTCGATTAATAACTTTAGAAAGATTAATCGTACTCAGGCTATAAGATTGTAAAAAAAGAAAAATCTATTTTTACGGATTTTTTTTAAAATTCTTCAGCATTTATTTTACTTCAAACTTGCCGGAAAGTCCTTCATTAGAATTCCAGCCCACCATAACATTAAATAGTCCTGGTTCAACTAAAAATTTGCCTTCGTTATCATAAAAACCAAGTTCCTTATCTGTTAATGTAAATTGAACTGTTTTAGTTTCTCCTTTCTTTAATGCTATAAGTTCAAAACCTTTCAATTCTTTTACTGGTCTCACAATACTGGCGACAGGATCATTTAGATACAATTGAACGACTTCTTTTCCGTCAAAATCACCTGTGTTGGTAACGTCAACAGAGATTTCAATTTTTTCTCCTTTTTGAAACGAAGTTTTTGCCATTTTTAGATTTTTATATGCAAAAGAAGTATAACTTAATCCATATCCAAAAGGGTATAAAGGTGTTTTTTCGACATCAGAATAATGGGACCAAAAAACATTTTGATCTTTATCAGTCGGTCTTCCTGTATTGTACAAATTATAATAAATAGGGCATTGGCCTACATTTCTTGGGAAAGACATTGGTAATTTTCCACTCGGATTATAATCACCATATAAAACCTGCGCAATTGCATTTCCGGATTGTGTTCCTAACTGCCAGGCTTCCAGAATCGCGGGAATATTCTCTGCGGCCCACGGTAATGCCAATGGACGCCCATTGTTTAAAACCAAAACTACATTAGGATTTACCTTGTAAACTTCTTCTAATAATTGCTGTTGATTACCTGGTAAATTTAAGTCTGTTCTGCTGCGTCCTTCACCGCTTTGAAAACCAATTTCACCTAAAACCATTACGACAACATCAGCTTCTTTTGCTGCTTTTTTTGCTGCTTCAAATCCGGAAAAATCCGTTGTATTAATTTTTACTTCGTCTAAAAATGTTTGTTTATTTACAGCTACATCCGTTCCTTTTTCATAAACTAATGAGTTGTTTTTATATTGCTGCATTCCTTCAAGAACTGAAATCGCTGTGTTGTCATCAGCCGCAATTCTCCAGCTTCCCAAAGGACTGTTTTTATCATTTGCCAAAGCACCAATTAAGGCGATTTTAGCTCCGCTTTTTTTCAAAGGCAGCAGGTTTTTGTCATTTTTCAATAAAACGATTGACTTTTTGGCCATGTCCAGAACACCATCATTATTTGCTTTACTGCCAATATTTGATTTTTCACGGGCTTCATCACAATATTTATAAGGATTATCGAATAGGCCTAATTCAAATTTCACTCTAAGAATTCTGCGAACAGCATCATCAATAACACTCTCTTTTACCAATCCTTTTTTTACTAATTGCACCAATTCTGCCACGTAAATATTTGATTCCATATCCATGTCAGAACCTGCTATGGCGGCTTTTTTAGCCGCATCGGCACCATTAGCTGCGTAACCGTGTGTAATCATTTCGGCTATAGAAGCCCAGTCAGAAACAACAAAACCCTTAAACCCCCAGGCTCCTTTTAGAATATCTCTCTGCAAAAAGCTATTTCCGGTTGCAGGAATCCCATTTAAAGTATTGAATGAATTCATAAAAGTTCGAATTCCTGCATCGACTGTTGCTTTAAAAGGGGGTAGTACACTATTGTATAACTTAGAATTACTCATGTCTACACTGTTATAATCGCGACCTGCTTCTACAAACCCATAACCTGCAAAATGTTTGGCGCAAGCTATTATAGAGGTATTAGCGCTTAAACTTTCTCCTTGAAAACCGATCACTCTTGCTGCGCCAATTTTACTGCCCAGATAAGGATCTTCACCGGCACCTTCCATCACTCTTCCCCATCGTGCATCATTTGATATATCTACATTAGGTGCAAAAGTCCAGTTCAATCCGGAAGCAGAAGCTTCAACAGCAGCCACCCGGGCCGAATTTTTAATTGCTTCTAAATCCCAACTTGCGGCTTCTGCCAGGGGAATAGGGCTGAGGGTTTTGTAGCCATGTATGACGTCAAAACCAAAAATAAGCGGAATGCCAAGACGGGTTTCCTCAACAGCAATTTTTTGTACTGTCCGAACCTCTTTAACACCTCTTACGCTCAGCATAGAACCTACCCAGCCTTTCTTTATATTATTATATTTTTCTTCATTAGAACCTGATTCTGGTTTTGGCCCGGTAACATCCCATGAGCCATTGTATTGATTCATTTGACCCACTTTCTCTTCTAAAGTCATTTCTTTCATCAGAAGTGAAATTCGGTCTTCAATTGGTTTATTGATATCCAGATGTTTTTTTGTTTGTGCATATCCGTTTCCAAAAATAATTAGGAGTAAAAATGCATATTTGTTAATTTGTTTTTTCATTATTGTGTTATTAGTTATTAGAGAGGTTTTTTTAAAATCCTTTATATAAGTATATGTTTTTTTAGTATGATTTATTTTGAATACTATACATTTATATGCACATGAAATTAGTAGAATTTTAAGATTGTAAATGTAGTTTTACAGTATTGACGATAGTAGAAAATTTGAAGCATCCTGTAAAACAAATGATGTATTTATATATTCTTATGCAAATAAACAAAGAGATTGCTATTAAATGTTTTAGTTAGTCATATCAATGGAAAACTGATTTTTGAAATTTACTTTTTTTAGTTAAGTAAATAAGAAGGGTGGATATGCAACAAAAAGCAGAGAAAAAATTAAGGAAGATTTTCTAAATCAATTTCGGTTTTTTCTGTAATTTCTCAAATATTGAATTTTCACTATAAAAATCTGGCAATGAAAAAAGCCTGATGGAAATTTGAACTTCTGCGCGGAGTTTACAATCGAAACTAAACCTAATAACAATACAGTATATTAAGTGTTTATGATTTAATCTGTAACTATTTACGATAAAAATAACGATAACAACTTTAAACTTTTTTTATTTTATTCAGTTTTTTTTGTGAGGCCCAGTATCATCCCGAAGCCTAATTATAGATCAATGGCGGCGAGCACTTAGAATATTCGCAAAAAAATTGCCACCTATATTTTATATGTATATCTTGCTTCGTAGTCAGGGTTATGAAAACTGTTTTAATAGTTTGTGAATTTTGTATGTTGTTGATAGTTAGTTATTTATGCCTTTGTGGAAATTTGGTTTTATATTGTTTTTTGGGTTTTCCTCACTCGAGTTCCTCACTTGAGATTAGGATTGATTTTATGTTTAATAGTGTTTGTTTTTTATTGGTCTAAGATATAGTTTAAAACTATGTACTTTAGTTTCTAAAATTTTATGCATTTAAGATTTTGTATCTGTCTTCCAAAAGAGTTTTATATTTTTCTTTGTACTGGTCAGACAAAAACGAACTCTCTATCCATTCTAAAGCAATGGTTTTATTTTTTAGGAAACGTTTTTTAATTCCTCTAATTTGTTTTTCATTTAGGTCTAACAGTTTTCCTAATTGTTCAAAATTTTCCCATGTGATCCTTTTCTTTTTTCCTTCCAGAGTTAAAGCTAATTCTTCAGTATCATCCGGATTGATTATAGCTACGTTTAGCAGATCATATGCTGGTGATAATATCCATTGATTTGCTTTATTGATCATCGAAAAGTTTTTTAAATGCATATCGTTGTTGCCTGTAAGAAAGCTAAAAATAGCTAATTCCAGAAAGTACACTTTATCCAATAAAGTATTATCTGAATATTCATTTAGAGCTTTACCTATTTTTTCCATTGAACTTTTGTATTTATCAAAAGCCTCAGTAATCTGAAACATATCAAGCATATGAATTTTTTCGCCAGTATCGGTTCGATCTATGCGTTTGGTAATATAGGAAAGCTCTCCAGATTGTAATCTAATCAAACTTGACTTTACAACATTGATATCAAAAGCTTCTGCAATACGCATTGTTAGATGTTCGTTTTCAGGCATTTCTTGAAAATGGTCGGAGGGTGGTTTGAAAATATAATTTCCACCTAATGTACCCACTACAGTAAGACGTCCTTTATTTCCTTCTTGAATGGTATCATTTACTAATGATAAGGAAAGTTTAGGCTGCACTCCTGGTACGGCCACACTTCTTTCTACTACATTTTTCGCCAATTCTGCCATCTGTGTGAGAGAATGTTCGAATAAAGGCTGCTGTTTGGTTCCAAAAAAATCAAGACTACAATACTCGTGAAAATCGCCACTAATACCTTCATCCAATGCCTTGTAGCAATACAAACATTTTTTATTATTCATTTTCTTGTGGTATTGGTTGAACGCTTACTGCTCCTATACAGCTTTGACAGCAAGCCGAAAGAAGTCCCATACGATCATTTTGATTGATTTTCCAATTTTTTGAAGCAATGTCTAATAGCCATCCTTCAGGAATCAATCCTTCAAAAAATGGAAATAGACGTTTTTCAGTATAGGGTTTTGTTCTTACTGGAATAGTAAACGAGAGAAACTGTTTAGGATGTTCTTGAACATATTTTTCTTCGTATTGAAAAATATATTCACCTTCGTCAGTTTCTGTAAGTATTCCTGCTAAGAGATCTTTATAGTATATCGCAGCTTTTCTCATCGTTATTGTTTGCTGCTTTTAGATAATTCTCTGGCATTTGTAGGGGCTAAGGTGTGCCCAAACATTTTAAGTACTTGGTTTACCTTTTCTAGATTAAGGTTTTCTTTGCCTTGCTCAATTTTTCGGATTACTGTAAGCGCTACTCCTGCACGTTCAGCAAATGCTTCTTGAGTCAGGTTAGCTTCTTTTCTTTTCTGCTTTACAAAATCTGCTAATGCTATCATAATTATATGTTTTAACAACGAATTTATATAAAAATAATAAATTATATGTAAAAACGTATAATTTTAACAAAAATTATTTTTCTATATGTTAAAGCGTATAATTTTGTAAATATATTTTTGTTCTAATGCAATTATTAATTTGTGCAGTATTTAGCTTTTTTATTAGCCATCGGCTGATAGAAAGTGCATAACTAAAAAAAACACAATATTTGAATCTCAAATCAATTTAATCTTAGGTGTATATTTTTTTGGACTAACTTTATTACGTTAAAACGTATTGTGGTGTTAACTTTTTTACCGATTGCTTTTTATTTTGGGAATAAGGATGATGTCACTGAACCTGAGGTCTTGTTTTATGTCTGTCACGTTGCTAGCTTTAAATTAGTATTTTAAATGAAAAACCCTTAAACATTTGATGTTTAAGGGTTTGTGAGTAGCGAGGACGGGAGTTGAACCCGTGACCTCAGGGTTATGAAAATTGAAATTTGAAGCACTTAATTTTGTATCAAATTGATTTACAGTTAATTTTGTTTTTATTAAAAATAGGTTTTGTGGTGTTCTTTGACTTTCCTCACTTGTTTTCCTCACTTGAGCATTTAGAGCAATTCCTATTATTTTTGACCTTTGTGGTAAATGGTTTTATTAACATGACATTTATAACGTGTTAACTTTTTTGAATTTTTCTAACATGAGAATTTAATGTGTTGAGTTTTTTACATGACATTAACATGAGTTGAAAAATGAAAAATTATTTTAACTTATACTGTTATGGGTATAAGACATTTTTTAATTTACCATAAACTTCTTTATGTTTTTGTTCTGGCATCCTCTTTAAATTTATCATTTTCCAAAGTACTGAAGGAAGATTCGCAACTATCTCAATATTTTCCATTTCTAGTAAATTCCAATCTGGGGTTTTATTTTTAAATGATAAAAGAAATTGCCTTTCATTATCTGTCATTTGAGAATTGATTTGATGAATTAGATGTTCTCTTACTTCTTCTAATTGTTCCAAGGGAACATCTACTTCAGCCATTTGTTTAAACTCTGTTTCATAAATTTCACTGATGTTTTTACGATGTGGATTTAATAATTCTGACATAGGTCTTTGATGACTTATCAAAAATATTAAGAAAGTTTTCCTTAAATCATCCGTTAATCCTTCATTTTCCAGAAGAAATTTCACATCAAATAAATCTCTGGGATGTTGTCTGTCTAAAGCGGCGCATAATTTACCGGCATATAAATCGGGATGCGATGCTACCTGCATTTCTACATATCCAAATTCTGTTTCCACTTCTTCCACTATTTCCATTCTTACTTCCGGAAAAACAGTTCCTCTTATTACTGGAGACAGTTCTACTTTAATGCGTATTTCGTCTTGACTCACAATTAGTCTTAAAGCATCGCTTTGGTCATGCGCATCTTGTACTCTGCTTCCGGGTATTTTTTCCTGTATAAGTTTGCTGATTCTAGATAATGCGGCCCTAATATTAATTAATGCTGTGTCGCGATCGTCCATTGGAATGTATAATAAATCAATGTCAACTGAAAGGCGAGGAAGTGCTCTGTAAAATAAATTGATTGCGGTTCCTCCTTTTAAAGCGAAACATTTTTCTGTGTCTACTAATGGCAAAACACGAATTAAAAGCTGTACTTGTTTACGATAAATCTCTTTTGCATCTAAAGCCATTCTGGAACTGTTATTTTATATTTAGTATTTAATTTCCCACCCTTTATTATCATACGATTACCTGATCCTAATGTTATTGTTTCTCTATTTAATTTGTCTAACCAAACATAATTTTGACGTTCTGCAAACCAAAAAAAAAGTCGCTTTACTTTTATGTTTTTACAATTTTCTAGTACTTTTTGAAGATTTCTGGGAGACAACGTAGTTAATCCCTGCATTAATTGATCAGCATGTTCAAAAGTTGTTTTTTGCGGAACTTCTAATAACACTTCAAGATAGGCTCTTTCTGGTGAGGATATAATTAGTTTTTTATTATCATTATCCCAATCTCTTTTTAATGTAAAGGGATGCATTTCTTGATCTTGTTTTGGAAATAAATTATTACTAGTGTGTCTCACAAGTTTCACATGCAAATCTAAATTTTTAACCCATTCAGGAATTAAATCATTACCAAATAAATAAACTATTTTATTTTCTGAAAGAGACAGGTAATGAGATAATCCTTGTATTTCAAGCGCACTTAGACCGCCAACAACCAAATCTGTTTTTAATATTGATTGTAACGAAAAGACTAGCGACTGCCATGATATTTTAGAGGCATTTCGAACATACACACCTTTGCTTATGGATTCCAGCTGATTGCTTTTGACCAAATTGTCTATTGCGTGGCGAGTGAAATTATTTTCCATAAGCCACCTATGAGTAGTTATTAAACCCTCTGGCATTATTTCATACAACTCTTTACGTCGTGTTACATTTGTTGCCATAATTTAAAAATTACTTTTATTACGGCGTTAATCGCCGTTAAGTAAAGGTAGTATAAATTTGTTTATTTACAAAAAGCTATTTTGACGGCAATAATCGCCGTTATTTTTGTATTTTTTAAACAATTTTGCTGAATGGCAGAATCGTTATTAAATAAAAAAGTTTTGAGTTAGTCATTTAGTTTCTGTATATTTATATCTTTAAAATGAGTCATTATGGAAGTATTTGAAGATCAAAGTATACTAAACTTTATAAAAGAATTGCCCGATGATGAAGCTTGCAAAGCTTATTTAGCACAAATAAAATGGAAAGATGGCTTTGTTTGTA
>NZ_JAVDWQ010000001.1:0-702931 GCF_031457575.1 Flavobacterium piscis | reverse complement strand
AATTATTGATAAACTTACAGGGAAAGCAAAATGCCTAAATGATTTATTAAATAAAAATGGAGATTCATTTGTGCAAAAGTTATTAGCTAATTTTGCAGGTAAATCTGAATTTAATATTGAAATTGTTTCTAAGGAGAAAGTAATATCAAATGAAACCAAATTAGAAATTAATGGAATAACTAATCATATAATAGGAAGTAATTTAATGACTATTGAAATAAGTATAGCAAAAGCGAATGAAAATTCTGCTCTTGAGACAGCAAGAGTTATTTTACATGAATATATACATGCTGATATGTTTAGAAAATTGAATACAATAAAAGATATAAAAAGTCAAGAAATTATTGATTTTAAATCAACTTATAATGCATATGAAAAAGAAAAAGGTCATGCTACAATGGCTACATTATATATTAATAATATGAAAGAAGCTCTGAAAGCATTTCACAAAAATGTGCTACCAGATGATTATAAAAAATATATTGATTATTATGGTGTGCCGCCAAGCGATGAATTTTATGAAGCTTTTGCATGGGGGGGTCTTAAAGATAGCAAAGTAAAACCCTGGACAGATTTATCACCAGAAAGAAAAGCAGCGATAGAAGCGCTGGCAAGCAGAGCAAAAAATTTTAGTAAAATTGTTCTTTCTTGCTCTAATTAAATCATAAAACTATTAAATTATGAAAACTCATGTTTTATTTTTTGCATTCATGCTTTTTACTATTTGTAGCTTACAGGCTCAGACAGAAAAAGACACCTTGTTTTTTAGCATAGATAAATATTACACCATCTCCCCCACTATTATTCCAAATTTTGGAAACAAAAGCTATTCTGATTGGATTGCAGCCACGAAAGAACAAATGGAACATACAAAAACCAATGGTTACATATTTTTTATAGGAAATGGCTATTTGATTAAAGATTTAAAGCCTAAAAAGATCATATCAATAAAGGATTATATCGAAAATAGAAAATTTTATCTAGAAGGAAAGTACAATAAAATTATAGATAAGCGGAAACTTAAAGATTCTTTAGTTGATAAATACACCATCTTTTTTGTGAATGGAGATGAATATATTGAACCTAGAGATTTAGAATATAATTCATACTACCCGAGACGTGATAAAAATTGGAATTTTGTTTCCAACAATATTAAAGATACTCTTTATTTTAAATTTGATAATGAATACGTATATAAACAAAAAGAATTTCCTGATGAATATTTCTTAAGAGAAGAAAGTTCAGAAGGAGGCTTTTTTTTAAAAGAAATAAAAAAGACAGTAAACTTGAAACCAGAAAAAGTACTCAATTTTAAAGATTTTATTCAATCTTCGAAAATGTATTATAAACATAATAAAATGTTTAATACTCATGAATTAGCTGAATATTTAAGTAATTATGTAGTGTTCCTATTAATAAAAGAAAACAAAGAAATTCAATATATTGAAGTATCACCTGGATATGCTATCGAGTAAATTTTATAAGTTGTCCCAAATAGTATGAAAACAGCTTTAAAAGATTTTCATAAAAAATGTACTTTTAGATGAGTATAATAAATATACCAATTATTATAGAGAGATTCCGAGTGATGCCTTTAATGAAGTACTAGCTTGGGGGTAAAAGAGAAATACAATTACTACATCAATAATCTTGAAGAAGTTGATACGCTTTTGAAAAAAGGTGCTGCAAAAGCTTCTGTTGTTGCAGATGGTGTTTTGGACAGGGTTCGAAAAATACTCGGATTTGGAATATAGCTATTTACTTCAATACTAATAAAATGCCTCTTCGAAACAAGGGGCATTTTTTATTTTAAATTTAAGTTTAAGTAAATTTTTATTTGTAATTTCATGATAATTAATAAGTTGAAAATTAAAATAGAATTTATTTCATAAAAATAATTATAACTAAAAGTAAATTGAAATGAATAAATATATTGAAGATTACGACATTCCTCCACATTTATTTCAAATACTGAATATAATTTTCGGGCTAATTCTACTATATGTCCTGTACAAATTATATCTGCATTTTAAAAGAAAACGATAAATTAGTCAGAACTAAATCATGGAATGAATGTCCATAGATTTGGTTGGCAGACTGAAAGTCTGCAAGCTTGTAACACTATTTATTAGAAACTAAAGTACATGGTTCCAGGCTATCTCTGAGACCAATAAATTAGTTAAATGGCTTCAAATAGTTTCCCTGGTAAAGGACGAATTACGCCTTTAAGTTCCATATTTAATAACATTCCGGAGATTTTACAAACTGGAAACTCGCATTGGAGTGCTATAATATCCAGTAATTCTTTTCCGTTTTTTAACAGGTAATCGTAGATTTTTTGTTCTTCAGATTCCAGCTCTACAAATAGTTGTTTCTGAACGGGTTTTGCCTTTTTTTCAATATCCCAATTGAGCATATAAACCAAATCAGCTGCACAGGTAAGCACATTTGCTTTTTGGGTTTTTATCAATTGGTTACAGCCCTGACTGTATTTGTCAGTAACGCGTCCGGGAACGGCAAACACATCACGATTGTAATCGTTGGCTAAATTGGCTGTAATAAGCGAGCCTCCCCTGTCTGCAGATTCTATAACAATAGTTGCTTCGCTCATTCCGGCAACAATACGGTTCCTGCGAACAAAGTTTTCTTTATCCGGATTGGTCGAACTCCAAAATTCTGTAATAAAGCCACCGTTATACTCCATCTTTGCCATGTACTTTTTATGTGTTTTTGGATAAATTTGGTTTAAGCCATGAGCCAAAACGCCAATAGTCTGTAAATCATTTTCCATCGCCAACTGGTGTGCCACGATATCCACTCCATAAGCAAAACCACTAACAATTATGGGATCAAGTGGTGCCAAATCTTCTATCAGTTTTTTGCAAAATTCTGTTCCGTAAGAGGTTATTTGCCGCGTACCTACAATGCTTATTATTCTTTTGTTTACTAAATTAATATTTCCGGCAGAAAAAATTAAAACAGGTGCATCTATACAATGTTTTAGCCGTTCCGGATATTTTTCTTCTTTAAAAAAAGAGGTTTCAATATTGTTTTCTTTGATAAATTCAAGTTCCTGATTGGCTTTTTCAAAAACAGTTTTGTCTTTTAAATTTTTTAGTAATATTGAGCCAACACCATCTATAGCAGCAATTTGATTAGTTTTAGTTTTAAAAATTTCTTCGGCACTGCCAAAATTTAATATTAATTTTTTAGCCATAATATCTCCAACACCTTCCACCCTGAGCAAGGCTAATAAATAAAATAAATCTTGTTCTGTCATGGCTTGTAAAATTTTATAAAGGATAATAATTTTTTAAAATCTATAATTTTATTAGATCGACAAATATATGAATTAGAAGTAAATTCTTTCAAAAAATAAATTTTAAAAATATTACATTAAAAATGGTAAAACATGAATTTTATTTAACTGGTTGAAAATTAATTGTCTATAAAAATTCATGAATTGTTAATAAAAATTGTGAATAAAATTTTGATAACTATATTGGTTGTATAACTTTGTTACTATGAAAATCGAAACTTACATCGCGCAGTTATTGTATCGTTATCAGTGTGTAACGGTACCTGGATTTGGAGCATTCCTAACCGAAATTCAGTCGGCAAAGCTTAATGAAAGCACAAATTCGTTTTTTCCGCCTAAAAAAATGATTTCTTTTAACAGCCAAATTAAAAACAACGATGGCTTGTTAGCTAACCATATTGCTCATGCAGAAAAAACATCTTATGGCTTTGCTGTCAGTGCTATTGCATTTGAAATTTTAAACTGGAAAAAAGAGCTGGAAGAAAATGGAATATTACAACTTAAAAACATTGGTGAAATTCGTTTGAATAGCGACAATAATTTTATTTTCACTCCAAACACACAAAATAATTACCTTTCTGCTTCTTTTGGGCTGAGTCCTTTTGTATCTCCTTTGGTTAAAAGAGAAATTTTCGAGAAACAAATTGAAGAAATTGGGAAGAGAGAAACTATCGAATTATATGCTGACGAAGAAAGAAAATCTTCGAATCCGTATTTAAAATATGCTGCTATTATTGTATTGTCACTTGGTATTACCGGAAGTATAGGCTATCCATTATACCAAAACCAAATTGCTAATCAAACTCTTATAGTTGAAAGTGTTGTTCAGAAAAAAGTAGAGAATAAAATTCAGGAAGCAACTTTTTTTATTAAAAACCCTTTGCCGGCTGTAACACTTTCTATAGATACGGCTAAATCTGACGGTATAGAAGAAAAAGTAATGCCCTATCACATTATTGCCGGGGCTTTCAGAAGTGAACAAAATGCAAGAAAAGCTTATAACCAGTTAATAAAAGAAGGTTATGAAGCCAGAATGTTAGGTGAAAACAAACATGGATTATTTCCTGTTTTGTACGGAAGCTATGCAACAATGGCTGAAGCAGAAAAAGCTCAAAAAGAAATACGAAAAGCAGAAAATCCGGATGCCTGGATTTTAATTCAGCCTTTATAAAACACAAAGTCCTATTCGCAATGAATAGGATTTTTTTTATTGCTTTACTATTTTAGCATTCTGGGAAAGGATTTCTTTATCATTTAAATAAATAGATAAAATAGCCGGTGGCGAATCTTTTGTGCCTAAAACAATAATATCACATTGATAAAGATAATCTCCTTTTTTAAAATCATAGTGGTGATTCCCTCCATTTCCTTCAAGAATCAATTTACCTTTAGTAATCACTAAATCAGGCTTTTCATTCATTCCTTTTTTTATAGACCAGGAAACATAACGGTAATTATTGTCACCTAAGTCATCAATTCTAATCCTGAATTTACTGGTTTCCAAAACACATTCCGGAGCTTTAAATTTTGCAATAGAGGGATGTAGTTTTGTTTTCTCTTTTGCTATAATTTTATTCTTTAAATCCTTTTCGTATTTTGATTGGTAATTAATTGAAATCAAACGTCCGTCAGTATCAAACCAAACTGTGCCCCGGTTTAGCATAATACCTCTCCAGCCCATTTCTGACCAGTCTTTTACAGGATTAGATTTACTGATTTCGCTCTTTAAGTTAACATCAAAAATTTCGTTATATCGTTTTACAAATTCAGCTTTATCTTTAATTACAGGTATAGGGTATTCTCTTTTAAACGGATATGAAATCATATTCGCAACAGCTTCCTTTTTATCATTTTTTACATTACTTATAAAAATATTAATAACCTTCTGATATTCAGGCTTTAAATCCTGACCAAAAACAAAACTGCTGCAAAAAATCAATACAATTAAAAATACATTTATCTTCTTCATCACTAATACTTTATCATTACATTAACCATAAAAATACTTAATTTATACTTGCCTTAAACATTTTTAACTCATCCCATGTAAATTCATCACCATGTTTTTCTTTTAATCCGTTTAAAGATTCTTCCTGATAAAACTCAAAAGCTTCGCGCAAAGCCAGAATTTTATCATATGGCAAAACATCCGAAATTTCGATTTTCTTAACCTGAATCAGTTTAACCAAATGCATTTCAATAGTTTGCACGGTAAGTTTTCGAATTCGCGCAATATCCTGAATCGAATTTTTCTCCAACCATAAATCGTACGTTTCTTCCACAGTTGTTTTCTTTGCCGTTTTAGGCTCGTTTTTTTCCAGTTTTTTCGATGTATATCGTACTACAGGCTCATCCAGTTTAAAAATATCCGTATTGGTCATTTTAAACTCCTCCCGTATCTTCGAAATTTTATCTGTTTTATAATTTTTAATCGCTGAAGATGTTAATTTTTCTTTGCAGATAGTTTCTCCGGAAACAACTATTTCAATTAACAATTTAGCCTTAATTAAGCGTAAAACAGCCTTGGTTTGCAGATCGTCCAGAAAAGCCAATTCTTCATAAAATTCCTTTACTTTTTTAAATTTCTGAATTTCAGCCATTTTCTGCAAAAGATCCATAACCAGTTTGTCCATTGGTTTAAAAAAATAATCGTAAGCCGCCACTACCCTTTCCTGTACAAAGAACAAATCGACTGTTTCTTTATGAAAAATTTTATTGAGCTGATGTATGAATTTTTGAGAAGGATCTGCCAGCGAATCAATTATCTCCAGTCGTTTATGTGCCCAAACTGAATGCTTAGCTTTTTCGGAGTTCGCAGCATTTTCATTGTAACTAAAACGATGATTGCGCCATTCCTGTGCTAAATCTGCCCAATTAAAACTATTAATCAGATAGTTATGAATAAAATTCTTTGTTTCAAAATGCAAAGAGTGTTTTAAAACCTCTTCAGTTGCCTTGTTCAAAGCGTAATCCATTACATCCTGATCATTCGAAATACCATTCATCTGTAGCGGAGAAAGCAAAATAAGCCCGTTTAAGGAAGTTAAACGCGATAATGCAACATATGCCTGTCCGGGTAAAAAAACCTGCGATACATCGAGCGCTGCTTTCTCAAAAGTTAAACCCTGGCTTTTGTGCACTGTAATGGCCCATGCCAATTTAAGCGGATAATGTGCAAAGGTGCCTAAAACTTCTTCCTCAATCTCTTTGGTAAGCTCATTTATTTTATAGCGAATGTTCTTCCATTCGTACTTTTCTACTTCAATCGTTTTATTTTCTTCCGGAAAATGTGCAAAAATCTCTTCTGGCGAAAGTGACTTTATGACACCCATTTTCCCGTTGAAAAATTTCTTCTCGAAACCTGCATCATTTTTAACAAACATCACCTGTGCACCTGCTTTTAAAATCAGGTTTTCTTCGACCGGGTAAATTTTTTCAGGAAAATCCCCAACAATAAACGGCTGATAGGTATATTCATTTCCAGCTAAATCCTTAATGGCCTGCTCATTAATCGAATCGGCTTTTGCATTGTGCGTAGTAAGTGTTATATAACCTTTGTTGTTTTTTAAATCGAAATCAGGCTGCACATATTGGTTCAGAACCTTAATATCCCCCGGTGTAATCTGATTATTGCGCAGGTTATTTAAAACTGAGATAAAAGCATCATCAGTCTGACGGTAAATTTTGGATAATTCAATGTACAAAGGTGGATTATGCTGAATAACATGCGAGTGAAAAAAGAATTTTCCTTTATAATAATTGCGTAAAGTTCGCCATTCTTCGTCTCTAATTACGGGAGGAAGTTGCAATAAATCGCCAATAAAAAGCACCTGAACCCCACCAAAAGCACGGGAATTTTTACGAACAGTCTGCATCATAAAATCAATGGCATCAAGTAAATCTGCACGTAACATACTGACTTCATCAATAATCAGCAATTCCATGTTTCGGATCACATTTCGCTTCACATTATTCATTTTGAAATGTCGGCGTAATGTCTCTTTATTTTCGAATTTTACTGTCTCTGTAAATTGGGAATTATCTTCAAAAGAAGGAATAAACGCTGAAAACGGCAATTGAAACATCGAATGAATCGTAACACCACCAGCATTTAAAGCAGCAATTCCTGTTGGTGCGACTACTACTGTACTTTTATGGGTCGTGGCAATAATTTCGCGCAAAAGAGTTGTCTTTCCTGTTCCGGCTTTACCAGTCAGGAAAATAGATTTTTGCGTTTGATTAATGAACTGTAAGGTGTAAGCGGCGGCTTCTGAAACGTTTTGCATTAGGCATATATTAAAAAAACTAAAAGTATCGTATTTCTATAAAATAAAAAAACCTAAATCCATAATAGATTTAGGTTTTAAAATAGTTAGTTATTTTTGTTGTTATTTTTTCACCTCTTCTTTAGTTGCGGCTTTATCATCTGATTTTGGAGAAGATTTGTATTTTTCGTTCAAAGCTTTGATAATTTCTTTTGTAATATCATATTTATCTTCAGCATACAAAACTGTTGCAGCATCACCTGTACCGTAGATGTATGAATATCCGTTTTTCTTACCGTAGTCTTTGATGAATTTTTTCACACCACTTACTAGAGAATCCATTTCAACACCGCTTTCTTGTTGCAATTGTTGCGCCAATTGTTGTTGCGCATAACCCAATTGTTGTTCTCTTTTTTGCAATTCAGCGCCTCTTTGCTGAGCCCACGCCTGACCATTAGCCTGTGCCTGACTTTGAAAATTAGCAGCGTCTTGTTTAAAACGATTTATCTCAGCTTGCAGTTGTCTTCCCTTTTCTTCTGATTGTGCTTTGTATTTTGCTTCAAGGTCTTTTGATTCAGTGTACTCTTTCATCAAAACCGAAGTATCTACGTAAGCTGTTTTTACTTCCTTTACTTCAGCTGTTTTATTACATGAAACAACTAAAACCGAAAGTGCGATAATTACTAATGCTTTTTTCATTTTCTGAATTTCTATTTTTTTTAATGTATGGATGACAAAAATATAAAAAAATAAATAGCATCAACATAAAGTTTGAAAAATGCTATAATTTTATGATATTGTTTTTATTTATGGATCAGGAAATAGTCATAAAATATCACTATTAAAACCGGCCTTTACTGCTTTTATTAGCGGTTATTTCTCAAAAAAGAAGATGTTTGTCCTGACCAGAGTCAAAAATGTGTCTTAAATGAACTTATTTTACGTTTTAGCTGTTTTTTAAAACATAAATGTGCGATGAATACTCTTTTGTTCTTGCGGCTTTTAAATTTGAGCGTAAACCGATGAAAAAGGCGCGGATGAAATTCATTTTTCCAGTTTTATATTTTTCAGACAGAAGACTCACATAAAAAGAATCAAATTTCATTGGAAGTACTTTTTCAAGTTTCATATCTACTTTTCCAAAGAGTGATTGGACGGCTTTTTTTGAGAAATGCCAAAAGTGAATTGGCACATCGTAAGCTGCCCAAAACTCCTGATAATATTTTGCATCGTAAGATTTAAAATTCGGAACCGCAATAATTAATGTTCCAGTTGGCTTTAGCAAACGCTTCAATTCCTGAATTTGTAATTCTAAATTTGGAACATGTTCTAAAACGTGCCACATGGTAATTACGTCAAAAGAATTATTTTGAAGAACGCTAATTTCATCAACGAATGAAATTCCTTTTTGAATCGCAATATTTTTTGCTCTCTTGCTTGGTTCCACTCCAACAGTTTCCCAACCGTCATTTTTGGCCGTCAATAAAAAATCTCCGGTTCCCGCACCAATGTCTAAAATTTTTCCTTTTTGAGATTGTTGGCTGTTGATCAAATTCAGTTTATTTTTCAGCGCAATATTTTTTACAAAATGATACGCTTTTTCAAATAATGAACGTTTGTTATCAGTGTGAGAAATATAATCTTCACTTTCGTAATATTTTCCTAAATTTTGCAAATCTGGCTGTGGTGAAGTAATTAGCATATCCAGATTTTCATCATAATACAATTCGAAGATTTCTTTTGAAACGGAATGGTCTTTTACAGTAAGAAAATGTTTTTTATTTAAAACGTCCATTATTTAATTTTAGTTTTTTATAGATTTGGCAAAATATACTTTTGCCATTCGTTAATAGTTTCACGTGGAACAATTTATTTTGTTTCAGGTTTTCTTTGTTTCAAGTTTCAGGTTTCACCAACATGAAACTTGAAACCTTAAACAAAATAAACTTTTTTACCTTCCCATATAAATCAACAACACCGAAATATCACTTGGAGATACGCCGCTGATTCTTGAAGCTTGCGAAATAGTTACAGGACGAATCTTGGTCAATTTTTGTTTAGCTTCTATTGACATTGATTTTATTTTATTGTAATCGAAATTCTCCGGAATTTTCACTTCTTCCAAACGAGTCAGTTTGTCAGCATTATTTCTTTCTTTTTCGATATAGCCAGAATATTTGACCTGAATCTCGGCTTGTTCCAAAATTTCCTGATCAACATCATTCGCTTCAATATATTCCTTTACTTTTTCAAATTTCATCATATCCTCCAAATCAATTTGAGGGCGAGAAAAAACTTTGAACATTTTATCGCCTTGTGTAATTGGAGCTGTTTCTTTCGATTCTAAAATCGGATTTGTTTCTGCAACCGAAACACTCGTTTCTTTAAAGAAAGCCACCATCTTTTCAGATTCATTTAATTTCTTTTCCATTCTACGTAAACGTGCTTCCGAAGCCAAACCAATTTCATGCGACATTGGTGTTAATCTAAAATCGGCATTATCCTGACGCAACAATGTTCTATACTCTGCTCTTGATGTAAACATTCGATAAGGTTCTTCAGTTCCTTTCGTAATTAAATCATCTATCAAAACTCCAATATACGCTTCATCTCGTTTTAGAATTAAAGGTGCCTTTTCATGCACTTTTAAATGCGCATTTATTCCTGCCATCAAACCTTGGGATGCAGCTTCTTCATATCCTGTTGTTCCGTTTATTTGTCCGGCAAAATACAACCCTTCAACTAACTTTGTTTCCAAAGTATGCTTTAATTGTGTTGGTGGAAAATAATCGTATTCTATTGCATAACCTGGACGAAAGAATTTCACTTTCTCAAAACCTGCAACTGAACGCAAAGCTTTAAATTGAATATCCTCCGGTAACGAAGTTGAAAATCCGTTTACATAAACCTCACAAGTATTCCAGCCTTCCGGCTCAACAAATAACTGGTGACGTTCTTTATCAGCAAATCGATTTATCTTATCTTCTATGGAAGGACAATATCTTGGTCCAAGACTTTTAATTCTTCCGTTGAACATTGGTGAACGATCAAAACCTTCTCTCAAAATATCGTGAACATCTAACGATGTATATGTCATATGACAAGATCTTTGATGTGTCAATGGAGTTGTCAAATCAGAATAAGAAAACTTATCCGGTTTTGCATCTCCCTTTTCTTCATTCATTTTAGAATAATCTAAAGAACGTCCATCAACTCTTGGTGGCGTTCCTGTTTTCATTCTACCGGATTCAAATCCTGCAGCAACCAAATCTTCAGTGATTCCAGTTGCAGCACTTTCACCTGCCCTGCCCCCTCCGAATTGTTTTTCTCCAATATGGATCAAACCATTCAAAAAAGTTCCGTTTGTCAACACAACCGACCTCGACCGAATCTCTACTCCTAACGAAGTTTTGATTCCTTTTATCTTTCCGTTCTCAATGATCAGGCCTTTTACCATCTCCTGGTAAAAGTCTAAATTTGGAGTTCCCTCCAACATCATTCTCCATTCTTCAGCAAAACGCATTCTGTCACTTTGAACTCTTGGCGACCACATTGCAGGTCCTTTTGATTTGTTCAACATCTTGAATTGAATTGCAGTTCGGTCTGAAACAATTCCAGAGTATCCTCCCAGCGCATCAATCTCACGTACAATTTGTCCTTTTGCAATTCCGCCCATCGCTGGATTGCAAGACATTTGTGCAATATTCTGCAGGCTCATAGTAACCAATAAAGTCTTGGATCCTAAATTTGCGGCAGCAGCCGCAGCTTCAGAACCAGCATGACCCGCTCCAACCACAATAACATCGTATTCTTCTAAAAACATTTGTTTTTTTATTCTCTGTAAACCTTTTAAAATAGTTCACAGAATTAATTTCTTTATTCTTTTGTTCCACGTGGAACGATTTTTTTCATTTCAGGTTTACTTGTTTCAGCTTTTTTGTTTCAAGTTTCAGGTTAAACCAAAACTAAGGTTCCACGTAGAACACCTTTAATCATTTCTAAATTTAATCTTTAAACAAAAATCTATATGTTTCACGTGAAACATAATCAAACTTAAATTCAAACTCATGTATGTTTCACGTGGAACATTTACTTATTTAAAACACAGAAAAACTGATATTTTTAATTCTTGTATGTTTCACGTGGAACACTAAAATATAATCAAGAGTCGAAACCTGAAACCTGAAACTTAAAACAAACAGTCTACTGTTCCACGTGAAACATTGTGATTTTTTCATTTTCTTTAGAACGCATTAAATCAGAATCACTCTCTGTTTTATCTTTGTATCCACAGTAATGTAATATGCCGTGAGCTAAAACACGTTTTAATTCTTCGTCAAAAGAAACATTAAAATCCTTTGCGTTGTCCTCTACCCTTTCTACAGAAATAAAAATATCACCATTTAATTCGTTTCCAATAGTATAATCAAAACTAATAATATCCGTTAAAGTGTCGTGATTAAGGTATTCAACATTAATCTTATGAAGATATTCATCATCACAAAAGATGTAATTTATCTCTCCTTCTTTTTTGCCTTCAGAAACAATAACAGCACTTAACCAATCTGTAAAAGCTTGTTCGTTGTCTAAAATAAATTTAGTTTCGTAATTAAAATTGATCATTTTGTATTAAAATATTCTTGAACCTTTTGATTAAAATTCGAGCGCAAAGGTAGTGATTGTCTGTTTAAAATCTCTACACTGTTTAAATATTCCAATAAGGACTTAGGTAATGCATTTGAACGGTTAGTAAATTCAGCTTTATTGGTTTCAGATTGACGCTTGGTATCCTGACCTTGTTCCTGGACAGCGTTGTTTAATTTTAATAATTCTTGCTGAATATTAAGTATGCGTTGCAAATTCTCATTCTTAAAACCTTTATTCAAAAGTTGTTTTTCAGAAGCTTTCATTTGTTCAATTACAGATTTTCCCTGAGCATCAAATCCTTTCTTTGCTAATTCATTTTGCAAAGCTTCACGAAGTTTAACTTGTTCTTTGTAGATTTCCATTATAGCTTCAGCATCGCCTTCCCCATCATTTCCTTCTTTACCATCATTCCCTTTATCACCAGATTGTTTTCCTCCTCCATCTTTACCCTGACCGTTTTTGCCCTGACCTTCTCTCCCTTGTCCTTGCTTTCCATCTTTTCCTTCACCGCTTTTTCCATTTTGTCCCTGACCGGGTTTATCGCCTTCTTTCATTCCTGCCTTCATCTTCTCACCCAATCCTTTTTGTTTTTGAATAATATCCGGCAACTGCATTCCTTGTCCATCACCAGGTTTTGGTTTTCCAGACCCCGGTTTAGACATAGACATTTGCATGTTGTTTAATAAATCACTTAGAAAATCGGCTAATTTATTTGCGCTTGAAGTAGCATATTGTTGATGTGAAACACCTTTAGGAACCTGAACATCTGTCAAACTTTCGATAGCTTTATCTACATTGTATTGTACGTTTCCAATTTCTTTGGTTACATCTTCAGCTACTTTTGGATTACGTAATGACAGAGCGAACAAACTATCATCAACATGTTTGAACTGTTGCTTTAAATTCTGTTGAATTTTAATATTCTTTGTATAAGCAGAAGAACCTAATTTCATCGATTTGAATTGTTTCATCACATCTTCCTGAGACAAAGAATAAGCTAAAAGATTATCCAGAACCTGACGAAGCATAGCAACATCTTCTTCTAATTGTTCCTGATCTCCGCTTTCCATACTTGAAGACATTTCCTGCGCCATACTTTTCATCTTCTTTGCAGCATTTTTTTGTTTTGGTTTAGCCGATGAAGTATTTTTTTTACCTAACTCTTCCGAAGCTTTTTGCAAATCATTCTCCAAATCTTTTTCTTTTGAAACATCAGAAGGAATATCTAAAGGAGATTTCAATGTTTTATTTTCGTTTTTTAAATCCTTTAAATCATCCTTAATCTTATCAAAAGCTTTATTGATATCATCTTGTTTCTCTTTAGTGTTTTCGTTTTCTTTATTTGACAACTTCTCTTGCTGATCTGAAAGCTTATTTAATTTTTCAGCTACTTGCCCTGCTTTCTTTTCTACATAAAAACGTTTCGTAAGTTCTACCAATTGTTCCAGATTCCGAGATTGGTTTTTACTAATTTGTTTAAATTTCTCCATCTTATCAAACAACTCTTCGCTGTTTAATTTATCATTTAAGTTCTTCAGCTCATCAAGAAGTTTTTGATTTTTCTCTAAATCTTTCTCAGCATTATCCAATCGTTTTTGTAAATCATCAGCCACCTTATCTTTCTTTTCTGATTTGAATTTATCCAAATTCTGATTCATCTTCTCAGCAAATTGCTTCATCAATTCGTCTTGTTGTTTCTGGCGTTTGATAAAATCATTGATTTTTTGTTGGTCTTTAAACTCTAAATTATCCTTTTCTTTTCCGGTATTTCGAATCTTCTCCATCTCAGAAATTTGCTTCGTTTGGTTTCTTAAAGATTTCTCAAGACTATTTATATTTTGATTTTGCTGTTGCAATTCTAAATCCTGAACTTCATCTGTTGTAGCTACACGATCTGAAAAAACAGAAGACTTTGTTCCCTTATAGCCATGAACCGCATCGTTATCAAAAACCTCAAAATAGTATTCATAAGACACTCCTTCTTCTGCTGGTAAATTACCTGGAAAGCTAAAAACGAACTGATCGAACACAGCTTGCTTCACAGGAATGTTTGTACGCTTGGCAGTATTTGGTTTATTGCGTTCGTAATACACAACTTGCAATTTTGATAAACCATAGTCATCACCTAACCTTCCTAAAACATAATTTTTATCCAGCTTCAAACTGTCTGGTGCGGGGGCTACATTGATTGTTGGATGCTGATCCTTAATGACTGATAGCTGATAATCGAGTTTTTCATAGTTTTTAACCTTATTATTTGAGGTAAGAATTTGATAATCTGTATTTTGGCTGATATTTTTAGTCAATTTAAACTCATTTTCAGCTTTATTGAACTTAAAAACAGCATTTTCATCCTTCCAAACTATTTCTTCAGTCGATTGTGTATTCATTTTCCACGTTACCAAAGTTCCTTCCGGGACAATAGCATTTCCGGTTCCCTGAATAGTTTCTGATTTCTTTTTTAGATAAGATGGAAAATTCAATACCATTTCGAAGTTGGCAATTGACGGAACTGTGATTACCTTCAATTCATATTCTTCAGAAGAAACCGAATTTCCTTCAAAAGAAAATTCAACATTTGAAACCGGTTTTTCAATTTTGAATTCAAACTTTCCTGGCTGTGATGATTCCATGAAATAACTTTCATTACCAATATGAATCATTACATTTTCAGGAACTATATTTCCAACAGATTCCATCTTGATAACGAAATCCTTATTTTGTTCTGTTTGTAAATTCGGATTCAGTACCACAAATTTGAAAGGTGCCGGTGGTAAAAATGTAGCATTGAAGTGCACTACTCTATTTAAACTTTGAGAAATTATAGTACTGTTTCCAGAAATATAAAACACCGCAAAAAGCAAAATTGGAACTAAAGCTAATGGTAAATACTTTCTATTCGAATTGAAGTTAATTGCATTCCCAAACGGAATTGGTTGCAACGAATTTGCTTTTTGTTCAATCGATGCTAACATTAATTCAGAACTTTCAGCGGAATTATCAGAAACAGACAACTGCAAAAAATTGGTTAGTTTATCACTTACTTCTGAAAAATGATTTCCAATAATAGCTGAAGCCTGATTATAATCGATTCCTTTTTGAAGTTTGAACAACTTAAAAACAGGAAACAAAATGAATCGGAACAAAAGAAAAACTTCTACTCCTATAAATAGCCAAAATAAAAGCGTTCTTCCGACAGGTTTCAGCCAAAGAAAATACTCAATAAATAACGTAAATAAAAAGTACAGCAATCCAAAACCAATAAAAAGAAGCCCTCCTTTTATCAATTCGTTCATGTAATATTTCTTTATAAATCCTTCTAACTTTAGGTATATTGCAGATGTTGTTTTCAAAGTGAATCTGTTTTGATTATAACCTATAAAAGTAGTAATTATAATAATAAGTTTGAAAGTCAAAAGTCGAAAGTCAAAAGTTACCTGTCTAACGTAAAACCTTTCAGACTTTCGACTTTTGGCTTTTGACTAATATTGTATCTTTGCATCAAAATTTAAACAAATGTCAAAGCAAGTTCGTGTGCGTTTTGCACCAAGTCCAACAGGAGCATTACATATTGGCGGAGTTCGTACTGCCCTATTTAATTATTTATTTGCCAAAAAAAACAATGGTGTTTTTTATTTAAGAATTGAAGATACTGATCAAACGCGTTTTGTTCCTGGTGCCGAAGCCTATATCATGGAAGCATTAGAATGGTTAGGAATTGCTCCCGGTGAAACCGTTGGTAAAAATGAAAAATTTGGTCCCTACAAACAAAGTGAACGTAAAGAATTATATAAACAATATGCCGATCAATTGATCAATTCGGGTTGGGCGTATTATGCATTTGATACTCCGGAAGCTTTAGATGCACATAGAAAACAACACGAAGCTGAAGGAAAAACATTTATTTACAACCACCATAATCGTGAAAAGTTAGATACATCTTTAGTAATTTCTGCCGAAGAAGTTGCTAAAAGAATTGCTAATGGAGAACATTATGTGATCCGTTTTAAAACTCCGGTTGATGAAACTTTACATTTAAAAGACATTATTCGTGGCGATGTTAAGTTCGAAACAAATCTTCTTGACGATAAAGTATTGTTTAAAAGTGACGGAATGCCAACCTACCATTTGGCCAATATTGTTGATGATCACTTGATGGAAACTTCACATGTAATTCGTGGGGAAGAATGGTTACCATCAATGCCGCTTCACGTTTTATTGTACAGAGCTTTTGATTGGGATGCACCTGAATTTGCACACTTACCTTTGATTTTGAAACCTGTTGGAAACGGAAAATTATCTAAAAGAGATGGAGACAAATTAGGTTTTCCAGTGTTTCCGTTAGAATGGAAAACCGAAGACGGAATTTCTTCTGGCTACAGAGAGAAAGGATTTTTCCCGGAAGCAGTTATAAATTTCCTTGCTTTATTAGGTTGGAATGACGGAACTGATAAAGAATTGTTTTCATTAGAAGAATTGGTTGAGTCTTTTGACTTAAACAGAGTTCATAAATCGGGAGCAAAATTCGATCCAGAGAAAAACAAATGGTTCAACCACCAATATCTAATCAGACAAAATAATGTTGATTTAGCGAAAGACTTCACTCCTATTTTAGTTGAAAAAGGTGTTGATGTTTCTAAATATGATGTTGCAAGAATTGTTTCCCTTATTAAAGAAAGAGCTCATTTTGTTTCTGAATTTTGGGACTTGACTGATTTCTTTTTCCAGGCTCCAACAGCTTATGATGAAAAAGCAAGTAAAAACTGGAAGGGAGAAACACCAACTTTAATGCAGGAACTAATTTCGGTTTTAGAAAATATTGAAGATTTTAGTTCTGCAAATATTGAAGCTATCGTAAAAGATTGGTTAACAAAAAACGAAATTGGAATGGGGAAAATTATGCAGCCATTTCGATTGAGTTTGGTTGGAGCCTTGAAAGGTCCTCACCTATTTGACATTGTAGAAATCATCGGGAAAGAAGAAACTATTTCGAGAATTCAGAAAGCAATTGCAACTTTATAATTTTGTCATTAAAAGAATAAGTAAATAAATATTTAATTCTAATTAAACGCTAACAAACATTCATAAAATGTTTTTAGCGTTTTTTTTGTTTTTAAAAATTTAAGTAAGAATAAATTTCGTAATTTGACAGTTCATTAAAAAAACTTAAATTAATATCGTTATGAGTACAACATTAATTATCTTATTAGTATTGGCATTCTTTATTTTCATGTCCTCTTTCTTTACCGTAAAACAACAAAGTTCAGTTGTTATTGAAAGATTTGGAAAGTTTCAGAGTGTTAGAAATTCGGGATTGCAATTAAAAATTCCATTAGTAGACCGATTGGCCGGACGCGTAAATCTAAAAATTCAACAGTTAGATGTTATCATCGAAACTAAAACCAAAGACAACGTTTTTATTAAAATGAAAGTTTCTGTTCAGTTTAAAGTTATTCAGGAAAGTGTGTATGAAGCTTTTTATAAACTAGAATATCCACATGATCAAATTACATCATACGTATTTGATGTTGTTCGTGCAGAAGTTCCTAAACTAAAATTAGATGATGTTTTTGAAAGGAAAGATGATATTGCAGTTGCAGTTAAACGAGAGTTAAACGAAGCAATGTCAACCTACGGATACGATATAATCAATACTTTGGTAACGGATATTGACCCGGATATTCAGGTAAAAAATGCCATGAACAGGATCAACGCTGCAGACAGAGAAAAGACAGCTGCCGAATTTGAAGCTGAAAGTTCAAGAATCAGGATCGTTGCAAAAGCAAAAGCTGAAGCTGAAAGCAAACGTTTACAAGGTCAGGGAATCGCAGATCAACGTCGCGAAATTGCAAGAGGTTTAGTAGAAAGTGTTGAAGTTTTAAACAATGTTGGAATCAATTCTCAGGAAGCTTCTGCCCTTATTGTAGTTACACAACATTATGATACACTACAGGCAATTGGAGCTGATGCCAATTCAAGCTTAATATTGTTACCAAATTCTCCACAAGCCGGAAGTGATATGCTGAATAATATGGTAGCATCATTTTCTGCATCCAATCAGGTTGGGGAAATGATGAAGAAAAATAATAAAAAAATTGAGAAACCAAAGAAAATTGAACCTCTCCAATCTGGTTATGAAGATGACATTCAACCCGAAACAAAATAATAACAAAAAACTAAAGAGGCTTAATTGCCTCTTTTTTTATTTACAAACCAACCAATTATATACGGTAAAACAGATTGCAAAATCTTAGGATAATGGTTAGAAAAATAATCTTTATAAGAAGAAAAGAATCCGTTTATTACTTTTTCAGGTGTGATGCTTTCTTTTGTTTTTTGAAAACTTAAAACTAATTTTTGATAATTAATCTCTTTCTCCAATTTTAGAATTTCCAAATCCCTTTCGATTTCTGCATATGATGAGTATTTTTTTTGTTCCATAAATTAGTCGTTAAAAAATATATCTGAAAATTTCTCTAAAATAGGACCTTCGACAAACTTGTCTTTTACAAAGAAAAGTAAAATTGTGAGGACAAAATAGATCCCTCCTACTGTCAAAAATCCTAGTGCGTTACTTTCAAAAAAAGAACCAAAAGCATAAGCAGCAGCAAAAGACCCAAAAAACAAAACCATACTAAAACACAATAAAATCAAGGCAAACTTAAAAATTAGAGTTGTCGATTTCATGGCAACTTTAAAACCCCAAAGTTTATAATATGCTAAATGACTGTCAAAATAAACTTTAGCTTGTTCCTGAATATTTTCAGTATTTTCTTTTAATTCTTCAAAAGCCATAATTGTGATTTAATTTTAAAAAAGAAGCACAAAATTACTTATTAATAAGTGCTTTTGTGCTTTTTGGTTTGATATTACTTCTGAAGTTTAGCGTTCTGTGCTTTTAAATCAGCTAGTTTAGATTCTAAAAATGTAATAACTTCTTCAGTTTTATGACTCACATTCGAAAGTAGTTCATCAAAAGTTCCATCAATATTTTGTGTGGCATTCGCGAATTTTTCACGAAGAACTTCAGAACCTGCTACTAAAGAATCTTTTAAATTATGAGCAGTATCACCTAAATTTTCTTTAAGTTTTGCTCTTGTATTAGAACCTTTGTCCGGAGCTAATAAAATTCCTATTGCTGCACCCACGGCAGCACCAGCTAAAATCGCTGCAATTGTATTTGAATTATTTGACATAATAGTAAAATTTAAAATGATTAATAAAGATACTCTTTTCTAATATGATAAAATACTGATTAAAAGTAATTACATAAAATTAACCTCCAACTCATCACCATTGTGTTTTGTTATTTGATGAGTTGGAGAAATTGTGATGTTGCTAAATAAAATAGCTAGCGTAAAAAAATCATGAGATTAAAATTTAAAGATTAAAAAATTTCTTAGTTCAAAATCAAAATTTTAATAATCATAAAACCAATTTCATTAAATTATGAAATTATGAAATGAAAATACTTTTACGCCAGAAGTATTATCAAACAAAAACCATAATTAAAAATTGACCATAAAACCAATTTTCAGAATTCAGACTTGAAATAAATTCTAAAACCAAAAATACATTTTTGAATTTTAGAAAAACTCAGATTCGATTCTTAAAGTGCCAATTTTAAAATTATACTATTTCATATTTGACCTTTCGATAAAAATAGCAACTTTATAAACAATTGTATGTTAATAACCCGTTAAACTAAGAAAAATAACAACTAAAATTAAAATAAAGCCTGTTATTAAACAATAATTCAATAAATGAGTATACTATTAAAACAAATAAAAACGAGCCTTAAATTAAATTTATGAAGGTTGATTTTGCTTTAAAAAATCTATGATTATTAAAAATAATATAGATTTTTTAAATAATTATAAATAACAATTAAAAAATAATTTTTAATAAATAAAATTTATATAATTAATTTTTATTCAATTATTGAAAGTGAAACTTTTTATTGGTTATTAAAATTGATTAAAAACCAATGTTATAAACAATTCAATGTTAATAAGCTTTAAAGAGGGACAAACCGAAGGCTAAAATTAAAATAAGGTATATAATTTTAATGTTTTTTAAAAAGATGAATTATCTCTCGGAACAAGTAAAAAAATGGCTTAAAATCAATTTATGAAGGTTGTTTTTAATAAAAAATAATTATAGAAATTAAATATTTAATAGAAAAAATAAATAATAAAAAAAGCGCTTATAAAAAGCGCTTTTAATAGATAATATTGATGTTATTTTTTAACCATTTCCTGAAGAATTTCAATTTCGCGTTCCGAAGCACTTTTCGGTGGATTTGAATATAACTTTAAAATATCATCTTTAAACTGATTTTTTAAATTTTCTTTTTCAATATCTCTTAAATTCAAAAGTGCTTTTGATCTAACATAAGTCGATTCACTTCTAAGAGACATCGTGTATAATTTTTTAATATCATCTTCTTCAAAATCAGAAGATTTCCAATTTGAATATTTCAAAATAAATTGAGCAAATAATAATGAACCTTTATTATTGTTGATGTTCTTTTTTAATGAATTTTGCAACAATGAAAAACTAGAAATAGTTGCGATGCTCTCCCCTATTGCACTTTCAATTGCAATACGTTCAGGTTTACTTTCAACTTTAAAATATTTATTGATTTCTTTTAAAGAATTATTGATACTATTTTCTTCTTTTTTACCTTTTTCTTCCCAGGCATCTTTTAATCCAACAGTTTTGTTAAAGACTAATTTTGAAGGAGTTGAATCTTTATCAACAGTAAAATAACCCAAACGCTGAAACTGAAATTTATCTTCATTTTGAGCCGTTGATAAACTTGGTTCTACAAATCCTTTTATAATTTCAAGCGAATAAGGATTCACAAAATCAAGGAAATTTTTCTCTTTGTAACTGTCAGGGGCCTCATCTGTAAACAAACGATCGTACAAACGAACTTCAGCTTCAACTGCATGTTGAATAGAAACCCAATGTAAAGTTCCAGATACTTTTCGCTGACTTGCTTCAGTACCACTTCCACTCAAAGAATCTGTATCATAAGTTACATGAATCTCAGTGATATTTCCGTCAGAATCTTTTATAACACTTTCTCCTTTAATGATATAGGCATTTTTAAGACGTACTTCTTTTCCTAAAGTCAAACGGAAAAACTTGGCCGGAGCTTCTTCTAAAAAGTCTTCTCTTTCAATGTATAATTCACGGGAAAAAGGTACTTTTCTAAAACCTGCATTCTCATCTTCCTGATTATTTTCGGCTTCCAACCACTCCTCTTTTCCTTCCGGATAATTAGTAATTACCAATTTCACAGGATCTAAAACTGCCATTACACGAGGTGCAATTTTGTTTAAATCTTCCCGAATACAGAATTCTAAAACCGATACATTTATTAAATTATCACGCTTTGCAATTCCAATTGTATTAGCAAAATTACGTAATGAAGCAGCTGTATAACCACGTCTTCTTAATCCTGAAATAGTTGACATTCTGGGATCATCCCAACCGTTAACATGCTTTTCCTTAACTAGTTGCTGTAATTTTCTTTTACTAACAACAGTATGTGAAAGGTTACGTCTTGCAAATTCTCTTTGCTTTGGACGAATCTGATTTTCATCAATAATCTGATCTAAAAACCAATCGTATAATTCACGGTGAGGCAAAAATTCAAGCGTACAAAATGAGTGTGAAATAGCTTCTAAATAATCACTTTGTCCGTGTGCCCAATCGTACATTGGATAAATTTTCCAGGTATCTCCGGTTCTGTGATGATGCTTGTGTAAAATCCTGTACATGATTGGATCACGCATCAGCATATTGGTAGATTTCATGTCTATTTTGGCACGAAGAATATGAGTTCCTGCCTCAAATTCACCATTTTTCATTCTCTCAAACAACTCTAAATTTTCTTCAACAGAACGATTTCTGTACGGACTATCAGTTCCAACAGTCGATGGAGTTCCTTTTTGAATTGCCATATCTTCAGAAGACTGGCTGTCAACATAGGCTTTATCCTTCTTAATTAATAAAACGGCCCAATCGTATAATTGTTGGAAATAATCAGAAGCATAACGCTCTTCAGCCCAGGTATATCCTAACCATTCAACATCTTTTTTAATAGCATCCACAAATTCCTGTTCTTCTTTTTCAGGATTGGTATCATCAAATCTTAAATTAACAGGAGATTGATAATCAATACCTAATCCGAAATTTAACGCAATAGAACTTGCATGTCCAATATGTAAATAACCATTTGGTTCTGGTGGAAAACGAAAATGAAGTTTGCTTTTTGAAAGACCTGATTTCAAATCTTCTTCTATGATTTGTTCAATAAAATTGAGTGATTTCTCTTCTGATGCCATTATTTATAGTAATTTTAGCAAAGATAAAAAAGTTTACAGTTTTCGGTTTACAGTTTACAGTTTTCTTTAGAAACTTCTCAGTAAACCTGAAACTTACAACTTGAAACTAATTTTATTAGTATTTTTGTATAAATATTGAAAGTTATGAGACAATTAACTGTTACAATTCCAGACGATTTTTACGAAACTTTTATTGGTTTTTTCAAACATGTTCCAGATGTTTCTAAAGACGAAAATACTGCGAATGAGATTCCGCTATGGCAGCAAGAAATGGTTTTAGAACGCATCAAAAACGCTAAACCAGAAGATTATATTACTTATTTATTAGCCACAAATTACACAAATTAATTAGCGCTAATTTGTGGTTAAAATATTTTTAGAAGCTAAAGCTAAATACACTAAAGTGCATAGTTTTAAACTACTTCTGAGATCAATAAAATTATAAAAATGGGAGTTATAAAACTTAAAAACATTCGAACTTTTTCGTACCACGGATGTTTAATCGAAGAAGGAAAAATTGGATCTGATTACACTGTCGATCTAAAAATTAAAACTAACTTACAACAATCAGCAGAATCTGATCATCTTGCTGATACAGTTGATTATGTACATTTGAACAAAATTGTTACTGAAGAAATGGCTATTCGTTCACATTTATTAGAACATGTGGCAAAAAGAATCAATATTCGTGTATTGACTGAAATTGAAATGATTGAAAAAACAACGGTTTGGGTTTCTAAAATAAATCCGCCTATTGGTGGTGATGTTGAATCAGTTACTATAAAAATGACTGAGATTAGAAAGTGATTTTTTAATCTAAAAAACTTAATTTTTAAAATACTTCATTTTAAACTTTCGAATTTTAAAGATTTTAGTTACTTTTGCCATCCGTTCAACTACGGCGTCGTGGCCGAGCGGCTAGGCTGGGCTCTGCAAAAGCTCCTACTCCGGTTCGAATCCGGACGATGCCTCTAAAACCTTCAAGGAAACTTGGAGGTTTTTTTATACTTAATTTTTAGAAAAAATTACATAAAGATATGTTCGAATCCGGATGATACTTCTAAAACCTCTAAATTGCTTTAGAGATTTTTTATGCATGCTATTTTCCACAATCTTGTTATTTCGACGGAGGAGAAATCGCACCAGGAATTCCGCAAAGAAAATTGCCAATCTTTGTAGAGTTACATGTATGATTTATCCCTTCGGTCGAAATGACAAACTTTATGTAACTACCTATTCTTTTGATTCTTCTTTCCTCAGAATCTCTGCAAGTAACTCTACAAAAATTGATAAAATTTATAGAAAACTGTTGCGAAGATTCCTCCTTTCTCAGAATGATAAACTGTATTAAATACTGGATATAATTGCTTCGTTCCTCACAATCACAACAACACTTATAAACAAAAAACCTCTGAAATTCAGAGGTTTGATATATATTTTGAGTTATAAATAAACTATTTTTCAATCTTTTCAAAAGCATTCTTAACCATTGCTTTTTCTTTTGGAAACCAACCCTGAATCATTAGAACAATTCCAAAAACCATTAAAACAATACTGATTCCTTTCTTTATTTTTAAAATATTAATTGGTGTCATTTTAGATTTTAATTGTTTAGCTAATAGTATTTTAAGACTATCTACTACTAAATAAGTGATAATTACAGAAGTAAAAAAAGTAATCATTCGTGAATTTTGCATTCCCAGTTTTGGTCCAACAGAAATGATAACGGCTAACCAAAAACCTAATACTCCAATATTAATAACATTCAGTAAAAAACCTTTTATAAACAAGCTTCCATAGTTTCTTTTAATGATATCACGATCTATTTCTTCATCATTAATTTTTTCTCCCTGCTTTAATCTTACAAATGAAATTATTCCATAAGCCAGCATAATTATTCCTCCAAAAATAAACAATGCAGGTTTATCTTTTAAACTCTGAATTAACCTGTAACTACCCAAATAAGCAATACCTATAAAAAAAATATCACCTAATACTACACCCAGATCAAAAACAATTGCGGCTCTGAATCCTTTTGTAATACTGGTTTCTAATAATATAAAAAATACCGGACCTACCATAAAGCTTAAAAAAATTCCCCATGGTAGTCCAGCTAAAATATCATTTATCATTCAAATTCAATTTGTTATTTTACTTCTTCAATTTTTCCTCCAAAAACTGTTTTTTGATTAATTTGTTTCGGTTTTCCGTAAATATAAATAGAACCTCCTGCGCTTACTTTTGCTTCAACAAGTGTAGAAGCATTTACATCTGCTTTTCCTCCCGCAGAAACACTTACATTGGTTTGTGCAGTGTTTAATTTGCTTGCTAAAAGATATCCACCAGCTCCTAATTTTGCATTCTGGTTGGAAGCTTTACCTGTTAAAGTAATTTCTCCACCTGATACAGAACTTACATTCAGTTTTTCTACATCAACATCTGCGTTGATTTTACCACCTTCTTGTGCACTGACTTTGAAAGAGGTTGCTTTGATAGTTTCTTTGCTGGAAACAATAGCGCCTTCATTAACATCAATAAGTTCTATATGTTTGTAATATAAAGTAATATCCAAATCATCACCTGATAATAATTTAGGAAAAGGCATTCTTAATTTTAATAAACCAGACTTATTAACCACTTCAACTTCTGATTCTCTAGCACCTTTTATAACAATCTTATTTTCAGATGACTGAACTAATTTTACACTTAACTTATCAAATACTTTAACTGAATCAAAATCTCCTAATTCTTTGGTAACCTGGCTAAAAGATAATTGTGCAACTAATATTGCAACGCCTATAATTAATTTTTTCATTTTCATCATTTTTAAATTAAACATCTATTCTGCTCTTCGTAAAAAATGAAAATCCAGTTGTTTTTTAACTAAATCGGCATTTTTTACTTTCACATAAATTTCATCTCCTAATTGTAAAATACTGTCTGAAGTTGCTCCAACTAAAGCATATTGCTTTTCATCGAAAGTATAATAATCATCTTTAATTTCCCTGATTCTTACCATTCCCTCGCATTTATTAGAGACAATTTCAACATAAATTCCCCATTCTGTAACACCGGAAATAACACCAAGAAACTCTTCGTCTTTGTGATCCTGCATGTATTTAACCTGCATATATTTAATACTGTCCCGCTCAGCATTAGTAGCTAAACTTTCCATATTGGAACAATGCTGGCATTTTGTTTCGTAAACTTCTTCATCTACAGATTTACCTGCATCCAGATAAAACTGCAATAATCGATGCACCATAACATCTGGATAACGACGAATTGGCGAAGTAAAATGACTGTAATAATCAAAAGCTAAACCGTAATGTCCAATATTATCAGTTGAATATTTAGCTTTACTCATACTTCTGATTGCCAGCGTATCAATTAAGTTTTGTTCTTTTTTACCATTTACTTCTTCCATCAATGCATTCAAAGACTTCGAAATATCTCCTTTGTTACGAAAATCTATTTTATAGCCAAATTTAGCAATTACACTTGCCATCGCAATTAATTTATCTTCATTTGGTTCGTCATGAATTCTATAAATGAATGTTTTCTTTTGTTTTCCAATGTATTCAGCCACTTTTCTGTTGGCTAAAAGCATGAATTCTTCAATCAGATGATTGGCATCTTTAGAAATTTTAAAATAAACTCCTTCCGGCTCACCTTCGGCATCCAGATTGAATTTTACTTCAACTTTATCAAAAGAAATAGCACCATTGGCCATTCTTTTCTTTCTTAAAATTTTAGCTAATTCATCTAATTTTAGAGTTGCTTCAACAATTTCATCTGAAACCACATACGAATCTCCGGTAATTGAAATATCAACAGGAATCGTATTGTCTTTTGTTTCAATGATATATTGGGCTTCTTCATAAGCAAATCGCTGATCAGAATAAATTACCGTTCTTCCAAACCATTGGTTAATAACCTGAGCGGTTGGAGAAACTTCAAAAATAGCAGAAAACGTATATTTCTCTTCATTTGGACGTAATGAACACGCAAAATTTGACAAAACTTCCGGAAGCATTGGCACTACCCTATCAACCAAATATACCGAAGTGGCTCTTTGATACGCTTCATCATCCAGGATTGTTCCTTCTTCTAAATAATAAGAAACATCAGCAATATGAATACCAATTTCGTAATTTCCGTTCTCTAATTTTTTGAAAGACAAAGCATCATCAAAATCTTTTGCATCTTTTGGATCAATCGTAAACGTAAGAGTATCACGCATATCACGACGTTTAGCTATTTCAGATTCCTGAATCGAAGTATCTATTTTTTGTGCAAAGACCTCTACTTCTACCGGAAAATCCGATGGTAAACCATACTCAGCCAAAATAGCATGAATCTCTGTATTATGTTCTCCCGGTTTTCCTAAAACTTTAATCACAGATCCAAACGGACTATCTGCTCTTTTAGGCCAATCTTCAATTGTAACCAAAACAACATCACCGTTTTCTGCTTCTCCAAATTTGTCCTTCGGAATAAAAATATCGGTATACATTTTAGGGTTTGCAGTAGCTACAAAAGCAAAGTTGGGCTGAATATCTATTACTCCTACAAAGTCTGTTTTATTTCTTTCTACTACTTCAATAACCTCGCCTTCAGCACGTTTTCCTTTTCTCCTATTGTAAACATATACTTTTACTTTGTCTTTATCTAAGGCACGATTTAAATTATTGGTCGGAATAAAAACATCTTCAGTAAACTCAGGACAAACAAAATAAGCCGTTCTTCTGCTGGTCATATCAATGGTTCCTTCGTAATAATCTTCGCTAACAGCCTTAATTAAATATTTTCCGGGTTCTGATTCTATTATTTTTTTGGATGCAGCCAGAATTTTTAAATCTTTTATAATTTGATTTCTGCTTTTGGTATCATCAAGTTCAAGCTTTGCTCCTATTTGTTTATAATTGAATGCTTTATTAGCATTTTTTGATAAAACTTTTAAAATTTTACTAGAGAAGTCACTCTCATTTTTTATAGGTTTTCTAATTTTCTTATTCATATATCTTTTTCTTAAAAGTTTAAAATTACAAATAAGATATCAGATAATAGATTTTAACAAATAAATTATTAAAATTATAACTTTCATATCTTTACAAAAAGACCTTCTATGGAAAGCTTTAAAACCATTGCCATATTCAATTATCAGCACGAAACAATAGTTCTAAAACACTTACTGGAGCAAGAAGAAATTCCATATTATTTTGAAAATGAAATAACGCTTTCAGTTGTTCCAATGTATACGACAGCGCTGGGTGGAATCAAACTCAAAGTTCATCCCAACGATTTCGAACGAGTTCAAAAAATTTTAGACAATCTTAATAACCCACTTCAAATTGTTTAATCCAGTCTGTTTTTCAATTTTTAAACTTTAAATTTCTTTTTAAACTTTCAAAGTTGTTAACATATATTAAATACAACAAAAAGAAAAATTTAAATTTAATTAATTTTTGATGGTTATTATAGCGTGTTAATAGATACAATAATTTTATTTTTAAAAGTATTGAAATGAAGTTTCTCTTAGTTATATAGAGTTATCAACATACTTATATTTTGTTAAATGATTAATTTATAAGACTTTTTGTATTTTAATTAACAACGGTTGACAACTAAAAATGAATTGATTTTGTAGATAACTTCATAACTTGGTTTTTGTTGAAAATGGCATTTTTGATATTGATAACTTTTCTAAAAATTCATTAAAGTTTATTAGGTTATTTCATTCGTGTTTTGGATTAGGTTTTTTTTCGATACAACCAAAAAATACTTCTAATTTTCTATCTTAACTTATTAACATTTAATGTTAATTTAAAGTTAACTGAATATCAACGAATTAAGTTTTGGTATTAACAATGTAAATTTTTAACAAAAAAACAAAACATTGTAAATTGATTATCAGATAATTATATAGATTTTAAAATTGTTAATAATGTATAATTATTTGATATGAAGAAAGTTATAAATTATGGTTTTTTTGCCACGAATTTTACTAATTACACTAATTACAGGTAGCAGCTAAAACTATTAAAAATGAAAAAATTAGTAAAATTCGTGGCGAACTTTTTTTCAAAAAAGATATACTTCAAAATTCTTTAAGTAAATTTGCACAACACAACTTAATAGTATTTACAATGAAAATTTCGATAGGAAATGACCACGCAGGTCCAGATTATAAAAAAGCAATTGTTGCGATGTTGTATGCAAAAGGATATGAAGTAACAAATTACGGAACAGATTCTGTAGATTCTGTAGATTATCCGGATTTTGGACATCCAGTTGCGAACGATGTTTCTGAAGGAAAAGCTGATTTTGGAATTGTTATCTGTGGAAGCGGAAACGGAATCGCTATGACAGTGAACAAACATTCGAAAGTAAGAGCAGGTTTATGCTGGACTAAAGAAATTGCTTATTTAACGCGTTTGCATAATGATGCTAACATTGTAAGTATTCCAGCTCGTTACACTTCGATTCCGCAAGCAGTAGAAATTGTTGAAACTTTTTTAGCAACTGAATTTGAAGGAGGAAGACATCAAAACAGAGTGAATAAAATCGCTTGTCAATAAGAGGGTCAAAAAAATTCGGGTGCTTCGCACCAATAAAAATATAAACCAGGCGAATTTTTTAAATTCATTCGGTTTTTGTTTGAATATCTTTATATTTAGTTATTTAATGATATGATAAACAGATATTTATGGAGTTATTAACAATGTAAATGTTTATATTTTATCAGTTAATTTTAGATAAACTAATACAATCTGAAATAAAAAAAGGAATGTAAATTTTATAATAAAAGAAGATTTACTCGTTTTATGTTTAAAGAACAATATGGCCAGCAACAAACCAATCGAGCCGCCAAAAAAGGATATTGTAAACAGAATATTTTCAGGAATTCTGTGTTTACGTTTGACTGCCAAATATTTATCGTAACCCCCTAAGATAAAGGCAATACTATTTATAATAAAAAAATACAGTAATAAAACTTCCATTAGCTTAAAATTAAAAACAAAGATATTATTTTAGCCAAGTGATTGATGAATCGATCAGGAGTTTAATTGGCAGATTCTCTCATTTTGTAATTAAGAAATTATTTCATTAAAAGTATGACTAATATTCAATTCATTGCCAAGACTGTACAAACAGCAGCGATTAATATTCAAAAAACGGTACAATTGTTAGAAGAAGATTGTACGATTCCGTTCATTTCCCGTTACCGAAAAGATACAACCGGAAATCTGGATGAAGTTCAAATTGAGCAAATTGCAAAACTTCAAAAAGAGTATGAAACGATTGTAAAACGAAAAGAGGCTGTTTTAAAATCTATTGAAGAGCAAAAAGCACTTACACCCGAATTGAAACAAAAAATTGAGCAAAGTTTTGATTTGCAGGAAATTGAAGATTTTTATCTTCCCTATAAAAAGAAGAAAAAAACAAAAGCCGATGTAGCCCGAGAATTTGGCTTAGAGCCTTTGGCAAAAATTATCATGTCTGAAAATGATGTAGATGTAGATTTTATTTCGACGCAATACATCAATGAAAATGTTATAAACGAAGAAGCTGCCATGCAGGGGGCAAGAGATATTGTGGCCGAATGGATCAACGAAAATATTTATGTTCGTAAACAGCTTAGAAGATTATTTCAACGAAAAGCTATAATAGGAACTAAGGTCGTAAAAAAGAAAAGCGAAGAAGAAGGAGCACAAAAATTCAGTCAGTATTTTGATTGGGAAGAACCGTTGACAAAAGCACCTTCACACCGATTATTAGCAATGCTTCGTGCAGAAAACGAAGGTTTTGTGAAGATGAAAGTGGATGTTGATTTAGACGAAGCGTACGATATTATTGATGAAATCATCATTAAAAAACAAAACAGCACAACTGCACATTTACAATTGGCCATTGAAGACAGTTATAAAAGATTGTTGAATCCGGCGATTGGAAATGAGACTTTACAGGAAGCGAAAGCAAAAGCAGATGCGAACTCTATACAGGTTTTTGCTAATAATTTAGGTCAGTTATTATTAGCACCGCCTTTGGGAGAAAAACGAATTTTGGCAATCGATCCGGGATTCAGAAGCGGTTGTAAAGTAGTTTGCCTGGATGAAAAAGGCGATTTGTTATACAATGAAACGATTTATCCGCATGCACCACAAAACGAAGAGGCGATGGCAATGAAAAAAATCAGGTCGATGGTCAATTCGTATAAAATTGATGCGATTTCGATAGGAAACGGAACCGCTTCAAGAGAAACCGAATTTTTCATAAAAAAAATCGCGTTCGATAAACCGCTACAGGTTTTTATTGTTTCAGAAGCAGGAGCTTCCGTATATTCGGCATCAAAAATTGCTCGAGAGGAATTCCCAAATTATGATGTAACGGTTCGTGGTTCAGTTTCTATCGGGAGACGACTTTCAGATCCTTTGGCAGAATTGGTAAAAATCGATCCAAAAGCAATCGGAGTAGGTCAGTACCAACATGATGTTGATCAAACGAAATTAAAAGAAGAACTGGATGCTACCGTAATTCGCTGCGTAAACTCTGTTGGAATCAATATCAACACTGCGAGTAAACATTTACTAAGTTACGTGAGTGGAATAGGAGAGAAACTGGCCGAAAACATTGTACAGTACCGTTCCGAAAACGGCCCTTTTGAAGACAGGAAACAGTTGAAAAAAGTACCTCGTTTAGGAGACAAAGCATATCAGCAAGGGGCAGCTTTTATCAGGATTTCGAATGCAAAAAATCCATTGGATAATTCTGCAGTGCATCCCGAAGCTTATCCGGTTGTGGAGAAAATGGCAAAGGATTTGAAACTTTCGGTAAATGACTTAATTGCAAACAAAGAGAAAACAGCACTTATTAAGGCTGAAAACTATATTACACCTGAAATTGGATTACTTACCTTAAAAGATATCATAAAAGAGCTTGAAAAGCCGGGATTAGACCCAAGAAAGTCAGCTAAGGTTTTTGAATTTGATGCGAATGTAAAATCGATCAAAGATGTGAGGACCGGAATGATTTTACCGGGAATTGTGAACAACATCACCAACTTTGGCTGTTTTGTAGATATCGGAATCAAGGAAAGCGGATTGGTTCACATTTCACAATTGAAAGCAGGTTTTGTGAGTGATGTCAATGAAGTTGTAAAATTGCATCAGCATGTTGATGTTAAGGTTACTGAGGTTGATGAGGATAGGAAGAGGATTCAGCTGACGATGGTTTTGTAAAACAAAAAACAAAAATCCCAAACTACAGTTCGTAATTTGGGATTTCTATTTTAGTATTTATTTCAAAATAACCTTCTTCGTAACACTTTTATTATCATTCGTAATTTTTATCAAATACATACCAGAAGTCTGATTAGATAAATTAATTTCCGTGTTTTCAGAAGTTGTCTTTTGTTCTGAAATTATTTTCCCAAGCGGAGAAATTACAGAAATCACCGATTTTTCAGGAGCAAAAACCGTAAATCGGTCAGAGCTTGGATTTGGATAAAGCGCTATAGCCGATTTTTCAACATCAAAATCATCATTAGATAAAGTTGCAGTTGGAGGAAGATAAAAATTACCCGTTAACAGAAACAGATATAATGTTTTAAGTGTTTGGTTAAAATAACTTGTAGGTTCTCCTAATCCATTCAAATCATTATAAGAAGCATCCAAATGTAACTGATTTTCACCGGCCATTGCTGCACAGGCAAACGCACCCACAAAAGTAGCATTGTGATATTGTCCGCTTAAAGATCCGTTTTGATTGTAACCATCCTTAATATTAGCTGATCCGCCTAAAGTTACCAGTACAAAATCAGATGATTTTTTAGAATAGGCTGTAGCATCAGAATTTCCATACCATACATAATCTACCGCAATTCTCCAAGGTGTTCTGGCAGCATCATATGTATACAATTTACCTTGATTGGCATATCCGCTTGCTTCTGATGAATAAGCACCGCTTGCCATACACCAGTCAGAAACTAAACCTCCAACAGCATTATTTACAGTTAAATTATTATTGATAACCGTATAGGACTTTTCCGCAACCTGATTCCAAAAAGCGGTATCATTAGTAAAAGCCCCAAAAACCCTGTAATAGGCAGGAGAAAAGTAAGAAGGATTCGTAATCTGGCTTCCGCCGAATTGATCTCCGGGTTTTAGGACAAATGTATTGGCTTCAACTTCATGAGTTTTAATGGCTGTAATTAATGTTGTTGCATCACTTTTATAATTGATTGCTCCTGCACTTGCCCATTGATAATCGGCAACAATTAACGCAAATGCTGCATCTAATTCGGCATCAGTAGCACCGTTAAAACCGTCAGTTCCTGAGCAGCCATTAATTCTCCAATTCATAACGCCATTGCTGTTAACATTATCTTTATAGTATAGCCAGAGACCATCAAAAAGTGTTTTGTCAGCGGCATAAGCACTTAAAAGCATTCCGTAACCAATTCCTTCAGAAACAGTTTGCCAGGAGTTGTCAAATTTTACTCTGTAGCGGCCATTAGAACAGGCTTCTACAAAATTGGTTTTCCAGATGTTGTAATTGTCCAAAGCATGCTGACTGTTTTTTGAAGTAGCCATTAGGCCATTGCCATACACTTTATTGGCTGGAAAAGGTTGTGCTTGTGAATAACTTTCAATAGATAGAAAAATACTCACCAGTAAAAATAGGTTTTTCATGTTTATATAATTTAGGGATTACAAAAGTAAGATTTTTTATATAAATAAAAAACCCAAAATTGTAATTACAATTTTGGGTTTTTAAAAAGCCTTAAAACTATTTTATTTTTTTATTATTAATTTTTGAGTTTTTATTTTACTATTGCTACTATTTTTGATAAAATAAGTTCCTTCAGATACGTTTTCTAAATTTAAAGTATTCACTATATCTGCGTGTAAATCAAATGATTTTATAGTTTTCCCCAAGGCATTTATTATAACGTAGTTGCCTTCATAAGGTGTAATAACATTTACTGTTCCTTTACTTGGATTAGGGTAAATTTTAAATTCATTTGGTTTGAATTCCCCAACTCCCAGCGTAGCGAATGTAATACAGTTAGAAGTTACAGTACAATCTGCCAATGTAATTTCAACTTTATAATCTCCATTAGCCAGTGGAGTATACGACTGGTTTGTTTCACCTGATAGTAGAGTACCAGGACATTGATACCATTGATAAGCGGCTCCTGCCTGATTTGCTGTTAACACACCTGAACCTGATGCAATTGTAGTATTTATTACAGAAGAGTAACTTATCGTTAAATTCAATGTTTTGGTATCACAACCAACGACATTTGTATAGGTCCCGGATGTTGTATAAGTAGTACTATTTTCTGACCAGAAATAGCTATCACAAGCAGAAACTGTTTGAGAAGAAGAAGTTGATACAGTTCCGGTAACCGTTTTTACCAATAATCTGTCGCTGGCACAATATGCGGCTTCACAAGCTACACAATAGGTTGTATTATTTGCTGTAGGTGTTGCAGTTACTGAAGCCCCAGTAGCAAAACTAGTACCGCCTGATAATGAAGTATACCAGGTAGGAGTTGTTCCTAATGGGCATGTTGCATTTAAATTTACAGTTGCAGTTCCTAAACAAGGAATATTTTCAGTTGTATTTGTAAATGTTGCATCTACAGGTTTAATTGAAGTGGTCGTAATATTAGAATTTACGGTTGAAAAATTTGACCCGCTTACTATTGCCTGATTTGTTACTGTACATGTATTTATTGGTAATGTGTTTGCTGCATTGATTGTTGCGCTAAATGTTATAATAGTATTTTTTCCTGCCGGTAAAGTAAATGGTCCTATAGAAATTGTTTCTCCAGCTGCTGCTTTTGAAGTGTTTTTTGCAGTTGAAACACTACTTTCATTAGTATCTTTTATTTCTGCTATAGGAGGATCTGATTCTTCAATTTTAACAGGTACAAATTTAGAAGCTGATGTATTGTCAGGAACTAAAGCTGTTCCGGATACTATTGTTCCTCCGCCTTGTTCGTCAATAGCGGTTCTTGTTCCCGCAGGATTATTAGCATTCCAAAAAGTGGTAAGTGCTGCGGTTCTGTCACCCGATCCATTTGCTAAGGCAACTCCACCTTGTAAAATTACCTGACTGTTTGTTCCTTCAGAACGAACGTCAAAAGTCGCCGCTATACCGGTTACGGGATCATTAGTTGTGTTACCACCTATGTTAGCAACACTCATTAAAGGACTCGTTACAACATTTCCAATAGCAATTACTGCAACATGTGCATAGGCATTTGTTAACAAGGTAATGTTGTTATTTTTTATAGTTGCATCCATTCGGGCAGTACCCAATACACCATTATCATTAGCCTCAGAAACGATACCATAGTTAGTAATATTGGTAATTGTGTTGTTTAAAATTTCAGTTATATGTTTACCATCTCCATAAGCAGCAACAGAAATACCATTGCACGAAGACCCAATTCCTCCACCCTCAATAGTATTATTATTTATTCGGCCTTTCATGGTTCCGGTTCCCTGATTTCCAATGTTACAAGTAAAACCACCGTTAAAACTTGATTTTAAAGTGTTGTTTATTACATTATAGTTTACTGTTGATGATCCAGTAGTTGATTGCAAAGACAAGCCATTGCTTCCAGGGGTTGCAATTGCGGCGTTTATAATGTTTCCATCAGTAATCAGATTTCCTCCAACCTGAACAGTATTTATTGAACTACCTCCAAAATTTAATGCTAACCCATATGTTTTAGCGTTAGAAAAATCATTTCCTTTTAGCGTTAAAGTAGTATTTGAAGTTCCGTAACCATCAAAAATAAAATTGGCGTCACCATTTGCTCTGTTAAATGAATTTTTAAATTCACATCCGTTAACCGTCAAATTCAAAGTTGGATTTGTTGACAGAATACCATTATGAGCATAAAAGCCGCGTCCCCATGAATCATTAACATTTGTATTCGTTATGGAACTGGTTCCTCCAAGATTTAAGGCATAAATACCGCCTACTTCCGAACTGGCAGTATTACTTCCGCAGCCAGTTAATGTACTGTTGTTAAGAGAAAAAGTAGTTACATTGTTTATGTTGATACCTGCTCCATTATTTGTACCCGTAATCGAAATATTATCTAATGTAACCCCAGTCACAGTTTTTAAATGAATGGCTCCATTACAACCAGAATTATCAACAGCAGGTGTACCACAAACCCCTGATGTATTTGAATTGATAAAATTTATGTTTTTAAGAGTTACATTTGTACATGATATAAATTCGCTACCTCTGTTTGTTATGTTTTGAATAGTACCTCCTGATCCGGCAGTTGTTCCGGTTCCAATAACCTCAAAGCTTCCGGTTGAATTCGCTACAGATATTCCTTTAGAAGCTCCATTTGCCGAAATGCTTTTAAAAATACAGTCTAATGTACCACCGGCACCAATATTTACGGGAATTGCAGTTCCTCCGCTAATAGTAACATCTCTAACTTTTAAATTTCCAACGCTTGTTCCTGCCATTGTTGCAGTTGTTCCAGTAAGGGTGATTCCTTCTACATCATTATTTAATTTAAGATTTAAAACAGAAAAATTTGGATTTGTACCTCCTGTTGATGGTAATGCATTGCTATAAGCCGGTACTGTAATTCCTAATATCGATGTTAGACTAGCGGTAGCTCCCTGACCAATTAATTTTTGATTGTTTGATAACGTTAAAGATGTACCACTACTTCCTGTACCTGTATAAACAAATATAGAAGCTGTTGTTGAAACAGGAACGTCCTGTACAGCTTTAAAAGGACTTGATAAAGTTCCGTTTCCGCTTGTAACTACTGAGCTATTTACAAAATAAATGGGTGCTGATACTGTTATATCTACGGTTCCTATATTTGTTTTTCCACTCCCACTTGTTAAGGTATAGGTAAAACTATCTGTTCCTGAATAACCTGCATTTGAATTATAAGTAAAAGATCCGTTTGCCGCTAAAGCTACAGTTCCGTTAGTAGGACTTGCCAAAACGGCTACAGTTAACGCAGTTCCATCTGGACTAATGTCATTAGTTAAAACACCTTGGGCAGCATTTACTGTAATTCCAACATTTCCAATATTGTTATATGTATCGCTTACTGCAATAGGAGTTGCTTTTAGAGATCCTGGGACATAAGTCAAATTCGCATCTAAAATGTCCTGAAAAATTGTACCTAATGCATCAGTCGTTCCACTGTTTGTAATTGTAAGAGTAAAATCTAGTTGAGAACCGGGAACAGTATTTCCTCCTCCGTTTACTACAACAGTATTGGTAACATCAATAGTAGCTACCACCGCTGAACTAATAATTTTTTCTTCTTTAGCCTTAAATATTTTTTTACTTTTAGATATTTTAGGAGCAGATTTGTTTTCAGATTCTGTTAACTGTTTTACTAATGGAGCTACAAAATTTTTCTGGATAAGTGTACTATAGGACATTCCGAATGTAATAAATCCTAATAGTATTATAATACTTAAGAGTTTGTTATTTTTCATTTTTTCATTTAATTAGTTTAGCATATTAAGAAAAGACAGCTTCATATTTCATTCCAATATTATCGAAACCCAAAGGAGATAGAAACAATTGCAAATCGCCTTTTTCAGGATGCACAATTGTAAAAATACCCTGTTGATAATATTCATTTTTTTGATCAGTGCGAAAAATTATTGAAAAAGGACTCCTTTCTAAAGGGGAATAATTATTTAGTTTGGTTACTTCGATTAATTCTGCATCAAGCTGAACTTCATCTGAAATACGAATTATAAATACTTTGTTGAGTAAAGGATGAAAATCGTTTAAAGTAAGTAAAGCTATATCCATGCATTTTGTTTTTTTATTTAATCAATTTATTTAGGACTCCATTCCATTAAATGGTATACACCATTAGTTTCGCTAATTTTTGTAAACCCCAATTTTTTATATAAATTAATGGCAGGATTAAAACTTTCCACATGAATTGTAACATTCATATTTTTTATTGCAGCCTTTTTTATTATTGCAGCCAAAATTGAACTTCCAATATTTTTTTGTCGCCAATTTGGTAATAAAGTAATGTCTATAATACGGACACCTTTTTTTTCAAATAAGAAATCAATATACAATCTTCCAATTGCAATATTTTCTTTTTCAATTATATAGAATTTAGCTCCGGTATAATTTTTTTGATAATATTCATGCTGAGCAAAAAACTGCTGCCCGATAAAAAACTTTTTTTGTTCTTCGTTCCAATTAGTTCCTCTTTCCAGTTCTTCTGTACGGGTACTTCCGTATATTTCACATAAAATTGACAAATCATTTTCCTGAATGTCACGAAAACCAATATTTTTTACAACTAAATCCAACTAAATCCCTGATTAAGTTCTTGGAGGAAAAATCCCCTGAAGCGAAATGCTAAAACACATAGTTAAATAGGGCATCATATTATTATGGGGCTGATCGCCTCCGGATGGCGTAATAGCATTGACTCCCATTGGAGTAACAGCGCCAATAGGGGAATAAATCTTTACTGGATTACCGCGTCCTAAAACGGTATTGGCCGGAGTCGTTGATTGAGCGTTCAAACTGCCAACCGATAAAGTATGGTTATGGGATGGTATTTCTGACTGAATTAAAGTAACGGTTTCTGAACCACCAGTTTCTCCTAAATCATGCAATGATAATCCGGGACCCTGCCCTGGATGCATAGGTGCTCTGCCCTGTAAATCTGGTAAGGCAAAATTTGACATTCCGTTACCACCATATGTTGTACCTAATAACGAAAAAAGAGCGGTATTTTGAGAAAGAGGTAAAATTTGCCCATCGCACCAAGCCCATCCTTTAGGCGCAAAGTTAAATGAGAATATGCGTATTTCAGCTACAAATGGATCTGCCATATCGAGAAGATTTTATATGTTTATTTTTGATTAAATTCAAGAAGACTATATTTTTTATGTGGGTATTGGAAATATTCCAAATAACGAAATAATAAAATCAACACATAAATAAGGCTGAAAATTGTCATGAGGCTGACTACCTCCAGTCGGACTTATTCCTTGAGCATTTAATGGTATTGTTGGGTTTGCTGTCGAATATATTTTATTACCAGTAGCAGTAGCACTTAGATAAGCATTTGCAGGACTGGCGCTGTTTGCTAAATTTGTGGTTGCTAATAAGGCATGTGTATGTGCAGGAATTTGTTGAGTCGTAAGAGTTATTTGTTCAGCACCTCCTGTTTCGGCCAAAATGTATCCATTACCATTGTGAATAGGGATACGGCCACGTAAATCCGGCAATGCAAAAGTTTCTTGCCCATCCCCTCCATAAGTGGTTCCAATTAATTGAAATAATGGTTCATTTTCTGAAATAGGTATCAGCTGTCCTTCACAAAACATCCATCCGGCAGGAGCAAAATTTCCGGCAAACATTCTGATTTCACCAACGTAAGGTTGTGCCATAATTTTTTGAGTTATAAATTAAAAAGGAGAAGGGAAAATACCTTGTAAGGCAATACAAAAATTCAAAGTTAAAAACGGCTGCATATTCAAATGAGCCTGACTGCCACCAATATTTGAAATTGACGCAGGATTCATTGCCACCAGATTTTGACCAGAAGTATTATACACCTGATTTGGAGCAGTATTTCCTAATTGACTTGCAATTGCAGGGATATTTGTAGATACACTTTGATTTGTATTGCTTAAAATATGTTGATGTGTTGGCAATTCACTTATTGTCAGGGTGTGAGCTTGTTCGCCTCCACTTTCGCCCAGAGTATGACTGTTTCCAACATGAATAGGAGTTCTTCCTCTTAAATCTGGCAATGCAAAATTATTTTGCCCGTTACCGCCAAAATTAGTTCCCAGTAATGAAAACAAGGCTTGATGTTGATTGATAGGTAAAAATTGCCCATTACACATTGCCCAACCTTGTGGAGCAAAGTTAAATGACATAATTCGAGTTTCTGCTAAAAAGGGTTCTGCCATGATGAGAGATTTTAGATATTTATTTTTTTATTAAACCAAAACAGAATTTACAGTAAGGTTATGTTGGGATATTATTTCTTTTTTAAATACAATATTAGAACCTTCCATAACAACAATTTCTGTTGAAGTCTGATAAGAAGAAAGTTGTGTTTTTAAAAACACGCGGCCTTTTTTTGTTTCAAAACTATATGGATTTATCTGTTGAATTGGAGAAGGGAATAAATAATGTGTTAAATCAACAGTATTATTTTTTGTCTTTAATTCTTTCATGGCTACAGTTATAGCTTCCAAATCAAATCCTGATAATGGTTTTAATGTTCTCCATTCTCCGGTTGAATTTTTCCCAAAACATAATAAAACATCGTCTAATTTCCCGGTTATGCCGGTATGAAGATGCATCGGAAACATCTTTAAATCACCATCCTTAGAACCATAACAAACATTGCCATAGGGTTCATATCCAGTTTTTATCCAATTAATACTCGCGCTTTTATAACATTCCAGAAGGGCAGAATCTGATAAAAAAGCATCAGAATAAGCTGATTTTGAAAATTGGGATAAAATACTCTCTTCTGCATTATCTGAAGAAGATGTGAAAGTATCCTGAGCCAGAAGCGAACTACCACATATAAGTGCTGTAGTGCCTACAAATCCAACATTTTTGATAAAATTTCTACGCTTTAAATCAGTCATAATTTTATGCTTTTATACTAAAGAACTAAGTAAAAGTAGTATAAACATCAGAGGATAAGGAGAAAAAAGATAAATATTTGTTAAAATTTACAATAATCCCTTATTTTATGAGTTGAATTAATTTTTTTTAAGGAAAATACTTACAGTAATTAAATATGATAAGATAATTTTCTCTTAAAAATTGTGACAAAAAAAATCCCAAACCACAATTATATAATTGTAATTTGGGATTTAGTATGGAGTAATTTATTATTTAATTTCTTCCTCTTCCTTTTTTACAGCAGGCTGAGTATTATCGTCTTTAGCTGCGTTTTTAAATTCTTTAATTCCGCTTCCTAAACCTTTCATCAATTCCGGAATTTTTTTACCTCCAAAAAGTAATAAAACAACTGCTAATATAATAAGGATTTCTGTTACGCCAAATCTTCCCATGATAGTAAAATTAATGCCGAAGCAAATTTATATAAAGTTATGTTGCAAATGTATATAGAATATACGAAGAACAAGAGTTTTTGGATTAAAATATTTGTTTCTGACTGCGTTAAATATTTTATAAAATAATTAAATTAGTGTATTTGATCATTTTTGTCAGGCGTCATCAATACTATTAATTACTATATTTGCTCGTATAAATAACCATAATGACTAAAAAAAAGAAAAAGAATTTCAGAAAGAAATTATTTATCAAAAATCGTTTGGTAATTTTGAATGAAGATACTTTTGAAGAGATTTTTTCGTTCAGACTTACTTTAATGAATGTATTTGTTACATTTACTTTAGGTGGTATATTTCTAATTTTGGTTACTACTTTCATTATTGCTTTTACCCCATTACGTGAATTTATTCCGGGTTATTCTTCTTCACAATTAAAAAGAAACGCAACGGAATTAGCCATAAAATCTGACTCATTAGAAATGGCATTAAAGAAAAACGAAGCCTATATAAAAGGAATTCAGAAAGTATTAAACGGCGAATTAGAATATGCAAAATTCAATAAGGATTCGATTTTGGCTGAAGCCGATGAACCACTTGCTGACGTAAATATGAAGGCTTCTGAGGAAGAAATTAAACTGAGGGAAGAAGTTGACAATATCGAGAAGGAGTCAGGGAGTGACAAAAAAAATAAAAATAAAAGCGACAAAAAATAATATCTTTAAAAATGTCTATTAAATCAATAGCAGCAAAAATTTTCGCCCATAAAATATATAATCAAACGCGATCCTGGGCACATAAACCGATTGAAACCCAATTAGAAGTTTTTAAAGGTTTGATTCAAAATGCCAAAGAAACAGAGTTTGGGAAGCATCATCATTTTGATAAAATAAAAACATTCGATGATTTTCAAAAAAATGTTCCTATTCGCGATTATGAGGATTTAAAATCTTATATAGACAAAGTTAAATTGGGAGAAGAAAACATTCTCTGGAAAGGAAAACCGCTTTATTTTGCCAAAACTTCGGGAACAACTTCCGGCGCAAAATATATTCCGCTTACTAAAGAATCGATGCCTACCCATATAAAAGCTTCACGAAATGCTATTTTGCATTATATTCATGAAACCGGTAATGCTGATTTTGTAAATGGTAAAATGATTTTTTTGCAGGGGAGTCCAATTTTGACTGAAAAGTACGGAATCAAATTTGGAAGACTTTCTGGTATTGCAGCACATTTTGTTCCAAAATACCTGCAGAAAAACCGAATGCCTTCCTGGGAAACCAATTGCATCGAAGATTGGGACACCAAAGTAAATGCAATTGTAGGCGAAACGATCCATCAGAATATGGCTGTGATTTCGGGAATTCCATCCTGGGTGCAAATGTATTTTGAGCGTTTACAGGAAAAAAGTGGCGGAAAAAAAATAAGCGAAATATTCAGAAACTTTAACTTGTTTATTTACGGAGGTGTTAATTATGAGCCTTATCGTGCTAAATTTGAACAGATGATTGGCAAAAAAGTAGATAGTATTGAGTTGTTTCCGGCTTCGGAAGGTTTTTTTGCCTATCAGGATTCCCAAAAAGAAAAAGGAATGCTTTTATTGCTGAATTCCGGAATTTTCTACGAATTTATTAAAGCTGATGAATTCTTTACTGAAAACCCAAAAAGATTGACAATTGGGGAGGTAGAATTAGGTATTAATTATGTTTTGATTGTTTCTACCAATGCCGGTCTTTGGGGCTATAATATTGGTGATACAATTCAGTTTACAACTTTGTTTCCACATCGTGTTATAGTTTCCGGGCGAATTAAACATTATATTTCTGCTTTTGGAGAACACGTTATTGCCAATGAAGTTGAAAATGCAATGAAAGAAGCAACTGCAGGAACCAATATTGTAATAAATGAATTTACAGTAGCGCCACAAATTAATCCGTCTGGAGGACTGCCTTATCACGAATGGCTGGTAGAATTTGAAAACGAACCTGAAAAAATGGAAACTTTTGCAGAAGCGATTGACAATTCAATGAGAAAACAAAATATTTATTACGACGACTTGATTACCGGAAATGTTTTAAGAAAAGTAGTGGTAACGAAAGTTTCTAAAAACGGATTTCAGGAATACATGAAATCACAGGGAAAATTGGGTGGACAAAATAAAATTCCGAGATTGTCTAATAATAGGGATATTGTAGATAATTTGAAATAAAAGTTTACCAGATGAAATACAAATATCATTTAAGACCGGGATATGAATCTCAGAATTTGTTAATTGAAATATTTAGTGGTGTTGAAAACGAATATTTTCTTACTGATTTACTGGATTCCATTAAAGAAATAAATCCCAAAGTTGATAAAATTAATGATCTCTGTGATGAAATTTTTATTGAAGTCAGTTCAGATCTTGGTTTTTTTTCGATTTCAAAAGACATTTGGGATTTAGCTTTCATCATGGCAGATGATAATCAGGAATGTATCAATAGGATAAATTTACTTTTATCAGAAAATAAAAATTATCAAAAAGTAGATGTTAATTTTGAAGATTATAAATAATATAAACAATTCGTTAATCGAAAAATAGAATTATCTCAATCCAGAGAAAATTTTTTAAAATAAAAAGAATGAAAGAAACCAAACATATATCAAGATCAAGAGCACAGGAATCATCTGCGGCAATAGAAAAAATGTACATTACCATGCGCCATTTATTCAACCGTGGTTTTTATAAGCCAATGGGAGTTTCCGGCGATAGTTTACGTGAATCATTATTGGCTTTACGTCCTGAGATTTATGGAAATATTGCTGAGGAAAAAGTAGAACTTAATGGGCTTTTGTATGTTATAGAACGTCTTCCTATCGGAATAGAACAATGTCGATTCATCAATTTAACTTCGGATGAAGGGTATTCAAAATCACATTTTCAGTCTATTGTTCCCCCAAAAAGGAAAAGAAATTGTTATCGTATTGATGAAGAACAAATGAATGTTGAGATCACTCGCGGACGTTCCGACATCTACGATATTCTGACGCATTTGACATTTATTTTCATCGAATCACACAAAATAAAAAACAGGATTTTATTGGATGATGCCGGTGAATTGTCACGCGATTGGCTTAAATTGGAACTAGTTGTAACGCAGACCAAAAAACTGACGCAGATAGAAAAGGAAAAAGCTATTTCGCACGTAGCAAATATTTTAGCCAGAACTTTTGAAGAGGTTTTGGATATTTACGATGCTTTTGGTTCAGAGAATGCTCCGGATCGCTTTTTGCACGTTATTTATTGGTTAGGAAAATTGGCCATTGAAGAAATGATTGATAATAATAAAAGAACCATTACTTTCAGCCCCGTTTTAAGAGAACGTCTGGGGCATCATATTCACGGTGAAATCTGGGCGACTAATATCAAGGAAGTTTTAAAGACGAACAATCTTTTAAAAAGGCCAATTCATATCATCAGTGCTAATATGCATAGTGTGATGAATTCTATTTTTGCTACTCCTTTATTGAAATCAAAATTTAAGGACAAAACAGATTTTTTTATTTATGAAGAATTAAGCAAATCAACAGCTAAAGAAACCAGAGATATAGTAGAAGAATTAGCCTTAAAAAACGGAATGATTTCGTTGCCTGATACTTCAGGAACAAACATTGATGTTCAGATTTTTGATACGGCTAAAATTGACTGGGCAAAGACTGCTTTTCCAAAAACCAAGCTTGAAGAAGAAAAACCAGTTATAATTGTAATGGATTATGCTTTTGGAGAACAGGCATATGAAACTATTGATGAGCTTTTGAAACCGTATAAAAAAGAGACTTTATTAAATGTGAAATCAGTTTCGATAATGGGAAAAGCCGGAATTCTTGAAGGAGGAAAGGGAGATATCATGATTCCGACAGCACATATAAACGAAGGTACAGCGGATAATTATTTCTTTGAAAATGAATTAACAGGCGCTATGTTTGAAGGAAACGATATTGCTGTTTTTGAAGGTGCGATGGTAACGGTTTTAGGAACTTCGTTACAAAACAGGGAATTGTTAAAGTTTTTTCACGAATCAACCTGGGGCGTGATTGGACTAGAAATGGAAGGTTCCTATTACCAAAAAGCAATTCAGTCTGCATCAAAAATCAGAAAAAGTGTGCCACATGATATAAAGGTAAGATATGCTTATTATGCTTCGGACAACCCCTTGGAAACAGGCAGCACATTAGCTTCTGGTGGTTTAGGAACAACAGGTGTAAAACCTACATATTTGATCACAATTAAAATTTTGGAACAAATTTTAAATGCCAAATAAAAAATACTCTAACAAATTTTAATCAATATTAGAAAAAAAGATAAATGTGAAGTTGATTTAATAAAATTGAAAAAAGTAAATTTGCTCCTGGAAACCAATTACTATGAAAAGAATACTTATTACGGGAGCAGCAGGATTTTTAGGATCGCATTTGTGTGACAGGTTCATTAAAGAGGGTTATTATGTTATTGGAATGGATAATCTGATAACAGGAGATCTTAAAAATATTGAGCATTTATTCAAATTAGAGCATTTTGAGTTTTACCATCACGATATAACCAAATTTGTACATGTTCCAGGTGATTTAGATTATATTTTACACTTTGCTTCACCGGCAAGTCCAATCGATTATTTAAAAATTCCTATACAGACCTTAAAAGTAGGATCCTTAGGAACGCATAACTTGTTAGGCCTTTCCCGCGTAAAAAAAGCAAGAATTTTAATAGCTTCCACCTCTGAAGTATATGGAGATCCTTTAGTTCATCCACAAACCGAAGAATACTATGGAAATGTAAATACCATTGGACCACGCGGGGTGTATGATGAAGCAAAACGTTTTCAGGAATCAATAACAATGGCGTATCATACTTTTCACGGAGTAGAAACCCGAATTGTTCGTATTTTTAATACTTATGGACCAAGAATGCGTCTTAATGATGGCCGTGTGATTCCGGCTTTTATAGGGCAGGCACTTCGCGGGGAGGATTTAACTATTTTTGGAGACGGAATGCAAACCCGTTCTTTTTGTTATGTTGATGATCAGGTAGAGGGAATTTTTAGATTATTACATTCAGATTATGCGTATCCTGTAAATATTGGAAATCCGGATGAAATTACCATCAAGGATTTTGCTGAAGAAATTATAAAACTTACGGGTACCAATCAAAAAGTAGTGTATCAGCCATTACCAATAAACGATCCCCTACAACGCCAGCCAGACACAACGAAGGCAAAGGAATTATTAGGCTGGGAAGCCAAAGTAAACCGTGCCGAAGGAATGAAAATTACCTATGATTATTTTAAATCACTTTCAAAAGAAGAACTTTCAAAAGAGGATCATAAAGATTTTTCAAACTATATAAAATAATGCGGACAAAAACAGGAAAATATTCAGGTTACATCCGCCCATTCTCCTATTTAATTGATCTGCTCATTATCAATTTTTTTGCGGTTTATATCGCCCATTTTCCTGTAGATCAAATTTTATTTTTAATCGTACTAAATATTGGCTGGATTGGTATTGCCTCCGATTTAGGTTTTTACGAAGTATATCGTTATACAAAAGTAATTGCAATTTTAAATTGTGCTTTAAAACAAGCCTGTTTATTTGGTTTTGTAATTTTTGCTTTAGCTTTTTTTTATGCAAAGCAAACCAGTTTTAAAACCTTACTGTTTTATATATGGTTTGTATTTATTCTTATCTTATTCATAAAATTTTCAATCTATTATTTTCTTCAAACCTATCGGGTAGTTTTTGGGGGAAATCATAGAAGAGTTGTGCTGTTAGGAAATCAAACCAGTATTTCGCCTTTAAAACATTTTTTTACCGAGAATCCGGATTATGGATATGAACTGATTCATGTTTTTGAATTTGAAGAAGTAAAAGACGTGCATATTGAAGAAATGTTTGAGTTTGTTCTGAATAGACAAATGGACGAAATGTATTGCTCCATTATTGGCTTATCACAGAATCAAATGAACGAAATTATTGATTTTGCTGATAGTAATCTGAAGACATTAAAATTTATTCCTGATGGAAATCAAATATTTTTTCGAAATTTCACCTTAGAATATTATGATTACATTCCTGTAATAGCACTAAGAAGTATTCGTCTGGATGAAAATTTGTATAAAATAATGAAGCGGACTTTCGACATTATTTTTTCAATCATCATCATTGTTGGTGTTCTTTCCTGGGTTCTTCCAATTTTGGGAATTTTAATAAAACTGGAATCAAAAGGACCAATTTTATTAAAGCAAAAACGCAACGGGCTCAACAATATAGAATTCAATTGTTATAAGTTTCGATCAATGGAAATGAATAACAACGATTGTCTGAATCAGGTTTCCAAAAACGATCCAAGAGTTACCAAAATTGGAAAAATAATTAGAAAAACCAGTATTGATGAACTGCCTCAGTTTTATAATGTTTTATTTGGAGATATGTCGGTAGTTGGACCAAGGCCGCATATGGTAAGTTATAATCAGGAGTATATACTTAAAGTAGATAAATTTATGGTACGGCATTTTATAAAACCAGGAATTACAGGTTTAGCACAAATAAAAGGTTTTCGTGGAGAAATCGAATCAGACTATGACATTATAAATCGCGTAAAATATGATATTTTTTATATCGAAAACTGGTCCATTCTATTAGATATTAAAATTATTTTAACCACGATTTACCATATTATTAAAGGTGATAAAAAAGCGTATTGATGAGTGAGTTAGTTTCTATCATAACGCCAACATTTAATGCCGAAAAATACATTCGGGCAACTATTGAATCTGTACAAAATCAGACTTATCAAAATTGGGAAATGATTTTGGTTGATGATGCGTCAACAGATCAAACGGTAAAAATTATAAATGATTTTGCCAAAAAAGATGCCAGGTTCAAATTATCTCAATTATCTCAAAATTCCGGAAACGGTTTTGCCCGAAATGTAGCTTTAGAAAAAGCAACAGGAAAATATATAGCTTTTTTGGATGCTGATGATTTATGGTTTCCTTTGAAATTAGAAAAACAGATTCAGTTTTTAAAAGCGAATAATTTGCCATTCACTTTTAGTTTTTATGATTGTATTGATGAAGGAGGAAATTCTTTAAATAGACGAGTTGAAGCTCCGATTGATTTAACTTACGATCAATTGTTCTTTTGCAATTATGTTGGAAATTTAACCGCCATTTATGATGCCGAATATTTTGGTAAGATGATCCTCGAATCCACTCAAAAAAGACAGGATTGGAGATTGTGGCTAACGATTTTGAAACAAATTCAGGAGACAAAACCTGTTCCTGAAAGCTTGGCTTTTTATCGCATCAGGAGAGATTCTATTTCTTCATCAAAATTCAAATTGATAAAACACAATTTTGGAGTTTATCGAGAATTTCACGGTTTTAATTTTGTGTTTTCTGTTTTGTTAATGGTGCGGTTTTTATTTACACAGTTGATAATAAAACCTAATTATATAAAGAGGATTTAAGGATAGTAAATTGGTTTTTCAAAAGGTTTTTTTTTATGGCCTGATGATCGTATTTATAAGTATGATTTAAATTGTTTTAGTTTCCCGCGATTCGTTCTTTCAAGAACTATTTTTCGAGTAAAAGTGAAGTTTAAATTCGGCTCAAGATATAAGGCAATTGCTTCTTCAATTTTTTGAATTTGTGCTGCATCTAATTCCTTTTCAGCAACATATTCAATTTCAAAAGCATCAAGTTTTGTTTGTTTGATGATAAATTCTTTTACGTTTCCATCGTCTTCAATAATGCTTTTGGTTACATAATAAAATGTCAATCCGGGTGATTTTTTTCCGCTTGGAAGAATTGCAACGTCATTGGTTCTGCCAATTAATTTTTTCAGAATCGGTTTCTGTGGCGTACTTTTTTCATCTAAAATTCCGATGTCGCCAATATCGTATCTTATAAACGGATGCGCTTTATTGAACAGAGAAGTGATTACAATGCGGCCTTCTTTCCCGTAAGGAAGGGCTTGATTATTTTCATCTAAAATCTCAACAAAAAGGGTTTCAGAATTAATTTGCCATTCGCCTTTGGTATTTTCAAAGGCGATCAAATCCAGTTCAGATGCCCCATATTCATTAACAACCGGAATTCCAAATTGATTTTCTAATAGTTTTTTATCACTTTCAAAAAGCATTTCTGAAGTAACAATACACACTTTTAAACTCGGACAAATAGCTGTCAAAATGATGCCTTTTTGCTCCAAATATTTGGCAAATAAAACAATCGAGCTTGTGTAGCCATTAATGTAATCGAATTTTTTTGTTGTGAATTTCAGAAGGAATTTTTCCAGAACAGCATCAGATAAATCGAAAACCGGAAATCGAAAACGACAACTCAAAAAATCTTTAAAACGTTCTTTTTGGTATCCAATAAAATCCATCGGGATTCCATAAAAACGAGCCTGATATGAATGATTAAAATCAATTCCGTGCCAGCCAAAACGCATAATATTAGAAGCCCAGGTTAAGGCATGACTATATTTATCTTTAGCAAAAACAAAAGGAGTTCCACTGGAACCGGATGTTTTGTTGAGGTAAATATTTTTTAAAGTGTACCCTTTTGAAAGTCTTTCTTCGAGGGGTTTTTGCAGATTTTGTTTATTCAAAACAGGCAGGTTTTCCCAATTGTAAACATTTTCATTTCCTGTTAATTCCTGATAAAAAGAGTTGTTCTTTAAATGAAAAGCAACAATTTGATCTTTTTGTTTTTGAAGGAATTCTAAAAAATCTTCTTCTGAAAGACGCGTAATAGCATCCAGATCGGCTTTTGCTTTCTGTATTGGAAAACCATTTAATTGAAGCGAAATGTCAAAAAGAGAAATCATTTGAAGAAAAATTTCATCAAAAATAATATTTACGAATTACTAACAAGGAAGAATCGAGAACTTTTTAAGATTTAATTATTTTTTACGTATAAAAGCAATTATTTTTGCACCACAACTAAATACAACAACACATGACAATTTTATTATTGGGATCAGGCGGAAGAGAGCATGCATTTGCATGGAAAATGATTCAGAGTCCGCTTTGCGAAAAACTTTTTGTTGCACCAGGAAATGCGGGAACTGCCGGTATTGCCACAAATGTTGCAATGTCTCCAACCGATTTTGATGCCATAAAAACATTTGTTCTGAAGGAAAATGTAAAAATGGTGGTTGTAGGACCAGAAGATCCGTTGGTAAAAGGGATTTATGATTACTTTAAAAACGACGAAAGTTTAAACCATATTCCGGTAATTGGACCATCAAAATTAGGGGCTCAATTAGAAGGAAGTAAGGAGTTTGCCAAAGAATTCCTGATGAAACATAACATTCCAACTGCAGCTTACGACAGTTTTACTGCCGAAACAGTGGAGAAAGGATGTGCATTTCTTGAAACTTTACAACCTCCATACGTTTTAAAAGCCGATGGTTTAGCGGCTGGAAAAGGAGTTTTGATTATTCAGGATCTGGAAGAAGCTAAAACCGAATTAAGAAATATGCTTGTTCACGAAAAATTTGGAGCAGCAAGTTCAAAAGTGGTTATTGAAGAATTTTTGGACGGAATCGAGTTAAGCTGTTTTGTTTTAACCGATGGGAAAAGCTATAAAATTCTGCCAACGGCAAAAGATTACAAACGAATTGGCGAAGGCGATACAGGATTAAACACAGGTGGAATGGGAGCAGTTTCCCCGGTTCCTTATGTTGATGCTGTTTTGATGGAGAAAATTGAAACACGCATTGTAAAACCAACAATTGAAGGTTTCCAGAAAGACGGAATCGAATATAAAGGTTTTGTATTTATTGGTCTGATTAATGTAAAAAATGAGCCAATCGTTATTGAATACAATGTGAGAATGGGCGATCCCGAAACGGAGGTTGTAGTACCAAGATTAAAATCTGATTTGGTTGAATTATTCCTTTCAGTTGCCAATCAAAAACTCGACGAATTTACATTAGAAGTTGATCCACGAAGTGCTACTACAATTATGGTGGTTTCTGGCGGATACCCGGAAGATTTTGAAAAAGGAAAAGTAATTACAGGTTTAGAAAACATTACAGATTCTATTGTTTTTCATGCCGGAACAAAATTAGATGGCAATAATGTCGTTAGTAATGGAGGACGTGTATTGACCGTAACATCTTATGGAGACGATTTCCAACAGGCCATAAAAAAATCTTACCAAAACATAGATAAACTAAATTTTGATAAGATGTATTTTAGAAAAGATATTGGCTTTGATTTGCTTTAAAAATAATTCTAACTCCTTGGGATAGATTTTATTTAAAAAAAGAGTGAGCCGTAGTATCTTGGTTTTCTGTTCCGGCTGCATCAAAAATGCGTAATTGTTTAATCCAATAAACGATTGCGCATGCACAGATAATCATAAAAATCCAGTTAATTGTGTTGGCACCAAACCAGGTAATAAGTTCTAACTCACGCAACCAGTCAAGTGGCTTAAATAAAAAATCAACAAAAAGTGATTGTATTCCTTCGAAAAAAGCTTTCATAATTTATAAAATTATATGTTATTATTGTTTTAACGCGTTGAAGGTATAATTCAGTAAGACAGAATCTTTTTTCAACTTGTTGGTTTTCCTTTTTAAACAAGTATTATATTTACAATCACAAAAGTATAAAATATCCTTATGATAACAAGTGTTTTTAAAAAATCTACGCCATTAAATTATTCTTTGGTCGTAATTTTGATACTGGTTTTCTTTTTTCTGTTTCAAATCCAGGAACCTTCCTTGATAAGTTCTTATTTTCTGGCGTTCCAGAAAGTAAGTTTGCTATGTTTTATTTTTGCTTCTTTTTTTCTTGTAAATTTTATAGTTAAAAAAAACGGACTTAGTAAAGACAACGGTTACGCGATATTTTTCTATTTGTTATTTATATTATTTTCCCCCGGAATATTTAATAACCCAAATGTATTATACGCTAACTTTTTTGTGTTGTTAGCAATTCGCAGATTAATTTCACTGCAGTCATTAAAGGCTTCTAAAGAAAAAATATTTGATGCTTCCTTCTGGATTTTGATTGCATCCTTATTTCAATTTTGGTGCATCCTTTTCCTGATATTGGTTTTTATATCGATAATTTTCCATGTTTCAAGGGATTACAGAAACTGGGTTTTGCCTTTTATTGCCCTTTTGGCAGTTGCTTCGTTATTTTTTATGGTATCCTTAATTTTTAATTTTGATGCTATAACATTTATTCAAAACCGTGCGGTTGTCGATTTAAGAATGGATTATTTCAAGAATAATTACGAAAACGGAGCGTTTTCTATATATGTCGCCGTGGCTCTGTTTTTTGTTGTTTCTATGTTAACCACTTTATCAAACAGACCTCAAATTGTACATATATCGTATAAAAAAATTGTAGCTTACTTTTTTATAGCTGCTGTTGTTTATATTGTTTCACCGGATAAAAGTAACGATTTGCTATTGTTTAGTATTGTTCCGCTAACAATGATGGCATCAAGCCATGTAGAATATATGCAGCAAAAACTAAAAAATGAAATTGTATTTTATGTACTTATTTTGTGCAGTTTATTTACTTTTTTCTCACAGCTATAATTTACTTCCGTAAGCAAGATCGCCAGCGTCTCCCAGTCCGGGCACAATGTAGTTTTTCTCGTTTAATTTTTCATCTAAAGAAGCAACCCATAAATGACAATTTTCAGGAAGATTCTTTTCCAGAAATGCGATTCCTTCCGGTGCTGCAATAACCACTACAATATGAATTTCATTTGGAGTTGCATTTTGAATTAATTTTTGATGGACCGCAACAATAGACTGACCTGTGGCCAGCATTGGATCAAGCAGTAACAGCGTTTTATTATTTAAGTTGGAGACAGCCTGATATTCAACCAAAATTTCAAAATCATCATCATTATTGGGATGATGCCTGCTGGCCGAAACAAAGCTGTTTTCAGCATGATCAAAATAATTCAGAAAGCCATTATGAAGCGGTAATCCAGCCCTTAAAATCGAACATAAAACTAAGTCGTTTTCGATTTCTGTCGTTTTTTTAATTCCAAGAGGCGTTTGAATCTCGACATTTTTATAGGATAATTTTTTGCTGAGTTCATACGCCATAATTTCACCAATCCGTTCTATATTTCTTCGAAAGCGCATACTGTCGTTCTGAACATTTATATTTCTGATTTGACTTAAAAAATGATTTAATACGCTATTGTTTTCAGAGATATAATGAATTTTCATAATGAATTTTTAGAATTGTTAGTAAGTGGGAATTTTGTAAACGAAAAACAGAGTAATTTTTTCTCACTATAAAAGTATAAAAAGTATCTTTGTATCTCTAAAAAATAAACACATGTTTTCAAAATTAGCATATTCAGTTTTCGAACAAAGTATCAATGATTATCACCAATTTGATAACGTTGACCAGCCTATAAATAATCCGTATCCAAAAGATAAATTCGAACATTTATTATATTTAAAAAACTGGATTGACACTGTTCAATGGCATTTTGAAGATATTATTCGTGATCCGCAAATTGATCCTGTAGCGGCTTTAACGCTAAAAAGAAGAATTGATGCCTCTAATCAGGAGCGTACCGATATGGTGGAATATATCGACAGTTATTTTTTGCAAAAATACAGTAATGTACAGCCAAAAAATGGTGCAAAAATTAACTCAGAAAGTCCGGCATGGGCTTTTGACAGATTGTCTATTTTAGCTTTAAAAATTTATCATATGCAGGAAGAAGCTACTCGTGCAGAGGCTTCACAAGAGCATAGAGATAAATGTCAGGAAAAATTAAATATTCTCTTAGAACAAAGAAGCGATTTATCAACTGCAATTGATGATTTACTTGCTGACATCGAAAGTGGAGAAAAATTCATGAAAGTGTACAAACAAATGAAAATGTACAACGATGATGAATTGAATCCTGTTTTATACCAAAATAAAAAATAATTGGCAGAATTGTCCAATACAATTAAACATATAGCCGTCATGAGACTTTCCGCAATGGGAGATGTCGCCATGACGGTTCCTGTTTTACGCGCTTTTGTAAAACAATATTCAGAGGTTAAAATCACCGTAATTTCACGTCCTTTTTTTAAGCCTTTTTTTGAAGGGATTCCGAATCTGGATTTTTTTGCGTTTGATGAAAAAGAAAGACATAAAGGTTTTTCAGGACTTTTAAGATTATACAAAGACGTAAAAAAACTCAAAATTGATGCCTTTGCAGATCTTCATAATGTTTTACGATCTAAAGTGGTGAGTTTACTTTTTGCTTTAAGCGGAAAAAAAAGAGCAACTGTTGACAAAGGCCGCGAGGGGAAAAAAGAACTGACTCGTGCCGAAAATAAAATTTTCAAACAATTGCCAACGATGTTTGAAAGACACGCCAAAGTGTTTGAAGAATTAGGTTTTCCTTTAGATTTATCAAATCCTGAATTCCCTGAAAAAGCCAATTTGGATTCTGACGTTTTGGAATTTATTGGAAATAAAAGTCAAAAGTTAATCGGAATTGCTCCTTTTGCACAATATGATTCTAAGGTATATCCGATAGATTTAATGACAGAAGTAATTGCAAAATTGGCCGAAAATCAATCGTATAAAATTTTACTTTTTGGAGGAGGAAAGAAAGAAATCGAAATTTTAGATTCACTTTCAGAACCATTTGTGAACGTAATTAATATGGCGGGAAAAATTAAATTTCAACAGGAATTGCAACTCATAAGCAATCTTGATGTGATGCTTTCCATGGATTCTGGTAATGCACATATTGCTGCTATGTTGGGTATCAAAGTGATTACACTTTGGGGTGCAACACATCCGTATGCAGGATTTCTGCCTTTCAATCAAAGTTTAGAATATGCTTTGATTTCTGACAGGAATAAGTATCCAAAATTACCTACCTCGATTTATGGTAATAAAAAAGTTGAAGGTTATGAAAATGCGATGCAAACCATTGCTGTGAACAAAGTGATTTTAAAAATGCAATCTTGCTTTTATAAATAATTGCTAAAGTGATATACTAATTGCTTATTTTATTATGTATTGAATCATAAGATTCCCATATTGCTTTTTTATTCTCATTATTAAGTGATTTACCGGAAGTTTCAATAATTTCAATTAAATTATTGAGATTTGTAGTGCCAAAAACGCAACTTGAAATAAATTTATTTTCAAGAATATACGAAAATGCCGCTTGAGATGGCGACATTTCTGTTATTCTCGATAGAGTTTCTCTCATATGTTTTGAATTTTTTTGCAGCTGACGGCTTGAAGATTTGAGAATAGCTCTAGCTAAATACCAAAAAAATGAACCTGTTTTTATTGAGCCATTTTTACCTTTTATTAAATGACCTTGAGCTAAAACTGTTCCCGCAATAATACCAATTTCTTCATTTGCTAATTTTTCAATAATTGAATTGCGATCCAATTGGAGTACATTATAATCCAAAAGAACCATGTCAAATATTTCTGGGCTTTTTGAAATGTATTCTAAATCTTTTTCATTGTGTGAGTTTACTCCAAGATAATTAAATAATCCTCTTTGTTTTAAATTTAATAAGCAATCAATTAATTGTTGATTTATTTCTGATGCAGAAATACCATGCAATTGAAAAATATCAAGGTAGTCACAATTAAGATTATTAATTGATTTGATAATAGATTTTTCAATAGCCTCTGCTGAGAAATCCTTTGTTACAGTATTTTTTGGAAAAAGTGAAGCATTACCCACTGTTGTACCTCCTTTTGTTGAAATTATTATTTTGGATCTGTCGGTTGTTTGTAGTAGGTTTTTTAGAATTCTGCCTAAACGGGGCTCAGCATTAAAATTTGAATAATTATGTCCTGTATCAAAAAAATTAACACCTCGATTGAAAGCTTCATTTATTAATAATGTTGCTTTTTTCTCAGAAAAATTTCTATTCCCCCAAAAACCTGAGCATCCTAATGATATTTCAGAAATATTTAAATTTGTCTTTCCTAATTTTCTATAATTCATAATTCTAATATTATAAAGTTGTTTATTAATAAACATTAGTTAAACTTTCACTTAATTTTCTAACACTAAAATAATTAAAAGCGTCTTAAATCTTGTTATTTTTTTATTAATATTAAAACAATTTGATACTAAAAAAACGACATGCAAAAAAATGACTCCCTTTTAAGAGAAGCCTTTTAGTTTATTTTGTTATTTAAACATCATCAAAATCGATATAAATAGACTCTGAAGTTGGATGTGCCTGACAGGTTAAAATTAAACCAGAAGCAATTTCCTTATCCGTTAAAATAGAATTTTTAGTCATTTCGGCACTCCCTGATGTTACACGCGCTAAACAGCTGCTGCAGATTCCGCCCTGGCAGGAATAGGGGGCATCAATACCTTGTTTAAGAGAGGCATCCAGAATAGTTTGTTTTTGAGACATCTCAAAAGTAACTTCATCATCGTCAACCAAAACAGTGATTTTGGTATGTCCTTCAAGTGAAGCATGGATTTCATTTTCCTGAGAAGAAGAAGTAAAAAGTTCAAACTTAATAGCGGATTCTTTTACATTTTTTTCTTTCAAGATATCAGAAACGGTATTGATCATTTCTTCAGGACCGCACAAGAAAAATTTATCAAACTGTAATTCTTTGTGTTTGTTATTCAGCACAAAATTTACTGCAGATTTGTCAATTCTGCCAAACAATGCATTTTCGGCTTTAGCCTGACTATAAATATAATGTACAAAAAACCTGCCTACATATTGCAATTGCAAATTGTGTAATTCCTTATGAAAAATAGTTTCTTCGGGAGTTCTGTTTCCATAAACCAATACAAATGAACTTTTTGGCTCTCCTTTCATAACCGATTTAATTATTGAAAGTACAGGAGTAATTCCGCTTCCCGCAACAAATGCTGCATAATTTTTTTGTCTTTCGGCATCCGGTTCAAAGGTAAATTTTCCTTCCGGATGACCTACTTCAAGAACATCTCCTGCTTTTAGTCTGGTATTGGCGAATTGAGAAAACAGACCATTTTTAACTGCTTTAACAGCAATTCGCAATTCGCCGCTTTCAGGTGCTGAACAAATAGAATAAGCACGGCGAATTTCCTGATTATCAAGAGTTAATTTTAAATTTATGTATTGTCCGGCTATAAATTTATAGTCTGGTTTAAGTTCTTCGGGAACATTAAAAAGAACTGAAACCGCATCAGCAGTTTCACGTTTTACCTCTTTAATTATAAGTTTTAAGAATGAAGGCATGATTTTGATATTTTATGCAAAAGTAGCAAACGGCGGTTAAATGACAGACACTAAATTATTTTTTTTAACTTTTTTTGTAACGTTTCCCTATTTTTGATCTCTTACTACAAAACTGAAAACCAAACAACCATGATTAAAAAATTTATTTATCTCGAGTGGAAAGCCTTTACAAGATCAGCATCTTTTGGTGCCAATCTGGCGATGAAAATTTTGATAGGTTTTTTGATGGTCTATTTTTCGATAATTTTTATCGGAATGGGAGTAGGAGCATTTTACATACTTAAAAAAATGAACCTTGAACCATTAGTAACCATCAATAAATTTTTGATTTATTATTTTTTATTTGACTTAGTAATCCGATTATTAATGCAGGCAATTCCGGTTCTGAATATAAAACCGCTTTTGGTTTTACCTTTCAAAAAACCAACGATTGTTCATTTTTCATTAGGCAAAACCGCTTTGTCTTTTTTTAATTGGGTACATGCTCTTTTCTTCCTGCCTTTTTCTGTTGTTTTGGCTATAGAAGGATATGATATTGTTGGAATTATTTTTTGGCTTCTGGCTATTTTCTCTTTAATCTATATCAACAATTTCCTGAATATTATTTTGAGTAATATCGATAAATTATTTATTATTTTCATTGGACTTACTCTTGCTTTGGGAGGGGCACAATATTATAAGATATTTGATGTAACAACTTTTACGACTCCGGTTTTTCAAGGATTTTACGATACAAAATGGCTATTTTTGATTCCAGTTTTGGTGTTAATTGGTTTATATGGATTTACATTCAAATACTTCAAAAACAATTTATTTTTAGATGCGGGACTTTCTAAAAAAGAAGATATTGCGATGACAGAAAATCTTTCCTGGCTGAATCAATTTGGAACTTTAGGAACATTTCTTAAAAACGACATTAAATTAATTAAAAGAAATAAAAGGTCTAAAACGACTATTTTAATGAGTGTCCTGTTTTTGTTTTACGGACTTATTTTTTTCGGAAACGAACACCAGCCTGAAATCATGCACATTTTTGCAGGGATCTTTGTTTCTGGCGGATTTTTATTTGTCTTTGGACAGTTTGTACCTAGCTGGGATAGCTCGTATTATCAATTAATGATGACACAAAATATTCCTTATCGCGGCTATATTACTTCAAAATGGTGGCTGATTGTTATTGCTACTTTTATTTCGACAATTTTAGCATCTTTTTATCTTTTTTATGGATTGGAAATTTATCTTACGATTGTTGTAGGGGCAATTTACAATATCGGAGTCAACTCACATCTGGTACTTTTAGGCGGTGCATTTACTAAAACCCCAATCGATCTGAGTAATGCCGGTGGCGCATTTGGAGATAAAAAAGCATTCAATGTAAGTGCTATGCTATTGACCTTGCCAAAATTATTACTACCCTTATTATTGTATTGGACAGGACTTCATTTTGGAGATAAAACATTGGCACTTGCCTTAGTTGCCGGAGCAGGGGTTTTAGGTTTTATCTTTAGGAATAAAGTATTTTCAATTATCGAAAAAAGATATAAAATCGAAAAATACAGTACCATCAGTGCATATAAACAAAAGAATTAATTAGAGAATGAATCAATGGGATAATAGAAAATTTTTATCTTGATTGAAATCAATATCAACATAAAACAGTTTTTTTAATTTAAAATCAACAATCTAAAATATAAACTTACCATGATACAAGTAAATCAACTTTCAAAAAAATATAACGATACTGCAGTTTTAAATATCAACAATCTTGAAATTCCAAAAGGACAAAGTTTTGGATTAGTAGGCAATAATGGAGCCGGAAAAACAACTTTTTTTAGTTTATTGCTGGATTTGATTCAGCCAACAACAGGAAACATTACAAGCAATAGTATTCAGGTAAATGCAAATGAAAACTGGAAATCATTTACGGGTTCTTTTTTAGATGAAAGTTTCCTTATCGGATATCTGACACCAGAAGAATATTTTTATTTTATTGGAGATTTACGCCATCAAAATAAGGCTGATGTTGATGCACTACTAGTTCAACACGAAGAATTTTTTAATGGAGAAATCCTGAAAAACAAAAAATACCTGCGTGATTTATCTAAAGGAAATCAAAAAAAAGTGGGCATTATTGCTACACTTATTGGTAATCCGGAAGTGATCATTTTAGATGAGCCTTTTGCCAATTTAGATCCAACGACAGTAAGCCGATTAAAAAAAATAATCAAAGAACTAGCTGAAAATCCAAATGTTACTGTTCTGGTTTCAAGCCATGATTTGCAACATACTGTTGAGGTATGTGATCGTATTGTTGCTCTGAATAAAGGAGAAATTGTAAAAGATATTCAAACATCAAAAGAAACATTACAGGAACTCGAAGCGTTTTTTGCGGTATAAGTTTTTATATTTTAAAAAAAGAGTATTTTTACAAGGTATTATACTAAAAATTCTTTTTACAAGTTAAAGGATAAAAACTCTTTCTAATTGAAAAACAATACATTTAAATATAGTTTCACCCTCATAGCCTTGTTTTTTTTGATAGCCTGTTCTACCAAAAAAAACACGTTTTTATCCAGGAATTCACATGCGTTAAGTACCAAATATAATATTTTATATAATGGACAAATTGGGCTTGATAAAGGATTGGCATCCATAAAAGCAAATAACCAGGATAATTTCTGGAAAATGTTGCCGATTGAAAAAATGCAGATTGATGAAAATTTTTCGGGGGAAGCGAAAACTAAAAACCCTGATTTTGAACTGGCTGAAACCAAAGCAACAAAAGCCATTCAGAAGCATTCGATGAATATTGGAGGAAGAGAAAAAAATACCCAGATTGATGAGGCATATTTAATGCTTGGAAAAGCAAGATATTATGACCAACGGTTTATTCCTGCTTTAGATGCTTTTAATTATATTTTATACAAATATCCTAATAGCAGTAATATTTATACAGCTAAGATTTGGCGTGAAAAAACAAATATGCGTTTAGGAAATGATGCTATTGTGGTAAAAAACATCAATTTTTTACTAAAAAAACATGATTTGGACAAGCAAACTTTTTCTGATGCCAATGCTTTATTAGCGGAAGCTTTTTTAAATCTCGAAGAAAAAGACAGTGCAGTTGTCAAACTTAAAATAGCCGAAAAATTCACCAAAATAAACGAAGACAAAGCCCGATATGGTTTCATTCTGGGGCAAATGTACCAGGAAGCGGGGAAAAAAGACAGTGCGATTTATTTTTATGATGGTGTAATTGATATGAATCGAAAAGCGGATCGAAAATATATGATGCATGCCTACGCAAAAAAAGCACAAATGTTTGATTATGAGAATGGCGATCATGAATTGTTTATAGAAACGTATAATAAACTTGTAGAGGATCGCGAAAACAGACCATATTATGATTTTCTTTTTTATGAAATGGGTGTTTACTTTGATAAAAATCAGGATCAGAAAGCAGCATTGGAATTTTATAATTATTCATTGCAAAGAAAATCTACAGATTCCTATTTAGTAGCATCAACCTACCGAAATATTGGTAATATGTATTTTAAAAATACGGATTATACAATGGCTGCCAAATATTATGACAGTACATTGGTTAAGCTGGACCCTAAAACAAGAGAGTTTGCCTACATCGAAAAGAACAGAAAAAATCTTGACAATGTTATCAAATACGAATCAATTGCAAAACGCAATGACAGTATTATTATGGTTCATGGCTTACCGGAACCTGAAAGAAAATTATATTTTGAAAATTATATTTCAGAACTTAAAAAGAAAGACGAGGCTAAACGAATTTTAGAAGAAAAAGAAAATGAAAGATTGGCCAATATAGAGCAGAATACTAACTCCGGTAGTGGTCCTGTAGCAGTAAATCCACAATCAACAGGAAATAACCCTCCAATAAATACAGCAGGCAATTTTAATCCACCAGCGGGCAATGAAACTGCAAGTGTATTTTATTTTTATAATCCATCAACGGTTGCATACGGAAAATTACAATTTAAGAAAATGTGGGGCAACAGGGCTTTGGCAGGGAACTGGAGATTAGCCTCAAAATCTGATAATAATACATCAAAAGATTCCATAAACCTGAATCAGGATTCAGTAAATCCATTGAAAGATTCAATCGTTGTCGAAAAGTATACAACTGCATTCTACGAAAAACAACTTCCCACAACACAAAATGCAATGGACAGTATTGGGAAAGAGCGTAATTTCGCTTACTATCAATTAGGATTGATTTACAAGGAAAAGTTTAAGGAATACGATTTAGCCAGTAACAAGCTTGAACAATTATTGCGTAATAATCCCGAAGAGAAATGGATTTTGCCATCAAAATATAATTTGTATAAAATATATCAAATTACGAATCCATCAAAAGCAGAAATGGTTAAAGCTGATATTTCTTCAGCATATCCTAATTCCAGATATGCCCAAATACTTAATAACACAGCTGAAGACAATTCGAACATTTCACCTGAAAAAGAATATCAAAAATGGTATAAATTATATGAAGAACAACAATATGATGCAGTACTGGAAAATCTCGACAATTTAATAAATCAATATTCAGGAGATGATATAGTGTCTAAATACGTTTTGTTAAAAGCAAATACATTAGCAAAAGTAAACGGTTTAGAAGCTTATAAAAAAGGACTTGAAGAAGTTGCAGACAATTATCCAAATAGCGAAGAAGGTAAAAATGCACGTGAAATTTTAGAAAAACAAATCCCGGGCTTAGAAAAACTTGATTTTACTGCAGTTGATGGGAAAAACTGGAAAATTTTATATTCAGTTCCTAATAATGATATTAAAACGGCTAAAATAATTGAAGAAGCAATTAGGGTTTTTTTGTTAGTTGAAAATTTTGAAAGATTAACAACTTCTTTTGATAAATACAATAAAACTGAAAGCTTTTTTGTTATACATGGTATAAAGTCTGAAGCGTATGCTCATGATGTAGCAGGTGTTCTGAAGGAGGATAAAAAGTATAAAATCACACATCCGCCTATTATTATATCAAGCGATAATTACAAAATAGTTCAAATTAAAAAAAATATTGAAAAATATTTAGCCCCCAAAACCCCATAAATATGTTTGATAAAGTCAAAAAATCCGGAACCGAACTTTTAGGAAAAACGAACAGAATTGTAGAAGGAACATCAATTATAGGCGATATAGTTTCGAAAGCAGATTTTAGGTTAGACGGTGAATTAATTGGAAATTTTACTTCCCAGGGAAAATTAGTTATTGGTCAGGCAGGTGTTGTAAAAGGTGAAATTCTTTGCAATAATGCTGATGTTGAAGGAATATTTCATGGTAAAATAAAAGTTCTGGAAGTACTTAATATAAAAGCCACAGCAGAGATTCATGGAGAAGTAATAGTAGGCCAGCTTTCTATTGAACCAGGCGCTGATTTTACCGCAACCTGTACAATGATAACAAATCCTAAAAAGGAAGTAACTGTAAAAGATGGAAAAAGAGCCGAACAAGAACCAAAGGAATAAATGGATAGCACTCATCAATATTCCGATTCAGATGGGAGTTATTATTTTTCTATTTTCTTATTTAGGAACCTGGCTGGATGAGAATCATCCAAGTCCAAAAGTGTACTATAATAAAATTTTAGTTATGGCTGGTGTTGGTCTTGCTTTATATAATGTGATACGCCAGGTTAACGAAATCAATAAAATAAAGTAAATTATCTTTTAAAAACAGCTTTAAATAAATATTGCATCTTTGCATAAAATTTTCAAATGCGTTTAAAAAATTATAAACTTATTTTACACTTATTTTTTCTTGCTTTAAGCGCTTGCATTTTGCATAAAGCAATATTTGCTTTTTTTGAGATTCAGGATGAAAATTTTTACTACAATATAGAATCTTTGTATTTGATTTTTTTTGCATTCACAGTTGTATTTTTTATTATACTATTAAAATTTAAAAAGGATAATTTTGACAGTATTGGAATGATTTTTATGATGGGGACTTTAATCCAAATGTTTTTTTCTTATTTGGTTTTGAGACCAATTTTGTCTGATAAAATTCATAATGTTGCTGTTGAAAAAACTAATTTTTTTATAACATTTATTTTGTTTTTGTTATTTGAAACGGTTTTAACTATCCGATTATTAAATGAAAAGCATTAAAATAAGGATTCTGTAAAACAAGGTTCAAAAATAATTTTTCATATCCTTTTGAATATTAATAAAAAATGTACCTTTGCACCAAATTTTAGAAACGTAAAAAAATAAGATTTTCAACAGATATGGGGATTACAAACAAACCACTCAGATTTATTCTTGTAGCTTTAGTAGCTTGTCTTCCGGCAATGAGTTTTGCTAATTCAGAAAACAACTCTACACATGTTCAAACTGAAGTTGCTCACCAAGCTGTTTCGGAAGGCCATCATGAAGGGGAGCATGCAGAACCAACAGATGTGAAATCTAAAATTAAGGCTTTCATTGGTCATCACGTTTTAGATTCTCATGATTTTACTTTGACCCAGGACGATGAAACTGGAAAGTATTATGGTTTTCCATTACCGGTTATTATCTGGGATAATGGTTTGCATATTTTTTCTTCTGCAAAATTTGATCACGGTCATGCTGTAGCAGAATCAAAAGGCAACTATTATGTGATTAATCATCATGATGGAAAAATATACAAAACAGATGCATCAGGAAAAATCAACGAAGATGAAAAAACAGTTCATCCGACAAATGTGCGCCCTTTAGATTTTTCTATTACTAAAACTGTAGTTTCTATTTTTGCAGCTGCATTATTAATGTTTTTATTGTTTTCAAGCTTAGCAAAATCATATACTAAAAATGGAGGAATTGCTTCAGGTGTTGGAAGAATTTTTGAACCATTGGTAGTTTATATTCGTGATGAGGTTGCGATTCCAAATATTGGTGAGAAACATTATAAGAAATACATGAGTTATTTATTGACGATCTTTTTCTTTGTTCTGTTTTTAAATATTTTAGGATTAACACCACTGGGAATTAATGCTACAGGAAATTTAACCATTACATTTGCTTTAGCACTTCTTACTTTCTTAATTACAAATCTTACTGCAAATAAAAATTACTGGGGTCACATTTTCTGGATGCCGGGTGTACCAAAACCAATGAGAATTATATTAGCTCCAATTGAATTGTTAGGGGTTTTCATCAAACCATTTTCATTAATGATTCGTTTGTACGCTAATATCTTTGCAGGTCACATAGTTTTAATGAGTATCATCGGATTAATGTTTATCTTTAAAAGCTGGATTGGAAGCAGTTTATCTTTTGGATTGTCATTTGTGCTTTCAATACTTGAAATACTAGTAGCATTTTTACAAGCTTATATTTTTACAATGCTGTCTGCGCTTTATTTTGGTTCAGCAGTAGAAGAGCATCATCACGAAGAAGGCGCTCACCATTAAAATTTAGATTTTAGATTAAAAATAATCTGAAATCCTAATATCAAAATCGAATGTTTAATTTTTAATATATTTATTATGGTAATTCCAAATATCGTTGGAGCTGGATTAATTGTAATCGGAGCAGCATTAGGAATCGGTAGAATCGGTGGATCAGCAATGGACGCTATCGCTCGTCAGCCAGAAGCTTCTGGAAAAATCCAGACTGCTATGCTTATTGCAGCTGCACTTATTGAAGGTATTGGTTTCGCTGCGTTATTCGCTGCTTAATTAAAACACAAAAACAATAGTTGCAACGGTTGGTTGCAACTATTGTTTTAAAATTAAAACATTAAAGTTGCTTTATTGCTAAGCAATTTAAAAAGACATAATTTAAAATTTATAATTATATATAATGGATAAGTTAATATATCAGTTTGAGTTCGGTTTGTTCTTTTGGCAAATATTAATATTTGTTGGATTGATTCTTTTGTTGAAAAAATTCGCATGGAAACCAATTCTTGATGCGGTAAACGACAGAGAACAAGGTATTAAGGATGCATTGCTTTCTGCTGAAAACGCCAGACAGGAAATGCAAAACTTGCAAGCTGACAATCTAAGAATTTTGAACGAAGCCCGTGCTGAACGTGACGCGATGCTAAAAGAAGCTCGTGAAATGAAAGAGAAAATGATTGCTGATTCTAAAAACGAAGCACAAGCGCAAGGTCAAAAAATGATTGAGCAGGCTAAAGCTGCTATCGAAAGTGAAAAAAATGCTGCAATGGCTGAATTGAAATCACAGGTTTCAGCTTTATCATTAAGCATTGCTGAAAAATTATTGAAAGAAGAATTATCTAACAAAGAATCTCAAACTAAACTAGTAGAGAAAATGTTAGGTGACGTAAAGCTAAACTAATATTATGGCAAGTACAAGAGCAGCAATTCGTTATGCAAAAGCAATTCTGGACTTAGCAAACTCTAAAGGTGTTGCCGAAGCTGTTAATAACGATATGAAATCAATTGCTTCGACAATTGAAACAAATTCAGAATTGAGTGACTTTATTCAAAATCCAACTACAAGAGTTGAAGTTAAGGAAAGTGCTCTTTTAGAAGTTTTTGCAGATGTAAATGGTGTAACCAAAGGTCTATTTCATTTATTATTCGAAAATAAAAGATTCGAAATTTTAAATGCAATTGCAGTAGAATACAGCAAAGTATTTGACGAAGGTAATGGAATTGAAGTAGCAAAAGTTACGACAGCAATCCCCATGGATGCTACTTTAGAGGCTAAAGTTTTAGCTAAAATTGCAACTTTGTCAAATAAAAAAATAACAATTGAAAATATAGTAGATCCGTCAATTATTGGAGGATTTATTTTAAGAATAGGTGATCAACAATACAACGCTTCTGTTGCAAACAGATTACAAGTATTAAAAAGAGAGTTAAGTAATTAGTTTTATTACACATAAAAGTGTCTAAATTATAAATTAAGATGGCGGAAATCAAACCTGCTGAAATTTCAGCAATATTAAGAAAGCAAGTAGAAGGTTTTGAATCTGGTGCTACACTGGAAGAAGTAGGAACGGTACTTCAGGTTGGAGACGGTATTGCTCGTATTTACGGGCTGTCTAATGTACAATATGGTGAGTTAGTTGAATTTGATAACGGACTTGAAGCTATTGTATTGAACCTTGAGGAAGACAATGTTGGTGTGGTGCTTTTAGGGCCATCAACAGGAATCAAAGAAGGATCAACAGCAAAAAGAACACAACGTATCGCTTCTCTTAAAGTAGGTGAGCAAATGGTAGGACGTGTAGTAAACACTCTTGGTTTTCCAATTGATGGAAAAGGACCAATTGGTGGTGATTTATACGAAATGCCATTAGAAAGAAAAGCTCCCGGGGTTATCTTTCGTCAGCCAGTAACTGAGCCATTACAAACAGGAGTAAAAGCAGTCGATGCTATGATTCCGGTTGGTCGTGGACAACGTGAGCTTGTAATTGGTGACCGTCAAACAGGTAAATCAACTGTTTGTTTGGATACCATCTTAAATCAAAAAGAATTTTACGATGCAGGAAAACCTGTATTTTGTATATATGTTGCAATTGGACAAAAAGCTTCAACTGTAGCAGGAATCGCTAAGATGTTAGAAGAAAAAGGTGCAATGGCTTATACCGTTATTGTTGCAGCTAATGCTTCTGACCCAGCTCCAATGCAAGTTTATGCTCCTTTCGCAGGTGCAGCAATTGGAGAATATTTTAGAGATTCAGGTCGTCCTGCACTTATTGTGTATGATGATTTATCTAAACAAGCTGTTGCTTACCGTGAGGTTTCTCTTTTATTAAGAAGACCACCGGGACGTGAGGCTTATCCTGGAGACGTTTTCTACTTACACTCTCGTCTATTAGAGCGTGCCTGTAAAGTAATTGCTGATGACGGAATTGCTAAAAACATGAACGATTTACCAGATTCTATCAAGTCTATCGTAAAAGGGGGTGGTTCATTAACTGCGTTGCCAATTATCGAAACCCAGGCTGGTGACGTTTCTGCTTATATTCCAACAAACGTAATTTCGATTACTGATGGTCAGATTTTCCTTGATGGGGATTTGTTCAATTCCGGAGTTCGTCCTGCTATCAACGTTGGTATCTCTGTATCTCGTGTTGGAGGGAATGCTCAGATTAAATCGATGAAAAAAGTTTCCGGAACTTTAAAATTAGATCAGGCTCAATTCCGTGAATTGGAAGCTTTCGCAAAATTTGGTTCTGACTTGGATTCTGTTACTTTAAATGTAATTGAAAAAGGAAAGAGAAACGTTGAAATCCTGAAGCAAGGTTTAAATGATCCTTATACAGTAGAAAATCAAGTAGCTATTATTTACGCGGGTTCTAAAAACTTATTAAGAAACGTTCCTGTAAATAAAGTAAAAGAATTCGAAGCTGATTTCTTAGCATACTTAAACAGCAAGCATAAAGATACGCTTAATGCTTTGAAAGCTGGTAAATTAGATGATAACATTACTGATGTTATTGAAAAAGCAGCAAAAGAAATTTCAGCAAAATATATCTAAATTTAGTTGATCGTTGTTGGTTGATTGTTGTTGGAATTATCCAAGAAACTATCAACCAATAACAAACAACCAACAACTATAATAAAATGGCAAATTTAAAGGAAATCCGTAATAGAATTACTTCCGTTTCATCGACGATGCAAATTACATCGGCTATGAAAATGGTTTCTGCAGCAAAGCTTAAGAAAGCACAAGATGCAATCACTGCAATGCGCCCTTATGCCGAGAAATTAACGGAGTTGCTTCAAAATCTTTCTGCTACACTTGAGGGTGAAGTTGGAGGAGATTATACAACACAACGTGAAGTAAAAAAAGTATTGCTTGTGGCTATAACTTCTAACAGAGGTTTATGCGGGGCATTTAATACGAATGTAATTAAAGAAATTAAAAGCCGGACTGAATTTTATGCAGGAAAACAAGTTGACGTTTTTGCTATTGGTAAAAAAGGAAATGATGTTTTAAGCAAAACGCATAAAGTTTACGGTCATCATAATGCTATTTTTGACCATTTAACCTTTGATAATGTTGCTGCAATTTCAGATACTTTAACTGAAAAATTCATATCAGGAGACTACGATAGAATAGAATTGATTTACAATCAGTTTAAAAATGCTGCAACACAAATCGTTCAGACGGAGCAATTTTTGCCTTTAGCACCAATTAAATCGGAAGTGCCTGTTTCAGCCGGAGATTATATTTTTGAACCTTCAAAAGAAGAAATTGTGTTGACTTTGATACCAAAATCCTTAAAAACACAATTATATAAAGGTATTCGCGATTCTTTTGCTTCAGAGCATGGAGCGCGTATGACAGCGATGCACAAAGCAACTGACAACGCAACAGAATTAAGAAACCAATTAAAATTAACATACAATAAAGCTCGTCAGGCAGCTATTACTAACGAAATCCTTGAAATTGTTGGTGGAGCAGAAGCTTTAAACGGATAGTTATTGTACTAAATACATAAAAAAAGAGCTAACGATTGTTGGCTCTTTTTTTTGTATAAAAAATAAATAGATTAAATTTTAAACATAATGTTAAAATGGGTGATTCCTGAGAACTGTTCTTCCCAAGAATCAATTCCATTTTACACATTCGTTAACGGATTTACCCGTTTGCTTTGTTTTTATGGGAACAAATTAGCTTTATCAATCCCAATGCTTTGTTTTTTTGTTAGGGTTACACAGCTGTATCAATCCCTTGCTTTGTTTTTAGGTACAAATAGCTAAATCCCTGTTATGCTTTGTTTTTTGTTAGGTTACACAGCTGATCAATCCTAATGCTTTGTTTTTATGGGAACAAACTAGCTTTATCAATCCCAATGCTTTGTTTTTTTGTTAGGGTTACACAGCTATATCAATCCCATGCTTTGTTTTTTAGGTACAAATAGCTAAATCCCTGTTATGCTTTGTTTTTTGTTAGGTTACACAGCTGATCAATCCTAATGCTTTGTTTTTATGGGAACAAATTAGCTTTTTAATCCCAGTGCTTTGTATTTTTGAGGGTTACATATTAGCTTTATCTGTCCCTTATAATTTTAAAAACAAGACTTTTTTATAATTTTAAAAACTAAAAAAGGTTACTCATTTTGTTATTACAAATATTTAAAAATAAGATGGTATCCACAATACCCATATTTAGTGATTTTTCATAAAAAAACATTTTTTCTAAATATCATATAGATTGGATAAATTAATCCTGAAATTTGGGCAGATCGGAAATGGCATACTAACATTAAAAAAATTAATGTACTTTTGAAATAATTTTTCAATGAATGGAATTAAAGATACAAGAGCTTATCAAAATCGAAGAAATGCTGGATCAGATTGGAATCATGCAATTTTTGTATCCTAAACTTTCTTTGGCACAATACAGATCTTACCTTTTAGAAATGATACCGCATAATTATACTCAGATTGTTGTTTTTGAAAATGATGTTTGTGTAGGAATAACAGGTTGTTGGTCAGCTACTAAATTATGGACAGGCAAATATCTTGAAATTGATAATTTTGTAGTCAGCCCGAAACATCGGTCAAAAGGAATAGGTAAACTATTAACAGATTATATTGAAAAAAAAGCATTAGATCTAAACTGTAGTAGTATTGTTTTGGATGCCTTTACAGGTAATTTTGCTGCTCATCGCTTTTATTATAATCAGGGATATGTACCAAAAGGCTTTCATTTTGTAAAAATATTAGATGAAACAAAACTGACTCAATAAATTCAATAAGAATTAATTGAAAAAAAGAATATATTTATATTTTTAAATTAGTAACTTTTTAACACTTGCTACGTCTTACATTTGATAAAATATAGAAGTGCTAAAAAACATCATCACTCAGAAAACAATGGCAAAAGAAAGTTTTAATTGGAAAAGTCTCTTTATAAATGATGAGACATTAAAGAAAGAAGAATCAACAAATATTCAATCTTCAACACCCCCTCTATCATCACCAGACAATAAATTTCCAACTCAAATTACGGAATCATTTCCAACTAATTCCTTAACAAATCCTTTTTTAAACGAAATTTTTGAAGTTTATGATAAAGGTTTTGAATCATTAAATGAATCAGGTTTTGATTTTTTCGAATTATATAAATCCGTTTTAGCTGTTGGAGTTACAAATCCACAAAGTTATCAGATGGCTTTTACAATGGGTAAAACAATAAGGCCAGATTTAACGAAAGAATTTCTTTTGCAGAAAGGAAGTTTTTATATGGCTGAAATTGAAAAAGTGCATACTAAATATGATACCATTGGTAAAACAAAAAAGGCAGATTTAGACAACCATATTACTAAGGAAAAAAATAATCTTTCTAAAAATATTTCTGAATTAGAAGCGAGAATTATAGAACTTCAGAAAGAACTGGAATCTAAAAAAGCAGAACTTCAAAAAATTGATCCGGTTAATATGGAGCAGCTTTCAGAAATTCAATTAAAAATGGATGCCAATAATTTAGCAAAACAAAAAATCTTAACATCAATCAATACTGTAATAACAGGAATTAATCAATATTTATAATAATGAATAAATACGAACAAGAAAAAAGCACGCTTTTAACACTCCCAATTTTAAAACATTTTGATGAATCAAAAGGAGAAATTGCTTTAAAATCCGGGGCTCTTAAAAAAGGAGAAAAGTCATTATTTTTGGTTTTGGCACTTGGTTTATTGGGAGTTGGAGGATATTTAGTCTGGACATATATCATTCCGCCATTATTTACAATGCTTGGGCAAGCTATAGCTTTATCTGCAACGGGTGTTTTTTTAGTTTTTTTGGTAATGATGTTTCCTGTGATTATGAAAGGACTTCGTTTTGCAACAAAAAATCTTCATAAAGCATTAATCCAAAGTAATCCTTTTAATGAACTGGAAGAGCAAAAGCAAAAAATGATTAAAAACCGTGAAGTTTTTAAGAACACAAAAGCAAAGCTAAAAGGGCTTAAAAATGAAATGGAAATTGAAGCCAATAAATCTGAAAAAGAAGCCAAAGCATTTCAGGAAGATGTTTTGAGTTTGCAACGTCAGTCAGAAAAGCTGAAATCAGCCATGGACGAAATGGTAAAAATTAATGGAGTTGCAGCAAAAGATACCGATGAATATGTGACTTTACAAAGCGAATTAGCAAGAAAATTAAGTGACTCACAAAGAATTTCAACACAATATGAGCAAAGTAAAAGTTTTATCCAGAAATATGGTGTTCGCGCCAATGTTCTTGGTAAAATGGATAGAAAACTAACTTTGGCAGGAACAGCTATCGATATTAAAATTGCTGATTTTGATGTTACAGTTAAAATGCTTCAAAAAGAATATCAGTTTGCCAGAAATGCTAAAGAAGCAACCGAAAGTGCTAAAAGCGCCATGTTGTTTACTAAAGATTGGGAATTAGAATATGCTTTGGAAGTAGTGACATCGACGATTGCCTTAGATATCGCAAAAACATCGGAGAACTTAATTGATATTGATGCTTTAACTTCTAAATATTCTGTTGACAACGATGAGCTTTATTCAAGGTTAGATTCGTTAGCTGATGAAATTAAAACTGGCGATAATACTATTCCGGATTCAACAAAATACACAAATCCAAATTATAAAATGACCAAAGATGATAAATTATCCGGTGGTGGTTTTGGAGATATTTTCTAATAAATAATTAAATTTTAAAAATAAAATGGGAAAAATTTTAAGAACAGAAAAGTTAACAACATTTTCTGAATTCATAATTGTTATAGTTGTAATTGGAGCAATTTTAGCAGGGGTTTATTATATCTCTCCAGGAATTAAAACGGCAGTTTCAAAACAATTAGACGGGATAGATCTTAATCAAACGGATGTTAATAACGTAACCAATGCTGAAAAAATAGCGATTCCATCTACAGATATTTCTTCTGAAGTTAGCGGTAAACCATTAGTAAGAATTGCAGGTTATGCGTGGAATGCTCAGTCAGGAATTATTGTTTCTAATGGAGGTCCAAAAACTACCAAAGGTTCGTTAATGGAAAAAAACGGAATTAATCTTGAAATTATCCGTCAGGACTGGCTTTCAGAATTGCGTAATATGCAGATGAAATTTATCGAAGAATTTGATAAAGGAGAAGCTTTTCCAACTTCAGATAAAAGTGCTTTTGCAGTTATGATTATGGGTGATGGCGCTCCATTTTACATAAGTTCTGTTCAAAAATCATTAGACGAAAAATACGGAAAAGATAAATATCACCTGCAAGTGATGGGTGTTGTTGGTATGAGTTATGGTGAAGATAAATTAATCGGGCCACCAAACTGGAAATCAGATCCAAAATCTATGAAAGGTTCTGTTATATCTGCGGTTCTTGGAGATGGTGACTGGGTTACAACTGTAAATTATTGTTTTGCAAACGGATTAAAAGTAAACCCGGACCCAACAACGTATGATGCTGAAGCGGTAAATATCTATCCATCTGAAAATGATGATTATATTAAATCAGCTGAAGAATTGATTAAATCTCAAACAACAGGATGGACAGTTACTTTGAAAGAAGTGGTAAACGGAAAATTGACAGGAAAATCAGTAAACAGAAAAATCGATGGCTGTGCAACCTGGACGCCAGGAGATAAAACAGTTTTTGATAAACTTTCCGGATTTGTGGATATTGTTTCAACAAAAGAATTCAATAACCAAATGCCAACAGCACTTATTGGTGTAAAAGAATGGGCAGTAAAAAATCCTGACATTGTTTCTAATATATTGAAATCGGCATTGACGGCTTCAAACCAAATGAAAAATTATGAGGACTGGAGAGTAAGAGCTTCTCAGGCAATTACAGACACCTATAAAATGGAAACTCCGGATTATTGGTATAAAATGTTTAAAGGACAACAAGGAACTAAAGCAGGATTAACTTATAACATGGGTGGTTCAAAAGTTTTCAATTATGCTGATGCGATGCAATATTTTGGCCTATCAGATGGCGTGAACAGATACAAATCAGTTTATAACCAAGTTTCAGGATATTTAACTGAATTGAATCCCTTTGGATTTAATGAAAATGTAGGAGCTGTTGTCCCTTACGATCAGGCGGTAAATTTATTCTTCCTGAAGAATATTAACGACATCGAATCAACTTCTGCAGATAAAGCAGATTATAGTAATCAGGCAACAGATGTTGTAGCTTCCGGAGAGTGGAAAATTAATTTTAATACGGGAAGTGCAGAAATTTCAAATTCATCTGGTAAAGAGGTTGAAAAAATTTACAATCTTTTAGTACAAGCAGAAAACACAAAACTTACAGTTGTTGGACATACTGATAATGTTGGAAATGCAGATTCTAATTTAGCATTGTCAAAAAGCAGGGCTCAGTCAGTTGTAGATTACCTGAAGCAAAAAGGAATTCCGGCAAATCGTTTCCAGATGGTAGATGGAAAAGGTCAAAACGATCCAATTGCAGATAATAATACAGCTTCCGGAAAAGCATTAAACAGACGTGTTGTTATCACTTTCTTAAAATAATATTTAAATTGAAGGCTATCTTCCAGGATAGCCTTCTACTATTAATTATGATAAAATATTTTACTCCTTTTGAAAAAATATCAAAATTCCATAAAACTATTATTTTAACAGGTTGGCTGGTTCTTTTGATTGTAATCTGGTTCGCAACCACAGCTGGTGAAAAACATCTGTTTCCTTCTCCAACTCAGGTCATGAAGGGATTTTCAGAATTGTATAATGAAGGTTTGGTGGTGCATATCTTCAATTCCTTGAAACTGTGTTTTATTTCTATTTTTCTGGCTACTGTAATTTCATTGGTATTGGCTTATTCCTGGCCAATTCCGGTATTAAAATCAATTTCTGAATTTGTGACTAAGTTTCGTTTTCTGCCTTTTACCGGACTTTCCTTTTATATTACTATGGTAATTCACGAAGCAAGAACAATGCAGGTTTGGATTTTAGTTATTTTCCTGACTACATTTTTAACGACATCATTAATTGCTGTTATTAAAGATATACCTCAGGAAGAATTTGATCACGCAAAAATGTTAAAATGTACCCGTTTAGAAGTGCTTTGGCAAGTTATCGTTTTAGGAAGATTAGATTATGTTATGGATGTAATCAGACAAAATCTCGCCATTACGTGGATGATGTTAGTTACGGTAGAATCTATAGTTGTTGCATCAGGCGGTTTAGGGTTTTTAATCAAAAACTCTGATAAGTTTATGAATACGGGTAGAATTATAGCACTTCAAATTATCATTTTATTAATAGGGCTAGGTTTAGATGCAGGAATAAATTTCTTAAGAAAAGCAATATTTAGATATTCAAAAATATAATCATGAAACACGAATATAGGGAAACACTTTTATACGTAGAAAATCTTAGTGTTGCGTATGATGATACTGTAATTATAAAAGATATAAGTTTTATAGAAAAAGACGTTGTTCGGGATGGGATACATTACACAGGACAAGTAATTGCTTTTGTTGGAAGATCCGGGAGAGGAAAATCAACATTCTTTAAAGCATTGACGGGATTAGTTTCTTGTAATTCAGGAAAAATATTAATTCGTGATTTTGAAAACAAAGAGCCAAATGCAGCCAAATCTGTTAAGGAAGGTGACATTGGTTTTGTTGATCAGAAATACACTTTGTTTCGACATAAAACTGTTACTGAAGCTTTGAAATTTTCGCTGCGAAAAACAACGCTTTCGAATACTGAAAAAGAAGAAAAAATACAGCACTATTTAAAAGAATGGGGATTAGAGAATTGTAAGGACAAATATCCTAACGAACTTTCTGGTGGGCAAAGACAAAGAACAGCCATAATAGAACAACTGTTTTCATCTGATCAATTTATCGTTTTAGATGAACCTTTCTCTGGTTTAGATGTAGGAAATATTCAAGAAGTAAAAAAATCTTTTGAGTTACTTAGTAATTCCTCAGACTTTAATACGGTTATTTTTTCTACTCATGATATTGAACTGGCAATAGAATTAGCACAGACTATTTATGTTATTGGATATCCAACCATAAATGGTAAAAAGGAACATTACGGAACAATCGTTGCCAAATATGACTTAAGGGATATGGAATTGGCATGGAAAGATTATTGTGATGACCATCATAAATTATCAAAAGAGATTATTCATCAAATGATGATTTCTTAAATTTAGTATATGTCAAAAAAGAACAATCCAATATCGATTATAGAAGAATCATTTTTGTCTCTGAAAAAATATCTGGAGACAAATATAAATTCAAGTGAAGCCGTTTTTACGGCTTCATTTATTAATGATTTGAAGAAAGAAACAACGAGTTTACTTCAAGTTTGTACTGTATTAAATCAGGATAGCGATTTTATTCAAAAAATAAATAAAGGCGTAAACCCTGCTTTTTCTAAAGGTTTATTGTTTAAAGCAGAACATTTTTTTCTTTCGGATATTATTAATCTTTATGAAAAAGAACTTGAGAATAAAAATCAAAAAGAACAGTTTGTTTTAGCTTATTATTATGATGTGTTGCGAAATAAACACTTTGCAAATGAAAATGCTGTAAATGAATTAAACCAATTGATCCTTACAGATGAATTTAGAAATCTTCTGCTGAAAATCAAAAAAGAAAATAAAATAATAGCTTCAGACATTCAACAAAATCAGTATATATTGCCTCAGGTTTTGGCAGAAGAGAAACATCCTAAATTAGAAGAAATCTTAACTCAGTATCAGAGTTTCCTTTTTTTTGCCTTTGAGAAAAAAGTGGAAACTACAGCAATTTTGAGTAGTTATTTAGGTTTAAATTTAAATAAATCTGAAAGTAACAAAAAAGAAATTCCACTCGAAGAAGAAGATACACTGGAAAAAGTATTGGCAGAATTAAACGAATTAGTTGGACTTGCAACTGTAAAAAAAGATGTTGAACAACTTATTAATTTGTTGGCAATTCAAAAAAAGCGGTCAGAACAAGAACTAAAAAATGTAGAAATTACATTGCATACTGTTTTTTCAGGACCTCCCGGAACTGGAAAAACTTCTGTTGCACGACTTTTAAGCAGAATTTTTAAACATTTAGGCTTCTTATCTAAAGGGCAGATGTACGAAACAGACAGAGAAGGATTGGTTGCAGGATATGTTGGGCAAACAGCAGCAAAAGTTGATAATGCCGTACAATCAAGTCTTGGCGGTGTTTTGTTTGTGGACGAAGCATATGCTTTAACACAAAATGCATTTGGTAATGATTATGGGGCAGAAGCTGTTAATACGCTGCTTAAAAGAATGGAAGATCATCGTGAAGATTTAGCGGTTGTAGTTGCAGGATATACAGAACCTATGAAAAATTTTATAGAATCAAATCCAGGATTACGTTCTCGTTTTAATAGATTTTTTTATTTTGACCATTTTAATCCAGCCGAATTATTTCAGATTTTTGAATCATTTTGTACTAAATCCGATTTTATAGTTTCTAATGATGCAAAAGAAAAGCTAAAAGACACTTTTGAATTACTTTACGAGAGTAAGAATGAGAGTTTTGGAAATGCCAGGGCCGTTAGAAATTTATTTGAAAAATGCGTTCAAAATCAGGCCAACAGAATTGTTAAATTAAAAAAAATAACAAATAAAGCCTTAAAAACACTTGTTGAAGAAGATATTCCAGAGCCAAAAGAAACAGAACAACATGTTAATTTTGAAATAAAAAAGTGAGAACCTTGTTTTTAAATGTAAGACCAAAGGCTCCGATAAATAACTATTGCCGGCTCTTTTTATAGGGTAATTGTAGTTTAAAAAAAGGTATTTAAAAATGGTGATTCTCAATTTCCCAAAAATTGAGAATCAGGACCATTTTATAAAATTACTGAACAGATAATTAAATCTGTAGTGCTTTGTCTTTTATGGGAACAAACAAGCTTTATTAATCCCAATGCTCTGTTTTTTTTTAGGGTTACAATACAGCAGAATCAATCCCTTATGCTTTGTCTTTTATGGGAACAAACAAGCTTTATCAGTCCCAGTGCTTCCTTTTTTATAAGGGTTGTATTTAGCTTTCTCAATCCCTGTGAAACAAATTTAATACGACATGCAACGAAAATATTTATATAATTTTTAGATTTAATTATATATTTCACATTTTATTTTTTTTGATACAGCATTAATAAACTAAATAAGTATTTTCATGATAATTTATTACAGGAAACGGTATAGGTGTTATAAATTTAAAGGAGTTTAAATGTGTGGTTTGCCAAAATTTAAAAAGAAAAATTAACACGGTTAAATGTATTTAGTTTTTTAATTGAAACAATATGCACAATTATAAACAAAAGAATAGTTATTTTTGTTTTATAAACTTTATCATTAAAATTATTTTGGGATTATATAAAAATCTATTCAAACAGACTGCTATTTACGGATTGGCGACAGTATTACCTCGAATGCTTAGTTTTTTATTGGTTAGGGTGTATACTGGTATTTTGCCCACAGCAGAATACGGTGAAGTTTCGATTGTTTTGTCCTGGATAGTTTTTTTCAACGTGGTGCTGTCTTACGGAATGGAGACCGCTTTTTTTAGGTTTTACAGTGCCGAAGAGGATAAGAAAAATGTAATTGCAACTGCCACCATATCCATATTTTGGTCTTCAATAGGATTTCTTTTTGCGGCTTTAATTTTTAGAAATACTTTAGCAAACTGGGCAGAAGTTGATGCGCAATATATTACTTACTCAGTCTGGATTTTGGTATTAGATGCTTTGGTTATAGTACCTTTTTCTAAGCTCAGGGCAAATCAGAGGCCCATGCTGTATGCCGTAATCAAAATTGGCAATGTGGTTGTAAACTTGTTACTGAATCTCTTTTTCTTATTGTATTTGCCTAAAATCGCCATGTCAAATCCAGGCTCTGTCTGGGATAATTTATACATTAAAAATTTTGAGATAGCCTATATTTTCATTGCCAATTTAATTGCAAGCTTATTGACTTTTATAGTTCTTTCTCCCAATTATCTTTTGCTTGGAAGAAAATTTGATCCGGCTCTTTGGAAAAAAATGATGCAATATGGATTACCAATTTTAGTTGCCGGTATCGCTTTTGCAGTTAATGAACACTTTGATAAAATATTACTAGGGTATTTGTTACCGGAAAATCTTGCAAAATCTGAAGTTGGCGCTTATTCGGCATGTTATAAATTAGGATTATTTATGGTTTTGTTTGCTACTGCTTTCAGATTAGGAATTGAACCTTTCTTTTTTAGTCATGCCAAAAATGAAAATGCTCCTCAGACCTATGCCATTATTACAAAATACTTTGTGATTTTTGGCTCTTTAATTTTATTAGGAGTGATTGTTTTTGCCGATATTTTAAAGTTTCTTTTGCTTGACAATAAATCGTATTGGGAAGCGATGAAAGTAGTTCCGTTAATAATTTTGGCAAATTTCTTTTTAGGAATTTATAATAACTTATCAGTTTGGTACAAATTGACAGACAAAACAAAAATTGGGGCATATATTTCTATTGTAGGAGCTATTGTAACCTTGGCATTAAATTATTTCTTAATTCCAATTTACAGTTATTATGGTTCAGCAATTGCAACTATTTCGGCTTACGGAAGCATGATGCTTATCTCATATTTTTTAGGAAACAAGTACTATCCAATACCTTATGACATGAACAAGATTGGTGCATATTTAGGAATCTCAATTATATTTTCAGCTATTTCTTTTTACGGATTTAGAGAAAATTATTTCGTTGGAATTCCATTACTTTTGTGCTTTATTTATTTTGTTTATCATAACGAAAAGGACACAATCAAAGGAATTATGAATAAAAAGTAATTTGATTTTATAGACTCAATTTTACTTTTTTATAAAAAAACATGAAAATACAAATCATTAATAAATCGCAACACGACTTACCAAATTACGAAACAATTGCTTCGGCAGGAATGGATTTGCGTGCTAATTTAACCGAATCGATAACGCTAAAGCCTTTAGAAAGAACGATTGTAAAAACGGGACTTTTTATTGAATTGCCAATTGGTTACGAAGCTCAGGTACGACCAAGAAGTGGTCTTGCTGCTAAAAAAGGAATTACCGTTTTAAATTCACCCGGTACTGTTGATGCCGATTATAGAGGAGAAATAGGTGTAATTTTAGTAAATTTATCAAATGAAGTTTTTGTAATTGAAAACGGTGAAAGAATTGCACAATTAATTATTGCCAAGCACGAAAGAGCCGAATGGATAGAAGTTGAAGAACTTTCAGTAACATCAAGAGGCGAAGGCGGATTTGGAAGTACCGGAGTAAAATAGAAATTTAATAATTTTAAGATTCAATGATTGAATGATTTTAATCTTTCAATTTAATCTTTCAATCCTTCATATAACATGAAAATAATCGTTCCAATGGCGGGTCGGGGTTCCAGACTTAGGCCACATACATTAACTATTCCAAAACCATTAATTCCAGTAGCAGGAAAATCTATCGTACACCGTTTAGTTGAAGATATTGCCAAAATATTAAAAGAACCAATAGAAGAGGTGGCCTTTATTTTAGGGGATGAAGCTTTCTTTGGAGATGATCTTGTAGCAAGTTTAGAAGAACTGGCACAGAGTTTAGGTGCAAAACCGTCTATTTATCGACAGGATTTGCCTTTAGGTACAGGACATGCTATCATGTGTGCCAAAGATTCTTTATCAGGGCCGGCCGTAATTGCTTATGCAGATACTTTAATAAGAGCTGATTTTGAGTTAGATCCTGCTGCAGATGCTGTGATTTGGGTTAAACAAGTAGATCAGCCGGAAGCATTTGGTGTAGTAAAATTAAACACTAATAATGAAATTATAGAATTGGTAGAAAAGCCAAAAGAGTTTGTAAGTGATTTAGCCGTTATCGGAATATACTATTTTAAAGAAGTTGGGGATTTGAAAAAAGAACTTCAAGGGGTTTTGGACAATAATATTCAAAATGGAGGAGAGTATCAAATTAATGACGGAATAAAAGCTATGATGGCTAACGGAAAAGTTTTTAAAACCGGAAGCGTTGATGAATGGATGGATTGCGGAAACAAAAATGTTACGGTTGAAACCAATTCCAGAATGTTGGGATTTTTACATAATGATGGTGAGCATTTAGTTGATTATGGTGTAAAATCAGAAAATTCAACAATTATTCCACCTTGTTATATTGGAGAAAATGTTGTGTTGATAAATGCAACAGTAGGACCAAATGTTTCTTTAGGAAAAGGGTGCCATGTTAGTAACAGTTCAATAAGAAATAGTTTAATTCAGACACATTCTCATATTAAAAACGCTAATCTGGATAATGCCATGATTGGAAACCATGTTAGTTATGATGGTCAGTTTAGCAGTATCAGCATTGGTGATTATTCTGTTTTGGAATAAAATGATAATTTAAAATAAAATTATGTAAATGATGAAAAAAAGGTTTTTTGTAATTTTATTTTTTGCATTGCTAGGCAATTCAGCTTTGGTTATGGCTCAAACTGAACCGGAAGATATTGCTATGGCAATCGATGAATATCAGGACTCTTTTTATGAATCATTAAAACAGAAAGGAATTGAAAATTATGACAAAGCAATAGTATCATTAGAAAAATGCGTTAAGTTAAAACCAAATGATGCTGTAGCTTATTTTGAATTAGGGAAAAATTATCTGGCCTTAAAAGAATACAGAAATGCACAGGATTCTTTTGAAAAAGCAACACAATTAGATCCGAAAAACAAATGGTTTTGGTTAGGTGTTTATGATGTGAGTTTTGAAACAAAAAATTATCCCCTGGCAATTGAAACGATTCAAAAAATCATTCCTTTTGATGAAGAATATAAGGATGATCTGATTACACTTTACATGATTACCAATCAATTTGACAAGGCGCTTTTGTTGATTAATGAAATGAATGAAAAGTTTGGAAAATCTGAAGAAAGGAACAATTATAAAATGCAAATTTTATCCCAGGGAAAATATCAAAATGCCGAAATTGATAATCTGGTTAATCAAATTAAACAAAATCCAAAAGAAGAATCGAATTACGTAAATCTGATCTTTTTGTATTCAAAAGCTGAGCAAACAGACAAAGCTTTAGAAATAGCGAAACAATTAGCAAATGAAATTCCAACATCAGAGTGGGGGCAGGTAAGTTTGTTTAAAGGATATTTAGACGATAATCAGGCAGAAAAAGCGATAAAATCAATGAATACTATTTTATCAAGTCAAAAAATAGATTCAAAAATAAAGCATCGTACTTTAAATGAATTTTTGATTTATGTAAATAAGAATCCACAATATACTCCTGATTTAGAAAAAGCAATTGCTTATTTTGATAACGATAAGGAGGTTGATGTTGCTAAAGAGATAGGGAAATTTTATCATGCAAAAGGCCAGTTTGAGAATGCCATTAAGTATTATGAAAAAGATTTAAGCGCCAATTCAGAGACAGATCGTGAGACCAATTTGCTTTTGCTTGAAGCCTGTTTTCAGGCAAAACAATTTGATGCCATGACCAAAAGAGCCATGAATATGATCGAAGTTTATCCGAGCCAGCCTCAGTTTTATTATTATGCAGGTTTAGGAAACAATCAGCAGCAACAATTTAAAAATGCAAAAACCGTTTTAGAAATGGGTCTTGATTATGTTGTGGATGATATAAAATTGGAAGCAAATTTTAATATTCAGTTAGGAGAAGCCCATAATGGATTAGGAGACGCTAAGAAAAAAGAGGAATACTTTTTGAGAGCAAATGAGTTATTAAAACAAAAAAAGTAAAAGATTAAATTCTGATGAAAAAATATATAGCAATAATATTAGTATTAATTTTTATGCTTTCCTGTAAATCTAAAGCGGTTGCTGTACAAAACAGTACTACAGAAGTGGAAGCAAAAAAAGACAATAGGATAATAGAAAAGTATTACGATAATAAATTAGATTTCAAAACATTATACATAAAAGCAGGTGCCAGATATGTTGATGAAAAGCAAAGCCAGAATGTTACTGCAGAGATTAAAATCGAGAATGACAAACAAATTTTGGTAAGTGTTCGGTTCTTAGGAATCACAATGGCAAAAGCACTAATTACGCCAACAGCTGTAAGTTATTATGAGAAGATAAACGGAACTTTTTATGAAGGCGATTTTACCAGTTTGAGCAAATGGCTGGGAACTGAATTAGATTATAGTAAAGTTCAGAATTTGTTGGTTGGGGAAGCTTTGGATGATTTAAGAAAAAGCAAATATACCCAGACTATCGTAGAAAATCTTTTTCGTTTAGAAGATGAAAACGGGGCTAATTTAAAAAAGGCTTTCTTTCTCGAACCTGAAAAATATTTGTTGCAAAAAGAAGAAATATCTCAAGATCAGGAAAACAGAAAACTGGAGATTTCGTACTCAAACCATAAAGTTTTCGATCAGGGAACACTTCCTACAAGTATTGAAATTAATGCGATTCAGCCAAAAGGAAAGACAGATATTAATTTAAATTACAATACTATTTCGTTTAATGAGGAACTTTCTTTTCCATATAGTGTTCCAAGTGGCTATAAAAAAATTATAATTAAGTAAATTTGCAAAAAGATAACAGACAAATGCCAAAATTTCTCCTAAGCCTAATTTTTATATGTGCCACAACTTTTATGTGGGCGCAGGATTCGCAACAAGAAAAACTGGAACAGCGAAAAGCTCAGATTCAGCAGGAAATCAGAGACAATGAGAAAATGCTGCAATCTGTAAAGAGTAAAGAAAAATCGGCAGTAAATGTTTTTTTAATTCAGGCCAATAAAATTAAACTGAAAGAACAATTGATCAATACCACAGCAAAGCAGGAAAAGCTTTTAAGCAATGATATGTATATTAATCAGTTAAAAGTAAATAAGCTGAAAAGAGAATTGGAGGTACTGAAAGCGGATTATGCAAAAATGATTTTGAAATCATACAAAAGCCGTTCTGAGCAAAGCAGGGCAATGTTTATTTTGTCTTCAGAAAGTTTTTTACAGGCCTATAAAAGGGCACAATATTTAAAGCAGTATACTAATTTCAGAAAAAACCAAGGTATAGAAATTCAGTCTAAAACAGCAGAGTTGATTGATTATAATGCTAAATTAGATGGACAAAGACAAGTAAAGAAAAAGATAATTGCCGAAAATCAAAAGGAAAAACAAAGTTTAGAAGTAGAAAAGAAAGAACAGGAAAAGCTGGTAAATTCTATAAAAAAGGATAAGAATAAAATTATTGCCGATACCAGAAGTAAACAACAGGAAGCAAAAAGGATTGATGCACAAATTGATCGTTTAATTCGCGAGGCTATTGCAGAGGCGAACAGGAAAGCAGCTGCAGAAAGGGAGAAAGAAAATCCTGGTTCAACATCAAAAGCATCGGTTTCATCATCAAAAATTGCATTAACTCCAGAGGGTAAAATTTTAGCTGCTGACTTTAAAGCAAATAGAGGTAAATTACCATGGCCAGTAGAAAAGGGTTTTATTTCATTAGGATATGGAGATCAGCCACACCCGATTTATCCATCATTAACCGTTCATAATTCAGGAGTTGAAATTACCACAGAGACAGGTGCTACTGCACGTGCAGTATTTGAAGGCGTAGTTTCAAGCATTATGGTTTTATCCCCAATAAACAGGGCCGTTATGATTCAGCATGGAGATTATTTTACTGTATATCAAAATTTGAGTCAGGTTTTTGTCAATAAAGGAGACAAGGTAAATATTAAACAAAGCCTTGGAAAAGTAAGAACAAGCGGGGACACAGGAAAAACAATTATTAAGTTTTTGATTCTTCAAAACACATCAAATAATAATCCTGAGGGATGGCTGCAAAACAGATAACAAAAAAAGGGAGCTTAATTAGGCTCCCTTTTCGTTTACTGCTGTTGTTGTAATTGATCCATATAATTTAATTGATCCTCTACTTTCGAGGAGACTTCCTGTAATTTTACATCGTTTATTTCTTCAAATTGTCTGCCATCTTCGTATCCTATAGAAACGCAAACAGAAAGTGTCTGTCTGGCAAGTCCTTTAAAAGTTCCTTTTATGGGTGTGCAATCACTAAAATTTCTACCGACTGAAAGACGCACATGATTATCCATTGTCCAGATGTTGTTGGTGGGATCTAAACCTAACCATCCCTGATTTGGGGTATAAATTTCAACCCATGCATGTGTTGCCCCTTCTCCGCGAAGACCACTTTCGTTAGGACAAATGTAACCGCTAACATAACGGGATGGAATGCCAATTGTACGCAAAAGATGTAATAAAATATGAGCAAAATCCTGACAAACCCCTTTTTTAAGCATTAAAATTTCATCAACAGTTGTTTCAATATTTGTTATTCCTTTGGTATAGGTAAAATGTTCAAAAACATACGCATTACATTGTTGTGCGATTTCGATTATGGATTTGTTTTCTATGCCTATTTCTTTTAAAATACTTTCAATCTCGGATTGCTTTTCGATTTTATCAATATAACAAAGACGTAATAATAAAATGCTTTTTTCTTTTTCGGTCTGGATATCTTTCACGGAAGTGGAATCAATCTCGGGAATTTTAAGGGAATGATTTACCCGAACCAGCATTCTGGATTCAATGGTCATTTCGGTATGGGTGTCTAAAACATTGAAATTGCCAACCCGGTTTCCATAATAATCCTGAGAAATATCAACATCAGGAGCATGTGTTATTAAAAGTTGGTACTGCAATACCTCCTGATTTTCGAAATGATGAGGAAATAAACGTATTTCGTTGATACTTTCTTTTATGGGCCAATTGTATTGGTATTTTGTGAGGTGAACTATTTTGAAAAGCGCCATATTTGTTAGGTATAAGAAAAGAATAATTTTGAGAAATCGGTTGAAAATTGAATCAGTTGGCTTTTGGTATTTTTCAAAACATCTTCTAATTCCTGATTGCTTAAATGCTGATAATCAGTAAAATCAATGTAGCTTTTAAGACGCCCAAACTGATTTAATAAAGTACGTGCTTCACTCAGATCATTATCTTTAAACAAACTATCCAGATAGGTATTGATAAAGTCCAGCGTGTAGATTACAGAATGTGCAAAATCTTTATTAAAAATTACCTGATGCGCTACTTTTCGATTATGGGAAATATTACTGTAACTTTTGAGATATAACTCGTAACCGGAAAGTGACAACAATAATCTTCGCCAATACATCAAATCTTCTTCGCCCTCAAGATTGTAATTTATAGGTGCAAAATAGGCCTGAGTCATCGATATGGTTTGTAAACATCTTTCGATATGTTTGCCAATACTCGAAAAGCACCATCCCAAACCCCGGGGCATGGTTACTTGCAGAATTCCGTTATAGAGTAATAAATCTTTGTTAAGTTTTGTAATCACATTTAGTGCATCAGAGGTCTCCAGTTTTTTGGGCAAATCTGGTGAATTCACAAAATGGTACATGGAGTTGATGTGTTCCCACAATTCTTTGGTAATTTTATCTTGCGAACCTCTGGCATTTTCACGTGCCTTTACTACTAAATTTTTTACTGAATTATCATTTTGATTGTCACAAATAATGTACTTCAATACATAAGTTGTATCATATTGTATCGAATGAATTTTGGCCTGTGACAAACTCGTGTAATATTCTAAAAGTGGTTTGTATCCCTGCGAATCACTAATTTCTTTATCAAAAGATAAAATATAGGATGTGTTTAGGGTAAGCAACATTCCATCAGTTCTTTCCATGTATCGGTTGAGCCAAAACATCCCATCTGCAACTCTACTAAGCATATTTACTTTTATTTTGAATGTTTATAATTTATTTAATGATCCAGGTGTCTTTACTGCCGCCACCCTGTGATGAGTTTACGACCAATGATCCTTCGGTTAAGGCAACACGGGTTAACCCTCCGGGCACGATTTGAATTCCTTTTGGGCCACATAATGCATAAGGCCTTAAATCGACATGGCGTAATTTAAGTTGTCCGTCAATCAGACAGGGAACAGTACTGAGCTGAATAATTGGCTGAGCAATAAAGTTTCTGGGAGTTTCAATAATAGCGATTTTGGCTTCGTCCATTTCTTCCTGAGTCGCTTTGTTGCCCATAATCATTCCGTAACCACCACTTTGGTTGGTTTCTTTGATGACCATGTTTTCCATATTGGCAAAAACGTATTCCCGTTCATCTAAATTTTCCATACGATAAGTCGGAACATTTTTAAGGATAGGTTCTTGATTCATATAATATTTAATCATATCCGGAACGTAGGCATAAATGGCTTTATCATCGGCAACCCCATTTCCAACGGCATTTACGAGCGCTACATTTCCTTGTCGGTAGGCACTAATTAAACCAGGGACACCAAGGGCGCTATCTGGTTTAAAAACCAAAGGATCTAAATATTCATCATCTAAACGACGATAAATAACATCAACTTGTTGTAATCCGGATGTGGTTTTCATATAGACCCGGCTGTTGTTTACCACTAAATCCCGACCTTCTACTAACGGAATTCCCATTTGTCGCGCCAGATACGTATGTTCGTAATAAGCAGAATTATAAACGCCGGGCGTGAGTAAAACAACATTTGGGTTGGGTACATTTCTTGGAGATAATGAAACTAAAATACTATGAAAAATCATAGGGTAATTGCTTACCATACTCACATGATTGGACGAGAGCATATCAGGAAAAATTCTTTTAGTGATTTCTCTATTTTCCAACATATAACTCACACCGCTTGGGCAACGTAAATTATCTTCCAAAACATAAAATTCGCCTTTGGAACCCCGAATCAAATCGATACCGGCAATATGTACATGAATATTATGGGGTACTTTTATACCTTGTACTTCCTGAATATAATGTGGACATGAAGCAATTAATCCAGCCGGAATAATACCATCTTTTATGATATTCTGATCATTATAAACATCCTCTAAAAACAAATTCAGTGCTAACAATCGCTGTTTGATTCCAGACTCTACTTCGAGCCAATCTTCCTGCGTGATAATCCTTGGGATAATGTCAAAAGGAAATATTCGTTCAATTCCTTTATCGTCATCGCTGTAAACAGTAAAAGTTATTCCCTGATTCATAAATAAATCAGAGGCTTGTTTTTGCTTATTGGTCAAAGTTTTATGATTCAGACTTTGCAGGGTTTGAAAAACCTGACGATAGGAATCCCGGACGCCCTTATTAGAAAACATTTCATCCCAGCCGCTGTGATTTAAACTTGGTGCTAATTTTGCCATATTTGAATTATTAAATAAATACCATTTTAAGCATTTTGATGAAAAATATTTATTTTTTTAATCCAAAATACAACTTTTAAAGATGTACAAATGTATTTTTTATGTGAATTTTATAACTTATACAAAATTCATTTTTTGACGTTTTAATTTTGAAAATATTCTTTTTTAAGCCTGTGTTTTTTTGAGATTTGACATTCTTAAAAAACATTTTCAAATGATTGGAATGTTTTTAGAAAGGAAAGAAGATTCACAGCTTTTAGAATCGAATAACAAAGATTTAATAATAAGGAGTGTTTAATCACATAAAAAATCATTTGATTGTTGAATATGAAATTGCAACGATTGAATTTAAAAATAGTATTTTTGCAGTATGGAAACAAATAGACAGAAAAAAATAGGCGGTGTCATCCAGAAAGATTTGGTTGATATCCTGCAAGGTGAAGTGCGAAAAAACGGAATTAATAATTTAGTAATTTCGGTATCCAAAGTTAGTGTAACTTCAGATTTATCTGTGGCAACAGTGTATTTAAGTATTTTTCCACAAGAAAAAGCCAAAGAAACATTAGAAGGGATAAAATCAAATACAACCCTAATCAAACACGATTTGTCTCAACGTGTGCGTTTGCAATTGCGTCGTGTGCCTAATTTGGTGTTTTTTATCGATGACTCGTTAGATTATATCGAGAAAATTGACAACGCTTTATCAAATAGAGAAAACCCAATCGAGAATCGTGATCTTTTAGATAAAAGAAGAAAATTATAAATTGAATTTCCCCCTTTACATAGCCAAACGTTATATTTTTAGCAGAAGTAAAAACAATGCTATTAATGTTATCAATTATATTGCCAGCATGGGAATCATTGTTGGTACAATGGCTTTGTTTGTGGTATTATCTGTTTTTAGCGGTTTAAAAGTGTTTAGTCTTTCTTTTACAAATGAAATTGACCCGGATTTAAAAATCACCAGTACATACGGAAAATCATTTTTGATTACACCTGATCAGGAAAATCAAATTAAAAAAACAGAAGGCGTTGCTTCGTACACAAAAATTATCGAAGAACGGGTTTTGTTTTTGTTTAAAGACAAACAACAGGTAACCAATTTAAAAGGGGTGGATAGTTTTTATCCGGCAGTGAATAATATCAAAAAAAAACTTTTCAATGGGCAATGGCTTAAACCGGATACGTATCAGGTGGTGATTGGTTACGGAATTGCTCAGAATTTTTCGATGGGAATAATGGACTTTGAAAATCCGTTGCAGGTATTTGCACCTAAACCCGGAAAAGGTGCTATTGAAAATCCGGATGAAGCTTTTAATAAAACAGATGTACTGCCGGTAGGAATTTATTCTGTAAGCGAAGAGTTAGATTCTAAGTATGTATTTGCCGATTTGGGTTTAGTACAGGAATTGCTGATGTACAAACCGAACCAAATTTCCGGAATTGAGTTGAATCTGAAAGAAAACGCAGATGAAAATGCAATTAAAGCTGAACTTCAGACTATTTTTAAAAACAAAATTACTTTAAAAAACAGGGCACAGCTCAATGAGTCTTTGTATAAAATGCTCAACACTGAGAATATCGCCGTGTATCTGATTTTTACTTTAGTGATTATCGTGGCGCTTTTTAATTTGATTGGGGCTTTGATAATGATGATTCTGGATAAAAAAGGAAATCTCAAAACCTTGTTTAATCTTGGAACCCCCATTCATCATTTAAGAAAAATATTCCTGCTTCAGGGAACTTTGTTAAGTGTTTTTGGAGGTATAATTGGTTTAGTTCTGGGTATTGCTTTGGTATTGCTGCAACAGCAATTTGAACTGATTATGATCACGTCAACTTTGGCATATCCAGTAATTTTTACACTCGAAAACGTACTTATTGTTATGGGAACTATTGTTTCTCTTGGATTTGTGGCTTCTTTAATTGCCAGTAGTCGTGTGAGTAAAAAGTTGCTGGATTAATATTTTTACATAAAAAAAAATACTTATATTTATCGCCTTAAAATCTACAAGCATATGATTGTTTCTGCCTAATCCTATTTTATTTTTAAATAATTAGGATACTTACGTTTTTATTTTTGAGTTCAGATATTGGATCTGGACTAATTCTATTATTTATCCTAACCTATCATGACAGAAACAATAATACAGAAAAGTTTATTTTCTAAAATTTATATTACTTTAAAACAAGCCATCAAAGGCGATGAATCTTTTGATTATACCGCTGGAAGTATCAAAAAAGCAGTTATTCTATTAGCCATTCCAATGGTTTTAGAAATGATGATGGAATCGGTTTTTGCTTTAGTCGATTTATATTTCGTCGGACATTTAGAACATAGTAGTTTTGCGATTCAAACGGTGGGTTTAACGGAATCTGTACTGACTATCATATATTCTATAGCAATTGGAATGAGTATGGCAGCAACGGCAGTTGTAGCCAGGCGAATTGGGGAAAAAGATCCAATTGCTGCGGCAAAAGCAGGAATGCAGGCAGTCATTATCGCATTTGTTGTTAACAGTATAATGAGTATTTTGGGTGTGATTTATGCCAAAGATATACTGTTGCTTATGGGAGCATCTGTTGATGCAGCCGAACATGGTTACCGATTTACTCAAATAATGATTGGTTCGAGCTTATGCATTATGCTTTTATTTTTGATCAACGGAATATTTCGAGGTGCAGGAAATGCCGCCATCGCCATGAAAAGTCTTTGGCTGGCCAATATTTGCAATATCATTTTATGTCCAATTTTGATTAATGGCATAGGTCCGATTCCGGCTTTTGGATTGATAGGAGCGGCTTTGGCTACTACTTTAGGAAGAAGTATCGGAGTATTATATCAAGTGTATCATTTGTTTTCCGGAAACGGAATTTTAAAAATTAAAATCGCCTATTTCACACCGGATTTTAAACAGATAAAAGCATTGATAAAAATTGCGGCTCCGGGAATTCTACAATTCGTAATAGCATCCTGCAGTTGGATTTTTCTTGCACAATTAGTAGCGACAACAGGTGGCGATCAGGGTTCAGCAGGTTATCAAACTGCCTTGAGAATCATGATGTTTTTTATTCTTCCAGCCTGGGGATTGAGCAATGCCGCTGCGACTTTGGTCGGTCAGAATTTAGGAGCCAAACAAATTAAACGTGCCGAAAAATCTGTTTTTACAACGGCCAGATACAATGTGATTTTTATGGCAACAATTATGGTCATTACATTATGTTTTGGTAAATACATTATTTCGTTTTTTACGAATGATGAAATGGTAAAAATAGTTGCGGTCGAAGCGTTACAAATTATGAGTATCGGATTTATTTTCTACGGAATCGGAATGGTTTTAATCAACACCTTCAATGGAGCAGGAGATACCTGGACACCAACCGGAATAAATTTCTTTGGGTTTTGGCTGTTTCAAATTCCACTGGCTTATTTATTGGCAAAACATTTTCAAATGGGACCAACTGGCGTTTTTATTGCAATTCCTGTTGCTGAAACGGCTATAACTCTTGCAGGTATTTTCTTTTACAAAAGAGGAAAATGGAAACGTATTCAGGTATAAGCTTATAAAAAAAAGATCTTTATTTTGGAGGGCACTGAAAAGTCCTCTAAAATTAAAAAGTCCGTTTTACAAATAAAATGGAAGCTCTGAGAATCGTCTGTACGAGAGTACTCTCCATCTCCTCTAATCCGAGTACTACAAAGAAAAAGAGGCTGTCCGAAAAGTAAGGACAGCCTCTTTTTTATGTTTTTTTAAACAAATTCATAACCCGCATAAACCTGTTCAATTTCTTTCATAACAGCGAATAAATCTTCAGGTGTATCAGTGGTGACTAACTTTTGCTTATATTCCTTAAACGAGTGAATTCCTTTGAAATAATTGGTATAATGACGGCGCATTTCTACAATTCCTAAACGTTCGCCTTTCCATTCCATCGACCAGATTAAATGATTTCTGGCAGCTTCAACACGATCAGCAACGGTTGGAGCAGCTAAATGTTCTCCGGTTTTAAAATAGTGTTTGATTTCATTAAAAATCCAGGGATAACCAATAGCGGCACGACCAATCATGATGCCGTCAATGCCATATTCATTTTTATATTTTAATGCTTTTTCAGGACAGTCGATATCGCCGTTTCCAAAAATAGGCATTGTAATTCTCGGGTTATTTTTTACGCGTGCAATATGCGACCAATCAGCGTGTCCTTTATACATTTGCGCTCGGGTTCTGGCGTGAATGGTTAAAGCCTGAACACCAATATCCTGAAGTCTTTCGGCAACTTCATCAATGTTAATGGAATTGTCATCCCAGCCCAAACGCGTTTTTACCGTTACAGGCAAATCAGTACTTCGGATAACGGCCTTGGTTAAACGCACCATCAAATCTACATCTTTCAAAACACCCGCGCCGGCACCTTTACAAACTACCTTTTTAACGGGACATCCAAAATTAATATCAACCAAATCCGGTTTTACCGTAGAAACAATTTTAGACGAAAGTGCCATTGCTTCTTCATCACCTCCAAAAATCTGAATTCCAACTGGGCGTTCATAATCAAAAATATCCAGCTTCATTCGGCTTTTGATAGCATCACGAATCAACCCCTCCGAAGAAATAAATTCAGAATACATCATGTCAGCACCGTGGGTTTTGCATAATCTGCGAAACGGTGGATCGCTCACATCTTCCATCGGTGCAAGTAATAAAGGAAATTCGGGTAATTCTATGTTGCCAATCTTGACCATCTTCACTATTTTTTGCAAAATTACAACTTTTTAGCTGAATCCACGCAAAACATTAATAGTGAGATTCAAAGCGTTGAAATTAAACCATATAAGTAATATAAGTTCATATAAAACTTTACACAAAGCTAGAATGAACTATATGGTGAAAAAAAAGTTCTATATGTTATTTCGGAAATCAAAAAAGCGAATTGGTTTTCTACTCATCGGGTTAAAAACCAAAGGATTTAAAATTTCTTTTGAAGTAAATTCAATTTTAGGAGTTACTCGTAATTTAGCCCTGAAATGATCTTTGATTTCCTGTAAAAATTCAGGTGATTGATTTTTTACGGCAATTTTGATAAGGATTTCATCAGTACCTAAATCATTGGTAGAGATTTCAATAATGTGATTTTCAATAGTATCAAAATCGCTCAAAACATCATTCATTGCCGGCGGATAAAGTGTTGTTCCTTTGTATTTGATCATTTGTTTTTTACGGCCTACAACCGGACCAACGCGTACAGTATTTCTACCACAGGCACAAGGCTCATTGTGAAGTTGTACAATATCACCGGTTTTAAAACGCAACAACGGCATGGCTTCAATTCCTAAAGTGGTAAACGTCAATTCACCCACTTCTCCATTTTTTACAGGAATATTATTTTCATCTAAAACTTCAATAATAATCAATTCCGGATGATGATGACCGCCAACACCGTGTTCACATTCAGTAAAAGCAGTACTCATTTCGGTAGAAGCATAAGTCGAAAACAACTTAATATTCCATTTATCAGTTATTTTTTTTGACAAGATGTTCATCGAAAAATCCTGATTTCTCAACGATTCCCCAATACAAATTGCTCCTTTGATACTTGAATTATTATAGTCGATTCCGTGAATTTCGGCATATTCAATTAGCTTTAGTAAAAAAGAAGGAACGGTAATCAGATACGAAGGTTTGTATTTTAAAATAGAATCCCATTGCAATTCCGGAATTCCGGCACCAACGCGGATAACACCCACTTTCAGTTTTCGAAGTCCAAGAAAATAAGCCAAACCGGCCATAAATTTCCGGTCGATTGTCGTCATCAATTGTACCACATCACCTTCTGCAATTCCGGCACAGGCAAACGAAATGGCTTCATTATACGCCAGTCGATCCAAATCAGAATCAGTTAAGCCAAAAGTTACGGGATCGCCCAATGTTCCGGAAGTAGAGGCATAATCAATAATTTTATGCAGTGGCACGCACAAAAAATCATCATTATATTGTTGTAAATCTTCTTTTGTAGTGACGGGTAAAAGTTGTAAATCCTCAAGGGTTTTAATCTTCGAAAGATCAATATTTTTTTCCTTGAATAACCGTTTGTAAAAAGGTGAATTTTGACTGATATATTCTAAAAATTCGGCTAATTTTCGTTCCTGAAAAATTTTAATCTGTTCTAAAGAATCCTTTTCTATTGCTGGAATAATGGTCATTTTCTTTTGATTTTTTTTAAATATTTTTCAATTGTCGTTTTTTCAGGAGTTGTTGTAATTTCTTTTGTCAATGTTTTTTCAAAATTATTTTGAGCCAGATGAAATTGTTTTTTTTGATAAAAGTACAGTCCTGCTTTGTAATACACAACCCAATAATCAGGGTTTAGGGATTGGTAATTTGCTATAAATTCAGATGTGATTTCCGTTTTATTTTTCAAAAATACATCTATTTTATGATCTTCAATTCTAAATTTCTGATAGTTTTGAAATGCAGCAGTTTCTAAAAATGGGTCTTTAGGGATAGTCAGTTTTTCTTCTTCAAATGAAATTATAAAATCAGTTTTTCTTTCTTTAAAAACAGAATCTAAATTGTAACAGACAAACTCTCCCAATTGATAGGGATTTGCCGAAACCCAAACCCTTTTTTCTTTCGGTTTAAAAATAATTCCGTGATGCGCCATCAATTGATTTAATGCTTTTTCGTTGCCATAACCTAAAGAGATATTTTCCAAGCCCTCTTTATTTCTAAGAATTTCAGAAGCGATTTCAGGATTGATTTTCGGTTTTTCTGAAAAAAGTTCCTGCATCCTGTCATAACGATATTTAGAATGGCTAGTGGTAATTTGCGATTGATTCCGTTTGTCATTTTTTAAATTGTTACTTTGAAAATGATTCGAACAAATTAATTGATTGCTGTTTGGAACGTCGTAAACATCCATTTTCCTGGGAGAAACTTCAATCAAAATGGCTTTATTATCCTGGGCACTTCCTACCATAATAGATTCAGAAACAAAGACCTTTCTTTTTTTTGCAATGGCAATAGCTTCCTCAATGTTTTTTGCATGTTGTAAAATTTCCCGGGTCAAAATAGAAATCGGGGTTTTGGCACTCATCGGAATTTTAGATTTCGATGCATTAATCGTCACAGTTAAACCTTCCTTATTCATTCCTGAAACCGCACCAATCATTCCGGGCCAGGTGACCATCATAAACGGATATCCTTCTTCTGGTTTTATAAAGGCAACTATTTTATTTTCAGCGAAAGCGTCATTTACATAAAAATCAAAATTACGACCCAGAATTAAACTCCCGTTCTCTGATTTTTCTCCCCAGGCGGCAAATGAGGAGCAGCCTACCAAAGCCAAATCCTGCAAGGCATGACCAATATCATGGGCAGCATGCAAATATAAACTGCGTTGGTATTGTGGTGCTATATCATTAAAATTCTGAGAAGTGTATTGCGAAACCCCATAAATTTCGGTTTGATATTCTTCCGGGACATTAGTATATAATTTCCGATTGTACCATTTTAGAAAATTCCGGAGTATTTTTTGCTGTAATTTTGAAGGAACAATATCTTCAATTCTGGAGAAAAATATTTTTTCCTGTTGTTGCAAAAGTGAATCGGATAAGGCTCCTGTGGTTAGTCCAATTTCAAACGGGCCACCTTCAACATACAACTCCCAAAGACCTTGTTTATTTTTTAAAAATGAATTTTTACCGGAAATAAAAACCGTATCGGATTGTTTGGTTACAACGGGTTTTACTGTATTGTAATTCGTAACATCCGGTAAATGGCGTTTTGATTTTGAGGTACCGCAGGAAGCGAAAACCAACCAAAATCCAACAAAGAAAAGTATTATAACTCGATTCTTCATACCCACGTTTTTATTCAGATGCTTTATTGATTTTGGTTACTAAATATTCTTTTCCAACAATTTCAGAACAGGTTACCACTGCACCAATTGTAACACCCAAAACACCATGCATATTGATGCTTTGCCCGGTTAAATATAAATTATCCAGTTTAGTTTTTGATGCAATCAGGGTTTTCATCGGATTGTTTGAATCTTTTACGTAACCGTACATATTGCCTTTGTCGCCGCCAATATAATCACGATAAGAAAGTGGTGTTGAGGTGTGAACTGATCGAATACAATCTTTGATTCCGGGGAATTTCAATTCAATTTCATTTAAAAATTTCGCCGTTTTTCTGGATTTAAATTCTTCATAACTTTCTCCCCTGTCATTTTTTTCAGCCGTTGTATTAAAGGTATCGATCCAGGGAGCGACATCGTCATATTTCATGTAGGTAATACACGTCATTCCTTCTGCCCATTCTTCCTGTTTTTTTGAAGCATTCATAGAAGCCATAAAAGCTTTTGGCCATGAATCTTCATCATAATCATGAGCAGTCCAGACTTCGTTGCTTTTTTTAAAATGATAATGATTATGATTGATGTATTTAAAAGTTTCCGGCTTAAAAACAATATAGATGCTGAAGGCAGAAATAACGCCTTCAAGGCTCTGGATCCGACTGTAAAATGATTTCCTGAAGTTCTCTTCGCCGGCTAATTTCAGTGTGGTTTTTGGTTCTATATTCGAGATAAAATAAGAGCCTGAAAGTTGGGTTCCATCTTTCATATTTACCGAAGTTACTTTGTTGTTTTCCACATTAAAACGGGTAACTTCCTTGTATTTATAAAACGCTCCTCCGTGTTTTTTTAGCTGTTTGAGTAATTGTTTCGTAATCTGACTGCCGCCATTAATGCAGCGCCAGGAACTCTGAATATAGGAGTTAACCGAAAGAGCATGAACATAAAAAGGAGATTTGTCTGCAATTCCGGCATATAAAAAATTAGAACCTCCTAAAACGGCTCTTAATTTTTCATTTTTTGTGCATTCGTCAATAGTTGCCTTAGCATTTAATTCTAAAATAGCATTGTCATATTTACCTTCATATTCCAAATTATAGAGTGGAAAAGAATCGCAAATTGTTCTTAATCTTTGACAATAGTCTTCGATATTTGATTTTTCTTCCGGGAAATAATGCTCTAATTGTTTAACGAAATTGTCGTAACCCTGAGCATGCGGATATTCGTTTTGATCATCTTCAAAAGAGATAATATCAAAACCATTTTCGTCCAGTTTTTTTAAATGCAATTGGTCAACAATGCCCAGATATTTAAAATATTTATACAGGTTTTGTCCTTCACCTAAACCTCCTATGTAATGAATTCCGGTATCAAAAATAGTTTTATCCCGGACAAAAGTCTGTAAATTTCCACCGTATTGATTGTTTTTTTCGAGCACACAAACGCTGTAGCCTTCTTTAGCCAGAATAATCGATGAAACTAAACCGCCTAAACCGCTCCCAACAATTACCACATCATATTGCTCTTTCATCTCTAAATTTTCTTTAATACGATTATGGAATCTTCTTCCAAAACAGAATCGAAACCAAAATTAATCAAAGTGCTTTTTAAACCTGGATTATCGATTAAAATAATACAGGAAGTCACTGAAGTAATTTTCTCTAAATCGGTTTTGTGTTTTTCATCTGAAATTAAAACAGCATCGTATTGATTTTGAATCACCGTTTCTATATTTTCCAGATAAATGATTTTTCTTTTTTTAACGATATAATTGGTTTTGGCAACATCTCGTTTTTCTTCGTCAGTACTATATGAATATATTTTTCTTTGTGGTTCCTGCAGGGTCAATAACACATCTAATTGTCCGTAATCGTTTGATAAATGCAATATTTTGGCTTTCGCCGAAAGATGACCGTTTAAGCGATGATATACTTCCAAATGAGTTTTTAAATTGTTTTTGATACTATTTATGACTTCAATTTCTTTATAGTCATAACTGTTGGTCAGCATTTTTTTGAAATATTCAGGGCCTTCGAGTTCTTTACGAATTTTACTAAATTCAGTTTTAAAATAGGAACTTAATTGTTTGGTTCTCTCAATGTAATTTTTTCCAAACGAAAAATTATCAGGTGAGATTCTTTCTAAAATAGAAATGGTCAGAGTGCTGTCATGAATTACAAAATCACCTTTCGGAATCGCTTCTGAAGCACCATGAATCAAAACAGGGACAATATCTAAATTGAATTCCTCAGCAAGATAGAAAGCACCTTTATGAAAACGGTTGATCTGATTGCTTTCAGACCGTGTTCCTTCCGGAAAAATCATCAGCGAATATCCTTCATTTACTTTTTGACGTAAATGTTCGACTCCGCTTTCTAATCCTTCAGAAACGGGATAAAAACCTGCTTTTCTGACCGTACCGCCAAAAACAGGAGAGTTGTACACCCAGTCATTTACCAAAAAAATAATTTTTGGACTCAGCATTCCCATGGACAGAATATCCAGAAATGAAGAATGGTTGGCAATTATAATGGCTGGCTTATCGAAATTCTCATTGAATTTATTGATTACTTTTTTATGAAGATATGGACTCGAATAAAGCACCGATTTCATGAATTTTGAAATCACATATCGAAAACCTTTCATTTTTGTTTTTTCCTTTATGGGAAGAATCGGCATAATGGTAAAACTAAAAAGGGACATTAAAATACCGCCCATTCCGTAGTAGAAAAAGGATACAACCCCATGAAAAAACGTTCGCAATTGAAAAGGGGCATTTCCTTTTTTCGCACGATTCGTAATAAATAATTTGAATAGAATAGGGTAGAAAATAAACGTAATAATCAATGCGGCAAAAACTCCAATTAAGGAAACAGATGAAATAGATTGCAACGCAGGATGCTCTGCAAAAATCATTGCGCCAATACCTAAAATCGTTGTAATTACGGCCAAAATTATGGAAGTCCTGTAAATCGCAATTTCGTTTTTTCCGGTGGTATATTCTTTCTGGAGCGCACTTGTCATGAAAATACTAAAATCGACACCATGCCCAAAAATCAAAGTGCAGACAATCATACTGAAAATATTCATCTGAATACCAAAGATTGCCATAATTCCGGCTGTTACAATTCCCGTTAAGGCAATCGGAATACAGCTGACGATAACCAATTCGATTCTTCGGAAAAAGAAAAACAAAATTAAAATTACGGCGATAAACGAATAATTGACAAGCGAATTAAAGTCGGTTTTCAAAGTGCTGAAAAAAGTTTCATTCATTTGCTGGCGATCAATTGCAATCAGATTATTTTTGGCTGCAGCCGATTTTACAAAAACATCACGTTGTTGAGGTGTCACTTTTACTAAAGTCGAAATCGTAAAAAATCCATTTTTTTGAGTTACAAATTCATGCAATTGCAAAGCCTGTATTTTTAAATAATCTTCGGCTGAAATGGGTTTGAAATTAAAATACAAATGATCAAAAAAGGCAGTATAGGTAGTGGGTTTAAACCCAAATTTTGAACTTTCAGTAATCAATTCTGATTTTAAAAGCTGCTTTTTATTGTCATCCCAAAACGAATTCCACGTGCTAATTTTCTGTTGCTGTTCCTTCTGCGAAAGCATTATTCCACCTACAGAACTGAAATTTAGAATTTTATTTTGTTGTTTTGCTGCAGATAAATCCTGAAAAAGCTGGCTGTTGTTTTGCAAAACCTCCTCCATACTTTTTCCGTATGAAGCTACATAAATTGTTTTTGAAGTTAAACTGGTACTTTCTTCCAGATCTTTTTCTGCGGCTTTTATTTCCTTTGGAACAAAATTCAATTGCGACAAATCATTGTTGAAACCAACATTGTTATAAGTAAAAAAACAAACAATCGTAATTAAAAGGCAAAAGCTAATTAGAAATTTATTGTTATGAAAAGAAAAATGAGCTAATTTATCAATTACATTTTTCTTGTGTTCAAAATTATTTTCTTTTGGTTTGTATAAATGAGGAATGATCAAAAGAGAGAAAAACGCCGAAGTCATTACAATGACAGCTGCGAAAATTCCCAGATCATTCAGTGCATCAGATTTTACAAAAAGCAGGCATAAAAAAGCAACGGCTGTCGTTGAACTGCTCATAATTACAGGCATTGTAATGTCTTTGTACAAAGTTTTTACATCGCTGTTGTGTTTGTAATGTGTAAGAATGTGCAAGGAATAGTCAATGGTGATTCCCAATAAAATAGAACCAATTCCGAGTGAAATGGCTGAAATTTGTTCTTTTACAAAATATAAAAATGCAACGGCAAACAAAGCACCGAAAACTGTTGGAATAAAAATAATTATGGGGATAAAAATTGTTCTGTAAAATAAAATCAAAATTAACATCAACGTAAACATTGCAATAGTTGTCGTTAAGATAATATCGCTTTTAATTTGATTGGCGTTTGCAACCGCAATCAAAGCTGAACCAAAATAACTGACAGCAGCTTTGGTTGTATATTGCTGGTTGAGATTTTCCTGAATGGATTTGAGTTTTGCCGCAAAAATCGTATTTTTTTCAGTTTCGCTTGATGGAAGATTGGAGGTGATAAAAAGCAGCAATTTCTTTTTGTCTTTGGTCATTACAAAACCGTTGTCCAGTATAAAATCATCACCAACATTGAGCTGTTGTAATTTCTTTAAAGCGATAAATGAAATCCCTAGAGGATCCTGCAGAATAAAATCTTTGGTTACAAATCCGGATGGTGAAATAATCGATTTGTAATTTCCCTGAACGGTTGCTGAAATACTGTCTTTTTGAAGTTTATTTTGAATTGCTTCGTAATCCTTATTTTCCAGAAAAAGCGGAAGATTTTGGTAGACAAAATCAATAGTTTCCTGAATATTTTCCTCATCAATTTTGCCCTGGATTCCTGTAACGTAAGGTTTACAGGATTGAGCTACACTATCCGAAAAAGCAGCTGCCATTTCTTTTAAATCCTCGTCAGTTCCGTTTTTTCCGACTTTGAAAATAACCGTGATTTTGTCGGCAAAATTGAGCTGTTTCAGCACTTTTGCCGTCACATCCGCTTTGTCGCTTGTTGGAATAAGTTTGGTAATATCTTCTTCAAATTTGATTTGAGAAGCAAAAAATCCAAATATAAAAAGCAACAGAACAGCCAATAAAACCGATAAAGATTTTCTTCGGTTTACAAATTGATGTATGGCGTAGAAATACTGATGCATTTTTAAAATTTTAGATTTTCCTGATATGAATTTTCGCCAAAGTTATTCCATATTTTTTTTACTGAAAACAGTTAAAAGCAAATAACTGATAACTCCAAAAAACAGCGCTGAAACGGATGCTAAAGTAAGACTTCCGACGATATATTGTGTTGCATTTTTTTGAATATCATCAATTGTAATGGAGCTGTCTAAAATTAAGGGTATATCAGTAGGTACAAAATAGCTTCCCATTTTTAATGAGCCATAAATAACAAACGGGATAAAAGGAGGAAAACTTATATTCGAAGCCATGTAGGCTATGACTTTATTAAGCCTGAATAAAGCTGCGAAAGTAAAAAGCAAGACGGTTTGAAAACCCCAAAAAGGAGAAATTCCGATAAAAACTCCTAAAGCAATAGCTGCAGATTTTTTGAAATTAGAATCTCCGCTCTCTAAAATATCTTCAAGGAAGAATTTTTTAAGGCCTTTTTTTTTTGCTCTTCGAAAAAAGTCCCGGGGTTTTATATACAGTAATGCATTGATAACCAGAACGGTATTTAAAATACTGATTCGTGTAAAATCCTTGAAAGGACGAAAGTGCGAAACGCGCTCTGCAGGATCATATAAAATCCTGATCGGAATGTTTTTTACAACAATTCCTTTCCAGGCTGAACGCACAATGACTTCAATTTCAAACTCAAATTTATTGGTATAAAATTGTTTCGGAATTAATCGTAAAGGATACAATCTGAAACCGGATTGGGTATCTTCGAGTTTGATTCCGGTTTCAAACCAAAACCAAAAATTAGAAAATTTATTTCCAAAACTGCTTTTCTTTGGCACGTTTTCCTGTGTCATATTTCGGCTTCCAATCAATAAAGAATTGGGTTCTTTTTGAATTGCCTCAATAAAACCTGGAATATCAGAAGCAAAATGCTGACCGTCAGAATCGATCGTAATCGCATATTCGAAATTCATTTCTATTGCTTTTCGAAATCCGTTTCTCAGCGCTCTTCCTTTTCCTATATTTTTAGGATGATGAATTTGGGTAAGCTGCGAATATTGTTTTAAAATCCCAAAGGTTTCATCAGTCGACCCGTCATTGACGATGATGATATTTGTAGTGAAATCTAAAATAGAATCCAGCATTCTTTTTAATGTTTTGTGATTGTTGTATGTGGGAACAATGACACAAAAATGTGTTGCATTTACTTGTTTTTGCTGTGATAAAGTAGAATTCATTTGGAGTTTTGCTTTAGCTTACTTCACGAATTGTTTTTCTTTATCAGAGAAACTATCAGATTGTAAAATAAAGTCTTTTAAGTATTCTTTTAAAGTGGCATTTTGCTCACTATAATGTGCGGTAATAAATTTTTTGTCTTCTTTAATATTCTTTTTATATCCTGTAATTCCAGGAACATTTTCCTGAATGCTCAAACGGATCATTCTGATTTCTATGTTATTTGGGTCATTTTTTATGGTCGATTCCAATAGTTTTGCCCCCTCTTTAAATCGTTCCATTTTATCTTTCAGTTTCTTCTCAAACTTAGATTCCAATAAAATGGAAGCTGCTTTATAAGCTACCAGAATTTTATCATCATCATTTGAAATAGTCGCTAACTTAGCCGTAAACTCTTTGGCATTGTTTTCAGATTTTGTAACTGTTGGGTACATTTTACGAATAGAAGCCAAATCGGGATTTCCAATAAAAGCAATCCATAAAAAGATTGAAAAAAGAAGTTTCATATTTTATATTTTTTTGTACACATTGCTCAGTTTTAAAGCAACAGTATCGTTAAAATAAGTGGTGTTTTTTACTTTTACCAAATTTTCATCTGTGGTTGTAATGTCAAGCTCCAAACGTAATTCCTGATTAACTTCGGGATTGATCAGTGCCATGAATTTTACATTAGTCAGTGTTTGTATCATTAGTGAACTTTTCGTTATAGATTCTGTAAGTTCTTTGATAATCTGAATCATGCAGACTCCCGGCATAATTGGGTTTCCCGGAAAATGACCTTTAAAAACCTCATGATCGGCATTAACTAATATACGAAAATTATATTTAGCATCTCCTGTTTTCTCTTCTGAAAGAACTTTGTAAAAATCTTTTAAAACCATATTTTTTTATTTACCAAAAGGAAAAGAAATACCCAACTGAAAACTGATATTTGTATTATAATCACCAAACCAATAATCTCTATTATCACTCTTGCTTCCGTAAAAATCACTGTTTAAAACATCTATCAGCCCTTTTTTGAAACGAGCCTCAAAAGTTAATCCCGAAGGCAGTCTATAACCAATACCGGTAATAAAAGCCAAATCAATATCAGATTTTTCATAGATTAAATTATCTCGTAATCTAAAGTCTAAAGTTGGACCCACCTGAACCTGAAAACCACCATTAAAAGTAAATTTATTAATCATGGCAATCGAAAGGTAGTCAATTTCCAAATCCCTGGATTCAACAACATCCTGACCGCTATTGTAACTAACAAAGGTTTTAACATTATCTGACCCTTGCTGGCTATAAGTAATTTCAGGCTGCAGAGTGTAAATTTTAGTTAATTTGATTTCACCGAAACCACCAATATAAAAATCAGTTTTATAATCTGAACGTGTATTTGAAAATGTAGAAAAAGTGGCACCGGCTCTTAAACCAGGTTTAAATGTTACTTGCGCATTCATGATGCTTACAAATAAAACAAAAGCAATTACAGATAATTTTCTCATTTTTTAGAAAGATTTAATTTTACGATTAGGTTAAAATTCTATTCTGATTTAAAATAATTCAGCTCGATTTTCAGTTTAATATTTTGATGAATAATCTCCACTTTCTCCGCAAAAATATTGTTTTCTGAAGTAAAAGTAAGAGTTATTTTTTCTTTTATTTTTGATGAATGAACGACTTTTTCTAATTTTTTATCTTTTTTGGATAAAAACAAGTAGTTGTCACGCTTTCCATCTTTTGATTTGTAGATGTCAGAAGCGTCATTTTCAAATTGTTGCTCAATCAGGTATTCTTTTTTAAGCAGTAACCTAAAATCTTCTTTTAGCGTATTAATCAGTATTTTTCGGTCTAATTCAGAAACAATCGAATTGATTTTAAAAGCAGTTTCAGAAATTTCAAAATCCAGTAATTTGTTTCCAAACTCAGTTGTAAAAACAATTCGGTGTGTGGTATCGTTTATTTTTTTGGCAATAAAAATCCCGGATAATTCATGGCCGTAAACCATAATATTGGCTTTATAAACATAATCGGTTTTTGAATTGGAGAAATACGGAACTTCATAAGACGTTTTGTCTAATTTTTTTGGCATATAATTTTTTGTGACCAAGCCGCAAGAAATTAGAAAAACTGCTAAAAAGCAATTAATTAGTAAAAACTGAATCGTCGATTTTTGCATTGATTATTTTATTTTTAAGAACAATTCGCGTATAATCGTCAGATGATTCCAAAAGTTTTACTTGTATAACAGTGGCTTCTTCCTGGTCAAAAGTCAGTTCAATTTGTTTGATGTATTTTTTTAGTGTCGCATCTTTCGGAATGAACTTCGCCAAATTTTGCCCTTTTAATTTAAAATACGAAATCGTAAATTCTTTGTCATCAAACATATTACCGCTCACGCTTCCCACAATTAATTTATTGATTCGTCCAAAAATTTTGCTGTTACCAATATCTACGGCACTTTTCTTTCCTTCGTCATTAATCAGGATTTTCCCGTTTTTAAAAACTATAGTATAATTGTATGGTTTTTTATATTGCCATTGTAAAAGACCCGGTTCCTTGAAAATCATCTTTCCGGAAGTTTCAATATCTTTTGATAAAAAATCCAAATGTTTGTACTGCACAAAATCGGTACTTAGTGTTTTTATTTTTTTTGCCACAACATTTACATCTTGTTTGAATGTGGCGATTTCTGCTGCAGTCATTTTTTGTTCCTGAGCAAATGAATTACCGAAAACGATTACTAGTAAAAGGAATAAATATATTTTAGTCTTCATAAGCTTTAAGGTTCAAAAGTTCCTCTACAGAAACCACTTTATAATTGTTTTGCTGCAGAAATTGCAAAAACTGTTCCAATACCAAAACAGAGTGTGATGCCGTGTCGTGCAAAAGTACGATTCCGCCTGGAGAAACCCGTTTTATAATTCGACTGAAAATTAAATTTTGATTTTTAGTACCGCCGTCAAAGGACCGGATATTCCAGCCAATAACCTTGTGACCGGTTAGTTGCAAAGCCCTGCGAATTGAAGGTGTCGTCACTCCATAGGGTGGACGGAAAAAGTTTATTTTTTTTGAAGTGAATTTTTCAAGAAGGGCATCCGTTTTTTCAATTTCTTCTCTGATTCTTTTGGCATTGTAAAAATCAAAAAAAGGAGAATGATGATAAGAATGATTGCCAACTAAATGACCCTTGGCAATAATTTGTTTTACAATTTCCGGATGTTGTTCAACGTTTTTCCCGATACAGAAAAAAGTCGCTTTTGCATTGTATTTTTTCAGAAGCTCTAAAACTTCCAATGTAAAAAAACCCGGACCATCATCAAAAGTAATGGCAATTTTTTTTGCTGTTTCAGATGGATTATTGCAGAAAGTTTTTACATGATAATTAGAAGAAATTCGGGCAGAACCAAAAGCATTGATCCCAAGCCAGATTAAAATCAGACCAGGAAACCATAACCAGTTAATTGCTGTATAAAGATTCAGAAGAACCAATAAAAGCAGGAGAAAAATAAAAAATAACGAAATGTTTTTATGCGTTATCATTTTGAAAGTAACGTAAAGCTATGATTCTTTCCGTTTAACTGATTGTATAATAAAATGGTTTTGTAAGCCGGTTTTTCAATTGAATTTACTTTTACAATTTCCGGAATTTCCTGTGTTTTTAAAATTTTCGCTGTCATCCATAAGCCAAAAGCCGAAGCCGTATCATACTCGCCGCTTAAATGTTTGTAATACAAGACAGGAATTTCTTCAAAAGCATTTTTAGCAAGATTTTTATAATAATTTTCAAAATCTGCATTTCCGTCAAAACCTAAAACCAAAGCATCAATATCTTCAATATCTAAATTATTTGATTTCAGAAAAGATTTAATTTCATCTTCAATTTCGCTTTCTTCAAGAGTATTGATAATAGCGATATCTAGAATTTCAGCATACGTATTATCATTTCTTTCATTTTCCAAAACAAAAAAACTGGCACCTTCGCCATAAACGGCACCGCCTGAAGTTGAGGTTAAAACATCATAAGGTGCTGTATTATCTGCTTTGATACGACCATTTAATTTGAAAAGAGCAGTTGTGTATTCACCGTTTTCATCAACGCCGCCTACTAAAACTGACTTAACGTCTTCTTCTTCAATTTGCATTTTAGCATCCAAAAGTGCCGATTCAAAAGAAACAGCTCCATTAACATATGTGAAATTATAGCCTTTGCATTGTAATGTTAAAGCAATTTGAGCACCAACAGTATTATGAGTTGACTGAATAAAAGAAGTTGGAGTTAGAAATTCTTCGTTATTGTCCAGAATATTTTTCAGAAATTTTTCAGAATCTTCAATACATCCCAAACCTGTTCCGGTAATAATGGCGTCAACATTTTCGACATTGGCATCTTTCATGGCCAAAGCAGAAGCTACTATTCCGTTTTTAACACCTTTCGCCATTCGTCTCGCAGCAACAGGAGAAATGAAATCTTTATAAACCGGAGCAACCACGGCCAATACATTTTCAGTAGTATTTACAACGACCTCCTCTAAAAAAACAGTATCAAATGTTTTTTGAGCAGATATACAACCTATTCCATTTATATATGTTTTCATTCGCTTTTTGAAAATATGAGAGTAGAACAATTTCCTCCAAATCCAAAAGAGTTGGACAAAACGTGTTCAATATTTTTATTTTTTAAGGAAGTCTGCGGTTTCAAATCAAATTCTTCCATTTGAGTTTCGAAATTCAGATTCGGATAAACAACATTATTCTGAATCGCCAAAATACTGTAAACTGCTTCGATAGCCGCCGCTGCCGCCAAAGTATGCCCGGTAAAAGGTTTGGTGGAACTGAAATCCGGCACTTCTTCGTCACCATAAATCCGGTTTATAGCTCTTCCTTCAGATAAATCATTGTTAGGTGTTGCCGTTCCGTGTACGTTGATGTAGTCAATTTGAGAAGGTTTTAAACCCGAAACTTTAAAGGCTTTTTTCATCGCCAAATAAGCGCCATCGCCATTTTCTGAAGAGGCAGTTTGATGAAAAGCATCGTTTGCATTTCCGTAACCGGAAACTCTGGCCAAAACTTTTTTGTTTTGTTTCTGAACCATTTCTTCTGATTCTAAAACTAAATAAGCTGCTGCTTCACCCAAGTTCAAACCTTTTCGATTATTGTCAAAAGGTTTGTTGTAATCGTCAGATAAAATCATCAAAGTTTTGAATCCGTTGATGGTGAATTTTGCCAAAGCATCTGTTCCGCCAACAATAACGCGGTCCAGTTTTCCGGATCTGATCAATCGTGCACCCAGCATAATTGAGTTTGCTGCCGATGAGCAGGCTGTACTAATTGTTGTAACCAGTCCTTTTAAACCTAATTCCTCGGCAATTTTTTCAGCTACATCACCGCCATCATGACAGCTAATGTATTTAACCAATTCAGGATGTTTGAAATAATCGTAATAATATTTTTCAGTAATGTCCATCCCGCCAACGCTTGTGGCAGAAATAAGTCCGGTCCTGAATTCGTTGATTGATGTAATCCCGGCATTTTCAACAGCTTGTTTAGCTGCTAAAGTTCCAATCATAGCCGTTCTCGAAAAATTATTATTTTCAGAAAGCTGCAATTCGTTTACCAATTCTTTATTGGTTTTTTTGATCTCGCCAACTTTGATAATATCAGCATGAACAGTCGGAATATTTTGAATTTGGGAGATGCCTGTTTTATTTTCGATTAACGAAATATAATTCTCCTCGACTGAATTTCCAATCGAAGAGATAATTCCCATTCCTGTTATTGCAACACCTTTTTTCATTTCGATTATTAGGTTTTTAGATCTTTGGATTGTTATACTTTTAAATTACATAAATAAGAATATCCAATAATCTAAAAATTTATTTTGTTCTGTTCGCACTAATATAGCCCGCCATGGTTTCGATGGATTGGAAAATGGTTTTCCCCTCTTTTGGGTCAACCAATTTAATTCCGTAATCTTTATCTAAAATCACGATTAGTTCCAGTGCATCAATCGAGTCCAAACCTAAACCGTCTCCAAACAAAGGATCGTTATCAGCAATGTCTTCGATTGCGATATCTTCTAAGTTTAAAGTCGTGATGATTTTATTTTTTAATTCTTCTTTTAATGCTTCCATGATTATTTATTGTATAATGTATTGATATTTTCGTTTGTATATTTTGTATTTTCTTCTTTGCCGATTGTGCACAGGAAAGCGTTGTAATTATCATTAAAAAACTCTACCCATCCGCACAAAACCATATCCGCCTTATTGGTATTCAGAAGAATATTGGAATAATTCGACATAAAATCCGTGTTGAAGGCATCAAATATAAAGAAAGAATTTTCACTTTTCAGCTGATGGCGAATACTTATTTCGCCCAGGCAAATATTGGGCAGCGTATAAACAAAAACCGCCGGACTCGGATAATAGTTTTCTTTGTCCGAAATTGATTCCTGATATTTTACATCAGTGTCTAAACTGGAGGATTTATTAGCCAAAACCAAAGCGATATTATTTTCTTTATCCGATGAAGTTATCGGAGCCAAAAGTAATTCAGATCCTAAAAAAGCCAGTTTGCTCAAAGCATCCATTTTGAAAAACTTCGGATATTGAATATCAAAATTGCGATACGCTTGTTTTGCGAAATCACCAAAATCAGTTGGTTCAGTTTTGAATACAGAAGTTCCGTTTAAAACAATTTCATTGTTTTGGATGGTGAGGCAGGATTGTATGTAGGTTTTATTTTGAGTCATTGATTTATTTAAGATAACCAAGTATTTTCAATTTTTGAAATATGCCATTGCCCAGATTTATTTTCAATTGTAATTTCAAATCCTTGTCCACATTTCCCTCCTCCACAAGATGCACTCGCAGATAAAGTTCCTAATGTTTTAGTTTTATTGAAATGAATTTTATGAATCTTAATAGTGCCAACAGGCATTTTGCTTTTTTTGTCGTTTATGTCCCAATATATTTGATCAGGAAATTTTGATGCATATTGAAAATCAAATTTTTTGTTGTTTTTAAAAAGAGTCAAATTAAATTTACTATCGTTAATTCCGTTGCTTACTATAAAATCATGAACGCCAATTAGAATTCTGTGTTTATCATTTTTAATACTGTCTTGTGCAATTTGATATCTTTTTAATTTATCATGATATCCAATTGTGTCTTCTTTATTGGTTTTAAAATCGATCCTCGGCATAGGAGGAGGATACATAGTTCTTCTATCCATATAAATAGAATCTACAATTTCGAGAAAAACGCTATTTAAAACATCTTTTCCAAAATCAGATTCGGACATTTCTCTCTTTTTGCATCCGAATGATGAAAGAAGGATTAGAGTTATAAATATGAATTTCGATAGTTTCATCTAATTTAGTTACTTAAGATTTAAGGATTCTTTCGCTTCTCATTATTTCTACTGCTTTTTCAGTTTCATTTTGTCCATCATTTAAAGACCCAGGAAGCATAATTAAACGTTTCTTTAATTTTCCATTTTCATCTTCAAACATAATTTCAAATCTTGTGTGTGTCAAACCACTTTTGCCATTAATAAATTGAGCGTCTTTAATTTTATTTCTTTCAATTATTGGAGTGGCCGAATTGTTAAGACTTTTTATAATTCCATAGATCAAGAAAACACCTAAGAAACTAAATAGTACTGCTGAACCATTTTGGTTATTTTGAAAATATGTAAAAGCATTATAAAACATGAAAAGTGCAACTGCGGAATAAATAATTAAGATTTTTGACATTCCATTTCCAACAATTGTTTTTGAAATATTTCCAATTATTCCATCTCGAGTTAAAACTATTTTCTCTGGAAGGATGTGGCAAAATCCAGTTTTTGTCTTGAATGTTTTGTCGTTTTCCATTTATTTAATTAAGCACTAAATTCAAGAAATTAATCCGTGAAAATTAGTGCAATTAGTGTTTCACTTTCTCAAAAACAACCGCCGTATTACAACCTCCAAATCCGGAAGCCGTTTTCAAAAAATATTCAATGTTCTTTTCTTTATTTTTCTCAATAACATTTATAGCTTCACTAACCCCAATTTCATCAAAACCTTTCGATTCAAAAAGCATATTTAGATTAGCTGATTCTATCGCGATTACTGTTTCCAATAATCCTGAAGCGCCCAGAGTATGACCATAAAAACCTTTTAAACTATTTACAGGAACATTTTGCAAACCTAAACGATTCAGGGCAATTGCTTCCATTTCATCGTTGAACGGAGTTGCCGTTCCGTGTGCTGAAATATAACCGATTTGATTAGAATTGATTTCCGCTTCTTTCATCGCATTGTGAATACTTCGGAACAAACCTTCGCCTGTTCTTGAAGGTCCGGAAATATGATTCGCATCGTTAATTGAACTGTCTCCAATCACTTTTATTTTAGCATTTTTCGCTTCCGCCGAAATTAAAATCGCTGCGGCTGCTTCGCCCAAACTTACACCGGTTCTGTTTTTAGAATAGGGTTTACAAGGCAAATCGCTCATTGCCTGAAAAGCATTAAAACCGGACAAAACAAATTCGGATACTTCATCGCCCGCAACAACAAAAACTTGATCATAAAGCTCAGACTGAATCATTCTTTTCGCAACCGAAACGGCTAAAATTCCGGAAACACATGCATTTGAAACGACAATTGGCTGTGTTTTAAATCCGAAGAAATCGGCAATATTTTTTGCTAGAACATCCAAATGGGCGTTTTGAAAACTCTTTTCAGAATCATCTTTTAAAGCCGTAACATTTCCTTTTGTTGTCGAAAGGATAAAAGCTGTTTTCGAATTCAATTCGACTCCTGAACTTTTAATAATCGGCTCTAAAGCCAAAATCATCATTTTTTCTAAGCGGGTATATTTTGTTTCAGTGCTGATTTTTTCAAAAGTGCTGTTTATTTTTTCATTACTTATAACCGAACCATAAAATGGAATTGGCATCAAAGAAATATCATTATGAAGCTGAATGCCGGAATCACCGCGAAGAATCGCTTCGATGTTGGAGTCAACATCAAATCCTAAAGGCGTGATGCAATTGGTTTCATTTATAAATACTTCTCTTGTCATTTATCAAGTTTAAAATAATAATGAACATATTTTTCTTCATTTTCACTCACATAGTCAAGGTCTTTAACAATGATGTCTTTATCTTTCGTTTCGTATAAAATTTGTTTAGATTTTGTTTGCGGTTCGTTGATTCCGTGCCAAACTAAATAGTTTTTCTCAAAATTATTTTCTTTTTTTAAAAGAGTATCAGTTCTTGAAACTTGGTTTTTATATAAAGAAGTTAAAAAATAAGTACCTTTTTTATCTTTTGAAATAAGACTTAACTCATCCATATAGGAAATATGAGCACAGCTTCCAAGATTAAAATAATATCCATAAATAGTTTGATCCTTTAAAGATGTTGTATTCTGTATAGATTTAAATGCTGTGATTTTTTGATGAAACTCTTTTCTGATTTTATCGAAATTTAAAATATTGATATCAATATTTCCAGTTAGTTGTTCTCTCTCCGAATAAACGATCTTATAAGGTTTATGGTTGTAATTTAATATGGTTTTAATTTTTCCTTCTATCTTTTTATCATCTGAATAATATCCTTTTATTAGTTTTTCTATTTCTGGATTATTTAAAACTTTGTCAGTATCTATTATTAAAGCAGGAATATAATAATTATTGTTACCGTAATATAGGTTTGAATCTTCAACTCCATTTTTGTTACAACTAAGTAAACATAGAAATAAGATTAAAAAAATAAATTTGCTGGTTAGCTTCATGTTGTTTTATGGTTAAAATGTTTTTACTTTAATAATCCCACTTTACGTTTCCATTCCTCATAAAAAGGAGGATTCGTCAGCATCAAATTGCCTTCTTTATCTAAAAATACCTGAACGGTTTCTCCGGTGCAGGCCACTTCACCTTTTGCATCAATAATTTTAAAACGGTAAATTATCTTCGCTGCGGGTGTTTCGGCAACAGTTGTTTCAATTGTCACTACATCGCCGTAACGTAATGATAATTTATGTTCGCATTTTGATTTTACAATTGGAGTTGTATAACCTGTTGCAGCAATATCTAAATAGGTAAGTCCGTGTTGGCGTCCAAAAGCTTCTCTTCCGTCTTCAAAATAGGTAATATAATGGCCGTGCCAAACGATTCCCAGCGGATCAGTTTCGTTAAAACGAATTCGGATTTCATGCGAAACAGTCAGGTTTGTGGCTTCGTTATACTGTTCTTTTCTTTTTGTCATAAAATAAGGCAATGGAAGTTGTGATTATAAAGAACAAAAATAGCAAACTTATTTTTGGAATGATTTCAAGGAAAGAAACGTTGCGCAATAAAACATCGTAAAAAGCTTCCAGTCCCCAATTCATAGGCGATGATTTGGCAATAAGCTGCATAATTTTCGGCATGGCGAAAACCGGAACCCAAACGCCTCCAATAGCAGCTAAAATGATCACACTTGTCGCGCCAAATGGAGCTGATTGTTCCTGTGTACTCGCAATTGTTCCTAATAAAATTCCGAAACCAATGGCGGCAAAACCTGAAAATAAAGCGACCACACTCATTAAAAATAAATGCCCTTCAATATTTAACGCAGGAAGACCAATGTGTGGAAACAAGAAAATTGCGACAGCTACCATCATATAAAACTGAATCATACAGATAACAGAATACGTAATGGTTTTCCCAATGATGACAATTAAGTTGGAGACAGGATTGGTCAATAACCTAACAAATGTGCCCTGCGATTTTTCTTTTACAATATTGATGGACAACGGAATCACAATAAAAAATATGGCAAAAAGTGTCCAGGCCGGTACGTTGTGCTGTACCGAATTTGGCAACACTTCTTTATTATTGATTTTTGGAATTATTTCTTTGAAAGTGATAAAACTTTTTTGCTCGAATTGGGTATTTTCTTCGCCAAGCTGATTTTGAAAAGTAGTATAAATTGATTTGGTTTCGATTTGGGAAATCATTTTATCGATTGAGCTCATCACCGCATTTTTGAAACTCATCTGTACAGCCGGATCAAAATACAATTTCACTTCTTTTTCTTTAATTACTGCCTTTTCGGTTTGTGCAGTACTATCCGTTTCTGTTAAACCTATTTTACTCACAATGTTTTCTACATTCTGATCGACTTTGGTTTGTAAATCAATGCTCAGGTTTTTTGGAATTATAATCGCCAGTTGAAACTTTCCTTTGTAGACATTTTCTCTGGCAATTTCTTCCGTAATGGGTTTGTTGTCGATTTGAGTAACAACGCTGAACAATTGACTTTTTTCAAGATTTTCAAAAACCGTTTTCGAAACGGAACCCTGGTCGTTATCAACCAATAAAATCGGAATTTTAGAATCGCTTACGGTTTTAAAAGTACTGTCCTGAATTAAAGTTACCGTGATGACAAGAACTAATGGCATAATAAACAGAATAATTAATCCGCCCAGATCACGTTTAAGCAGCAAAAATTCTTTTACTATTGACATCCAAATTTTATATATCATCTCGCAAGTCTTTACCGGTTAATGAAATAAAAACATCTTCGAGATTTCTGGCATTTTCAGTAGTCTCAATTAAGGTTGATGGTGTTCCTTTTGCATAAATTTTGCCACGGTCTAAAATGGCAATATTGGTGCAGAAATCTTCGGCTTCAGCCAAATGGTGCGATGTATAAATAATTGTAGTTCCGTTTTGATTTAAAACTTTCAGATAATCTAAAATGGCATTTTTAGACTGAACATCAACACCAACAGTAGGTTCATCCAAAAATAAAACTTTCGGGTTGTGCAGGATTCCGGCGATCAAATTGACACGTCGTTTCATTCCGCCTGAAAAAGTTTCAATGCGTTTGTCAGCAAATTTTAATAATCCCAAAAGGTCTAAAGTTTCAATTACCTTATCTTTCAGGTCTGAACCTTTTAAACCGTACATACTTCCAAAATAATGCAGATTTTCGCGGGCTGTCAGCGTTGGATACAAAGCATATTCCTGAGGGACAACGCCAATTATTTTTTTGATTTTGGATGCATGATGTGTGTAATTTAAATCATCGATTGTAAAATGTCCTGAAGTTGGTTTGATCAAACCGCAGAGCATTGAAATTAAAGTAGTTTTTCCGGCGCCATTCGGACCTAATAATCCAAAAATCTGGCCTTCATTTATTTCCAGCGAAACATCGTTCAAAGAATACATTTCTGCATCTTTGTACTTTTTCGAAAGGGATTCTATTTTTATAATGGGTTGCAAAATATCTTAACTGATTGCTTTTTTCAATTTTTTAAAAAAGATTTCTTCTCTGTTGGCGATGTCCAAAAGATCATCAGCAATGGCATTGTAAGCATCTTCTTTGGCGCTTCTGTTTTTATAAATTCGGGAGGCTTCAACAGCAAAATCGCGCCATGAATCTCCAATTTCTGTCATTTCTTTTGATAGTACCTTCAATTCTTCATTATTCAAAATAACCGAAGCTTCCTGCAAAAAGGCGGCATAAATAAAACGAAAACCACCGCCTCCGGTACCAATTTCTTCCTGCATGCGCACCATTTGTGCCAGGTAATGATTGGCTTTTCGGACACCGTGTTTTACAGGCCATTTTCTAATTCGGCGGGATACTAATTTAATTCCACGTACCCCAACAATTGGTACTGGTGCCAGCATATCTCGACAGGTACTTTTGATTCCTTTTATGATGGCGCTTTTTAAATTGACTTCTGCAGGAATATGAATTGGATAATACATTTGGCCTCTTGGGGCAAAAGCGCCTTTTGCAAAACGCACTTTATCCAGTTCCGTATGAGTTAAAGTCGTAACGGTTTCCATTACGGGATCGCTGATTAAATAATCAGTTTCGGTTTTTCCGTAAACTACTAAATTGTGTGCGTTGAAATGAAAGCGGTATTCATCCGGAAAATAACTCAGGTTGTAAACTCCGACTTGTAACCCGGTTGGAATATTATTTTTCAAATTTTCTTCTAAAGCTTTGTTGGCATCGCTTACAGAAGAGAATTTTTGCCTTTTGATTTTTAAATGTAAACGGCTTGCAACCTTATTAAAAATTTGTCCGGGCAATGTTCTGTAACTGATAGCCGGTGCGTGATTCACTTTTATAAAAGGCAAATACACAAATAAAAGCCCCGAACCAATTCCAAAAATCATCGGTTCGCTGATGTTCAGTCCGCTGTTTTTTAATAGGTTGGATGCCACTCCATTTTCGCAATGAGCAGATTGATGATGGGTGAATTTCGTTTTCATTAATCCGTTTTGATATTTTTTAATTCGGCTATTGAAATTTCAAAAGCATCGGCATATTTTTGTAAAATGGTATCGCTTAATCTGGCGAAAACCGCTGGTTTAAAATGTCTTTTTACCCGCCATTTCCATAGGCCAACATAGCTTGCCAAAATAGGAAGATCCATTTTATTAAGTTCCATATAATAACAAATCGGACTTACTTCGCCATTTTGGACTTGTTGTTTTGCTTCGGCAATTCGTTCGTTTATTTCATCTATAGAATTGGAAAGTGCAATGGTTTTCGGTTCCCATCCCGTACTTAAAGTTGTGGTATACTCACCATTTTCATCGGTAGCATATAACAATTCTTTCAGATTATTTTTGGTTAGATTACCCTTGTCTTGTGGTACTTTTTCTTTTTCCATGAGAGTTTATTTTTTAAGGTGCATTACTTTTTCTAATAATGGTGCTAAGCCGTTTTTGGACAAATTATCGTTGTTCCAAAAACTCATAACACAACTTACAAAATTATCTCTTACCTTTTCTGCAACATAAAAAACAGTCAAAGTTTTTCCGCCAGACATTCCTGCCAATAATGATTTCATCCCTGAAAAATCAAAAACAACTTTTTTTGCAGTAGTTTCGGTTCCTTCAAATATGACAGCAGTTTGTTCTTCTGAAATAATTTTTATCCCATTCTTGCTTTTTGTAACAGTGAATTGGTTTTCAACCGAAGTTTTGGCACTTTCAATATTTTTATGAATAGACCAATTCATTTCTCCGTTATAAGGGCATTGAACGGTATTAACATTTGTCCAGGAACAATTATTTCCGAGCTTGATCTTTCTTCCTGCAAAACCGATGGAGTCAATATTCATTGATTCAAAAACATCTTTTGGTATTTCATTCTTTAAAATCCGGTTTATATATTGTTTTTCAAAATCCTCATCTGGTTTATTGTAGTAACCAAACCAAACAATGGTAATGGTTTTACTATTATCTTCTACAAAATAATAGGAATTTGTCTGAACTAAATTTTCTGTAATATTTTTTGTTTTAACAATATGTAAGTTATTGTTTGAAAGAAATTTCTCTTTATTTTTTAAATCGCTGTCTTTTATATTGAATTTTTTATAAATCTTTTTTAATGACTTTTCAGAAAAATCATAATTATAGGTTTGACTTGAAAAATCAACTCCTTCGACATTATAATAAACAACATTGGAAGTATTTATTGCTTTTAAACGTTGTGTGAAATCATCATTTTCTTGAGAGTACACAAGGGCTGATAGAAAAAGCAGCAATAAAGAAATTGTTTTTTTCATTTTTTACTGAATTAATTATGAAACAGTCGAAATTGTTTTTTGAATGAACAAATTAATTTCGCATTCTAAAAGTATTTTGTCTTTTAATAAGCTTTGGCAGCTCATGGTACACAACGTATAATTGTCGCCTGCAAATTTTGAAACCAAAGTTGCCTTGGTGATAATTGAATCTCCAACTTTTGGCAACATATATATTTTCAGGTTTTTTAAAGCACTGATAAAACCAATAACGTTTACATTTTCATTTTCTGTTCCGTCATCCTCAAAAAAATACTTTTTTCCAACGATGGAGGAACAGGTTTGAGCTGTATTTTCGATTAAGCCAGCTTCAATAAAAATGTTATTATCAACAAAAATATTATCTTCTTTTATTAAAAATATTGTTTCTACGAAGTCGGATTCTATCTCCAAAATTAAATCGACCATCAGCATTGGTGAACGGTGCGGTAAATAATTTTGTATGTCGACTGCAGGATTCATACTTTGCATTATTGGGCTAAAACGGTTTTCATTTGCCCGCTGGCAATTTCTTCGTTATTTAGGGAAGTCACAATATTGACCAGAGTAATTCCGGCAAATTCCTGTAAAATGGTCACCGTTGACTGAATCGTATCGTTGATTTTAGGCAGTTTTTTAATTTCAATATCCTTAATTGAGCCAATGTAACCTGTTGGTGCAATTTCATTTCTTAAAAAAAAATCATAACCGGTATGTAAGGCTACCGATTGCGCCATATGTTCAATTAAACCTGCTTCCAGAAAAGTGCCATTGTCAATAAAAATAGTATCATTTTGAATTTTTAATCCGGAGACCAATGACGATTTGGTAAACGAATACATTGTATCAACCATTACAAAAGGAAACTTTTGTGGCAATAAATTTTCGACAGCTTCTTTTTCTAAAAGTAAAATTGTTTTCATTAGCAAACAGTTAAATACGCATACGCAAAAGAAAATCTTCCGCTTTCAGGAACTGATAAAAGAATACGGTTGCCTTTTTTGAGATTTCCTGAATTCATTAATTCTTCTAAAGCTAAATAAATAGAGGCAGAGCCTACATTTCCAACTTTTGAAAGATTCATAAACCATTTTTCATCAGCCATCCCAATTCCTTTTTCAGTCAGACCTTTTTTTAATCCTTCCACAAAAAAGTTAGAAGAGACGTGAGGAATAAAATAATCAATATGGTCTGGTGTGATATTATTTTTAGACATGGCATCCTTCATACTTTCTGCTCCTTTGACAAGTATAAATTCATCCAGCAATTTGACATCTTGTTTAATAGCAAAAACGGATTCGTTCAACCAGTGTTCCGGGGCATAATCGCTCCAGGATTTAATTTCTCCGTTTTCTAATTTATCACCTCCGGCGTACATGCAGGTTTCTAATTCGAAAGCATACGAAAATGCTTCCATCCATTCGATTTTTAAAGAAACAGCACCTCTCGGTTTATTTTCTAATAAAAAAGCTCCCGCACCGTCAGATAACATCCAGCGTAAAAAATCTTTTTTGAAAGCGATGATTGGCTGTTCTTCGAGGTTTTTTAAATTAGTAATCTCGTGATTGTATTTTTGAGCGGCCAGCCAGGTCGACACTTTTTCAGATCCTGTGCAGATTGCATTATTTGAGTTTCCTGATTTTATCGACAGAAAACCATATTTTAATGAATTCATTCCGGCACAACAAACACCGGTTGAAGAGTTTAATTCTACCGATTTATTTTTTAGTAAACCGTGAACCATTGCGGCATGTGATGGCAAAAAAATATCAGGCGTTGAGGTTCCGCATGAAAGTACCTCCAAATCCTGCGGCGTAAAGTTTTCATCAAATAACTGTACAATTGCATTATGGGTTAATTCAGCATTTGTATGTGTACTTTTGCCTGTTTTGTCAACAGCATAGTAACGGCTTGTAATTTTATTGTTGCGCAAAATAATACGTCTTGCTTTTGAAGCGGTATCATTAATAAGTCCCAGATAATCTTCCATTTCATCATTTGAAACAGCTTCATTAGGCAAATATTTTGCGGCTTTGGTAATATATACTTCAAACATAATCTAATTTCTAAACTCCCTGATAATACAGAGTTTGTTTTTTTATGGATTTTAATTTAAATGGGTAGGTAATCAGGTGCAATATATACACTATTGGCGAGATTAACCATATTGCCAGGAATAAATAAACGTAAAATACTTTAAGCAGTTGTTTTCTTTTTTTATGGTTTTTATAAATCAAAGTAGACCATTTATTGAAAATTTTATTTGCCGTTTTGTCAACCGTAACTAAATATGGGCTAATTTTTATGGCTCCAATTCCAACTAACTTAGGCTGTAATTGCGTAAAATTATTTTGATTGAATTCAGAAAGCATCACTTCTCCGAATTTATCAGATTCCTGAATGTCTTTTTCTGAAACACCGGGTAACGGAAAAATCCCCAGATATTTTTTTTTCACTCCGGAAAACATCCATTCAACAATGGTAATGACACTGATTAAATTTCCAACCCTGTCAACTAATGCCACATTTCCTACCAGTTGTGCATTGGCTTCTTTTAGTAAAACCTTAATTTTTTCCTGTGCCATTATCCACATATTACGCGAACCGCTTATGGTAATAACAGGAGTGTTGTTCATTATTTTTTTCCCTTCTTCACTTTTCAAAAAAGAGTTAACAGGAATGGAAGGTGATAAATACCAAACCTGATAATGAAATAATATCAAATCATATTTTGTATCTAAAATCTCTTGCGGTACCGGTTTTAATCCGGTCGGAATTTGAAGAAAGGATTCCGGAAAAGCGTCAAAAAAAGCCTCTTTATTCCAGGGAAAAGGGAATGGTTTCTCCAGTTGAATTTCGTAAAAAGTTACTTTTATGTCCTCAGAATTCAGAAACGGTTTTGCAATATTCTGCGCAATCGATCCGAGCTGCCCGGATTGTGTATAATAAATGACAAGAACATTTTTCATTTAGGTTTTTGGCTTTGGTAGGCAACAAAAATAAGTATTTTTTTTAAACGAATTTACGGATTTTGTCAGTTCGTTTGGTGTGTACCCAGTCTGGCCAGGTGGATGAATCTTCGGCATCGTAAATCCGTATTTTTTGCCCGGAATCTTCTATCAATAAATCATCTGAACTACAATTTAAAATAGAAGCCGCCGCTGCAACGCCGGAATATGTCGCTCCGGTTACACCATGGGATAAAGTGCAGGCTCCGCAGAGATGCAGGTTTTCAATTTCAGATTTGTTCTTAAACGAAAAGGGGCCAACCTGATTCAGGGTTTTCTCCGTTCCGTACACATTTCCGTTAGTCGAATTAATATAAAACTGATTGGTTTTCGGTGTTCCTAATTCGGCTTGAACGATATGGTTTTTGGCATTCGGAATAACTTTCTCCACGTTATTCAGTAATTTGTTGATGATCTTTTCTTTGAAAGTAAGATATTCTTCAGAATGGTAATCGTTGTTATCAGAAAAATCAGGAATATGTTGGTAATTAACATACGTTACAATTTCAAAATTATGATAACGTCCGTTAAAACCTGGAGGGTCTTTGAGCGTTGTGCAACTCATAAACACGGTCGGAAATAAATCCCCTGAAGTTATAGTGTCGCCCATTAAATCTTCAAAATTGGCGTCATCATTTTCGTCTTTCATCAGCCAGAAATTTCCGGAATCAATTCCGTAAAGGGTAACATCAATATCTAATGTCAGGAATAAAATGAGCGATGTAACAGAATATTTGGTCTTTTGGAGTTTTTTAAGAAGTGAATTGCTGAGATGTTCTTTCCCAATTAATTGAAGATAAGTAGTAGAAGGATCAGCATTTGAAATAATGTTTTTAGCAAAAATCTGGTGACCGTTTTCTAATTGAACGCCTATTGCCTTTTTATTTTTGATGATGATTTTTTGCACATTTTGCTGTACACGAACTTCTCCGCCATGTTTCTTTATTCCGTTTGTCATGGCTTTTACGATTCCGCCACCGCCGCCCATCGGATAATAGCCGCCATTAAAATAATGCCCCATGACCGAACAATGTACAGGAAAACAGGCGCGGTTTGGCGAAAGACCATGATCGCCGCACTGAATATTCAGAACGGCTTTCAGCATCGGATTTTTAATATGCCAGCCAATAACTTTTTTTAACGAAAATAAAGCAAATTTGCCAAAATGTTTAGTTCTGAACGGCACGGTTATTTTTTGCCAAAATCCTTTCAGTTTTGGAATGAGCTGTAATTCCTCATTTACTTTTTGAACTAAAGAAAGATACTCATGAATGTTTTTTCCTTCTTCAGGAAAATAACTGGAAAGTGTGTTTTTTAAGTTTTCAATTCCGGCAGGTAAATCAAAAGTTTCGTTGCCAATACAACAATGTTCGTAAGCGTTTTTATTCATTCTGAAAAAAACCAGATCATTGGCAATTCCGAGGCCGCAATACAATTCGTTCGTAGGCTCACCTTCGCCTAAAAGCCCGACATAATGTACGCCAGGGCTAAAACGTTGTCCGTTTAAGGTAAAACTGTGACTCCAGCCACCGGGAACATAATGCTGTTCCAGAACCAAAACTTTTTGCCCCGCTCTTGCCAGACAAATTGCAGTTGCTAAACCCCCAACACCGGAACCTATGATAACCGAATCAAATTCTTCCATATTTTTATTGGTCTCAGATATAGTTTACAACTATGTGCTTTAGTGCATTTAGCTTCTAAAAAATATTAGCGACAAATTACACAAATTTTCATAAATAAATTAGTGTAATTTGTGGTTAAATAATGTTACAACCTTGCGGATTTTCAGTCAGCCAACTAAATCTATGGATTTCCAGTTCATAGCGGGTTTAGTTTGTGTTTACTAAAGTATGAAATGAGTGGCTGTTTAATTTTAATTAAGGATTATACTTTAGTTATTATTCCAGAAATCGAAATAATTAAACCATTGCAAGGGATATTTTTGCAGAATAGTTTCAACACTTTTTATATATTCCTTAAGTAGCGCTTTTTCATCACGATGTTTTACAGTGGCTTCTCTGGCGTATAAGTGATAATGTAAATCCGGTTCTTTCATTACATAAACAAAAACAACGGGAACTTTTAATCGGGAAGCAATTAAAAACGGACCTGCAGGAAAATTAGCTTCTTTGCCCATAATTTTTTCAGAAAGCGATTTTGTGCCTTCAAAATAGCGGTCTCCGGTAAAGCAAACCAATTCGTTATTTGCTAAAGCGGCATTGATTTCAAAAATATGGGAAAGATCATCTTTTATGATGATGAATTTAACGCTGGGTTTGTGAGCCAGGCTTTCAAGGTAATTTTTAATGGCAGAATGCTCCAGATCTGTAGTGATCAGATTGATGCTGAAATCAATATTAATGTCGCCTAAAAAGTGTTCGGCGATTTCAAAATTACCTACGTGAGCACTAATTAAGACGCCTCCTTTTTTTTCTGCCAAAAGAGTTTTCAGCACTTCGATTCCGTCAAATTCATAAGTGAATTTATCTCGCATTCCGGCAGAAATCGAGATTTTATCAATAATGGTCTGCCCAAAAGTATAGTAACTTTTGAATACCATTTTTTTTGATTTGAAATAAGAATAGTTTAGCCTTTCTTTAAAATAATAAAAAATGGCTTTATTACTTTTTTTCAGGAACAGGAAATAATAGGAGGCTACAAAATAAAGTAAAACATAAGCTGCTTTTATACCTGCTTTTTGTATTAAAAAGACAAATATTCTATAGCCTAAAACTGTCCCTTTTGATTTCCCGTCCCATTGACTCATTAAGCAGTTTTGGCTTTTATTTTGGTTTCAATAAGGTCATAGAAATTTTGGAAAGTAGCAATTCCGACAAAATCAACTTCAACTAGTTTTACGCCAAAATTAGCTTCGATAGAAACGACAAGGTCAACATAATCAAGGCTGTCCAGTCCAAGTGTATCTTTTAAATTAGCATCTGGTTCAATCTCATCATTGTCAACTTCAAACTCATCAACCAAAAAACCATTAATTCTTGTTATAATCTCTTCTTTATTCATCGTCTAATTTAAACTTTTTTACTACCAATGCAGAATTGGTTCCTCCGAACCCAAAGGAATTGGACAAAAATATATCAAATTTTTTGTTTAAAGTAGTTTTGACCAAATTTAATTTAGCAGCGTCTTCATCCGGGTTTTCCAAATTGATGTTTGGGGCTATAAAATCATTTTGCATCATGATAATAGAATAGATCACTTCGCTGGCTCCGGCCATCCAGCATTCATGGCCTGTCATTGATTTTGTAGAGCTTACGTGCGGGTTTTTTTCTCCAAAAACTTCAAAAATGGCTTTGGCTTCGTTTCCGTCTCCAACCGGAGTTGATGTGGCATGAGCATTGATATATTCGATGTCTGTAGCTTTTAACCGGGCATCATCAAGTGCTCTCTGCATGGCAATTGAAGGGCCATCAACATTTGGGGTCGAAATATGCCCTCCGTTTGATGAAAATCCGTAACCTGAAACTTCAGCAATAATGGTTGCACCACGGGCTATTGCAGATTCGTAGCTTTCCAGGATTAAAGTTGCCCCACCACCACTCGGAATTAATCCGTCTCGGTCAGCATCAAAAGGTCTGGAAGCTTTTTCAGGTTCATTTTCCCTATTAGAAAAAACACCTAAACCATCAAAACTGCTCATGGCGAATTTGTTGATTTCCTGTGCGCCTCCGGTAATAATAATATCCTGAAAACCGCTTTTTATTAAAAAATATGCCAGTCCTATAGAATGTGAACCACTTGCACAGGCAGCACTTATGGTAAGGTTGATTCCGCGGAGTTTAAAAATGGTAGACAAATTCATCGTAACCGTAGAATTCATCGATTTAAAAATAGCTCCTGAACCTATCAAAGCAGTGTCTTTTTTCTCACGAACAATATCGGTAGCATCAATAATAGCTTTAGAAACACTATCATTTCCGTACATGATCCCAACCTCGCGATTGTCAAAAAAGGCGTCATCTATATTCGCATTTTTCAACGCTTCAATAGTAGCCATATAAGCATATTCGGTTTCTTCACCTATACTCATGCGTTGTCTGCGTGTCAGTAAATTTTTTAAATCAGGTTTTGGAACCATTCCGGTCAAAGCAGACTGAAAACCAAATTCTTTTCTTTCAGTATCAAACTGAATACCGGATTTTCCATTGTACAATGAATCCTTAACTTCATCCAGCGAAGTTCCGATGCAGGAATAAATTCCCATTCCAGTAATTACAACTCTCCTGTTCATCTTCTTTTAAAGTAATTTTTTCCGTTACGTGTAATTTTTTTTAACACTTCGACTACGCTCAGTGCAGGCTAAAATCATAGTTTTTGCAAATTCAAAAAAAAGGCGTTTTACTTATTTGCAAAAAATATAGTATTCTATAATAAAGAAATCTATTCCTTTTTTTGTACACTTTTGCATCTAAAACCTATGTTTCTATGTGTTAGAATTTTAAGAATATATTCCTCCGTTTATGTTGATAATTTCGCCGGTAATATAACTCGATTTTTTTGAAATCAAAAAGCTTACCAAATCTGCAACCTCTTCAGCTTCGCCAAAACGATTTACCGGAATTAGCTTTAATAATTCTTTTTCATCTAACTGACTCGTCATATCCGTTCTGATAAAACCCGGTGCTACAGCATTAACCGTAATATTTCTTTTGGCTACTTCCTGGGCCAGTGCTTTTGTAGCGGCAACAATTGCGCCTTTTGCAGCGGAATAATTCGTTTGTCCTGCTGTTCCTTTTACGCCCGAAACGGAAACCATATTTACGATTCGGCCATATTTATTGCGTAACATTTTCTGAATGAAGAATTGCGTCACATTAAAAAATCCGTTCAGGCTTGTATTGACAACGCCGTTCCAGTCTTCGGGAGTCATCCACATAAAAAGACCGTCTTTTGTAATTCCTGCATTGTTTACAATTGCCTCTACAATCGCTTCCGGATTAGCTTCCTGCCATTCTGTTAACGTTTTTTGCACTTCCTCAAAATTCGAAACATCAAAACCCAAAATCTCTCCGGTTGCTCCTAATCTTTGTACTTCCTGAAGTGTTTCCCCGGCAGCAGTTTTGTTTGAATGATAGTTGATCAGAATATGATAATCAGATTCAACGGCTAATTTTTTACAAATAGCACTTCCAATACCCCTTGAACCGCCTGTTACTAATACACATTTCATATATGTGGAGTTTATTTTTTACTGGTCTATATGTTATCGCTTTTTTTAATTGGTTTACTGGCACAATTTTATTAGTGGCGATTTCATATATTGAGTTTGTTTTTATAGGAGATAAATATTATTTCTTTTTTTTATTGACTGGTTTTGTAGCTGGCTTTGTTTCAGCTTTTGGCTTTTCAGCTACGGCTTCACTTGTGTTGCTTTTTTCTGTTGTTTTTGAAAATAATTCAGCATTTTCAAACCACTGGTTACCTAAAACAGTACCGTCTGGTTTTAGAAAACCCCATTTTCCTTCATTTTTTACTCTGGCGATACCATTAATGAATCCTTTGTCCTGCTGTACAAAAAGGGCTATAAGTCCGTTTGCTGTAATACCATATTGTGTTGGGATTACTATTTTTCCTGCCTCATTAATAAAACCCCAGTTTTTTTCTTTTACAGGGGCAAGCCCGTTTGCACTAAAAATTTCTGCATCACTATAAGTTGGCGGTATAATAAATTCTGCTTTTGGATTGATGTATCCCCATTTAGATCCTACACAAACGGGAGCTAAATTTTTTGAGAAAGCTTTCGCCTTATCATATATAGGAGTAATTACCCAATTTCCTTTTAAGTCTATAAATCCAATTTTTCCGTTCTTCTTGGCATAAGTCAAATCCTGCGTTTCAAAATCCCAGATTTTTTCGGCTCCGTCAACCGGAATAAATTTCCCGGCACTAACAATTCCGAAAGTTTTGTCTTTTCTTGCCCAGGTTGTATTTTTGAAATAATTTCCGATTTCTGCATACGCAGGTTCAACCAATTCTGTACCGGCTGTGTTTATAATTCCCCAGTTTTTATTTAGTTCAACTCTGGCAAAACCATTTTCAAAAGGCTTGATCTGATCGTATTTTGGTTCTAAAACAACAACCATTTTTGAACTGATTAAGCCAACTTTATTGTTCTGTCTGATAAAAGCTACGCCATCGTTAAAATCAAATAATTTTTCAGAAGCAGGTGCCGTTAGAACTTCTCCTTTTGTATTAATATAGACCCATTCCTTGTCTCTTTGCACAATGGCAATACCGCTGTTAAAATCTTTGGCATCTTTAAAACCGGCAGGAATTACCCATGTTCCTTTAGTATCGATAAAGCCCCATTTTCCGTCTTTTTCTACAGCAGCGAGACCTTCAGAAAAACTTCTGGCAGATTTGTATTGCGGTTCGATTTTAAAAGATCCGTCTTTAGAAATATATCCAATTTTTGAATTCTTTTTTACTAGTGCCAGTTCTTGACTATTAACAAATTGAATAAAGAATGACAACAAAAAAATAAGTGGTTTTTTCATAATTTTTAAGGTTCAATATTAATACTGGAAATAAAATCTTAATTGTTTATCAAATGATCTTTTACTTTTTGTACAAAAGGATACATCACCTGATCTTCTTTAAATACAGGAATGATATTTCTAACATCATCATACCATTTTCTGGTAACCGATGAAATTTTATCTTTCTGACCCAAATAATCAATTGCCTGAACAATGGTAATCATTTCAATGCTTAGAACTTCAAAAGCATTTTCGATAACTTTTGAGGTAATCACTGCGGCATTTGTTCCCATACTTACAATGTCCTGATTGTCATTGTTGTTTGGGATACTGTGAACATACATTGGGTTTGATAACATTTGGCTTTCGGCAGTTGTTGAGGTGGCTGTGAACTGAACACCCTGCATTCCGAAATTAAATCCTAATGTTCCTAAATTGACAAATGGAGGCAAAATTTCGTTGATTTTTGAATTCAGTAAATAATTCAATTGACGTTCTGCCAGCATCGTTAATTTGGTAATCACAATTTTCAGTTTATCCATTTCAAGCGAAATATAATCGCCATGGAAATTTCCCCCGTGATAAACGTGTTTGTTTTTTACGTCGATAATCGGGTTATCATTTGCCGAGTTAAATTCGTCTTCCAGAATAGAAGCCACATTATTGATAGTTTCTAAAACCGGCCCTAAAATTTGTGGCACACAACGTAATGAATAATATTCCTGAACTTTTTCTTTAAAGATTTCTTCAGTGTTATCTCCAGAATATAAATGGTCTTCCCTTTTACGGATCAAAGTACTGTCAGAAAGATTTTGTCTCATTCTTGCAGCGACTTCCTGTTGTCCTTTATGGCGTTTGGTTTGGTTTAATTCCTGCGAAAAATGATCATCGTATGCCTGAACCAATTCGTTGATGGCGCAAGAACATTTTAATGACCAGTCTAATAATTTGTTAGCGTGGTGAACATTTACCACTCCAATTCCGGTCATAACCGACGTTCCGTTGATTAAAGCCAGACCTTCCCTGATTTCTACCTGAATGGGTTGCAGACCTTCAATTTCAAAAACTTCCGGAGTTGGTCTTCTGTCTCCTTTATAAAAAACTTCGCCTTCGCCAATTAATACTAAGGCTAAATGTGATAATTGTACTAAATCGCCGCTGGCACCAACGCCGCCGTGTTCAAAAATTAAAGGCGTGATATCTCTGTTGATCAATTCTGCCATCAAATGGATTACTGATGGATGAACTCCTGAATTTCCTAATGAAAGTGTATTTAAGCGAGCTAAAATTGCTGCTTTTGCACAAACCGGACTCAGTGGTTTTCCTGTTCCTGATGAGTGGCTTCTGATTAAATTATATTGCAACTGAATTTGGTCAGATTCTTTAATCCTATATTGTGCCATAGGTCCAAAACCAGTATTTACACCATATATTATTTTGTTTCCTGAAAATTCTTTTAGAAAATTAAAGCTTTCATTTACCCGATTAAGCACTAAATCGCTTATGACAACCTTATTGTTTCCAAAGATAATAGACTCAAATTCTGCTAAACTTAAATATTCATTAATTGTATTCATTAAACTGGTTTTGATTGTGCTAATTTAATTTTATTTATCAAAATAAATGTGGTTATTTTGATGATGGCAAATGTAAGTTAAATAAATCATAACATTTCTATTATGACAAAGGAGTTTGTGGATGTTTTAGTGATTGGTGCGGGACCTTCAGGATGCGTTTCAGCCTCGTATCTGCATAAGAACAATATTAAGGTAAAAGTGGTTGAAAAAACAAACTTTCCAAGACTTGTTGTTGGCGAAAGCCTTATTCCGAGAGTAATGGATCATTTTGCAGAAGCGGAACTTTTTGATAGTCTCGATGCCATGAATTTTGAGAAAAAATTAGGTGCGCGATTTATAAGAGGCGAAGAAATTTGTGTTTTTGACTTTAGTAAAAAATTCGGAGAAGGCTGGGACTGGACCTGGCAGGTGCCAAGAGCTGATTTTGATAATACGATGGCGCAGGAAGTTATTAGAAAAGGGATTGATCTGGAATTTGAATCGGAGGTATTGGAAGTTTCTTTTGAAGGAAAAAATTCTAAAACGATTGTAAAAGATAAGGATGGAAATTTAAAAGAAATCCATGCGAAATTCATTATTGATTCCAGTGGATACGGACGTGTTTTGCCAAGACTTTTAGATTTGGACACACCCTCACAACTTGATCCGCATTCCTCGATATTTACCCACGTAAAAGATATTAACAGGCCTGAAGGAGAGGAAGGGACTCAGATTTCATTTGATATTCTCGAAACCGAAGTGTGGTTATGGGTAATTCCGTTTTCAAATGGAAATACGAGTTTAGGAGTTGTGGGCCCGACAGATTTTATCAATTCGCTTTCAGAAAACAAAGACAATGCCGAGGCTTTGAAAAATGCAATTCAGCTTTCGGATTATTATATCAAAAGATTTCAGGGAACGGAGTTTTTATTTGAACCGGTTAAACTCGAAAATTATTCAAGAGCCGTAAAAAGAATGTATGGTGAGGGTTTTGCCCTAACCGGAAACAGCTCTGAATTTTTAGATCCTGTTTTTTCATCAGGAGTTGCCTTTGCAACCGAGTCCGGAATGCTTGCCGCAAAATTATACCTTAAAGAATCGAAAGGAATTGAAGTTGATTGGGAAACTGAATTTACAGGTTACATGAAACGCGGAATCGCCGTTTTTACTACTTATGTAAAAGAATGGTACACCGGAAATTTGCAAACGTTGTTTTTTCATCAACCGGAAAACCCAGAAGTAAAAGAGAAAATATGTGCTGTTTTAGCGGGATATGTCTGGAATGAAGACAATCCTTTTGTAAAAAAACACGACCATGTAATCAAGAATATGGCCTATTTACTCAATATGCAAAAAGAACAAAGCCCTGAATAATCAGGGCTTTGTTCTTTAATATTATTTGTACGCTTTTTTCGCAATCAGTTTAGCAAGGGATTTTGCTGTTTTAGCATAACCTTCTCCAATTCTGGATTCATTACTAAAATTGCTTCCCCATTGGTCTCCGGGTGCTTCTTCACTTGTAATTTCCAATAATACATTCGATTTATTGGCTGTTTCAACAAATTTTAAATTGGTAGAAACTTTAGCAGGCTGTTTCATAATTCCGGCATCCCAACCTGGATATAGCCAGGTAGTTTTTACAATCAATGTATAAGGAGTACTTAACCCTTCCTGAAAATTCAGGTCTTTTTTTTCTTTTTGCAGCACAATATTTATTAATTCCAAAAATTTGGGAGTCCAGATTAATTCCCTGGCAGAATGCCATTTCTTTTGCCAGATATTGCCGTTTCCTTTGTATTTTTCGTTTAACTCGGCAGTCCTTTCTTCCACATATTGCTTCTCCGTTTTATTCTCTTTCATCATAGTGAAATCACTATAATCAAATTCAATATTAATTTCTTTCTGATTTTTGATAAAATCGAAATTGCCCTTAAAAACATTCATGTCCTGAGCAAAAGTAATTCCTGTAAAAAGCAGCAAAGCAAATACTATTTTTTTCATAAAAAAAGTTTTAGGTTAGGGCTCAAATGTAAGTTTAAAATTTTATTCTTTGTGATGAATTATCCTAAAAATATTTTCAGTTTTATTAACAAATTAAAAACCTGTATGAAGTTTTTTCTTTTTGAAATTTTTCGATTTGATTACTTTTTGAGTATCCGTAATCATCAAACAGCTGTATTCAGGATATTTGTTTAGTAATTTTAGTCCTTCTTTTTTACCTAAAACCATTAGCGAAGTACTAAAACCGTTTGCCATTTCTGCACTTGGACCAAAAACGGTAACGCTGCACAAACCCGTTGAGGGATATCCGGTAGCGGGATTGATAATATGTGAATAGCGTTTGCCATTAAAAACAACAAACTTTTCATAACTGCCGGAAGTGGTTACGGCGCCATCATTTATCGGAATCACACTAACCAGTTTTTCAGTATCAAAAGGATTGGTAATACCAATGTTCCATGGCGTTCCGTCAGGCTGTTTACCCCAGGCGATCATATCCCCGGAGGCATTTACAATTCCTGCAGTTATTCCTTTTGAGAGCATTAAATCACGTGATTTGTCCGCAGCATATCCTTCTCCTAAAGCGCCAAATCCAATTTTCATACCTTTTAATTTCAGAAAAATGGTAGATTGTACACTATCCAGAATAATGTTTTTATATCCTACTTTTTCTACCGATTTTTTGATGGCTTCATCGGAAGGCATGGTGGTCATTGATCCGTCAAATTTCCAGATTCGATCCATTGCAGCAAAGCTGATATCGAAAGCCCCGTTCGTTATTTCAGAAAAATAAAGGGCGTTTTGGGTTAATTCAAAAACTTCCCTGTCTACTTTTACGGGTTGGATACCGGCATTTTGATTCACCTCTGATACCTGCGAATCGGATTTCCAGTCAGAAATCAAATTTTCTATTCTTGTAATCTCTGCAATAATGATCTCAATATTTTTTTCTGCAGATAATGAATCTTTTGCTACGATCGTAATATCAAAACGACCACCCATAAGCAGGGTTGTCCTTTTTCGCAAGGTTTGCCCGTTGCTTGTAAAACTGGCTGTCAGTAAAAAAAGAAATATAATTAATTTTGGCAGGAATGCTTGTTTTGCAGTCATGTATTTTGTTTTAAGCGATATTTTAATAGCAGTCGGTCAGGACTTGTCCTTTGGCTTTATAATCGGAAATGCTATTGTTTGTTTTTTCGAGGCAAAGGGTATCAAGTACCGATTCTACATCCTGCTGCATGGCAAGTGAGCCACAGATCATGATGATGCCGCCTTGTATCAGCAAATTAACAAAAAAAGCAGCATCTCTTTTTATAAGGTCCATTACATAATAATGATTCTCTTCACGCGAAAAAGCCAGCTGGAAATTTTTCAACTGTTTTTTTTCAGCCATTTCTGTGGCGAATTTTTTGTACGCTAAAGTCGTTTCGGTTTCCTTACGAAAACCACAATATAAATGAATGTCTGTTTTTTTCTTGTTTTGTTCAATCATTCCCAGAAAAGGGGCAATACCGGTGCCGTTTGAAATCATGGCTACAACAGGTGCTTTTTTTGGAAAATGAAATGCGCTATTAGTAATGATCCGGGCTTTTATAACCGAGCCGGGTTCAACATTATACAAATAGCCGGAACCTAAACCGGATGGGTGCAGTTTTACTACTAATTGTATGTTTTCTTTGTTTTTTCCTATAGAATAAAGACGCTCTTTTGTATCATTCGCCGGATAAACAGCCAAGAGATCTCCGGAAGTAAATGGCGTTCTCATACTGGTACGAAGTGTCAATAAAAAAGTTTGATCGGTCTCGGAAATTACAGTTTTGTCAAGAACCATCATTTTTTTCAAACCTTTTGGAACGTGATTGTAAATCGATGGAGTGGTAGAAAGTGAAATTGCTGTTTTCTCGCCCCATAATTTTACCCAATTCACAAAATCATCGGCAGACTTATCATTTACGGTTTGTAAATCTAAAAAACGTTCTGTCCAGTTTTGTGTTTCCAATAAGATATCGATTTCACGGGCATAGGCACAAAAATCCGGATAGGCATAAGAACCAAAACCAACAACAGAAAATTTTACGTTTTGTTTTTGCTGATTTTTACTTAACTGGGATATGAATTTCCCGGCATTTGAAGGCGGGTCGCCTAATCCGTGTGTTGAGGTAAAAATGATAATATGTTCTGCTTTAGGAAAAACAGTATAATTATTAAGCTGTGTGATAAAAACCTTATGGCCTTCGGTAAGCAATTGTTTGTGTATGATATTGGCAAATCGCAGCGAACTTCCGTTTTCTGAACCAACCAATAAGATAAATTTGCTTTCTTCGGCTTTGTATTTGTTTTTGATACGGCTTGACCTTCGTTTCAGGGTCATCGCGAAACCTGAATATAAAAAATAGAGAATATTCAAAGAGGCTAGTCCCAGTATAAAAGCCCAAAAAATATTGGATCGGCCTGTATGCAAATCAAGACTCAGACTGGATAAAAGCGTAGTCATTGGAAAAAGGACTTCGCTTACTACAGCACCGGAAACCTGGTCAGCTTCAATTTCCCTGTCTTTTAATTTGATGATGTAATATTCCTCCGGATCGTCTGAAAAAGGAAATTCTATTTTTTGAACATCAGCCAGAAGTGTGCTTTTAAACACAGAAGTTTTGTCGTTATTATTTAAAGCAAGTGTTTCTGCTGTGATTTCGCTTTTAACTTCCGGATTTGGTTTTGTCTCCGTAAAAAAATTAAACCTTTCCAATGATAAATAGGTGCCGGAGACAGCAATAATCAGGATTGGAATCAAGGCCAGCCTTCCCAATACAACATGATAATACTGAACAACATATTCTTTAATAACTTTAGAAAAGAAATTGCGTAAGCCTCTTTGCCTGTTAATAACCAGGGCGAAACCTGAAATGGAAATCAGTATCAGAATAAAAGAAATAAACCCAACAAAAAACCGTCCGGTCTCTTTAAGGAATAGAGAACGGTGAAGTGCGGTAACCCATTGGATAAATTCACTTTTTTTTATGGGAGAGCCTATTATTTTTCCGTTTCTTGGATCAATATAGGCGTTGATATCATTGCCTTCTTCATCAATACCCCGCAATGTTACAAATTGATTGTGATCAACACTTAATTCCGTTATTTCAGGATAAACTTTCTTTAAGGCAGGCAGGGTTTCCCCGAGCTTTATCTCCCCAAAATTTTCAACTTTATATGGTGGTGTTTTTTCCTGAATTGCATCTACTGAAAGGATGACTCCGGTTACGGATGCCAATATCAAAAATAAAGAAGAAAAAACAGCCAAAGCCAGATGCGAATAACGCCAGAAAGAAAGAGTCATTGAGGAAATTGTTTTATTGGTCTCAGATATAGTTTACAACTATGTACTTTTAGTGCATTTTGCTATAGCTTCAAAAAAATATTAAAACTAATTCGTGCAATTTGTGGCTAATAAATAGTGTTACAATCCTGTACATTTTCAGTCAGCCGGCCAAATCTATGGGTTTTCAGTCCATAGGAGTGGTTTATACTATTTAGAAATATAAAACAGTTTTTTGTTTTCCTCACCCCAGCCCTCTCCAAAGGAGAGGGAGTTAAAAAATCGGATTATTTTATATCTAAATGGTATTAGTTTGTGTTTTTTATTAAATCTGCTTAAAAAAGAAATCTGCAAAAATTTGAAAACCTGTGTAAAATAGTAACGCACAGATTTTCAGATTCCCGCAGATAAAAAGTTCAAAATTCAAATTTTATTTAATCTTACGTACCGAATGTATCCTTTACCTTCTGTTTTGGCAGCAAGACCATCTGTAGTTAGCGGAATTTCAATGTCATTTACATAATATTTCTGGTCTTCAACAGCTGTTTCAAAGCGCAGTTTATATCCTTTGTTGATTTTAGAATCTTCTATTTCTATTGTAGTAATGCTGCGGTCTCCTCCGGTTACGGAAGCACCTGTTTTTGCACTGATATTGGTTGGTTTTTTAGAATGAAATTTATGCCATTCTTTAAGTGTGTTGTACCATTTTTTATCGTCGCCCATTACGTAAAGTGTTTTTTCATACTCTCCGTCAGAGTTGATCAGCGATACTACTACATAAGCGCCTTCTCCTATATAATTGGACATTTGCAGCATACATTTATATTTGCTGTTTTGCGCATTTGCCTGAAATGACAAAAGACACATTAATATACTTGCTAAACTTATTTTAATTATTGACTTCATTTGATACTATTATATTTATTGTAATTGAGGGATTCTTCCAGTCTGATTTAAAATTTGGATGGTAATACAGGATTATTTTAAAAATTCAACAGATACATTATTTTTGGTAAGTGACTCATTTTCTTTAGCCAATGCATAAGCACTTTCGTCAAACTCGGTACTAATGTCTTTTTTGGCATCAATAGACACTAAGTATTTCAGCAGGGCATCATCTTTAGAAATCATTGCCGCTTTGTGTAAAGCGGTTAAACCATCTTTGTTTTTAGTGTTTACATCTATTTTTAAATCAGCAATTTTTTTCAATAATTCTAAATTGTTTTTAACGACCGCAACGTGGTATAGTGTATTGCCATCTTTTTGTGGTGCGGCTAAATCCAATCCTTTCTCCTGAAGCAATTTTGTTTTTGCTGTAAAAGGGTCTTGTTTTGGAGCGTTTGCAGCTTCCGGACCGCGACCGGCAGGTCTGTACGATTGCACCAGGTAATAGCCAAGGTTATTTCCTTCTTTATCCAGTATTTTTACATCTGCACCTTTATTTAAAAGAAGCGCTGCAGTCTCCGGAGTTCCGTTTTTAACAGCTGCTGTTAATGCAGATTCTCCTTTATTGTTTTGTGCATTTATGTTTTTTGAAATTGGCAGCAACAATTCAACCACTGCAAGATCTTTTGCTGATGCAGCGTTAATTAAAGCAGTATTTCCTTCAATATCGGCTTTGTTGGGATCTGTTCCTTTAGCTAAAAAATAGTTGATATTTTCTATCTGGTTTGGTTTATTTGCCAGAAAATGCAATACAGTTTCGCCGGATTTACTTGTAGTTGTCGGTTTTAGTTTTAAATCTTCTACCAGATATTTATAAGTTTCAAGGGTGTTCGATTCCCTGCGTGAACCTTGTGCGGCAAAAATTAGTGCGTTGTCCGTATACTTTACGCCTTTTTCCAATAATGATTTTAATAAGGGGATATTACCTGTTTTGGCTACATAGTTAAATGACGTATTTCCGTTATTATCAACATCTTTAAGAGATAATCCTTTAGAAATAAAATAGTTGGTGAGCGTAAGGTCTTTATCAGATGGGATTGCCATCAGCAAAAGATTGATTCCGTCTTTGTATTTTTTCTTTGGGGCGATGCCTGCCTTAAAAAAAGCATCATAAACCGCTGTGTTTTTTTGACCGGAATTAGCTGCCATTACGATTGGGGTAGCTCCATGGCTGTCTTCTAAATTAATATCTGATCCTTTATTAATCAGGTATTCTACAATTTCCAGATTACCTTTATAAGCCGCCCAGTGAAGATAGATACGATTGTCGTGGGTAGATTTGTTGACGTCATTACCGTTTTGTTCCAATAAAAATTTTATAGTAGCAGCAGGAGCATCATTATTTATTGCCATAACAGCAGGATCAAAAGACATTGAATTAAGTTCTGATGGACTGTTTCCTTTTGCGATTTCAGCTTTTACTGTAGTTACATCCGGTGCAGTTTTCCAAAACGACTGATCCAAAAGTGTATTTTTTTGCTGGGCATTAATAAATAAAGCGGTAACCAAAGCAAATGAAAGAAAAATATTTTTTTTCATAATTTTATATTAGGTTTTTATAATGGAGAACTCAAGTTGTATGTTGTTAGATTATTTAGAATAAATAAAAATAACGCAAAGATAAAAATAAATGTTATAAAATCAACCCTTTCCCATAATTATATCCTGGATTTTTCTGGTTTTTATGAGAGGCGAAATGGTATAGGGAATTAGTGGACGCAAAGAAAAAATTAACTTTCATTATTCAGGGCATACCAGCACTTTTCGTAATTTTGCAGGATGTATGCCTTAGTCGATTGTAATAATTTTTATACTTCATGCGAACGTGTTTTTCAGCCGAAATTCAACGGAAAGCCTGTTGCGATATTGTCGAATAATGACGGCTGTGTTATTTCCAGAAGCAATGAAGCTAAAGAAGCCGGGGTTCCTATGGGGGCTCCGGCATTTAAGATTAAGGAGTTGGTAAAAGAAAAGAATGTTAAATTGTTTTCCTCTAATTATCCGCTGTATGGCGATTTGAGCAATCGGGTTATGGCAATTTTAGGACAGTTTACTCCTAATGTAGAAATTTACAGTATAGATGAAGCTTTTCTGAATTTTGATGGCCTGAATATTTCAGATTATCATGATTACGGACTTCAAATGAAATCCCGTGTTCAAAAATGGGTAGGTATTCCGGTTTGCATTGGCTTTGCCGAAACCAAGGCATTATCAAAAGTAGCCAATAAAATTGCCAAGGAATTTCAGGGAAGAACTAAAGGGGTTTATGTAATTGACAGCGAAGAAAAAAGAATCAAAGCTTTAAAATGGACTAAAATTGAAGATGTCTGGGGCATTGGATATCGTACAAAAAAGAAGGTAAAACTTCGTAATATCCATACTGCCCTTGATTTTATTCAGCCTCAACATGAGGCATGGATTAAAAAAGAAATGGGGATTACAGGGCTTCGTTTAAAATATGAATTAGAAGGAAAACCGGTTTTGGATTTAGAGCCTTTGCCGGAACAAAAAAAGAGTATTGCGACCACCAGAAGTTTCCCAAAACAAATTTCCGATTTTGATTTACTTCGTGAACGTATCGCTACTTTTGCTGCTGTTTGTGCAGAAAAATTACGGATGCAAAATTCCTGTTGCCATACCATAATTGTAATGCTGGTTATTGACAGGCATACGATTAAATCATCCAAATATTATTTTAATATGGCAGTAACGTTGCCATATGCAAGCAATTCTACCTTAACAATTTCGAATGCCGCTATTGAATTGCTGAAGAAATTGCACAAAGGAAATGAAGGCATCAGATTTAAAAAGGCAGGTGTTGTGGTAACCGAATTAATAGATGAGGATAAAAAGCAATTTCAGTTATTTGAAGAAGAAAATCCAAAACATCTGGCCTTAATGAAAGTGATGGATCAGCTGAATCAAAAAATTGGGAACAGAAAAGTAAAACTGGCTTCTCAAAACCTGGAGCTGACCTGGAACATGAACCAAAATTATTTATCCCCGAAATATACAACTGATTTCAAAAAAATACTTGAAATACGATGTCTGTAAAAAAAGAACAAAAGCTTACGTTTTTTCAGCCTGATTTCGAAAGCGAAATTAGGGTTCCTTATATAAAGGAAGGGGTCTCTGCTGGTTTTCCATCGCCGGCTGCTGATTTTATGGAAAGCAGTATTGATTTGAATAAGGAACTAAGCGAAAATCCTCTGGCTACTTTTTACATCAGGGTTAAGGGAAATTCGATGATTGACGCGGGTATCAATGACAAGGATGTTTTGGTAGTTGACCGAAGCCTGGAACCGCAAAACAATAAAATTGCGATTTGTTTTATCGATGGTGAATTTACCGTAAAACGGATTAAGGTCGAAAAAGAGTGCTTGTATCTTATGCCTGAAAATCCAAACTACAAACCCTTAAAAGTTACCGAAGAAAATCAATTGATTATTTGGGGAATGGTTACTTATGTGATAAAAAAAATGTAATGTATTGTAAATAAAAGGTGTACGGGTTTTGTAAGAAGGTTGTATGTATTATTTCTTTTTCTTATCCTCTAATTTCTTTTCGATTAAGGCAATAATTTTATCGGTAGTGGCTTCTTTGTCAAAGTATTTTAGAAAAGCTTCATATCCCGGATCTAAATTTTGATAAACGGAACCCGGATCGCGCAAAACGTAATTTTTATCCTCTGTAATTTCCATATCACCCATGCCGGTTAAAACCCAATTTATATTCAGATTAGGGTAAACCTGCATGATTTTTTTTAAAATATTCATGCCTAAAGACCTTGAATTCATTAAAATTGGATGTAAAGAAGTGTATAATATATCATTTTCTATACAAAACTGTCTGAGGTTAACTTCTTTATTTTCAATATAGTAACGTAATCTTTCACCTTCTGTTTGCATTTTTTTTAATTTTTATATTAAAAATGATATAATGTATTAATAAATAATATATATTTGTCGTAGTTACTTCGTAGTAAGAACGTAGTAAAAATACAATAATTATATGATTTCAAATAGTACTTATCTATGATTACAGCCGGGCAAAGAAATAAAATGAAGAAAGTCTTTAAAACAGGCTATTCGAAAGAAGTTCAACAGCTTTTGGAAGAAAAAGGGATATGGAATAAAAAGGGGCTGCCGTTCAGTAAATCTTACATTACCCATGTTTTTAATGGTAGAAACTGTAATAATGATATCGAAGAAACAATAATTGAATTGTATCAAAAAAGATTACATGAGCTAACAAAGATTACATTGCGACGGAAAGTGATTTTTAGTGAAAAAAATATGGAGGAAGAACTTCGGACAGGATCTGAATATTTTAATTAATGAAAAAAGAAATCCAAATCATATAATACCATTTAGAAATATCCTCACCCCAGCCCTCTCCACACGAGCGAAAGCGAACTGGCGAAGCAAAGGATAGGGAGTTAAAAACAGGATTATTTTATATTTATAACCTCAGATCTTGCAGAACAGCAAATTGCTGCCTAACTTATAATATCTGAAAAAGCACAAATAGTCACAGACAAATGTTTTAGAAAAGGTAGGTACGGAATCTAAATTAAGGATTAATTACCAAAGTTATAAACCAAAAATCATCCAGTAATTATGGCAATAATAAAAAATGAAAGTTTAGGAAATATGGGTTACTTCTCAGACAAACATGGCACATTAACGAATTTTATTTTCGAAATTTTATCAGTAGAATACAATGATAATTTGTATGGATATTTCAGAATAAAAGTGACCAATGATAATTCAAGATTTGTTGTTATCGATAATCTCAGCATTTGTGGCCCATTTTCTGAGGCTTTTCCGGCAAGATTGTTAGAAGAAGGTTTGTACTTATGCCATCCGGATTTAAATCACCAGATTATGCTTGATATATTCAGTTTAGAATTTGATTTATTTAAAAACAAATCCATTAATCTAAAAAAAGAAAAACAGGAATTTTAATGTTGCTGATTTTAGAAGTTGTGATGATTTATTTGATCTGGTTAGTTGGCAATACGACTCTTGCAAATAAACCATTTACATTACAAAAGACAGAATCATTTTCTTAGTAGTTGTTATAACTACTCTTGATAGCCTGCGTTGCCTGATATTCTTTTGTATCAAAAATATTGATTTCAGGAACATTATAAAATAAAAAATATCACTAAATGTTGGTATTGTTTTGTAAGTGATTTTTGTTTGATTTTGCACCAAATTATAAAACTTTACAAAAACAAATCTTACTCTATGAAAAAAAAAGCTACTATTTGTGTTATACCATTTAGACATATAATTTAGTCTAATTCAAGTATAGAAATAGCTAAAGCCGCATAGGTTTTTTATAAAAGTTTCTGTAATCATTGTTTTTACAATCTGGTTTAATTCCAATTTAAAGTCATCCATTGTTTTGAAGATTTTATTGGTCAATTTTCTTTTCATGTTAAGCCAGACAAGTTCTGCTGGATTAAGCTCTGGAGAGTATGGCGGAAGAAAAACCAATGCAATATTTTTTGGTATTTCAAGAGATTTGCCCTTATGGAAAGCACATTATCTAAAACGATAACCTTAAACTCGTTGGGATTCTTGCTGGAGAGTTCGCTTAAAAATATTTGGAAATTCTCTCCATTGCATTGTGGCAATTCCATAACCAGACTATCCCCATTTATTGAGGAGAACGCACCAAAAATATAAGTGGACCTGAATATGTTTTGATAAGTACAAATAGGTTTTACACCTCTTGTTGTTAATGCTTTTCCGTTACGGGTAAATAATCCGAAACGGCTTTCATCTTGTGCATAAATATTAAAAGAAGTATATATGTCTTGAGAATATCTTAAGGCATCTTCCAGAATTATTTTAAAGTTTTTTTAAAAACTTCTACAGCATTTTCATCTTTTTTTGAATGACTTTTACGCGCTACTTTTAACTTGGTACCAAAATGTCTTTTTACATATTTCTAAACGGTATAATTAAAAAAAATGAATTTTTAATGTCTGGGATACAATCTCTAAGGATTTACACAGCTAATTAATTTTGGTTGAGATTTGCAGCTATTAAATAGGAAATTGCAAAAGCGAAGTACGAGGTTACTTTTTTGAACATTTATGATTTAAAATATATGAAAAAAGTCTGAAACTAAATTTGTTTAGTTTCAGACTTTTTAAATTAATTGGAAAAATATTTTACCAGAACTTAGCGTACAATGCAGCTATAATCAATAATGTGATTACAATTAATACGGTAGTTTGTGGTTTTAATTTGAACATAGATTTGTCTAATTCGAATGCTTTTGGATTTACTTTTGGTCCTGCAAAACTTATGGCAATCATAAGAAGCATAGTAAATACAAATGACAATCCCATACAGATATGGAAAGGGATTTCGAAACCACCTTTTCCATTTGGCCATGCAGTATATAATAAAGTTTCATTTCCGAATAATGCAGGAGCAAATTCATTAAATAAAACAGATAATAAGAAACCTGCAATTACACCTACAATAGCAGCTGTACCCGTTGTTCTTTTCCAGAACATACCAAGGAAGAACATGGCAAATACACCAGGGCTAATGAATCCTGTATATTTTTGAATGTATGTAAATCCACCAACACCACCAATACCAAGAACGTCATTCCATGTAAACAAAACTGCCAAAAGCATCGCTGCAAAAACAGCATATCTTCCGATGTTTACCTGATGTCTGTCGCTCGCACTTTTTTGGATGTATTTTTTGTGAACGTCTAATGTATAAATAGTTGAGATACTGTTTACTTTACCCGCTAATGATGCTACGATAGCAGCTGTTAATGCCGCTACAGATAATCCTTTTAAACCTGTTGGAAGGAACGTTAACATGGCTGAATAAGCTCCGTCTTTTCCACCAATCAATTGTGGTAAATGACCATTTTCATATAAAACATAAGCTGCAATACCTGGCAGCATTACGATAAGCGGCATTAATAATTTTAAGAATCCTGCGAACAAAATACCATTACGGGCAGTTTGCAAATCAGCACCCAAAGCTCTTTGTGTAATGTACTGGTTACAGCCCCAATAGTTAAGATTGATAATCCAGATACCCGCTAAATACGACATCAATCCAGGGAAAGTTAAATATTTGTCAATTTCAAGTTGTGAAGAATTAGCAGTAGGTCTGTCAATTATCATTCTGAAATGCTCCGGTGCTTTATCCATTAATACATTAAAACCGGCTATGGCATCCTCTCCAAAACCAAAATAGTGTGAAACAGTTGTTAAAGCAATATAGGTAGTAACCAAACCTCCGATAATTAAAACAGCTACCTGAATTACATCCGTATAAGCCACCACTTTCATTCCTCCTAAAGAGATGATTAAAGCAAAAACAGCTAAACCTATCATGATAGCATGAAGATATTCACCTCCGGCTAATCCGTTGATCGCAACAGCCCCTAAATACAGGATAGAAGTCAGGTTTACAAAAACATATAAAAACAACCAGAAAACCGCCATAATTAAGGCAGTAGATTCATTATAACGTGTTTTTAAGAATTGTGGCATTGTGTAAATCTTATTTTTAAGATATACCGGAATAAACCAAACTGCAACAATAATTAAGGCAACAGCAGCCAGCCATTCATAGGCAGCAACAGCGATTCCTAAAAAGAAACCTTCCCCGCTCATTCCGATAAATTGTTCTGCCGAAATGTTTGAGGCAATCAACGAAGCTCCAATAGCCCACCATGTAAGTGTTCCTTCTGCAAGGAAATAGGCCTTAGCATCGTGTTCGTTTTTTTCGCGTTTGCGATAAATTGTATATCCGTAAATGGATACTACAAGAAAATAGATAATAAATACTGCATAATCTGCAAAAGCAAGTTTCGAGCTCATTTGTTAGTAATATTTGAAATTAATATAAGTGATTAGTGGTTTTTAAAATTTGTCTTAAATAACGAAATGGTTATTCTGGTTGCGAAACTAATTAATATGTTTTTTTAATCTGAAAAAAATACGATATGTATTTAATTTCATTGTTTTTTTTAATAAAATGAAAACCAAAAGTAAAGTAAAAATAGTTACGGACAATATAAACAAATGTATTTTTTACATTTATAACAAAAAGATATGTTTTTAATAATTATTTAAACTTTTTTATGGTCTGATTTTTTGTTCCCATTTCCAGGCACTTGCAATAGCATCCTCAAGTGTCAATTGGGTTTTCCAGCCCAGAACATTATTAGCCTTATCAGTATTAGCATAGGCTTCGGTGATATCACCTTCTCTTCTGTCAACAATTTTATAAGGCAATTTTTGGCCGCTTGCTTTTTCAAAGGCGTTGATTACCTCCAAAACAGAACTTCCGGTCCCTGTTCCCAAATTAAAAATCTCCAATTTGTCAGCATTCTTTTTGTTCACTAACCTTTGCATTGCAATTACATGTGCTTTTGCTAAATCAACTACATGAATATAATCACGAACACACGTTCCGTCAGGAGTAGGGTAATCATTTCCGTAAACCGACAATTCTTTTCGCAATCCCATACCAGTCTGAGTGATGAATGGTACTAAGTTTTGTGGAACCCCAAGAGGTAATTCACCAATTTCATTTGACGGATGTGCCCCAATCGGATTAAAATAACGCAATAAAATAGCATTCAGATTACTGATTTTAGTAACATCAGTAATAATTTCCTCGCCAATTTGTTTGGTGTTTCCATAAGGTGACATGGCTGGCTGAATAGGCGTAGCTTCTGCAATTGGCATTTTTTCGGCCTGACCGTAAACCGTACACGAAGAACTGAATATAAAGTTTGCGTCTGGTTTTTGTTGCAATTCCTGAAGAATATATACTAATGAGTTTATGTTGTTTTCGTAATACAACAAAGGGTCCTGAACACTTTCGCCCACAGCTTTTGAAGCCGCAAAGTGAATTACCCCGGAAACATCAGAATATTTTTTAAAGAAATCCTGAACAGCAGTTTTATCTCTTAAATCTATTTGCTCAAAAAGCGGTTTTTTGCCTGTAATTCGTTCGATACCGTCTAAAACTTCAATTGAAGAATTAGAAAGATTATCAATCACGATTACTTCAAAATTTTCGTTCTGTAATTCTACAACGGTGTGTGAGCCTATAAAACCCAATCCGCCTGTAACAACTATTTTCATCTGTCTTTATTTATTTTTATAATGTATATCAGATTGTTCCCTTAAAACTGCAGCACTTTTTTCAGGAGTGATATCGCGCTGTGATTCACCTAACATTTCGTAACCTACCATAAATTTTTTCACAGTAGCAGAACGTAATAATGGTGGATAAAAGTGCATGTGAAATTGCCATTCTTCATGTGCTTCCCCATCCGTTGGAGCCTGATGAATACCAGATGAATAGGGGAATGAAGTACTGAATAGATTATCGTATTTCGTAGTCAGTTGTTTCAAGATAACAGCATAAGAGGTAACTTCCTCTGCTGTAAAACCGGTAATTTTGTTAACATGCCTTTTGCTGATAATCATTGTTTCATAAGGCCAAATTGCCCAAAAGGGCACTAATGCTACAAAATGTTCGTTTTCGATTACAATACGGTCTTCCTTGATTAATTCGGCTTTAAGATAATCCAGTAAAAGGTTGCTGTTGTTTTTATTGAAATAAGTTTTTAAGTTATTTTGTGTCTTTTCAACCTGGGTTGGCAATGAAGATTGTGCCCAAATTTGTCCGTGTGGATGCGGGTTACTGCATCCCATAACACTTCCTTTATTTTCGAAAATCTGAACATGGTTGATGTATTCTATATTACCTAAATCAGTATACTCATTTTGCCAGGTACGAATGATGTTTTCGATACCGTCAATTTCCATTTCCGGTAAAGTAAGATCATGTCTCGGCGAAAAACAAACTACTCTTGAGATTCCTCTTTCAGGTTGTGCTTTAAAAAAAGTTTGTCTGATGTCATCTTCGTAAATTATTTCATCCTGCTTCATGGCAGCGAAATCATTTTCAAAAACAAACGAACTTTCATAATCAGGATTATTCATGCCATTGGCGCGGACATTTCCGGGACATAAATAACAGGTTGGGTCGTATTCCGGTAATTTTTCAGTCGAAATGGTTTCATTCTGACCTTGCCAGGGGCGTTTCGCACGATGTGGTGAAACCAAAACCCATTCATTTATTAATGGATTATAACGTCTGTGCGGATCTTCGTTAATATCAAAATTTCTCATTCTTAATTTGTAGTATAAAGTGATGTTCCGTTCGAGATTTTTACATCATAAATTTTTAAATCAATTCCAAATGTATCAAAATAAAGGCTAGTAAACATTTCTTTTACCCTGTTTTCATCACCTTTTTTGATTAAGGTAATGGCACAACCACCAAAACCGCCACCCATTAATCGGGAACCAATTACAGTTTCTTCTTTTTTGGCCAGTTCAACTATAAAGTCTAATTCGGCACAACTTACTTCGTATTCTTTTGATAATCCGTCATGGGTGTCAAAAAGCAATTGTCCTAAAACTTCAATATTTCCGTTATCCAAAGCCTCACAAGCCTGAGTAACGCGGCGAATTTCCTTAACTACAAAATGCACTCTTTTAAAAACAGTTTCATTCATTTTATCCTGAATGCTCAAAAGCTGTTCTTCGGTACAATCCCTGAACGTTTTGATTTCAGGAAAATGATTTTTGATGATCGAAAGCCCTTCTTCACACTCTAATCTTCTGTTGTTGTATTCTGATGTAAAAAGCGAATGTTTGACATTGCTATCAAATAAAACCAGTGAGAAATCTTTAAAATCAGCATTATGATATTCAAATTCCAACGTGTTGCAATCTAATTTGATTACCTTATTTTCAAGTCCGTGAACGCTTGAAAACTGATCCATAATACCACAATTAATACCTACCCAATGCTCGGCTTTTTGACCTAATAAAGCAATATCCACTTTTTCAATCTTTAAATCGAAAAGTTCTTTGATACCGAAAATCATTCCACATTCTAAAGCTGCAGATGATGACAACCCTGAACCAACCGGAATATTACTGCTGAAAACACAATTGAAGCCTTCAAAAGTAAAACCATTATCCTGCAATTGTTTAATGACACCCAGAATATAATTGGTCCATACAACATCGCTTAGCTCAATTTTTTTATTCAGATCAATTTCAAATTCCTCATCTAAATCGATGGCGATGATTTTTGAAGTTTTCGAATTGCTTTTCTCAAACGCAAAACAAATTATTTTATCAATAGCAGCTGGTAAAACATAGCCATCGTTATAATCGATATGTTCTCCAATGATATTAATTCTTCCTGGAGAAAGCACAATTTTTTGAGGCGTTGTTCCAAAAGACTTCTCGAAAAAGGCAGTGGTATTTTGTATTAAAATCTCGTTCATTATTTTGTAATTGTAATAGTGTTATCTTTAAATTTAGGAAATTAAGTGTTCAAATTTATAAACTGTTTTTTGATGATATTCTGCACCTTTTTTTAAAATAGAATTTGGAAAATGTGTGTGATTTGGGGCATCGGGAAAATTTTGGGTCTCAAAACAAATTCCGCTTGACGGGTGATAAACAGCATCTTCTTTTCCTTTTACCATATCAAAACAATTTCCCCCTACATATATATGTAAACTTGGCTGGTTTGTGTAAACGCTCATCTGCAAATTATATTTTGAACTAAATAACTGAGCCACAGCATTATTTGTTGGCTCCAGCACAAATGAATCATCAATTGATGCCGGACATTTTTTAGATGTTCTAAAATCGAAATCATGATTAGAAAGATCAGTAAAATTTCCAGTTGGAATATTGTCTGTGTTCTTTTCCAAAATTTTATCAGATTCAATACACATGTTTTGATTCAGAACAGTCGAATTATGACCATCAAGATTAAAATAACTGTGATGAGTCAGATTGATTATGGTATCTTCAGTAGAAGTTGCCTTGTATTCCAGTTGTAATTCGTTGTCCTCCTTTAGGGTGTATGTTAAAACCACGTGTAGTTCACCCGGATACTTTTCGTCTAAATTTTCACTCAGAAGACTTAAAGTTAGCGATGGATTATCACCTGAAGTAACATTGGTAACAGTCCATACTTTTTTTCCAAAACCAATATTTCCACCATGTAACGCATTCACACCATTATTGGTATTGAGTTGAAATGTTTTATCATTTAATTTAAAAAAACCATTATTGATTCTTCCGGCATAACGGCCAACAGTTGTTCCAAAATAAGGAGCACTTGGCAGTTCATAAGATTTTAAATATGGCTCTAATGAATCAAAACCCAGGACAACATCAATAAGGTTGCCTTTTGAGACTGGAATTTGGATTGAAGTTACAGTTGCACCATAATTAATGATTTGTACTTTCATTCCTTTTTTATTTGATAATTGAAAAGAATGAATTTCTTCGTTATCTGGCATTAAACCGAATAATTTAGATGTTGATTTATCCTGAAAATGAGACATGTGTTTTATTTCTATACTTTTTTTGCAAAAAATGAAATTCAAAAATAGTAACATTTTTTATTTTTGCATACCAGTACCTACCAGTTTTTGTATATTGCACCCCAAAATCATTTTTATGAACATCATCTCAATTCAAAATAATCTTGGTTTACCAAAGTATAAGCAGATAATTCTTTCAATTGAAAAAGCAATAGAGGAGGAAAAGTTAGTAAGAGGAGACAGGCTTCCGTCTGTAAATAAGGTGTGTCTGGCTTTTTCATTATCCCGCGATACAGTTTTACAGGGATATGATGAACTCAAAAAAAGAGGGATTATCTACGCTATTCCGGGGAAGGGCTATTATGTTAAAAGCATTGAAATTACTATAAAACATAAAATTTTTTTACTTTTTGATGAATTAAATATTTTCAAGGAAGATATATATAATTCGTTTTTAAAAAATATAGGAAAAAATGTTCAGGTTGATATCTTCTTTCACAATTTTAATGTTCAGGTATTTAAAAGACTGATAAATGACAGCAATGGTAACTATACCAAATATATCATAATGCCAACTAATTTAATCGATGTCGTTGATTCTATAAAAACCCTACCAGTAAATGATGTACTCATCTTAGATCAGACAAATTCGGACTTAAAATTATTTCCTGCTATTTATCAAAATCATCAAAAAGATATTTATGAAGGCTTGACTAAAGGGAAAATCAGATTGGGGAAATACAAAAAACTTATCTTGATTTTTCCCGGATTCAGAGAGCCACTCGGGATGAAAATTGGATTTGAAAATTTTTGTACTGAACATAATTTCGATTATGAAATAATTACTGAATTTAATGAGCATGAAATTGCAGTTGGGGATTTATATGTTATTCCAAATGACAGAGATTTGGTTGGCGTAATTGAGGATGCCAGAAACCACAATCTGAAATTAGGAACCGATTTTGGCATTATATCGTATAATGAAACCCCTCTGAAAAAAGTCGTAGCAAATGGAATTACTACTATTTCTACACATTTTGAAGCCATGGGCAAAATTTTGGCAGAGATGGTAATCAAGGGAAAAAAAGAACAAATCGAAAATAAATCCTCCTTAATTATGCGTCATTCACTTTAAGGGTTTGTGGTAATATTACTTAAACTGCATTTAATTTTCCGGATTATTACTGAATATTCAATTTTTTAGTAAAAAAAATAAACAAACTATTTTTTGTTTTTATGGAATTATTTTCCATACATTTGTAAATGTAAATTTCACACTTATTTATTTGTTTTGTTTTTGCTTATCGTTTTTAGGATTATTCTATTTGAAATTCAGCATTTACAAAATTGAAATTTCAAGTAATTTAAACTAAAAACCACTTTCAAATTATAACTAAAATGAATAATAAAACAGACCAATTATCAGCAGATAACATACGTGCCTTAGCCATTTCGATGGTCGAAAGAGCAAATTCCGGACACCCGGGAGGTTCCATGGGCGGGGCCGATTTTATGCATATTTTATATACAGAGTATTTAAAATACGATCCAACGGATATGAACTGGATCTTCAGGGACCGATTTTTTATGGATGCAGGCCATCTTTCGGCTTTGATGTATGCACAGTATTATTTACTTGGAAATTATGAAAAAACTGATCTGCAAAACTTTAGACAATGGGGTTCAGTAACACCAGGTCATCCGGAGATAGATGTAAAAAGAGGAATTGAAAATACCTCAGGGCCTTTAGGGCAGGGTCATGCAATGGGGGTCGGAGCCGCAATTGCAGCGAAGTTTTTATCAGCAAGATTTGATAATTTATTCGATCATAAAATTTATGGCTTTATTACCGATGGTGGTGTCCAGGAAGAAATTTCGCAGGGAGCAGGACGTATTGCCGGGCATTTGGGACTGAACAATTTCATTATGTTTTACGATTCTAATGATGTACAACTTTCCTCTATGACAGAGGAAGTAACGACTGAAAACACCGCAATGAAATATGAATCATGGGGATGGAAAGTCATTACGATTAATGGTCACAGCCATGCCCACATTCGCTCAGCATTAAATGCTGCTCATGCAGAACTTGAAAAGCCAACGTTGATTATCGGACGAACCATAATGGGCAAAGGTTGTGTTACAGCCGATGGAACAATATACGAAGGACAATGTGAATTACACGGTAAACCAATTGGAGGAACCAAAGCCGATTTTAACAGGACCTTATTGAATTTAGGTGCCAGCACAGAAGATTCATTTGCAATCTATGAAGAAGTTGCAGCACACTACAAAACGATTTTAAATAATAAGACAAAAGAAGCAACTGACAGAAAATCACTAATACAGGCTTGGGAAACTCAAAATCCTGAATTAGCCCAAAAAATAAAACAGTTTTTTTCAGGCGATTTGCCAGATTTGGATTTTAGCAGTATTGTCCAAAAAGCAAATGCTGCGACCCGGGATGCTTCCGCAGCGGTTTTGGGTTACCTGGCTGAAAATGTTGAGAACATGATCGTTTCCTCTGCCGATTTATCCAACAGTGATAAGACAGACGGATTTCTGAAAAAGTCATCTGTATTGCAGAAGAATGATTTCAGCGGAGGCTTTCTGCAAGCCGGTGTTGCTGAACTTACCATGGCGGCCATTGCCAACGGAATTGCGCTTCACGGAGGAGTAATTCCGGTTGTGGCTACATTTTTTGTGTTTTCAGATTATATGAAACCAGCCATTCGTCTGGCAGCCATTCAGGAATTACCGGTAAAATATGTCTGGACACACGATTCTTTCCGCGTAGGTGAAGACGGTCCAACGCACCAGCCAATTGAGCAGGAAGCACAAATCCGACTATTGGAAAAAATAAAAAACCATTCGGGAGATCAAAGTTTACTGGCCTTGCGTCCGGCAGATGCAGTTGAAACTTCTGTTGCCTGGCAAATGGCACTTGAAAATAAGAAAACACCAACAGGTTTAATTTTGTCAAGACAAGACATAAAGGATCTTCCAACAAATGGAACTTCAAGATTTGAGGATGCCATTCAGGCTAAAAAAGGAGGTTATCTGGTAAAATCTACTCAAAATCCTGATATTACCTTAATCGCCAATGGCTCCGAGGTTGCCACTTTAATAGAAGCTGCAGGGGAACTTGAAAACGCGATGCAGATCAATATAAATGTAGCATCGATAATTTCAGAAGGACTTTTCAGGTCGCAATCAAATGAATATCAGGAAAGTATAATTCCAAAAGACGGATTGGTTTTCGGACTTACAGCAGGACTTCCTGTTAATCTGGAGAGTTTGGCCGGAAGCAACGGAAGAGTATTTGGCCTTGATCATTTCGGATATTCTGCTCCGGCTTCTGTTTTGGATCAGAAATTCGGATTTACTAGTAAAAATGCTTCCGAAGAAATTAGTAAATATTTAAAAGAAAACAATTTTAAAACATCAAAATAAAGAAAAGACTATGAAATTTTTTATAGATACAGCGAACTTAAAAGACATTAAAGAAGCAAATGATTTAGGGGTTTTAGATGGCGTTACCACTAATCCAACACTAATGGCAAAAGAAGGAATTTCGGGTGCACAAAACATTCTGGACCATTATATAAAAATTTGCGAATTGGTTGATGGTGATGTAAGTGCCGAAGTTATTTCAACAGATTTTGAAGGAATGATTGCCGAGGGTGAAAAGTTAGCTGCTTTGCATCCACAAATTGTGGTAAAAATCCCGATGATAAAGGATGGAGTTAAAGCCATTAAATATTTTTCGAATAAAGGAATCAGGACCAATTGTACTTTGGTGTTCTCATCAGGACAAGCATTGCTGGCGGCGAAAGCAGGTGCAACTTATGTGTCTCCTTTTATTGGACGTTTAGATGATATTTCGACTGATGGAATGGGTCTGATTGAAGAAATCAGACTGATTTATGATAATTATGGTTTTGAAACTCAGATATTGGCAGCTTCGGTTAGAAATGTGATGCATATTATCAATTGTGCTAAAACAGGATCAGACGTTATTACCGGGCCTTTGAGTGCAATAGAAGGTTTATTGAAACATCCGTTAACAGATATTGGACTAGCCACCTTTTTGGCAGATTATCAAAAAGGGAACAGCTAAAAATAAAGGGAATAATTAGTTTAATTTTAATAGTAGTTTTATTGGAGAAAAAACCCTGAAAGCTTGTAGATTTCAGGGTTTTTGTTTTTATAAAAAAGCTTGTTTTTTTGCACGCAGATTTAAAGTATTATACTAAAACGTAATCTACAAGTTCAATACAAAATCGTTTAGTAATTTTTCTTCATATTTTTCTTTGTTAAAAGTATACAGATAAGATCCTTTTCTTGAAGATTGCATGTCTTTTTCGTCCAGTTTATTTAAAATTTCAAGAGAGTTAATTTTACTGATAAAGTTACGTTTGTCTAATTCTTTACTCAAAATTGCTTCATATAATTCTAATAATTGGCGCATGGTAAATTTTTCAGGTAATAATTCAAACCCAATTGGTTTTATAGATGTTCTGTAACGCAATCTTCTGATGGCATGTTGCAACATTTCGTTGTGGTCAAAAATAAGATTTGGGGCATCTGCAATACTAAACCACTGTGCATGATAATTTTTAATCAATTCGGCATTGTGGTTTTCAATATTAATCAGGGCATAATAAGAAACTGAAATAGTTCTGTCCACAGGATCACGATCAATTTCGCTATAAGCATGGAGCTGCTCCATATAAATATCGTGTAAGCCGGTATAAGTATTCAAAATCCTTATGGCGGCATTATCCAGTACTTCATCACGTTTCAAAAAGCCTCCAATTAATGACCATTTTCCTTTCTCAGGCTCAAAGTCCCTTTTGATTAAAAGTATCTTCAATCCATCGTGATCAAACCCAAAAATGATACAATCTACTGCTAATAAAACCTTATCGGCAGAGCTATAACTGTTTAACATATCCAATTTTTATCGGTAAATATATAAACTTCCTAATAGCTTTCATAATTTTATTAATGTGTTTTTAACACTTACAGTAATAACTATTGAAGACAGATTAAAAAAAAGCACTTATTTACAAAAAAATAACATGAATTTGTAGTTTTTATGAATCTTTTAAGAAGAAAACAGGATAGTTACAGGATACTTTTTTAAAAATAGACTTCAAATATCAGGAGGGTTAAATTTAAAGTAGGTTTTTTTGTATAAAAAAAGCAATATTTTATTATACTCAAATTGTTATTTATCAGCTTATTTTATCTTTTTTTAATCTCCATTTTTTTTGATTTAAAAGTTACTTTTTAATCAAAAGTGTAAATTTTACACAATTAACATGATGGAAAACTCATTTTTTTGAAAAAAACTCATTTTTTTAAATGTAAAATCAACACTTAAATTATGATATACACTTTTTTTATTTACTTTTTTTATGATATTAATTTGTTTATAAGGTTTTATTTTAATTAAATTTACAAATGTAAAATTAACACTTATAATTATTTACTAACTAACTTAAAAAAACCAGTATATGGCTTATGGTTTCTGGCATGCCGGAATTGGAGTAGTTCAAATTAATCCTTCGACAGGAAAACCTACAGGAACAAGAACGGTTGTAGCTGGTGGAAACCATGCTTCATGGGAAGCTCCTTGTTTAATTAAAGAAGGAAGCTAACACTTACATACTAAAATTAAAATTCAGAGGGAAGTTTTATTAACTTTCCACTTTATAACTTTATCTATTATCATGAAAAAAACGTTTTTAATTCTATTTGTTTTTACACTTTGTAATCAAATTACTTTCGCTCAAAAAGAAACCACAGTTGTCACATTAAAAAATGATGACAAGGCTCCGGTTATCAACAAAAATATCTACGGACATTTTGCAGAACATTTAGGACGCTGTATCTATGGAGGTTTTTTCGTTGGTGATACTTCAAAAATTCCAAATACTAAGGGAGTTAGAAATGATATTATTGCTGCCTTGAAAGATTTAAAAATTCCAAATTTAAGATGGCCAGGCGGTTGTTTTGCGGATACGTATCACTGGAAAGATGGTATTGGCCCTCAGGAACAAAGACCAACTATCGTAAACAAATGGTGGGGCGGCGTAACAGAAGATAATAGCTTTGGGACACATGATTTTTTGAATATGTGTGAACTTCTTGGAACAGAGCCTTATTTGTCAGGAAATGTGGGAAGCGGAACCGTTCAGGAATTAGCTGACTGGGTTCAGTATACCAACTTTAGCGGAAAAAGTCCGATGAGTGATTTGCGTAAAAAGAACGGAAGAACCGAACCATGGAAAGTTAAATACTGGGGAATTGGCAATGAAGCGTGGGGTTGTGGAGGAAACATGACAGCCGAATATTACGCTGGAGAATACCGCAAGTTCGCTACTTTCATGTCGGATTGGGAAAACACAGGCGGAATTACCCGTATTGCTTCCGGATCAAGTAGTGATGATTATAACTGGACTGAAGTTTTAATGAAAAATATTCCATTAAATATGTTAGGGGGAGTTGGAGTTCATCATTATGCTGTAATTGATTGGAATAAAAAAGGTGATGGAGTTGATTTTAGTGAAGGACAATATTTTCAAACAATGAAATCAGCTTTAAAAATGGAAGAGCTTGTTACAAAACACTCGGCCATAATGGATAAATACGATCCTGAGAAAAAAATAGCCATGATGGTTGATGAATGGGGAGGCTGGTATGAAGTAGAAAAAGGAACAAATCCCGGTTTTTTATACCAACAAAACACAATGAGAGATGCTGTTTTGGCCGGAGCAACATTAAACATATTCAACAATCACGCAGATAGAGTTCAAATGGCAAACTTAGCACAATGTGTTAACGTTTTACAGGCTGTTATTTTGACCGATAAAGCAAAAATGATAACAACGCCAACCTATCATGTAATGAAAATGTACAGTGTTCATCAGGATGCAAAATTATTACCGATAAGTTTTCAATCGCCTTTGTATACAGTTAACGGAGAAACACTTCCGGCTGTATCGGCTTCGGCTTCAAAAGATAAAAATGGTGCAATTCATATTTCATTGGTAAATGTAGACGCAAAAAATAAAAACAAAATAGAAATTGATGTTAAGGACCTTGGAGTTAAAAACTTTACGGCTACAGTAATAACATCAGCTAAATTACAAGATTACAATTCATTCGATACACCAAATAAAATTATTCCAACCGTTTTTAAAGGTTTCGAAAATAAAAAAGGAAAACTTGAAATCACTATTCCTCCTTTCTCAGTAGTTGTTTTAGAAGGAAAATAATAGGCTATAAAAATGAAAAAACAAATTCTATTTTAAAAGTTGCTTCGTATAGAGGGTTCTTTTTATTTGCTGTGGAAAGCTGCTTAAAAGATGATCCTGCAAATGAAGATACGGATCCTCCGGTTGTAGTTGTGTCACCTGTGGTTACACCTCCTTTTCCCAGATTGGTTTATGCGGATAATTATATTTCAATTTCTTCGTGGAACAGCGGGGTACAATGGAATTTAGCCAACGTTCATGATCCAACAGTCTAAAAATTCGGCGAATACTATTAATGTATCAAACCGATGCTTCTTATGGGAACGCTCATGATTGCAGGAAAACAAAAAACCGGAACAGTAAGAGAAATGCCTTTTGACGATACTGATGTTTACAAAATAATTGAAGGCGCTTCGAATACTTTGATTTCTGCTCCAAATCCAAAATTAGAACGAGTTTTAGATTCGCTGATTGCCATTGTAAAAATTGGTCAGGAAAAAGACGGTTACTTAACAACGTGGAGAACTATAAATCCGGCAAAACCGCCTTGTACCTGGGTTCCGGTTATTGAAGGCAAACGTTGGGAATCGCTTGAGATTAGTCACGAATTGTATAATTCAGGACATTTGATAGAAGCCGCAGTTGTACATTATGAAGCAACAGGAAAAAGAAATTTTCTCGACATTGCCATCAAAAATGCCGATATGCTTGTGCGTACTTTTGGCGATAAGCCAGGACAGGTAAAAGGTGTTCCGGGGCATCAGATTGTAGAAACAGGTTTGATCAAATTGTACCAGGTAACACATAATGAAAGCTATCTAAAATTAGCTAAGTATTATTTAGACAATCGTGGTAATCCAAATAATCATAAATTATATGGAGAATATGCACAAGACCATATTCCGGTAGTACAGCAAAATGAAGTTGTAGGTCACGCCGTAAGAGGAGTTTATATGTATGCAGGGATGACAGACATTGCAGCAATGACCAAAGACAAAGGATATACTGATGCCGTAAATAATTTATGGGATAATATGGTAAACAAGAAAATGTATATCACCGGAGGAATTAGGTTCCAAACATGAAGGAGAAGCTTTTGGAGCAAATTACGAATTGCCTAACCTTACTGCTTACAACGAAACCTGCGCTGTAATTGGCGATGTTTACTGGAATCACAGATTGCATAATTTGTCCGGAAATTCTAAATATTTTGATGTGATCGAAAGAACGATGTATAATGGTTTAATCTCCGGAATTTCCCTTGACGGAAAGCAATTTTTCTACCCGAATGCTTTGGAAGCTGATGGTGTTTATGAATCGAACAGAGGATCTTGTACTCGCCAGGCTTGGTTTGATTGCTCCTGCTGTCCAACCAATTTAATACGTTTTGTTCCTTCGATTCCGGGACTTATCTATTCAAAAACAAATGATGTTTTGTATGTGAATTTATATGCATCAAACGACGCCTCTTTCAAATTAGGGAAAACTGATTTACAGATTTGGCAACAGACAGCCTATCCTTGGAATGGTAATATAGGTATCTCAGTTAATCCGAAAAAAGACAGCAAGTTCACAATTAAATTCCGTGTTCCGGGCTGGGCAAGAAATGAAGTTTTGCCGGGTGATTTATACACTTATAAAAAAGCTTCAACCCAAAAAGCAACTATTAATTTAAATGGAGAAGCTTTGGCAATTCAGCCAGAAGACGGTTATTTCATTGTTACCAGAAATTGGAAAAAAGGGGACAAAATCAGCCTTAATTTTCCAATGGAAGTTCAGGAAGTAGAAACAAGCCCAAAGGTAGAATCCAATAAAAACAAGGTTTCCCTGGAATACGGACCAATCGTTTATGCTGTTGAAGAAATTGACAATAAAACCAATTTTGACAAAATAAATGTCGAAGCCGGAGATACTTTCAAAGTAAGAAAAGAAGCGAATTTATTGCAAGGTATAAATGTAATCGAGAATTCAAAATTCAAAGCAATTCCATATTACACTTGGTCAAACAGAGGCGTTGGAAAAATGAAAGTCTGGTTGGATTATAAAGAGAATTAAGAATATAGAACAAAGAATCAAGAAAAAGTCACAGATAAAGCATAAAAAGATTAGAAAAAAATCTGCTCACCCTGGCGATAGCGAACTGGCGAAGCAATCTGCCGAATCTGCGTGAAAAAATATTTAAACACATAGAATCATAGAATTTAAAATGAATAAAAGAGGTTAATAACAAATAAATATTTGCTTACATAGTATTGCATTGATCTCAGGGTTATGAATCCTGCGCCCTTAGTTTTTTTTAAATCAAAAGCTATGTTCCTATGTATTAGAAATATATAGACAAAAAAAAATAAAAATCCGTTTTTATCCACGTCTTCACTTAGTGAATCAGTGTTATCCGCGTTCCATAAAAACACATTTAAATAAAAAAAATGAAAACCAATTTAATTACTAAAATTACCCTTTTCGGTTTATTGCTGAACGGCTTTTATGGTTCGGCACAAAAAAATAATCTTCAAGTTGACGTTGCAAAAACAGTTACCAAAATTCAGCCCACCATGTACGGAGTGTTTTTTGAAGATATCAATTTTGCTGCCGATGGAGGTTTATATGCTGAAATGATTAAAAACAGATCGTTCGAATTTGAACTTCCATTCATGGGATGGGACGAGCCAAACAGCGATAGGCATAAATTGAATCAGGAATCCGGAATTGCAAAAATTATTCAGTATTCCCAAAAAGGAACCAATCACAATTATTGCAGAGTTACAGTAAACGATGCAAATGGTTATGAATTAATTAATGAAGGTTTCAGGGGAATGGGAATCAAAAAAGATTTTCATTATAATTTGTCGCTGAAAGCAGCAAAAGAATCCGGAAATATTTCTAAGATCAAAATTCAGTTTATTGATAAAAATAAAAAGGTATTGGGTGAAACTTCCATTACGCCTACATCAAATGACTGGGGCAATTATACCGCACAATTAACAGCAACGGCAACTGAAGCAAAAGCGAAAATAAAAATCACCTTTGAAGGAACCGGTACCATCAAGCTGGATATGATTTCATTATTTCCGGAAGATACCTGGCAGGGAAGAAAAAACGGTTTACGCAAAGATTTAGTACAATTGTTATACGATTTGAAACCAGGTTTTTTACGTTTCCCGGGAGGTTGTATTGTAGAAGGAAAAACATTGGCGGAGCGATATCATATCAATGGAAAAAATCGGTTGGAAATGTAGAAGACAGGGAAACCATGATCAATCGTTGGAATATAGAATTTGCCCACAGACCGGCACCGGATTATTTTCAGAGTTTTGGGTTGGGATTTTTCGAATATTTCCAGCTTTCTGAAGATATTGGAGCTTCTCCACTACCAATTTTAAGTTGTGGAATGGCGTGTCAGTTCAATACAGGAGAGTTGGTTCCGATGGATCAGTTGGATCCTTATGTTCAGGATGCTTTAGATTTGATTGAATTCGCAAATGGCGATTTAAATACAGCCTGGGGAAAAGTAAGAGCCAATATGGGACACCCGAAACCATTCAATTTAAAATTTATCGGAGTTGGAAATGAGCAATGGGGACCAGATTATATCGAACGTTTCAAAGTTTTTCAAAAAGCGATCAAAGCAAAATATCCAAACATTACAATTGTTTCCGGAACAGGACCTTTTCCTGCAGGAGATTATTTTGAATATGGTATGACTGAGCTTAAAAAACTAAATGCAGAAATCGTTGATGAGCATTATTATAATAGCTCGGAGTGGTTCCGTAAAAATGCAACCCGTTACGATAATTATGACCGTAAAGGGCCTAAGGTTTTTGCCGGAGAATATGCTGCTACTGTGAGTCCGGATAATAAAAATAACTGGGAATGTGCTTTTTCTGAAGCCGCTTTTATGACCGGGATGGAGCGTAATGCAGAAGTGGTTCATTTAACTTCCTATGCACCATTATTGGCACATGTGGATGCTTGGCAATGGACACCGGATATGATTTGGTTTAATAATTTAGAATCCTACGGGACACCAAATTATTATGTTCAGAAATTATTCGCAAATAACAGAGGAACAGATTTAATCAACATTACAAAAGACGGAAAAGCAGTTACAGGACAAAACGATTTGTTTGCTTCGGCAGTAAAAGATATTGATTCTAAAGAAGTAATTCTAAAAATTGTTAATACATCGGCAGCGGATCAAAATGTTTCAATTGATGTTAAAGGGGTCAAATTAGATGCTAAAGGAACGGCAATAATTCTGAAAGGAGACGGCTTAAATGATGAGAATTCTTTTGCAGCGCCTACCAAAATTAGCCCTAAAGAAAGCGAATTTAAGCTGAAAGGAAGTCAGATTCAATACAATTTCCCGGCATATTCGGTTACTGTTTTGAAAATAAAGATGAAATAATCGCAACAGAATAAATGTATAAGGAACGTTTGTTTTTTGTTTTGAACTTAAATCATTGGTTTGATGCATTATCTGTAAAAAACAACAAGCTTGTTTTTTATTAAGTGTTTTTTGTACACTTATAAATTAATTATATTTATATTTGTCTCATTAAAATGAATTTCGAATGAAAAATTACGTTATAGGATTAGATTATGGAACAGATTCTGTTCGTGCGGTGCTAATAGATACTGAAAATGGGCAGGAATTGGCATCAAATGTTTCTCATTACAAAAGATGGAAAAACAAGCAATATTGTGATGCATCCATAAATCAGTTTCGTCAGCATCCTCTGGATCATATTGAAGGATTGGAAATTACGATTCAGACTGTTGTAAAAGAAAGCGGTGTTGATCCTTCACTCGTTCGCGGAATCTGTATTGATACAACGGGGTCGTCTCCGGTTCCGGTTACAAAAGAAGGAATTCCATTAGCGTTGACAAAAGGTTTTGAAGAAAATCCGAATGCGATGATGGTGTTGTGGAAAGATCATACTTCGATAAATGAAGCAAACGAAATCAACGAGCTGGCAGTAAGCTGGGGCGGGGAAAATGTAACAAAATATGTAGGCGGGATTTATTCATCAGAATGGTTTTGGGCAAAAATCCTGCACATTGCCAGAGAAGATGAAGCGGTTCGAAATGCAGCACACACCTGGTTGGAGCACTGTGATTTGATGACATATTTGTTAATTGAAGACAAAGATTTAAAAACATTCAAAAGAAGCCGTTGTGCAGCGGGTCACAAAGCTATGTGGCACGAAGACTGGAATGGTTTACCTCCGGTAGAATTTTTAGAAAAACTGCATCCGTATTTAGCACAGCTTCGCGGAAATTTATATGATGAAACGTATACATCAGATTTAGTTGCCGGAAACTTAAGCAAAGAATGGGCTGATCGTTTAGGACTTACTACCGATACAGTTATTGCTGTTGGAACTTTCGATGCACACTCCGGAGCAGTTGGGGCTAAAATTGGTGAAAACACGTTGGTTCGCGTTATGGGAACTTCAACCTGTGATATTTTGGTTGGTTCTTATGATGAAGTTGGAACAAAAACCGTTCGCGGTATCTGCGGACAAGTTGACGGATCTGTGATTCCCGGATTTATTGGTCTTGAGGCAGGACAATCTGCTTTTGGAGATTTATTGGCCTGGTACAAAGAATTACTAATGTGGCCAACGGAACAATTATTAGGTTCTTCCTCTATTTTAAATGAAGAACAAAAAGAAAAATTAAGAGAAGAATTCAGCGATAAATTAATCGTTGAATTGACGAAAGAAGCTGAAAAGATTCCGTTGTCAGAAAGCATACCAACCGCTTTAGACTGGATCAACGGACGCAGAACTCCGGATGCTAATCAGGAAATAAAAAGCGCCATTTCAAACTTATCCTTAGGATCAAAAGCGCCTCATATTTTTAAAGCTTTGGTAAACGCAATTTGTTTTGGATCTAAAAAAATTGTCGATCGTTTTGAAGAAGAAGGCGTAAAAATTGACAGCGTTATCGGTATCGGTGGTGTTGCCCGTAAATCTCCTTTTATCATGCAGACTCTGGCTAACGTTTTAAACAAACCAATAAAAGTAGCCTTATCAGATCAGGCTCCGGCTTTGGGAGCAGCAATTTATGCCGCTGTAGCTTCTGGAATTTATCCAAATGTAATTGAAGCCAGTCAAAAAATGGGAAGTCCTTTTGAAAGTGAATACACACCACAACTTGACAAAGTTGCAGCTTACAATAAACTGCTTATTGCTTACGATCAGTTAAGTGCTTTTGCAGATCCATCTATTAAAATTACAGAAAATGAGTTCTCAGTATAAAGATTTAAAACAAGAATGTTACGAAGCCAATATGCAGTTAAATGCATTGAATTTGGTGGTGTATACTTTTGGAAATGTAAGTGCGGTCGACAGAGAAAATGGTGTTTTTGCCATTAAGCCAAGCGGTGTTCCTTATGAAGATTTAAAACCGGAAGATATTGTGATTGTTGATTTTGACAATAATATTATCGAAGGAACTATGCGTCCGTCATCAGACACGAAAACGCATGCTTATTTATACAAAAACTGGCCAAATATTGGAGGCGTTGCACATACACATGCAACGTATTCAGTAGCCTGGGCGCAGTCACAGCAGGATATTCCAATTTTCGGAACCACACATGCCGATCATTTAACGGCTGATATTCCGTGCGCGCCACCGATGGCAGATTTACTTATCGAAGGAAACTACGAACACAATACCGGAATTCAGATTTTGGATTGTTTCAAAGAAAAAAATCTCTCTTACGAAGAGGTAGAAATGGTTTTGATTGGAAATCACGGTCCGTTTGCCTGGGGCAAAAATGCAGCAAAAGCAGTTTACAACAGCAAGGTTTTAGAAGTCGTAGCCGAAATGGCCTATCTGACTTTACAAATAAATCCGAACGCACCAAGATTGAAAGATTCCTTAATAAAGAAACATTACAACCGTAAACACGGAAAAGATTCGTATTACGGACAGTAAATTTAGATAAAAGAAGAAAGAGTATAGAACAAAGATTTTAAGAGGTTTTAAAATTGAAACCTGAAACTTAAAACAAAATAACAAAGAAGAAATGATAGATATCTCTCAAAAAGAAGTTTGGTTTGTAGTAGGAAGCCAGGAATTATACGGTGAAGAAACACTAAGAAAAGTTGCGGAACATTCGCAAATAATTGCAAAAGGATTAGATGCATCGTCTCAAATTCCGGTAAAGGTCGTTTATAAAAATGTGGTAAAATCTCCTTCGCAAATTTTAGATGTTTGTTTGGAAGCTAATTCAGCTAAAAACTGTATCGGAATTGTGGCCTGGATGCATACTTTTTCTCCGGCAAAAATGTGGATTGGCGGATTGAGCATTTTGAAAAAACCATTATGCCACTTACACACGCAATACAATGCCGAAATTCCGTGGGGAACTATCGATATGGATTTCATGAACCTGAATCAATCGGCTCACGGAGATCGTGAATTTGGTTTCATTATGTCAAGAATGCGTAAAAAACGAAAAGTAGTTGTGGGTCATTGGGAAGACGAAAGAGTTCAGAAAAAATTAGGGATCTGGACAAGAGTCGCTTTAGGATGGGATGAACTTCAAAACCTGAAAGTAGCCCGTATTGGAGACAATATGCGTGAAGTTGCCGTTACTGAAGGTGATAAAGTGGAGGCTCAAATTCGTTTTGGAATGTCGGTTAACGGTTTTGATTCTTCGGATGTTACCAAACATATTGAAAAAGTTACTGATAAGGAATTAAATGATTTATTGGCAGTTTACGAATTATCCTATTCTCTAACTGATTCCTTAAAAGAAGGCGGAGCACAAAGAAGTTCATTAGTAGAAGCTGCTAAAATCGAATTAGGTTTAAGAGCTTTCCTTGAAGAAGGAGGTTTTGGAGCTTTTACAGATACGTTTGAAAATCTGGGGGCCTGGAAACAATTACCCGGAATTGCAACACAAAGATTAATGGCCGATGGTTACGGTTTTGGTGGCGAAGGTGACTGGAAAACAGCTGCCATGGTTCGTGCATTAAAAGTAATGAATGTTGGTCTTGAAGGAGGAACTTCTTTCATGGAAGATTACACCTATCATTTCACACCTCAAAAATCATACGTTTTAGGATCACACATGTTGGAAATCTGTCCTTCTATTGCTGATGGAAAACCTTCATGCGAAGTACATCCGTTAGGAATTGGCGGAAAAGAAGATCCTGCCCGTTTGGTGTTTAATTCACCTGCGGGAGATGCCATTAATGTTTCACTGGTTGATATGGGGAATCGTTTCCGTTTAATCGTGAACGAAGTCGAAGCGATCAAGCCAATGGCTGAATTACCTAAACTTCCGGTTGCAAGAGTTTTATGGGATTGCAAGCCAACCCTTGAGATTGCAGCGACAGCCTGGATTTTGGCCGGAGGAGCGCACCATACTGTTTATAGCCAGTCTGTTACGACAGAATTTATGGAAGATTTTGCAGATATTGCCGGTATTGAATTATTGGTTATTGATGAAAAAACAACAATTAGAGATTTTAAAGATAAAATTAATGCCAACGAAGCGTACTATCATACGTTTCAACACGGACTATAATTTAGTCGAAAGTCTTAAAGTCATAAAGTTTAATTAACTTTGAATCTGACTTTGAGACTTTCGACTTTAAGACTTTACTAACTTAAAAAAACCAGTATTTATGAATGTATTAAAACGTTGTGCTTTCGGAATTACAATAATCGGTTTGGCAACACTTTCAGTTCAATGTAAAAGCGATAAAAAAATGGAGACGAATACAACTCAAGAAGTAAAAGATTCTGTAACAATTGTAAAATCGGATTACGGAACAACTCCAAAAGGGGAAAAAATTGACAGCTATAAGCTGAAAAACCAAAACGGGATGGAAGTGGATATCATCACTTTTGGCGGAATTATTACTGATTTAAAAGTACCAAATAAGGAAGGTGTTTCTGAAAATGTGGTAACCGGATTTAATTCTTTGGAACAATACATGAAACCAAATCCGTTTTTTGGAGCATTAATTGGAAGATTTGGAAATAGAATTGCAAAAGGTAAATTTTCTTTGGACGGAAAAGAATACCAATTAGCAATTAATAATGAATCTAATGCACTGCATGGAGGACCGGAAGGATTTTTTAGAGTAGTTTGGAAGGCAGAAGAAGCAAAATCCGGAGAATCAGCTGTTTTGAAATTATCTTATTTAAGTAAAGATATGGAAGAAGGCTATCCTGGGAATTTAAAGGTTTTAGTAACGTACACATTGACTAAAAACAATGAATTAGAGGTGCTTTATGAAGCTACAACAGATAAAAAGACAGTCGTGAATTTAACACAGCATACGTATTTTAACTTATCTGGTGATTTCTCTAAAACAATTTTAGATCATGAATTGACTTTGAATGCCGATAAAATTGTTCCTGTAGATGCTACGCTAATCCCAACGGGAAAACTGGAAGATGTTGCTAATACACCTTTTGATTTCAGAAAAGCAAAATCAATCGGAAAAGATATCAATGTTAAAGATGAGCAATTAATAAGAGGAAAAGGATATGACCATTGCTGGGTTTTAAACAATCCTGAAAAAGGAAAAACAATCATTGCAAAAGCTTACCATCCTGCAAGCGGAAGAGTGTTAGAAATGACTACCGATGAACCTGGAATTCAGTTTTACTCAGGTAATTTCCTTGACGGAACTTTACCAATGCGTAATGGCGGAACTTATGCGCACAGAACAGCTTTTTGTTTAGAAACACAGCATTATCCGGATTCTCCTAACCAGAAAGACTTTCCAACGACAGTTTTAAATCCGGGAGAAAATTATAAAACTAAGACTACTTTTAAATTTTCTGTAAAAAAATAGTTTAAATAAGTTTATTAGTTTAGTTCTCTAAAAACCTCGAAAGTTGTGATTTCGAGGTTTTTTTGTTTTGGAAATTTTTCAGTGTTTATTAATTTTAGATATGCATAACAAATTCCAGACGGGAATTAATAACTTAATAATAATCGATCAGAAACGTTTTCATTTTCTAATGTTTGACCTTCTAATTGAAATCTTCTCAACATTGATCTTCCGCAATCCACATAAAGTTCCTTTTCAAAAAGACCATGCTCAATTGGCAAATCGCAAAGTAAGTTTCCAGATTTTTTATGCCCGTCAATACTAAGTGCTACACGTACACCTTTTGATTTTGCTTTATCGATTTCTAATAATAAATCTTCTAATTTGAAATCTTGCGCTCCATAAAGAATTGTTTGACTATGTGAATATGGAGGGTCACAATAAATTAAATCACCGTATTTTGCTTGTGAAAAAGCTTCTCTATAATCACAATGTTCAAAATCAACTTTGCTTAAACGGTTCTTCCACTCATTTACACGTTTGGAAAAACTTTCTACAGAAATTGGATCATGAACGCCACAAGGAGTTGACATATATCCATCAGCCTTACGAAAACGAATTATTCCACCATAACAAGAACGAGTTAAGAATAGAAAGTCTGCGCCGTTTGGTTTTGTATTATACGATGCTAAAACTCTTTTATAGACTTCTTCTTTTGTTTCTTCTCCTATTTTGTTTCTTCTTTCTGCGTACCAATCAACTAATTCATTAGAATTTGCTTTTAGCATTTTCCAAATTTGCATTAATGGTTCAAATGTATCAGAACCTAATCCATTATGAGGTGCTACAGTTGCTAAAATTGCCCCACTTCCTAAAAATGGTTCAAAATACCTTCCATATTGGGTTGGAAAGCTTCTTGTAATTTCCGCAGCAAATTTTTGTTTGTTACCAACCCATTTTAATAACTGTGATTTTGGCGGATAATATGTTCCATACTTTTCTTCTAATGTGAGTTGCATATACTGTAGATTTATTTTCAAAGATAATACATTTGTGCTATTATCCTATTTTGGGATATTCTATTTTAGGATATAATTTTGAAGTGTGAAAAAATCGCTTAATAGTAGGGAAAATAAAATATTACTCGAAATGTTATATCAACTTCGAGTATCGTCTAGTTTACGCCAATCTGATCTTGCTGACTTACTAAAAGTCCCTCAATCTTTCATTAGTAAAATTGAAAGTGGAGAAAGAAGAATTGATTTTATTGAACTTCGGGAAATTTTAAAGTGTTTCAACACAAACATAATGGAATTTCTAACAGAATTTGAAAATAAAGTAGATGCAAGCAGAAAATAAGTTTTTAAAACAACCACAAGAGTTTTGGGCAAATGTAAAACTCATAAGTCAAAAAGTTGGTTATACAAACAGAGGATTAGGAACTATTAAAATTCCATCTATTGAGGAAATTGTAACTGCTTATGATAAACTTGGATTGGATTCAAGTAAAATTGTTTTAAAAAATGAAGTAACTGACTTTGGTCGTTTACTTATTGAATATTTTCAATTTAGAGCTAATTTTCTTACTTATCATATTGAACCAAATCTTCAGAACCTTAAACAAGCTAGAGATTTGTATACAAAATTAAAAGCAGATTTAAAGCCCACATGTCCTGAACCTTTGAATAAACAGAAAGGAGAAAAACAAGGTCCCGCATATTTCACTTCAATTATAAATATGTTAATTGAAGCAAATTCTAAAGGATATGATTGTAACTATGATCCAAAAGAACTATCTGCTTTTACTCACAATAATTTTCCCATTCGTAGTTTGTCTAGGAGAGTTGATGGTTCATTTCCTAACGTTATAAATCCAATCGCTTTGTGGGAAATCAAAGAATATTATTATACAACAACATTTGGTAGCCGAGTTGCTGATGGAGTCTACGAGACACAACTTGATGGTTATGAACTGAAAGAAGTTCGTGATCATTTAGGAAGAAAGATTCATCATTGCTTAATGATTGATGACCATAATACTTGGTGGGGAATGGGAAAATCATATTTATGTAGAATATGTGATATGTTGCATATGGGACTTGTGACAGAAGTTATTTTTGGAAAAGAAGCAGTTACTCGTGTGCCATTACTTGTAAAAGAATGGACAAAACAATTCGATGAAGAGACTAAATAGAAACAGTGTTTGACCAATAGTACCTGATGTGGATTTAAGCTTAATTTAAAGTTGAGTTTTTTTAGATCTAATTTTTAGAAAGGATGGGGATATATTGTAAAAAAGCTAAACATATTAAAAAATGACCTCCAAACATCACTTCAAAGCAACAATAAACTGGACTTCCAACCAAAATCAGGAACAATCAGGAAGAAAATTCTACGCCAAAAGCCATCAAATAAAAATCGAAGGTAAACCAGTTTTGGATGTTTCGGCAGCGAAAGCCTTCAAAGGCGATCCGGATTTATACAATCCGGAAGATTTGTTGTTAAGCAGTTTGGTTTCCTGCCATATGATGTCGTATTTATATGTATGTTCCCAAAACGGAATCGAAGTTTTGGAGTATTCAGATAATGCCGCAGCAACGCTTGAAGCTACTCCAGACGGAAGCGGCCGTTTTACAGAAGTTCGTTTATATCCAAAATTGCAAATCCGGATCAAATACAGGAAGCTTTAGAATTGCATAAAAAAGCTAATCAATTGTGTTTTATAGCCAATTCGTGTAATTTTCCTGTTGTGCACAATCCCACTTGCGAAGGGGCATAAAAAAAAGAGACTGTCGTGAAACAGCCTCTTTTGTATATTGTCTTTTTTTCTTTTTTTTGATTTGGGGGGTTTTCTCGAAAGAAATTAATTTTTTAAGTCTTTAATCACTTTAAAAGCAACGTCAACTTGTTCTTCACCTACCAGGATCGTAAATTCGTTTGAAGTCGAAATTACTTCATTAATAATAATTCCTTCCCAGGCTAAACGCTGAAAAATGAAATAGTAAATTCCCGGTACAACGATATTTTCTTTCGGTAATTTTACGGTAATAGAAGCCAGATTGTCTAATTTCTGAATTAGTTTTTCACGAATAAAGTGTTTTTCAACTAAATGGTTGATACTGCTGCTTACTACAATATTGGTTTCATTTACGCCACGTGATGAGGTATAAAAAATATCAGACAAAACATTAATATCAGAAATCAAATCAGCTTGTTTGTTCAATACGGTGTCAGAAGCTGCAAAAGTGTAATCTGTCAATTCAGAACGAACCGTGATTTCACCAATGTTTTTAATGACCTTGTTGATTTTGTGGTTCAGTTTAAAATCTAATTCTTCCGTTAGACGCTTAAGAGACATTACAACAGCGCCTTGTTTTACTTCTTTACCAAATTCACTCTCTAATTCGGTCATAATATTTCTCGACAGAGAAGTTAAATTGATAATTCCGAGTGACAATGCATTCAATAAAAAAGGCTTTGTCTTAATGTAATTTTCTACAATAGAAGAAACAGTTTTCATAATTTTTAATTTTTTTTGTACTTAGTTAGTTAGTTTGGTCAATTTGTGTGATGTTAAAAATCTGGACAAATATAAATAAAAAAACAATTTGTTACAAATATAACAATAAAAAATTATGTTAAAAATGATAAAAAGCATCCGTAAGATGTTCAATTGCAAATGATTCTCCATTTTTATGGATGGCAATAATGTCAAATCGTATTTCAAAATCCATTCCCCTATAGTTTATGTAGGCATTTACTGCTTTTATGAGTAATTGAATTTTTTTAGGTTTTACAAAATCCTGTGGAAGACCAAAATCAATACTGGAACGTGTTTTGACTTCAATAATGGCTAGAGTATTTTCTTTTCTGGCAATGACATCAATTTCGGCTTTCTGAAAAGTCCAGTTTCGGTCTAAAATTTCATAACCATTTTGCAATAGATATTCAACTGCAAGTTCCTCTCCTTTTTTCCCTAGTTCATTATGTTCAGCCATTTTTTTAGTTTTTAGTCTCAGTTTTCAGTCTGAACATGAAATTTTATAATACAATGAGATTATTTCGAAGACGCTAAGTCGTTAAGTTCTTTGTTTCATGCAGGTTCTACAGAATTTGAGCAGATTTTTTTTTAATCTTTTCAATCTGTGTCTTTAAATAGGAATCTTTGAGACTTTGCGTCTCTGCGAGATTTGTATGTTGTGGTATTTTTTTCTTAATTTAAAAAACGGTTACGTTATTTTTGGAAAATAACAGTACTTCCAGCAGCATTTACATCAATTGAAATAGTACTTCCCATGATAAGGGCTCTATTGTCCTGAATATGCCCTGCCGGGAAATTAAAAATAACCGGAATATTGTACTTTTTGGTCACGTCATCAACAATTTCAAGGGCATTTTTTCCCCACGGAATATCGTTGTCTTTCATTTTTGTCATGGCCCCAATCACAATACCTTTCAGATTATCGATACAGCCATTGCGTTTGAGGTTCATCATCATACGATCGATATGGTATAAATATTCATCCAGATCTTCGATAAATAAAATTTTATCCTTGCAGTCAATAGCCGATTGTGATCCTAATAAACTGTAGAGAATAGATAAATTTCCACCAACCAATTCGCCGGTTGCTTTTCCAAAACGATTCATTTTATCCGGGCCAACCGAATAAGAAAGCGGTTCACCAAACAAACTCTTTTTTAATGTACTGATAGCTTCCAGAGTTGCTCTTGGAATACTCACGGGCATTGTACCATGAATTGATTTATAGCCCATTGTATTAAGATGGTTGTGCAAAACAGTAACATCGCTAAAACCTATAATCCATTTTGGATGTTGTATAAACTTCGTAAAATCCAATAAATCAATCATTCGAACAGTTCCATATCCACCACGAACGCACCAGATAGCTTTGATATTAGGGTTGTCTAATTGCTTTTGGAAATCCGCGGCACGTTGCTCATCAGTTCCGGCTAATTGGTGTAGGTCAAAACCAATAGTGCTTCCAATTACGGCCTCTAAACCCCAACTATGCAGTAAATCTATAGTAGGCTTTAAATTATTATCGATATTTTTTCGGGCTGTGGCTAAAATGGCAACGGTATCGCCTTTTTGTAAATAAGGGGGTGTTATCATGTTTTGTTGTGATTGACAGGTAAATGGGTATAAAGCAAAAATAAGAAATACGAATTTACAAAATGCAAAATGTTTATTTATTGGTAAGAATTGGTTAGTATACATTTTTTTCTCTTTTGCTTAAGGTTTATTTGAAACAAAGATAAAGATTTAAAAAAATAAAAACACTGTAAATTTCTCACAAATAAATAAATTTTGATTAATTTCAGAGCTTTAAAATAGCTCATTATTTATGCGAATAATTATAATTTGGATTTGTCTGATTTTCTCGTTTTCTATTTCATCCTTTGGACAATCCAAAAAGTATGTTATCCACACAGTTGCTTTTTATAATTTCGAAAATCTTTTTGATACTAATAATGATGTCTACACCAATGATGATGAATGGACTCCAACCGGAGCGCAAAATTGGACAGTAGAAAAGTACAATCAAAAGCTGCTGAATCTTTCTAAAGTTTTATCTGAAATCGGAACACCCGAAAATCCAAATGCCCCCACTTTCATTGGCGGCTCAGAAATTGAAAACCGTGGCGTTCTGGAAGAATTAATCAAAGAACCAAAACTGCTCCGCTTCGATTACGGAATCATTCATTTTGATTCGCCGGACAAACGCGGAATAGATGTGGCTTTATTATATCAGAAGAAATTTTTCAAACCGACTTCTTTTTCGAACATACCTTTATATATATCCAAAAATAAGAAAGTGGAAGAACCAGATAAAAGTGAATCAACAGACGAAGAGACAGAAGTTAAAATACGAAATAACCGTGTTTTTACCCGTGACCAGCTTTTGATTACAGGATTTTTAGAGGGAGAAGAAATCAATATCATTGTAAACCATTGGCCCTCGCGTTCCGGTGGAGAAAAAGTGACAAGTAAATATAGGGAAGAGGCAGGAAAATTAAATAGAAAAATCATCGATTCACTCCAGCAAATCAATCCAAATGCAAAAGTCATTACGATGGGCGATTTAAATGACGGGCCTTATAATAAAAGCGTAAAAGTAGCTTTGGGAGCAAAAGCTAAAAAAGCTGACGTTCCTGAATTTGGCACTTTCAACCCGTTTGAAGAAATGGCAAAACGCGGAATGGGAACAATTGCCTTTAGGGACTCCTGGGATATTTTTGACCAGATCATCATTACAGAATCGCTTATAAAACCAGATTTTACGTCTTTTAAATTTTGGAAAGCAGGGATTTTCAATAAACCCTATCTTATTCAGAATTCCGGACAATATAAAGGATATCCGTTACGGCACAGCACAACCGAAGTTGGTTTTAGTGATCATTTTCCCGTTTATATTTATTTGATAAAAGAGATGTTGTAAAAAAGCAGTTAACAGTCACGGTCACAGTTTTCAGTTTCAGTTTTACAAAGGAACCACTGAGACTGCAAACGGAGACTGCAAACTTTTTACTAACTTAGCCTCTCAGAAAATCAGAAACTTAGTACCTTCAAAAAAATGGCCATAGCAAAACCTTTCAACCTGACAAAATGGATAGACGAAAACCGCCATTTACTAAAACCGCCGGTTGGGAATAAAAATTTATATGTTGATTCAGGCGATTACATTGTCATGATCGTAGCAGGCCCAAACGCGCGAAAAGACTATCATTACAACGAAACCGAAGAGCTTTTTTACCAGCTTGAAGGAAATATAAAAGTAATTATCCAGGAAGATGGCGAACGTAAAGAAATGATTCTGAATGCAGGCGATATGTATCTGCATCCTGCTAAAGTTCCGCATTCTCCGGTTCGTTCCGAGGGTTCTATTGGTTTGGTTATCGAGCGCAAGCGTGCCGGATTGGGTTATACCGATGGTTTGCTTTGGCATTGCGACAACTGCAACCATAAATTATATGAAGTGTTTTTTGAATTGCACAATATCGAAAAAGATTTCCTTCCGCATTTCGAACATTTCTACAATTCAGAAGAATTAAGAACCTGCGATAATTGCGGAACGGTGATGGAATCTGACCCGAGGTTTGTGGCTAAAAAATAATTTTTCAGGACAAGACAGGATTTAAATAAAAAAAACCGATAGACTTTTTATTAGTTTCTCGGTTTTTTAAATTAATCATTATTAAACAAATCTAAATAATCTTTAAAAACAAAGAGCTTATTTCGCTGAGCTCCTGAAATTTCTTTAATAATATTTAATCTTTCTAAATCAGCTAATAGTTTATAACCTGTAACAGAAGATTTTTGTATAAGTTCTTCTACTTTTGAGATTTCTATAATGGGTTGAGTATATAAATAGTCAACTACTTTTCTAGCATCAGTATTTCTATTTCCCAGAGTTTTTAATTTTTCTTCCAGATTTTTTTGTAGTTGCAAAATTCCATCGAAAGTTTTGACTCCTTTTTGGGCTGTTTCAATAACTCCTGTCAGGAAAAATTTCAGCCATTGATTTATATCATTATGAGTTCTTGCTCTCATTAAATTATCATAATATAAAATTCTGTTTTTTTCGAAAAAATCAGACAAGTATAAAATAGGCTGTTTTAAAATTCCTTTACTAACCAGATAAATTGTTATTAACAAGCGTCCTACTCTTCCGTTACCATCTAAAAAAGGGTGAATTGTTTCAAATTGATAATGAATAATAGCAATTTTAATCAAATCCGGTAAAGGGTTAATTTCATCATTTGCAAAAAATTCTAAATCTGAAATTAGCTCATTAATTGTGCTATGAAAAGGAGGTATAAAAACTGCATCGTTGATAGTGGCACCTCCAATCCAATTTTGACTACTTCGATATTCACCGGGTAATTTATGTTCTCCTCTTACTCCTTGTAATAGGATTTTATGGGTTTGTTTTATTAATCTTGATGAAAATGGAAGTCTATGCAAAAGTTTAACCGCTTCATTCATAGCGCTTATATAATTTTGAACTTCTTCCCAATCATCTCTTTTCTCATAAGCAATCTCTTCTTTTTTTAAGAAAGCTTCTTCTATATTTGTCTGTGTACCCTCAATTTTAGAAGATTGTGTTGCCTCTTTAGCAATGTGCATTCTAATAAACAAATCAATGTTGACATATTCTGAATACATATCAAGACGTCCAAGATGCCTGTCAGCTTTACTTAACAGTTGGATAACTTCCATATTATTTAAAATCCAATTCTTATTTATTAGATTGGGTTGAAAACTTTTATAATAACCTTGATTTATGTATTGACCAGAAATAAATGATTCCATATTAATTTAATTAAAAAACTTAAACAAAGATACGCTTATTTAAGAAAAACCACTTAAAACTTAAATAGCGTATTTTTAAATTAATTTAGAGGCTTAAAAACTTAAATAACGCATTTTTAAATTAACTAAAAGATAGATTTTAATTAATTACTATACTCCCAATAATCCCTTTCAAAAACCCATTAAAATCAAAAGCAGGATCTTCTTTCAATCCCATTCTCACAATCACCATATTCAGTGACGGAATAATAGCCACCATTTGTCCCTGATAACCGCTGCAATAAAACATGTCGCGAGGTACGTCCGGGAATTTCCCACCGGCGTTTAGCCAGAATTGTGCGCCATATTTTCCTTCAGAAGTATTGGTAGGTGTTGTGGTGTATTTTACCCAGCTTTCATCGAGAATTTGCTCGCCGTTCCAATTTCCTTTGTTAAGATACAACAAGCCAAATTTTGACCAGTCACGGGGTGTTGCCCATCCGTAAGACGAACCTACAAAAGTTCCGGTCATATCCTGTTCGACAATCATCGAATTCATTCCGATTTTATCAATTACGGCACTGTACCAAAAATCAAGATATTCCTGATGTGTTTTAAACTGATTTCTCAAAATTCTGGATAATAAATTTGTCGTTCCTGAGGAGTAATTCCAATTCATGTTGGGTTTAAACTGAGCGGGTTTATCCAGTTGGACTTTTCCCATATCTTCTGCCAGAAAAAGCATTTTGGTCGCATCGCAAATAGTATTGTAATTTTCTTCCCACTCCAAACCCGAATTCATGTGCAATAAATCGTTTATGGTGATGTTTTTACGCTCATCTTTTTGCCATTCAGCAATTGGTGCAGGTTTATAAATATCTATTTTTCCTTGTTTTGCCAATACTCCAAAGGCTGAACTGGTAATACTTTTTGTCATGGACCAGCCTAAAATTTTACTGTCTTTGGTAAAACCGCTATCGTATTTTTCGGCAATCAGTTTATTTTTATACAGAACGATTACAGCACGTGTTCGTTTTAATTTTCCACCAGTTTTGTCAAAAGAATTATCAACTGCTTTCTTTAATTTTACGTAATCCACATTTGCAAAAAGAGTGTCTTTGGGTTCGTTATTTCCATAAGGAAAAGGTAAATCATTAACTAATTTGTTTCGTTTTGGAACTAAATAAGGTTTCGAAACATCAAAATAATCATTAATTAAAGTAGCTCCCAAACCTTCGCGATAAATTGCTTTTCGTTCTTTCAATCCATAAACAGCTGAGGTTGCAAATTTCCCCGCATCGTCAATTGTGTTGGTTGCCAAATCAATTAAATTAATATCGTTGTCGGTTTTTTCGATTAATTCTTTTGAACGATTATCTAAAAAATGCCCTGAAGCAATACTTTTGGCTGAAAAACCTGAAATCAAATCAAGCTTTGGATAAGTGGTAAATCCAAAATAAAAAATGATGAGAATTAAAACAAGTGCCAGTAATTTGAGGATTTTTTTCATATTTCGATACAGCTATTTTTTATGCAATATAAATAATTTAAAGTCAAGATTTTATTACTCAATTTGAATTTTCAATTCTGGAAACACAGAAAAATCAATATTATAAAATACAGATTTTTTCACATAGTTACCTATGTGTTTTTTAAATAAGTGAAATGCCTTTTTTTAGTTTAAAAAATCTATGTTACTATGTGTTAAAAATAATTGATTAGGTATTCAAAATATGAAACTAATAGTGCTATAAAAGGAAATTATAGAATTGGCGGATAAAACAATTTAGTTTTAGTACTTTTGTAAATAGAATTTTTCTAAATAAATTATGCTGGATATTCAAAAAATAAGAGCTGATTTTCCGATACTTTCTGAAAAAGTCAACGGAAAACCATTAATATATTTCGACAACGGGGCCACTTCGCAAAAACCACAAATTGTGATTGATGCCATTGCGAAATATTATCAGGAAATAAACGCCAATATTCACCGTGGAGTTCATACATTAAGTCAGTTAGCGACTGATGCTTATGAGATTTCACGTGTAAAATTGCAACATCATATTAATGCCAAATTCGCACATGAAGTACTTTTTAATTCCGGAACTACCCACGGAATTAACTTAGTAGCCAATGGTTTTGCCTCTATTTTAAAACCGGGCGATGAAGTTTTGGTTTCTGCTTTGGAACATCATAGTAATATTGTGCCCTGGCAAATGTTGTGCGAAAAAACAGGCGCTGTCCTTAGAGTGATTCCAATCAATGAAGAAGGCGAACTTATTATGAGCGCTTACGAGTCTTTATTATCCGATAAAACTAAGATTGTTACAGTAAACCACATTTCTAACGCTTTGGGAGTTATCAATCCTGTAAAAGAGATGATTGCAAAAGCGCATGCCGTTGGCGCTGCCGTTTTAATTGACGGTGCACAGGCGGTACCGCATTTGAAACCGGATGTTCAGGATTTGGATTGCGATTTTTATGCCTTTTCAGGACATAAAATGTGCGGACCAACCGGAACAGGAATTCTGTACGGAAAAGAAGAATGGTTAAACAAATTACCTCCTTACCAGGGTGGTGGTGAAATGATTAAGGAAGTTACTTTCGAAAAAACAACCTATGCCGATTTGCCTCATAAATTTGAAGCCGGAACGCCTAATATCGCTGGAGGAATTGTTTTAGGAACCGCTGTCGATTATTTGAATGGCATTGGTTTTGGAAATATTCAGCTTCAGGAAAACAAACTTTTGGAACATGCAACAAAACGTTTACTTGAAATTGAAGGTTTGAGAATTTACGGAAATACCAAAAATAAAGCTTCGGTAGTTTCGTTTAATATTGATGGAATTCATCCTTATGATATCGGTTCGATAATTGATAAATTAGGAATTGCAGTTCGTACCGGACATCATTGTGCACAGCCAATTATGAATTTCTTTTGTATTCCGGGAACCATTCGTGCTTCTTTTTCTTTTTACAATACTAAAGAAGAAATTGATTTAATGGTAGAGGCCATTAAAAAAGCAAAAACTATGTTAAGCTAAAATTCATCTTATGAGAATACTATCTTTATTGTTCTTGGTTATTTTTATCGGAACAGGATGTTCCAGCCAAAAAAAAACTGACATGACGTCAACAGTTATTGAATATTCGGCAGTTTCCAGAGGTTTTTATAAAAAGATAGTGGTACAAAATCAATTGGTTTTAGTTACTAATGGCAGGGATGCCCAAGCGGTAGAAAATAAAATTGAAAAAGCGGATTGGGACAAAATTGTAACTGAATTTGAAAAAATAAATTTAGATAATGTCCCAACTTTAAAAGCACCAACCGAAAAACGTTTTTATGATGGTGCTGCGATTGGGAATTTAAAAATAACTCAAAATCAGAAAACCTACGAAACTCAAGGTTTTGACAATGGTTTTCCTCCAAAGGAAATAGAAAAATTGGTAAATTTACTGACTGATTTTGTTAAAGAATAATTATGACAATAAAAGAAATACAAAACGAAATAATAGACGAATTTTCGATGTTTGATGACTGGATGCAGCGTTACGAATACATCATCGAATTAGGAAAAAGTCTTCCGTTAATTAAGGAAGAATACAAAACCGACGAAAATTTAATCAAAGGCTGTCAGTCGAAAGTTTGGTTGCAGGGCGAACAAAAAGAGGATAAAATTGTGTTTACTGCAGATAGTGATGCTATTTTGACCAAAGGGATTATTGCAATTTTGATCAGGGCTTTCTCCAATCAAAAAGCAGAAGACATTATAAATGCTGATACGCAGTTTATAGACGAAATTGGTTTAAAAGAACATCTATCGGCAACTCGTGCCAACGGTTTGGTTTCGATGATAAAAAACATCAAAATGTATGCTTTGGCATTTGATTCAAAAAACAAAAACTAAATTCAAAATAGCCACAAATTTCACTAATTCGCACTAATTAAGAAAAACTAATTTGTGAATAATTCGTGAAATTCGTGGCAAATAAAACAATCACATAATCTGTGGTATAATAAATAAGACATGGAAGAAACAATTATAGACACCAACGAATTAGGAGAATCAATCGTAAAGGTTTTAAAAACGATTTACGATCCGGAGATTCCTGTAGATATTTACGAATTGGGATTAATTTACGATGTAATGGTGAATACTGATTACGAAGTAAAAATCCTGATGACTTTAACATCTCCTAACTGCCCGGTGGCAGAAAGTTTGCCAAGAGAAGTAGAAGAAAAGGTAAAAAAAATAGAAAATATTAAGGATGCGGAAGTTGAAATCACTTTCGATCCGCCATGGAGTAAGGATTTAATGAGCGAAGAAGCAAAATTAGAACTAGGAATGCTTTAAAAAGTATACAGTTTACAGTCTCGGTTTACAGTTTGTTACTGTGACTGAGAACTGTGACTGAAGACTAAAAAGAAATGGAAGAAATTATCAATAAAGTTGCCAATAGTGTTTTAGAAGTTTTTGACTTGGAAGATTATTATCCAAAAGGAATCCGTGTGCAAATTGACATTTCGCAATGGCTTTTGGAAGGCTTTTTATTAAAAGAAAAAGACTTTAGGGAACACTTAAAAAACCACGACTGGTCGCAATATCAGGATCAATATGTGGCCGTTAATTGCAGTACTGATGCTATAGTACCCGCTTGGGCTCTAATTTTAGTAGCAGTACAATTAGCGCCTTTTGCAAAAAAAGTAGTTAATGGAACCATAGAAGACCTGGACGGAAGCTTATACGAAGAAATCTTACCTGCAATAGATTATTCGGTATACAAAAGCAAGCCCGTAATTGTAAAAGGCTGTTCGAGGAAACCGGTTCCAATGCGTGCTTATATTTTAGCAACAACATATTTGCAGCCTTTTGCAAGAAGTATTATGTACGGAGAAGCCTGTTCTGCGGTACCCTTGTACAAAGAATCTAAGAAATAACTTTCTTTATACTCAATAAATTCCAGACCTTTTAACGGTTTTTAGTATATTTGTTACTATACACTTAAACGACACAACCATGAGAAAGATAACGTTATTATTCTTCATTTTAGCGAACTTTACTTTTGCTCAGGCACAAAATACAGAAAAAGAATTGATTCAGAATACCGAAAAAGCGGTAAACATAATAAATGATACTATTGTAGACGAAGGCTGGAAAACTAAAGGAATTGTATCCCTTTTACTAAATCAGTCAAGTTTCAACAATTGGATTGCAGGAGGGGAAGACAGTTTTTCAGGAACGCTGGGAATTAATTACGACTTCAATTATAAAAAGGACGATATAACCTGGGATAACAAAATCCTGGCTTCTTATGGACTTTTGCAGACCAAAACAGCCGATTTCGCAAAAAAAACAGATGACCGTTTGGAATTTAATTCCATTGTAGGTAAAAAAGCTTTTGGAGAATGGTATTACTCTTACTTTTTGAATTTCAGGACACAGTTTACAACAGGCTATATTTATGGTCAGGATGTTAACGGTAAAGAAATCAGAACCGAAAGCACCAAGTTTATGTCTCCGGGATATCTTACTACAGGTCCGGGTATTTACTGGTCAAAAGATGTTAATTTAAAAATCAATTTTGCGCCATTAACCTCAAAGTTTACTTTTGTAGACAGTGCTTACACATCAGGAACTGGATATGTTGATGGAGATTATTTTGGAGTTGATGCTAATAAAAGCATGCGTTACGAATTGGGTTTCTATTCTTCAATTTATTATAAATTGGCCATCATGACGAATGTGACTGCAGAAAATACCCTGAATGTTTACTCAAACTATTTAGAAGATCCACAAAATGTTGATATGGATTACTCTTTAAATATCGTCATGAAAGTAAATAAATTTCTATCAGCGAACTTTTCATTTCAGGCAATTTACGACGACAATGCTTTCCGTGGATTTCAAACCAGACAAGTCTTTGGTTTAGGAGTTAGTTTTGGATTCTAATATTGAGGAGCAACACAATAGGTTTGTATAAAACATCGTTCCTGCTTTCGGCTAAATCTTTTATGGCGAACCCCCCGCCATAAAAGGATATCACCTCACTCAGGGCTAAATTAAAACAGTAGGTTCCAAAAATATTAAGAATAAATAAAAAAACGGCTTTCGAATTAGTTTATCGAAAGCCGTTTTTTTATTTATTCTTGTTCCTCTTCTTTCTCAATAGCATCCTTATAATCCGGATACAAAAATTTATTGTACGGAAATCTGGTAATATGAATTTGTCTTACAGCTTCATAAACCCTTTCTCTAAATTCCTCAAAATTCTCTTTATTGGTAGCCGAAATAAACAGCGCATTATCTTCGCCTAAACGATGCATCCAGGTTGTTTTCCACTCATCAAGTGTATAGTGCCTTGGTGTCTTTTCTGTCATTAAATCATCTTCATCAATCGTCAGGTGTTTGTAGGCATCAATTTTATTGAAAACCATAATAACCGGTTTTTCATGTGCCTTAATATCCTGTAAAGTCTGATTTACAGAGGCAATATGATCTTCAAATTCAGGATGTGAAATATCTACAATATGCAGCAATAAATCGGCTTCTCGGACTTCATCCAGTGTACTTTTGAATGAATCTACCAATTGAGTTGGCAATTTTCTAATAAAACCGACCGTGTCCGAAAGTAAAAAAGGCAAATTTTTAATCACCACTTTTCTAACGGTTGTATCTAAGGTTGCGAACAATTTATTCTCAACAAAAACATCGCTTTTACCAACAGCGTTCATCAAAGTCGATTTTCCAACATTGGTATAACCAACAAGGGCAACACGCACCATTGCACCGCGATTACTTCGTTGAACGCCCATTTGTTTATCAATCGTTTTGATTTTATCTTTTAATAAAGCAATACGGTCGCGAACAATACGTCTATCCGTTTCGATTTCGGTTTCTCCCGGTCCACGCATTCCAATCCCTCCTTTTTGACGTTCAAGGTGTGTCCACATTCCTGAGAGTCTGGGCAATAAATATTGGCATTGCGCCAATTCTACCTGGGTTCTTGCATAAGAACTTTCAGCTCTTTGTGCAAAAATATCAAGTATAAGATGCGTTCTGTCTAATATTTTACATTCTATTATTTTAGAGATATTTTTTTGTTGCGAAGGCGAGAGTTCATCGTCAAAAATCAATGTTGAAATATCATTTTCCTTTACAAAAAGATTAATTTCCTCAATTTTTCCTGTCCCAACAAAAGTTTTTGGATTAGGTCGTTCCATTTTTTGCGAAAAGCGTTTAATAACTTCACCGCCGGCGGTAAAAGTCAAAAACTCTAATTCGTCCAGATATTCGTTTAGTTTCTCTTCACTTTGATTTTGAGTTACAATACCTACGATGGCTGTTTTTTCAAAATTTATTACTTCTTTTTCTAACATAGCTTTGAATAAGTTGCAAATTTAATCATTTGAAAAGTAACAATTCTTATAGAATTCTCTTTTTAAATTATTAATATTTCATCTTTAAATAATTTCATCTTAATAAAAAGATTAGGGACTAAGAATATTATGTTAACAACATTCTTAGTCCCTAATCTTTTTAAAATCTCATCTATTCGTAAATAAATGATTTTTCTGTTTTTACAATTCCGTTTTCCTCAATTTGAGAACAAGATATAGGGAAATTTAATTTATTGTACTTATACTTTCTGGAAACAGCAACCAAAGCTGTAGAAGAAGGACTGAAATCCATTTCATTATTATACGATATTGCTTCAAAACTAAATTCATCTTCATGATAGGAAATCATAGGAACAATTACTTTATAATTATTACCAAATAAGCTTTGTACAATTAAAGATTCTACGGATTTCTTATCATCAAAAGTATAGGTTTTAGAAATTTTATCACCAACCAGGCCTTTATGTTTTACTACATTGTCGTTGTTGTAAACATATTCGATTTTACCAATAATTTGTTTGTTTTTATCCCGTGAAGTACGTCTGACAATAATACCATTCTCTACAATATATTCGATATCGTCAACCAGATTCTGGTGATTTGTACTTTTTTTAGTCGTGACTTTTATTCTTGCTCCCTCGTAGGCAAATGATACCACTTTTGTAATGTAATCAGAACCTTCCTGATATTTTTTAACAAATTTTGTAATGTTGTCATCAGGGTTATAAGTGTAGTTTATAACCTCTTTCCATTCACTCCCTATTTTATCTTTTACAGTCATATCCAATAATCCGTTTTTGTTGTAAAAAAAATGCTGAACAACATCTGAAGTGGTAATGGTTTGTATTTTTCCATCTTTGAACAAAACGGTTTTGTTTACAATTTCACCATCTTTAGAATTCTGATAATTGGTTTTTATAATATTAATTTGTTTTAATCTGACAGGATTTTCCTGACTGTGCAACAGACAAGCAGACATTATAATAACAGTAAGTAAGTAGATTTTTTTCATAAGAATTTGTATTGATTTGGGAATGCCAAAATACAAAATTTTGCCAAATTTCGCCAATTTAAGAATTGAAAAACGTAATAATTAGATTTAGAATGAATTTTTAGTCTGTAAATCAACAGGTTATATTGATCTTAAAATTCATTGGTCTCAGATATAGTTTACAGTGATGTACTTTAGTGTATTTAGCTTTAGCTTCTAAAAAATATTAGCCACAAATTACACGAATTTTAACAAATTTAATTAGTGCTAATTCGTGTAATTTATGGCTAATAAATAGTGTTGCAATCTTGTACACTTTCAGTCTGCCAACCAAATTGATGGAGTGAAAGTCCATCGATTTGGTTTAGTTTTCGCCAAAGACTTTCACATCATCAACCATAAATGCTCCATTAAGTGTCTTATCTTTTCCTGATCCTACGTATCTAAATCCAATATTAATATTTCCTGAATAAGCAGATAAATCGATCCCTCCCGAACTAATAAATTCACGGGTAGGAGTAGAAAGCGAAGGTACTTTAGCCTCTAATTTTATCCATGTTGCTTTGGCTACATTTGATCCATCGAAATCGGTTGACGCATAAATTTCTAACGTATTCAAAGGCGAATCAACTTTTAAATCATGTTGTGCACTTCTAAAAGACAGCACAGTATTTTGATAGTTGGTTACATTAATTTTCGGCGAAATCAGCCAGGCAATATTTTGAGCAGCCGTCGTACTTGTGGTGTTAAACTCTGCATAACCGTTTCCGGCAGAAACCATACTTTTCCATAATTTTGATGCCTTTTCTACGATATTACTCCAGCCTGGTAATGCAAAATTGACATTGTTTTTAACAGATTGAAAATCTTCGGTAAAAAATGGAATATTTCTTTTTCCATTCATTACAACATCTTTTTCTGAACGAACCATTAACTGATAATCAGAACCATATTTGGTTAAAATTCCACGGACATTTCCGCTTCCCTCAGGAACTAAATGTGTTGAAAAATCAGCAAAACTGCTTGTTCTGAAAATGATTTGGTTTCCGGATTTATCCCTTAAACTCCAGTTTGTTGAGCCTCCAACATTGTTAGCTTCTTCAAAATAATGGCGGCCAATAGCAGCTTCTGAAAATTGAACATCAGACAATTCTATCAGTGTGTTTAGTTTACTTTCATTCAATGCATTTTCAATAGAAATTTGTTCCGCCAGCTTATTTTCATCTACCATTGTACACGAAGCATTTAATACTTTTTTGTAATCATTTTGAGAAATTCTCCCTACTGATGCAGCCCCCGAATTAATTTCGTACAGGCTTCCAATTCGCATTCCGCCATAAAATAAATCGGTAAATTGATCTTTTAATTTAATATAAACTTTATTTCCAGGACGATAATCGACATAGGTATTTGTTGCATCTACAGAAACGCTGAATCCAACGGCAGGTTTGTTTTCTGTCGCCAAAGTCTGAAGGTAAAGGGTCTTAAAAAAATTTCCGTTTTTGTCACTTGAAACTACGTAAACTTCGATAATATCATCATACACATATTTTGTTGCTGTTATAGTGGCAGTTTTTAGAACATCTTCAACAGCTCTGTTTACAGTTAAATCAGGTTGTGTGCATTCTAATTTTGGAATAGTAACATCTTCATTGCAATTGCAAAAAAGGAGGATAAACAATAAAGTGAGGAGGTTTTTAGATTTATTTTTCATAAAAGATACGTTTTCAGGTTTCATAAATTGAGGGTAAGATTGACAAAATAAGTTCTTCCGTAAGCATAAAAATATTTTGGGGCAAAAGAGGGTGTTCCACTCGAAACATCCTGATTGAGTTTTCGAAAATTTGCATTCCGGGTTTGTTCATATCCTCCGGTTTTATAAGTTGTATTGAGTATATTGTTCATGCTCGCAAAAACACCAACCGTTTTTCTGTAAATACGCCAGGATTTCCCGCCGGTAATATTTAATAGAGAAACTGGATCCAGTTTCTCTTGTTTTAATAATTCCGCAGCCCGTTCTTCTGTTGCTTCCGGAAAATTAAAACCACTTGCAGGATTGATAAAAAATCTTGCAGTTCTAGAAATAGGGGAAACATCAATATAATTTTCCGAGATATAATTAATGTTGGCAGATAACCACCAAAATTTAGGGTCTCTGTATTCCAGTCCCAATGAAAAAGCTTGTTGCGGCATTCCGGGCTGTTTATAGTTTTTAAGTAGGGAGGTTCCAAAATCGAACGTTGCTTGTGTATTGCCGGATGCGACATTGGCGTCGTTTGTAATGGAAACGTTGGGGTTGCTGGAGTACGTATAATTTCCATAAGCACCGGATAAATTACCTTTAAGAGTGGAGGAGATTTGATATTCCAGACTTAACTCGGCACCAATATTTTTCTTGTCCAGATGGGTCAGTGTCTGGCTAACAAAAGCATCGGTGTTATCGTAACCAGCTCCATTATCAAATATTCCTTCTGCATAAAAAAAGGAAGTTTTGGGAGTATTTTTAATCAAAGTACAATAGCCCGTAAGCCGCATTTTAAGTTTAGGGGAATGGAAGACATAATTTGCTTCCATACTATTGGTGTTTTCATTTTCAATTCCGTCAACAATTGTATTATTCAATCGGGAATTAGAAAAAATATTTCGTAATGAGGGTGCTTTTGTCAGATACATTCCGTTTAGAAACAACCATTGTTTTCCTGAAATCTTATAGGTTATACCGCCTTTAAATCCAAAGTTTTCAAAATTTACTTTTTGGCTTTTGCCAAATGAATTTGTCGAATATATTCCATTTTGATATAAACCCTCCCTTTGATAGTTTGAAGTTGAAAATGATTGCCCCAGATAGAAATCGATTTTTCTGTAAGAAAATTTAAACTGTGTAAAGGCATCATTAGTACGGGCTAAAAAGTTATAATTATATCCGTAAGAATCTCCTTTTTTAACCTGACGGTTTGGATTCCGCAAATCTGATTGTGATGGATCGCCTTTGTAGAAAGCATCTATATCTTCAAAGTAATCACCGCCAAGCAAATCTAATAGGTATTGAAAATTGTGCGATTTTAAATTTTTAAAAGTAAAACCCCCATTGAACACGATATTTTCTGAAAGCTGTGAATTTATGTTAGAATTTACGGAGTATGTTTTGTCATCGGTTCTGTCTTCGTATAAAATATAACGACTTTGAGCTGGTTCATAACCTGAAATTTCTCCGTCAGCATTCAGTCTTGGCTTTTGATTGGTACGATACATTTGTTCCCAATTAATTTGAGGATTTTCCAAAAATAAAAGTTTGTTTTTTGAGGCATTTTCATAATCCGGAGTTGCTTCACCCGAAAATTCTCCATCATCTGGTGCATACATCGAGGTGTAGTAGCTTGGTAATTTTCGATAATAAGTTGGATCTGGACTGTCTGCTTTTTGATAATCGATATTGCTGTTGCCTACTTTTCCAAATTGAAAAAGAACACCTGAATTGAGATTTGTCCGTTCATTTATTTTAAAGTAATGACTAAGCATGAATAATGGTTCGGCTACTTTTTTTACCCTTGCATTTCGTTTTTCCCCATTTTGAAAACCCCAGTACGAATTATATTTTTCGCTGGTTAATTTGGTAACTTCTGCTGTATTGGGAGAATTTTTTCCGCGGGAATTTGGAGTATAAAAGCCTGTGAAATTAAGAGCATGTTTATGATTTAATTTCTTCTCAACACTTATAAAAAAGGATTCTGCCTGAAAAGGGGTTCCGTCAAAATAACCTTCGTTTGCCCAACGTTTTCCAGCCGAAACGGTAAATGCCCATCCTGAAGTGTTTATCCCGGAAGCATACGTTGCTATGGACCGCCAATTGTAATTGGTATTGCTTCCTGAGAAAGAAATTCTTGTCCCTTTTCGGTAAATTGATGCTCTGGTGTGAATTTGCTGTGTCCCTAAAATACCTCCAAAAGTGTAATCTGAAGCAGCAGAACCAATCGTAAATTCCTGATTTCTGAGCACTTCATTCAAACCTCCCCAATTATTCCATTGTGGCCTGCCATCATAAATTTTGTTCATATTGATGCCATTCAGCATCATAGTAGCATTTTCGCTATCGAGTCCGCGAACCCTGAACCGTGCCTGACCCCAATTAAAAGCTGCTGCCTGTAAAAAAGCATCTCTTGAAGATTGTAAAAGACCAGACGTAATTTCGGATGAACTATTATCATCAGAAAAATCACTTTCCAAAAGTGTTATTAATGCGGCTGAACCTTCATCTGAAAAGTCTTCATCAAGCTGCAGTATTCCAAGATTTACCTTTTGCCCGTAATTAGAATTTATTTTTAATAGCAAATCTTTATACCCCTGACCATGTACCAAAAGTAATTGTTCACCATTAATTGTCGAATACAGTTCAAAATTTCCATCCGTTTTTGTGAGTTGTGTGATGTTTGAGTTTTGAATATTGACTACAATATTTTTTAAAGGATTCTGTGTTTTGGCATCGATTACCGTTCCTGTAAAAACAGTTTCCTGTTGGGCAGAAACAATTAATGAAATTAAAAAAATTATAAAATTCAGGTGTTTTTTTCGCATGAACGAGATCACATTTGTTAAAAAAAGGAACCCTCTTCTCAAAAAGAAAAGGAATTAATTAATATGTTCCTGACGAACTCATGAATTCAAAAGTTCAATCAGAAAATCAAATCGGGTTTGGAAAAAATGTTTGAAAAGTAAAAAAAAGAGGTATTGTAAAATTTTCAAACACAATAACAATAGATATTTCTAAGTATGAATTGTATTACAAATATAGTGTAAAAATAACAATTAACTTGTTTTTTCCTGTTAAAAATTTATTGCACTCATTAGTCTGGTTCATCTTTATTGAAGGCAGTAATAAAATAATGGTTACTGTACTTTAAAACAGATTGTTATAGAGAAATTGCAAACGGAAAATAATTTAAAAATTATACAGATGCATTGATTTTAGAAACCATAAAGGCTATCAACACGCCAAATATCCCAATAAAAGCGAATGAAAATTGAAGTCCAAAGGTTTCGGCAATGTGACCAATTATAGGAGGTCCCATTAAAAAGCCAAGGAAACTGATACTGGAAACAATGGTTAAAGCCTCGCCTGCAGAAACTGTTAGATTTTTTCCTGCAACACTATAAACGGTAGGTACAATGGTCGATACTCCTAATCCAACGACCATAAAAGCTATTGTGCAAGGTATGATATAAGGAAAAATTACGGATGTAAAAAGACCAAGAGAAATCATGCAACCGCTAATTTGCATAACACGCTTTCTTCCAAATTTATTATTCATCACATCGCCTATGAATCGTCCGCCAGCCATCATAATCATGAATGAAGTATATCCCAAAATAACCAAAGCTCCCGGAGCTTTTACTATGTCCTTAAAATAAATACCGCTCCAGTCAAACATCACGCCCTCGCTTGCCATGCTGCAAAAACCTATTATTCCAAGCCAGATTAAAGCACTGTCGGGTTTGTTAAATAGTTTTTTGCCCTCTTTTTGTACTTTTATTTTTTCTTTGGCTTTAATCAAAAACCTGAAATTAAACCCGATCATTATAAAGACAACAGTAGTTATAATAAGGAAATGATGATAGGGAACTAATTTTAATGACAGCATACCTAATCCCGCCAAAGCACCTGTGAAACCTGCGAAACTCCACATGCCGTGAAAAGAGGACATGATATTTCTTTTAAAAAGTGTTTCGGTATAAACACCCTGAGTATTAACAGCAATATTGGCCAAGTTTCCAAAAATACCAAAAACAAAAAGCCCCAGGGAAAGTTGTAAAGCAGTAGTTGCCAAACCTAAATTGGTCAAACTCAAAACATACATTATTAAGGAGAAAATTAAAATACGATGGCTTCCAAACCGGGTTACCATTTTACCTGAAAAAGGCATAATAATCAATTGTCCCACTGGTAAAGCAAAAAGAATAGAACCCAATTGCCCTTCTGATAAATGTAATGCGGTTTTAATATCCGGGATTCTGCTGGCCCAGGAGGCAAAACTTAACCCCATTCCAAAATAAAACATTCCAACAGCAAAACGAATTCGGTTTAAATAGGAAGCTTTCGCCTCTCTGTATTTTTTTTTGATTTTTCCTTTTGTCTGGAACAGCGATAATGGATTGAAACTTATCACAAGATGTAAATTTAAAGTTCAGTGAACAAAAGTACTAAAAAGCCTCTTTAGCGGCTAATTAGTACTATGTTCTAACATCAGATACAACGTTATTGTTTATAAATTAATTATTTTTTTGTGAATGCTACTGGCAATTGCCGCTTCGATAATCTGCATTACTTTTATCCCGTCTTGTGCCGTAACAGGCTCAATTTTGTTATTGATGATGGAATCGTAAACGTCATCAAAAAAACCGAGATAATTTCCCTGAAGGGTTTTGATTTTTTCGCGAACAGGTTTTCCATCGATTTCCGCATGTAAAAGTCCCTGTAATTCTTCTGATTCTGTGCCCCAGGTTTCCCGGTTTGGTTTTTTTCCAATCTTCAATTCATCTTCCTGTACATCGCCACGGGGTTTTAGGAATGAACCTTTTTTGCCGTGAAGGGTATAAGCGGCATGAGCTTCCCTGACAAAAAAACTGGCTTTTAATCGTACTCTGAAATCTTCATAAAGCAATATTAAATCGATCCAGTCATCTACCAGGGAATTTTCCCGGGTGATGCGGATATCTGCAAAAACGCCTTTTGGAGAACCAAACAGGCAAACCGCCTGATCAATTAAATGCGGGCCTAAATCTTTAAGGATTCCAGATCCTTCATTTATTGTTTCTTTATGTGATTTTGGGCTTAACAACGGATTGTATCTGTCAAAATGGAATTCTGCTTCAACCAAATCTCCCAAAACACCTTCATTAATTACTTTCTGGATCGTTTTAAAATCACTGTCCCAGCGTCTGTTTTGAAAAACAACTAATTTTACTTCTTTTTCTTTGGCGATTTTCGACAATTCTTCAGCCTGAGCGACTGTGGAGGTAAATGCTTTTTCGACTACGGCATGTTTTCCTGCCAGTAATACTTTTTTTGCATATTCGTAATGTGTATCAACTGGTGTATTAACAATTACCAAATCAACATCATCAGATAACAATTCATCGATAGAAGGGTAAGTTTTTACGGCTGGATAATCCTCCTGAATTAACTTTTTGCTTCTCTCCCAGGAGCCTAATAATTTAAATCCCGGATGAAGATCTAAAAAAGGAGCATGAAAAACTTTACCTGACATTCCGTATGATAATAGTGCTGTTTTGATTTTTTGCATTTTATATTGTATTTAGGTTTTTTACCACAGATTTTGATTATTCAACCGATTTAGAAAAAAGTTGCCACTACTACTATCACTAATTTCTTGGAATTTTAAAAGTTTTTAAAAGTATTGATTTGTGATAATTCGTGAAATTCGTGGCGAAAAATAATCCTTTTAATTCTTCTACATCTTAATTAAATAGTTGATTAAGGACTTATATTTTAAATCTGCCGAATCTGCAAAATCTGCGTGAAATTTTTTTAGCCTGCATATTAAGCAGATTCATGCTAATAGATTTATCGTGTTTTTGCTCTTTCATATTGTTTAGGCCATTGAATATCGTCGTTTAATTCTCTGGCGAAATCCAAAGGCAAGTTAGGATTTCTTAGTGATTCCCTGGCAAAGAAAATTAAATCGGCCTGACCGTTGCCTAAAATATCTTCTGCTTGTTTCCCTTCTGTAATTAAACCCACTGCGCCAGTTAAAATGTGAGTTTCTTTTTTTATTTTCTCAGCAAAAGGAATCTGATAACCTGGTCTGACCGGAATTTGTTGGTGCGAAACCAATCCGCCGGATGAAACATCAATTAAATCTACTCCTTTTTCTTTTAAGATAGTAGAAAGTTGTATGGATTCTTCAGGATTCCATCCTCCATCTGCCCAGTCTGTTGCAGAAATTCGAACAAACAAAGGCAACTCTGAAGGCCATTTTGATTGTACAGCTTCTGTAATTTCTAACGTAAGCCGAATTCGATTTTCGAAACTTCCTCCATATTCATCAGTTCTTTTATTTGTTAAAGGAGATAAAAACTGATGTAGTAAATAGCCGTGTGCGGCATGAATTTCCATCACCTGATAATCGGCCTCAACCGCTCTTTTAGTTGCAGTTTTAAAATCGGAAATTACTTTTTGAATTCCAATTTCATCTAAAGCTACAGGAAGATAAGGTTCGTTTTCATGATATGGTATGGCGCTGGGTGCAACAGTTGTCCATCCAATATTTGATTCGTCTAATTTTTTATTGCCTAGCCAGGGTTCCGAAACACTTGCTTTTCGTCCGGCGTGAGCCAACTGAATTCCGGGAACGGCATTTTGAGAAACGATAAATTCATTGATTGTTTTAAGTTTCTCAATGTGTTCGTCTTTCCAGATTCCTAAATCTGCCGGAGAAATTCGGCCTTCAGGAGAAACCGCTGTGGCTTCCTGAATAATCAATCCGGCTCCACCGTTGGCACGACTTCCTAAATGTACCAGATGCCAGTCGTTTGCAAATCCATCATTGGCAGAATATTGGCACATAGGCGAAATAACAATCCTGTTTTTTAAAGTAATTTTTTTTATAGTAAGGGGAGAAAATAATAGTGAAGCCATATTTGTAACGTTTAATAATTTTGGACTACCAATGGAGTGACAGACCTTAAAAAAGTAAAGTTAAAGTATCTTGTTAAAGTAGAAATCTAAATTTTATTAATTAACAAACATTTAAAACCTTATGTATTATATTGCGCTGTCAAATTAAAATAGAAACGTTACTTTTGTGCGTTAAAATTACGAACTAAAAATACAAAATGGATATAGTTATCAAGCTTTCTCAATTTCTATTGAGTTTATCATTACTGATCATTCTTCACGAATTAGGGCATTTTATTCCTGCAAAATTATTTAAAACCAGAGTCGAAAAATTTTACTTGTTTTTTGATGTGAAATATTCTTTACTTAAAAAGAAAATCGGTGAAACAGAATATGGCATTGGATGGCTGCCTTTGGGAGGTTATGTGAAAATTTCGGGAATGATTGATGAAAGCATGGACAAGGAACAAATGGCCTTGCCACCGCAACCTTGGGAATTTCGTTCTAAACCGGCCTGGCAGCGTTTAATTATTATGTTAGGTGGTGTTACTGTAAACTTTATACTGGCATTTATTATTTATATAGGAATGGCATTTGTTTATGGAGATACCTATGTAGCTAATGCAGATTTGAAAGATGGTGTCTATATTGAAAACCCGGCAATGCTTAAAGCAGGTTTCAAAACAGGAGATAAAATTATTTCGATTGATGGCAAAAAAGTAGAAAATTTTGACAGCGACATGAACATGAATGTTATCATGGCAAAGCACGTTTTAATTGAAAGAAACGGGCAGCAGCAAACGATTAATATTCCGAATGATTTTGTCGACCAACTATCAAAACATGAAAAAGGATTACTTGTAAGTATTAGAATGCCTTTTGTTGTGGGTAAAGTTTCAGATGAATCAGTAAATACTTCTTTAAAGCCAAAAGATTTAATTGTGAGCCTGAATGGTCAAAAAATAAAATATTACGATGAGGCAAAAGTTATTTTAGAGGCTAATAAAGGAAAAACAATTCCTGCAGTTGTGTTGCGTGATTTCAAAGAAACTCCGCTTACTGTAAAGATTTCTAAATTAGCAAAACTTGGTATTGCAGTTGGAGGTTTAGATATTAAATCTTTAGATAAATTAGGTTACTATAAAGTAAGCACTAAAGAATATGGTTTCCTCGAGTCTATTCCTGTTGGATTACAAAAAGGAAAAGATCAATTGGTTGGATATGGTAAACAATTGAAAATGATTTTTAATCCGGAAACAAAAGCCTACAAACAAGTAGGAGGATTTGCGGCAATTTTCAATATTTTTCCGAATACTTGGAGTTGGGAAACATTCTGGTCAATCACCGCTTTATTGTCAATTATGCTTGGAGTAATGAATTTATTGCCAATTCCTGCCCTTGACGGAGGTCATGTGATGTTTTTATTATACGAAATAATCAGTGGCAGAAAACCAAGCGACAAGTTCCTTGAGAACGCCCAAATGGTTGGTTTCTTTATACTTATCGCATTGCTTTTGTTCGCTAACGGAAACGATATTTATAAGGCAATTGTCAAGTAATAAAAATAATTTTTAAAAAGAGTTAAAATATTTTTGGGAAATTAAAAAATCAACTATATTTGCACTCGCGAAAAAGAGCAATACATTCCTTCTTAGCTCAGTTGGTTAGAGCATCTGACTGTTAATCAGAGGGTCCTTGGTTCGAGCCCAAGAGAGGGAGCAAACTTTTTTAGCGAACATATTTACCTTTAAGGTGATTCCTTCTTAGCTCAGTTGGTTAGAGCATCTGACTGTTAATCAGAGGGTCCTTGGTTCGAGCCCAAGAGAGGGAGCTTTATTAAAAGACTATCATGAAAATGATGGTCTTTTTATTTTAAATTTAAAATATGAATTGTGTTTATATTCTTCATTCTGATCCGTTAGATTTTCACTTAAACTCGGAGGAAAAACGAAAATTCACATATAATACATCCGACTGGATACTTTTCTGAAAATAGAATGTCAATCAAAGACACAAGCTTTAGCAATTGAAAGACACATAAAAAAAATGAAAAGCAAAATTTACATAGAAAATCTATTACGACATCCCGAAATCATAAATAAACTACTCGAAAAATATACTGACTGTTAATCAGAGCCCCGAAAGCTTTCGGGATTGGTTCGAGCCCAAGAGGGAGCTTATTAAAAGACTATCATTTAATTTATAGTCTTTTTTTTATTCTAAAGTCAAAACAACATTTCATCATAAATGGGATTATGCCAATTTATTGTTGTTTATTCAAACCCGTTTTTTAAAGCAAAAACTGCTAGTCCCACTCTGGTTTTTAAATCTAATTTTTCAAACAATGAATCGCGGTAACTTTCGACAGTTCGCGGACTGCAAAACATTTTTTCTGCTATTTCTTTATAATTCATTTCGGTAATGGTATACTTTAGAAATTCTTTTTCCCTATCAGTAAGTTTGATAGTGTGTTGTTCTCCGTTTTTATTATTCAGGCTGGCAAAAACAATTCGGGAAGCCCAGTCCTGATAATAAAAGCCTTCTTTTGCAACTTGTTTTAGTGCTTTTTCCAGTTCGTACGGACTTGTGTTTTTGAGTAAATAACCATTGATGCCAAGTTGAATCATTTTAATAACACTTTGATCATCATTTTGCATGCTCAATATCATGATTAGAATATCCGGATACAATTTTTTCAGCCATTTAGCAGTTTCAAAACCATCCATAACGGGCATGCTAATATCAAGTAAAACAATATCAGGGATTGGCTTTTTTAATTGAAACTTATCTTGTAAATCTTTCCCATTTTCGCATTCGTATAAAACCTGAAAATCTTCAAAATTTTCAATGATTCCTTTTAATGCTTGTGCGATTAAAACATGATCGTCTACTATTACAATGGTCTTTTTCATAATTTATAAAGAGAAAGTTATAGAAAGTTGTGTTCCTGTTTTTGGTGTGCTTTTTAAATCAAAATTTCCGCCCAGCATTTCAGTTCTTTTTTTCATATTCGAGATTCCAATTCCGTTTGCATGCATTTTTGAAATATCAAAACCAATTCCGTCATCTGATAGATTAAGCCTTATTTTGTTTTCAAACTCTGCCAATTCAATAGTTATCAATTTGCATTGTGAATGTTTGATGCTGTTTTGAAAAAATTCTTGTGTACTTCTTACCAAAATTGTTTTTAGCTGATAAGGTAAAGCCAGCTTTTTATTTGGACAATTGAAATCGATTTTAAAAATTTTAAGCTCATTGATCTTTAAATATTCAGCATTTAATAGTTTATATATTGAATTGGTTTCGATAACATTATCAGTTAATGATTTGGATAATTTTCTTAACTCTTCTAATGATTGGTTTATGATGCTGCTGATATTTTCAATATTGTCTTTTATTTTTGGTGATTTACTTTCGAAAGCTAATTGTTGCATATATAAGCTGGCCAGCGTTAATTTTTGACCAATGTTATCATGAATTTCTCTGCCAATATGTTGCATGGTTTGTTCCTGAATCTCAACCTGAGTGGTAAGCAACTCTTTTTGATGTGCTGATTTTTGGTGTAAAAGCATGACAGAATGTTCTTTCTTTTTTAATTTATACTCGCGAATAAAAATGACAATTCCTGCAATGAATAAAATAAAAAATAGATTAAAGAGTATGATTGTAATTATAATTTCACTTTTCCCCATATAAAAGAAGCGATAAAGAGCAAGTACATTAAACAGTTAGAAATCAGAAAGTAAAGATAATATATACTCCAAATAAATGGTTCTTTTATTATCAAATTATAGAGTCCAAAGAAAGGTAAAGTACCTACATAAAAGATCATTACTCCAATGTTTATATAAAACATTTTATTTTTTTTATATTCTAAAATATCATCGTTTTGTATTTGTTTTTTGAATTCTAAGAAAACCAATATCATTAATAAAAATGTACCAATAGTATAATTAAAGGAATATACAACTCTTAATTTTTGAAAGTACAATTCAATAGGAATGAATGAAAGAATATAAATGCAGAGAGAGATTAAAAAAATTTCTGTCTTTTTTAAAGACTTTAAAGCATACAGCCAGTAAAAATAAATAAATTGTATCGGAATTATTACATACGCATAAAAGTATTGCTTATCAATATCTAATATATAAACAACCTCTGAAATGAAAAAATCGCTTAAAGCAATAATACATAAATAAACCGCAAACCACTTCCAGTGAGTTTTATTTATCTTTTTAAGATATAATAAAGCCACTCCGGCTGACATCAGTTCAAGATAGAGTAACACAGTTGTTAATATTGGAAAACTTTTATGCATACTATTAAAATGCTTCAGTCATTGGATCAGCAGGAGGAATCAAGTTTCCATGATTTCTGGCCATAGCATCACTCGATGATGCAGTTGACAATGCCATTGGTTGATACTTTTGGGATTGATAAGGAGCAATTTCATTTTTCTGATCACGAGTGCTTCTTTTTACGGTAGAAACAAAACCATTAAATGTACTTGCATCAAGAGGATTAAAGTCTACATCTCCATTTAAATCCTTGTTAAATATTGTAGGGATCATAACCAAAGTATGTCTGGTTGCAAATTGTTTTTTTATCGGATCTGTAGCCATAAATGCAATATCTTCATTATATGGTTTTGTAAATTCTGAAAGTTCCGGATAGGCGGCATAATATATTCTTAATCCTAACTTATTATTTTTTTCAGAACTATTTTTCACTACGTTTCGTTCAATATGATATATAAATTTTTTTATAGTATCCAGATCAAACCAAATAGAATGCGCATCTGGCTCATGAATGTCCCTGCTTTTATTTATTGCAGTATATTGATTGTTTCTATATTGACTAATCATACCCTTAATTAGATTAGTCTTTAATGTACTAGGTCTTTCATTGTGAAAGTCATTGCAGATAGATGTTTCTTTGGCCCCTGATTCTTTAGATCCAAGCCAATTAAAGAATAAAGAAAATGCAAGTGCAACAAATAACACTGTAATGATTAATTTTTGTTTTGAGTCTGTTGTCATAATGAAATAGTTTTAGTTTATAAAGTAAGAAATTATTTAGCAAATAAAGCTAATCAAAATTATTTTAAGTTCAGTTTTTTCACTATTCCTGCATCCGTTAAATGACGGTATTGTTTTTAGTTAAATCTACAGAGTGATATTAGTTTATCGCCCATAGATTGATTCTGAGATAGTTTGGAGATTTGTAATGTTACTTTAATGCATTAAATAACAAAGTTCAACAGGGTAACCGAAAACTGTATAGAGTAGGTAATTTAAAATAAAATAAAAATGGAAAATCAATTTAAAAAAAACCGTCCATCTTTCAAAGCGGTTGTAGATGCTTTTCATGAAAGCAAAGTAATTAGTAGTGACATAACCTTAAAAGATCTGGCATCAGTTTCTGATAGGCTAACTAGTACATTAGGTGTTGATGATTTGGCTTCATGGACTTTTATCGGGCCTAATTTCGTGTATACCGGTAGTGATGATATTGCTCCGCCTGAAGTTATCATTAGAAGCGGCAAAGTTTAATTCACTATTCATTTACCAAAATAGCCTAATTATTAAATAAAGTAATTGGGCTATTTTTAATTATATACTATTATGAATGTATTACAAAACATTAGTAACGGAATAAAATCAAATTTGGATGTCTTTTCATTTGAAAACGGAATTACGGAGGATCGATATAAAAAATTTGCAGAATTAAGCATTTTTTTTAGTTATTGCTCATCAGGTAATTTTGGAAAAGATAACAATGATAGTGTTAAAAAGTTTCTTTTGGAAAAAATTAAAAAAATTCCGGCAGACGATATTTTTAAAAACCCGTATATGGTTTTTCATATTGCAATGCCATATGTGTTTTTGAGGAAATTCGAAAAAATCCATCTATTAGAGTCGTCATTAAAAATAATGCTTAAAAACAATTTGTTTTCTTTTGAAGTCCCGCCCCACAGACAAATGGAGTGGAATTTCATTAAAAATAAAATGGGAATATCAAATAAGTTCAGATTATGTAATCCTTCCATTTTAACCAAAAACATTTATGTATGTTCTGTAAACAGAGAAATTGCATATGCTATCAGTCATAGTTTGTTTTATATAACTGATTTTGGTTTTTGCCCTCCTCCGGATAATTTATTAAATATAAAAAAATTAAAGTTTCAGTTAGAATGCATGATTGTTAAATTCTATAAGGAAAATGATTTAGATGTTGTATTAGAATTAAGTGTCAATTATTTTTCATTAATAACTCAGATTGAACTTAGTTTTAATATTCTCCGTATTGTTGATGATTGTATTACTAGAAATTCATTTATAGAAAAAGAATATTCTGAAAAAGTCTTCATCAAAAAATACCATAGTTTATTCGTTATTGGAATACTTTTTTCCCAACTAAATAATCATTTAAACAACTCCAGCCTATCAATTAATGTGAGAAAAAAACTGGAAGAAACTCTTGATTCTACTGTTTTTTCAGGTAATAAAATTCAAAAAGAAAAGATTAAAAAATTAGATTTAGGTAACTCAAAGGAATTTTTAGCTTGGGAAGCTCTCTTACAACTTAAGAATAAGGAAATGAATAAAGAGGCATATACAAAGTATGTTGATTGTTTTGGAGTTAATTATTTTTTAGAATTAGAAATAATCTCCAACTTGAAATTATTAAAAAACAGAAATGAAAACAGTTTGCTTTGGGATAGGGAACTTGAATATTTTAAATTGGATAAAAAATCAAAAAAACTTTTAATAAAGGAGTATCAAAACAATATTGAATTGGAAATAAAATTTCATGAAAATAGGTGTAAAGATGAGTATATTGAGAATCCAATCACAATAAAAATAAATAATTATACAGGGATTATGGTAAAAAACTAATAAGAGATAATCATAAAGGTAGTCTTATTCAATTATAGTTTTGAGAAATGTTAATTGTAGCATTTTACCAAAATCGAAAATGTCGAACCACTCAAGTGAATGAAGTATTCAATGCTTTGGTTAGGAATAGCAAGGGTTCGGAAGTGCTTAAAACAAAAAAGCTGTCAAAAATGACAGCTTTTCCGTTAATGTACCCGGAGCCGGAGTCGAACCGGCACGGTTTCCCACAGGTGTTTGAGACCAGCGCGTCTACCAATTCCGCCATCCGGGCTTAGCAGACGAAAAAACAACTAATAAATCAGTTATTTTAACGCAATAGAATAAGTAATTATGAAGTCATAAGTGTGCTTATTCCTTTAACACGGTGCAAATGTAAAAAATAAAATTAAATGTGCTACTAAAAATACTTAAATATTTCCTTTCAGTGTCCAATAAATTTTCTAAATTTGCACCTCGTTAAAACGAAGCACACACAACTAACTACATCCGAGGCGTATACATCATTTGGCTAAGATAAATAACGTAGCCGAATTGTATGGAATGTTGAGGAATAAAACAACAAAATTAAATGTCGCACCTAGAACCAGAAGCTAAAATTTTTGCTTGTTCACAAAGTGTTTATCTTGCAGAAAAAATTGCCGAACAATACGGGATTCCGTTAGGTAAAGTAACGATGTCAACGTATAGTGATGGAGAATTTCAGCCATCTTACGAAGAGTCAATCAGAGGATTGCGTGTTTTTATCGTGTGTTCCACTTTTCCAACTGCTGATAATTTGATGGAATTGTTACTAATGATTGATGCGGCAAAACGTGCATCAGCAAGACACATTACAGCGGTTATGCCTTATTTTGGTTGGGCAAGACAGGATAGAAAAGACAAGCCAAGAGTTCCGATTGGAGCAAAATTAGTAGCTAATTTATTAGATGCTGCCGGAGCAACAAGAGTAATGACAATGGATTTGCATGCAGACCAAATTCAGGGTTTTTTCGAAAAACCGGTAGATCATTTGTTTGCATCAACCATCTTTTTACCATACGTAGAAAGTTTAAAATTAGAAAATTTAACAATTGCATCTCCGGATATGGGAGGTTCAAAAAGAGCATATGCTTACTCTAAGTTTCTGGAATCAGATGTAGTAATCTGTTACAAACAGAGAAAAGCAGCCAACGTTATCGATACTATGGAACTAATAGGTGAAGTAAAAGGACGTAACGTAATATTGGTAGACGACATGATCGATACTGGTGGGACATTAGCAAAAGCAGCCGATTTAATGATCGAAAAAGGAGCATTAAGCGTTAGGGCAATTTGTACACACGCTATTTTATCAGGTGGTGCCTACGAAAAAATAGAAAACTCGCAATTAAGCGAGTTAATTGTTACCGATTCTATTCCGTTAAAGAAAGAATCAAAGAAAATCAGGGTCGTGAGTTGTGCACCTCTTTTTGCCGAAGTTATGCACATGGTGCACCACAACAATTCCATCAGTGGAAAATTTATAATGTAAAAGGCTATATGCTTTAGGCTGTAAGCCGTAAGCTATTTCCCAATTACAAAAAGCCTAAAGCCTATTGCTTAAAGCTTACAGCAAACAAGAATATTTATTAATAACTATATTTTTTTACAATGAAATCGATTACAATTAAAGGATCAGAAAGAGAAAGCGTGGGCAAAGTGTCAACTAAAGCCTTACGTAATGCTGGAGCGGTTCCTTGCGTGTTATACGGAGGAAATCAGGCAGTACATTTCTCAGCGGAGGCTGCGGCATTCAAAAACTTGGTTTACACTCCAAACGCACACACAGTTGTGATTGAGCTTGGAAAAGGAAAATCATTCAATGCAATTTTGCAGGACATTCAGGTACACCCGGTATCTGATAAAATTTTACACATTGACTTCTTTCAATTATTTGATGACAAGGAAATCACTATGGAAGTTCCTGTGAAAATTGTTGGAGTATCAAAAGGTGTTTTAGCAGGTGGTGTTTTACGTTTGAACACTCGTAAATTAAAAGTAAAAGCTTTACCTAAAGATCTTCCTGATTTTGTTGAAGCTGATATTACTCCACTTGAAATGGGTAACAAATTGTACGTTACTAAAGTTGGTGCTCCGGAATACAAAGTGATGCACCCGGAAAACACAGTTGTTGCTCAGGTAAGAATCTCTCGTGCTGCTATGAAAGCTGCTCAGGAAGCTGCAAAAGCTGCAAAAGCTCCTGCAAAAGGAAAGAAAAAATAATTTTTTTCAAATCAATACAAAAAAGCATCAATCGAAAGGTTGGTGCTTTTTTTTGAAGATTTTACGATGCTAAGCTGCTGAGGTTCTAAGGCTCAGAGGTTCAAACAAAGTGAAATAAAATTCTGTGTTAATTCGTTCAAATCCGTGTGATCCGTGTGCTGTTAATTGCGCACCTTGCGGTTAATACAGATCAAATTATCTAATTGACGCATTTCCTAATTATCTGATTTTTAGGAGCAGAAACTTCAAGGTTTTTCAAGACCTGACGTTCCTGCCATTCGCTGTATCTTTTCCTGGCTAAAGAGCCAGCAAAAGGATGCCGCTTCTGTCAGGGCTAACGAGAGGTTTAGTTTTTTATGAGAAACGAAGTTACTAAGCTGCTGAGGTTCTGAAAAAAATTGAGAATAAAAAAGGCAGGCAATAATTGCAATCTTATTAATTGTCGAATATCCTTCCTTCGTCAGGATGACAATATTGAGGATAAAATCTGCTTAATCTACAAAATCTGCGTGAAACCCTTGCGCTCTTTGCTGTTAATGATACATGCAAATCCAATTATCTAATTGCCACATTTTCTAATTACCAAATTAACCCTATTTTTGCATCATGATAAAATGGATAACAAAACTGTTTTCATCAACACAAAAAGAAGAGAACACAGATTATATGAAGAAATATTTAATCGCAGGCCTGGGTAATATAGGTGCAGAATACGTAAATACAAGACACAATATAGGTTTTAAGATCCTTGATTTTTTTGCCAAAAAAGAAAGCCTATCATTCGAAACTGTAAAACTGGGTACTTTAGCGGAGTATAAATTTAAAGGAAGAACTTTTTTTCTTTTAAAGCCAAATACCTACATGAATTTAAGTGGAAAAGCAGTTAAATACTGGATGGACAAAGAAAATATTCCGTTGGAAAATATTCTCGTAATTACAGATGATTTAAACCTCTCATTCGGAACGATCCGAATAAAACCGAAAGGCAGTGATGGTGGTCATAACGGACTTAAAAACATTAATCTTGTCCTCAATACCCAACAATACACCCGTTTTAGATTTGGCATCAGCGACCAATTCAAAAAAGGACAACAGGTAGATTATGTTTTGGGCGATTGGGATGAAGAAGAAAAAGCAAAATTACCGGAACGACTAGAAGTTGCCGCTGAAATCATCAAATCATTCGGAACAGCAGGATTAGAAAATACTATGACAACTTTTAATGGAAAATAAAGATTTGCAGGTGTTTATGTTGTAAAAAAGCAAATTATCACTTAATTAAATTGAATTATAACGAAATAGTATTTTCTATTCCAAAGTTAAATGTTTAAATTTGGAATAAATTATTATAAATCATAAAATCATATATCATGGCTTTTGAATTACCACAATTACCTTATGCATATGATGCATTAGAACCACATATTGATGCACGTACAATGGAAATTCACCATTCTAAACATCATAATGCCTATACAACAAATCTAAATGCTGCAATTGCAGGAACAGATTTAGAGGGAAAAACAATTGAAAACATCTTAATCAATCTAGATAAATCAAACGCTGCAGTTCGTAACAACGGTGGAGGTTTTTACAACCACAATTTATTCTGGACAGTTATGGCTCCAGACGGAGGCGGATTGCCAACAGGTGATTTATTATCTGCAATTGAATCTTCTTTTGGAACTTTTGAAGAGTTTAAAGGGAAATTTGCTAAAGCAGGTGCAACGCAATTCGGTTCAGGATGGGCTTGGTTATGTGTACACAAAGGTGGAAAATTAGATGTTTGCGGAACTCCTAATCAGGACAATCCATTAATGCCGGAAGTAGGTTGCGGCGGAACTCCAATTTTAGGAATGGATGTTTGGGAACACGCTTATTATTTAAACTACCAAAACAGAAGACCGGATTATATTGAAGCTTTTTTCAATGTAATCAACTGGACAGAAGTAGCAAGAAGATTTGCTTTAGATAAATAATATTCTCAATTAAAATATAAAACCCGATTAGTTCAATATGAATTAATCGGGTTTTTTTAGTTTGTTTTTATTAGAAAATAAAAAAGGCGAAATTTCTTTCGCCTTTTTTGCCCCAAATCTTACCATAAACTTAACCTATTAATGCTATGGTAATTCGAATATATTATTAAGCCTTTTTTTACACAAATATTTTAGATGAAAGGTAATTAAATCCGATTAAGTAACTGATTTTTAATAGATTGTTGACTTTATTCCAATAAAAAAGGCGAAATTTCTTTCGCCTTTTTTGCCCCAAATCTACCATAAACTTAACCTACTAATGTTATGGTTCTTCAAAGATATACCAGCATTATATTTTTCCCAAACATATAGGGTGAAATGCAAATAAAACCGATGAAATGCACTTTTTAACTATTTTTTAATAAGCCCTTGCGTTTTTTCCTTCATAAAAGTTCATAAAGGCTCTGTTTACAACCCTATTTCCTCCTGGTGTAGGATAGTTTCCTGTAAAATACCAGTCACCCAGATTTTTAGGGCAGGCTGTGTGTAAATCTTCTACCTTTTGGAAGATGATTTTTACTTCCGCATTAATTTCCGGAGAACTCAGCATTTCGGCAATTTTAGCTGAAATTTCTTCCGGAGTAAACTGATCATAAATTGCTGTTACATAATTAACAACATCTTTATCAACATAATTCTCCTGTGCTTTGCATTTTAGATAAACTTCATCTACTATATGATATAAGTTTCTTTCTTTCAGTAAAGCCAATGCTGCTCTAAAAGCTACGAGGCCTTCCAGTTTTGCCATATCGATCCCGTAGCAATCAGGGTAACGGATTTGCGGAGCCGAAGAAACGATGACAATACGTTTAGGTTTTAAACGATCCATCATTTTAATAATACTCATTTTCAGAGTAGTACCACGAACGATACTATCGTCAATAATAACCAGATTATCGGTTGGTTTGATAACCCCGTATGTTACATCATAAACGTGGGCTACTAAATCATCACGGCTGCTGTCTTCTGTAATAAAAGTTCTCAGTTTGGCATCCTTAATCGCTACTTTTTCCGTACGGATTTTTACAGCCAGCAATTCCTGTAGTGTTTCTGCAGTAAGTGTGTTTCTGTTTTCTAAAATATAATTATTTTTTCTTTGATTCAGGAAATCCTGGGCCGCCTCAATCATTCCATAAAAAGAAGTTTCGGCTGTATTAGGTATATAAGAAAAAACAGTATTATCAGTATCGCTGTCAATAGATTCAAGAACAGCAGGCAGAATTAATTTTCCTAAATTTTTACGTTCCTGATAAATTTCAGCATCGCTGCCTCTTGAAAAATAGATTCGTTCAAATGAGCAGGCTTTTTTAACAGTTGGTTCCAGAATCTGATTCATGGAAACTTTACCGTTTTTCTTGATGATTAAAGCATTTCCAGGTTCAATTTCCTGAACACTTTCAAACGGAACATTAAATACAGTTTGGATAACGGGTCTTTCTGAAGCCACGACTACTACTTCATCATCCTGATAATAATAGGCTGGACGAATTCCTGCAGGATCTCTAAAAACAAAGGCATCGCCATGACCTAATAATCCAGCCATTGCATAACCTCCATCTAGGTTTTTAGCAGAGCGGGTTAATATTTTGGCAAGATCCAAACGTTCTGCAATTACAGGCGAAGCTTCTCTTTTTGAGTAGCCTTCCATTTTGCAGTCCTGATATAATTGCATCACTTCCTTATCAAGAAAGTGACCAATTTTTTCCATTACAGTAACGGTATCCGCCATTTCTTTTGGATGTTGTCCCAATTCAACTAAATTTTCAAAAAGTTCTTTAACATTTGTCATGTTAAAGTTGCCTGCCAGAATTAAATTACGGTGCATCCAGTTACTTTGACGTAAAAATGGGTGTACGCTTTCAATACTGTTTTTGCCAAAGGTTCCATAACGAACGTGACCTAAGAACAATTCACCAACATATGGAATTTCTGATTTTATTTTGTCTATATCATCTGCAATTTCAGGATTTGCAGTCAATTCTTCATTGATGCGGTCATTGATTTGTTTAAAAACATCTTGTATTGGCTGCGAATGATTCGAACGAACTCTGCTGATGTAGCGCTGTCCGGGCTCAACATCTAATTTGATGCTGGCAAATCCGGCACCATCCTGACCACGGTTGTGTTGCTTTTCCATCATCAGGTACATTTTTTGTATCCCGTAAAAAGCAGTTCCATATTTTTCTTTGTAATATTCAAGCGGTTTAAGAAGTCTGACTAAGGCTATACCACATTCGTGTTTTAAAGCGTCGCTCATCGTTTTTTGTATTTGTATTTGTGTGTTGTTGTAAGTTGTGCGTAATAACGTAATAAAAAAGCCCCGTGTTATCGAGGCTTTAGGGCATTATATTTCTATGTCAAACTGGGTTAACGACTTAAATTGTTGTAATCGAATCGCTACTTCGGTTTTTGTTAATGTTTCCATCCTTTCAGTTCCAAATTTCTCCACGCAAAAAGAAGCCAGATTAGAACCATAAATTATAGCGTTTTTCATATTGCCAAATGAGATGTTTTCACTTTGTGTAATAAATCCTGAAAAGCCACCAGCAAAAGTATCTCCTGCTCCGGTTGGATCAAACACATCTTCTAATGGTAATGCTGGTGCAAAGAAAACTTCTCTGTTATGAAATAAAAGAGCACCGTGTTCTCCTTTTTTGATTACCACATATTTTGGTCCCATTTCCTGGATTTTAGCTGCCGCTTTCAGTAATGAATATTCTCCTGACAGTTGTCTTGCCTCTTCGTCATTGATGGTAATAACGTCTACACGTTTAATTACATCAAGTAATTCAGGTAAAGCACAATCCATCCAAAAGTTCATGGTGTCTAAAACAACTAATTTCGGTTTTTTCTCTAATTGATCTAAAACACTGCTTTGCACTAATGGATGTAAGTTTCCTAACATCACGATATCAGCATCTTTGTAGTTTTGAGGTACTTTGGGTTGAAAGTCAGCCAAAACATTTAATTCTGTTACTAAAGTGTCTCTGGAGTTTAGATCGTTGTGGTACAAACCACTCCAAAAAAAGGTTTTACCGCCTTTTACTATCTCAATACCTGAAATATCAATATTTCTTGAAGTTAATAGATCTAAATGTTCTTGTGGAAAATCGTCTCCAACTACAGAAACAATGGCCGATTGCAAGTTAAAAAAGGATGCTGATAAACCAATGTACGTTGCAGCACCACCTAAAATTTTATCTGTTTTTCCGAAAGGGGTTTCAATCGCATCGAAAGCAACCGTTCCAACAATCAATAATTTATTCATTTTATGAATTTCGAATTAGGGTGCAAAGATACTTTATAAGTTACAATATTGCAATGGTTTGGGTTCTCAAAATTTTCATAAAAAAACAATAACGTTTGCGATGCTAAAACTATTGTAAATGAATCAATTATAATGAATTCTTTTGAGTGCTTAAAATATGATTTTCGGATTTAAATTGCAAGTTTTATTTTTGAGAAAAATGAAGAATATTTTTAGTTAGATTTGTTTAAATATAAAATTTCATTCATGAAAAGAGTTATAACCTTATTAATATTGTTTTATTTTTTTAATTCTTGCGAGAACAAAGAGCCTAATTTTTCTAAAGAAATGATTGAAAAGTTATATGTTACTGATGACGGCTTACCATCTTATTACCTTTCGCTAAATTTGTTTGTTTTAACAAATAATGATGAAATCTGTCAAACAAATAATCATGAATTATTCTTCTTTTTTAAAGAGTATTATTTTATGAAATATAAATCATTTGAAGATTTTTTAAATGCTATTTTAAATAAAGATTTTGTTATGGATAAAAACGTATTTAAAAACAAGAGATATTTTGATACTTTTAAATTAAATTCCAAAATAGAAAAAGAATATTCAAACTTAAGCTTTAATAAATTCTTGAAAAAATATTCCAAAGCATCAATTAGAAAAGGTGAACTTGAACTCAATAAATCAAGTTTAAATTCTGACAATTATTCAACAGTAAAATATTTTTTATATTTAAACAGATATGATGTAAGTTCAGATTGTTATATCGGAAAAGATTATATTCGAAAAAGAGAAGATTCATTTAAATAGATCTAAATCTCATACTTCTTATCAAAATAATTCTTCAATAATCCAACCTGAATCAAAATCATAAAAGGGACTATTAAAATCGAGTACAAAATATTTTTAGAAAAATGAATCCCTGAAAACAGAGTAGAAGCTTTCTCTGAATATAATTTTATGATTTCAAAATTAGAAATCTCATTGTTTGAATAAAAAGAATAAGCAGTCAGGGCAATTAAACAAATGCCAATAAAAATCCAGGTTGATTTTGAAATCAAAGGTTTGTAAATTTTATTTTTACTTTTTTCTGTTTCTAAAACATGAGACATTATTTTTGAAGTAAAGTCAATTGATGGTGATTGCAAAGCATTTTCAACCATCATTTTATTAATAAGATTTTCTATATTTTTATCTGCCTCTTTCATACGAAGATAATATTTGTTTTTAACGGAATATGTTATCGGTATCCTCCATTTTGTTTTTTTGGAATCTTACCGATTTCATAATACCCTACTATTTCTGGTTCTAATTGCTTTTTTAAAATTACGGATAATTTTTGTCGGCTCCTAAATAATTTTACCTTAACATTATTAGCATTGATGTTCATAATCTTTCCAATTTCCTCTAAACTCTGATCTTCAAAATAAAATAAAGTTAGTAAGAAATTTTCTTCACTCGGTAATAAATTCAAACAATTCTGAATCGTTTGCTTTCGTTCTTTTTCTTCTAAGGCACTTAAAGCATTATCCATCGTTTTAATTAAATGTGCCGAAAATTCATCTATAGAAATATTGTTTTCTTCTTTTTTATTTTTCTTCAAACGATCTAAACAAGTATTATAGGCTATCTTATAAATCCAGGTCGAAAATTTTGAGTCGCCTTTAAACTTACTTAGAGAGTTGTATGCTTTAATAAAAGTATCCTGTGCCGATTCTTCTGCTTCTTCTCTGTTTTTAACCATTTTGAGTGACAGAGTGTAAATCATGTCCTTATAACGATCGACCAACACGGCAAAAGCATTTGTCTCACCTTGTAGAATTTTATCGATATAGTGTTGATCTTTTAAAGCACTCATATTATATAGGACGACAGTTCTCTTATTTAGGTTACAAGAAAAAATAGAAAAAAGAATAAATTCACAACTCCAGCTTTCATTTAAAAAGTGAATTTGGTGTTGAGTTTTGACAAAATAAAATCAAAAGTAATTGATAGTCAGTGTTTTTTGAGTTTTCAATTTAAAATTTTAAAATTTTTGTATTTACTTGTAACCTAAATAAAGCTTGTCTCGTCCTATGGAGTATCAATCAATTATAAAACATAAAAATTATGGGACCACAAATTTTAATACCAATTAGTCTTTTCTTAATGATCTTTGGGATTTTTTATCTTATTTACACAACAAGAAACAGGGAACGTTTAGCACTGATAGAAAAAGGTGTCGATGCCAGTATCTTTTTAAAAGGAAGAAATAATGGTGTTCCTGCTTGGAAAATCTTTATTTTGAATACAGCCTTTCTTTTAATTGGAATTGGACTTGGTTTTTTTATTGCTTTATTTCTCTCAACTTACACACAAATGAATTCAGATGTTGTTTATCCGGCAACAATCATTACGATGTCCGGAGTTGGTTTACTTGTCGGATTTAACAGAGCTAAAGATTTAGATAAAGAATAAATGGTTTTAAGTAGCAGGAATAACGCGTCAGGAACGATTGTTTTTGATGCGTTATTTTTATGATTTAGATCCAATAGTTTCGTAGTAAACATCTACAGAAAGATTTTTCTGCATAGATGCCATAACGGCTAATTCATCGCAACGTTCATTTTGTGGATGATTGTTGTGACCTTTAATCCATTTAAATTCGACCTGATGTTTGCGGTAAATAATTAAAAAACGCTTCCATAAATCCGGATTTTTTTTGCCGGCATAACCTTTTTTCTCCCAACCAAAAACCCATTTTTTTAAAACGGAATCTACTACATATTTAGAATCTGAAATTACTAAAACCTTCATGTTTAGATTTTTTAGTTTTTCGAGACCTACAATTACAGCTAAAAGCTCCATCCTGTTATTTGTCGTAAGGCGAAAACCTTCGTAGAATTCTTTTTTATGTGGTGTTCCAACCAATTCCATAACCACCCCATAACCACCGTTTCCGGGGTTTCCTTTTGCAGCGCCATCAGTATATATGTGTACTTCGTGTTCCATTTTAGACTTCTTTGATTATCGGATTTTAGACTTTTTTTAGACTTCATAACTGTTAGATCATGATCTAACAGTTATGAAGTCTGACAATTTAATGTTCTATTCTTCTAATAATCGGGAAATAATTTCCGGGAAATACCGTTGCTCTAATTCATGAATCTTTTCTGCAACTGTTTCTGGAGTGTCATCATCTGTAAGCGCTACAATTTTCTGAAAAATGATACCACCTTCATCATAATGCTCATTAACATAGTGAATCGAAATTCCGGTTTCTTTCTCCTTGTTATTTACTATTGCCCTGTGTATGTGAATGCCGTACATTCCTTTTCCACCATAATTAGGTAATAAAGCGGGATGAATATTGATTATTTTATGTGGATATTGCTCAATTATATTCTCCGGGAACTTCAATAAAAAACCAGCCAGGACAATCAAATCCGGGTCGATTTTCTGTATTTTTTTTAATACTTTTCTGTCTAAAAGTTCTTCTTTTGAGAAAATTTCAGTCGGAACCTGATGTTTTTTTGCTCTGTCAATGACTTTAGCAGAAGGATTGTTAGTGAAGACCGAAACGACCTTTGCAATTTTTTTATTAGTAAAATATTGTATAATGTTTTCTGCATTAGTTCCTGAACCTGAGGCAAAAACAATAATTTTTTTCATAAGAGGGTTTATTTTGAGAATGCAAAAAACGGAATAAAAAACCAAAATAAATAGTATTAAAAGACCTTTCTTGAAATTAATTTTATAAATTAGTAACACATTTATTAACTAAATAGTTGTTTTAAAATAAAGTTTTTTATTTTTGCCAACAAATTAAATTCTAAAATTAAAGATTATGTCAGACATTGCATCAAGAGTAAAAGCGATTATCGTAGACAAATTAGGTGTTGACGAAAACGAAGTTGTAACAGAAGCAAGCTTCACTAATGATTTAGGAGCTGACTCATTAGACACTGTTGAGCTTATTATGGAATTCGAAAAAGAATTTGATATTCAAATTCCAGACGATCAAGCAGAAAACATTGCTACTGTTGGTCAAGCTATTTCTTACATCGAGGAAGCTAAAAAATAATAAATACACACCCGATTTTATATTATATAGGTCGGGTGTTATTATTTTTTTTAAATTTAAATTTCGATTGAATTTCAATCAAAAAAATATATTTATATTGTAATGCCCATGGCTCTTAAGTAAACAATACAGTTAAGAAAGCGTGGGTTTTATTTGTTAAAGATAAAATACATATTTATGGCATTAAAGCGAGTTGTTGTAACAGGATTAGGCGCACTTACTCCTATTGGTAATAATATCCAGGAGTATTGGAATGCGCTTATTAATGGAGTTAGCGGTGCTGCCCCAATAACGTATTACGATACAGAAAAACATAAAACGAAATTTGCCTGCGAAGTAAAAAACTTCAATATTGAAGATTATATGGATCGCAAGGAATCCCGCAGATTAGATAAATTTGCTCAGTATGCAATTGCTGCGAGTGATGAGGCTATAAAAGATGCAGGACTCACAGACGATAATATCGACAAACAAAGAGTAGGTGTTATCTGGGGAGCCGGAATAGGAGGGTTAGAGACTTTTCAGGATGAAGTAATGTACTACGCTAAAGGAGACGGGACTCCAAAATTCAATCCTTTCTTTATTCCTAAAATGATTGCCGATATTGCACCAGCACACATTTCGATGCGTAATGGGTATATGGGGCCAAATTATACTACAGTTTCAGCATGTGCTTCTTCTGCCAATGCCTTAATTGACGCTTTTAACTACATTCGTTTAGGGATGTGTGATGTTATTATTTCAGGTGGTTCAGAAGCTGCCGTTACCATTGCTGGTATGGGAGGTTTTAGCTCTATGCATGCTTTGTCTACGAGAAACGAAAGCCCGGAAACGGCTTCAAGGCCTTTTGATGCAACCAGAGATGGTTTTGTTTTAGGTGAAGGATCAGGAGCTTTGGTTCTTGAAGAGTACGAACATGCAAAAGCCAGAGGCGCAAAAATCTACTGTGAAGTTGGCGGAGGCGGAATGTCATCTGATGCCTACCACTTAACGGCACCACATCCGGAAGGAATTGGGGTTATTGCAGTAATGAAAAATACATTAAGAGATGCCGGAATGAACCCTGAAGATGTTGATCATATCAACACTCACGGAACTTCTACACCTTTAGGAGATGTAGCTGAATTAAAAGCGATCAGCGCTGTATTTGGTGATCATGCTAAAACAATCAATATTAATTCAACAAAATCAATGACCGGGCATTTACTTGGAGCTGCCGGTGCGATTGAAGCGATTGCTTCTATTTTGGCCATGCAGCACAGTATTGTTCCTCCAACAATCAATCATACAGTTGTTGATGAAAATATCGATCCGTCATTAAATCTTACTTTAAACAAGCCTCAAAAAAGAGAAGTAAATGTTGCCATGAGCAATACTTTCGGTTTTGGCGGACATAATGCATGTGTATTGTTTAAAAAAATCGTAGATTAATTTTGCGTATGAATATTTTCAAAAAAATACTTTCAAAATCCCGTTCACAAGAAGACGGGATTTTTTTTGACACTATTCAGAAAATACTTGGTTTCCGGCCAATTTCAATTCAGTATTATAAGAAAGCTTTTACGCATCGTTCGTCTAATAAACTGGATGAAGGAGGGATGCCAATAAATTATGAGCGGTTAGAGTTTTTAGGTGATGCCATGTTAAGCGCGGTAATTGCAGCACATTTATTTAGCAAAGTGCCTAATGGAGATGAAGGGTATTTGACTAAAATGCGATCTAAAATTGTGAGCAGGGAACATTTGAATGAATTGGGGAAAGATTTAAACCTGGTTCGGTTTGTTGAAAGTAAAGTCCCGGTACAGCATTTTGGTGAAAATATTCATGGAAATATTTTTGAATCACTGATAGGGGCGATTTATTTAGATCGCGGATATCCCTTTTGCGAAAAATTTATTCAAAAAAGAGTTATTATACCTTATGTAGATATTGCCCGACTGGAAGGTAAAGTAATTAGTTATAAAAGTTTGGTTATTGAATGGTGTCAGAAAGAAAAGAGAATCTTTCATTATGATATTTTTGAAGATAACGGAATTGACGGCCAAAGATTATTTGGTGTTAAATTAAGTATAGATGACAAGGTAATCGCAAGAGCGAGGGCAACTTCTAAAAAGAAGGCTGAGGAAAAAGCGTCACAACGTGCCTATTTTGCATTTCAGGAAAAAATAGATAAGAAATAACGGTATATTTACCCTAACTTTCTTAAAACTATATCGTTTTCGTTTATAAATTAACAAAAACATGTTCATTAGTACTATTGATGGTTCAATAGAAATAGTATATTTACACCTTGATTTTTCATGATATGGCTATTCATAGATTGGATTTAGACGAATTTGACGAAATTGATTACTATTTAATGGCAATCCATACTTCTTTAGAAGATTATCGACTGGCCTATTTTATCAATAAAATTCTTCCTGTAAACTTAAGTAAGAGCAAAAACGAGATCCATGCTCAAACTAAGGAAGGAGAGGCAAATTTTTCAAGGTTCTATTATTATGATACTGATAAGGCATTATCGTGGAATTTGATTCAGAATAAAAACGAAATCATTTCAGTGAGTACAAATGATTTCCAGGATTTGTTTTCCAATGAAACAAGTGAGGTTTCAACAACAATTCATTTACTTCCTGAATTTAAAAAAGTAGATTTTTTCCTGAAAATTGACAATAGCGAAGAGGCAATTGATTTTTCAGAAATTCAACAAAAATTAAACGCAATAGAAAGTATCGCAGCAGTGTATGCTGTCGATACCAATAAACTAAAATCAAAAAACAATTTAATTTTTTAATAAAAATGTCAACAAACAAAAAAACCAAAATTGTAGCTACACTTGGGCCTGCATGTGGTACCAGAGAGATTATCAAAGATATGATTGATGCAGGGGTTAATGTGTTCAGAATCAATTTCTCGCATGCTGATTATGAAGGGGTAAAAGAAAAAATCGATATTATTAGGGGTTTAAATGCTGAATTTGGCTACACAACAGCAATTCTTGGAGATTTACAAGGTCCAAAACTCAGGGTTGGTGTAATGGAAGAAGGAACCACAGTTAATGATGGTGATATCATTACTTTTACAACTGCAGAAGATATTTTAGGTACAGCTAAGAAAGTGTTCATGAAATACCAAAACTTTCCAAATGATGTTAATCCGGGAGAGCGTATTTTGCTAGATGATGGTAAATTGATTTTTGAAATTATTTCTACAGATAAAAAAACAGAAGTTGTTGCTAAAGTAATTCAGGGAGGGGAATTAAAATCTAAAAAAGGAGTTAATTTACCAAACACGAAAATTTCGTTGCCTGCTTTAACAGAAAAAGATATAGCCGATGCTATTTTTGCTATTGGACAAAAGGTAGACTGGATTGCACTTTCGTTCGTAAAAACACCTCGCGATTTGCAAGATCTTAAAGAATTAATCGATAAGCATTCTGAATATAAAATTCCGATTGTTGCAAAAATTGAAATGCCGGAAGCACTTGTGAATATAGACAAAATTATTGCTAATTGTGATGGTTTGATGGTAGCTCGTGGAGATTTAGGGGTTGAACTTCCTGCACATGAAGTACCGTTGGTACAGAAAGATTTGATCCGCAGAGCTAAAACGGCCAGGATTCCAGTAATTGTTGCAACACAAATGATGGAAACAATGATTACCAGCTTAACTCCAACACGTGCAGAAGTAAATGACGTAGCCAATTCAGTTATGGATGGAGCCGATGCAGTAATGTTATCCGGAGAAACTGCTGCGGGTAATTACCCAGTACAGGTTATTCAAAGAATGACTCAGATTTGTGAGGCTGTTGAAGACTCTCCACTAATTCATGTACCTCAAAATACACCACAAATTAAAACAAAACGTTTTATTACTAAAACAATTTGTCAACAAGCAGCTGTAATGGCTAATACAATTCATGCAAAAGCAATTTGTACACTAACAAATAGTGGATATACTGCTTTTCAAATTTCAGCATGGAGACCATCTGCTCATATTTTAGTGTTTACATCAAATAAGAGAATCTTAACACAGCTGAATTTATTATGGGGTGTTAAATCATATTTTTATGATAAGGATGAAAGCACTGATGATACGGTTACAGATGTAAATAATATTGCAAAAGAAAAAGGTTTTGTAGTTAAAGGAGATTATTTAATTAACCTTGCTGCTATGCCAATTAAGGAGAAAGGAATGGTAAATGCCATGAGAGTTTCTGAAATAGAATAATATTTTATTAAAAGCTGAAAGTAAAGCCACCAAGTTTTTGGTGGCTTTTCTGTATAAAACGTCTTTTTTTATTGGGATATTTGAGTATTTAAAGTGTTCATTTTTAGTTATTTATGTAATTCATGCAAAAATTTAACTTATTTGTTACTAACAATTTGTTTATTATTTGATTGTTTTGTAACAAAATTTTAATTGTACCTACTAATTTATCAAATTATTAAATAAACATTATGAATAGATTTTCAATTAAATCAGTGTTTGTGGCATCAGTGTTTTTTATTGGTTCAACAAGCTGCTTTGCACAAGACATTTTAGTGAATTCGTTAAAGCTGAATGCAAGTGATAAAAGCAAAGAGAACTTTAAATTCACGGAGCAGATTAACTTAGGAACCACTTCTGTAAAAACGCAAGGTTCTTCAGGAACATGCTGGAGCTATGCTTCAAACTCCTTTTTAGAGTCAGAAATGATTCGTTTAGGGAAACAGCCGGTAGAGTTATCTCAGATTTATTCGGCAAGAAACGTTTATGTAGAAAAAGGAATTAATTATGTACGGATGCATGGTGCGGTTACTTTGGGTGATGGTGGTGCCCTGCATGACGTAATTAATATGTATAAAAAATACGGAACTGTACCGAGAGAAGTTTACACAGGTTTAAATTACGGAACTGATAAAAATAAATTTGGAGAAATGGCAGCACTTATTGAAGGTGTTTTATCTGCAGTAGTTAAAAATCCAAATGGGGAATTGACTCCAAACTGGCAAAAAGCATATGCAGCGGTTATTGATTCTTATTTAGGAAAAGTGCCGGAAAGCTTTACCTACAAAGGAAAAAATTATACACCTCAAACTTTTGCTAAAGAAATAGTTGGAATTAATCCTGATGATTATATCGAAATGTCATCGTTTACAACAGCACCATATTACCAAAAAACAATGATGGCTGTACCGGACAACTGGTCATTTGATCAGATTTACAATGTAAAAGTAAACGATATGACAGATATTATTGATAATGCTTTGAAGAAAGGATATACAGTTGCATGGGCTACAGACGTAAGTGAAAAAAGTTTTAGCTGGAAAAATGGTGTTGCTTATGTTCCTGCTAAAAAATACGATGATATGACAGCTGAAGAAAAAGCAGACATGTTTAACGGACCAAAACCGGAACCAGAAATTACTCCGGAAATGCGTCAGGCAGCGTTTGATAATTACACAACTACAGATGATCACGGAATGCATATTGTTGGTTTGGCGAAAGATCAGTCAGGAAAAGAATATTACATTGTAAAAAACTCTTGGGGAGAAACAAATGATTATAAAGGATTTTTGTTTGTGACTAAAAACTTCGTGAAATATAAAACAACTGCCTTAATGGTAAATAAAGGTGGAATTCCGACAGAAATTGCCAAAAAGTTAGGCGTTTAGTCTATTGATTTTAAAATACTTTATTAGAAATAAAATAGAATAAATCCCAAAGGTCAAAAAAATACTTTTAAATACCTTTGGGATTTATTCATTAAATTTAAAATATGATTTCTTTTTTTAATAAATAAATTTTTTAAAATATATATTTATTTAAGATTTACGATTAAGTATTTTAAAGCAAATCCTTTTCTATATTTTTACAATTCCAGATCAAACAATTTAAAATGAGAAAATTTGTTATAGGCGATATTCATGGTGGTTTGCTCGCACTTGAACAAGTAATGAAAAAAGCCGAAGTTACTGAAAAAGATACCTTAATCTTCCTGGGCGATTATGTTGATGGCTGGAGTCAGTCGCCACAAGTAATTGATTATTTGATCGATCTTCAAAGCAGACAAAATTGTGTTTGTATCAGGGGCAATCACGATGAGTTGTTAGTAGAGTGGCTTAAAAATGCAAAAAATAATGAACTTTGGTATCAACATGGGGGCGAAGCTACAGTTTTAGCTTATGAGAAACTCAACGATGAGCAAAAACAAATCCATATAAAATTTTTAGAGTCACTTAAGGATTATTATATTGATTCAGAAAACCGATTATTTGTACATGCAGGTTTTACTAATCTCAATGGTGTTGGTTATGAATATTTTACGAAATCTTTTTATTGGGACAGGACTTTGTGGGAAACAGCACTTTCTTTAGATCCCAATATGAAAGAAGATGATTTGTTTTATCCAAAAAGATTTACGTTATATAAAGAAATTTTTATTGGACACACTCCTGTTACCCGGATTTCGAAAACGGTTCCTGTACAAAAAGCATGTGTTTGGAATATTGATACCGGAGCTGCATTTAGAGGGCCTTTAACTATAATGAATGTTGAAACCAAGGAATTTTGGCAAAGTGATCCATTAAACGAATTGTATTTTAATGAAAGAGGTAGGAATTAATTCATAAAACTCTATTTTTGCACTTAAAAAATTAAATTTAAGTTTTATGAGAAAAATTTTTACATTATTGCTTTTAACGGTATTTGGAATTACACAAGCGCAGGAAGCTTTTAAAGGAAAAGGAGACACGAAAATTAATATTGGTGCCAACTTGCAAGATGGAGGTTCCGGAATTCAGGGTTCTATTGATTTTGGTTTGGCAGAAAACTTCTCTTACGGATTTGTTGCTAATTATCTATTAGGGGTAAATGAATTTTCAGGTTTTTATAATGAAAGAGAATATACAAACGAAAAACCGGATTTTAAAGATCGTTTTGATGCAAAATTTAGAATCAATGCCAATTTAGGAACTGTTTTTAACATTGATGAAAAATTAGATATTTATCCTGGATTAAGTTTAGGATTGAAAAACTTTGGAGGACACTTAGGAGGGCGTTATTTCTTTACTGAAGGATTTGGCGTTTTTACGGAACTTGGATTTCCAATTGCAAAATATAGTAATGATAATGATATTTTTGACCATTTGAATAATCAGGTTACTTTTAGTTTAGGAGCTTCCTTTAATTTATAAAATTTTTGATGGTAATTAAGCCATAAAGCGTCAATTTGAACTTTTCAAATTGACGCTTTTTTTTGTTTACGAATTAATTTTGTTCAGATTTAAACTTTAAATTTTAAACCTTTAGTTCAGAGTTTGTCGGATTTCTATAAATATTCTTTTTTTAAAATAAGAATATTCTGTTGTTTATTTTTTTTAATTATCTAAGACGGAATTTTGATTTTAAGATCTGTTTGTTATGTTAAAAGTAAATATTTACTGGAGTTAACCCACTTTGCAGCTATAACGTTATAGTTATTATATTGTAATATAAAGTGGTATTTTTTTTTACTATGTGTATTTTTTTTCTAAATTTTTTTGTGATTAAAAAAAAATATTTACTTTCGTGTAATCGATTACATTTATGTAGATGAATTGATAAGCATTAAACTAAACTCATTTACTTTAAACCACAATTATGAAAAAAAAATTACTTTACATCATTTTACTGTTCCTGTCTGTGCAAGTATGGGCACAATCAGTTACCATTACGAAATCATCAGGATGGCTTGAATCTGCATTTGTAGAATGGTCGCCTGTTGCCGGAGCCGATAGTTATAATGTTTATTATACGGGTGGGGGAGAAACTAATAAAAAAATTGACGAACCGCTTATTCGCAGCTATGGTTCCTATTTTCGTGCAGATGTGCCAGGTCTTGCTTCGGGATCTTATACCCTTACAGTAAAACCTGTAACGGCAACTGTTGAAGGTACTGGAACTACAACATCTTCTATAATAGTTTCTGCTCATGATCGTTCCGGATTTGCTTTTTCAAATGGTCGTGTACCGGGTGCATATAACTTAAATGGAACTTTAAAAAACGATGCTGTAGTTTTATATATTACACAGAATACAAAAGATATAATTGAACTTAGTGTAGTAACAAATGCTAACGGTACCACAAAAACTAATTATGTGGGACTGCAGAATATTCTTGACGGGTTTAAAAAAGGGCTTGATAATCGACCTCTTGCAATCCGTTTAATAGGAAATATTACAGATCCGGCAACTTTGTATAATGGGGACGTTGTTATTGAGAATAAAAAAAATCCCTTAAGTTCAATTACTATGGAGGGTATAGGGAATGATGCTGTTGTAAATGGATGGGGTATTCGTATTAAGTCTGCAACAAATATAGAAATTCGTAATTTAGGATTTATGTTAACGGATGCTGGTGAAGGTGATAATATTGGTTTACAACAAGACAATGATTATATCTGGGTGCATAATTGTGACTTGTTTTATGGCGCTGCCGGGGGAGATGCAGACCAGGCAAAAGGGGATGGGGCACTGGATGCCAAAAAATCCACTTATATTACGTTTTCATATAACCACTTTTGGGATTCTGGAAAATGTAATCTTTTAGGTTTGAGTGAAGGAACTACTACCGGGTTGTATATAACGTATCATCATAATTGGTATGATCATTCTGATTCCCGTCATCCTCGTGTACGTTATTATTCAGCACATATATACAATAATTATTACGATGGAAATTCTAAATATGGAGCAGGATCGACTTTAGGCTCGTCATTATTTATGGAAGCAAATTTTTTCCGTAATTGTAAATATCCTATGCTTACTTCTAAGCAGGGAACAGATATTTTTTATGACACAAAAGGAACTTTTTCAGGTGAAGCAGGGGGAACAATAAAAGCCTTTAATAATATAATGTCAGGTCAAACGCGTTATGTTCCTTATAATACTGCTACTAATCCAATTGAATTTGATGCCATTGAAGTTGCGACTAGAAATGAGGCCATAAGTAATAGTATTACATCAAAATTAGGAGCAAATACTTATAACAATTTTGATATTAATCCAGCAATTATGTACACTTATACGCCGGATAGTCCGGATGATGCTAAAGTTAATGTAATGCTGTATTCTGGACGTATTGAAGGAGGTGATTTTAAATATACTTTTAATAATGCGACAGATGACACTTCGTCTAACGTGAATACGGCTTTAATGACTGCGCTTACATCTTATACGACAAAATTAGTTGTAATACAGGGAGAGGTTGCCCCGGTTGTAAACACCCAAACTTTAACTTCGACTTCAAACAATGATCAAACTGTATCAACAGGTGCGGCCATTTCCTCAATAGTTTACACCTGGGGAGGTGATGTTACTGATGTTGTTGTAGATGGATTGCCGGATTCAGGTATTGATTTTGTAAAAAATCCTACTAATAAAACCCTTACTGTGACTGGTACTCCAACGGCTGATGTTTCTTTTTCAGTTACAACAATTGGTACTTCTGGTACTCCGGTAACTGTAACGGGAAGTGTGGCTATTAGTGATGATCCTGTAGCTCCTATTGGTGATCAAATTCATAATTTCACCACATCTGGTTTAACGAATTCATTCTATACTATTACAGGGAACCTTTCAACGTCTAAAGGAACTGTTAATTATGATGGTTTGACGTTGACTCAGAGTTTAAAAATCGAGTCTAGTGCTGGAGTTGTGAATTATACAACAACGCAAGAAAGTACTTTAACTTTAGTGTTTGTTGAAGCAGCTGCAAAGATTAAAATTGATGGCGTAGCCAAAACAGCATCTTCTGGAATAATTACAATGACTCTTGCGGCAGGTAATCATACGCTTGGAAGAGAAAGTGGCACAACAAGTTTATATTACATTAAAACAGTATACCCAACATTAGGATTAGGAGAAAATATCGAAGTTTCAAACTTAACGGTATATCCAAATCCAGTTTCAGAACAATTGTATATATCATCTGACAATCAAAAAGTTAAAAGTGTTACGATTTACAATTTATCAGGAAGTGTAGTAAAAAACATTTCAAATGAAGTTGAATCTATAGATGTAAGTGATTTGGCTACGGGTAATTATCTGGTAAGAGTAACTACTGATCAGGGTACAACTACTAAAAAAATCATCAAAAAGTAGATGCTTAAGTATTTATTGGTCTCAGAAGATAGTTAAAACTATGTATTTTAGTGCCTTTCTTTAGCTTCTAATAATATAGTGTTATTACCTTTCAGGGTTTCAGTCTGCCAATCGAATCTATGGATTTTCAGTCCAAAATGGTTTAGTTTATACTTAATTTTAAAAAAGGTCTCCAAATGGAGGCCTTTTTTAATGCTTTTTTGGATTGTCGGGGAGTATTCAAAACTTTAATATATGCTAAAAGGACTTATAGAAATTGACAAACAGATAGTTTTTTTAAATGGCCAAGTATATATTGTGTTCAGATCAAAATAAAACAAAAATTAATTATTTGACAGTGATTCATACTAGTTTAAAATATTTAGTATCTATTTTCTTATAAATGCATTTTCTTTAAAATAAATTTTATAAGACTAAAAAAGAGGGAAAATGTATAAAAGATTTAAGAAATGATTTCATATAAATTTACGTTAAGTAGCGGAAAATAAGAATTTATTTGAATGTATGTAATTTATTACACAAAATGCAATTTGTTACATTTTACCCATTTAAATTATAAATTTTTATATAATATGTTTTTTTATTCTAAAAATATTATGAATATCAAAATTTTATATATTTTTGAGTAATCGATTACATTTTTATATTTGTGTTCGTAAAAACAAAAACCACTTTAAATAACTATTAATTAACCAAACCACACAATGAAAAAAAACCTACTTTATTGGGCTATTTTGTTTGTTTCTATGCAAACATGGTCACAGCAAATCCAAATTAATGAAGCTGCCGGCTGGCTGGAATCTGCATTTGTAAAATGGCAGCCTCTTAGCAATGCTCAAACCTATAATGTGTATTATACCGGAAACGGTTATACAGATCAAAAAATCGACACACAATTAATTCGTAGTTATGGTTCTTACTATCGTGCTGATATTCCGGGATTAAAGGCAGGAACTTACACAGTTAAAATAAAGCCGGTAATTTCCGGGACTGAAGGAACTGGATCAGTAACAAATACTTTAACCGTTTTAGCTCAGGATCGGAACGGTTTTGCATTCGATGGCGGTCGTGTACCTGGGGGATATAAAGCCGATGGAACTCCCAAAGACAATGCTGTAATTCTTTACATTACACAAAACACAAAGAATACAATTTCGATGAATATTACAGGTGCCAGCGCAAATCCTTGTGTAGGTTTACAAAATATTTTATATGGTATCAAAAAAGGAAAGGATACACGCCCGTTTATTATTCGTTTGATTGGAAATATTACGGATATGACTGTGATGGAGGGAGGTGATATTGTTATTGAAAATTCTAATAATGCTTCCAGTTATATAACATTAGAAGGTGTTGGTACGGATGCAGTTGTAAACGGAATGGGCATACGTCTTAAATCCGCATCTAATATTGAAATAAATAATCTCGGATTAATGAATTGTAACAGCACTGCTGGTGATAATGTTGGACTGCAAGATAAAAATGATCACGTGTGGGTTCATAATTGTGATTTATTCTATGGCAATGTCGGTAGTGATGCTGATCAGATAAAAGGCGATGGTGCAATGGATAATAAAGGATCTACATATGTGACTTTTTCGTATAATCACTTTTGGGATAGCGGAAAAGCAAGCCTTTTAGGCTTAAGTGAAGGAACAACAACGGGTTTATATATTACCTATCATCATAACTGGTTTGATCATTCTGACTCTCGACATCCACGTGTTCGTTATTATTCGGCTCACATTTATAATAACTATTTTGATGGTGTTTCAAAATATGGATCAGGTTCTACTTTAGGATCTTCTTTATTTATTGAAGGAAATTATTACCGAAACAGTAAAAATCCAATGGTAACATCATTACAGGGAACAGACATCTGGGATGAAACGAATCAGGTAAATAATGCAGGTACAATGGGCACTTTTTCTGGTGAAGCCGGAGGCTCAATTAAAGCTTTTAATAATACTTTTGAAGCTTCAAACGGTACAAATTCTATGCGTTTTGTGGCTTATGGAGATACTAATCCCTTATATAATATTTCAGGAAAAATTAGTTCAACAACCGATTTTGATGCGTATGTAGCCACTACAAGAGGAGAAACTGTTAGTAGCAATGTTAAATCTAAGTCAGGTGGAAATATGTATAATAATTTTGATACCAATGCGGCATTATACGTTAAAAATTTAGTAATAGATCAGCCAGCTGCTGCAAAAGCAAAAGTGACACAATATGCGGGACGTGTTTCGGGAGGCGATTTACAATGGACTTTTAATAATGCAGTTGACGATAAGTCATCTCTGGTGATTACAGCATTAAAATCTGCTCTTACCAATTATAATACCACATTAGTTTCTGTACAAGGTGAAACAAATCCACCTGTAAGCAATCAAACACTTATATCTACTACTAACAATAATCAAACAATTGTCGCTGGTACTGCAATTAGCTCGATAGTTTTCACTTGGGGAGGGAATGCAACAGATGCTACAGTAACGGGACTGCCGGCATCTGGAATTACTTTTGTAAAAAATTCTACGGCTAAAACAATTACCATCAGCGGAACTCCAACAGCTACTTTATCTTATTCCATTGCTACTGTCGGAACTGGAACAGCAGCGACAGGGTCTGGAACAATAACAGTTACACCATTAAGTCCTCAAACTCTTACTTCAACAACTAATAATAACCAAACAGTAACAAGCGGTACTGCAATTAGTTCGATAGTTTTCACTTGGGGAGGATCTGCAACAGATGCTACAGTAACGGGATTACCTGCTTCAGGAATTAGTTTTGTAAAAAATAGTACCGCTAAAACTATCACTATCACGGGTTTACCAACAGCTACTTTATCTTATTCAATTACTACAACAGGAACAGGTACAGTTGCAACTGGATCAGGAACAATAACGGTTACAACAGGGACATCAACGGGCAATCAAATTCATAATTTTACCCTTTCCGGAAAAACTAGTTCATTTTACGCCATTACAGGAAATATGAATTCTTCTGCCGGTTCAGTTACATATGCAGGCTTAACATTAACAGCCCGTTTGAAAATTGAGTCAAGTACATCAATTAAGTATACAACAGCGAGCGCTTCGACTTTAACTTTAGTATTTGATTCTAATTTTACAGGAGCTATAAAAGTTAATAATACTTCCTATACTGCATCAGCAGGAATTGTTACCGTATCACTTCCGGCAGGAGTAAATACGATAACAAAAGATTCTGTTGCAAATCTGTATTACATAAGTACATCATTTAACTCTACTGCACGCAAGTCTGCAAACATGGAAGTAGAGGAGCCAGTTAAGACGGCACAAATGACACTATATCCAAACCCGGTTTTAAGTGAATTGAATATTGACTCAGACCAAACAATTCAAAAAGTTGAAGTATATAATTTGACAGGTTCATTAATACACACTCAACAAGGAGATAATAATGTTGCAGACATGAGTAATCTTGCCAATGGCAATTATCTGGTAAAAGTTTATACCGAGAAAGGTGTTACTACTAAAATTATCATTAAAAAATAATCTTTACTGCCTAACATTCAATCAAAAGTAAAGAGGCTTCCAATTTTGGAAGCCTTTTGTATTTAGGATATATTGAATTGTCTTATAAATCAAATTTTATGCCTTGGGCTAATGGCAGACTTGTAGTATAATTAATTGTATTGGTCTGGCGTCTCATATAAATTTTCCAGGCATCAGAACCGGATTCCCTTCCACCTCCTGTTTCTTTTTCTCCACCAAAAGCACCTCCAATTTCTGCTCCGGAAGTTCCAATATTTACATTCGCAATTCCACAATCAGAACCTGTTACAGATAAAAATCTTTCTGCTTCGCGTAAATTATTTGTCATAATGGCTGATGATAACCCTTGTGCTACACCATTTTGAATTTCAATTGCGTTGTCTACTTCACCAGAATATTTAATTAGATATAAAACTGGCGCAAAGGTTTCATGTTGTACAATTTCAAATGAATTTTGTGCTTCAGCAATAGCAGGTTTCACATAGCAGCCACTTTCATAGCCTTCCCCGGATAATACACCGCCTTCCACTACAATTTTACCGCCTTCTGTCACTACATTATTCAAGGCTTTCGCATACATTTCCACAGCATGAATATCAATTAGCGGACCAACATGATTATTTTCATCAAGCGGATTTCCGATTCGTAATTGTTTGTAAGCTGTAGCCAAAGCCTCTTTTACCTTATCATAAATACTTTCGTGAATAATCAATCTTCTGGTTGATGTACAACGTTGTCCGGCAGTTCCCACGGCACCAAAAACAGCTCCTATTACGGTCATTTTTATATCAGCATCCGGAGTAACAATAATAGCATTGTTTCCTCCTAACTCTAATAATGATTTTCCTAAACGGCCTGCAACAGCCTGGGCTACTATTTTACCCATTCGGGTTGAACCGGTTGCTGAGATCAATGGGATTCGGGTATCAGCAGTCATTAACTCACCAATAGTATAATCACCGTTTATCAGGCATGAAATTCCTTCCGGTAAATTATTTTCTTTAATAACCTGAGCAATTATGTTTTGACAGGCAATTCCGCACAGAGGTGTTTTTTCTGAAGGTTTCCAAACACAAACATCTCCTGCAATCCATGCTAAAGCAGTATTCCATGACCAAACAGCAACAGGGAAATTAAATGCAGAAATAATTCCTACCACTCCTAAAGAATGATATTGCTCATACATACGGTGACCCGGCCTTTCTGAGTGCATGGTTAACCCATGCAGTTGACGTGATAAACCAACAGCAAAATCACAAATGTCAATCATTTCCTGTACTTCTCCGTAGCCTTCCTGCAAAGATTTCCCCATTTCATAAGAAACCAGTTTTCCGAGAGCTTCTTTATTTAGACGCAACTTTTCTCCAAACTGACGTACGATTTCTCCACGTTGTGGCGCTGGTATCAGGCGAAATTTTTTAAAAGCCTCAGTTGCTGCCTGCATCACTTTTTCATAGTCTTCAAGTGTTGATGTTTTTACAGAGGCAATTAATTTTCCGTCAACTGGGGAGTAGCTGTCTAAAATTTCTCCTGATGAAAAGTTTTTTAAACCTGTTGAGGTTCCTTCATTTATAAATTTAATGCCCAATTTTTCCAGAGCTTCATTTATTCCAAACTGAGATGCTATTGTTGTCATTTTAACTTTTTTAGTTGAAATTGTGATATTTTAATGTAAAGATATTGTTTCAAAATGAATTTCATTAAAGGAATCCAAAGTAAATTTAAGATTATTAAATAGGATTTTCATAGATAAAGGACAATTAATCCATCTTAATTAATGAAATTTGTAGTTATAAAAATCTAAAAAGATGTTAACTGTAAAAAGGTTTGTGATTTGTTTGTTTTTGATTTCAATCAATACATTGGCGCAAAAACAACAAAAATCAGTTTTTCAGGTTGTCCCTTTGGGTGTAAAAGGAGGTATTGATGAAAAAAATCTTTCGGCTTATTTGTTGGGACCAACAGGTACAAAAGATTTTATTTGTCTGGATGCCGGAACTATTAATGCCGGAATTGAAAAAGCTATTGAAAACAAAGTATTCAAAATTCCAGCCAGTGAAGTATTGCGAAAATACATTAAAGGATATTTGATTTCGCACGCCCATTTAGACCATGTTTCAGGTTTAATAATAAATTCACCAGCCGATTCTTCAAAAACAGTTTATGCAATTGAAAAGTGCATGGAGATGATGCAAAACCACTATTTTAATGACCAGACCTGGGCTAATTTTGGAGATCAGGGTGTTGGTTTTCCGTTAAAAAAATATCATTTTCAAACCCTAAATCTTACTGAAGAAATACCAATTGCAAATACTACAATGACTTTGAAAGCTTTTCCGTTAAGTCATGTGAATCCATATGAGAGTACTGCTTTTTTGATTAAAAATAATGATGATTACGTCTTGTATCTTGGTGATACTGGCCCAGATGTTGTAGAAAAAAGTAATAATTTGCATGATTTATGGACAGCAATTTCTCCATTGATAGAAAGCAAACAATTAAAAGGAATCTTTATAGAAGTTTCATTTCCAAATGAGCAGCCGGATCAATTTTTATTCGGACATCTGACCCCAAATTATTTGATGAAAGAACTTCATGTATTGGAAGAATTATCAGGAAAAGGATCTTTAAATAACTTTAAAATTGTAGTTACACATTTGAAACCGCCAACAAAAAATATTTTAAAAATAAAGGAACAGCTAAAAAAACAAAACGATTTGGGAGTGAAATTTATTTTTCCTGAACAAGGAAAACGTTTTGAATTGTAATAAAATGAATTTTTTGATTGAAAAGGAAAAGATTAAATGGAGTATCATAAAAAAACCGACAAACTTCAAAAGCATGTCGGTTTTATGTTTTCCAAGAAGTAGAATTTTACAAATCAAATCCTAAATTCACACCTAATTTCATAGCGATGATTTTAGTAATACGTTGTTTTAATTCCGGTATTTTAATGCTTTCGATAACAGCATTCGAAAAGGCATACATCAATAAAGCTTTTGCTTCTTTTTTAGGAATTCCACGGGATTGCATGTAAAACATTGCTGTTTCATCTAATTGTCCAACTGTACATCCGTGTGAACATTTTACATCATCGGCAAAAATTTCCAATTGTGGTTTTGCATTGATAGTTGCTTTATCACTCAATAAAATATTGTTGCTTTTTTGGAAAGCATTTGTTTTTTGAGCTTCTTTTTCTACCAAAACTTTTCCGTTGAAAACCCCCGTTGAACGATCAGCGAAAATTCCTTTATAATCCTGAAAACTTTCACAATTTGGTGTTGCATGGTTTACCAGGGTATAATGGTCAACGTGTTGTTTTTCACCAATAATCGTGATTCCGTTTAGTGTACTTGTCAATCTTTCACCGAAGTGGTAAAAGTTCAAATTGTTACGCGTTAGGTTTCCTCCAAACGAAAAAGTATGAACATAAACATGACTTTCTTGTTGTTGCGAAACATAAGTGTTATCAATTAAGTTGGCTTCGTTATTGTCATTTTGAATCTTATAATGATCTACAATAGCACGTTTTTGAGCAAAAATCTCCGTAACCGAATTGGTCAAAACTGGATTTTCGTTCAAACTTTGGTGACGTTCGATAATTTGAACATGTGAATTTTCGCCCACAATAATCAGGTTTCTAGGCTGAACCATTAGTGCAGCTTCGTTTCCTGTAGAGAAATACATGATCTCAATAGGTTTATCAGCTACCTTGCTTTTTGGGATATTGATAAAAGCTCCTTCACTTGCAAAAGCGGTATTCAACGAAGTCAAACTTTCGTCTTTACTGGCAATTTGATTGAAATATGTATCAATAACCATTTTATATTTTGGTTTGGTCAATGCCGATGACATTAAGCAAACATCTATTCCATCGTGTGTTGTAGAAGAGAGATGTGAACTGAAAACACCATCAATAAACACTAATTTATAAGTGTCGATTTCGTGTAAAAAGTATTTTTTTACGTGGCTAAATTCAATTGCATTTTCCTTTTTTGGAAATACCGTAAAGTCATTTTTTAATATAGCATTTAGCGATGTATATTTCCAGGCTTCTTCTTTTTTGGTAGGGAAACCTTTATTTTCGAAGTTTTTTAAGGCATTTGTGCGAATGTCATGTAAATCTGAATGTACATCGACACGCTCTTCAAAAGCCATAAAAGACGATACTAATTTTTCTTTTAAATCCATTTCTGTAGTTATAAGTTATGAGTTATAAGTTATAAGTTTTGTAAACTGTAAACTGTAACTGTAAACTAGTTTTCTGCTTTAATCCAGTCGTATCCTTTTTCTTCTAATTCGTAAGCCAATTCTTTTCCGCCTGATTTTACGATTCTTCCGTTGTAAAGGACATGAACGAAATCCGGAACGATGTAATCCAGCAAACGTTGATAGTGTGTAATTACGATAATTGCGTTTTTTTCGCTTTTCAATTTGTTGACGCCGTTAGCCACGATTCTTAGCGCATCAATATCAAGACCAGAATCGGTTTCGTCAAGAATGGCTAATTTTGGCTCTAACATTGCCATTTGAAAAATTTCGTTTCTTTTTTTCTCACCACCGGAAAAACCTTCGTTTAAAGAACGGGATAAAAATTTACGATCAATTTCTAATAATTCAGATTTCTCACGAATTACTTTTAACATTTCGTTCGCTGGCATTTCGGCCTGACCGTTTGCTTTACGAGTCTCGTTGATGGCAGTTTTCATGAAGTTGGTTACACTAACTCCGGGAATTTCTACAGGGTATTGAAAAGAGAGGAAAACTCCTTTGTGTGCTCTTTCTTCCGGAGCCAGATCAGCAAGATCTTCTCCCTCAAGAAAAACACCTCCGTCGGTAACTTCGTAGTTTTCGTTTCCGGCAATTACAGCCGAAAGGGTACTTTTTCCAGAGCCGTTTGGTCCCATAATGGCGTGTACTTCACCAGCTTTAACTTCTATATTTATTCCTTTAAGGATTTCTTTATCACCAATTGAGGCGTGAAGGTTTTTTATTGATAACATTGTTTTTTTATTTTATATAAATGTCAGTTCTATTTTTGTTGTTTGGTTTAAGATGTCGGCATTAAAATGCACATGTCCTAAATACTCCATGCCTAAATAATCGGCTGATTTTTTGAAGGGAATGTAAAAACTTTCTTCAATTTCATTGTCGTGTGAATTTGATATCACACCAATTTTCTTTCCTCTGAGTTTTCGTCCGGTTTCTTTTTCAATTCGGATCAAATCCGAAAAACGATCAAAGAAAACCTTCATAATTCCACTCATATTATACCAATAAATAGGAGTTGCAAAAATTAAAGTGTCGTACTTTTCGAGAATTCCTCTTATTAAAGGCAAAAAATCGTCTTCTTTGTTTTTGCTTTCGTAATCATAATAGGAAATAGTATAATCACTCAGATTAATTACGTCTATTTCGTGTTCTTTAGAAATTTCGTTCACAATCTTTGTTGTGTTTCCATTTTTTCTGGAAGAACCTAAAATGATTACTTTTTTATTTTCCATTAATGCTTATTCGTAATGTCCTTTTAATGAAAGAATATCTAATATCTCGATTGTGTCTTCTTCAGTAACTTTATAGATTATGCGATGTTCTTGATTTATTCTTCTGGACCATTTTCCGGACAATTCATATTTTAAAGGCTCAGGTTTTCCGATTCCTTCAAAAGGATGAAGTTGTATATCTTCAATCAAAGCAGTAATTTTATTCATAATTGCTTTATTGCCAGATTTTTTCCAAAACTCTCTGTCTTTTTGAGCTTTTCAGAATAAATTACTTCCACAAATCTTCTGTTTTTATTTTAACTCCTTTTCCGTCTTTTATGCTTTGTTCAGCATTTAAAATCTCTTTTACGAATTCAGGATTATATGGTTTTTCATTTTCTTCAATAATTTCAAAACCAAGAGATTTAGCCAGTGATTGAAAAACCGGAAAATCTTTTTTCTTTACATTTTTTAAGATGAGATCCATAATACTTCGTTTTATTAACCTACAGACCCTTCTAAAGAAATCTCCAATAATTTTTGAGCTTCCACGGCAAATTCCATTGGAAGTTTATTCAATACATCTTTACTGAAACCGTTTACAATTAAGGCAATCGCTTTTTCTGTTGGAATACCCCTCTGGTTGCAATAAAAGACCTGATCTTCTCCAATTTTACTTGTAGTTGCTTCGTGTTCTATTTTAGCCGATGGATTTTTACTTTCGATATAAGGGAAAGTATGTGCCCCGCAATTATTTCCCATTAAAAGAGAATCACATTGCGAAAAGTTTCTTGCATTTTCCGCTCTTGGGCTAATTTGCACTAATCCACGGTAACTGTTTTGTGATTTACCAGCCGAAATACCTTTAGAAATAATAGTCGATTTAGTGTTTTTTCCTAAATGAATCATTTTAGTTCCCGTATCTGCTTGTTGGTAATTATTGGTAACGGCAATAGAATAAAATTCTCCAACCGAATTGTCTCCTTTTAATATACAAGAAGGATATTTCCAGGTTACAGCTGAACCCGTTTCAACCTGTGTCCATGAAATTTTAGCGTTTGTTTCGCATAAACCTCTTTTGGTTACAAAATTATAAACCCCGCCTTTTCCTTCTTTGTTTCCGGGAAACCAGTTTTGAACGGTTGAATATTTAATTTCAGCATCATCCAAAGCGATTAGTTCAACTACAGCGGCGTGTAATTGGTTTTCATCACGGCTTGGAGCCGTACAGCCTTCAAGATAAGAAACATAACTTCCTGCATCAGCAATCACAAGAGTTCTCTCGAATTGCCCTGTTCCTGCTTGATTAATTCTGAAATAAGTTGAAAGTTCCATTGGGCATCGAACGCCTTTTGGAATATAACAGAAACTTCCGTCTGAGAAAACTGCTGAGTTTAATGCTGCATAGAAGTTGTCTTTTTGAGGGACAACAGTTCCTAAATACTTACGGACCAATTCCGGATGCTCTTTGATAGCTTCTGAAATCGGACAGAAAATAATCCCTTTTTCTCCCAATGTTTTTTTGAAAGTTGTAGCTACAGAAACAGAATCGACTACAATATCCATAGCGACATTGTTCATCATTTTTTGCTCATCAACAGAGATGCCTAACTTTTTGTACATTTCTAAAAGTTCCGGATCTACATCGTCTAAAGTTTTGTTTGGGTCTACTTGTTTTGGAGCTGAATAATAAGAAATTGCCTGAAAATCGGGTTTTGTGTAATGCACATTTGCCCATTCCGGTTCAATCATTTCTTTCCATGCACGAAAAGCTTCAATACGCCAGTCGGTCATCCATTGAGGCTCATCTTTTTTAAGGGAGATAGCTCTCACGATATCTTCGTTTAAGCCAATAGGAAACGTCTCCGATTCTATATCAGTATAAAATCCGTATTCGTATTCTTTAGTTTCGAGTTCGATTTTTAAATCGTCTTCTGTGTATTTGCTCATTATTTTTTTTATTGAAAGATTTAAAAATTGAAGGATTTAAATAAAATCAATTCTGTAATTTTTAAATCTTTAAATTTTGCAATCATTTAATTATTTCAAAGAGAGAATGATTCTCCACAACCACAGGTTCTGCTTGCATTTGGGTTATTAAAAACAAATCCTTTTCCGTTTAATCCTCCTGAAAACTCCAGAATTGTTCCGGCTAAATATAGAAATGATTTTTTTTCTACTGCAATTGTTATGTCGTTGTCTATAAATATCTTATCATCGTCGCCTTTGGTTTTATCAAATTTTAAATCATATGACAAACCAGAGCATCCGCCACTTTTTACACCTACGCGTACGTAGTCATGAGCGGCGTCAAAACCATCATCCTTCATTAAGTCAATGATTTTCTTTTTTGCTGTATCAGAAACCTTTATCATTATTGTATAGATTATGTCTAAATTATCTGCAAAGATACGACTTAAAAACCTTTTTCCATAACGCTTCACATTATTATAACAAATGTTAAAATAGATAAAAGTTATTTTTAATATGTGTAATCAGATTTTTTAATCTCTTAGGATTTTAGTTCCCCCCTAAGTGTCCTGCTTCGGAATAGAAAAATAGCCCTACAATATCTTGGTGGCTCTGTGCCGGGGTTGTTATTTTTAATTAAATCCAAAATTTCAATTACTAACTATCTAATATTGTTGTTCGTAGTGTAAAACTTAATAAATAAGTTAAAAATACGTATTTGTACCTAATATAATATAACAAATTATTAGTATTTTTGCGCAAAATTGGGAATAATTATGAAAAAACAATCTCAAAATAAATGGCTTGGAGCTCTTTTAGCAGTTCTGTTTATTTCTGGAATAGGAACCTCTGTTTATATTTTTAGTTCGGAATCAAATGATTTAAGAGGGAATTCTGGTCCATTACAAAAAACTACTTTCAATAATTCAGATAATTTAGAATCACTTTCAAAAAAAAATATTTTGGATTCTTTAAATGTATTGAAGTCGGCTTACGATACAGTTCTTCTTGAAAAAACATATCTGTCTCAGGAATTGGAACTTGAAAAGAAAAATGTTGAAAGACTGATTGATATTATTAATGCATCAAAAACACCTACTTCTTCAGAAATTAACGTTTATAGAAAGCAGCTTTCAGATTTAAAACTTTCCTTAGATACAAAAATTCAGGAAATTAATAAATTAAGGTCTCAAAATAAAAGTTTACTAACCAAAATTGAAAATCAAAATGAGGTTATGTATCAGCAAAAAGTTAAAAATGATACTTTAGTTTCACATCAAAAGAAGCTTGAGTCAACTTTAAAATCGGCTTCGAAATTAGAGTTGAATAATTTTAAGGTCATAGCGCTTCGGGAAAAGAAATCAGGAGAAGAATTGGAAACAGATAAAGCTAAAAATACAGATAAACTTAAAGTGAGTTTTACTATTTCAGGAAATTCTGTAGCCAAAACAGGAAAAAAAGTTTTTTATGTTCAGGTTTTAGATCAAAAAAATACAGTTTTAGGTGAAGATAAACTGATTGAATTTGGTAATAATAAAGCCTTGGTTTATAGTTTTATTGTTGCAATTGATTTTCAGGGAAATGCCGTAAATGTTTATGGAATTTTAAATTCTGATGGGAATGAATTCCAAAAAGGAATCTATTTTGTCAATTTCTTCGATAAACAAGAACTGGTTGGGAGCACATATATTATATTGAAATAATTATTTTTCGATTTTTATATTGAATTTTTGGCAATAGAGTTGGATTCCCTAGCTTTGTTTAATATTCAAATTAAACTTATGAAACTTTACTCTATAGAATCTGGTAATTTTAAACTTGATGGTGGCGCCATGTTTGGTGTGGTTCCCAAAACTATTTGGAATAAAACTAACCCGGCCGATGCTAATAATTTAATTGATATAGCTGCACGTTGTTTACTTATTGAAGATGGAAATCGCCTGATTTTGATCGATACCGGTATGGGTAATAAACAATCAGAAAAGTTTTTTGGTTATTATTCTCTTTGGGGTTCGCATTCTTTAGACGGTTCTCTTGCAAAATTTGGTTTTCATCGGGATGATATTACTGATGTTTTCATGACGCATCTGCATTTTGATCATTGTGGCGGAAGTGTACAATGGAACTTAGATAAAACAGGTTATGAACCGGCATTTAAAAATGCTAGATTCTGGACAAATGATAACCATTGGGAATGGGCAACGAAGCCTAATAAGCGCGAAAAAGCTTCTTTTTTGACTGAGAATATTTTGCCCATGCAGGAAAGCGGACAGCTAAATTTTATAAAAAGACCCGGAAGCGATTTTTTATCACAGTCGGAACTAGGTTTCGGGATTTTCTTTGCCGATGGCCATACCGAAAAACAGATGATTCCGCACATACAGTATAAAGGTAAAACGATAGTTTTTTGTGCCGATTTGCTGGCGACTGCCGGTCATATTCCATTGCCTTACATTATGGGTTATGACACAAGACCGCTTTTAACATTAGATGAAAAAGAGAAATTCTTAAATGCTGCAGCTACTAATAATTACTATTTGTTTTTGGAACATGATGCCCACAATCAAATTATAACGGTTGAAAATACAGAAAAAGGGGTTCGGTTGAAAGAAGTTTTTAGTTGCGAAGAGATTCTTTAGACAAAATTTAAAGCATAAAAAAAAATCCCATTTTCATTATTTTGAAAATGGGATTTTTAATTCCAATAGAATTATAGTTATTCCACTATAACTTTTTTAACAGAAGCGGCTTCCTGATTGATTAAAGATACATAATATACTCCTTTTGGCAAACCGGATAAGCTGATGGTGTTATTCATATTGCCTGAGTTTAATGTAAAAGATTTCACCAATTGTCCTAATGCATTATAGACTGTTGCTTTTTCTAATGCAATATTGCTAATAGTAACTTCGTATTTTGTAGGGTTTGGGTAGAGTACTACTTTATCAAAAACAGAATCTTCTATGTCTAATTTAGAGCATGTTGACGCGTAAGTTGCTGTAGCGTCTTTTAAGTTATTCCAGTTTGCATTAGAATAAGCTACATCATCAACTTCAATACAAGTTAAATTTGGGTTTTTTGAAAAGTTTGAATAAGTGAGATCTAAATTTACGTTGTTTCCATTTTTTAAATTTAGGTAGATTAACTGATTTTCTTCACAAGCCAATTCTGTTATTTTTGGATTTTTAGAGATATCAAGACTAGTTAGTTGGTTTTCTAAACAATCTAACATTTCTAGTTCTGGGTTATTTGAGACATCAATACTCGAAAGTTTATTACCATGGCACATAAAACCTTTTATAAGAATATTTTTTTTAATGTCCAAATTTGTGATTTGATTGTAATGACAATAAAAATCAATCAAATTTACGTTTTTTGAAACATTTATACCTGTTAATAAATTATTGCCACAATTTAAATATGTCAATTCGATATTATTGTTAATATCTAAAGAGGTTAATTTATTTGAACTAACTGATAAACTGGATAAAAGTGTATTTGCAGATAATTCTAAGTCTGTTAACTGATTGACTAACGCATTTATATTAGTCATTTTTGTGTTTTTTGTAAGATCTATGTTTGTTAATTTGTTTCTCTGAAAATCAATCCCTTTCAAAAGAACATTTGATTTAAGATCTATTTCTGTTAAGCTATTAAAACCAACATTTAGATCTGTTAATTTGGTGTTTTTTGAAACATTTAGACTTGTTAATAGATTTCTACTACAATCTACATAGTTTAGTAGAAGATTTGATGAAAAATCAGCAATTGATAATTGATTTTTTGTAGCGTATAAATTTTCAAGAGCAGTAAAATTTTCTATTCCTGTCAAATCAGCAATTGAGCTATTATTAATATTCAATATAGATATGCTTGAGATGTTTGAAGTTAATACTTGTCCATCTGGAGTTCCCGTATCGATCCCTAAAGAAATTAATTTTTTTTCAAAATTAACATCCGGGATATTTGTGTATTGCGCATAAATAGAAAAATTTGCCAGTAACAGCATCAAAAGTAGTTTTGTTTTCATAAATTCAATAAGTGTTTGAGTCTGCAATGATACAAATTATACGTCATTAATAATGATATATTTCCAGTAGATAATACTGTTAGGTGATACAACTTTGAGGTATACAATTCATAACACATTGTTAACAGTTAGTTTTTTATAACAAAAAATCATAATTTAGTCGAATTATTTTCAACATTTATTAAACTATACATGAGTCATATAAAACCTCTCAATTTATCTGCTATTGCATTACTTGTTTTAGCAGGCTTTGGTGCCACTATGCAGGCGCAAGTTTCAACTCAAAAAGAATTTATAGCTGCTCCTTTATCAGTAGTCAAAAAAGTACCGCTTACAGATACTGAATTAAAAAGATGGAGCCATCTTGACTTAGTCAAAGATTCTATTCCCGGAATGAGTGTGGATAAGGCATACGCCGAATTACTACAAGGAAAAACAGGTAAAAAAGTAATTGTCGGAATTGTAGATTCTGGTGTTGATATCGAGCACGAAGATTTAAAAGGAATGATCTGGACCAATCCAAAAGAAATTCCTGGCAACGGAATCGATGATGATAAAAATGGTTTTATTGATGACATTCATGGTTGGAATTTTCTTGGTGATGCCGTTCACGAAAACCTTGAAATGACCCGTATCGTTAAAAAGGGCGATGATGGTTCTCCTGAATATAAACGTGCATTATTGCAATATGATGAGAAATATAAAAAATTGCTGGAAGATAAAGCAAATGTAGATTTTTATTTGAATGCAAATAAGACAATAAAAGATTTATTAAAGAAAGATAAATATACTTTAGAGGATCTTAAAGCGATTAATTCACCAGACCAGTTTATACTTTCAAGTAAAAAGGTTATGACTCAGGTTTTAACGAACGCAGGCTCTGATTATGAAGAAGGACTTAATGAATACAGGGATTATGTTTACGACCAGTTCAATTATAATTTAAATAAGGATTTTGACGGAAGGAAAATAGTTGGTGATAACCCGGAAGATATTAAGGATACTAAATATGGTAACAATATAGTTTTTGGGCCTGATAAAGAGAAAGCATTACACGGAACCCACGTAGCCGGAATTATTGCACAAATTCGCAATAATAATTTAGGAGGAGACGGTGTTGCCAACAATGTTGAGATTTTAACGGTTAGGGCGGTTCCTGATGGTGATGAATATGATAAGGATATCGCTTTGGCAATTCGTTATGCAGTTGACAATGGTGCTAAAGTTATTAATGGAAGTTTCGGAAAAAGTTTTTCTCCACAAAAAAAATGGGTATATGAAGCTATAAAATATGCTGGCAAAAAAGATGTTTTAATCGTACATGCTGCAGGAAATGATGGTTACAATATTGATGAAACAAATAACATTAATTATCCAAACGATTCTGAAGACAATATCAAAGAATTTGCGGATAATCTAATTACGATCGGAGCTATCAATAAAGTTTACGGGGAAAATGTTGTGGCTGAATTTTCAAACTTCGGAAAAATAAATGTAGATGTTTTTGCTCCCGGTGAAGAAATTTACGCAACGGTTCCCAATAATAAATATAAATATCTGCAGGGAACTTCAATGGCATCGCCAAATGCTGCAGGAGTTGCTACATTGATTCGTTCTTATTATCCAAAATTAAAGGCAAAACAAGTAAAACGTATTTTAATGGATTCGGGTGTGTTACTTCCTTCTATGTTGGTGTTGGGCGAAAATCCAGGTCCGGGTCAGGAGCCTGTAGCGGTTTCGTCTGCTGAATCATCAAGAACGGCCAAAATGGTGAATGCGTACAATGCTTTATTGATGGCAGAAAAAATGTCTAAAAAATAAAAGTAAACCTAAATAATGTAATTACAAGTTCACAAGAGTCACTTTTGTAAACTTGTAATTTTTAAATACCACAGTTAATTCAAATGAAAAAAATTATACTACTTTCTTTTTTGAGTTTTGGTTTACATACTGCTTTTGCACAAAATACTTCTTATTGGCAACAACATGCCGATTATAAAATGGAAGTGTGGATGGATGTAAAAAACTACCAATATAAAGGAAAACAAGAACTGGTTTACTCCAATAACTCTTCTGACACTTTAAAAAAAGTATATTATCATTTGTTTTTTAATGCTTTCCAGCCGGGAAGCGAAATGGACGCCCGTCTTCATTTTATAAAAGATCCAGACGGAAGAATGGTTACTAAAGTAAAAGGTACTGATGGTAAAGAATTTAAACAAAGCCGTATTGAAACTTTAAAACCAAATGAAACAGGGTTTTTAAAAATAACTAATTTCCAGCAAGATGGTGCAACGGCACAAACCAGAACTTCCGGAACTATTTTAGAAGTAACTTTGGCCAAACCAATTTTGCCGAATTCTAAATCAACTTTTACCATGGATTTTGATGGTCAGGTTCCGGTTCAGATTCGCAGGGCTGGAAGAAATAATTCAGAAGGTGTAGAATTATCAATGTCGCAATGGTATCCGAAATTAGCCGAATTTGATTTTGAAGGATGGCACGCAGATCCATACATTGCAAGGGAATTTCACGGAGTTTGGGGAAATTTTGATGTAAAAATTACCATAGACAAAGACTATACGATTGGTGGTTCCGGGTATTTGCAGGATAAAAACCAAATTGGACACGGGTATCAGGATGCAGGCGTAACAGTAGCTTATCCAAAGAAAACCAAAACTTTGACATGGCATTTTATAGCGCCAAATGTACACGATTTTACCTGGGCTGCGGACAAAGAATATACTCATGATATTATAAAAGGGCCAAATGATGTTGATTTGCATTTCTTTTACAAAAACAATCCCAAAACGACTGAGAATTGGAAACAATTACAGCCTTTGATGGTCAAGGTTATGGATTTTTATAACCAGAAAGTGGGTCAATATCCATATAAACAATACTCATTTATTCAAGGTGGAGATGGAGGGATGGAATATGCCATGTGTACTTTGATGTTAGGAAATGGAACACTCGAAGGTATTTTAGGAACAGCTACACATGAGTTAGGCCATTCCTGGTTTCAGCATATTCTGGCTTCAAATGAATCAAAACATCCATGGATGGACGAGGGTTTTACTACTTACATTGAAGATATAGCATTGAATGAACTGGCTGGAGATAAGAAAGTTGCCAATCCTTTTAAAGGAAATTATGCGGCCTATTATCAATTAGTTCAATCAGGAAAAGAACAGGCACAAACAACACACGGAGATCGTTATGATGAAAACAGGCCGTACAGCATTTCTTCTTATGTAAAAGGGAGCATCTTTTTGTCGCAATTAGAATATGTAATTGGTAAAGAAAATGTTGATGCCGCTTTAAAAAGATATTTTAACGATTTTAAATTCAAACATCCAACGCCAAATGATATCAAACGATCAGCAGAAAGGGTTTCGGGTGCTGAACTGGATTGGTATTTGACAGACTGGGCACAAACCACCAATACAATTGATTACGGAATCAGGGATGTGACGGATAATTCACAAAAAACAACGGTAACTTTAGAAAGAATCGGCAGAATGCCAATGCCAATCGATTTAAAAGTAGACTATACGGACGGAACTTCTGAAAACTTTTATATTCCGTTACGAATGATGAATTTCATCAAGCCAAATCCAAATCCAAATGTAAAAAGAACTGTTTTGGAAGATTGGGCATGGGCGCAGTCAAATTACAGTTTCACACTGGATAAAAATAAAACGGCAATCAAAAAAATCACCATAGATCCAAGCGGATTAATGGCGGATGTAAAAGCTGCCAATAATGTTTTTGAAGTGAAATAACTTTCACATTAGGATAAAAAAACTCGTTTTATTTTCAGGAATGAATCTTAAACGAGTTTTTTTTATTTATTTCTGATTTACCCCAAATGCTCCAGCATATCCTTTGTCATCGTTTCTAAATCAAAAGTATGTTTCCATCCCCAGTCTTTTCTGGCGTCAGCATCATCGATACTTGCGGGCCAGCTGTCTGCAATTTTCTGACGGAAATCAGGATTGTAAGTAATTTCAAAATCAGGAATATGCTTTTTAATTTCAGCAGCAATTTCAGTTGGTGTAAAACTAATTGCAGCCAAATTATACGAAGAATGGATTTTGATTTGTTCAACAGGGGCTTTCATTATATTGATGGTGGCTTCAATCGCATCATCCATATACATCATTGGCATTTTAGTTTCTGATGATAAAAAGCATTCGTATTTTTTATTTGCAATAGCCTTATAGAAAATATCAACAGCATAATCTGTGGTTCCGCCCCCCGGAGGAGTCGACCAGCTGATTAAACCAGGATAACGGATACTTCGAACATCAACTCCGTAAATATTATGGTAATATTCGCACCATCTTTCGCCCGCTTGCTTACTGATTCCATAAACCGTAGAAGGCTCCATAATGGTATATTGAGGGGTGTTTTCTTTTGGCGTAGTAGGTCCAAAAACAGCAATACTCGACGGCCAGAAAATCTTTTTTATTTTTTTTGCTTTTGCCAGATTTAAAACGTGGAATAAGGAGTTCATATTCAAATCCCAGGCGAAGGCAGGATTCTTTTCTGCAGTAGCCGATAAAAGTGCCGCCATTAAATAAACATCTGTAATTTGATGTATTTCAACAAGATGTTCAATTTGGTTAAAATCCAATGCATTAACCACTTCAAATGGACCTGAATTGACCACATCAGTATTTAATTTTCTAATATCAGAAGCAATAACATTTTCTGTTCCGTATAGCTTACGCAGTTTTTGAGTCAGTTCCGTTCCAATTTGACCGCAAGCCCCAATGATTAGTATTTTTGGATTCATTAGAATTGTATTTAAAGAACAAATATAATATATTCGTAAATAAAGATGTTTTTCAGAATGTTAAATTATGGATTTAATAAAATATAATATTATTTCTTGCCTAATTCGTTTTCAAAAAGCTTTCTTAAACTTAATCAAAATGGTTGTAAATCAAAATTCATAATTGTAAATTTACTTGTAACTTTGTCGCCTAATGTTGTACCAGATGAAATATAAAATATCTCTTTTTCTACTTTTAGTTTTTGTGCTGAATTCATGTCAGGATGAAAATGAAAAACGCCGGGCTGAAAACGAAAAAGAAGCCAAAAAGAAAGAAATCATTTTTAATAATATAAATAAAGGATGGTCGTTTATTGATGAACCGATCAATGAAGTTTCTGAGCAAAATGTAAGTACCTGGAAAGAGTGGCGCGATTTTTTAAAAGAATTAGATCAAAAACCCAGAAAAACTATTGGAGCATTCCAAAAAAAATCTTCTGCAATTGCCAAAAAAGCAACGGCTCTGAATAATAATATTCCGGCACAATTCAATCAGCCTCAGATAAAAAGCAGAATTTCTATTTTGATTACCAAAGTAAAAATGATGGATTTGTTTATTCACTTGCATAAAATTCCTGATGAAAAAGTGACTTTTTTAATTGGTGAGATTAACAAAGAATTAGTTTCATTAGAAAGACAAATGGATATACTTGTTGAGAAAAGCAAAATTCCAAAAGAAGAAGGAGAAGCTGATTTCCTAAGAATGTTAGATACTACGCGTGCGATTCCAAATACAAATTTGGCTCCAATGCCGGCACGAAATACAGATCAAAATTTACCAAAAATTGAGTAAAAACGCCTTATATACTACCTATGACAATTTGCCTAAAACGCAGCAAATTGCTACACAATTACTAGAGCAGAACGAAATAAAGATGCATTTCAGTGGCTTGCTGGGTTCTGCAGTTTCATTTGTGCTGCGTGCTGTTTTCAGGAAAACCGAATTACCTTTTTTAGTTGTCTTAGACAATAAAGAAGAAGCAGCTTATTATTTGAACGATTTGGAACAGATGATAGGCGAGCAGGATGTTTTGTTTTATCCGGCTTCGTTTCGTCGTCCGTATCAAGTTGATGAAACCGATAACGCTAATGTTTTGCTTCGCGCGGAGGTTTTAAATAGAATAAATTCCAGAAAAAAACCAGCTATAATTGTTACATATCCGGAAGCACTTTTTGAAAAAGTTGTGACACGCCAGCAATTAGATAAAAACACTTTGAAGGTCTCTTTAAATGACAAAATTTCAATTGATTTTATCAATGAAGTTTTATTTGAATACGAATTTAAAAGAGTTGATTTTATTACAGAACCCGGTGAATTTTCTGTTCGTGGAGGAATTGTCGATGTGTTTTCATTTTCAAACGATCATCCGTACCGAATTGAGTTTTTCGGCAATGAGGTAGACAGCATTAGAAGTTTTGATGTAGAAACTCAGTTATCTGTCGAGACTCATAAAAAAATCACGATCATCCCGAATGTCGAAAACAAGATTTTTCAGGAAAACCGCGAAAGTTTCTTAGATTATATATCAGAGAAAACCGTTCTTTTTATTCAAAATACAGATGGGCTTTTTAGTCAGTTAGATAAACAATTCGCAAGAGCCGAAGAAGCTTTTGATAAACTTTCAGGAGAAATAAAACATGCCACGCCTGAACAATTATTTTTAAATCAGAGTTCATTTATCAAACGTGCTTTAGATTTTTCAATTGTCGAATGGACTTCAAAACCAATATTTAAAACGACCAAAAAGTTCGATTTTCATATTCAGCCTCAACCCTCTTTCAATAAACAATTCGATTTGCTGCTGAATAATTTGAGCGACAATCATTTTAACGGATACAAGAATTATTTGTTCTGTTCGAATGAAGCGCAGGCAAAACGGTTTCATGATATTTTTGAAAGTTTAGACGAAGCCAATTCAGAAAATATCCGAAAACAATATCATACAATTGTATTGCCTTTGTATCAAGGTTTTATTGATGAAGAAAATCAAATAACGGCTTATACCGATCATCAGATTTTTGAGCGATATCATAAATTCAACATCAAAAATGGCTATTCTAAAAAGCAAAATATTACGCTTAAGGAATTAACGGCACTTTCTGTGGGTGATTATGTTACGCATATCGATCACGGAATTGGAAAGTTTGGCGGATTGCAGAAAATTCAGGTCGAAGGCAAAACACAGGAAGCTATAAAACTGGTTTATGCCGATAATGATATCGTTTATGTAAGCATTCATTCGCTTCATAAAATCTCCAAATACAACGGAAAAGACGGAACACCTCCGAAAATTTATAAATTAGGATCGAACGCCTGGAAAATTTTAAAACAAAAAACCAAAGCGCGTGTCAAGCATATTGCGTTCAATTTAATTCAGTTGTATGCAAAACGCCGTTTAGAAAAAGGATTTCAATTTGCTCCGGACAGTTATCTCCAAAACGAATTAGAAAGCTCGTTTATTTATGAAGATACGCCGGATCAAACTAAATCGACACAGGAAGTAAAAGCTGATATGGAAAGCGATCGCCCAATGGATCGTTTGGTTTGTGGTGACGTTGGTTTCGGAAAAACGGAAGTTGCCATTCGTGCTGCTTTTAAAGCCGTAGACAATAGCAAACAAGTAGCGATTTTAGTTCCGACAACAATTTTGGCGTACCAGCATTACAGAACTTTTACCGAAAGATTAAAAGATATGCCGGTTTCTGTCGGGTATTTAAACCGATTTAGAACAGCCAAACAAAAAACACAAACCTTAAAAGATTTAGCCGAAGGAAAACTTGACATTGTCATCGGAACGCATCAATTAGTAAACAAAAATGTAGTTTTTAAAGACCTTGGTTTATTGATTGTTGATGAGGAACAAAAGTTTGGTGTAAACGTAAAAGATAAATTAAAAACGATTGCCGCCAATGTTGATACACTGACCTTAACGGCAACGCCAATTCCGAGAACGCTTCAGTTTTCGTTAATGGCTGCACGCGATTTGTCTGTAATTACGACGCCTCCGCCAAACAGATATCCAATAGAAACAAACGTGGTTAGTTTTAATGAAGAGATTATTCGTGATGCCATTTCATATGAAATTCAGCGTAACGGACAAGTTTTCTTTATCAATAACCGAATAGAAAATATAAAAGAAGTGGCCGGAATGATTCAGCGTTTGGTGCCCAATGCCAGAGTTGGAATAGGTCATGGACAAATGGAAGGCGCCAAACTCGAAGAATTGATGTTAGGTTTCATGAACGGGGATTTTGATGTTTTGGTAGCAACGACAATCATCGAAAGCGGATTAGATGTACCTAATGCGAACACCATTTTCATCAACAATGCCAATAATTTTGGATTGTCAGATCTGCATCAAATGCGGGGCCGTGTTGGGCGTAGCAATAAAAAAGCATTCTGTTACTTCATCTGTCCGCCGTATTCATCCATGACCGAAGACGCCAGAAAACGTATTCAGGCACTGGAACAATTCAGCGAACTCGGAAGCGGTTTCAACATTGCTATGAAAGATCTTGAAATTCGTGGTGCGGGAGATTTATTAGGAGGAGAACAAAGCGGTTTTATCAATGAAATTGGGTTTGATACCTACCAAAAAATCATGAATGAAGCCATCGAAGAATTAAAAGAAAATGAATTCAAAGATTTGTATCCGGAAGAGAATAATATCGATACTAAAGAATACGTAAAAGACATTCAAATCGATGCTGATTTTGAATTGTTATTCCCGGATGAGTACATCAATAATGTTTCGGAACGTTTGGTTTTATATAATGAATTAGGCACTATAAAAGATGAAGCAGGTTTACAGGAATACGAAAGAAAACTGATCGACCGTTTTGGGCCTTTGCCTAAACAAGCAACTTCATTACTCAACAGTATCCGAATCAAATGGATTGCAACCCGGGTTGGAATCGAAAAACTGGTCATGAAACAAGGAAAAATGATTGGCTATTTTGTATCTGATCAACAATCTGATTATTATCAATCTTCTAAATTTAGAAATGTTTTACAATTTGTTCAAAAACAAAGTAGTCTTTGTAAAATGAAAGAAAAGCAAACCGTAAACGGATTACGTTTGTTATTGACTTTTGATAATGTAAAATCTATCAAACGGGCGTTGGAGTTGATGGAGTTGTTTGAGGAGTAATTTTAAAATAAATAAAAGTAAAAAGGACTTGGTTTAATCAAAAAAACTAAGTCCTTTTTTTATACCGATATATTTTTTTAGATTTAAATTTGTAACATGTCAGATTCACCAACTTATCGAAAAATAATCCATATAGACATGGATGCTTTTTATGCTTCGGTTGAGCAGATGGATAATCCTGCCTTGCGAGGAAAACCTATTGCAGTTGGTGGATCAGAAAATCGTGGTGTTGTTTCGGCGGCAAGTTATGAAGCCCGTAAATTTGGGGTTCGAAGTGCCATAAGCGGCGTTTTGGCTAAAAAATATTGTCCCGAAATTATTTTTGTTCGTCCTCGTTTTGATCGCTATAAAGAGATTTCCTCGAAAATTCATAAAATATTTTATGAATATACGGATATGGTAGAGCCTCTCTCGCTTGATGAAGCTTATCTTGATGTTACTCAAAATAAAAAAGGAAATCCAAGTGCTTCATTGCTGGCACAGGAAATCAGGTTACGAATTTTGAATGAAGTGGGTATTACTGCCTCAGCCGGAATTTCTGTCAATAAATTTGTGGCTAAAATTGCCAGTGATTACAACAAACCAAACGGTCAAAAAACGGTTAATCCTGATGAGGTAATTCCTTTTCTGGAAGAATTACCAATTCGAAAGTTTTATGGTGTTGGAAAAGTTACTACCGAAAAAATGTATCAGTTAGGAATTTTTACCGGAGCTGATTTAAAAACCAAATCGATCGAGTTTCTGGAAAAACATTTTGGTAAATCTGGAAAATTTTATTTTCATGTAGTCAGGGCGATTCATAACAGTGAAGTAAAGCCTTCCCGAAATACTAAATCAGTAGCATCAGAGCACACTTTTGATGTTAATCTTACTTCGGAAATTTTTATGCTGGAACAACTTGAAAAAATCGCCGTTTCATTAGAAAGGCGTTTGAAAAAATATAAAATTTCAGGAAAAACGGTCACGCTAAAAATCAAATACAGTGATTTTACGCAGCAGACCAGAAGTAAAACACTGCCATATTTTATTTCCGATAAGAGTTTGATTCTTGAAACCGTTGAAGAGTTATTATATCAGGAACGTATGAAAGATTCTGTTCGATTATTAGGGATTTCTTTAAATAATTTGAATACAGAAGAGAAAAAAGCGGTTGTTGTTCAGTTAAAATTTGCCTTTTGATAAGATTGTACAAGCGTTAAATCCTGAAATTCTAAATTTTGTTTATTAATTTCTTACTAACTTTGAACAAAATAATTCTTATGAATCCTATAAATTATTATGGCGAATCTTTTGCTGAATTTGATTCAAATTTGAGTTGTAATTCTGTTCCAATCCTTTGTTGGGATTTTTATTATGAATCGATAAATGAATTAAAAACATTTTCTTCGGATGTAAAAAAAATCAAACGTATTTCAGGTCAGTTCAAGTGGAATGAAATTGATTTGAATATTAATGAACGTTTGAAGAATGAAGTTATTTTAATTACAAATTTGGAACAAAAAATAATTTTTGCTTCTGGAGGAATTTCGAAAATGACAGGTTATACAGAAAAAGAAGTTATTGGAAAATTCCCAAAAATATTTCAGGGACCGGGAACTTCCACTGTAGTTTTGAAAGAAATCAGAACAGCAATTGAGAAACAAATTCCTTTTGAAAAGACAGTTCTAAATTATAAAAAAAATGGTGAAACCTATGATTGCACGATTCATGGTTTCCCTGTTTTTAACTTAAAAGGGGAATTGTCGCATTTTATAGCTTTTGAAAAAGCAACATAAAAAAAGCCTTTTTGAAATTTCAAAAAGGCTTTTAGTATTGTGAAAGAAATTAATCCTTGCTATACAATTTTGATAACAATCTCAGGAATTCGATGTATAACCAAACTAATGTTACCATTAATCCCATTGCACCATACCATTCCATGAATTTTGGCATTCTTTGCTGGGCACCTTTTTCAATTTGGTCGAAATCTAAAAATAAGTTTAATGCTGCAATAATAATTACAAAAACACTAATACCAATACTCATCATTGAATTTCCGTGATGTACAGGGGTAAAGCTTGTAAACATAGAAACTACCCACGAAATTAAATAATATGTTGCAATCGCTAATGTAGCTGCAATAACTACTGATCTAAATTGCTCTGTAACTTTTACAATTTTAAATTTATATAAACCAAGGCAAACTAAAAAAGTAACCAAAGTCGCCCCAACTGCATTTATTACAATTCCAGGATACATGGCCTCAAAAATGGCAGAAATTCCACCAATAAAAAGACCTTCAAATAAGGCATAACCAGGTGCTAAATATGGAGAAGCCTGAGGTTTGAAAGCAGAGATTACAACTAATATAAGTCCCACAATGGCGCCTCCAATTGTTGGCAGCATAACATTCATTGCGTTAAATGCCATCCACCATGTTATCATTGCAGATCCGCATAGGATTAAAAATAAAATAGCTGTTTTATTAATAGTCCCGGATATAGTCATTTCCTGATTGTAATCAATAATTTGTGCCTGATGCACTTCTTGAGCTTTTGAAACAGCATTTGATGAAAAACGCTTGTTGCTTAAAAATGGATTTTTCGAATTGAAGTTCATATTTTTAATACATTTAATTGTACTCAAATATAGGTAGTTTTTTTGAAGTGTACTGGTTTGAGTAAATTTTTTAACATCATTTTTTCATCTGGAAATGATTGAGATAAAATAAAAAATCCATCAAAAGAAACTCTTGATGGATTTGTATTTATGAAGATTGAAATTTTAATTCAATAAATCTAAAACTAATGATGGGAATAAACCTAAAGTAATATTTAAAGCAATTGAAATGATGGCAACAGTGTAAATAAGAAAAGGTTTTCCGGTACGCTCCTGATTTGGTTCTTTGGAATACATTGCCAATATCAGTTTGAAATAATATCCAACACTAATAATGGAATTAATAACGGCTACAATTACTAAAGCAATATGACCAGCCTGAATCGTTTGATTAAACAGAAATAATTTTGCAAAAAAGCCTGAGAAAATCGGGATACCTGCCATTGATAGAAGCGAAGCAGTAAGGATGACTGCCAATAACGGATTTGTTTTTCCTAAACCGTGAAAGTTGGTAATATCTTCATCATTCTGATTATTTTTACATACATATAAAATAACACTAAAAGCAGCAATTCCTGCCAAAGCATAAGCGGCTGTATAATAGAGTAGTACTCCTGCTGAAGTTGCTACAGTTAATAGAGTCATCAACATAAATCCTGCATGAGAGATTCCTGAGAAAGCTAACATACGTTTTACATTTACCTGACGTAGTGCCATGATGTTTCCAACGGTCATAGAAGCAATTGAAATAATCACAATAATGTTCTCGAAAGTATGTAAATGATCCTGATTTTCTAAAGATGAAATTAAGTTTAAACCCGAAATTAATTTGAAAAGAGTTGCAATTGCCACCACTTTTGCCAAAGTACTCATTAAAGCAGTTGTCAGAGCTGGGGAACCTTCGTAAACATCCGGAGCCCAAAAGTGAAAAGGGACTGCTGCTACTTTGAACAACATTCCTATAATTACTAAGATCATTCCGATTGGAAACCAGATTGGCAATTCGGCAGATAAGGAATATTCGCTGATTTCAACTACATCAAAACTTCCCATTGCTCCGTAAATCAAACAAATTCCAAATAGGATAATTCCAGATGCGAATGAACCCATCAAAAAATATTTCATACCTGCTTCGTTACTTTTTAAATTCAAACGCTCACTGGCTGCCAGAATATATAAGGAAATAGATAGTATTTCGATACCTAAGAAAAACATGGCGAGGTTTCCAAAAGAAACCATAGCAACTGCTCCGGCTAATAAAAATATTTTTATAGCAACAAAATCTGAAATTTTGTTTTGGTGATTTTCATAAAAATTATGGCTTAGGGCTACCAGAAAAATGGTCAATACAATGAATAATGATGAAAACGTAGTAGAGAATTTACTTACTGTAATCATATTATTGTAATAACTTTCTGTTGATCCAAATTCGTAATAATTAAGCGCCAAAACACCCAATAAACCAATAATGGTAATTGGAACAATGGCTTTTCTTAAATTAAGAATTTCAAACAATAGGCAGAAAATACCCAATCCTGTTATAGCTATTAATGTATTCATTTTTGTTTTTTTGATTTAGGAAATCCAAAACTAATGATGCCCTAATTTATTTTATTTAAAATATTTTTTTATTCTTCTTTTGTAATGAACTTAACGTTTAAAATCTGGCAGAACTAAAGTTAAAAATCGTTTTTAACATGCACCGTACTTCTTTTCAATAATATTTAAAATAGTTTCTAAACTTGGTGTAATTAAATCTGTAATAGGTTTTGGGTAAAATCCGAAAAAGAGTAAAACCGCAATTATTGCAACCAATGAAATTCCTTCGTTAAGAGTAACATCAGCAAAAGTTTTAGCATTAGCTTCACCCAACATTACATTCTGAAACATTTTAAGCATATAATATGCCCCTAAAATAATAGTGGTTCCACCTAAAACAGCAAACCAGACATTAATTTGGGAAAGGCTATACAAAACTGTAAACTCACCTACGAAGTTAAAAGTACCCGGCAACGCAACAGAAGCTAAAACCAGAATTAAAAACATCGAAGTGAATTTAGGTGACTGAATACGAATACCGCCCAACTCAATAATATCTCTTGTAGCAAATCTTCTGAAAATGATTTCGGCAGCAAGGAACAATCCAACTACGACAAAACCGTGTGCAATCATTTGTAAAACTGCCCCGCGTAATCCGTCCAGAGTCAAGGTATAAGTTCCTGCAGCAATTAATCCAACATGTGCTAGTGAAGAATACGCTAATAATTTCTTTACATCTTTTTGTCTTAAGGCTACAATCGAACCATAAATTACTCCGGCAATTCCTAAAGCGATGATAATATTCATTAATTCTTTAGCAGCAAGAGGTGCAATCGGTAACTGCCAACGAATAACGCTGTACAACCCCATTTTTAGCATGATTCCGGATAAAAGCATGGTTCCAACAGTTGGTGCTTTTTGGTATACATTGGCTTGCCACGTGTGGAAAGGAATAATCGGAATTTTAATGGCATACGCTAAAAAGAAAGCCAGGAATATCCAGATCTGCTCCGTTTGTGATAAATTTAATTTGTATAAATCTTCAATCAGGAAGCTTCCGGCTTTTTGATACAAATAAATAAAAGCCACTAACATGAATAACGATCCTGCAAGTGTGTAGATAAAAAATTTAACAACTGCTTTTCTGCGTTCTTCAGCATCGCCATTACCCCAAATAAGGGCAATGAAGTAAATTGGAATTAATGCCAATTCCCAAAAAATATAATATAAAAGACCATCTGCTGCCAGGAAAGTTCCTGTCATTGCAAAAGCCATAAATAAAATCAAAGCATAAAAACCTTTAGCATTTTTATATTCATTTCCGAAAGAAGAAAATATAATAATTGGCGTAAGCGCTACCGTTAATAAAAGCATAGCCATTGCCAAACCATCAGCATTTAGCACCAATGAAATTTTAGGCTGCGTAATCCACGCGTTGATTAAACTGATATTTTCGCCGGCATTAAAATGGTTTAACAGTACAACCGAACAGCCCAAAGCTGCCAAACTAAAGAACAAAGCTACTTTTGATGCCAGTTTATCGCCAGCAAAATAAGTGACAAATGCACCAATTAAAAGAATAATTAATATAAGGGAAACGTTCATAGTTATAAAATTATTGAGCTAAAAATATATAGGAAACAATGGCGCAAAGACCCAAAACAAAAGCAAAAAGATATACTCCAACACTTCCGTTCTGTAATTTTTTACCCTGAAAACCTATTTCATTGGTTACTTTTCCTAATCCGAAAACAAGTGCTGATAAACCTGTTTCAATATAGTCCCTAAAGAATTTTGATAAGAAGTTTACTGGAGCTACAAATAGTGCATCATAAGCTTCATCTACATAATATTTGTTATATAAAACTTTGGTTAAGCCTGTTATGTTTTCATCAGCTTCAGGAACATTATCCTGTTTGAAATATTTAAAGTAAGCGATTAGGATTCCTAATAATCCTCCAACAACCGCAACTCCCATCAGAATATATTCAGTTGTGCCTAAATGGTGTTCTTCTCCTGCCACTTTCGTGAAAAGAGGAGCCAAATATTCGTTTAACCAGCTATTTCCAGGTAAGCTAATTAATCCTCCAAAAGTAGCTAAAAGAGCTAAAATCATTAATGGAAAAGTAATCAAACCGTCACTTTCATGTAAATGATGTTTTTGTTCGTCAGTTCCTCTAAAGTCTTTAAAGAAAGTCAGGAACATCAATCTGAACATATAAAATGCTGTCATAACAGAAGCAATCGAACCCACAACGTATAATGGTATACTGTGGTGAAAAGCCGTCAATAAAATTTCATCTTTAGAAAAGAAACCTGAGAAAAACGGAACTCCTGAAATGGCTAATGATGAAACCAGCATCGTCCAGAAAGTGATGGGCATTGCTTTGCGCAAACCACCCATTTTACGCATATCCTGCTCGCCATGCAATCCGTGAATTACAGATCCTGATCCTAAGAATAAACAAGCTTTGAAGAAAGCATGAGTAATTACGTGAAAAACAGCTACTTCATAAGCTCCGAACCCTAAGGCTAAAAACATTAAACCTAACTGAGAAACGGTAGAGTAGGCCAAAACTTTTTTAATATCCGTCTGAACCAAACCAATTGTTGCAGCAACTAGTGAAGTTACACCTCCAACAATCGCAATGATAGTCTGAACATCCGGAGCTAAATCAAAAACAAAGTTCAATCTTGTTACCATAAAAATACCTGCAGTAACCATTGTTGCCGCGTGAATCAATGCAGAAACAGGAGTTGGTCCGGCCATCGCATCTGGTAACCAGGTGTATAATGGAATCTGTGCTGATTTTCCACAAGCACCAATAAATAAACATAATGCAGCTAATGAAAGCAACGGAATATTTAAGTCAGTTGCTCCGGCAATAGCCGTTTGTAAAGTTGCATAATCTAAAGTCGAGAACATCGAACCCAAAATAAACATTCCGATTAAAAGACCTAAATCCCCTATTCTGTTCATGATGAACGCTTTTTTCGCTGCATCATTGTAATCCTGGTTTTTATACCAGAATCCAATTAATAAGTACGAACAAAGTCCAACACCTTCCCAACCAATAAACAATACTAATAAGTTACTTCCAATTACAAGGGTAATCATAAAGAAAACGAATAAGTTCAGGTACGAAAAGAACTTGTGCATATTTTCGTCATCATGCATATAACTGATAGAATATATATGAATCAAAGAACCAATACCGGTTACAAAAAGCAACCAAAGCAATGATAATTGATCTAATAAAAATCCAAGATTGATTTTTAGATTACTAATCTGAATCCAGTCAAATAAGGTAATTTGAATGGTTTTTTCAGTTTGGGTAATCTGATTGAAAAAGAAAAGCGTAACAATAAAAGAAACTACTACAGAAGCAGTCCCGATAATTCCGGAAACTGTTTTTCCTAAGCTTTTCCCAAAGAAAACATTGATTAAAAACCCTAAAAAAGGAGCTAATACTAAAACTAAAGCTAAATTGGTATCCATTTCCATTTATCCTTTTAAATTTTTTAAATTATCGATACTAATCGAACCTAAATTTCTAAAGATCGAAACTAAGATAGCCAATCCAACTGCAACTTCAGCCGCAGCAACTGCCATCGAGAAGAACACAAAAACCTGTCCCTGTGCATCCTGATGATAAGTCGAAAAAGCAACAAATAAAAGGTTTACTGCATTCAGCATGATTTCGATAGACATAAAAACAATAATTGCATTTCGTCTGTACAATACACCAAAAACACCAATACAGAAAAGTACAACACTTAAAAAGATGTAATTTTCAATACCTATTTGATTTAATATATTACCCATTATTTATTTAATTTTTCTTTTTTAGACAATAATACAGTTCCAATCATTGCTACCAAAAGCAGGATTGATGCAAATTCAAACGGAACCATATATTCGTTCAATAATATTTTACCCAAAACCTGAATCGATTGGAAATCTTCTCCGGTAGAATCGTATTCTCCAACAATTGGTTTGGAGTTGATGAAAATAGTAATCAATACAATACAAATCAAACAGAAAGAAACAATCGCACCCAAACGTGTAATTCTCGGTCTGTGTACCTGATGGCGTTCGTTAAGATTCATTAACATAATCGTAAACAGGAACAGAATCATAATCGCTCCCGAGTAGACGATAATATGTACGATAGCCAAAAACTGAGCATTCAGTAATAAATAATGACCTGCAATCGAAAAGAAACAAATCACCAAATAAATGGCACTGTGAATTGGATTTCTGCTAAAAATGGTTAAAAAAGCGGTCGCAACCGTAATAAACGCCAGGAAACAAAAAATAATTTGTACTGTAGTTGCTTGTGCAAAATCAGGAATATGTATCATTTAGTTAGCGTTGTTAAGTTGAGCATTTTTGATCGCCACGTCAAGAGGCATCACTAATCTGTCTTTTCCAAAAATGAAATCTTCTCTTTCATAACTTGAAGGAACCAACACTTTTGAAGTTGTCAAATAAATGGCGTCTTTCGGACAGGCTTCTTCACAAAGACCACAGAAAATACAACGCAACATATTGATTTCATAAATCGAAGCGTATTTTTCTTCTCTGTACAAATGTTTTTCATCCGCTTTACGCTCAGCTGCCTTCATCGTGATTGCTTCTGCAGGGCATGATAAAGCACACAATCCACAGGCAGTACAGTTCTCACGGCCCTGCTCATCACGTTTCAACTGGTGTTGACCACGATACACCGGACTCATTTCACGCACTTGTTCCGGATAATGAATAGTAGCTTTTTTTCTGAAAAAGTGTTTGATGGTAATGAATAAACCTTTTACAATCGCCACAAGATACAATCGCTCCAAAAAAGTCATCTCTTTGTTTGAGACCAACTTTTTTCTACCCGATAATGATATAGTTTCTATTGACATTCTTTTAATTTTTATTTTGAAGCTTAATCCTGCTATCCGCTTGTATCTTTTTTGGCAAAAATAGCCAAAAAAGGATACCGCTTCTATCAGGGCTAGGGCATTTTGGTATTAATGAATTTATTTTTTATAACCAATTTTTGTTCTTTCAATTTTATTCTCTTGCTTGTCCATCAACTCATCAAGATAAGTAAAGACCAATTCAATATTTTTATCGTGATTGATTAATTTTTTCTTAATCATATCAACTTCTAATTTTAAATTTAGATTATCAGTTAGAAAGTTTCTTAGATTTACAAATACTTCAATAATTTTGATACTCATTTGAGTAGCTCTTTCGCTTTTCAAAACATTTGCTAATTGTAAAACGCCATGTTCTGTAAAAACATAAGGCAATGAACCTCCCAGGCTTTGTATTGATGGAATAGCCTTTTCAGCAATCATCATTTCAACTTCAATTTCTGAAAGCCTGAACATAAAATGCTCAGGAAATTTATTAATATTTCTTTTAACTTGTTGTCTTAGTCTTAATGGAATAACTTCAAAAAGTTCTGCTAAATCTTTATCTAACATTACTTTTTGATTTCTAATAAAATAAATTTTATTAGTGATAATTTCATCAGGGACAATTGCAACTCTGTTTATCATGTTTTTGAATTAGAGGTATCACATTTTGTGATACCTTTATTTTTTATTTAAGTAGATGTATTTAATATACTGTAAAACAACACTTTAAAATCCAAAATATATCGCGATATCGTGTCTCAAAATAACAATACCGGTAACGATGATATTAAGAATCGAAAGCGGAATCAAAATTTTCCATCCCAAATGCATCAATTGGTCATATCTAAATCTCGGAATTGTCCAGCGAACCCACATATAAAAGAATATGAAAAAACATATTTTTATAAATAGAACTACAATTCCTAATATATTAGCCGTATTTACACCAACATTCTCCACCATCCACTCCATTCCCGGATAATTATATCCTCCAAAAAACAAGACAGAAATGATAGTCGCCGAGATAAACATATTCGCGTATTCAGCAAATAAATAGAATCCCATTTTCATGGAGGAATATTCAGTATGATATCCACCAATCAACTCCGACTCACATTCTGCCAAGTCAAAAGGTGTTCTGTTCGTTTCTGCAAAAGCACAAATCAGGAAAATCAGGAACGATAACGGCTGGTAAAAAACATTCCAGTTCATTCCTGCTTGTTGTACAGAGATTTCTTTCAAGCTCAAAGTTCCGGTCATCATCAATAAGGCAATTATAGATAATCCCATAGCGATTTCGTAAGAAACCATCTGAGATGCTGCACGAACCGCTCCCATCAACGAGAACTTGTTGTTCGAAGCCCATCCGCCAATCATGATTCCGTAAATACCAACAGAAACAACTCCGAAGAAATACAATAATCCGATGTTGATATCTGTAGCCTGCAACAAAATATCCCTTCCAAATAAATGCAATCTGTCTCCCCAAGGAATCACAGCACTGGTCATTAAAGCCGTACTCATGGCAATTGCAGGACCAACGACAAATAAGAATTTGTTAGGTGTATTCGGAAAAAATTCTTCTTTCGAAAATAATTTCAATCCATCGGCAAGAGGCTGTAATAAACCACCCCAACCCGCACGGTTTGGTCCCACACGATCCTGAAGAAATGCCGCAACTTTACGTTCAGCCCAGGTAGAATACATCGCCATTATCATTGTTACGGCAAAAACCACAACAATCACAACACTTTTTTCTATAATAAAGGTACTGTCCATATTTAAGAATTTTGGCTGTTAGTGTTTAATGGAATTTCAGCCATACTGATTTTTTTACGGTCTTCATCTCTCCCTAAAAGGATGTTCTTTTCTGTAGCGATTTCTACTTTCTCTAATTTTTGAGTGTAGTTATTTTGGTTGATAACAGAATCTTTTTCAAATTCTCTTGGTCCTTCAATAACCCAGTCATTCACATTTTTGTGATCAAAACGACAAGAGTTACAGATGAATTCCTCTACTTCATGGTACTCATCTTTACGACCGGTCACACGTTGGATTTCTCCACCAAACATCCAAACAGTTGTTTTACCGCAACATCCGGGAGTTGTACATTCTCTGTGTGCATTGTAAGGTTTATTGAACCAAACTCTCGATTTGAAACGGAAAGTTTTGTCAGTTAACGCTCCAACAGGGCAAACATCAATCATGTTTCCTGAAAACTCATTGTCGATAGCTTTTGAGATTCCTGTTGAAATATTAGCATGGTCACCACGATCTAATACTCCGTGAACCCTGTTGTCTGTCAATTGATCTGCAACTTGTACACATCTTTGGCATAAAATACAACGGTTCATATGCAGTTGAATATTCGGACCAATATCTTCTGGTTCAAATGTTCTTTTTTCTTCGATAAAACGTGATTTTGGATTTCCGTGTTCGAAACTTAAATTTTGTAGATCACATTCTCCGGCCTGGTCACAAACCGGACAGTCCAATGGGTGATTGATCAATAAAAATTCCGTTACAGATTTACGGGCTTCGGTAACCCTGTCAGAAGACTTGCTGTTTACTTCCATTCCATCCATACAGCCTGTTACACAAGATGCCATTAGTTTTGGCATTGGTCTTGGGTCAGCTTCACTTCCTTTAGCAACTTCAACTAAACAACAACGACATTTTCCGCCGCTCCCTTTTAATTTTGAGTAATAACACATGGCTGGCGGAACTAAATCTCCTCCAATCATACGTGCAGCCTGCAGGATGGTAGTTCCTGGTTCTACGTCAATACTTTGACCGTCTATGGTTACTTTCATCTCTCTTAATGATTTGAATGTCGAAAGTTTAGATATTCAAAAGATTTGCTGTCCTTTTAATACTATTTACTTTGTAACTTCTTTTTATAATTTTATTTATACGATTATCTTGCCGCCTACCAAATGTTTCACTTGTGAAAATGGTTCAGCAACAAAATGATCCCTGTGTTTTATTTTTTCAGGGAAACGAACGTGGTATTCAAACTCATCTCTGAAATGACGGATAGCTGCTGCGACCGGCCACGAAGCCGCATCGCCAAGCGGACAAATCGTGTTTCCTTCGATTTTACTTTGAATACTCCATAATAATTCGATATCCTCTTCACGGCCCTGGCCGTTTTCAATACGATATAATATTTTTTCTAACCAGCCTGTTCCTTCGCGGCAAGGTGTACATTGTCCGCAAGATTCGTGGTGATAAAAACGAGCAAAATTCCATGTATTTCTTACGATACACGATGTGTCGTTGTAAACTATAAATCCTCCTGAACCTAACATAGATCCGGTAGCAAAACCACCATCACTTAAAGATTCGTAAGACATTAATCGGTCTTCACCATTTGCGGTTTTAAAAATTAATTCAGCTGGTAAAATAGGCACTGAAGATCCTCCCGGTACTAAAGCTTTTAAAGGTCTGCTTGAAGACATTCCACCTAAATATTCATCAGAATTCATGAATTCGTCAACACTTAAACCTAATTCAATTTCATAAACTCCTGGATTTTTAATATGTCCTGAAGCCGAAATTAATTTAGTTCCCGTAGAACGACCAATTCCAATTTTAGCATACTCATCACCGGAATTATTGATAATCCATGGCACAGCAGCGATGGTCTCCACATTGTTTACCACAGTAGGATTTGCCCAAAGTCCTGAAACAGCGGGGAAAGGTGGTTTTATACGAGGATTTCCTCTTTTACCTTCCAGTGATTCAATAAGAGCAGTTTCTTCTCCACAAATGTAGGCGCCAGCTCCACAGTGAACATATAAATCCAAATCGTAACCGCTACCTAATATATTTTTTCCTAACCAACCAGCAGCTTTAGCTTCGGCGATGGCTCTTTCTAAAATTTTGAAAACCCACATATATTCTCCACGAATGTAGATATAGGATAGGTTAGCACCCAAGGCAAAACTGGATGTAATCATTCCTTCAATCAATAAATGAGGAATAAATTCCATCAAATAACGATCTTTAAATGTTCCTGGCTCAGATTCGTCAGCGTTGCAAACTAAATGTCTTGGTTTTCCTGATTTTTTATCAATAAAACTCCATTTCATTCCTGCCGGGAAACCAGCTCCACCACGGCCACGAATACCTGATTTTTTTACTTCTTCAACAACTTCGTCAGGTGTTAAGGTTTTTAAAGCTTTTTCCACAGATGCATAACCCCCGTTTTGGCGATATACTTCATAGGTTTTAATACCTGGAATATTGATTTTATCTAATAATATTTTTTTGGACATCTTATTTATCGTGTAATATTATTTTATCCTCTCTGCAATCAGCGATTAACTGATCGATTTTGTCTTCTGTCAATTTTTCTTTGTAGAAATCACCCAACTGCATCATCGGAGCGTATCCGCAGGCACCTAAACATTCTACACCGGCAATGGTAAACATTCCGTCCGGAGTTGTTTCGCCCATTTTAATGCCCAATTTTTCAGAAGTGTAATCCATTAAATTTTCGGCACCATTTAAACAACAACAAGAAGTCTGGCAAAATTCGAACATGTATTTTCCAATTGGTTTTTGGTTGTACATGGTATAAAATGTAACCACTTCGTACACCTCAATTGGTTTGATGTGCAAAATTTCAGCAACTTTATCCTGTAATTCAATACTCAACCAGTTATCATGCGCATCCTGCACCTCATGCAAAACAGGTAATAATGCTGATTTTCTTTTGTCTTCAGGATAATGACTAATCAATTCATTGATGCGGTTCATCAATGCTTCAGTCATGTTTATTTCTTGTTTGTAATGTTTATGTTCCATTTTTATTTTAGATTTTAGATTTCTGACTTTAGATTTTTCAATCTGTATTCTGAAACCTACATTCTGCAATCTTTTTTTAGTTTTTAGATTTTCAATCTGAATTCTACAATTCTTAATATGAGTTTTAGTTTTTTTAATCTGAATTCTAAAATCTAAACTCTGCAATCTTTTTTATGCGTCTAATTCTCCGGCAATTACATTTAAACTTGATAGAATAACAATTGCATCAGATAATAATGCGCCTTTGATCATTTCAGGATAAGCCTGGTAATAAATAAAACAAGGTCTTCTGAAATGTAATCTGTATGGTGTTCTGCTTCCGTCAGTGACTAAATAAAATCCTAATTCTCCATTTCCTCCTTCAACAGGGTGATAAATTTCTGCAACAGGTACAGGAACTTCTCCCATTACAATCTTAAAGTGATAAATCAATGATTCCATTGAAGTGTACACATCTTCTTTTGGAGGAAGGTAATAATCCGGGACTTCTGCATGATATTCGTTTCCTGCCGGCATTTTATCCAATGCCTGACGTATAATACTTAAACTTTCCCAAACTTCGGCATTACGAACGCAGAAACGATCGTAAGTGTCACCTGATTTTCCAACAGGAACAATAAAATCAAAATCTTCGTAAGAGGAATATGGCTGTGCCACACGAACATCATAATCGACCCCGGCAGCACGTAAATTTGGACCTGTAAATCCGTATGCCATAGCCTGTTCAGCAGTAATAGCCCCAACATTTACCGTTCTGTCAATAAAAATCCTGTTTCTTTCGAACAGGCTTTCGAATTCTTTCCAGGCAACTGGAAATTCTTCAAGGAATTTATCTAGTTTTTTGAAAGCTTCCAGGGACCAGTCTCTTTCAAAACCACCAATTCTTCCCATATTGGTTGTCAAACGGGCACCACAAATTTCTTCGTAGATTTCGTAAATTTTTTCCCTAAATTGAAAAACGTACAAGAAACCGGTATAAGCACCAGTATCAACACCTAAAATGGAATTACAAATCAAGTGATCTGTAATACGGGCCAATTCCATTACAATAACTCTTAAATATTGCGCTCTTTTTGGAACTTCAACTCCTAATAATTTCTCTAAAGTCATCCACCATCCCATGTTGTTGATAGGAGAGGAGCAATAGTTCATACGGTCTGTAAGAGGTGTAATTTGGTAAAAAGGACGATTTTCGGCAATTTTTTCGAAAGCTCTGTGGATGTAACCGATAGTCGGTTCAGCTTCCAAAATTCTTTCTCCATCCATCAACAGGATATTTTGAAAAATACCGTGAGTCGCCGGGTGTGTAGGGCCTAAATTCAGTACAGAAAGTTCACTTCCGTCTTCGTTTAGTTTCTCCTTAATTATTTTAGCATAACGATGCTCTGGTGATAATAATAGTTCTGACATCTTTAATTAAAAATTGATAATTGATAATTGATATTTTCCAATTAACTATTAATTTTTGTTTTTATATTACGTAATAATTATCAATTAAAAATTGTTAATTATGCATTAATTGTTGTTCTTCCAAAGAATCTGTCGTCTTTATCTGTTCTTCCGCTGTCTTCCATTGGAAATTCTTTTCGCATAGGAAAAGAAATCATCTCGTCCATATTCAAAATACGTTTCAATTGCGGGTGACCAATAAAGTTCACACCAAAGAAATCGTATGTTTCTCTTTCCATCCAGTTGGAGCTTAAGAATATGTTTGAAATTGTTTTTATCTCCGGTTTTTCGCCATTAAGAAATACTTTGATTTTGATACGTTTGTTATCATACCAGTTGTGCAAATGATAGACTATTGCAAACTGACGCTCTGACTCATTATCCGGATAATGAATTGCGCATAAATCTGTTAAAAAGTGAAAACGTAAATCGGTGTCATTTTTCAGAAAAAGAATTAATGCCGTGATTTTGTCAGCAGAAGTTTCTAATGAAAAAATATCTCTTTCCTGTTGAAAGTTAAAAACGCTTTCATTAAATGTTTCTACAAGTTTATCCTGAATAAGTGTGTTTTCTAAAGCCATCTTATGAAATATTATAGGAAGCTAATAATTCTTGGTATTCCGGAGAGCTTCTTCTTCTCACAGACTCACTTCTCACCAATTCTTGTAATTTCATTACGCCATCAACAATTTGTTCTGGTCTTGGAGGGCATCCCGGTACATAAACGTCAACCGGAATTACTTTGTCTATTCCCTGCAAAACAGAGTAAGTATCAAAGATTCCACCAGATGAAGCACAGGCTCCAACTGCAATTACCCAACGAGGTTCAGCCATCTGCTCATAAACCTGACGTAAGATAGGGGCCATTTTTTTAGAAATAGTTCCCATTACCATTAACATATCCGCCTGACGGGGTGAAAAACTCACACGTTCAGAACCAAATCGTGCTAAATCGTAATGTGAAGCCATTGTTGCCATAAATTCGATTCCACAACAAGATGTTGCGAAAGGCAATGGCCAAAGAGAATTCGCGCGTGCCATACCTACTACATCATTTAGTTTTGTGGCGAAAAAACCTTCACCAACAACACCTTCAGGAGGGGCAACCATATTTACATTTGAATCGCTCATTTTATTTTAGATTTTAGATTTCTGATTTTAGATTTTGCAAATCCTGAAAATCGAAATCAATATTTTAAAAATCAATATTATATTGAGAAATTTATTTTTCAAATCTAAAATTTTAAATTAAATCAATCTAAAATCTATAATCTGAAATCTAAATTTCTTTATTCCCAGTCTAATGCTTTCTTTTTGATGATGTAGAAAAAACCAACCAAAAGAAGAGACATGAAAATAATCATTTTCAACATTCCTTCGACACCTAATTCTTTAAAGTTTACCGCCCATGGATAAAGGAAAATCACCTCTACATCGAACAATACAAATAAAATAGCTACAAGGAAATATTTTACTGAAAATGGAATACGGGCATTACCAACAGATTCGATACCGCATTCGAAGTTTTTATCTTTTGTCTCCGAGGTTCTTTTCGGACCTAATTTTCCGGAAATAATGATAGTTCCTACCACAAAACCAACGGCCAAAATCAGCTGCATTAAAATAGGAAGATAACTGTATTGATCAGATTGCATAAACTTGGGGTTTTTACTTAAAAAATAAGCCACAAAGATAGCTTTCAACTCTGTAAATCACAAGCTAAAAAATGATTTAAGTATAGTGTGGAATGATGTTTAAGTGTAATTTTTATTGATTATAAATAAAAGCTCAGAGTTTTACATTTTTTTAACAAGAAAACAAAAAAAAAACGCTTCGAAATAAATCGAAACGTTTTTAAAACCATTCAGAGGCAAAAAAAATAAATTGCTATATTTTTCTTAGATAACTGCTACTTTAGCAGCAACTTTCCCTTTTCTTCCTTCTTCTTCTTCGTAGCTTACTCGGTCACCTTCGCGTAATTCTTCCGCGTTAATTCCTGAAGCGTGAACGAAGATATCTTTTCCTGTTTCTTCGTCTGTAATGAATCCATAACCTTTAGACTCATTGAAAAATTTTACTGTACCTGTACGCATTGTAATTGTAATAATAATTTATAATGAAGCAAATGTAATATATAAATTCATACAAAAAACAATAAGCTCTTAATTTTTTGCAAAAATTATTGATTTACAGTGTTTTCGCTATTTTAATTGCATCAAATTTAGTCTGTAAGTTCTTTAATTGAGAATCATTTATTGTGCCTAAAGTATTTATTTTGGTGATTTTGTTGTAATAAACAGACTACTTATTTAGGGGCTGATTTTTAATTTTAGGATTTGATAAAAAAAACAGCAACTAAATTAATTGCTGCTGCTTAGTGTTTTAATTTTAAAATTTTTATTTCAAATCCAACATAATGGATAATTCTTTCAGTTGCGAATCATCTATTGCTGCCGGTGCATCAATCATAACGTCGCGTCCTGAATTGTTTTTAGGGAAAGCAATAAAATCCCTGATGGTTTCCTGACCGCCTAAAATAGCTACTAATCTATCCAAGCCAAAAGCCAATCCACCGTGAGGTGGTGCCCCAAACTGAAAAGCGTCCATTAAGAATCCAAATTGTGCTTTTGCTTCTTCTTCAGTAAAGCCTAAATATTTAAACATTAATTGCTGTGTTGCTTTATCATGAATACGAATAGATCCTCCACCAATTTCATTTCCGTTTAAAACCATATCATAGGCATTTGCACGCACTTTTCCTGGTTCTGTTTCTAACAAAGCCATATCTTCCGGTTTTGGAGACGTAAAAGGATGATGCATGGCATGATAACGGCCGCTTTCTTCGTCTAATTCCAACAAAGGAAAATCTACAACCCATAATGGAGCAAATACTTCGGGATTACGTAATCCTAAACGAGTTGCTAATTCCATACGAAGTGCAGAAAGCTGCGCGCGTGTTTTATTTGCAGGACCGGAAAGTACAAAAATCATATCGCCGGGTTTTGCGCCTGTAATTTTTGCCCATTGACCTAAATCGTCCTGATCGTAAAATTTATCTACAGATGATTTGAAAGTTCCGTCTTCATTGCATTTTGCATACACCATTCCTGATGCGCCAACCTGAGGGCGTTTTACCCAGTCAATCAATCCGTCGATTTCTTTACGGGTATAATTTCCTGCGCCGGGAACAGCAATTCCGACAACTAATTCTGCAGTATTGAAAACCGGAAAATCTTTGTGTTTTGCAAATTCATTTAACTCGCCAAATTTCATTCCAAAACGAATGTCCGGTTTGTCATTTCCGTATGTTTTCATGGCATAATCGTAGGTAATTCTAGGGAATTTATCTACTTCAATACCTTTAATTTCTTTTAATAAATGTCTTGTCAGTCCTTCAAAAACATTCAGAATATCTTCCTGTTCTACAAATGCCATTTCACAGTCGATTTGTGTAAATTCAGGCTGACGGTCTGCACGTAAATCTTCGTCACGGAAACATTTTACAATTTGAAAATATTTATCCATTCCGCCTACCATCAATAATTGTTTGAAAGTTTGTGGAGATTGTGGCAAAGCATAAAATTGCCCTTCGTTCATTCGGCTTGGTACGACAAAATCTCTCGCTCCTTCCGGAGTCGATTTGATTAAGTATGGCGTTTCAACTTCGCAGAAATCCAAATCAGACAGATATTTACGAACTTCCATGGCTACTTTATGACGGAACAGCAAACTGTTTTTTACAGGATTTCTTCTGATATCTAAATAACGGTATTTCATTCTGATATCTTCACCACCGTCAGTTTCATCTTCAATTGTAAATGGAGGTGTTAAAGCTGCATTTAAAATCGTTAATTCAGAAACTAAAATTTCGATTTCACCGGTTGGAATGTTTTTGTTTTTGGCTTCACGCTCAATTACAGTTCCTTTTACCTGAATTACAAATTCTCTTCCAAGAGTTTTGGCTAATTCAAAAACAGTTTTATCGGTACGGCTTTCGTCGAAAATAAGCTGCGTAATTCCGTAACGGTCGCGCAAATCAACCCAATTCATAAACCCTTTATCGCGAGATTTCTGGACCCAACCTGCTAGTGTAACTTCGGTATTAATATTTGAGGCATTTAATTCGCCACAATTATGACTTCTATACATTGATCAAAATTTTAGACTGCAAAAGTAAACACAAAATTCAAATTAATATAGTAAAGTGTATAAGTTGATGAGTATTAAAATAAAATATTTTGTTAACAGGTAAATTTCTCACATAGAATTTCTTTAGATTTGATCTACTCAAAATAAAATAATGTTGATTATGAAAAAAGTTTTTCTTTTAGCTTTAATTGTCCTTAGTGTTTTTAGCATTCATGCTCAAACAAAGAATCAAATAAAATTTACTGCTAAAATTGCAAATAGAAACAGCGATACGTTAGTTATCCGTGGAGCAAATAATTTTATGCAAGTTATTCCAATAAATAAAAAGGAAATTTTTATTGCTACTTTTGAAGCACCAAAAGGATTTTATCAATTTTCAGACGGAATTGAAGTTTCTGGTTTGTATTTAAAACCAAACTCTGAAATTAATTTAACAATGAATGCCAAAGAATTTGATGAAACTATAGTTTATAAAGGTAAAGGTGTTAATGAAAGCAACTTTTTGGCTCAGCACGCTTTAAGAGATGAAAAATTTCAAAACGAGGCTTTTTCTAAAGAAGCTGCAGAATTTGCTGCTTTATTAGAAGCAAAGAAAAAATCAGATATTGAAAGTATTGATAAAGGGGATTATGATCCGGAATTCAAAATGGCTTTGAAAAATTCATTTGAACAGTTTAATCAATATGCATTTCAGATGTATGAAAGTTCTGCAAAAGCAAACAAGCTTAAAGGAAAACCTTCCCCGGATTTTAATTATGAAAATTATAAAGGAGGGAAAACAAAACTTTCTGATTTAAAAGGGAAACATGTTTATATTGATCTTTGGGCAACCTGGTGCGGACCCTGCAGAGCTGAAATCCCATTTTTACAAAAAATTGAAGAGAAATATCACGGTAAAAATATCGAATTTGTAAGTATTTCGATAGACAAGGAAAAAGATCATGAAAAATGGCAAAAATTTGTTGCCGATAAAAGTTTAGGTGGAATCCAGTTATTTGCGGATAAGGATTGGGAATCTGAATTTGTAACGAGTTATGGTGTTACCGGAATCCCGAGATTTATATTGATTGATCCAAACGGAAATATTTTAGAGTCCGATGCATCAAGACCATCTTCTCCGGAACTTCAGGCACAATTAGATGCCTTATTGAAATAATTCTTTCAAATTTACAACGTTATCGTAATTTAAGATATTTTTAAAAATACCAGTAAAACCAATGCCTGAGCATTGGTTTTTTTGTTATAGTCTGATTTCCAATGTTAAGTTTTTATTCAATGTTACCAAATTGTTAAGTAAAAGTTTTTTTAATGTAAACAATTATTTATATTTGATAAAGATTTGATAACATTAATACCTAAAGATATGAAAAAGTGTGTAATTTTAGTTGCAATATTGTTCTCTGGAATTTTAGTTGCACAAGAGACAAAACCTCAATTAGAAGCGGTTGGCAATAAAGTAAGAGCAACTTACTATTATGAAAATGGCAAAGTACAACAAGAAGGTTTTTTTAAAGAAGGTAAATTGGATGGTGTTTGGGTATCGTATGATGAAAGTGGAAATAAAAAAGCTATTGCAGAATATTCAGACGGGCTAAAAACCGGAAAATGGATTTTCTTTAATGAAAATAATATTTGTCAGGTAGATTATTCTAAAAGCAGAATTAATTCTGTTAAGAATTTAGAAGAAAAAATTGTGGCAAATAGAAATTAAGATGATTACCTAGTTAATTAAAAAGGAGAAAATTTTATTAAAATTTTCTCCTTTTTTTGTTTAGCTCTCTTTTGGTTTTAAAGAAAAGGCGACATAAAGTGAAATAGAAGCTAAAACAATCCAAAAAACATCTATAAAGAAAATCTGAATTTGATTTTGCATAAATGAATTCCAGAACCAATTTCCACTAACAATCCCGTTTACAATAGGGATTAAAAAGCCTAAAATACTTCCGGAAATTAAACACCATTTATTGGTATAAGCGTTATTTTTTCTAATAACAAAAAAGATTGTCAATAATAGCCATCCCCCAAAGTATAGGATAAATAGATTAGACTTACTTAACGGGTAAAAAAGTTTAGCTCCTATAAAAGCAAGTGCTGTAATTGGATACATACTTAAGCAGATTGCCAAATAAATACGAACTACTGCTTCATTAAAACGGCGTTTCTTTTGAGCTATGTTTTTCTTATCCCTGGCAATTAACCAAATCATTACACCGGAGATAATCACAAAACAAGTTATAATTCCCAGAACAAAACTTACTATTTTTAAGGCATATCCTCCATAATCGCCAAAATGTACACGATATAAAACATTTTTTACAATATCTAAATAATTGTTTTGTGTAATAGGATTTTTCTTTGCAATCTCTTTTCCGTCAGAAATGCGATACACTACTTTGCCTATACCAGTAAATTTCTTTTGACTTAATAATTCTCCTTCAACTAAGACATGCATATTGGCATCGCCATAATTTTGAATGAAAACACGGTTAATTTTAAAATCGGTCCAGTTACTTTTTGCTTTAGCAACTATTTTATTAATGCTGTAATTAGCAGTTAATAACTTGTTTTCAAATTTATAGTCAGGATCAGTATATTCTAATTCGTTGTACATTTTGCTTTGATCACCTTTGTAAAGTGTCATTACTGCCGGGGCCACAATTAACAGTTTAATCATAAAAAAGGCACCAGTTACAGCATAAACAAATTGAAAAGGTAAGCCAATCATTCCTAATGACGTATGTGCATCAGTCCATAATGTTTTGAGTTTTTCCCTTGGACGAAAAACATAAAAATTTGAAACAATTTTTTTCCAATGTAACAGAACGCCTGTTATAATTGCAAACAAAAAAAATAAAGCTATAAATCCCGAAAGATAATAGCCTACCGGATATGGAATTTGCGCTAAAAAATGCAACCTGTATAAAAACTCTCCTAGAGAATAAGATTCTTCATAAGTGAAAGATTGGAAGTTTTTAGTATCCAGATAAAAAAACTGACCTTCCTTTTGTTTGGCTGGAGCCAGAGTATCTTTCGTACCTTCTAAATAAATAGAAACTCTTCTTTCATTGCCTGGTTTAGAAATAGTAATATTTCTTCCATGCAAAATATATTGCTTATCAAGTGTGTTTAAAGCGGTATTGTAATCCAGCTGTATTTCCTTAGTAACATTGGTTGATTCATTTCTTTCCCAATTGATAATTTCATCTCTGAAAAACGAAAAAGACCCTGCGAAAAAAATCACAAAAAGAACTACACTGATGACAATTCCGCTAACAGTATGAGTATGAAAATAAATATTATAATTGCGATTACTCATAGTTTTATTGTGCAATTGGATTATAGGTTTGCCCCAAATATATTAAAAGAGAAAAAAGTAAAGTAAGGAATAAATATATTCCCCATATTTTTAATCCGCTTTTTGCCAAAAATGCAATGATCATAAGCGCTACCCAAAGGATGAATCCACTAAAAGCCATTGTGATAAGAATATTTGCCCGATTAAACCAGGAAGCTAAAGCCAAATGGAAAGTGATTGAAACAAAATAACCCCCTAGAATGGCCGCTGTTATTTTGGCAAAGCGATGCCATTTGGATTGAGTTAAGTATTTTGGATTTGCCGGCATAGTTTAGGATAATTAGTTGTAATAAAATTCTAAGAGAGCCACAATTATAAAAAGTAATAAAATAACTTTACGGCTAACTTTTTTTAGTGGCATTAAAATGATAATCAGACTTCCAATTGTCATGAGCTGAATAAAAAACATAAGGGTGCCACAACACAAGGATTGTGTAAAAAGCCAAAATAAATAGGCAGATAAAAGTAAAATTAATCCTGTAATTTTGGTTTGTTTTGGATTTTTCCGCATCCATTTTTCAAAACCTGAATCATAGGATAATACAGCTCTTTTTGATGTGTAGTATAAAGTGTAAAAAGCTAAAAAAACGATAATGGTTGCTATAGTTATCATGGTTTTAGAATTATAAACACCCTTCCGGTAATCCAGAAAGGGTGTCATTGATTATTATTATCTAAAATTTATAAGTAAAACTTGCTGCTATTGCTCTTGGATCTTTAGGATGTATAGTAGACCAGCCATCGTAAATTTCTTTATTCGCAATATTATTTAGTTTAAGAGTAATAGTGAATTTCGCGGCACTATAAAAAACAGAGGAGTTTATTACAGTGTATTCAGGAATTGTAAACGTCCCTGCAACATTTCTGTTCATGATCATGTTATCGCCAACATAATTTCCTCCAAACCCTAAACCAAAGCCTCTTAAGAAACCGTTTGTAAATTTATAACTGGCCCAAAGGTTTGCCAGGTTTCTAGGTCCTGCATTTTCCGATCTGCGGTTTACAAAGTCAGGATCTCCTTTTGTTAAAACTGCATCATTATAACTGTAACCCAAAACAATGTTTAAACCATTTATTGGGTTTGCAACAAATTCTGCTTCAAAACCTTTGTTTTTCTGACCTCCATCCTGATAGGTAGTCTGGTTATTTGGTAGTTCGGCATCTGGATCTGCTGGATCTATGTAAGGGGTTTCTACAACATATACCTGATCAGTAACTTTAATATCATAGTAGCTAAAAGTAGCATAAAGTTTATCTTTAAAAAGATTCAATTTAGTACCTACTTCAAACTGATCTGCATGTTCAGGATTAAGTACCAAAGGAGTTACAATTGTAGCCTGACGGTTTTGACCTGGTGCAACGTTAACAAATCCATTCATGTAATTTGCAAAAAAAGAAACTTTATCCAAGATTGGCTGATACACTAGCCCAAATTTTGGAGAAAAAGCTGTTTGGTTGTAACCATCATTTTTAGCATTCATAAAGCGGTCAACACGCAAACTTAACATGGCGGATAATGCAGGTGTAAAGTTGATTACATTCGATGCATAAGCACTGTATGTTTCTTGTTTTGTTCTATTATCGTTTCTTGGACTATTTCCAATGATTGCATCAGATCCAGCTTTTGTTAAATCTCCGGTATCGCCATTCGTAGGTCCGAAAAGTGCATTAAAAGAGGCTAAATCATTTCCAATATAGATATAACCATTTCCAAAATATCCAGTACTACGATCAGTAGCAGTCCTTTTGAAATAATCAAAACCAACAACAATTCTGTTTCTTATACTTCCAATATTAAAATCACCGTTAAAATTTTGTTGAATGTCTGTTGTTATATTTTGATTGTCCTGATCAGTAAAAAAACGAGCCAGGACAATTCCCTCTGTAATTGAGGCAAAAGCCTTATTACTAGTGCCTTCATATAAATAGGCATAGTTTCCTTTAGATCTTGCAGAACTTGTAGAGAAAATGGTCTGAGAACTCCATTGATCAGAAAGTTTATAATTCATTTGTGTCTGAATGTTATAAGAAGGCGTTTTCATAGTCAGTTCGTTACTAGTGTAAGAACGTTTGTTGTCATAATTTAATTCATCAATATTATGAACTCTTAAAGGAGCACCTCTGTCTAAAAACAGCATAGTTGGGTTTGTAGATTCGCTGCTCATAAATTCAGTATTAACTAAAAAGGATAATTTCTCATTTACTTCGTAAGATAAAGAAGGGGCAATAAAAAAGGATTCCTTAAAGCCTGCGTCCTGAAAACTTTCTTGTTTGTTGTATGCTGAGTTAACTCTGAAATTTAAACTTTTTTTATCATTCAAAGGTGTATTCAAGTCTACAGTTACACGGTTTAAACCGTAGCTTCCTACAGTATAATTAATATCTCCTCCAAAAGTTTTATAAGGTTTTTTTGTAGTCGTATTTATTAAACCTCCATAAGAGATTAAGCTGCTTCCAAATAAAGTTCCGGATGGACCTCTAATGATTTCTATTTTATCAATATTGGCAGGATCTAAACTTCCATTTGTTAATCCAGGTAAACCATTAACCATAGTAGGTTGAACAGGAAATCCTCTGAGAGAATAATAAGCTGCTCCATCTCCAGCACGCCCTGTAGCAGCCCAAAGAGGTGTGATACCAGATGCATTTTTCAAAGCATCATCAAAATTAGTCACAACTTGTTCTTTTAATAATTCTCCTGTAATAGTAGTGTAGGATTGTGGATTTTCAAGATTTTTAAGAGGTAATCTCGATACTTGTCTTGTTTCTTTACGGGCGAAATGATTTGTTCTGCCGCTATTGATTACAACTTCTGTTAGCTCTTCTGAATTTGAAATTAAGTTGAAGTTTTGTGTTATTTCCTGACCTTCAGTAACTGTTGTTTTTTTCTCTGAACTTATGTAACCTACAGCAGATACCTTAATAGTGTAAGTACCAGGTTTAACATTTTTTATTTTATAGTTTCCGTTAGCGTCTGTTATTGTTCCCCATCTGGTTCCTTTTAAAGCGATTGAAATTCCATCTGGAGATTCGTTATCGTTCAAGGTTATCTGTCCTTTAATAGTGGCTTTCTCCTGAGCCCAGACATTTGTACTTGCTAGCAAAATAAAGAATAAACCTAGTGGTATTGTAAATCTTATTTTCATCTTATTTAGAATTGTTTTTGATTGCGTAAATTTAGGTGTTGAAATAACACAAAACAAATTATTCTTATTTATTCTAAATAAAAAATAAAAAGATTTTACCAGAATAGCATTTTAATAAAAAAAACCTGCTCAAATTAATGAACAGGTTTTTTCAATCTAAAATTAAATCAACAATTAATGGGTATGTTTTGGATTAAAACCGTCTTCACTTAATTCGGCATGCTCATAATCAGCAACCATTTCAGCTTCATAGTCGATTTTTTCTCCTTTAGAGAATTTACGAATGATTTTCTCCATAATATCATAAATAACCGGAACTACAATTAAAGTAAGGAATAATGAAGAAATTAATCCTCCAATAATTACCCATGCCAATCCATTTTTCCATTCTGCTCCCGCTCCGGATGCCAATGCAATTGGGAACATACCAAATACCATCGCAATAGTAGTCATCAAAATAGGACGTAAACGTGCGTGATTCGCCTGAATCAGTGCTTTTCTGATAGATTCTCCTGCGGCTCTTCTTTGATTGGTATAATCGACAAGCATGATCGCATTCTTACACACCAGACCAATCAACATGATTACCCCTAAAATGGTAAAGATATTTAACGTGTTGTTCGTTAATGCCAATGCTAATAACACCCCAATAAATGAAAGCGGAATCGCAAACAATACTACAAACGGGTGAACAAAGCTATCATAAAGTCCAACCATTACAAGGTAAACTAAAATAATCGCAGCTAATAAAGCAATTCCTAAAGTACCAAAACCTTCACTTTGGTTTTCCTGATCGCCACCCCAGATATAATTTACACCAGTTGGTTTTTCTAATTTGTCCAGTTTTTCCTGCCATTGCGTAACAATCGTTCCCGCCGGAACCCCAACGTTTTGACCTTGTACAGTAACAGAAGCTGTTTTATCCCTACGCTCCAGTTTACTTGGTCCTGAACCTTCAGCTATTGTTGCAAACTGGTTTAATTTAATTTGCTGTCCTGCACTATTGATAAAGATTAAATTACTAACATCAGTAATGTTTTTTCTATCAAAAGCATTGTATTTAATGTTAATATCATATTCGTATTCTCCTGCTCTAAATTTACCATCGGTGTTTCCACTATAAGCTGTCTGCATGGTTAAACCCACAGTTTGTAAAGACAGACCTAAAGCCGCCATTTTATCTCTGTCAACCTGAACATTAATCTCCGGATTTCCGTCTTCAACCGTTAATTTGATCTCTGTAGTTCCAGGAATCTTGCGTAATTCAGCTTCAGCTAATTTTGCAAATTTCATAGCACTTTCTACATTTGGACCTGTTACAATTAATCCTAAAGTAGCATCTTCTGCTGTTCCTAAAAGACCAACCGGGACTGTTTTAACCTTAGCACCAACCAGAATTTTCTCTAGTTTACGTTTGGTTTTTGCAGCATAAACAGATGCATCGTCCGTACGATCTTTTTGCTCAATCATTTTAACGTCAATCTCTGCTTTGTAAGCTGTTGCCTGAGAAGCTCCAAGACCTTCACTTGTTTGTCCTACAGTTGTAATTTGACTAAACACATATTCCTCGCCTTTTAAAAATGCTTCGGCTTTTTGAGTCATAAAGTTGGTTTGTTCTAATGAAGCATCTTTTGGCATTTCAATCTGCACTAGGAATTCACCACTATCAGACGCTGCAAAGAATTCACCTCCAATAAAACCTCCTCCAAGTAAAGAGAAAATAGATCCAAAAAAAAGCACTAATACAATAAGAATAGTTTTAATATAATGATCCAGACACCAGTTTAATAAATTAGAAACCCAGTCAGTAAAACGAGTTAAATAACTTTCAAAACCAAGAATAACTCTTCCAAAAATGTTTTTACCTTCAATATGCTCTAATTTTCCAAAACGTGATGACAACCATGGAATAATAGTAAACGAAGCCAATAAAGAGAACAATGTTGATATAATTACCGTAACACAGAATTGTGTAATAATGTTTGATACTAGTCCGGTACTCATTGCAATCGGAAGGAATACAACTACAATTACTAAAGTAATAGAAGTTACGGTTCCTCCAATCTCAGCCGTACCATCATAAGACGCACGAATACGGCTCTTACCCATTTCCATATGTCGGTAAATATTCTCAAGTACCACAATCGCATCATCCACCAGAATACCCACAACAAGTGATAATCCCAGTAAACTCATCAAATTCAGGGTATATCCCATTAAATAAATTCCGATAAAAGTGGCAATCAAAGATGCAGGAATCGATACCATTACGATCAATGAGTTTCTAATACTGTGCAAGAAAAATAACATTACAAGAGCTACCAGAATTACTGCAATTAATAAATCGTGAACTACAGAATCTGCAGCTTCTAAGGTAAAAACTGTACTATCTTTTGCAACTTCTAATTTTAATTGAGACGATTTATAATCCGTTTCTAAAGTTTCAATTGCTTTTAATAGCTGCTCACTTACTGCAACCGCATTGGCATCAGATTGTTTTACAATTTGAAGTACAATAGCACTTTTTTGATCTACACGAGCAATTTTCTCAGCTATTTTTTGAGTATCCTGAACGTCTGCAATATCTCCCAAGCGAACCTGAATTCCATTTTGTGAGGAAACTACTAAATTTCTTAATTCTTCAACATTTTTATATTTACCTGCTAAACGAATTAGTATTTTTTGATCGCGGGTTTGTATGTTTCCTGTTGGAAAATCCAAATTTGAAGTTAGGATAGTTTGCTGTACCTGCGGAACAGAAAGCCCGTAACCCTGCATTTTTACAGCGTCAAGATTTACCTGAATTTCACGCTCTTCACCACCAATAATATTTACCTGTGCTACACCTTGTACACGAGATAAAACTGGAGCGATTTTTTTATCTATCAAATCGTAAAATGCTGCTTCGTCCATTTTACCATTAGCACCAAGTGTCATGATTGGTAAATCACTCAAAGAGAATTTGGTCAATGACGGTGGATCTGCATCATCTGGAAGATCACTTAAAATAGCATTAATTTTACGCTGTGCATCGTTCATCGAAATATCTACATTGGCAGTTGATGTCAAAGTAATCGATACGATAGAAAGACTCTCATACGATTTAGAGTCAATTTTTTTGATATTCTCCAAAGATGCGATTGCATCTTCTATTTTCTTTGTTACGGTATTTTCTATCTCACTTGGAGAAGCTCCTGGATAAACAGTTGAAACCGTAATAACATTAGTTTCAAATTTTGGGATCAGTTCGTAGCCCAACTGGCTGTAGCTGAACAGTCCGCCAAGTGTCAGGATTGTAAACAATACAATTACTAACGACGGACGTTTTATGGATATTTCGGCTAATTTCATATATTCTTTAAATTTTATTAAGTCCTTAGTTTTTAGTCCTTAGTAGATATTTAGTCTGACTAATTCTAAGGACTAAGTACTCTTTACTAATTACTTTTTATTTAATAATTTCTACTGCGTTACCGTCCTGTAAGTTGATTTGACCTGTAACAATTACAGTTTCACCGTCAGATAACCCATTGATAATTTCAACTTTATCACCTAAAATTCTTCCAGCTGTTACTTTTCTTAATTTAGCAATACCATTTTCAGCTACAAAAATTTCGTTGCTGCTCACACTTCCTACGAATGCATTTCTAGGTACAACCATCAGGGTTTGTTTTTGTTGGTTGGATGCAAAATTTGCAGTTCCATACATACCTGCTTTCAAATCATTATTCAGGTTATTTGCGATTTCAATTTCAACAGGGAAGTTTAAAGATTCATCAGCTTTTGAAGCTATAAAAGTTATTTTTCCAGAAAAAGTTTTATCAGGATACACACTGGCTGTTATATTTACATTATTTCCTTTTTTTAAACTGGCGACCTGTGTTTCGTTTACCGTTACCGCTAATTTTAATTTAGAAACATTTACAATATCAAACAATGCAGTTGCTGGCATTCCGGCTAAAATAGATCCCGGTTCAACATATTTTTTATTAATAAAACCATTGATAGGTGCTTTTACTTTAGTATCCCCAACATTAATATTTGCTTGTGTAAGGCTGGATTCGGCATTAGTTAAGGCTAATTTTGCCTGATCTAATTGTTGTTTTGTAACACCGCCAGTTTTAAATGCATTTTCGTATCGGCTATAATCAGATTTCGCATTTTGGTAAGCAGCTTGTGCTTGTTGTGCACTTACATTAATTGCGTCACCTCTCATTGTCAATAAAGTTTGACCCACTCTTACGTAGTCTCCTTCTTTCACTAAAACGCTGATTACTTTTCCTGATTTTTCAGCAGAGAAAGTTAATTCCTGAATAGGCTGGAAATTTCCGTTAGCTACAAAATCCAATGAAACTTCTTCTGTTTTTACTGGGGTTATTTTTACAGAAACCGCTGCATTTTTTTCAGCAACAATATCAGTTTTAGCTTCGTTTTCTTTTTTATTATTGGTTAAAACGTACCCAATTAGGGCTAATGCGCCAACTATGACTAGAATGGTTATAATAATTTTTTTCATTTTGTTAGTTATTTAATAAGTGATTTAAGTTCGCCTTTTGATTTGATTAATGCTACTTCTGCTAATTTGTAATCCAGTATTGCTGATGTGTAATTGTTCTGTGCTTCGATAGATGCATTTTCGGCATCCAATAAATCAGTTAAAGAAGCAAGTCCTTGTAAATAATTATTTTTGGTATTATTCAGAATTTCTCCTGCCAAGGTCATATTCTCTTTTTGATTCTCAATTGTAATTAAACTATTCTGAATTTGAGTTGTTGCATTTTTATACTCCAAATCAAGTGAAAGCTGGGTATCTTTGATGTCTTCCTGAAGGGTTCTGATTTTTACATCAGTTTGCCTTACCCGGGCACGGGTCCCGAATCCTGTAAAAATTGGGACTCTTAAATTCAATGCAATTGATGAATAATCCGACCAATATACACCATCTGAAGGTTTTGCAAAAAGTGGCATTTCAGGACCCTGGCCTATATAATTGTATCCTGCGGACAATGACAGGGTAGGATAGTATTCTGCTTCAACCGATTTTTTCTGAAAGACTAATAGTTCTTCCTGTTTTTTCAAAAGCAAATACTCAGTTCTGTTTGTAACATTAGGAGTTTCGCTTAAGGCAGCCGGAGTAACTTCAAATTCTGATTGTGGAATCTCGATTTGAGTTTCCATAGGCATTCCAATGTAAAACTTCAAAGCATTTTCCTGTAACTGAACAGCATTTAAGATTTGTTGACGTTGAGTACTAATGTTTGACATTTTAACACTTACTCTGTCCAAATCAATTTTTTTAGCCAATCCGTTATCAAATTGCCCTTTAATAATATCACGAACTTTAGTAGTATTAACATAATTACTGTCCAGTAAAATTAATTTCTGGCGCTGAACATATACCTGATAGTAGTTATTTGCGACTCTTTCTATTACCTGTTCTTCAGTTAACTGATCGTTGATTTGATAAAACTGACGGGTTGATTTTGCAGCTTTTAAACCTGTAAATACAGATTGGTCAAATAAAGCCTGACTTAAAGAAATTCCAGCTCCAGAAGTCCATTTTTGACCAAAAGCGGCCTGAATTGTTGTTCCTGGCTGACCAAATCCTGCTCCATCAATTACCGTAGTTTGGATGATTGGATTGTGGGTCAAATTTCCATTAGCTGAAATTTGAGGTAATGCACGGGAGCGAACTTCCTGAATTTGATATTCACTATTTTCAACTTCTAATTTAGCTTTCTTTGCTTCCGCTTTATTTTGAAGCGCATATGTAACAGCATCTTTTAGCGTTAAAGTTGTCACTTGTGCGTTGACTGAGATGCCAATTGTACACAAAAATATAAGAATTATTCTTTTCATATAGAGTTAATATTTGTTTTATTAATTGAAAAATATTGCCTTTCTTCTTTTTTTAATTATGATTTAGGATCATGTTGATTTAATGGATTGATGATTAGTGTGTAAATTTTTTAGCTGTTTTTCTAATTCTTTTATACCTTCTGCTGTAGCCATTGCCCGGGTGTGATATTCTAAAGCTTCTAATTCTATCTCCTGTGCTTCTTTCTCTGAGATAGTAGTTTCATTAATGTGAAAAATCAAGGTGTAGTAAAATTTTACATAGACAGCTATATTCAAATCAGATCTATATAAATTTTCGCGAATTCCTTTTAAAATATTATCCCTAAAATAATGAGTGCACTGCTCTATTTCATGAGTCATCATGTTTTTATAGATTTCCGGATAATGCTTTTTTAACTGGTAAAGAGGCGAAGTATCTGTTGCATTTTTAAACATATTGCGAAACATTTCCCTAATTTCAAAATTTTCATGAATAGCATTATAATTTTTAGCAACGATAGTGTCAATTACTTCATGCACTTGTCTATGAACCATCGAAGTGCTTTCCTCGATTAGCACCTCCTTGTTACAGAAATATTTATAAATCGTTTTTTTTGAAATACACATTTCACCTGCAATATCATCCATCGTAACACTTTTAAAACCGAGTTTTAAAAATAAATCGCTTGCTTTTGCTATGATTTTCTCTTTCATTTTTAATTTAAATTGCCCTTACAAAGATAAATCGGAAACTGTATTTAAAAAATAGTTTCCTTTGTTTTTGTAATAATTTTACATTAATTTATTCATAATATGACTTATATGCTGAATTCAAGATTGGCAATAAGCTTAATATTTTTTCCAAGCGCCAATCCTCCATTTTGATTATAAGAATGATAATCCAATCCAAAATCCTGGCGTTTTATATCTCCCTTAATTTCAAAAGCCACTTTTCTGTCTCCATTATAGGTATTCACCCCAATAAATTCTGCCTCAAGTTCTACGACTTTAGTTACATCTTTAATGGTTAAATCACCTTTAAAAAAGTTGATATTATTATTTACTTTTTGAAACGAAGTCGATTTGAAACTAATAATTGGATGCTCGTTTACATCAAATAAATCCTGAAGTTGTAAATAGGTATCAATTTGTTGAAAACTGTCATTTTTATTATTGATGTCTAAAGAAAATTCAACAGATGCATCTGCAATTTCATTGTTTTCGATATTTACAAAACCACCAAATTTATGTGCAGTTCCTCCTAAATATGCGATTATCGAATGTCTCATTTTAATTAAAACATCTGATTGGCTAGAATCTAAGGTCCATGTAGTTTTCATAAATATTTGGTTTTGTTGAGTTTATTAAATTACTCGAATTACTTTCGGAAACTTTTTTGGTGTTTTAAGTTTCCGTTTAGCGATGCAAATATAAACAGGAAACTCGAAACACCAAAAAAGTTTCCATGTTTTTTCAATAATTTTTCATTTCGTTGATTTTGCAGAATCTTGAAGGATCTTTTTATACAGGTTATTGCAATTTAAATTAGAAAAGGATAATTCATATTTGAATTGTATCTTTGAAGCACGTTAATCAGATTTTATTTTATGCACCATATTAGCCAATACCAGGAATTTTTTATCAGTTATTTAAAAAACCAGACAATAAATAAAGAACCAGTTACTCTTTACGAACCCATTGAGTATATTTTAGGTCTTGGCGGAAAACGAATGCGTCCTGTATTGACTTTGATGGCGTCAGAGGTTTTTGATACCGATTATAAAATGGCACTTCCTGCAGCCATGGCGGTCGAGGTTTTTCATAATTTTTCTCTGGTACACGATGATATCATGGACGATGCGCCTTTGCGAAGAGGGAAAGTAACAGTTCATGAAAAATGGAATATCAATACCGGAATTCTTTCCGGAGATGCCATGCTGATTCTGGCTTATCAGTATTTTGAACAATATGAGCCTGGTGTTTTTAGGGACTTGGCGAAACTGTTTAGCAAAACAGCTCTTGAGGTTTGCGAAGGGCAGCAATGGGATGTTGATTTTGAAGAAAGAAATGACGTTACAATTCCGGAGTATCTCAAAATGATCGAATACAAAACAGCTGTTCTGGTTGCTGCTGCCATGAAAATGGGTGCCATTGTAGCTAAAGCTTCTGAAAATGAAGCGAATTTAATTTATGATTTCGGATTGAATTTGGGTCTTGCTTTTCAATTACAAGATGATTATTTAGATGCTTTTGGAAATCCGGAAACTTTCGGAAAACAGGTTGGGGGCGATATTATCGAAAATAAGAGAACCTATTTATATTTAAAAGCCCTTGAATTTTCTACGAATGAAAAAAGAACTGAATTGCAGAAATTATTTGGTTCGCAATTAGAAGACAACACAGTTAAAATAGAAACAGCCAAAACTATTTTTAATGAATCAGGAGCTTCAAAAGCAACGCAGGAAGCAATAGAAATGTATACTTTTAAAGCTTTTGAAACTTTGGAAAAAATGGACATTAATACCGAAAAGAAAAATATTCTTAAAAAATTCGGAGAGAATTTGATGGGAAGAAAAGTTTAAAAAAATCAATATCAATTTCAATCTCAAAAATCAACCTCAATTTCAGTTGAGTTAATTTTTGAAATTTGAATTTAATTTTTGCAATTGCCATTGAAATTAATAAAAATATGTATGTTACTCCATTAAATAGTGATTTGTTATTTGAAGAAGTCCAAAAGGAATCTTTGTACCTTAAATTAATCGAACAAATCAACAAGGATTTTAATTTGGCAAACGAAGGAATTGATTTTCCATTGAGTATTTCGCCTGATGAATTGAAAATTCAGTTGCACGAAAAAGTCTACCGAATGATTCAGTACAAATTTGCTGAATATTTGAATCTCCTTTATATAATAGATGTGTCTGAAAAGGAAATCAAAAAACTGGACGGTTCTGATTTGGTAGTTCTGGCAGAAGAAGTTTCTTTTTTAATCCTAAAAAGAGAATGGCAGAAGGTTTGGTTTCGAAATTACTACAAGTAAAAGTTCTGAGTTGCTAAGGTTCTGAGGTTCTAAGATTTTTCGATACTTGTTTCCCAGCCATCATAATCTCCATTATATTCAATTGCCTTTTCCCATAAATAAATAACATATTTATTGACACTACTTTCATCAACTTTATCAATTCTTTTAATCTGTAATTGGTATGGTAGTTTGTCTTCAATTTTATTTGAACTTACCAGTACAAATCCTTGTTTAAGAACTTCTTTAAGATAATTGTTTTTTTCGCTTACATTTTTAAAATATATCCAATGATAAACTTCTCTGGAAACAGTAAGTTTATCACCTTCAGATCGTAAGGAGTTAATTACTTTTAGATTTGCATCAATTTCTGCTTGTTTTTTATTTTCAAAATCATTTGTTTCTTTCTGCTGACATGAAGAAAATCCAAATAGAAATCCAAGGATGGCAAAATATTTTTTCATTGAGGAACGTTTTTTCTATTAATTAATAACTCAGGTGCTCAGTATCTCAGAACCTTAACAGCTAAAAATCAAAAATAAACCCTCACAAAAGGCATAAACGCAGATCCGTAAAGGCTTCTTTTATCATTAAATAAAATATCATAACGACCACCAATCGTTACATTTCCGGTTCTGTATCCGGCTCCCAGAAACAATGCGGTATTCCAATAATCATCTGAAAAAGAAGGTCTGCTATTATTTGCTTTATAATCGGTGTTAACTCTTACCTGTTCCAGTTCGGCAGATAATTGAATTTCCGGAATTGGATTTACTAATCCCAAAATACTCCCTCCGTAAACATACGAGTTATAATAGTTTTTTGAGGATAAATATCCAAATTGTAATCCCAAACCAACAGCTACAATTTCATTCACATTATAAATGGCACTAGGCATTACAGAAATATCAGTATATCCTGAGCCAAATCCAAGACCCAATCCGCCTCCAAATTGCACTTTGTCCCAAAATTGAGTATTGTTATCGATTACATTATTTTCATCCTGTGCATTCATAACATTTGAAAACAGGCAGATCAAAATCACAAAAAATGATTTGAAAACGATTGAAAAATGAATTTTCTTCATAGTTTAGGCTATTTTTAACAAATTTTTACGTAAAAGTACGTAAAAAAACCATTTAAATAATATCGATTGTTGTACTTTTGCCATTCTATTTAACAAAAAGTATATTCACACATATTATGGATAGGTTTTCATTTTTAAATGCAGCGCATACAGAGTTTTTCGCACAGTTATATGATCAATATTTAGTAAATCCGGATAGCGTTGAGCCAAGCTGGAGAAGTTTTTTTCAGGGTTTCGACTTTGGAATGACAACTTATAATGACGAAAATCCAGTTCAGCAAATCGTTGAATACGTAACTAGCGACAATACAGATTACACTAAGGTTTCTGAAAAATTACAAAAAGAATTTAACGTATTGAAATTAATTGATGGCTACCGTTCGCGTGGTCATTTGTTTACTAAAACCAATCCGGTGCGTGATCGCAGAACGTCATCACCAACTCTTGATATTGAAAACTTCGGCTTAACAACAGCTGATCTTTCGACAGTTTTTGATGCTGCACAGGTTATTGGTGTTCCGCCTTGTACCTTGCAGGATATCATTACACGTCTTAAAGCAATTTATTGTCAGCATATTGGTATTGAGTATATGTACATCAGAAACCCTGGTGTTGTAAAATGGATTCAGGATAAATTAGCAGTAAATGTTAATCAGCCTAATTTTTCTACAGAAGAAAAACAAACGATTCTTAATAAATTAAACCAGGCCGTTTCTTTCGAGAACTTTTTGCATACCAAATATGTAGGTCAAAAACGTTTTTCATTAGAAGGTGGAGAAACTATTATTCCGGCTTTGGATGCTTTGATTGAAAAAGCTGCCGAACAAGGAGTGGAGCAATTTGTAATGGGAATGGCCCACCGTGGACGTTTGAACGTTCTGGCCAACATTTTCGGAAAATCGACTCAGGATATTTTTGGAGAATTTGACGGTAAAGATTACGATCAGGAATATTTTGATGGTGACGTAAAATATCACTTAGGTCTTACTGCTGATAAAAAAACAAGAACAGGAAAAAATATCAATATCAATTTAGCGCCAAATCCTTCGCACTTAGAGACAGTTGGAGCTGTTATTGAAGGAATTACAAGAGCAAAACAAGATAAATATTATCCTAATGATTTCTCAAAAGTATTACCAATCGCCGTTCATGGCGATGCTGCAATTGCAGGTCAGGGTATTTTGTACGAGATCATCCAAATGGCACAATTAGACGGTTATAAAACCGGAGGTACTATTCATATTGTAATCAACAATCAGGTTGGTTTCACCACAAATTATTTAGATGCACGTTCATCTACGTATTGTACAGATGTTGCCAAAGTAACGCTTTCACCAGTATTGCACGTAAATGCTGATGATGCTGAGGCTGTTGTACATGCAGTATCTTTTGCATTAGACTACAGAATGCAGTTCGGGCGTGACGTGTTTATTGATTTATTAGGATACAGAAAGTATGGTCATAATGAAGGTGATGAGCCTCGTTTTACACAACCTGTTTTATATAAAATCATTGCAAAACATAAGAATCCAAGAGATATTTATGCAGAGAAATTATTGTCTGATGGTGTAATTGATGCAACTTATGTAAATGCTTTAGAGAAAGAGTACAAATCAGACATGGAGGAGAATTTAGAAGCTTCACGGAAAAAAGATTTGACTATCATAACACCGTTCATGCAGAATGAGTGGAGTGGTTTCCAGCAGGTTTCTGATGATGCGATGTTGAAAAAAGTAGATACTTCTTTCCCAAAAGAAGAGCTGGATTCTATTATAAAAACAATCTCAACTTTACCATCAGATAAAAAGTTCATCAATAAAATTACCAAAATTGTATCCGACAGAAAAGCAGGATATGATAATAATACATTAGACTGGGGGACAGCAGAAGCATTAGCTTATGGTTCTCTTTTAACGGAAGGATTTGATATTAGGATTTCAGGCCAGGATGTTGAGCGTGGTACATTCTCACATCGTCATGCTGTAGTTAAAGTCGAAGATTCTGAAGAAGAAGTCATTTTACTTGACGCTATAGAAAACAAAAAGGGAAAATTTGGAGTTTTCAATTCCCTTTTATCAGAATATGGAGTTTTAGGATTTGATTACGGTTATGCTTTGGCAAATCCAAAAGCCTTAACTATTTGGGAAGCGCAATTTGGAGATTTTTCAAACGGAGCCCAAATTATGATCGACCAGTATATTTCTTGTGGAGAAGACAAATGGAACAACCAAAACGGTATTGTTTTATTACTGCCACACGGATACGAAGGTCAGGGAGCTGAACACTCATCTGCAAGAATGGAGCGTTATTTACAACTTTGCGCAAGACACAATATGTATGTAGCCGATTGTACAACGCCAGCCAACTTCTTTCACTTGTTGAGAAGACAAATGAAAACAGATTTCCGTAAACCATTAGTGGTATTCTCCCCAAAGAGTTTATTGCGTGACCCAAGATGTGTGTCTCCGGTTGAAGACTTAGTAAATGGAAGTTTCCAGGAAACGATCGATGACAATACAGTTGATAAAAAAGGAGTAAAAACATTAGTTTTCGTTACAGGTAAATTCTACTACGATATTACCGCAGAAAGAGAAAACAATGGTCGAAAAGACGTTGCGGTTGTTCGTATCGAGCAATTGTTCCCTTTGCCTGTTGAGCAATTAAAAGAGATTATCGCACAATATCCAAACGCTGATGATTATGTCTGGGCACAGGAAGAGCCTAAAAACATGGGGGCATACAGCTTTATGTTAATGAACTTTGACCTTGTAAAATGGAGATTAGCTTCATTAAAAGCGTATGCAGCTCCGGCATCAGGAAGTTACACCCGTGCAAAACGTCGTCACGCAGATGCAATCAGAATGGTTTTTGATAAAGATTTATTCAGATAATAAGGAGCTGATTCCTGCTGTCCGCTAAATCTTTTCCCGGCCTAAAGAAGCCAGAAAAAGGATATCGCTTCCATCAGGGCTAGAAAAACAAGAATAAGAAAGTTCTTTACGGAACAATTTAAAATATAAAATTCATAATTTAAAATAACAGAACATGATTTTAGAAATGAAAGTCCCATCACCAGGGGAATCAATAAAAGAAGTAGAAATTGCAACTTGGTTAGTAAAAGACGGAGATTATGTAGAAAAAGACCAGGCAATTGCTGAGGTTGATTCAGACAAAGCAACTCTTGAATTACCTGCAGAAGCAAGTGGAACTATTACACTAAAAGCAGAAGAAGGTGACGCAGTAGCAGTAGGAGCAGTAGTTTGTTTAATTGATACAGGCGCAGCAAAACCTGCAGGAGACGCTCCGGCAGCTGAGGCTCCAAAAGCTGAAGTTAAAGAAGCACCGAAAGCAGAGACTCCAAAGGCTGAAGTTAAAGCAGAAGCTCCAAAAGTGGCACCAGCTGCAGCAACAAGTTATGCTTCCGGAACTCCTTCTCCGGCAGCAAGAAAGATATTAGACGAAAAAAACATAGCACCAGCAACAGTTTCAGGAACTGGAAAAGGTGGAAGAATTACAAAAGATGATGCTGTAAATGCAGTACCTTCAATGGGAACACCAACTGGAGGAAACCGTGGTTCTGAGCGTACAAAATTATCGATGTTACGTCGTAAAGTAGCTGAAAGATTAGTAGCTGCTAAAAATGAAACTGCGATGTTGACTACTTTCAATGAAGTAAACATGACGCCAATCAACCAGATTCGTAATGAGTACAAAGATGCATTTAAAGCGAAACACGGTGGTCTTGGTTTAGGATATATGTCTTTCTTCACAAAAGCAGTTACAAGAGCTTTAGAATTATATCCGGATGTGAACTCCATGATGGACGGTGATTACAAAATAGCTTACGATTTCGCAGATATTTCAATCGCGGTTTCAGGACCAAAAGGATTGATGGTTCCTGTAGTTCGTAATGCTGAAAACTTAACTTTCCGTGGAGTAGAAGCTGAGATTAAAAGATTGGCTTTAAGAGCACGTGACGGACAAATTACAGTTGACGATATGACTGGTGGAACATTCACAATTACAAATGGTGGTGTTTTCGGATCTATGTTATCTACACCAATTATCAACCCTCCTCAGTCTGGAATCTTAGGAATGCACAATATTATTGAGCGTCCAATTGCTGTAAACGGTAAAGTTGAAATTCACCCAATGATGTACGTAGCACTTTCGTACGATCACAGAATTATCGATGGTCGTGAGTCAGTTGGTTTCTTAGTAGCGGTTAAAGAAGCTTTGGAAAATCCTGTAGAATTATTGATGAACGGAGATGCTAAAAGAGCCTTGGAGCTATAGTTTTAAAAATATTTCAATTTAAAATCCCAAATCCTAAATTCAAGGAGTTTGGGATTTTCTTTTTATATTCGAATAATGAATAAAAGAATAATGAAAATAAAATTAATATTGCTCGCTGTTATTTTTGGCTTAGGTGCTGTTTTTGCAAATCCGCCAGCCAAAAAACGAATTTTGGTTTACACTAAAAATGGTAAAGGTTATGTTCATCAAAATATTGCTGTCAGTGTAGAAGCCATAAAGAAAATAGGTGAAATAAACAACCTGATTGTTGATGTTTCAGATGATCCGGCAGTAATGACTACCGACAATTTAGCAAAGTACAGCTGTCTTATTTTCTCAAATACCTGTAATGAGATTTTTGATACGGAACAACAAAAACAAGCACTTGTGGATTATATTCATGCCGGCGGATCTTTCGTAGGAATTCATAGTGCCTCTGATTCTGCAAAATCCTGGCCTTGGTATGCAACAATGATAGGAGGAAAATTTAAAAGCCATCCTGCTTTTCAGTCTTTCGAAATAAAAGTAATTAATAAAAACCACCCTTCTACATCGATGCTGCCTGAAATATGGAGAAAAGAGGACGAATGCTACTATATGAATGAATTCAATCCAAATATTCAGGTACTTTTAGCCGCCGATTTACGAACCGTAAATGATACCGAAAAGGAAGTTTATCCAGGGCGTGTTTTTGGTGATTACCTCCCTTTGGCATGGTGTCATGAATTTGAAGGTGCCAGAGTGTTTTATACCGCTTTAGGACATGATAGTAAAGATTATGTCGATCCTTTATATCTTGAGCATCTTACAGGTGGGATTTTGTGGGCATTGGGAAAGGATGCTAAAGAGTCTCATTCTAAGAAAAAATTAAGAAAATAAGCAAACAATAAAGCCTTCTTTCAGTTATAAAGAAGGTTTGTTGTTTTTTAGGGTTCGCGTTGTGATTACAATAAATACAAATAATGATTATAATAATCAATAATTCCTTTTCCTTCCATCAAAACATCCGCACCAATAATACCGTGAACAGATTTTGCCTTGTATTGTAATAAAGCTTCATTGACATGCGAAAGGTCAAAAATAACTAAACCAAAATCATTGTTTTTCCAGGAACCAATTTGCAGGGAATTGTGTTTCGAAATTTGTGTTTTCATTCCGGTTCCGCCTGCACCGGCAGCTTTGGTTTTGGAATTTTTGGATGTTAATTCAAATCGCTCAATGCTTTCAAAACCTACGCAGGAATTTGATGCGCCAGTATCCAGAATGAAATTTCCGGAAACACCATTGATTTTTGCCTTTATCAATAAATGCTGGGTTTTGATGATTTTAAATTTTATCTTTTTATACTTTTCTTTTTTGAGGACCAAGTGAAGATTTTCCATTTTTGATTGCGATTGAAAATCAAAAATAAACCAATTGCACCCAAAAAGCTAATGATATAAAGGATATAATTTGTTGTGTTTTCTTCAGGGGAAATAGAACCATAATACACAAAAGAACTCCAATAATAAGGTGATTTTTTATCGTTTGAAATTTCAGGGTTATTCAAGAAAGAAATTTTAGCATTGGCATTGGCTTCAAAATAGGTTTGGTTGTTTTTGACATTTTTATAGAAGTCAGACATAAAAACCGAAGTCGTATAATCGTTTACTTTCCATAAAGAGAATAATAAATTTTGTGCTCCTGCAAACTGAAAACCTCTTGCAATGCTCATGGCACCTTCGGCTTTGTAGAGCTTGCCAATTCCGGTTTCACAGGCACTTAAAACCACTAAATCCGGATTTATATTGAGAGTATACAATTCAGAATACAATATTTCCTGATCATAAAATTTGATACTCGCAGGAGTTTCAATATCTCCGGAAGAGGCGTGTGTGCTCAGATGTAAAATCGAATAATTTGAAATATTATTTTTGAAATTGGAAAAGCTGGCTTCTGAATTTTCTAAATATTTTCCCTTAAAATTATTTCGAATTGATTCCAGTTCTTTTTTCGAATAACTCAATTCATAACTTGTTTTTTCGAAAACCGGAAAAAGTCCCAAAACGGTTTTATCAATATTTGAAATTGGTTTTGAATTCAGGTAAAAACTGGCTGAAGTGTTATACCCAATTTTAAAGTTATTCAATAAATAATGCATTTTTGCAAAATTTGTTGTAGAAGATTCTTGTGTAATCAAAGCTTCAAAAGGTAAGAAGTTCAAAATACCATCAGGAATGATGATGAGGTTTTTATATATAGTATTTTGAGGCAATTTTAATAAATCATGCACTTTTTTCCCGGAGTGATTATATCCGGAAATATCATTAGTAATCGCAGCTGCAGTATTAAAATAATCTACAAAACGAACAACTTCAATCATTGCTCTATGATCTGTATCGATATGATTTAAACTAATTCGGTTATTTTGTAGAGTGAAATAAAACAAATTTTCAGAGCCCATAAAATAATGAACCATGATCGCTTTGTCTTTTTCTAATTTAGAAAATAAAACTTTTAAATCACAGCTTTCAGGAATATAATCAGCATTTTTCAATTGTATTTGCTTCAGAGAAATCGTAAGTTCATTTTGTTTTTTGATTGCTGAATTAATGTTTGAAATGTTAGCCTGATTCCCTTTTTGCTGTTCTTTTAAAATCGTGTTATTTAAATTTTGAAGTTGCTGTAAAAGTGATTTTTCTTCCGCGGAAGCTGTTTTAATATTCGAACGATAACTTTTTAAAATACCTGATTTCGTTCTTTCTGACAATTGAAAAGCTTTTTCTAAATATTGAATTTTATTTTCTTTTTTGTACAAACGATTATAAATCGAAAGGCATTTTTCAGTTCTGTTACGAGTTCGAATTTGGGTAATAATTTTGGAATTTTCATACACCAAAGCATTCATTAATAAATCTTCGATGTAAAAGGAAAGTTCAAAAGTTTTTAAAGCTTTTTTGGGCTGTTTGTATAGTAAAATTTCTGCCTGTAAATCGAGTGCATCTATTAAAACCGTTTCTCCATACAATTGATTTTGATTCGGAAAATTATTTTTTGAGTTATAATTCGGAATTAAAATTTTAAAAACAGCTGTAATCTGCTTCTCACTTTCATCATATTTTTGTTCATCAAAAAGCAATAAGGCTTTTTCATAATACAATTTTGCAACTTTTCTGGGCTGTTGATTTTGATTTTCCAGAAATAGTTTTTCCGCTTTTTCTAAATACGAATTTGCAATTTCAAATTTTTCTCGCTGACGGTTAAGAGTTGCTAAATTTCTATAAGAATTAGATAAAGTTTCAGATTGTCCTTTTTCGTTTTTCAGATATTTTACAGCTAATTGAAAAGCATTTTCGGTTTTTTGATAAAGCTCTGGTCTCATTAAATTTCCTGTGGAACTTAGCAGATAACTATTCCCAAGATTGTTCCATAAAGTTCCTTTCTGTGAATTCGATAATTTCTCTGTTTTTAAAGTGTTTTCTAATAACTGCGTAGCCATGGATATTTTACCGGAACTCTGATAAACATTTGATAAATTAAGAATTGCTGCAAATTTTTGTTTCTGGTCTTCGGGATAATTTTTGGTTGTGTTGACTATAAAAAAATACTGCTTTATCGTATTTTCGGCACTATCATAATCGCCTAAAACGGTATATAAATTCCCTAAGGGTTTCAGGCAATATTCGATAATATCATAATCTTTAAGTTTGTGTTTTTGATAGATTTGCCAGGCTTTTTCATAACTCGAAAGCGCTTTTTGAGATTGCCCTAATTGATTTTCATAATAGGCCTTATTGCAGTTTAAAACCACAATGGCGAGTAATTCGTCTTTGGTTTTCGATTGTGGATTTTTCCAGAAATCAGTTTCTGTTTTGGAAAGTTTCTGTAGTGCTTTCGCGGAAGGACGAGCGACAAAAACATCAATGGCATTATATATTTGATCTTCCTGATTCTGCCCAAGAACATTCAGGTTTATAAAAAGAAAGATTAAACCATATAAGTAATGTAAGTTCATATTATTGTTTCGTATTTTTATTTCACAGAGATTCACTAAGTTTTCGCAAAGACACACAAAGAATTAAAAATAACTTTGCGAATCTCTGTGCTGCCTCTGTGAATCTCTGTGCCATAAACTAAAACTTCCAGATTCCATAAAGCTGGATATAATTAAAATTGTGCTCAAAATTCATAACATAGCGAGCTCCCAAACTGGGGCCTATTCTCGCAAAACCAGCTGTTAAATCAAATAAAAGCCCTGCTTTAAAATCTGCAAAAGAGTTTCGAACTGTATTATTTGTTGTTTTTGTGTCGATTAAGAAATTTTCTTTTTCGCCTTCAAAAGTTTCTGTTTTTATATCCTGAGTCTGCTCTGATAAAACATTGATGTTGGCCTGAATTCCGGCTCCGATTCCAATATAATTGTTAATATTATACCGAATCAAAAGCGGAACTTCCCAATTTACATTTTTGTTCTCAGTTGCTGTCGTTGTACGTGTCAATTGCCTCGTTCCGTTTGCATTGGTGTTTATTTCATCGACAACAGTAACATTGCTGTCATATTTATTCAAAGCATTTACCCATTCTGCCTGCCAGTAAAAACGATAGGACTTGAAAGGTGAAATAGTAGCGCCGACAAAATAACTGGTCGAATTATCTAAATCCGGATAAATGTTATAGCCCGCTTTGGCACCAATCGAAATTCCAGGTAAAAATCGGGTAGTGGCGTAATTGGTAATTATGGGTTCGTTTTTATCAAAGATAATAGCAGTTCTGCTTTTGGTTTTTACTTTATGGAAGTCTTCGCTGAATTTCATCGAATAGCGTACAAAACCTTTTGTGCTGTCTTTTTCCTGTACATTTTTTTGTTCAGTACCCGGCAGATATATATTCTTAAAGGTAAAAATAATCTGTTTTTGTTTGATAATGGTATCCAGACAGCTGACAGTTGGTTCTTCGTCTTTTGGACAAATTGGACATTCAGGATACATGCCTTCAATCTGGAATGTTTTTTTGTCAAACATATCGGGGATATCCGTTTCTAAACGAATTTTTCTCGCAGGGCCTTCACCGTTGTTTTGAAAACGGGTTTTGAATTTCACCCTTTTAAACCGAACCAGTCTGTAATTAATAAGGCTTCCGTTAGACCCCATTTTGTTTGGGTCGTGAGAGGTTACGATTTCCATTTCGAGGTTTTTTATTTTATGGTTTTTAAAACTTCGGTTCGGAACAAAAATACCTCGCATTGTAACAGTTGCGCTGGTATCTTTGATCATTTCAGGTGTTGTTTTGAAGGTGTAAAAAACATTTCGCGTTTCTGTTGGATTGGCGTCGTCAAATTCAAGGATAGAAACATTATGGTAGGTTTTGTTAGCGTCAAGCAAGCTTGCTTCCAGATCTTCTTCGGTAGTCGTGTTCTTGTATTTTCTGGTTTTAAAAGTGTTTTCAGAGGAAGCTACATACGATTTTGAATCATCCAAATCATTTACAGAAGCAATTGTATTTTCTTTTACTTCGCGCTCACCTGCATATGTTCTAAAATCGACCAGTTCGAAATTATTGTTTTTGAACTGTTTTTCGTTGTAAAAAAGATACAATTTTCCGTTGGTAACATAATTTTCCAGATTTTGATAACTCACCACAACTACCATCTCCTGTTCCGGAATGGGGTCACAGTTTTTTTGAATTGCGAATCCGTTTTGGTCTGCAATAGAGGCAATATCCTGATATGGATCATCTGCGATTTCGTTTATGGCTACTTTTTTTGGTCGGGTAGCAGGTGGTTTTCCGTTGTCATAATTGTTGGTAACGGCTAATCGGGTGGTATAATTGCCTTTGTTTTTGTAAACGTGTTTTGGTTCTGCCTGTTTACTGTAATGACCGTCTCCCATTTCCCATAAGTAGGAATAGCTTGGTTTTGGGGCACCGGCAATCGGAATTAGAGGCGGGGTTTCAGGTTTAAAAATTACCGTATTTCCTTTTTGGTTATAACTGATATTGGCTCTTCGGGTTATGGTGTCTTTTACTTTTGTTTGCGAGAAGGAGACAATTGAAAACAGAGCAAATAAAACAGATAGTAGTGGTGGTTTCATAACTAGAGAGGTTTTTTAGCCCTGATGGGAGCGGCATCCTTTTTCTGGCTTCTTTAGCCGGAAAAAGATACAGCAGACAGCAGGATTAGCTTATAATACCATTTAAACTTAGAATTTACTGCAATAAAACAACCTTTTTTCCTTTCTTCTTCAAAATAAAAAGAAACCGTAGCCAACTATGCTGTATTTTTCTTTTTTGAAGAAAGAAAAAAATTAAATCTTCTTTACTGTGAATTTTAAGTTTAAATGGTATAAAAATTATCAGAAATAATTTAAAACAGATTAAATGTAAAAAAAAGCGATGAGCAAATCATCACTTTTTCTTAAAATTTATTTTGTAAGTTACTGAATAGCATTGATTGCGGCTACCAGTTGAGCTTCAGTGCCGACTGTTGTTTCGGCAAGTGTAAAGGTGTAGACTGCGTTGGCTGTTATAGTTACTCCTTTTATTGCGTAACGCCAATTGCCGTTATCTTCTGTGGCGAAAATGATGTGACAGGCCAGACCAATTGGAATTTGTCCGTAATGCTCACTAAATAATCCTTCAGTCGTATAAGTGTCTAATTTTGCAAGTGCGTTTTGTCCTTCGCCATCATAAGACAGGTAAATGGCACAGTTATTATTATCGTAACCTTCAGGAGCATCAACCAAAATTGTGGTTCTGGGTCTTGGATCACTGTAAAATTTATCAACATTTGTCCATCCGAAGTTTCCAAAAGTTACATAATAATTGTTTGCTTCACCCTGAACGCCGCCTTTTCCACCTGCTCCGTCTCCATCACCTTTGGCTTCTCTCCAAACTAAGTTATCATCCTCGTCAATGTTTCCAATCCATAAAGTCATTTCATTGTCTAAACCTCCGGTTAAATTAGTAGGAACCACTAAATTTATCGTACATGTAGTGGCTAATTCCTGTCCGCCCTGTGTTGCTTTGATGAAAAATTCACCTCCGGAAATTAATAAATTTTTCTTTCCGTCAGGCATTAAACCCATGGTTGGTTTGTTGGTAACCAACATATCGCCTTTGTCAAAAAGTTCTACATATTCAACATCAATAGCTCCTGTTACGGCATTTCCTGCTTTAGTAAGACAGTTTCCGTTGATGTTGATTTTTACTCCTTTTGCAGATGTTAACGTAATCATTCCATCTCCTGCTGTTGCTGTAAAATGTTGTGTTTTTCCAGCTAAGGCATTGTCTCTTATCGCTGTAAACTCTGATGCCGATGGCGGCATAATTTTGTTGTCTCCGTCATTGTCATCATCACAACTTGCAAATGTAGCTAATGCTAAAAATAATAATCCGATTTTTTTAAAATTTGTATTCATGATTTCTAAATTTTTATAAATCTGAGCTGATTGTTATCAGTTGGTTTTCAGATTCCGGTTGTTAATTTTAATTTTTATATTCTTATATCAATTCGGGTTTGATATTGTTACCCTTATTTTTAAAATTTTATTTTTTAATCTTTTTTATATTCTTATATCAATTGTTTGAATGATTTGTTACCCATCAATTTTAATTTACTTTAAAACCCAAGGCAATATAAGGTTGAGCGAAATCTGGAACAGGTCCTCCGGCACCATGAAAGTCCGAACTTAAAAAGACTACATTTCCCTGAGTAACAGGATAAGGTACATTTGTGTAGTCTGATTTTCGAAGTATACGCCCAATAGTTTGGTTTAGCAAGGTATAGCCGGGAAGGATGGTTCTTTTTACATTAATAATATCTCCCGTGCTTACTATAACGGGTGTAATGGATTGATAATCCAGTACAGTTTGCGAAAAAGTATGCACTCCTGTATAACTTGTATTTGTGGTTATGTTGGTTACTGTCATCGTATAACCTCCTGTGTAGGTGCCCGGATTTTGGTAACCAATACTGCAAATTTCCCCATCAGCATTAATTTGAAGTGTGTATTCATGTGTCTCCAAATCCATTGTTGTAAGGTCGTCATATCCATTTGCTGTTGAATATGCATTTGTAATTAATGTAGAAACATACGTAGTGTCACATACATTATTGGCAGGGTCGTTATCATTGTCGCAACTACATATTGAAGCTGCCGCAAAACAAAATATAAAAGTTTTAATAGTTTTCATGATTTCCTGGTTTTAAAGATTATAGTAACAGATGTAGAATGTGGAGAAATTGTTTCCCTGTTTTTTTATTTATCTGGACAGACATTTTTCTTCAAAAACATTTCCGTCTTCATCTACCGCCATCAGGATATCTTTTTTATGATGCGAAGTAATAAACTGATAGAACCAGATGATTGACCAAAGGCCGAGTGTTGCAAAAACCATGGCAAGATGAAAGGAAGGATCTATTTGTTTTTTCTTTCGGGATAAAACTACGTAAGGCAATTTGTCATTTTGCTCTATAATTACAAATCCGTTACGAATTTTGGCAGAAAGTGTTTTTTGAAATTTGGCAAAATCTTTTTCGGTGGTAAATTGATAACTTTCCATTTTATTGTAATTTTAAATTCTTAAAAAGATTATTGTTTCCTTATATCAATTTGGTTTTATAATTGTTACCCTTTCTGACGGAATTTATTATAGATTCTTTTTTTTACATTCGTATATAATTTTTAATATGGCAAATAGTACAATTCACCCCGACCAAATATATATCGAAGGACTTGCGAATAATGATTCTGCAGTTATTCAGACTATTTATAAAAAGTTTGTTCCCAGGATAGTTTTTTTTATAATGAATAATTCCGGCGATAAGGAACAGGCACAGGACGTAATTCAGGAAGTTATGATGTTGCTTTTTAATCAGGCTAAAGCGAATACTCTGAAGCTCACTTGCCCGTTTGATGCTTACTTTTTTTTGTTGTGCAAAAGAAAATGGCTCAATGAATTGAAAAAAACATCCAATAAAGGGGTAACAATTAATGAAGATGCAGCATCTATAAATGAATCTGCTCACGAATTGGCTGAACAAGCCCAAATATTTGATGAAAAACAGCAGCTTTTTGATGCCATGTTTAAAAAATTAGGTGATAAATGCCAAGAGTTGTTAAAGTTGAGTTTTGTAATTAAATCGATGGAAGAAGTAGCCGAAAAACTAAATGTTACGTATGGCTATGTCCGTAAAAAGAAATCGTTGTGCATTGGGCAATTAACACAGTGGATTCAGGAATCGAAAAACTTTAAATCGCTAAAAAACTAACTAGTCATGAACGAGGAAAAATACATACAATTTGATCAATATCTTCAGAACGAAATGACAGTTGAGGAACGTACTGTTTTTGAAAGCCAGTTATTGAATGATGAAATATTAGCTTCAGAATTCAGAACTTTCAAAGAAATACATTTTCAATTAGAGAATAAATTTGGGATAGAAAAAGAGCGTGAAGCATTCAGGGAAAACCTGATACGTATTTCAAATGCCCATTTCAATAAAAAAGAAAACACGAAGGTAATTTCACTCAAACCATGGTACTATGCTGCAGCGGCTTCGATAGCATTATTATTTGGATTGTTCTTTTTTAATCAAAATTCAAATCCGGATTTTGCAGATTACAATCAGCCCGAACAAGTTTATTTTATGGAAAGAGGGAATATTGAAGAAGAATTAAAGAAAGCTGAAATTGCTTTTAACAGCAAAAATTACAAAACGGCAATTCCGCTTTTTGAAACCATTTTGAAAGAAAATAAAACACCAGAAATTCAATATTTTTATGGAATCGCTTTATTGGAAGAAAATCAGTTTGTAAAAGCTGAAACCGTATTTAGTGAACTAAAATCAGGAACTTCTGTTTATAAAAATAAAGCAATCTGGAATCTTGCCTTATCCAAGTTAAAGCAAAAAGAGTACAGAGCCTGTAAAGAAATTTTATTGACAATTCCTTCGGATTTTGAGAACTATGATAAGGTTAAGAAACTATTAAAAGAGTTAGATTAAAGTGCTTTTAGTATATAGAATTATAAAATTACCAAAAAGGGACAATTTAACAATTGTCTCTTTTTTTTTATAAAAAAATAATCTGGATTTAATTTTAATATTTATATTCGAATTGTCTAACCTTCCAATCGAAAATTATCTTGCATGAAAAAAATTACCCTGTTACTACTTCTTGTACTTTCGCAAACTGTATTAGGAAATACCAAAATTACCGAAACTGAAAAACTAACCGTCACCTGTAAAGTATGGGGATTTCTAAAATATTATCATCCCAAAGTAGCTAATGGCGAATTTAATTGGGATCAGCAGCTTATTGATGTTTTACCAAAAATTGAAAAAGCGCAAACCAAAGAAGAGTTTTCTTTGATCTTAGAAAATTGGATTGATGAACTTGGGCCGGTAAAAGAAATTGCGCCAATTGTAATTCCAAAAGATGTTGAACTCTTTGATGAGAATTTCGATTTAAGTTGGTTTAATAATACAAAACTGTTTTCGAAAAAGCTTTCGAAGAAATTGAAATTTATAGAAGGCAACAGATTTCTGAGCAATGAAGAATTTGGGATGGATTTTGATGCTTTTAAAAAATTGAAAAATTACTTCAATCTTGATTATACTAATAAAAGTTCAAGAATAGTAATGTTGTTTGCTTATTGGAATGCCATTGAGTATTATTTTCCATACAAATATATAATGGATCAAAAATGGGATTTGAGTTTAGAAGAAATATTACCGCTTGTTCTTGATGCTAAAAGTGAAAGGGATTTTTACAAAGTCATGCGAAAATTGTCAACAAAACTCAACGACAGTCATGTTGAATTTGCAATATATCCTTCTCTCGCTGAAGCTGAAGCAAATGTATTTACTTATTTTCCTGCTACCGGTAAAATAATTGATGATAAATTAATTGTTACAGAGATTTTGGCCGATAGTCTCGCTGAAGCAGATAATATTAAACTGGGAGATGTCATTACTAAAATAAAAGACAAAACAATAAAAGAATTAATATCAGAAAATCGAGGCGTAATCAGTGCTTCAAATGAGGCTGCCTATTTAGATAAGGCTGTAAAACGAATTTTGATAAGTGATTGTGAAAATGTTCCTGTAGAATTTCTAAAAGACGGGAAGTACGACGTAAAATCAATGTTTTGGCACGATTATCATGATTCACACAGAAATGAGTTTAAAAAGGGAGCTATTAAAAAAAAGGAAAAATTTAAACTTTTAGAGAATAATGTTGGTTATGTCGACATGGGTGTAATAAAAGAAAAACACATTCCGGATATGGTTGAAGCTTTAAAATCAACAAAAGCAATTGTTTTTGATTTGAGAAATTATCCAAATCAAACTTTTGAGGCAATCTCAAATTTTTTAAATCCGAATGCAAAAGAATTTTGTACTTACACGATGCCTTATCTAAATTATCCAGGTAGATATTTTTGGACGACAGAAGGAAGAAAAGCTGGATTTGAAAACAAAGATCATTATAAAGGAAAAGTGATAGTATTGCTAAATGAAAAGTCAATGAGTCAGGCAGAATGGACGGCAATGTGTTTTCAAACAGCAGGCAACACCACAATTATTGGTAGTCAGACAGCAGGAACAGATGGAAATGCAATAGACATCGATTTTAAAGGATTCCACACAAGATATACAGGAATAGGAGTTTATTATCCTGATAGAAAAGAAACCCAAAGAATAGGCATTGTTCCCGATATTGAAGTGAAGCCAACCATAAAAGGTATTCAGGAGGGGAAAGACGAGGTTTTAGATCGTGCTTTGGTGTTTATTGAAACAGGCAAATAGCAGTGCTTAATATTATTACGGCAAAGTTTTCCGATAACGTTCCGTAGGAACAAAAGATATTGTAGGGATGGATTTTAATCCATTCTACACATGCATAATCGCCAATCTTTGTCGAGCTTCTTGCGGGGATCCTTCCTTCGTCAGGATGACAAAATTGCGCGAAACTTTTGTTAAAAATCCGTTTTTATCAGCGTTTTCACGAAAGTGAATCCGTTAAATCTGCGTACCATTATACGCAATTGGTATTCTTTTAATATTGTCGTAATTTTGACAACTTTAAAAAATAAACAATTGAATTCAACATACATTATCACCGATACGCACACGCATTTATATTCTGAAGAATTTGATCAGGATCGTGATGAAATGATACAAAGAGCCATAAATGCAGGAGTAAAACGTTTTTTTATTCCAGCAATTGATGCCGCCGCGACACAATCTATGTACGATTTGGAGCAAAATTATCCTGACAATGTATTTCTAATGATGGGGCTGCATCCCACTTACGTGAAAGAGAATTATCTGGACGAGCTGCAGCATGTAGAAACCGAACTGTCAAAACGAAAGTTTTATGCTATTGGAGAAATTGGGATCGACCTATACTGGGATAAGACACATCTGGAAGAGCAGCAAATTGCTTTTAGAAGACAAATTCAATTAGCAAAACAATATAAACTCCCAATCGTAATTCACTGCCGGGAAGCTTTTGATGAAATTTTTGAAATCCTGGAAGAAGAAAAATCAGCTGATTTATTTGGGATTTTTCACTGTTTTACCGGATCTTATGAACAGGCGCTTCAGGCAATATCATATAATATGAAGCTCGGAATTGGAGGTGTAGTGACTTTTAAAAACGGGAAAATCGACCAATTTTTAAGTCAAATCGATTTGAAAAACATTGTTCTGGAGACAGATTCGCCTTATCTGGCACCAATTCCATACAGGGGAAAACGAAATGAGAGCAGTTATTTAGTAAATGTAATTGCAAAACTGGCTGAAATTTACGACCTTTCAGAAGCTGAAATTGGTGAAGTAACAACACAAAATTCAAAAACAGTTTTTGGGATTTAACTCTCGAATAACCATATTTTGATTTTTTTTTTGTTCTTTTGCCCACCTAAATTGATATTTAATGCAGAAATTTGACGCTATTCGACCATTTTATGATTCCGAAGTAAATGAAGCACTTCATGGTGTTGTCAATCATCCGATGATGAAAACCATGATGAATTTTACTTTTCCGGAATTAGAAGATCATGTTTGGAAAGAACAATTGAAGAAAACACACTCTATTCGTGATTTTCAATGCAATTTTATCTATCAGACAATTCAAAAAGTACTCGAAAAAAGTTCGGAAGGTCTTACCACTTCAGGTTTTGAAAAATTAAACAAAAACACTTCCTATTTATTTATTTCCAATCACAGGGATATTCTTTTGGATACGACTTTGCTAAATGTTTGCTTGTTCGAACATAGCTTGGTCATGACAGCATCTGCAATTGGAGATAATTTAGTTAAAAAAGCATTCCTGAGCACACTGGCAAAACTCAACCGAAACTTTTTGGTTTTAAGAGGCCTTACGCCAAGAGAAATGCTGCAAAGTTCTAAATTACTGGCTGAATATATGGGGCAATTACTGCTTCGGGAAAACCGTTCGGTTTGGATTGCACAAAGAGAAGGCCGCACAAAAGACGGAAATGACGAAACTAATCCGGGCGTTTTAAAAATGATTGGAATGGGTTCTGACGAAGCCAATTTGATGGATTATTTCAAAAAAATAAAAATAGTTCCAGTTTCTATTTCATATGAATATGATCCTACGGATGTTTTGAAAATGCCACAATTAATGGCGGAAGCAAATAATGAAGTCTATGTGAAGGATAAAAACGAAGATTTCATGACCATTTTGAGTGGAATCATGGGAACTAAAAAAAGAATACACATTTCGGTAGGAGACGTTTTAGATACTGAAATTGACCAGATTGTGGCTGAAAACGATAATTCAAACAAGCAGATTCAGGCTTTGGCACAAGCAATTGATGATTCTATTTTGCAGAATTACCAGTTATGGCCAACTAATTTTATTGCCTATGACATCCTAAATGAAACTACTCAATATGCTCATTTATATAAAGAAAATGAGAAATTACTTTTTGAGCGTCGTTTAGAAATGCGAATCGGAACCGATAATGGTGTTGCCAGACAAGGGTTTTTGGCCATGTATGCAAACCCTGTAGTAAGTAAATTAAGATACCAAAATGTCATCTAAAGCTAAAATACTCTTAATTTATACTGGTGGAACCATCGGAATGAGTAAAGATTTTGAAACAGGAGCACTCAAGGCTTTTGATTTTGGCAAATTGCTGAAAAATATCCCGGAAATAAAACAATTGGATTGTGAAATCGAAACGGTTTCTTTTGAGAATCCGATAGATTCTTCGAACATGAATCCTGAAAAGTGGGCTAAAATAGCCGCTATTATCGAGGATAATTATAGTTTTTTTGACGGATTTGTTGTACTTCACGGTTCAGATACGATGTCATATTCTGCCTCGGCATTGAGTTTTATGCTGGAGAATTTAACCAAACCGGTTGTGTTTACAGGTTCTCAATTGCCCATTGGTGATTTGCGTACTGATGCCAAAGAAAACCTGATAACAGCAATTCAGATTGCCTCCCTTCAGGAAAATGGAAAGCCGGTCATCAACGAAGTTTGCCTGTATTTCGAATATAAACTATACCGCGGAAACCGGACTTCAAAGGTAAATGCAGAACACTTTAAGGCTTTTACAGCACCCAATTATCCGGAACTGGTAGAATCAGGTGTACATCTAAAATTAAACAGGCATTTATTCCTTCCTGTCAAAACAGATGCAAAATTGATTGTTCATAAAAAACTGGATCATAACGTAGCCATTATTAAAATGTTTCCGGGGATGAGTGAAACGGTTTTAGGATCTATATTGGGAATCAAAGATTTAAAAGGAATTGTTTTGGAAACCTACGGTGCCGGAAATGCACCAACAGAAGATTGGTTTTTAAATTTAATTAAAAAAGCAATTGATTCGGGATTACATATTGTGAATGTAACACAATGCTCAGGCGGGAGTGTTAATATGGGGCAGTATGAAACCAGTACTGTTTTAAAATCTTTAGGCGTTATTTCAGGAAAAGATATTACCACCGAAGCGGCAATAACAAAATTGATGTATTTGCTGGGACACAATATCCCGCAAACAGAATTTAAAACTATTTTTGAAACGGCACTTAGGGGTGAAATTTCACTCTAATTAAGGTTTATTTCTATAAAATAACAGATTATGAGAAAGGATTCTTTAAAATAGTTTTTCTAACTCATTTTTTTTCATGTTATTTGCAAACCAAAATAGAGAGGTGGCCGAGTGGCTGAAGGCGCACGCTTGGAAAGCGTGTATATGGCAACATATCGAGGGTTCGAATCCCTTCCTCTCTGCAAATAAAAACCGTAATCAGCTTATAAATAAGTGATTACGGTTTTCTTGTTTTGTAATTTGTACGATTTCTGTATTGCTGGTTAAAGTATATTTATTATAAAATATTACAAAGGAATTTGTTAGTCCACAATTTTTGTAAAAATCATATTTTTACCATTAACAGGAACAGTCAATTTATTACCACTTACAGTTATACTATAATTTGTATTAGTTTTAAAAAGTCCTGTTGTTGTATTCTGAGCTGATTTGGGAAATGACATTAATCCACTTGACTTCGAGTAACTATATGCCCCAATTAAATTGCCGCCTTCTTGACTAATATGGCATTGGTTAGTTTCTTTTGAAAAGTACAAGATAAATTCAGATCCCGCAAGGTCAAATATCCATTCTGTTTCACCTATTGAATCAGGTGATTTTTCATCTGAATTATCATTTGAGCAAGAGCTTGCAGTTAATGCAATTGTTGCAATCATTGCAACTAAAAATTGTTTAATTGTTTTCATTATGTTTTTGGTTTAAGGATTGAAATTATTAATTAGGAATGTTTTCTATAACTATCATAAATAGTTTTAAATTGAATGATATTATTGAATTCACTTAAGTCAATTCTTATCTTGGGTTGATTATGAATTCTCAAATAATTCATTTTCACAATATCACCTTCATCAAAAGGATGAAGTGTAGATAAATCATTTCTTAGGTTTTCATAGTTAACCAACCAATTCAATAGTTCTGAGTCATGGGTAAAATCAACCTTTTGAAAATCAATTAGGGCATCAAAAGATTTAATTTCAAAAGGAACGTGTTTTCCAACATTATTAAGGTCGTTGTATAAATCTCTAAAATTGTCTATTGACCTATAAATAAATGGTAAAAAATAAGTGTTGTTTTTTAACTCTTCTCTTAACCAGTAATAATCATCTATCCATTTAAGAAGCTTCTCTTTTGTTAGTACATCAGTATTTGACTTAATAATTTCATCAAACGCTATTGTACATTTTTGAAAAATCTCTTGTCTTTCTGGTTGGGGATTGAAGCGCACCTTTTCATCTTCCTTAATGTCAACTCTAAATTCCTTGCTTGGCTTTACACTTTTATCGTGTATTTTGAAATTACTACATTGATAAATATCCTTGAAGTCATTTTCTGACTCATCAAAAATTAAATCAAGTGATATATTTGAAATATTCCCAACAAATGACATTCCTGCACAACCTTTGTTTTTACAGGTCTTAGACTTACAGATACCAGCAAAAGGAGATAATTGGATGTCTTTCGATTTTTTAAATTTCTCAAAAGTTTCATTTAATTTTTCAAGGAAAGTTTCCTTTGTAGCATCTTGATATGTTTTAGTGTCATCTAATAGAATTTCTAACATTGAGATATTCATCTCTGAAAAGGCTTTTATAATTAGCGGTATTTTATTTACCATTAAATGATTTTATTTTTATTAAAAATTTCAGAAAATTAGTTTTTTGTTTCGATAGCATCATGATACTCTATTATTCTCTCAACAATAAGTCTTTCATTGTTTGACACTCCATATCCAACTTCTTTAATTAAATTTCTCTTTTCATCATACGTTTTTATTGAATCATAATGAATTTCTTTTTTTTCTACTTTGTCAAATTTTTCACTATTTAAAAAAACATTATTTGAGTCGTATCGCTTAATTTCAGTTTCAAACCCATCTTCATCAAAGTATTGAATTGTTTTAGTGAAGTTTGATTTTGGAACTATACATTTCCTGATATTTCCTTTTAAATCACGTAGTATATTTCCGGAATTAATAGACTTCATTTCTTCAGCATGATTTATGAAAAAGGAATAGTTTTGAAGCCACTGAGTATAGGTTATTTCTCTAATATTTTTGTTTTTGTCATATAAATACGTTTCCATTTTAGCAGTTATTTTATCGCCGGAGTAGTTATTATAACATTCATAATATTTTATTTTATTACCATCATTATCATAATTCACGAGTGTTTCACTTATGTATTCTTCATTAAAATAACGTTCTACTTCCTCTACTAATTTGGAATTGGAATTGTATTTATAATTTTGAATTGAATGACTATAATAAGAATTTTGATTTTTTTCTATCAAATTAGAATTTGAATCATAACTATAAGTAATGCTATAAGACACCTCTTCATTCCTAATTTCCTCAGTTTTAATTTTCTGACCTTTATGATTATATTGATTTATTATTTGGTTGATCACATCTAAATTTTCATCAAAAACAATCTCTTCAAGCAGTTCATCCTTGCCGGAATACTTATAAATTTCTTTACGTTTAAGATTTGAAACTTTATCAAATTCACTTAATTCGATTAGGTTTCCTGATCCACTGTAAGAATAAGAAGTTGTACTCTTAAGTGATTTTTCTTTTGTATATGATAGTACTCTTTTAAATAATCCAAGATCATCATTCTCATAAACATAATGTGAATGTTGTCCAAAATTCCCCGCGAAATACTCTTCAGTACATTCTCCATTGCTGTCATAATATTTTTTTGATTCATAAATCAAATCTCCTTTTAGGACAGAAAACTTTTTAATAAAACTATTATAGTGACATTCTGAAACGGACTTTATTCTATTTTTAGCCCTCATTTCCTTATCATAGTCTGCAATAGTGAATTGAGGCATCTCACTAGCGTGATGTGGGTCTTTTCTACCTCTTAAAATATAGTAATTGAGGTTAAATAAGCCTGCATTAATTATTTGTTGCTTTTTCTTAAAATAGGTGTGCACAAAAAATAAAAATATAGGAACCAATGTCAGTAATATAGGAATCATAATTGTTTTTCCGTATCCCCATATAATGAAACAAAAAGATATAATTAAATAAGTTATAAAATAGTCTTCGCCCTTTTCTTTATAATTGTTTCCATATTTCTTTTTTTTAAATCTTATAACTATAAACAGTAAAGGAGATGATAACAAAATCATGAAGAAAGCTACGCCAATTAGTTGTATAATGAAGACAAGTACATTAGTCATATGTAAAAAATTTAAAAATTGAACAAACGGCAAGTTATCCTATACGATAACCAACTAAGCCAAAAATAGGGCAAATTTTGTTATCATATAAGATAATCTAAATTTGGAAGATTTATTACAAAAAAAAGTTGGCAAACGAATTCAGCAAATCCGGATTGAGAAGAATTTATCTCAACAAGATTTAGCTGCTAAATGCAACTTTGAAAAAAGTAATATGTCAAGATTGGAAGCTGGCGGGGCAAATGCAAGACTTTCTACATTAGAGATTGTGGCAAAAGCATTAGGTATTGAAGTTATTGAACTCTTTAGGTTCTGAATTCCATTAAATAAAAACTGTATCATTTTAGCATTGATTAACTTCAAGCAAATGTAAAAGCATATTAAGTTAACCTATAAGTGTTGCAAATTTGCAAACCTAATCTTCAAACTCATTTGGATCAAATATTCCTGAAGAATCAACATCTGTAAATGGTCTCGTAACACCAGCAGACAAAGAATTGTCATAGTGTAAATCTTGAAAATGCGATTCTTTGAGAATTGAGATATACTTAAAATCAGTACCAAAGACACTTCCAGCCACTATATAGTTTTTAGCAAACTCATAATCCATCTGTTTACAAAAGGCAGATTTAATCCTTGAAATATGAGTATATATTGCTTTGCTTTCCGGTTCTATTAAATCATCTATACTTTGCTGAATTTTATTATAATCTAACTGATAAGAAATGTTAGAGTATAAATTCAGCAACGCTTTTCTGTAAATATGAAGTTCCTTTATATTAATACCGTGAGGATTATTATAAAACAAAACATAAACAGCTTTGGTTAAATGGCTTAATTGAATTTCAAGATTATTAAACTTAGGCAAAAGTATTCTGTAATCTTCATCAACTATTAGGTTGCTTTTAGTTAAACTATTTGCTTCGCTATTCAGTATTTGTTTTAGTATTGGTAAAACATAGAGTAACTGACCACTTTGTTTTAAAGCTGTTAATTTACTTTGTATTTCCTTAATATTCTGTTTTGCTTCATCATCAAGGTCTTCATAAGGGTTGAATGGATTGCAAGGGAAATCATCATACTCTTCTTTACTCTTCTCTTCTATGAATTGAAATAAACCATTGAAAAATTCTTCGGAATTGCCTTTAATAGTGGTTTCATCAAATTCAACAATATAAGCGGAATTATTATCGAAAAACAAAAAACCTCTTTTTATGTTTCCACTATAACCCAGATAATCAATAATTATTTCACTTGCTGGTAAAACACAATCATTTGAGAATTTGAATTGTTGTCTCTCAATTTCAGAAATAAATGGAGTATAATATTTAATGACGTTCTCTAAATCTAAAGAATCTTCAGTATTTAATTTATAAACAAAGCTTAAACCTATTTCTTTAAATCTTTGAATTAAATTATCAGAATGAAGTTGTATGTAATCGTCAATAATATGGTTATTTTCTGAGTTAAAGAAGACAACCATATTTTGACTAATATTAAAAATAGAAAATTGACTATCTAACTTGAAATAATCAAATTGTTCAACATTTAAACTAAAAGAATTACTACTACTATTAATCATCATAAAAGCCTTAAGCTTCAAAAATACTATATTCTCAAAGATTTAAACATTAACAAAATAAGAAATGGCTATTAATTATATTGGTTGAATCTTTTACATTTTCTGAAGAGTCGTAATAAGCGTAAATTAAGACTATCATACTCTCTTATCTTTTTAATTGACATTGTTTTCCGCAAAGCTAAAGTATCCCAAATGAGAGATAATAATGTGGTCAAAAAAGTGGATATCAAGTAGCTTACAGGATTCTTTTATCCTTCTTGTAATCTCTTTATCAGCTTCACTTGGAACCAACTTACCACTTGGATGATTATGACAAATTATGATACTCGAAGCATTAGCTTTTAAAGCAACTCCGAATAACAATCTTAAATCTACAATTGTCGAAGATAAACCACCTTTGGACATATTATATAATCCAAGAACTTCATTAGCTCTATTTAATAATAATACCTTGAATTCCTCTTGCAATTCTAAAATTTCACTATTCCAAGAAGACTGTAAGACTTCAAAAGCTGTTAGTGACGATGTTATCTTTTGTTTTACTCTGCTATTTGTCGAGTAGGAAACATTTATTTCCGCTATTATATTTTCCATAATGTAAAAAAAATAATAAGTGTTTAAAGCTATAGTAATTCACATAGAATGACGTAAACTTTAAACACTTGTTTGGTTAATGTATTAATTCGCCATTTTTAGAGAAGGTATTCTCTTCATCATAGCCGTTTTTCATAACATCTCTGAATGAGGTTTTACTCATTTCAACTTTTGAAGCTACTGCGTTTTCTTCCTCCACATATTCAAATCTGTGGGATAAAGTAATTACTTCGCCAGTTTCTCTTATTGTGTATTCATAAGGGTCGCTTGCCACTTTCTCTACTCGACCTTCTAATTCTGTGCCAATTAATGCATTGCAAGTGGCTTCGTCGAATGTAGAAGATATTGTCGCCTTGTTGGCTGTCACATAGAATTTGCCTGTTGTTTTGCTTTTTTCCATTGATACACCACCTTGAATTTCTAATACAAAGAATTCTTTTCCTTCCTCTGTTTCTCTTTTTTTGTAACCAATAATTCTTACCATTTTTCTTTTGTTTTTTTGAGTTAAACATTTTTTTGACAAAGACTTTTACCACTTTTAGAAACACAGCTATCAACTTGTGTTTATCATATTCTGCCGGTAAAATTTGTTCCGTATCAACTATGGGTGGGGGTTTCGAATTGGTTTTTTAAGGTGGCGATGCAGAATACAGAGGATTACGCTCTCAAAAACAAGCAATGAAAAATTAAGAATGTCATTATATGTCGAATAAAAAAAATAATTTTTTTTTCCGTAATACTAGATGCTTTTAATTCTGTGCTTATCTTTTTCGCTAGTTTACAATTCGAACCATCATTATTATTTTTGAGCTTGAAAAAGTGGCGAAATGAGTTTTAACAAGGATTAGGTTCTTGAACTTGAAGAGTCATTCATTTTTTTTATAAAAAATATTATAAAAATTATCTTATATTGTCTCTCAAATCCAAAAAGCAAACTATCCCTAAAAACCAAAAAAGAATGATAAACCATCTAAAATTTGATGAATTTCTAAGATCAGTATCTATTAGTAAGGACAACACATATTCTATGCTTGTAGGTGCTGGTTGTTCAATCACTTCAGATATTCAATCTGCTTATGATTGTATTTGGGAGTGGAAAAAAATTATTTATAAAAGCAACAATCCAAATACACAAGATTGGATTGAAAACTATAGAAATCCAAAGACACAGGATGTAATCCAAAAATGGTTAGATAATCAGGGTAATAATCCAGAAAAGGATAACATAGAAGAATATTCATATTATGCTAGGAAATGTTTTCCCATTGATGAAAATAGGCGTCAATATTTTCAAAAAATATGTGCTAATAAAAAACCTTCTATTGGATATAGAGCAATCCCTTTACTGGTAAAACAAGGTATGTTAGATTCTGTTTGGACTACCAATTTTGATGATTTACTAAATGTAGCTTGTATTGGGGGAAGTGTACAAGGAATTGATATTTCTTTACAAACTGTAAATAGAATCAACCAAAGAAATCAATCAAAAAACGAATTACTTATAATTAAACTTCATGGAGATTTCAAATATGGAGACCTAAAAAACACATCCGAAGAATTGCAAAGTCAGGATGAAACTTTAAGAAATAAATTACTAGAATATTTGACAGATAAAAATCTTATTGTCATTGGATATAGTGGTAGAGATAATTCTTTAATGCAGTCTTTAAAAGAAGCCTACTCAAAACCTGGTGCCGGAATTTTATTTTGGTGTGGTTATGGCAATAATCCTTCTGAACAAGTTAAAGAACTTTTATCATTTGTAAAAAATAAAGGCAGAAATGCTTTCTATGTTTCTACAGAGGGATTTGATAATACAATGTTGAATCTAACCAAGCACGTTATTGAAGATGATGATAATCTAAAAGAAGAATTTAGAGATTTAAAAAAGAGCATCGTCAATAAGAATCCAACGACTCCATTTACACTTAACCCAGAAAGAATAAACAAACTATTAAAAAGCAACCTATTTCCTATCACATTTCCAAAAGAAATATTTGTTTTCAACGCCACTTTTGACAAAAACCCATGGGAGTTAATAAAAGAAAGGACGTTAAATGACTATGAAACATCAGCAATTCCTTTTGAAAAGGATATTTGGGCTTTTGGTACTGCTAATGGCGTATATGAAAAGTTCGCAGATATAATTAAAGGAGATATACAGAGAAAACCTCTTACGGATATTAGATTATATAATCACAATATAAAATTTTTACTGCTTTCATCCTTATGTAAGCTGTTTTCAAAAACATACAATTTAAAAACCGATTTCAAAAGCAAAATCTGGGATGACTCAAGTTATAAAACAGTTCATAATCAAAAAATATATAATGCAATAAAGATTGATCTTGTAAAAATTCAAGAACAATCTTACTTATCTCTAAATCCTGATTTTCAATTGACAGACGACAATGTTTCCAATGATATTAAACAGCAAGTTGGAATGGAATTCTTTCACAGAATTTACAATGACAAGTTTAATGATTACATTAATATTTGGAGAAAAAAATTATTCGAAACTACATCTTACGAACTCCCCCTGAACTCGGGTACTGGATTTGTATTCAAAATTTCTAAAAACCCTATTTTCACTAATATTAATGACTTAAATAACAATTATACTAATGAACACAATGTCCCTATAAATTTGATAAAATTAAAGGGTATTCAATTTAAGGAAACTAACTTGTTATTTTCTAGTCAAAATGGCGATAAAGTTGTAAAAGAGACTCATCCAATGAGAGGACTTGTCAATCATAGTCCTTTTGATAAAGGTTTAAGCAGTCTAAAAAATACAACTATTAATTTGAGTATTGTTTGTCCAAAACAAGACTCAGAGAATTTTTATACATTTTTAAATAAACAGAATCAAGAAATTAAAAATGTAAATCTTAAAGATCAATATGTTATTGATTACAAAGGATTTCATAATACTTATGGACTTAGTCTTAATATACCAACTACATCATCATCCAACTGGGAGATGACAAATGAACCAATCAGTAGAGATTCTAAAGAAATAATTCATGAAATAAAAAATAATATATGCGACAAAATCAACAGGTTATGTTCTATAGGAGGTCAAAAAACCATAGTGATTTTTATTCCCAAAAGATGGGACAATTTTGTTCACTACAATGATGATGTTGAATCATTTGACTTACATGATTACATTAAAGCTTTTTGTACAGAAAAGAAGGTAACCTCTCAACTTATCAGAGAAAAAACAATGCTTGATAAAAATTTAGAGTGCCAAATAAATTGGTGGCTTTCTCTGTCCTATTTCGTTAAGTCATTTAGAACTCCTTGGGTAATTGATAATACTGACAACAAAACTGCTTTTGCCGGTATAGGTTATAGTGTAGAAAGTAAAAAAGAAGACAAAGGGCATATTATATTAGGCTGTAGCCACATTTATAGTTCAAATGGAGAAGGCTTAAAGTATAAATTATCAAAAGTTAACGACAAAATAGAATGGATTAAAAAGAAACCACACTTAAGCTATGATGATGCTTATGAGTTCGGAAAAAATGTAATTAATTTATTTTATGAATCAATGAATGAAGTGCCAAAAAGAGTTGTAATTCATAAAAGAACTTTTTATACAGAAGACGAAAAACAAGGCATTTTAGATAGTTTACACGATAATAAAAAAATTGAAAATGTCGATTTAATTGAAATTAATTTTGAAGATAATATTAGATATGTTTCAAGTAAAATATACAATCGTGAAACGAAAATAGATGGCTATTCTGTCTCAAGAGGGACATGTATTCTTTTAAATGAAAAAGAAGCATTACTTTATGCACACGGAGTAATTCCATCTGTAAAAAATTCTAGCTACAATTTTTATCCTGGAGGAAGATACATCCCTAAACCATTAAGAATAATAAAGCATTATGGAGTAGGAAGTTTGGAACAGATCGCTAATGAAATATTAGGACTTACCAAAATGAATTGGAACTCCTTAAATATGTATTCACAAATGCCCGCAACTATTGATTCTTCTAATAAAATTGCGAAAATCGGCAAATTAATCGAAAATAGGGATAAGGTTGAATATGATTACAGGTATTTCATTTAAAAAATACCAACTCCTAATTAAAAAAATTATGTAACATTCAAATTAAAGAAGCGTTGGTAGAAATTAATATATTTGAATATAACTTAGTGTGGTATTAGTTCCACAGATCTGCCCTGATTTGGGGGCTTTGTTATTTTATCACACTTATAACAAGTTAGCATCATTATCAACAAACAGTATCGTTTAAATTGTCGATTTAATCTCTACCAAAATAGTGAATATTAATCCGCTACAAGTCAATAGCAAAATTATCACCAATTATACTACGGTAAAGTAAACAATTTTCGAATAAAGACTGAAAAGTAGAGCAGAATAATGAACAGCCAACGCACTAAACAGTACATTTGCAAACCCCAACATTCAAGCCGAAGTTTTAGTTTGCAAAAGAGCTGTTTTCTTGCAGACACACACGTCGATAATTGTATATTTGGGTTTTTATTGAAAATACGAGAATGACAAAAAAAAATAGAGATAAACTTAGACTACAACAATTTGAATTCATCATAAAAACTGATGATTATAAAGCAGAACTATCTGATTTAAGTAATGAAATTTCTAATGCGTCAAAAAAAGCGGAAAATGAAGCTAGTATTGTTACAATATTTGAGTTAGAGCTTTTTTCTTTTATAAAAGACGTATTAGGCTTAAAATATTACCCGGAAAAAGAAAAATCGATTAATACAGAAAGACATATTTCAAAAGGTCGTATTGATAGTAAAATTGGAGCACTTGTAATCGAATTTAAACATACATCCAAATTAAAATTAATTAAAGACAAGGAGAAAGCTTCAAATCAATTAAAAGATTATCTATTAGGATTAAGTACAAAACATTCAAATGATTATTGGGGTTTTATTACAGATGGAACGCAATGCAAATTTGTTAATATCGAGTCCGGTCATTTCATAGAAAGTGCATATGAGAATATTAATGGGCAACACTTAGATAAAATTATTAAAAGTATAGTATTACTTGAGAAAACCGCGTTAACACCAGAAAATTTAATAAAAGACTTTTGTGATGACAAAGATAGTTTATCCAAGAGACTTGTGCTTTGCCTTTACTCCACATTAAAAAATAAGCCAACTGGAAGATCTTTAATGCTTTTCAATGAGTGGAAAGAATTATTTCGGCTTGCTCATAATGATAAATCAAAGCAAGTAGCTATTGAAGAAAGAAGAGATTCTTTGGCAAAAGTTGTTTCAGCACGTCTTGAAAACAATGAAGAAGAATATCTTGCACTTTATGCTCTTCAAACATCATATGCAATTATAGTGAAAATAATAGCATATAAAGTAATATCTAAGATCAGGTTCAATAAAAGTCTTATAGATTTCAATGAATTATCTTCAGCGAATTTTGACGTTTTAAGATTACAAATGAACTCGCTTGAAGATGGAGCAATTTTCAGAGGACTTGGAATAGGAAATTTATTGGAAGGTGATTTTTTTGCATGGTATAGTACTAATGAACAATGGAATAACGAATTAGGTAAATTAATTCAAGAAATCTTCATAATACTTACAAATTATGAAGATAAAGCTTTATTTGAAAATGGTGAGAATGTTAGTGACCTTTTCAAAGATTTATTTATGAAAATTATTCCTGATAAAGTCAGACATAGTTTAGGTGAATTCTACACTCCTCCTTGGTTAGCTGATAATTTGATTATAGAAGCTATAAAAAAACTTGATACCACAAAAGATTGGACAGCAATTGACCCATGTGCAGGTTCTGGAACTTTTTTAACTGTTCTTATCAAAAAAGTTCTTGAAGAATCTTCTGAACTTTCGAAAAAAGAAAAATTATACGCTGTATTAAATCGTGTTAAAGGAATTGATTTAAACCCATTAGCCGTTTTAACAGCAAGGATTAATTATTTTATCAATATTTCCCCATTAATTGATGATACAGATAATTTTGAAATCCCAGTTTATTTAGGAGATTCATCATATGTTCCTGCAAATACTTTAATTGAAAGTATTGAATGTGTTAGCTATAAAATACAAACAATAAAAGGGTATATTGAAATAGATTTGCCAATTAGCGCTGTTAGCGATTCTATAGCCTTCTCTCAAACGATGACAAGCATTGAGAATGATATTCACAATCTTGATGTAGAATCAATAACAAATAAGATTCTTGCTCTAGTATCTGATAAAGAAAAAACAGCAACAATTATCTCAAAAATTAATTATTTAGCTGAGCAATTTGTAGAGCTGGAAAAAAATGACTGGAACGGAATTTGGGCTAGAATTGTTACAAATTTCTTAACAACTGCAAATTTAGGAAAGTTTGATCTCATTGTGGGTAATCCTCCGTGGATAGACTGGAGAAGTTTACCTGAAGGATATAGGGAAAGAATCAAAACAATATGTGTAGAAAGACATCTTTTCTCTGGGGATGGAATGACTGGTGGAATTAATTTAAATGTTTGCGCTCTTATCTCAAATGTTGCAGCCAAGAATTGGTTAAAAAACAATGGTATTCTTGCTTTTTTAATGCCTCAATCTTTGATTTTCCAACAAACATATGAAGGATTCAGAGATTTTTATCTTGATGATAATACTCGAATGTATTTTCAAGAATTTTTTGATTGGACTATGTCTGGGCATCCATTTAAGCCTGTGCAACATAAGTTCCTTACATACTTTTTATCACAAAAACCAACTAATTATTCTTCAGGTATTCCTTTGAAATATTATATCAAAAAGAGTAATGAAAATTTAGATAGTTACTCTAATATTAATGATTTTGAAAAAGTTAAAAATGCGTTTACTATAAAAAACATCATTGCTGGTCAACCGAATCCAAAACATACAATTTTCTCGTATGCTCAAGATCTTTTTGAACTAGAAAAATTTAGTGCAATATCTGGAATGTCCTCTTACACAGGGAGACAAGGGATTGAGTTTTATCCACAAGAATTATATTTGTTAAAGGTTGATACAGATATGCCAACTTTCACTGATAAAGTTTTTGTAAAAAACTCACAAATCAAAAAGTCAAAATATAAAATTCCAAGAGAAACTTTCATTCTTGAAAAAAAATATTTACATCCATTAATAAAAGGAGTGGATATTGAACGATTTCATCTAAAAGAGTCGAAATTAATTGTTCCATTTCCTTATGAACCTTCAAATACGCGTAGTCCAATTCCAATTAAGGAATTAAGTAAAAAATCAAAACTTCTTGCTGAATATTTTAATAAATTTAAACAAGTTATACTTCAACAAACAAATTATAATGATAAAATAATTGGAGAAAAAAATAATAATGAGTTTTATGCTCTAGCTAGAACTGGAGATTATACTTTTGCTGAAAACTATGTTGCATTTAGGGACAATACCAAATGGCAAGCTGTAGTGATCAGTTCAATCAAAACACCATGGAATGAAATCAAAACACCCAAATTTCAAAAACATGCCGTTTCTATAAGCCAAGATGAAAAAGGAAACTTCATAACTTTAGATGAAGCCCATTTTATTTGTGCGATACTTAACGCACCTATATCTAAGAAATTTATTCTAAATTCTTCTGATTCTAGGTCTTTTAAAATAAGGCCTCAATTGTTCATTCCCAAGTATGATAAATTAAATAAAACACACTTAGAATTATCAAATTTATCAAAAGAAGCTCACGAAGTTTATAAAGACAAAATAAGGATGAAAGAAATTGATTTAAAATTAGATTCATTAATTGTAAAAATAAAACCCAACTCCTAATAGGAGTTGGGTTCATCTCAACTCAAAAACCAGCGGTAAGAATCATCACCATTGATTGCTTTTGAGATGCCTTCCGAAAATTGAAAGGCATTAACTCCTCTATCAAGGAATGTATCCAGATAGGAAGCTTTGTTACTTCCTGTAAGTAAATTGTAAAACTCCCACATACTTATATCGCCATCAGAATTTCTACAAAAACTTTCGTCTTGATAGTAATCTTTAGCTACTGTAGATAAATGACCATCATTAAGAAGTAGTTCTGGTAAAAACGATTTTTCTTTTTTAGGCAAATAATTATACAATCTTCCTTTACCTATAATTTGAGCAAAATCTCTTTCAGTCAAAGTATAGTCCAACAAGTTTTTCAATTCATTCAAGTGCTGATTAGCATTGTAACTTTGAATTATTTGCATCATCTTTTCTTCTAAGTCCAAATAGCTCATCACCCTCATTTCACTTTGAAAGCCATCTGTAGAAATACAAAGGTTACAGCAGACCATATTCTGAAAGCCGATGAAAAATTTAAATTTCTCATAAGTTTTCTTGTTATAAAGATTTTCTAAATTATAGCTTCTTACTCCGCCAATTGTTAATGCCAACTTATGACCATTGATGTTTTCAGTAATACTCGGAATCCTAATAACAAACCCCATTCTTTCATAATACTGTGTCTTTTCATGATCTTGTAAATCATTTACATTCTTATGAATCGCTTCTGGAACTCTGCCTTTAATCTGATGACTAACTCTAATTTCCGGTTCATCAAAAGTTTCATTAGGAAACATCTTGTGAATTGCCTTAAATGCAGTTTCAATAAAGTCAGTGTGTGAAATTGTGATTTCATTATCCTTTGTAAATACAGGAATAACGCATTTTTCTTTTAAATATGACAAGCTAACATCTTCACTATTAGCTGTAATAAAGGGAGTGATGTTTTTAGGGGTTTCAGATATTCTCGCTAAACCAGCAGAAGGAGGATTTGGCGTTAATTCAGTATTTAGAATTTCTCGTGCTTGGTTTGTTAAACCATTTGCAGAATACAATCTATTGGGATTAATAGTAACTATATCTTCCCTTGCTGGTACTGCGAGATTTTGGTTAATTGTTTGTAGTTCCATTTCCGTTTTTATTTACATTAGAAGTTAATTCATTCAGTAGTTTTTGTTTGTTGACAAAATCTTGCTCAATAGTCTTAGCTAAGTCAAAATTCTTATTATACAATTCCGTAAGCTCTTTAATGTTGTTGCATTCAGTAACTTTAATCTGAAGTTCTCCTTTTGTCATTGTGCTATTGCACCAATCAAGAATCTTTTTACCTGTAGAAGAGTTTATTATAAACTGCGGTTTCCCTTCAAACAGGTTTGTTCTATCTTTTGATGCAGTTGCAAAATGTTTATAATCAATATCAAAAACAATCGTAAATTCATAGCTTATCTCATCGCGTTGTATAGCTTTTAAGCCTACCTTTTCAGGAACCATTTTACCGTTTTTTTCACTCAATACATAGTCTTGTTTAACCCTCATAGTACAAATGATATGAACATCACTTTGGAGTATTTTATCGACAAATGCTTTTTGTCTTGGAGTAATCTTATTCCAATTAGTGAAGCTATTCCCGGTAAGTGAACCATGATAATCAAGTAGAAAGTCCCAGCAATGGCTTATGCTGTCTACGATTATCACTTCCATTCCTGATTTAATGCACACATCTATTGCCTCAATATATCGTTCAGGTGAATGTGGTGTTTCTAAGTTCAGAACATTATAACTTCCCAAATGAGCATAAAGATTGCTTGAACCTGCCTCAGTATCTATTACAGCAACCTTGCTAAAATCTCCTTTGGTTAGCCCTTGTGCTATAAGTAAAGCACTCATAGATTTTCCACTTCCTGACGGAGCTTGTAAAGCCATTTTAATTTTAGCCTTACTTCTTTGACTTTTCTTTAATTCCATAATTAAGTTGTTTTAAATTATTAGTAAATTTTTTTGAGCATAAAAAAAGCTAACCTCTTTTTTGAGATTAGCTTGAGAAGAAGTTTTTTGATTTCCATTAGCGGAATTCCTCCAATAAAAGATAACAGTTTTATTATTATAGTCTTTTCATAATATGTTTGTTTATTTTTAATTATCCAATTAAGTAATATTCTTATTGAAGGATTCCCGTCAATGGATTTTATTTGGTATTACTCCTGCGTTTTCACCATGTGCTTCTCACTATCTCATCTACTCCGGTATTAATTTTTCTGCTTAATACAGGTCTTAAATATTCCTCCATTTCATTTGTGATTTGTGGTAAATATTTATTGTTATAAATGTTAGGAAGAAGCTCTATAATCCTATAAGCATCAATATTATAATATGTAATTTGAGATGCTCTTCCATTTATGAAGCTTTTCTTTATTTCTGTCGTAGCTATTCCTAGATTGTGAAATTTCTTTGATATTGTTATAAGTCTATCTTTTTTAATTCCTAATTCTTTTTGCACAGTTGGATAAGAAATATAAAAGGATTTAAAACCATAACTATGAAACTTAATTAATAAAGTTTCAAAAAAAATTCGTTCATCACAACTAAAAAAAGTACTGTTATATCTTTGAAAAGTTAGGAGTCTTAATCCAAACATAGTATCATAATCCAGCACCATAAAATCCATAATATTTTCTGAGTTCGCTACAAATTTCTTGGAATCCATTACTATTTTGGAACCTGCATTGGTAAGTGGTGTAAATGAATTTCCCATAAAACCATCTCTATTAATAGGTAATAATATATGTTTCATTGTTTCTTCATCTTCAAAATTTTCATCATGAGTTAATGATAAATCATATAACTTCACTTCTACAATTCTATCATCATTGTCGTCCTCGTAGTCATACAACTCTTCATCATCTCTTTCATTTTCTTCTTCGGTATGAGTATTATCTCTTTCAATACATGTTTCTGGGTCAATCCATCCGTACCCTAATTTTTCTAACATAATGCTTAATTTAATTGTTTATAAATAAAAACTTAATAATCATTCAGATTAACCTGAATACAAATTAATCTGAATGATTTCATACTTTTAATGTGAAGTATGAAAAAAACAAAAACTTAAATGTTGTTGATTTGAAAAAATTTCTAATTCTTTAACAAAATCAAACACTCCAAAATTTCACTTCTTTTGTAGTACCTTCTGTTAGCAATTCCATAGGCTTTGATTTTGCCTTTTTTAGTCCATGCCCATAAGGTGGAGCTGTCAATTTTGAGAAGTTTATAAGTTTCTTCTCTTGTTAGTAGTTCTTCTTCATTGTTTTGTGGAGAACTCTTTTTGAAATTGTCAAACTGTTCTTTAACAGTTGACTTAAGCAATTCTTCGAATTGCAGTACATCAATGTTGTGTACTATAATAGAATTAGTATTCATATCTTTTTACTTTAAGTATTTTAAGCAAAATTCTATGAATCGATATTTTTTGAACTCAACAAGTTTGTTGAGTTTACTCAACGGAGTCTAAATTTTATTTACCGTCTGGGTTTTTAAATTTTTATAGATGTTTGATCTGCTTATTTGATCTACTTTTTCCAAACTTTTTAATGGATGCTCAATAAAAATATTAAAGGGTGGTTTGTTAATTTCTTTTTTAAACATTTCTGGTCGCACATATTCATTAATGTAGCCGTCTTTATACATCCTTCTGTAAATAAAGCTCATTTCGGCAAGAATATGCGGAGTGTTTTCGGTTTCTTTTACATAATGATTAAAAAGTTCTTCAGCTTCATTACTAGTGAAAATGTCAATTGCTTTTTTCTTTGGTGTTATTTTCTCTGTACTTATCTTAGATGTTAAAAACTGTATTTTTTTATCTGTTTGTTCTTTTACTTTTTGCGAAATTGAGTCATCAATAAACATGGTATACTCACTGTTTAAAAGAAAGTGAAGAAATCGTAACTCATCTTTTGCAAAATCTTCTTCATTTTTACCTGTATCATCATTAACATCTAAATACTTATTTAATCTATCAATATAGGTATTACTATAGGTTCGAAAACTGCAAAAATTCCAATGTAAGTTCTCCGACTTACTAAGAGAGTATAGTGAAATTGACTTCGATTTAACTAATTCAATAATAAGGTCTAATTGTTCCGCTTGAGGGCTTTCAGTGTATAGTAACACATCATAATAATGATCTATTAATTTGAAATATTCCTCTTTTAAAATGTTGTTTTTCATTTCTAAAAATAATCCGCAAGTTGTTTTGCTTTTTGTGTGTCAGTCTTTCCTATGTAGTTTAGGAACATTACTTCTGTGGAATGTCCTGTTGCTGAAATTAAAAGGGAAGTTGGTATAATTCCGTAAAAGTTAGTAGCAAATGATCTTCTTCCAATGTGAGATGTTACAAGTTCATATTTCTTATACATTTTTATTTCTTTCCTGAAAATCTTACTTTTAGGTGCGGTTTCTGTTTGCTTACCACCATGTACTAATTGGTTGATTTTGGCTTTTTCGCAGACTGTTTTTATGAACTCATTATATCTTTGGTCTGAAATGGAATAGGGGAATTTGCCTCCTCTTTTTGCAAGTATATCTAATACTTTTTTGTGTAGAGGAACGGTCATTATTTTACCTGTTTTCTTTTGAGTAAATTCTATTAAGCTTTTACCATTTTCAATGCGAATTTGATTTTCATTAAATTTCATAAAATCTGAAACTCTTTGTCCTGTGTAACAGCTTATAATTAACCAATCTCGTGCATTTTGCAGGCTAGCTGATAGTTCTTCATTTATATTTTCGATACTATGTAATTCGTCAAAATTTAAGTATAATTTTTCAACTTTCGCTTTGTCTAACCTTAGGCTATCTAATTGAGGGCTTGTCTCAAGTCCTAAAAATCTTGCATGTCTGCACACTGTTTTTACAAACGTTAATTCTCTTTGGATTGTATTTTGTGCGTAATTATGTGATTTATAGAAATTGACGAACTCTTTTTTGAAACTGTCGTCTACGTCTTTAATTAAGATAGGTTTTCTTCTTAATGTTTCAAGCTCTTCTAATTTGTGTTTAATTACTTTGAATTTTTGTATAGAAGTTTGTTTCATCTCATGCTCTCTATAATTAATATAGAAATCAATATATTGTATCAGCTCGATAGGCAAACCATCTCCTTTTTTTGGTGGATTGTAATAGTTGTTTAAAAGGTTTTCAAGCCAACTTTTATTTACTGAATCAGTTTTTGTTTTATCAAAATGTTGAAGAATGTAATTCTCTATTTTGTTGAGTTCATTATTTGTTTTAACCTGTTGTGTTTTCAGTTCAGCATCTTTAGTATTCTTATTGTGAAGCTTATTCCAATACTCATTTGTTACAATAAGTTTTGTTTTTGATCCAATAACAAAGTCCATGTTGTTATGTCTAAATAATAATCGGATTGTTAAGGCGCTTTTGTCTTTTGTGGAACGATATAAAAAGTTGACTGTTGCCATAATGTGGGTAATTGTGCAATACAAATATATAGAATCTGTATGGTATTTGTACGGTGAAGGACAAATTGGAACAAGTTAGGTCAAACTAAATAAATATAAAAAATCTTTGTAAAGCTTGATTTATATAGGATTTTTTAATTTTTGACATCTACTCTTTTATTTTGCTGAATCGTATTTTTGTAGTGATACCAGTCCCTTCCTCTCTGCTAAAATAAGCATTAGTTTTGCTAAAGCTATCTTAAATTGTTAAAAACCTGAAAGTTATAAACTTACAGGTTTTTCTTTTTTATACCTGTACCTATATTGTTTTCAAAAATGCTCCTAGCCACCTTCTGTCTTTGTTATTAATAGTGAAAGCAAAGCTATGGCTGAATCTTGTGTATTGTTTAAATGTGGGTGCCCTTGCCGTTATTAGGCATTCAGGGTTTTAAGGCTAATGCTGGTATTAAAGAAGGGCCTTTATATTCCAGAAGTAAAAATAGATTTGACAGATACCGAACCTTTCGTGATCGTAAATCATTTATGGGGGCCAAGTTATATATCACTTGAACCTGCTATGTCTTACTGGTGACTTATCCCTGAGCGAGTCTGTGAAACTTTCAAAAAAATATAAAACCTTTTTATGGTGGTACTACATTGCGTATATTTGGTCGTGATCGCTTCTCTGAAGAAAATGATATTGAATAATAAAAAGAATTTCTTGTTTTTTAATTATTCTCTACCGGAATATAGATATCAAATTTTGCTCCCTGGTTCTCTTTACCTGAAGCCGTAATAATTCCATTGTGATTTTCTAGATTTTTTTTTACAATCGCAAGACCAATTCCCGTTCCTTTATAATCTGTTCTGCTGTGAAGCTGCTGAAAAATTTCAAAAATCCGATTTTCAAACTGAGGATCGAATCCAATACCGTTGTCGCTAATGATAATATGACAATAATCATTTGTTGAAGAAAGAGTATTAGTATCGGGCTTCGTATAATGGCTTTGTATAGTGATATGAGGTGTTTTTTCTGGTCTGGAAAATTTAAGTGAATTACTGATCAGATTGCATATTAGCTGGTGAAATTGAGACGGAATTACATGTGCTTTACAAAGTCCGGATACTTCAATAACTGCATTTTTTAGTTTAATATCATCTTCTAAATCTTCCAATACTTTAATAATGATGCTATTAAGATTTGTATTTTCAAATTTTCTTTCGGCTACATTTGTCCGCGAATAGGTTAATAAATCATTTATCAGGGTTTGCATATGAGAGGCCGAAACGCCAATTCGTTCGAAATAATATTGCCCTTTTTCGGATAAATTTTGATGTTCATCTGTGAGAATTCGATCTGAAAAAAAGTGAATTTTTCGAAGAGGTTCTTGCAGATGATGATTTGATATATATGTAAAAGCTTCCAATTCTTTATAAGCAAGAACTAATTCATTTGCCCGTTTTTCTTTTTCATTATTTTGAAAAATCAGTTCGTTATTGGCAATAAGAAGTTCTGCTGCCCGTTTTTCTTTTTCCTTATTCTGAAATTCAAGTTCTTTATTGGCGATAACCAATTCTGCAGCTCGTTTTTCTTTTTCTTGGTTCTGAAAAGCAAGTTCAGTATTAGCGATGATTAATTCGGCTTCGCGTTTTTCTTTTTCCTTATTCTGAAAAGCAAGTTCAGTATTAGCGATAACCAATTCTGCAGCTCGTTTTTCTTTCTCTTGGTTCTGAAAATCAAGTTCAGTATTAGCAATAACTAATTCGGCTTCGCGTTTTTCTTTTTCCTTATTCTGTAAAGCAATTTCAGTATTAGCAACTACCAGTTCGGCAGTACGTTTTTCGTTGTCCTGAATTTGTAAAGTTAGGTTTTTGTTTACAAGAATTAATTCTGCAGTATGATTTGTTTCCTCTTCTGAAACCTTACTTAATGTACATGAAATAACTTTTTCTGGTTCCATAATTTTCCGACAATTGGCAAATATAGTCTATCTGGATTTAATGCTTTGTTTTAAAAGAAATATCTGAATTTATTCTGGTAATTAAAGGCATAAATGGTAAAAAGTAATTTTTATACTAGGTTTTTTTACTGCAATTAAATTATAATTTTATACAAGTAGCCTCCTAATCCTGTAAAACTAATTTGAAATAAGTTATTCCCATAAGGCGTATAGGCATAATCCGGAATTGAAAGTACCACTACATTTTTTTTTCTCCTTTGGCTAATGCGACTACTTTGTTTATCAATGAAGTTTTGGAATTATTCCAAACAAATAGTTACGTTAAAAAGGAGTTTTGGTTTTTACACCATATATCTCTCATCAGAGTTTTAATGTGTTTTTGGATTTGAGCCGTGAAGAACTTACCATGACAAAATTACGGATGTTTTTCAATTACGGCCTTTCGACTTGTTTGTAGATATTTCTTTCTAAAGTAATGTTTAATCTGGTAAACATAGCGGTAATGTCAAACCCTTCTTTTATATATTGAGTATTTACGGTTTCTTTTGCCTTTTTTAAAAGGGCTTCATTTTCCCAAACGGCAATTGTAATATAAATTAAGTTTCCCTGGTCATCAGTACGTTCGTAGGCGTCATCTTTTAAAAAACCGTTTAAGTGTTTGATGAAATTTCTGTTGATGCTAACTCTTTCTAAGAATTCTTGTTTTGATTTTTCGGGAACAATAAATTTATCGATAAAAACTTGTTTCATAGTTTCTGATTTTTTGGTTTCTGTTTGTGAGTATGTTTCATAGCTAAACAATGCTAAACAGACGATTCCGCTTAAAAGATTTGCCTTCATAATTCTTGTTTTTTGTTGATGTAAAATTCAGAATTACAGAAACGAAATCATTGTAAAAAATCATTGATTACCAAAAGGATGGGGATTTGAAAAATTCGGACGGAGTTTGTCCTGTAAACAATTTGAAGTCTTTATTAAAATGAGGCTGGTCAAAATATCCGGCATCAAACGCAAGATCGATGAGGTTTTGGTTTTGCTCTTTTTGATCGATAATCGATTTTATTCTAACGAGACAGCAAAACTGCTTTGGTGATGATCCAATTGTTTTTCTGAATCTTTTCTCGAAAGCATCCTGACTTATAAAAAGGTTGCTGGCAAGTTCTTTTATTTTGATGAGGCCTTTTTTAGAATGGATTATGGCAATAGCAGCCGAGATTAATTTATCGGGTTTATAATCGTATAATCTCGATAAAAGAAATTGTTCTACAATGGCAATTTTTTGACTATTGGTTTTTGATTCTGCCAAAAGCTCTTCTATAATGGCAATTTTATATTGTGGAATAAAATTATCCAGCGAAACACTCTCTTCAAATAATTCGTAAAGAGGTTCTTTAAAAAAGGCTTTAGCTCCGGCTTCTTTAAATAGAACAACGATAGTTGCCGTATCTGTCGAATAATTAATTAAACGCACTGATTTACGAATACCTGAAATTGCAAAAACAGGTAATTTTTCGTGATGATTGCCTTGAATATAATTTACATCACCCTTACAACGAAAGGCAATCGCAATAGAAGTATTAGGCAAAACACGATTTATCACTGCGTCTTTGCTTTCTATAATCCTGTAAGTCTTTACGAAAGGTTTTAGCTGTTCGGTCGGGTTGAAATCTACAATATTCATTTGTATGTAGTTTACAATCAGGTGATATCAAAGATATGAAAAACTAACTTAAAGTAAAAAAACTCTAATAGATGTTATTGCAGAGTTGGTTTTTGGTTTTACACCATTTCTGTTTTCATCAGAATTTCTTCTTCAATTGCATCCCAAAGGGCAATACGTTTTTCCAGGGCCAGAATTGAAATTTCTTCAACATCCGACCATTTTTGTGCATCGCCTTCACATAATTCTGTAATCATTTGCATTGCCATAGGACCGTGTTCGTCAGCATCCAATTCAATATGTCTTTCAAAATAATAAAGCAATTTACTTAAATTGGTTTCAGGCAGGTTCTTTTGAAAGTTTGTAAGGATTTCGGTAAACATGGCTGGAATTAAATCTTCTCTTCCAAATGTAAATGCAGCAGCAATTTCGTGCGGTTTTCCTTCTTCGATAACTCTGAAAGTAAAGTCTAAAAAAGCTTTGATATTAGGATGTAATGAACTTTGTTTGATAGCGACAAAAATGTTGTGAAGCGAATTCACTTCGGATAAAAATTTATTGATGTAACTAATATCGGCACCACAATCTTCCATCGCTTCAAGGTACATTTCGTAATGGCTTTGTCTTCTTCCGTCAATAGTTAAATCTGTTTCTTCAGCTAAAACAATTTCGTTTATCAAATATCGCGTTTCAGGATTTTTGGTAGCAAACCAAGGTGTTGTGGTACAGGTTAATTTCGCTTGTAAAGCTTTTAGTAAAGACATAAAGTCCCAAACAGCAAAAACATGAATTTCTAAAAAGCTCTGTAAATCATCAATACTTTGGATCTTGTTATACAAGGAATGGCTTAAAAGCTTGTTTTTTTGAGGTTGAATGCTATTGTTGATAGTTTCAATATTCATAATGTGGTATTTTTTTGTAAATATAAAAAAGCTTCCCGGTTAGAAGAAGCTTTTAGTATTGATTTTCAATATATTTTAATAGAATGTTTTTATTTGAATGCTGAAATACCGGTTACATCCATACCGGTTATCAATAAATGAATGTCGTGTGTGCCTTCATATGTAATAACGCTTTCCAGGTTCATCATGTGGCGCATAATCGAATATTCACCGGTAATTCCCATTCCGCCTAACATTTGTCTGGCTTCACGGGCAATATGAATGGCCATGTCTACATTGTTTCTTTTTGCCATAGAAATCTGGGAGGTTGTAGCTTTTCCTTCATTTCGCAAAACGCCTAAACGCCAGGTTAGCAATTGTGCCTTTGTGATTTCGGTAATCATTTCTGCTAATTTTTTCTGCTGCAGCTGAGTTCCTCCAATTGGTTTTCCAAACTGGATTCTTTCTTTTGCATATCGCAAAGCCGTATCGTAACAGTCCATAGCAGCACCAATGGCTCCCCAGGCAATTCCGTATCGGGCGGAATCGAGACAACCAAGCGGCGCTCCCAATCCGGATTTATTGGGTAATAAATTTTCTTTAGGAACCTTTACATTATCAAAAATCAATTCACCGGTAGATGACGCACGAAGGGACCATTTATTATGAGTTTCAGGAGTTGTAAAACCTTTCATTCCGCGTTCTATAATTAGTCCATGAATTCTTCCTTCTTCATTTTTTGCCCAAACCACTGCAATATCGGCAAACGGTGCGTTAGAAATCCACATTTTGGCACCATTTAAAAGATAATGATCGCCCATATCTTTAAAATTGGTAATCATACTTCCTGGATCTGATCCGTGATCGGGTTCTGTTAAACCAAAACAGCCTATGAATTCTCCTGTAGCCAGTTTTGGTAAATATTTCATTCGTTGTTCTTCGTTTCCGTATTTCCAAATAGGATACATTACCAGAGAAGATTGAACTGATGAGGTGGAACGAACACCGGAATCACCTCTTTCAATTTCCTGCATAATTAATCCATACGAAATTTGATCTAATCCCGCACCTCCATATTCTACAGGAATATAGGGGCCAAAACCGCCAATTTCTCCGAGCCCTTTTATAATTTGCTTTGGAAATTCTGCCTTTTGGGCATATTCTTCAATAATAGGAGAAACTTCTCTTTTAACCCATGCACGAGCCGACTCGCGAACTAACTTGTGTTCTTCGGTCAATAAATCGTCAAGGTTATAATAATCGGGAGCTTGAAATAGGTCTGGTTTCATTTTTAGTAGTTTTACAAAACAAATTTACGCAATAAAAATATAACAAAACAAAACATAATTGTTATATTATTTAATAAGGTTGCCTATTGCTTCCAACTTACAGAATTCATATCAAGACAACGATATTTAATTAAGATAAAAAACCAATTCAGTCATGTAAGGAGTTGTTTGTTAATTTTTTTATTACATTTAACTTCCAATAACTAAAAATTATCAACTGTAATGAAAAAAACTTTATTAATTATTTTTGTTTTATTATTTCAATACTCATATTCAAAACCAATAACCGAAACTCAAAAATTGGCTGCTACTGCCAAAGTTTGGGGATTCCTTAAATATTATCATCCAAATGTTGCTGACGGAAGTAAAAATTGGGACGAACAATTGTTTGAGATTTTACCAAAAGTAGAACAGGCGCAATCAGCAGAAGAATTTTCTTTAATTATTGAAAACTGGATAGCTTCTTTGGGAGAAATTAAAAAATATGAAGCTATAAAAGAAGCAGAGAAAAAGCAATATTTTGATAAAAACTTCGATTTGTCATGGTTTTCCAAAAATGAATTGTTTTCTAAATCACTTTCAAAAAAATTAAAGTTTATTGAAGAAAACCGAATTCAGGGAAAACAATTTTACTATACCTCAGATCCTTATATAAAAGTTCAGAATGAAATTAAATATCCTGATTTTAAATGGACGGATAAGAATTTGCGTCTTTTGGCTCTTTTTCGTTATTGGAATCAAATAGAATATTTTTTTCCATATAAATATAAAATGGATGAAAACTGGGATGCTGTTTTAATACAAATGCTGCCAAAATTTATAACTGCTGAATCTGAGATGGATTTTGTTTTAGCAATGCGTGAAATTTCAATAAAATTAGATGACACCCATTCTTCTACTTCATCATTTAAGTTATATGATTATTTTGGCGATAAATTTGTCTCTTTTGATGTTGCATTTATTGATAATAAAGCTGTTGTTGTCAAGTTTAAAAATGATTCGCTGTCTAAAAGTGATGATATTAGAATTGGAGATGTGATTTCAAAAGTGGATGGGAAAACGGTTGAAGATTTAATGAATGAAAAGCTGAAATATGTAGAAGGATCAAACAAACCTGCAATTTTAAAAAATATTTATTGGACCGTTTTTAATGGAAAAGCAGAATCAATGGAGATTGAATTTAGTCGTGAAAATAAGGTTTCCAACAAAACAATTAAGAGATATAAATATCAGAATTTGAAAATTCAATTTCCTGATAAAGAGAATTGGAAACTTCTAGAAAACAACATTGGATATATCGACGTTGAATCCATTAATGAAAAAGAACTTCCTGCTGTAATGGAACAATTTAAAAACACAACAGCCATTATTTATGATGCCAGACATTATCCTCAAGAACCAAATATTGAGGAGGCTCTTGCAGAATATCTATATCCGGAAAATAAAGCGTATGCCAAATTTATTGATGCAGATTTAATGTATCCAGGGAGATATATTTGGAGAGAAGATCAAAAAACCGGAAAAACAAATCCAGAATACTATAAAGGAAAAGTGATTATTTTAGAAAATGAGTTTACTCAAAGTCACGGAGAACATTTGGTAATGTGTTTACAAGCTGCACCAAATGCTACAATTGTTGGCAGTCAGACAGCTGGTGCTGATGGGGGAGTCTGCAAGTATGAAATTATAAAAGGATATAATACAATATTTACAGGTTTTGGTGTTTTTTACCCCAATAAAAAAGAAACCCAACGCATTGGCATTGTTCCAGACATTGAAGTAAAGCCAACTATTTTAGGTATTCAGCAAGGTAAAGATGAGGTGCTTGAAAGAGCGATTCTTTTTGCTAAAAACGGAAAATAATAAATCTTTGTCAAAGTTACTCAACTTTGACAAAGATGTTTTTTACATCTTCAAATAAAAATCCTTTGTTAATTCTATATATTCAGAAGTATAAATATGTCTGTCGATTTCGATAGTTAATTCATCAGTTTCAATTTTCTGAATTTGATTTCGGCTTAAAGCCAATAAACTACGTTTAACAGGAGAAGTCAAATTTCCTTTTACACGAGTGATTTTTAAAGGGTATAATTCAGATTCTTTAGCTAAAGCAATGAAGTTTTCTTCTTCTTTAAAAGGAATAATAACAGCAAATATTCCATTTTCTGAAAGTAATAAATCAGCAGCTTCAATCAATTTATCAAAAGGCATGGCATCCTGAAATCGTGCTAAATCGCGTTGTCCGTTTTCGGTTTTATAATCTTCGGAATAAAAAGGAGGGTTGGAAACAATTAAATCGTATTCGTCTTCCGGTTCATCAATAAATTCGTCTAAACCGGCATGAAAACAAAATAAACGATCTCCCCAGGGAGAATTTTCAAAATTTTCAACCGCTTGTTCATAAGCTTCTTCATCAATTTCTAAAGCATCGATTTGTTCCGCATTCGTTCTTTGGGCAAGCATCAAAGCAATAATTCCGGTTCCCGCACCCATGTCCAATACGCTAAAAGGATTATGATGTATTGGTGCCCAGGCACCTAATAAAACACCATCAGTTCCTACTTTCATAGCGGTTTTGTCTTGTTGAACAGAGAATTGCTTGAAAGTGAATTTAGACATTGCTAAAAGATTTAAAATAAAGATTTAAGAAAAGTGGGCAACTGAAAACTGTGACTGAAAGGCTGAATACTTTCTACAAATACATTTCTACCAATCCTTCAGGCAGGTTCATGATAACTTTTTTGTTTTCACGATCAATTTTTACCAGAAAATGGTCGATCATTGGAATCAACATTTCGACTTCGCCATTTAAAACTTCAAAAAGAGGTTGTGCAGTAGTGTCATTAACAGCAGCAATTTTTCCAAATACGCCTAAACGCTGGTCTTCAATTTCGAAACCAATAACTTCGTGGAAATAAAATTTGTTGCCGGAAAGTTTTGGCAACATACTTAAAGGAAGATAAATAGCGTTTCCCATAATGGCATCTGCATCTTCTTCACTATTCATGTCTTCAAAACGGATTCTTAGAAAGTCGTTTTTGTGCAATGAACTTTTTTCAATAAAAAAAGGAACCAGGTGTTTATTGCATTCAATAAACACTGATTCCAGATTTTCGTATAACTCAGGTTCGTCTGTGTCTAAATAAGCCAGGACCTCACCTTTGAAACTAAATTTTTTAGCGATTTTACCTAAATAAAAACATTCTTCTTTACGCATTATCGCTAACTAAAATTATGCCTCAGTTGTTTCGTTATTTTCTTCAGCAGCAGGAGCCTCTTCAGTAGGAGCTTCCGCTTCAACTTCAGCAACTTCTTCTTCAACTGCAGGAGTTGCAGCAGCGATAGCATCAGCTTCAGCCTGAGCTGCAGCAGCTAAACGTTTAGCATTAACTTCTTGTTCTGCTTTAAAAGATTTTGCTCTAGCATCAGCTTGCGCTTTTGTTAAACCGTCTTTTTTAGCGTCAACTTTTCCAGCTTTAGCATCTAACCAGGCAGCTAATTTAGCATCAGCTTGTTCTTGAGTTAAAGCTCCTTTACGAATACCTCCATCAAGATGGTGTTTCAATAAAGCCCCTTTGTATGAAAGGATTGCTCTTGCAGTATCTGTTGGCTGAGCACCATTGTGCAACCATTTTACAGCACTATCAATGTTTAATTCGATAGTTGCAGGGTTTGTGTTTGGATTGTAAGTACCGATTTTCTCTAAGTATTTACCATCTCTTTTTGAGCGTGCATCTGCAGCTACAACCCAGTAAAAAGGTTTTTGTTTTTTACCGTGTCTTTGTAATCTAATTTTTACTGACATAATCTTATGATTAAATTTTGAGGTACTCGACCTCTGTTAATTAAGGGCGCAAAGATATAATTTTTTTATGAATTATGCGTTCCAAATGATATTAAAAATCATCGATATGCATTTTTACCGTTTTTAACTGTTTTTCCTTCTCAATATTAATTTTTAGCTCAAATGCGGTACTTTTGATTCAAATTCATTACTTTATGAAAAAACACTTATTCTTATTAATTGCTACTTGTCTGCTTATGTCATGCACAGAAGACGTGAAATTTAATAATCCTGCATTTCAAACCTTGAAAGATAATGTTTTTTGGAGAGCTCAAAATTATAAAGCCCGTATAGAAACAAATGGAAATTTTATTATTGAAGGTTCGTTAGGTTATGAAAAAGTGACTTTTAAAATACCTTCACCGTCTCAAAAAACTTATATTCTAGGTGTTGATAATCTGGCAACTGCATCATATTCTAATACTTTCCCTGCACAATTAGCAGAATTTACAACAGGAGTAAAGAGAGGAAATGGGCAAATTATAATTACCGACTATAATATTGAAGCTCAGACTATTTCCGGAACATTTAAGTTCAATGCATTAAATGCAGATGAGGAAAATATTGAGAAACCCGGAATGAATTTTGCGGAAGGTGTTTTTTATAAAATTCCGGTTTCTCCTAACTTAGAGTATTAATGTTAAGTTTTTAATTAACAATAGTTTGATTTTATTGATTTTTATCTTTTTAAATCAAAATAAAAACATAAATAAACTAATATATAGTAGATTACAGAAAAATAAGACTACATTTGCTACATTATTATAAATAAGTACATATGAACATTTTTGTTGGAAGCCTTCCATTCAGTATTGAGGAAGCAGATTTAAGAGAGTCTTTCGAGGCTTACGGAGCAGTAGATTCAGTTAAGATCATTACTGATAAATTTACTGGAAGAAGTAAAGGATTTGGTTTTGTTGAAATGACAAACGATGATGAAGCTCAAAAAGCGATTGATGAATTGAACGGAGCTACTGTTCAAGGACGTGCAATTGTGGTTAATAAATCTGAACCGAAACCAGAAGGCGAAAGAAGAAGCTTCAACAATAACAGTCGTGGTGGAGATTCACGCGGTGGTTATGGTGGAGGAAACAGCCGTGGTGGTAATGACCGTGGTGGTAACAGAGGAGGATATTAATATTTTTTTCTAAATATATAAAAGGGATCAACGAAAGTTGATCCCTTTTTTTATGCGGTAAATTTTGTTTCAGGTTTTATTTGTTTCAAGTTTGAAGTTTTTGAATGCCCTGAAACTTGAAACAAAATTAACTAATTATAGATTCGCAACAAGCCAGTCACCAACTTCGCTGGTTTTGTAGGCTTTAGATCCTTTTGCTGCTAAATCTTCAGTAACAATTCCTTGTTCTAATGATTTGTTTACAACTGCTCTAATCGCTTCGGCTTCGTCTTTTAAACCAAAAGCATCTTCGAACATCATGGCTGCAGATAAAATAGTTGCTAACGGATTGGCAATATTTAACCCGGTTGCCTGAGGATATGATCCGTGGATTGGTTCGTATAAAGAAGTATGTTCTCCAACAGAAGCCGATGGCATCAATCCCATTGAACCTGAAATTACAGAAGCCTCATCAGTTAAGATATCTCCAAATAAGTTTTCTGTAATTAAGACATCGTAAGAGTTTGGCCATTGCACCAAACGCATAGCAACAGCATCAACAAATTCATAAGAAACGGTAACTTCAGGATAGTCTTTTTCCATTGCCTGAACTGTTTCTCTCCATAAACGAGAAGTTTCCAAAACGTTTGCTTTATCAACGCAACACAATTTTTTAGAACGTGTCATGGCTAATTCAAAGCCTTTTTTAGCTAAACGCTGTACCTCTGCTCTTGTGTAAACGCAATTGTCAAAAGCAGTTTCTCCATTATCTCTTCTTCCTTTTTCTCCAAAATAGATTCCACCTGTTAATTCTCTTAAGAAAACCAAATCGGTTCCTTCGATTCTTTCTCTTTTTAAAGGAGAGTTGTCAATTAATGAAGGGAAAGTAAAAGTTGGGCGTACGTTAGCGAACAATCCTAATTTTTTACGCATCAATAATAATCCCTGCTCAGGACGAACTGGCGCACTTGGATCATTATCGTATTTTGGATGACCAATTGCACCAAATAATACAGCATCAGCTTTCATGCAAACTTCGTGCGTTTCATCAGGATAAGGAACTCCAACTGCATCAATAGCGCAAGCTCCGGTTAGAGCTGGTGTCCAGGTTATTTCGTGATTGAATTTTTTTGCAATAGCATCAGATACTTTTACGGCTTCATTAATTACTTCTGGTCCGATTCCGTCTCCGGCTAAAAGGGCTATGTTAAATTTCATTTGTTTGATTTTATGTTAATTATTTATTTTTTAGGTTCAAAGCAACAAAGGTTCAGAGTTGCAAAGGTTAAACAATGACAAAGATTAAAAACCTTTGTGCCTTTGTCGCTCTGAACCTTTGTCCCTTTATTGAGTAATTACATTCAGCATTTTTTGAGTGGCGATAATCGCCGCAACTGTTTGATCTGAATCCAATCCTCTTGTTTTGAATTCTTTTCCGTTGTTTACCCAGGTGATAATAGTTTCGCACAATGCATCCGAGCTGCTTCCCGGAGGAATTCGAACTGCGTAATCAATTAATTTTGGGAGCGTTAATTTTTTGCTTTTATATATTTTAGATAAAGCATTCATAAAAGCATCAAACTGACCGTCGCCCTGAGCATTTTCTTCGATGATTTCTCCATCAATTTTTAATAGCAAAGTTGTTGACGGACGCATTCCTTTTGAGTGCACTAATATATAAGATTCAATGGTGATTTTATCTTCGTAAGTATGACTGTCCAAAACATCTGAAATAATGTATGGCAAATCTTCCTTGGTAACTGTTTCTTTTTTATCGCCTAATTCGATGATTCTTTGGGTAACCAATTTCAAATCTTCCTGATTTAATTTTAAACCTAATTCCTGAAGATTTTTTTCGATATTCGCTTTTCCTGAGGTTTTACCTAAGGCATATTTTCGTTTTCTTCCAAAGCGTTCCGGGAGTAAATCATTAAAATATAAATTGTTTTTATTGTCTCCGTCAGCGTGGATTCCGGCAGTTTGAGTGAAAACATTATCGCCTACAATTGGTTTGTTGGCGGGGATTCTGTATCCTGTAAAAGTCTCAACTAATTTACTTACTGAATATAAAGAGGTTTCTTTTATGTTGATGCTTACCTCTGGCAGATAATCATTTATCACGGCTACGGTACTTTCAAGTGGAGCATTTCCGGCACGTTCTCCCATTCCGTTTACCGTTACATGAAGCCCCTTGATGCCGGCCTTGACAGCTTCCATTACATTGGCAACACTCAAATCGTAATCGTTATGGGCATGGAAATCGAAATGAATTTGTGGATATTTTGCAGTAATTTTCGAAATAAACTCGAAAGTTTTTGTCGGAATTAAAACCCCTAGTGTATCAGGAAGCAAAATTCTTTTTACAGGCTGAGTGGCTAAAAAATCTAAAAATTGGAAAACATACTCTGGTGAATTTCGCATTCCGTTGCTCCAGTCTTCCAGGTAAACATTGGTTTCAATATCGTTATCTTTTGCTAAAGCGATGATTTGTGCAATTTCAGAAAAGTGTTGTTCGGGTGTCTTTTTTAATTGATGCGTTAAGTGATTCATTGAGCCTTTGGTCAACAAATTCTGTACTTTGGCGCCTGCGTTTTTCATCCATTCTATTGAAACACCACCGTCTACAAACGAAAGTACTTCAATACGATTAATATATCCTTTTTCGGTTGCCCAGGATGTGATGCCTTTTACAGCCTGAAATTCTCCTTCACTTACCCGAGCCGAAGCAATTTCGATTCTGTCAATATTTAATTCTTCCAACAATAATTGTGCAATGGTCAGTTTTTCTGCAGCAGAAAAAGATACTCCGGAGGTTTGTTCACCATCACGGAGGGTCGTATCCATTATTTCAATTTTTCTTTTTTCCATATTGATTTTCTATATTTCTTTAAAAGTGAAATTATAGTTGGTTTTTATATTACCCCGTCATTTAATTTAGAAAGACCCGACAGGTTCTTGAAAGCTGTCGGGTCTAATAGATTGAACAAGATTTCTTTTAGTAAGGAAGTTTATCGGCGAAAGTCACAATATCTTCCTTAATATTTTGCAAATAATCAATGTCATCAAAGCCATTAATCATATTGTTCTTTTTGTATCCGTTAATAGCAAAAGATTCTTGCTGACCAGTTGCCAATAAAGTAATTGTTTGGTTTGGAAGGTTGATTTCCAATTCAGTTTTAGGATCAGCTTCGATTGCCTTAAAAATAGTTTCAGCAAATTCAGGGCTGATTTGAACTGGCAAAACACCAATATTCAAACAGTTTCCTTTAAATATATCTGCAAAAAAACTTGAAACTACAGCTCTGAAGCCGTAATCGTACACCGCCCATGCAGCGTGCTCTCTTGAAGATCCTGAGCCGAAATTTTTTCCTCCAACTAAAATTTTTCCGCTGTAAGTTACATCGTTTAAAACGAAATCAGCTTTTGGAGTGTCATCTCCGTTGTATCTCCAGTCTCTGAAAAGATTATCTCCAAAACCTTCACGTTTTGTAGCTTTTAAGAAACGTGCCGGTATGATTTGATCTGTATCTACGTTCTCAATTGGCAGCGGCACTGCACTGCTCGTAAGTATATTAAATTTATCGTATGCCATTTTTGAAATTTTAGATTTTAGATTTTAGATTTTAGATTTTCTTTTGAAAACTTAAACTTAGAATCTAAAAATGTTTTGTATTAAATAATGTTGATTAATTTTATTTGAAGAAGTTTAGATGAAGATTACTTGCAGCAAGAATCTAAAATCTAAAATCTCCAATCTAAAATAATTCCCTTGGATCTGTCAATTTTCCGGTAACAGCAGCTGCAGCAGCCATAATCGGACTTGCTAAAAGCGTTCTTGAACCCGGGCCCTGACGACCTTCGAAATTTCTGTTTGACGTACTTACGGCATATTTTCCGGCTGGAACTTTATCATCGTTCATTGCTAAACAAGCAGAACAACCCGGCTGACGTAATACGAAACCAGCTTCGGTTAAAATATCCAATAAACCTTCTTCTTTAATCTGAGCTTCAACAACGTGAGATCCCGGAACTAACCAAGCGGTAACATTATCTGCTTTTTTTCTTCCCTTAACAATTTCAGTAAAAGCCCTAAAATCTTCGATACGTCCGTTTGTACAACTTCCTAAGAAGACATAATCAATTGGTTTTCCAATCATTACATCATCTTCATGGAAGCCCATGTAAGCTAAAGATTTTTTATACGTTTCCTCACCACCTTCAACCTGATTGGCGTTTGGAATATGTTTTGTGATACCAATTCCCATTCCAGGATTTGTACCATAAGTAATCATTGGTTCAATATCTGAAGCCTTGATGTTTAATTCAGCATCAAAAACAGCATCAGCATCGGTTTTTAAAGTTTTCCAGTATTCAACTGCTTTGGTCCAGGCTTCACCTTTTGGAGCAAATAATCTTCCTTCAAGGAAATCAAAAGTTTTTTGATCAGGAGCAATCATTCCACCACGGGCACCCATTTCGATACTTAGGTTACAAACCGTCATACGACCTTCCATGGTCATGTTTTCAAAAACATCTCCGGCGTATTCAACAAAATAACCAGTTCCTCCGGAAGTTGTCAATTGAGCAATAATGTAAAGGGCAACATCTTTAGGACCAACACCTTTGCTTAATTCACCATTTACGTTGATACGCATTTTCTTTGGTTTCGGCTGCATGATACACTGTGTAGATAAAACCATCTCCACCTCAGAAGTTCCGATACCAAAAGCTATAGCTCCAAAAGCACCATGAGTAGACGTGTGAGAGTCTCCACAAACAATAGTAGCGCCTGGCAAAGTAATTCCGTTTTCAGGACCAACTACGTGTACAATTCCGTTTTTAATATGACCTAATCCCCAGTGCGAAATTCCGTATTCGGCAGCATTATCTTCTAGCGCTTTAAGCTGGTTTGCAGATAAAGCATCTTCAACTGGTAAATGTTGGTTTATGGTTGGTGTATTGTGATCTGCAGTTGCAAAAGTACGTTCTGGGTATAAAACCGAAACGCCTCTGGCTTTTAATCCTAAAAAAGCAACAGGACTCGTAACTTCGTGAATGAAATGGCGGTCAATAAAAAACACATCTGGTCCATCTTCAATTTTACGCACTACATGTGAATCCCATACTTTGTCAAATAATGTCTTACTCATTTTTTATTTTTTTAATTGTAATTGTATAACTAAAGAAACTTGCTTGTAATTTTAATCGAAGTTCAAAAGTAAAAAAAGTTATATTGTTGTCAATTGCTATATTTCGTTTTATACGATACCCAAACATTTGTGTTTTGGGTTAGTAAACTATTGCAACTTTATTTATACAAGGAACAATAGTTACAAAAGACAATAATTTTTTTTCAATCAAACAGCAATTATTATTTTACTGATGTTTTTAATAATTTGCAAATTTATTGCTATTGTGCTATAAAATAACAGGTTTTGCTGTAAAAAATATAACATTTTTAATTGAAAAAGTAACAAATATGAAGTTTATTTTGAATTTCTTATTTCATTTTTGAAAAGTAATTTTGGTTTATTTGAAATAAAAAAATGCTGGTCAAAAGATATTTTTTTAGGAAATACTACGACATCCAAAAAGCAAATATTTTGATTTTTTTAATTTAATATCCGGGATGAACCCCGTAGGTTGTAATTAATTCTGAAGAGTTATTTTTGGAAGTTTAGGTTTTTTCTATAGAGAATAAGAAAGAAAAAGCTTTTCGGGAATTTCACTTTTACGGCAAAACTTTAAAATGAATTTGGAATGTTTTAGCCAAAAGTATTCCATTTTGATCAGGACAATTTATCTATTTAATTACCATTCAATTGTTACTCTTTTTCCTGTATTCATTGCCTTGTAAATTGCTTCAATTATTTTCATATCCCTACGTCCCATTTCTCCCGGCACAATACTTTCCTGGTTGTTTTTAATTGATATTGCAATGCCGTCCATTTGTTTTGCCTGTTGTGAAAACTTTGAAAAATTTAGTGTTTTGCCATCAGAAGTTGTGCCTTTAATACCATCATAGCTAAAGGCCGGACTTAACTCAAACCAGCCTTTTTCGGCTTCGGCCCTTAATATGTTTTGATATTCGCCTGAATAACTTGTTCTGCATTCCGCAATTGCTCCGTTTGGCATTTCCATTTGCCAGGTTAATGTTTCCTCGACGTCTATAAAAACTTCTTTGTCACTTACAGGAGGGCTTTGAGCGGTTACTGCAACTGGAAGCATTCCGGTAGTGTAAATTATGCCTTGTAAACAATAGATGCCTAAATCCATCAATGGACCTCCGCCAGCATATTTTTTATCCAGTCGCCACCAGTTTTTCTTAGGGGCTTCAAACGCAAAGGCAGCATTCATTTTTTTTATTTCGCCATATTTTTTTTGTGTTCCCATTTTTACCATTTCCAGATGATAAGGATCAAAATGCAAACGATAGCCTATGGATAGTGATTTACCCGCTTTTTTACACGCTGCAATCATCTCATCACATTCTGCAACAGATACTGCCATTGGCTTTTCGCAAATAACATGCTTGCCAGCCTGGGCTGCTCTTATGGTATATTCGGCATGCATTGAATTTGGTAATACAATGTATACAATGTCAATATCAGGATTATTTTTTATGCCATCAAAATTGTCGTAATTGTAAATATTTTTGTCTGCAATATTATATTTTTCTTTCCAGTAAGGAATTTTTGATGGAGTTCCTGTAACAACTGCTGCCAAATAGCAATCCTTGGTTTGCAACAATGCAGGTGCTAATTGCTCTGTAGCATATTTGCCCAAACCTACTAGTGCTACGCCAAGTTTTTTCTTTTTACCAATTAATAATTCATCAAAGTCTACAAATGATGAAAGTAGGGGTAAACCTAGTGTGGTAATACTAACAGTAGATATAAATTTACGTCTTGAATTATCTGGGATATTTTTTTCCATAGTGGTTTGGTTAGATGCAATTATTTTACTAAATACTTCGCTATTTGTGTTAATTGTTTAGTTTAATATTCCATATTCAAAATTCAAAAATTCAGATTTAGAATAAAATTTAGTGTTGTCTGATGCAGGAATAGTTACTTGTGGATATTGAAAATAACCAATTTAGTAAATAAAATTGCTGCCCCAGGATTAAATTATTACATAAATTTTCATGATTATTTGTTGACAAAGTGAAGCATTAATCCTGTTTAAATTTGGTTATAAACCAATCCATTGCTTTGTTAGCAACTGCTAAATCATCTTCGCCGGAAGCTCCTGAAAATGTGGATATAAGATATCCGGAATCAATTTTTTTTATGATTCCACCGATGTAGTCAAATTCCCCAACTTTTACAGGTCTGACTTTACTTCCACTATTTTGCAATGTTTCAGCCATTTCACTTGCTTTAGAATAGGCAATGGCAATAAAATTATAACCTTCATTGCCCGTGGCTCCTGCCACAATCATTTTTGATGTCCAGGATTGGGTTTCATTACCGGGAATATAAGAAACCAGTCCAACACCTTTTATATTCATACGCAGCGCTTCCTGTTTCATAATCTCCAAAGCTTCATCAGCATGACTGATAAATGTTTTTTCTGCTTTTATTTGTTCTCTTGATATTGCTTGTGCTGTAGCGGTATGGCTTGCTGTTATCATAATGATAGCTAATAAGAGTTGTGTTAGTCTCATTTTCAGTACTTTGTTTTAACGAAGTTAATTAAAATAGAATTAAGTTTTTATCATTTTGTATTATTTGATTCCTGCAAATGAATGTTAATAACTTCCCTTTCCATTTCGCTTAAAAATAAACTAATTTTGAAGTTCTATTTTTGTATTTTTATAAAACTGCAATCACCTCATTTATAGCTATGTACTTAATATTCGATACCGAAACAACCGGATTACCAAAACGCTGGGACGCTCCAATTACCGATTCTGATAACTGGCCTCGCTGTATTCAGATCGCATGGCAGCTGCATGACGAAATGGGACAGCTTATCGAGCATCAGGATTATTTGGTGAAACCGGACGGATTTAATATTCCGTATGACGCCGAACGTATTCACGGAATTTCGACTGAACTGGCTGAAGCCGATGGAATTTCGCTGGCTGAAGTTTTGGAGAAATTCAATATTGCGTTAAGCAAAACCAAATTTATTGTGGGTCAGAATTTAGGTTTCGACGTTAATATTATGGGAGCTGAATTCCATAGAATGGGAGTAGACTCACCTATGAGTTCAATGCCGGTTCTGGATACCTGTACAGAAGTTACCGCTTCATTATTACAACTTCCGGGAGGTCGTGGGGGAAGATACAAATTGCCAACCTTAACCGAATTACACAGTTATCTTTTTAATAAACCTTTCGCGGAAGCGCACAACGCTACTGCCGACGTTGAGGCAACTACGCGTTGTTTTTTAGAATTAATTAGAAGAGAGGTTTTTACCAAAGAAGAACTGGATGTTCCGAAGGATTATTTTAAAGAATTTCAAAATAGAAATCCGCAGGAATTTCCGTTAATTGGTTTAAAACACATCAACTTAAAAGCAGCTTCTGACAAAATCAGAGAGCAAATCAAAGCTTTACAATCTGACGACAAACAAACTACGGTTTCGGACTCTGACAGAGAAGATTTTAAAGCGGCGAAATATGCACATTTACATAATCATACGCAATTTTCAGTTTTACAATCGACTATAGGAATTGGTAATATTGTCACAGCTACAGCCAAAAATGGAATGCCTGCCGTAGCTATGACTGATACTGGAAATATGATGGGTGCTTTTCACTTTGTGAGTGCGGTGATGAACCACAACAAGGCAGCTTCAGCAAAAAATAAAGCTTTGGCAGAAAGTGGTGAAGAACCAACCGAAACTGAAATGAAACCAATTGTTGGTTGCGAATTTAATGTTTGTGACAATCATTTGGATAAAAGTAAAAAAGACAATGGAAATCAGATTGTATTATTGGCCAAGAACAAAAAAGGTTATCACAATCTTGCCAAAATGTCGTCGATCGCCTTTACAGACGGGTTTTATTATGTTCCGAGAATTGATCGAAAAATTATCGAGCAATACAAGGGAGACATTATGGTTTTGTCTGGGAATTTATACGGAGAAATCCAGAGTAAAATCCTGAACGTTGGTGAAAACCAGGCCGAAGAAGCTTTAATTTGGTGGAAAGAACAATTTGGTGATGACTTTTATCTGGAAGTCATGCGTCACAATCAAGAAGATGAAAATCGTGTTAACAAAACCCTGATTGAGTTTTCGCAAAAGCACAATGTCAAATTAATTGCGACCAATAACACCTATTATTTAAATAAAGAAGATGCCAATGCACACGACATTTTGCTGTGTGTAAAGGATGGTGAAAAACAGGCAACACCAATTGGCCGTGGCCGCGGATATCGTTACGGATTACCGAATCAGGAATATTATTTCAAGTCGGAGGAAGAGATGAAAAAACTCTTTTCTGATTTGCCTGAAGCGATAATCAATATTCAGGAAATTGTCGATAAAGTTGAGATTTACTCACTTTACCGAGATGTATTGCTTCCTAAATTTGATATTCCAGAGGAGTTTATAGTTCCTGAAGATGAAGCGGATGGCGGTGTAAGAGGAGAAAATAAATACCTGCGCCACCTAACAATGGTTGGAGCGAAAAAAAGATATGGCGAGATTACAGAGTCAATTCAGGAACGTCTGGATTTTGAGTTGTTGACGATTTCGAATTCCGGATATCCCGGTTACTTTTTGATTGTACAGGATTTCATTGCCGAAGCCAGGAATATGGACGTTTCAGTAGGGCCTGGACGTGGATCTGCAGCAGGATCTGCGGTAGCCTATTGCTTAGGAATTACCAATATCGACCCGATTAAATACGATTTGCTTTTTGAGCGTTTCCTAAATCCGGACCGTGTGTCGATGCCCGATATTGATATCGATTTTGATGATGAAGGCCGTGGTCGTGTAATGGATTACGTAATCAATAAATACGGTAAAAATCAGGTTGCGCAAATTATTACGTATGGTAAAATGGCAACCAAATCAGCGATTCGTGATACTGCTCGTGTACTGGATTTACCGTTATTTGAAGCGGATAGAATTGCAAAACTGATTCCGGGAATGATGCCGTCTAAATGGAACTTGGCTCGGTTTATTTCTGAAAGCGAAGAGGATATTAAAAAAGCACTTCGTTCTGATGAATTTGATAATGTAAAAGAATTAATCGCGATTGCCAATGAAGATGATTTGGCCGGCGAAACCATTCAACAGGCGAAAATCCTGGAGGGATCGATGCGAAATACCGGAATTCACGCCTGTGGGGTAATTATTACGCCATCAGATATTACGAATTTCGTTCCTGTTACCACCGCAAAAGATTCTGATTTATATGTAACACAGTTTGATAACTCGGTTGCAGAAAGTGCAGGATTGCTAAAAATGGACTTTCTGGGTCTGAAGACCCTTACGTTGATAAAAGATACCGTTAAACTGGTAAAATACAGAACCGGAATTGAGCTGGATCCGGATACTTTTCCAATTGATGATCCTGAAACTTATGCACTTTTTCAAAGAGGAGAAACGGTGGGGATTTTCCAATATGAGTCACCCGGAATGCAGAAATACATGAAGGATCTGAAACCGACAGTTTTTGGGGATTTAATTGCGATGAATGCCTTGTATCGTCCGGGACCATTAGAATATATCCCGTCTTTCGTTCGAAGAAAAAATGGCGAAGAGGAAATCAAATACGATTTAGATGCCTGTGAAGAATATTTGGGAGAAACCTACGGAATTACAGTTTACCAGGAGCAGGTAATGCTTTTGTCACAGTCATTGGCTGGTTTTACAAAAGGTGAGGCAGACGTTTTGCGTAAAGCGATGGGTAAAAAGCAAAAAGACGTTCTGGATAAAATGAAGCCTAAATTTGTCGAGCAAGCTGCAGAAAAAGGACATGATGCAAAAATTTTGGAGAAAATCTGGAAAGACTGGGAAGCTTTTGCGAGTTACGCCTTCAACAAATCACACTCGACTTGTTATGCCTGGATTGCGTATCAGACGGCTTATTTAAAAGCACATTATCCGGCAGAATATATGGCGGCGGTTCTTTCGAATAATATGAATGACATCAAACAGGTTTCCTTTTTTATGGAAGAGTGTAAACGAATGGGTTTACAGGTTTTAGGACCTTGTGTCAATGAATCCTTTTATAAGTTTACCGTAAATGATGATTATGCTGTTCGTTTTGGAATGGGAGCCATCAAAGGAGTAGGTTCAGGAGCTGTAGCGACTATTGTGGAGTGCAGAAAAGAGGCAAGATACAAATCGATCTTTGATTTGGCGAAACGTATCGATTTGCGTGCAGCCAATAAAAAGGCAATTGAAAACTTAGCTTTGGCTGGTGGTTTTGACTCCTTTGAAGGAACTACAAGGGCACAATATTTTCATGATGATGGTGACGGAATTACGTTTTACGAAAAAGCAATACGTTACGGGTCTAAATTCCAGGAAAATGAAAATTCATCACAGGTAAGTTTGTTTGGAGAAACCAGTGAAGTACAAATTGCAGAGCCTATAGTTCCTCCATGTGAAGACTGGAGTACGATGGAAAAGCTTGCCAAGGAAAAAGAAGTTGTGGGTATTTATATTTCGGGACATCCTTTGGATGATTTTAGATTTGAGATGAAATATTTCTGCAATGCCAGATTGGAAGCTTTAAAAAGTATGGAATTATATGTGGGTAAAAACCTGACTTTTGCCGGAATCATTAATAATGTTCAGCATCGTGTAGCTAAAAATGGAAAGGGCTGGGCAATGTTTAATTTAGAAGGTTATGATGAGAGTTATGAGTTCAGGATTTTTGGCGAAGAATATCTAAAGTTTCGTCATTTCTTAATTCAAAATAATTTTGCTTTCCTGAAAGTCTTAATAAAAGATGGTTGGGTGAATCATGATACTGGCAAAAAATCAGAACCAAGAATGCAGTTTGTTGAGGTAAAACAATTGCAGGATGTTTTGGAAACCTTTGCTAAAAAGCTGGTTCTTTTATTGAATATTAAAGATCTGCAAACCGAGTTTATTCATAAGCTGAGTCATTTATTTAATGACAATAAAGGAGAAAATTCCGTGACTTTTGAAATAATGGAGCTAGAGAAAATAAAACGATTGGTAGAGGTTGAAACGACAAATGAATTTGAGGAAACCGAAGATGCTGTTTTTACAGATGAAAATGATGATGCAGAAATAGCCCTTGAAGATACCAAAATAAAAGAAGTAACAGAGGTTGAAGAAATAAAGGTAGTTACAAAACTGACTATGCCAAGCCGAAGGCTAAAAGTAAAGATATCTAATGAATTGCTGCAGGAATTGGAAAAGATGCAGATTAACTTCAAACTCAACTAAAAATTAACAGTTAAAATTTAATTGATAATTTGTTTTTTCAGTTAAAAATATGCGTGCATAGTAATTTCTGATATTATTGTTTTTCAAATCAATAATAATGATTGACAGGGTGGAAATGTTGTAATAAAAGAAAGTTTAATTATTATAAGTTTGTACTCAATTAATAAAGAAAATTATGAAAAAGCATTTATTTTTAATCGGATTTATGATTTGCTCTATGGTGACAATAGCGCAAACAGATAGTGCAGATAAGCCTGAAAGCTGGTATTTTAAATTAGGAGGATCATACTTTATTCAGACAGCTGCAACAGAATTTCCAATTGTAAATGGTCAGTTGCCTAATACGGATGTTTACGCAGCTGATGGAACTACTTTAATTTCGAGAGAAACAAATCATGGTTCATTTGGAGAAGGTTTTCGGACCGGATTAACTGCAGGTTATCGTTTTTCAACTCGTTTAGGAGTTGAAATGGGGATTAACTATTATTCTAGTGCTGATAAATTAATGGTTGAAACTACCAATCGTTTAGTTGCTACTTCGCCAGCAAATATTTTTGTGACTGGAGATGCTGTAGGAAAAATTAGGGCTTGGGATTTATCACCTTCATTAGTGTTGTTTTTGGGAGAAAATAAAGGTTTTGAACCTTATACAAAAGTAGGAGTTATTGTTCCTATTCATGGAGATTTGACTATTGAGACTAATCGCGAGTATTCTACTGCAGCAGGCGTAATGGCAAAAACGTATTCTGAAGATGTTGTAAAACCTAACCCAACTATTGGTTTTATGGCCGCTTTAGGCACATCTTATAAATTAGGAACACGTATTTCAGTTTATGCGGAATTAGAATACCGTAATTTTACAGTTCACGGAAAAAGTAAAGAAACTGAAGTTTATACTGAAAATGGTGAAGATAAATTGAATACTACAACAAACTTCAGAGCGGCTTCATATTCTGCGAATCATACTAATTATGTAGATAAATTAACTACAAGTTCTAATAGTAAAGTAACTAATCCAGATGGTTTTGATGATACAAAAGCTACTGACGATATTAGTTCCTATGTTGGAATTAGCGGTGTAGGTTTGACTTTTGGATTACGATACAGTCTATAATTCTAAAGAAGTTTAGTCTTAAAAAACGAAAGAGGATATTCTATAACGAGTATCCTCTTTTTTTGTTCTTATGAAAACTGAAGCCATAGCCCTGATGGGAACGATATCCTTTTATGCCGGGGTTCGGCATAAAAGATACAGCGGACAGCAGGAACAGCTCCTTATTTTAATTATGCTTATTTTGAATTTCTAAATTCCTTTAAAACTTCATCAATAACCCACGTTGTTCTTGCTGCCGAAGTTCCTTTTGAAGGTGAAAATCCTTCTTTGCCTAAAAGCTCTTCCATAACGGTTTCAATAAAAGGCTGCTGAATGTGTAGCGGATTTTCGATGGTGATGGTTTCCTTATCTCCATTTGCGTATTCAATTTTAATTGGATCGTTGCCGAAGGTTGAAAAGGAGATTTTGCCTTTATCACCTACAATTTCCGTATTATCGTAACGCTCAAAACTGGCAAAATTCCATAAGCCAGTACCGTGAATTCCGTTTTCGAATAAAAAGGACATTGAAACTGAATCTTCGGCGGGATACGCTTTTAATTGAGAAGTTGCATGCCCGCGGACAGATTGAATTGGTCCTAAAGCAAAATCAAGGAAATCTAAAGTGTGGCAGGCTAAATCGACAAAAATCCCACCTCCTGAAATGTGCGGCAAAACCGTCCAGGGAAGATTGATTTCGTCATCGTAGCGTTCTTCAAAAGGATGGTATAAAACGCAGTTTACATGTCTTATAGCTCCAATTTTATTCTCATCAATTACCTCCTTTATTTTTAGAAAACGGGGTAAACTTCTTCTGTAATAAGCAACAAATAACGGAACATTATGCTCTTTGCAAACACTGATCATTTCATTGCATTCTTCAAATGTCAATGCCATTGGTTTTTCAACATAAACCGGTTTTCCTGCTTTGGCGCATAAAATTGTATATTCCTTGTGTGATGATGGAGGTGTTGCAATATAAACGGCATCAACTTCAGGGTCATTAATCAGGTCAATTGCATTTGAATACCATTTAGGAACATTATGGCGTTTGGCGTAATCTTCAGCAAGTGCTGCATTCCTTCGCATGACGGCCACTAAAGCAGAGTTAGGCGCTTTTTGAAACGCTGGTCCGCTTTTAACTTCAGTTACATTTCCACAGCCTATGATTCCCCATTTGATGATTTTCATTGTTTATTCTTTTAGATATTCAAATTTAAGGTTTATTGAAAAAAAGTCAGTAGCTAATTCACGAATTATTTTTCACGCAGATTTAAAAAAGATTTTAGCAGATTTAGATAAAAAAAATCTGCCTAAATCTGCGGAATCTGCGTGAAACAAATTATTTGGCTGTTTTTAAAAACAAAACCACGAACTCACAAATTAGTTGAAGGTAATTCGTGAATTCGTGGTTTGAAAAAAATGAAGTGTTTAAAGTACTACTTTTTAGGCAAAGCTTTAAATCCCATATTGTAAAGCGTGAACGCCTGAATATCTACGTTTTCCTGAATCGTTGCCGCAACTGATTTTCCTGCTCCGTGTCCTGCTTTTACATCAATCCGAATCAAAACCGGATTATCTCCTGTTTGTTTTTCCTGTAATTCTGATGCAAATTTAAAACTGTGTGCTGGTACAACACGATCATCATGATCTCCTGTAGTTACCATCGTTGCAGGGTATTGAACTCCTTTTTTTACATTTTGTACCGGAGAATATCCTTTAAGATATTCGAACATTTCTTTATTATCCTGAGCTGTTCCGTAATCGTAAGCCCAGCCTGCACCGGCTGTAAAAGTATGGTAACGCAGCATATCCATAACGCCAACGGCTGGCAATGCTACTTTCATCAGATCAGGGCGCTGTGTCATAGTGGCGCCCACTAATAAACCTCCATTAGAACCTCCGCGGATGGCTAAAAAATCTGATGAAGTATATTTTTGAGCAATCAGATATTCTGCTGCAGCGATGAAATCATCGAATACATTTTGTTTTTGCAATTTAGTTCCTGCATCATGCCATTTTTTTCCGTACTCGCCACCTCCTCTTAAATTGGCAACAGCATAAACTCCGCCGTTTTCCATCCAAACTGCATTTGCAATACTAAAACCAGGTGTCAGACTAACATTGAATCCTCCGTAACCGTAAAGAATTGTTGGATTTTTCCCGTCTAATTTTGTCCCTTTTTTATAGGTAATAATCATCGGAATTTTGGTTCCGTCTTTTGAAGTATAAAAAACTTGTTTCGATTCGTAATCGTCACTTTTGAAATCTACTTTTGGTTTTTGATAAATATCTGATTTTCCGGATTTCGGTTCAAATGAAAATATAGACCCGGGAGTTGTGTAATTGGTAAAGCTGTAGTACAAAATCTTTTCTTCCTTTTTACCGCCAAAACCTGCGGCTGTACCTACTGCAGGAAGTTTTATTTCACGAATTAATTTTCCGTTATAATCATATTGCTCTACTAATGAGACGGCATCTTTTGTGTAGTTGGCAAAAAAGTATCCCCCACCAGTTGATGGTGATAAAATATTTTGTGTTTCCGGAATAAAGTCTTCCCAGTTTTCTGGTTTCGGATTGCTTACATCAACAGTTACTACGCGTTTGTTTGGTGCATTCAAATCAGTTTCAATAAACAATTTGCTTCCTTCGTTTTCGATAATAGAGTTGTCGCTGTTAAAATTGTCGACAATAGTAATTATAGGGCTGTTTGGCTTTGTCAGGTCCTTAATATACAACTCGTTTCCATAAGTGGAATTGGCAGCTGTAATCACTAAATAATGGTTGTCTTCAGTAACATATCCACCAACATATCTGCGTTTTTGATCTAATCCAAAAATAACCTTGTCTTCTTTTTGAGAAGTTCCTAATTTATGGAAATACAATTTGTGCTGATCTGTTTTAGCTGACAGCTCGCTTCCTTTTGGCTTATCATAGCTGGAATAATAAAATCCTTCATTACCATGCCATGAAACACCACTGAATTTCACATCAATTAAAGTATCTTCTAAAACTTTTTTAGACAATACATCAATTATAATGACTTTTCTCCAGTCGCTTCCGCCTTCAGAGATTGCATAAGCTGCTTTAGATCCGTTTTTAGAAAAATCCATGCCTCCAAGTGAAGTAGTTCCGTCTTTAGAAAAAGTATTAGGATCTAAAAAAACTTCATCATTTCCGTTTTTACCTTTTCGGTAAATTACAGATTGGTTCTGAAGTCCGTTATTTTTAGTATAATAGGTAAATTTTCCTTCGGTAAAAGGGGCACTTATTTTTTCGTAATTCCATAATTTTTCCATTCGTTGTTTCAATGCATCACGAAACGGAATTTGATTTAAATAACCATAAGTAACTTCATTTTGAGCTTTTACCCAAGCCTCGGTTTCAGCTGATTTGTCGTCTTCGAGCCAGCGATACGGATCATTTATTTTGGTGTCGAAATATACATCAACAGTTTCTCCTTTTGTAGTTTTCGGGTACTGAATTTTGCTTTGACCAAATGAAATTCCTGCAGTAATTATAGCCATTATAAGAATTGATTTTTTCATAGTTTATTTTTGCGTTTATAACAAAAACATAAAAAATTGTTGTAAAAAATTGTTTAAACCATATAGGCAATTAAGTCCATTTTAGTTTAGGCTTAGCTTAAATTTACTTATATGGCTTATATGGTTAGAAAATATTACAGATTAAAATTCACTCCCAGAACGATATTACGACCAATATTCGGAATCCCGTCTGTTTTTAATCTTGAAAGGTGCGCGATGTATTCTTTATCAAATAGATTGTTTCCGTTCAGGTTGACATCAAAAGCAGTTTTTCCTAATTTTACAGTTCCTCCAAAACCTAAATTGACCAAAGTATAACCTTTTGAAGCCGTTTCGAACCCACTAATATTTTTCTGGTCAAAAGTGGAAGAAACATTTAAAGTTACAAAACCTTCTTCCAGCCAGTTTTTAATTTTGAATTCGGTTCTAATGGTATTATTCCAATTGTTGGCAGGAATCAGGGGTAAATAATCTTTGTTATCTTTTTTACCTGTAACAGTTTCAAAACTCGTTTCAAAATGTAGCCAGTCCAATGGGTGCGGATGAAAATGCAACCCAGCTTCCCCACCGTATAATTGAGCATTATCCTGAACATAAGCAAAAACATCATTGTCGTCTAAAGTTTCTCCAGTTGGTGAAGTATAGATGTAATTATTTATATGATTGTAAAATCCGTTTATGAAAAACTCAAAGTGCGAGTTTTTGTATTCTAAATTCAAATCGGTCTGAACATTTTGCTCAGTTTTTAAATCGCTGTTTCCAATTTCATAGCGATTCGTTCCTTCATGAACACCGTTTGAAGTTAATTCGGCTAAATTTGGAGCTCTAAAACCTGTCGCTATATTTAGTCGGAGTGTCAGAGGTTCAGCCAATTTAGTTTTATATCCCAAAGAAGCATTAAAGCTGTCGAATGATTTGTCTAAAGCCTGAAAATAACCTTCTTCACCTTGAATTCCGTGCGCTTCAGAGGTAACGTTTCGGTTATCAAAACGTAATCCTGCTTGTAAAACGTTAGAGTTCCATTCGTAATTGGCAGTTCCAAAAACTCCAAAATCGTTGGTAGTGGCATTCGGAATCAAGTACTCTTCGCCAGAATTTTTATTCGTTTGATGCATCCCCTGAATTCCAATGATGGTTTCAATTTTACCAAATTTCGGAAAATGATATTTTGTATTATAATTAAAAGTTTTCAATTTCATTCTAAGAGCAGCATCGTTGCTGTCTTCAAATTCGCTACGATCATTGGCAATGTAGCCCAAATCAACATCTAATTTTGAATTTTCAAAAAAGATCACATTGTTTAAACTCAATAAATGGTTGAAAATGCCTTGTCTCGGAAATTGTGTGTCTTTGCTTGAAGATTGTGCTGCAATTCCATCTTCCGGAATTCCGATATCCAATTTATTATAATTGTATCTGAACACACTTGAAAAAGTAGCGTTGCTGTATCCAATTCCGGTTTTAAAATCGGTTTCGTTATAGCGGGAATTTGTTACACGATCACCATCGGCAATTTTATAATCTGAATGTGTGTTAAAACTTCCACGTGCTAAAAACTTCCAATTATCTGTAGACGTTTTTAACCCAATTGATGAGTTGCTTCCTTGGGTATTCGTAAAATATTTTTGACTGAAGTTGGCCTTAAACGCATTCGCATCAGCAAATTTTTCAGGATTAAAATACAAAACGCCACCCAAAGCATCAGAGCCATATAATAAAGAAGCGGGACCTTTGATGATTTCTACGCTTTCTATTCCGGCATCATTTAAGCCTAAACCATGCTCGTCCCCAAATTGCTGATTTTCGATTCGGACACCTTGTGAATATACCAAAACACGATTGCCACTCAATCCTCTAATAACAGGTTTTCCGATAGAAGTTCCGGTTGAAATCTGCGAAACTCCGGGAATAGTAGCCAAGCCTTCTATTAAGGTTGAAGTTCCTTTTTGTTGTAATGTTTTGATACTTTCATGCTCCACCTTCATTACGTTTTGTGATTGTAATTTATTGAAAGCAGTTGCTACGATTACTTCATCCATTTCAAAAACAGATTCCGAAAGAGTAATATCTAAAGTGTTTTCCTTTACTAATTTAGGGATAGTTTTATTTTGTGTTGTATATCCAATAAAAGTAAAAGCAATACGTAAACTTCCGCTTGGAAGATTAGTCAATTCGTATTTTCCGTTTTCGTCTGTTGTTGTGCCTTTGTGTAATTCAGGTGCATAAACAGAGACACCTGGTAAAGGCTGGTTCTCAGAATTAATTATGGTTCCTGAAACAGAATTTTGAGCAGAAAGAAAGCCCGAAAACCCTAAAATAAGGGCTGTGATAATATTTTTCATTGAAAATGATGCTATAATTAATTTGATTTTCCAGTTATGTTTGAAATCAAAACGAAAATAAGTTTGGTTCTGAAGAGTCAGATAGAAGATAGAAGATTTCGGATTTTGAATTCAATTCTAAGATTATTCGAATATATCGAATTTATGAAATTACAGCTGGAGGAGGGCCTCGTAATGAATATAAACTTCCTGAAAACGAAACAGTATTTTCAGAATAATGAAAGAAATAAGGTACTTGCTGATTTGAGGAATAAATTTCAAAACAGAATTTTTCAGGAGCAATATAACTTCCAAATGCGAAAAGGCATACAAAACAAGAATCGTAATCATTATGCTGATGCGTAATTTCACTATTTACATCACTATAATCGTGATAACACTGTTTTTCTGAAAGTTGTTTTATGATATGCTCATAACTGTGAACTGACTGAAACAGTATGGAGAACAATACCATCAGCGCCAGAGAAATACTTGTTATAAGTTTTCTTTTTTTCATACAAGACAAAGGTATAAAAGAGTAAATAAAAAAAGTAAGATTCTAATCCTTTTTATTAGAAAAAAATCAATAAAAGTTTTTGTTATTAGCGAAATTCAGAATAATTGTATAATAATCGATTCTTAAAGTATCATTATATTATATTTGTAAGTGTAATAAACAATCTTAAAAAAAACGTTTATTTGAAATCCCTTTAAAACCAAAACCTGATATGCGATTTATTTTTAGTTGTTTATTTTTAGTATCATTTTTTAGTGTTTTTTCGCAGGATGAAACGAAACCTGAAGCAAAACCTGAAATAAAACCTGTGGTTAAAATTGACTCTTTGTATCGAGAAGATCAGTTTTATATTGCAGTTACCTATAATCTTTTGGTTCAAAGCCCTGACGGTTTAAAACAAGATAGATTTTCCGCGGGATTGTCTTTTGGTTTTTTGCGTGATATGCCTGTTAATAAGGAAAGAACAGTTGCTATTGCTACTGGTCTTGGTTTAAGTTATAAAAATTATTATCAGAACCTGACTATTATTAATCAACAGGATGGTACACATACCTATGGCGTTAACTCATACAATGAATTCGCATCGAATAAATTCAGGCAATATTTGGTAGATCTTCCCATAGAGTTCAGATGGCGAAATTCGACTTATGAAAGCCATAAGTTTTGGAGGATATATGGAGGAGTAAAATTCAGTTATGTATTCTCAGACAAATCAGTTTTGAAAGATAGGGAAGATACCTATATAATAAAGAATAATCAGGATTTCAATAATTTTCAGTACGGACTTTATCTTTCCAGTGGCTTCAATACCTGGAACATTTATGCTTATTACGGTTTAAGTCCATTGTTTAAGTCTGCCAAAACCCAGCAAGGCGAAAGTATTGATATGAGAAGTATGAATATAGGCCTCATTTTTTACATCTTATAGCCACAAAAACAGAAACAAAACTTGCGGAAGTGTCCCTATTACTAATCCTATTAGTAATTCTTTATTGGTGTGTGCATTCATTTCTAAGCGCGAAGAAGCTACAATTCCGGTAAGTAAAACCAAAAAGGCCGGCCAATACGGATTATGCAGTTGTAAGTGCATGTTCAGGCCAATGACAAAAACGACAAAACCACTAATGGCCATCATATGCAAACTGGCTTTTATCTTAAAAAGTGAATAGATCAAGGCTATAATAGTACTGAACAAACCTCCCAGAAAAAAGAAATGAAGTTCAGGGTAACGGGTGATGACAATGCTTCTTTTTACTAATAGAATAAATAAAAAACATTGTAAAATTAAAGGTATAATTCGTTGAGAAGTTTCATGTACCATGACTGATTTTACATTTCCAGTAGAACGAAGCAATAAGAAAAACAATATTGGGACAATAACAGTAATAATCAGGATTTGAAATAATACATAATATTTTTCCTGATTGGTAAACATGTCTTGTTTGTAAAAAAGATAAAATAAAGTCGCATACATCGATATAAAAATAGGATGCAATATATAAGAAAATAAAGGGAGAATTCTTTTCAAAACAGTAAAATTTGAGGTGTTCAACAAATATAAATGAAATATAAATACGATGTTCTAACCGATTTATTTTTTAAGAAAATCACAACTCTTTTCTATCTTTAATGTTTTAAATTTGACAAAAGAAACTTTTTCAATGAGCATAAACCTAAAAAAACTTATTACAGTTCTTGACGCAGAATGGAATGGCTTAGATGCTGATGTTTTAATTGATCATATTTCAATTGACAGCCGTTCATTGCAAAACGGTTCACAAACCTTGTTTTTTGCTTTGTCGGGTGTTAACAATGATGCTCATTTATTTATTTTGGAACTTATAGAGAAAGGGGTTCGAAATTTTGCTGTCGAATATATTCCTGAGAGTTGCAGTGGGAAAGCCAATTTCTTAATCGTAAAAAGTACATTACATGCACTGCAGGATTTTGCTGCTTATTACCGTAGTCTTTTTCATTTTCCGGTTATCGGTTTAACGGGAAGTAATGGTAAGACGATAGTAAAAGAATGGCTGAATTTTTTGCTTAGTCCGGATTATAATATTATCAGAAGCCCAAAAAGTTATAACTCTCAGGTTGGTGTTCCCCTTTCTGTAATTGGAATTAATGAAAAACATAATTTAGGCATTTTTGAAGCCGGAATTTCGACGGTTAACGAGATGGACAAACTCGAAAAAATCATCCAGCCTGACATTGGAGTTTTAACGAATATTGGGTCAGCCCATGATGAAGGTTTTTTAAATTTAATTCAGAAGATAGATGAAAAACTACTGTTATTCAAAGAAAGCAAGGTAATAATCTATCAAAAAGCTCCCCTTGTAGATTCTTGTTTGTCTCAATTTTCTGCAGAATATTTATTACATTCCAGAATCCTTTTTTCGTGGAGTTTTACAGATGAGACGGCTGATGTCTTTATCCTGAAAAAAGAAAATCAAGAAGAAACAACTAGCATTCAATTTCAATACAAAAACGAAATTCTTGATTTGGAAATTCCGTTTAGGGATAATGCTTCCATAGAAAATGCTATTTCCTGTTTATTGGTTTTGCTCTATCTTGAATATGACACAGAAACGATTCAAAACAGAATGCAATTATTGTATCCTGTGGAGATGCGATTGGAGGTTAAAAACGGAATCAACAATTGCAGTATTATTGACGATAGTTACAGCTCTGATTTTCAGTCTTTAAAAATTGCATTGGATTTTTTGGAAAGTCAAAAAAAGAATGCTGCTAAAACGGTTATTTTATCGGATATTTTTCAGAGTGGATTTTCCAATGAGGAGTTGTATTCTAAGGTAGCGCAGTTAATTTTAGACAATAAAGTCAATCGTGTAATAGGTATTGGTACAACAATATCCTCTTTTGCAGCTAAATTTTCTAACTGTATCACTTTTCAAAACACAGCTGAATTTATTTCTAATTTTGAAAGCCTTGATTTTGCTAATGAAACTATTTTAATAAAAGGTGCCCGATCTTTTAGATTTGAAGAAATTGTATCACTGCTTGAAGAGAAAACGCATGAAACGATTTTAGAAATTAACCTCAATTCTATTAGTCATAATTTGAGTTTCTTTAAATCAAAGCTAGCTCCGGATATTAAAATAATGGTGATGGTAAAGGCTTTTGGTTATGGAAACGGTGGTTTGGAAATAGCCAAACTACTGGAGCATCATAAGGTGGATTATCTGGGCGTAGCTTTTGCCGATGAAGGGATTTCACTTAAAAATGGAGGGATTAAATTACCTATAATGGTTTTAAATCCTGAATCGACAAGTTTTCCATCCATTATTCAACATCAGTTAGAACCTGAAATTTATAGTATAAAAGGATTAAATGCATTTTTAAAAATTGCCAGGGAAAAAAACCTGAAAAACTTTCCAATTCATATTAAACTGGATACCGGAATGCATCGTTTAGGTTTTGAAGAAAATACAATTGATGAATTGATTTTAGCCTTAAAAGATAATGCATCCGTTCGTATTCAAAGTATTTTGTCGCATATGGCTACAAGTGATGATATGCAACATTATGATTTTGCTCTTTCGCAGATTGAGTTATTTGAAAAGTTATCCTCTAAATTAATGGAAGAATTAAATATCAATCCTATTCGTCATATTCTGAATACTTCCGGAATTAGCAATTTCCCAAACGCACAATATAATATGGTGCGATTAGGTATTGGTTTATATGGTGTTTCTAACGACCCTTCAGAACAAAAATATTTGGAAAACGTTGGTACACTAAAATCCATCATTTCCCAAGTTAGAACTATACCTGCCGGTGACAGCGTAGGTTACGGACGCCGTTTTATGGCTGATAAACCAACCAAAATAGCCACGATTCCAATAGGGTATGCTGATGGAATTTCAAGATTATGGGGGAACGAAGTTGGGTATGTTGTGATTAAAAATCAAAAAGCACCCATTGTAGGAAGCGTTTGTATGGATATGTTGATGGTAAATGTGACGGAAATCGATTGTAAAGAAGGAGATTCTGTCATTGTTTTCGGCGAAAGCCCAACAGTTATGGAAATGGCCAAAGCATTAAAAACCATTCCCTATGAAATTCTGACCAGTATTTCGCAACGGGTAAAACGTGTGTTTTTTAGATAGGAATAAATAACTTTCGACAAAATTATGTATTTTAGATATCAATTATTAGTAACTTAAAGAAACAAAATTATGGGGATGCTTTCAGAATTTAAGGAATTTGCAATGAAAGGCAACGTGGTCGATTTGGCTGTCGGAGTTATAATTGGAGCTGCTTTTGGTAAAATTGTAAGCTCGTTAATTGAAAATGTAATTACACCATTGTTACTAAAACCAGCATTAGATGCAGCGCAATTGTCTACCATCGAAGACCTCACGGCTTTTGGCGGAGTAAAATACGGACTGTTTCTTTCGGCAGTAATTAACTTTATAATTGTGGCTTTTGTTTTATTCCTGATCATTAAAGGAATTAACAACCTTAAAAAGAAAGACGTTCCACCACCACCACCACCACCACCACCCGCAGGACCAACCCAGGAAGAATTACTTATACAGATAAGAGATTTATTAAAAAAATAATTCCGCTACACTATTGTCTAATTAAACCGTTCAAATAGAACGGTTTTTCTAATTTGTTTAATTTGTAACATTTTGTTATTTTTTGTGAATCGAATTGTTTTACTTTTTATTATAGTTACTTTTGTACCATAAAATAAAATATTCATAACAAAAAATATAAAAATGAGAATAGCGGTTGTAGGCGCCACCGGTATGGTTGGCGAAATAATGTTAAAAGTTTTAGCAGAAAGAAATTTTCCGGTTACAGAATTAATCCCGGTTGCATCTGAGAAATCAGTGGGAAAAGAAATAGAATATAAAGGTCAAAAATATAAAGTGGTTGGTTTGCAGACAGCTGTAGATATGAAAGCTGATATTGCTGTTTTTTCAGCAGGTGGTGATACTTCATTAGAGTGGGCCCCAAAATTTGCTGCTGCCGGAACAACAGTTATTGATAATTCTTCTGCATGGAGAATGGATCCTTCCAAAAAATTGATTGTACCGGAAATAAACGCTGATACCTTAACCAGAGAAGATAAAATTATTGCAAATCCAAACTGTTCTACTATTCAAATGGTATTAACACTGGCTCCTTTGCACAAAAAATACAATATCAAAAGAATTATTGTTTCTACTTACCAGTCTATTACGGGAACAGGTGTAAAAGCGGTTAGGCAATTAGAAAATGAATACGCTGGAATTCAGGGAGAAATGGCTTATAAATATCCAATTCACAGAAACGCAATTCCACATTGTGATAGTTTTGAAGAGAACGGATACACGAAAGAAGAAATGAAATTAGTTCGCGAAACTCAAAAAATTCTCGGAGATAATACTATAAGAGTAACAGCAACAGCAGTTCGTGTACCTGTTGTAGGTGGTCACAGTGAAGCGGTAAATGTTGAGTTTACAAATGATTTTGATGTGAATGAAGTTCGGGAAATTTTGCATAATACTGATGGAGTAGTGGTTCAGGATAATTTAGATACTTTTACGTATCCAATGCCACTTTATGCAGAAGGTAAAAATGATGTTTTTGTTGGAAGAATCCGTCGTGATGAAAGTCAGCCAAATACTTTAAACATGTGGATTGTTGCTGATAACTTAAGAAAAGGAGCAGCGACCAATACGATTCAGATTGCTGAATATTTGATTGCAGCTGGTTTGGTGTAACCTGAGGTTAAAGAAAAATTGTTATAATGAAAACCGTAATTGCGAATCGTGATTACGGTTTTTTTTTATTGAAAAATGGATGTAATTTAGAACTAAAAAAGTAAATGAATTTCGATAATTATAAAATAATCCCAAATTATAATACAAATAAAACAGATTTATTCCTTGCGGAAAAGGAGGAAATCCTGGCGTGTGAGAAAACGTTGAATATTGTATTTGATGAAGATTATAAAGAGTATGTCTTAACATATGGGAGTGGTATTCTGGGCGGAACCTATGTGAGGATATATCTTCCTGAAACAATCATAGTAACAATAGCAGAGTGGAAGAGGAGAATATCTGAATATTGGTTTTGGGATGAAGGAAAAGATATTTTAACCAAAGAAGAGGTTTTGGATGCTGTTAGAATTGGTGATACTTATGATGGTGATGAAATTATTCTTTTTAAAAAGGAGTATTTTATTCTGTCAGGACACAGCGAAAGTATTTACAAAATCGGAAGCACGCTAGCAGAAACTATAACCTGGCTGTGTTCATCAGGAGTTTTGACTGAGGCCTTTTCTGAAAGAGAATTTGAGCCTTTTGATCCTGATGATTGGATCAGGAATTAATATTTTTCAGAGCCTGTTTAAATTTTAAACAGGCTTCTTAATTTAGGGTCATAAAAAAAGCGTGAATTTTTGATTTACGCTTTTTTTTTTATTTTAATATTCAGGAGCCAGTTCTAATTCCAGCCCTTCTAATTCTGTAGTAATTGGTATCTGACAACCTAAGCGGCTGTTAGATTTAACATAAAATGCTTCAGAAAGCATGGCTTCTTCATCATCTCCCATTTCAGGCAAAGCAACATCATTCAGAACGTAACACTGACAAGAAGCACACATGGCCATTCCGCCACAAGTACCTTCAACAGGAAGTTCGTATGCTTTGCACAACTCCATTATATTCATTGCCATATCAGTCGGAGCTTGTAATTCGTGTATAACTCCCTCTCGATCTTTAATTTTTATTAATACATCCATTTTAAGTTTATTGGAATTTTTTTAGAATCTGATAAACGTGATCAAATTCATTTTGAATTAACTATTTGGTTTAAAGCTAAATGCGTATTCTCTTTTTTTGTCTTTTAAATGCATTTTTAATCCAAGAAGTTTATCATTTTTCTCTAAGATGGTTATTACGGCAATTACTGAGTAATAATCTTTATCAGATTGAAAAATAAGCATTCCTTCATATGTTACATTCGCAATACCTTGTTTGTCAGTAGTCGAAGAAATTTTTCTGGGATGGGAAAATTCAGCTGTACTATATGTTGCCTTATTTACAAATTTTGCACGACCTTCACAAAAATCGTATAAAAAATCATAATTCGCAATCCTTAACCCTCCTTCTTCCACGGTTTTTGAGACAATAATTTTACCCTGATAAGTAAAATCAGACCACTCTTCAGATTCATTTAGCCAGGCTTTATCAACTGAATAAGTTTCACTGGCTTTCTGGCCATAGCTTACAATAGTGAAAAGCAATAAAAATAATAATTTGTAAAAATGATTCATAAATTTAAGATTTAGGGTTTGACCGTAAATTTAAGTTAAATCTATGTTAATTAAGTCACTCAGACTCTTAAATATTTAATCTTTTTTTTGTCATAATCGTAAAAAAGAAGGTTATTATTTGGCTATTTTCCCGTTTTATTAAAAATAATCGCTTTAAGGACTATTATTCTTATTAATACCAAGATATTCAGGTTACAGGATATTTACCACAGTTTCAATTTGCGGAGCAAATTTCTTTATAGTTGTTTCAACACCTGCTTTTAAAGTCATCTGATTTACGCTGCAACTAATGCATGCTCCCTCAAGACGCACTTTAACATGTTTGTCATCTTCTATTGAAATCAATGTAATATCGCCGCCATCAGAATTCAAAAAAGGTCTGATTTCTTCAAGTGCCAATAATACGTTGGTTTTTATTTCTTCTGTTGTCATAATAATTAATTGTGTTAATTATAGAATTAGACAATTAGAGAATGTGTCAATTAGATAAATTTTTGCTCATTATCTAATTATCTCAACTATCTAATTTTCATCTCAATTATCTAATTTTTTTTAACTGCTGAGCAACCTGCCATAGTTGTTATTTTAATAGCTTCTGTAGCGGGTAAACTATCATTTCTGTTCACTACTTCCTGAACGACATTTCGTGTAATTTCCTCAAAAACTTTTTCAATTGTTGAAGCGGTTTGCAGAGCCGCCGGGCGACCATAATCTCCTGCTTCACGAATAGATTGTACAATTGGTACTTCTCCTAAAAATGGAACATTTAAATCTTCTGCCAGATTTTTAGCTCCTTCCTGTCCAAAAATATAATATTTGTTTTCAGGCAATTCTTCAGGTGTAAAATACGCCATGTTTTCTATAATACCTAAAACAGGAACATTAATATTGTCCTGCATAAACATTGCTACTCCTTTTTTGGCGTCAGCCAAAGCTACTGCCTGTGGTGTACTTACCACAACTGCTCCTGTAATAGGCAATGATTGCATGATAGAAAGATGAATATCTCCCGTTCCGGGAGGTAAATCAATTAGCATGAAATCCAGTTCTCCCCAATCTGCATCAAAAATCATTTGATTTAAAGCTTTTGCTGCCATTGGCCCTCTCCAGATTACAGCCTGGCTTGGCGCGGTAAAGAATCCTATAGAAAGTATTTTGATTTCATAACTTTCAACAGGTCTCATCTTTGACTTTCCGTCAACTGTGATTGATATTGGCTTTTCATTTTCAACGTCAAACATAATTGGCATTGACGGACCGTAGATATCAGCATCCAAAACACCAACGGCGAATCCCATTTTTGCCAAAGTTACAGCCAAATTTGCTGTTACGGTTGATTTTCCAACACCTCCTTTACCTGAAGCAACAGCAATAATGTTTTTAATTCCCGGGATAGCACGACCTTTAATTTCGTTTTTCTCAGGAGTTTCTACTTTTATATTTACTTTTATTTTTGCATCAGGGGATACCAATTCATGAATTGTTTTTTTGATATCATCTTCAGCTCTTTTTTTGATATGCATAGCAGGAGTATGAAGTACTAAATCTACCACTACTTCATCCCCAAAAGTAATTACATTAGCGACTGCGCCACTTTCAACCATATTTTTTCCTTCTCCGGCTATAGTTATTGTTTCTAATGCCTTAAGAATTTCTTTTCTGTCTAATTTCATTTTAATGTGCTATTATCTGTATAAAAGAACTCTGTTTAAATTATAATTTATTTAAATCGATTTCAGACTGCAAAGATAACAGATTATGTTCGGACTTTAACGTTTTTAAATTGTATTTATTGATTTGTAAATCGGTATAAGTTATTGTTTAACCGATAGAAGAATTCACAATTTAGAATTTTTAATGAGTGTAAATTTCAGGTTGCCAAAAGTGCTTTTCAAAATCTATAATTTGATTATTGACAACTTTCACACCTTCACTTTCTAAAAGTTGCTGCATTAGGTTGGTTCCGTCAAAATGAAGTTTTCCGGTCAGAAGACCTTTTCTGTTAACGACTCTGTGTGCCGGTATGTCTTCCATATTGTGAGAAGCATTCATAGCCCAGCCCACCATTCTGGCCGATCTTGCAGTACCCAAAGCTTTTGCAATTGCGCCATAAGAAGTTACTTTCCCGTATGGAATTTGTCTTGCGATTATGTAGACTCTTTCAAAAAAATTATCTTCAGCCATAGATTAGTTTTTTGACACATATTAAAGGATTAAAGTGATTTTTCATCTGCTTAATCAGTCAATCTGCGTGAAAATTATATTATTTCATCCACAAAAAAGATTACTTTAAAATCTTTTTTCCAACTCAATGTTAAGAAATCTTTTAATCCTTTAAACCTGTATATATGTTTTACCCGAAATAATAATTTAAAATATTAAAAAGAGTAACCAGGGCAACTAATCCTGTAATGCTTCCAATGATAGTATTCATATTACGCATCATATAATCAGTTTTCTTTTCGATGCTTCCAAAAAAGGCTATGTAGCTGTATAAAACGGCAAAAGAGCCTAAAACGGAACCCAGTACAAAAGTAAAAATGATGTTACTTTCAAATACAAAAAGATGATAGGAAGCTAATGTAACACTTACCACTACATAATATGGAATGGGAAAAAAGTTTAATCCCGATAACAACATGCCTAAAAAAAAACGGCTTTTTTTGCTCTTCTTTTTAATTTTCGACTTTTTAGCTTTCGGTCCTTTAGCTATAAATAAAAAGTAAATAGTTAAAGCCGAAAAGATGCCAAAACCCACTTCTCTCAGCAATGTAACCACATCCGGTCTTTTATTAATAACCTGTGCAAATAAAACAGCTACATAAACCTGAAAAAAAATGACCAAAACGGCACCAATAACAAACCACATTGCATTTTTTTTTCCTTCTTTCAAATTTATTTTGGCTGCGGTCATGTTGATCAGACCCGGAGGAATAATCCCAATGATTGCGGCAATAAAACCTGAAAGTAATGGAGTAAGTAATGCCATTCAGTTGTGTGATTCGATTTAAAAAAGAGGTTTTAAAACTAAATTAATCTTTAATTTTAAAACGAATATACGTAATTGCCTTATTAATTTCTAAATATTGTTTTTCATAAAAGGTTTGAAAAGCAGTAACTTCTTCCGGGCTTCCTTCGTTTTTATATACATTATGGTTGGCATATAAAACTTCGTGGCCTTCACCGTGAAGCAATCCTAAGGTATAACCGTGCATGAATTCACTATCGGTTTTCAGGTTGACAACACCCTCTTTTTTGAGGATTTTTTTATACAATTTTAAAAACTCCGAATTGGTCATTCTGTGTTTTGTTCTCTTGTATTTAATTTGTGGATCCGGAAAAGTAATCCAGATTTCATCTACTTCATTTTCTGCAAAAATGTGGCTGATCAACTCAATTTGAGTTCGGACAAAAGCAACATTATGCAAACCGGTTTCAACAGCAGTTTTGGCTCCTCTCCAGAAACGGGCACCTTTAATATCTATTCCGATAAAATTTTTATTGGGATATCTTTCTGCTAATCCAACTGAATATTCTCCTTTTCCGCAGCCTAATTCTAAAACTAATGGATTGTCATTTTTAAAGAAATCGGCATTCCATTTTCCTCTAAGCGGAAATAAATCGCCTGTAACTTCTTCTCTTGTTGGTTGAAAAACGTTTTGAAATGTTTCGTTTTCCCTGAATCTTTTTAGTTTATTTTTACTTCCCACTTTTACAAAAATTTTCAGCAAAATTAAGGAATATTAACGAATGAAAATAGTGCAATTATATTTAAAGTTTTTTGCCACGAATTACGTGAATTTTCCTAAATTAATTTAAACGGTATTGTCGAAAAAAAAATAGTGAAAATTAGTGTAATTCGTGGCGAACCCATCAAATATATTTTAACCGTAATGTGCTTCGGTTATGGGTTTTGATTTTGGATCAATGGTTTCATCGTGCTGCGATAAATCCAGTCCGATGTGTTCATTCTCTTCCGAAACGCGTAACGGAATGATAAAGTTGGTTACTTTGAATAAAAGGTAAGCTCCGAAGAAAGTAAAGACAGAAACCAGAACCAATGCCATCATGTGATGTGCAAAAACGTTCCAGCCACCGTGCAATAAACTTGCATCTTCGCCATGAGCAAAAATAGCAGTCAGGATCATTCCCATAATTCCGCCAACACCATGACAGGCAAAAACATCCAGAGTATCGTCGAATCTCTTTGAGAATTTGCAATTTACTACCGAATTGGAAACTAGGGCCGTAATAAATCCGAAAAACATACTTTCCGGAACCGAAATAAAACCTGCGGCCGGAGTAATAGCTACCAAGCCTACTACTGCTCCAATACAAGCACCTAAAGCCGAAACTTTTCTTCCGTTCATTCTGTCAAAGAAAACCCAGGTTAACATGGCAGCAGCCGATGATGTAGTTGTAGTTGCAAAAGCCATAGCAGCAGTTCCGTTGGCGGCAAGGGCTGAACCGGCGTTGAATCCGAACCAGCCAAACCATAACATTCCGGTTCCTAATAAAACAAACGGAATATTGGTTGGAATATGATCGCTGTTTTTTCTTTTTCCCAAAACCAGAACTCCTGCCAAGGCAGCAAATCCGGAACTCATGTGTACTACAGTTCCTCCGGCGAAATCCTTAACGCCAAAATAGCTTCCTAAAACCCCTGTTGGATACCAAACAGAGTGGCACAAAGGAGCATATATAAAAATGGTAAATAAGCTGATGAATAATAAATAGGAGATGAAACGAACACGTTCTGCAAAAGATCCGGTAATAATTGCCGGAGCGATAATAGCGAATTTCATCTGGAACAAAGCAAATAACATAAACGGAATAGTACCAGCTAATTGCTTATGAGGCAAAACACCCACATAATCCATAAAAGCAAAAGTAGCCGGGTTTCCAAAAAAACTGTAAAAATGATCTCCGGAATTAAAACCTACAGGTTCTCCAAATGCCAGACTAAATCCGACCGTTACCCATAAAAGCGTTACAACACCCAAACAAATAAAACTTTGAAGCATGGTCGAAATCACATTTTTTCGACCCACCATTCCACCGTAGAAGAAAGATAAACCCGGTGTCATAATCAAAACAAGACAGCAGGATGTTAACATCCAGGCAACATCGGCAGGTACAATGTGGTCTAATGTATCAAATTTAGATAATACATAAGCGTTTTCTGTAACGGTTGGCCAAAAAGCACCTATAATACAAACAATACTAATAATAATAAAGGAGATGATCCAGCGTTTTTCTATTTTCATTTTCAAATTCTTTATATAACCCTATTTTTTTTGGGGGCAAAGTTAAAAAAAAATAAATATTGTGGTTTTTAGGGCTGATAAAATAGAGGCTAAGCTTTTATTTTAGTAAATTTTGTAAAATTCCATCTGTTTTTTTGAGAGTATCTTATTTTGATGTTGCAAATTAAAGTAATTATTGCCAAATACATTATAATGTAATTGATCTATGTTTTTTTAAAGCGCTATAAAAGTTAGGATTGTAATAAGAAAGGCTAAGATTGTTTATTTTTTCTGAAGTTTTTCTATCAGAACGTTTTCGATTGGTGCTTTTACTTTTACTACGGCATCGACCTCATCATTTGGAATCGTCATGGATAAAACATAATGTTGAATTTTCCATTCTTTTCCAATTTTTACCAAAACGCCTGAGCCACGGCAAATTTTCATTTGGGTATTCAGCAGTTCGTCAAACCAGGCTGTTTTTCCGGTTTTGTCAAAAAAGATATTACGCTCGAGAGTAGTGAAATTCCATGTTTTGCCTTTGTCGAAAAAAGGTTTTGCCCAGACTTTGAAATCAGGTTTTGTCCAGTTTTCTGTGGCATCAGTACCAATAAAAATTGCATCATCTGCCATTAGGTTAAAATAAAGGTCAAATTTCGCATCGGCGGCAGCTTTATGCCAGTTGTCTAAAGTCTGATTGATTTTTTCTTTGTATAATGTTTGGGCGTTGGCAAAAATGATAACGAATAACAGAAGCAGGGTTGTCTTTTTCATATGTGAAATATTTGAGTTTAAAGATAAGAAGATCTAAAATTTTTCCACCATATAAGTTATATAAGTTCATTTAAATCTGGCACTTTTAATCTTGTGAAATTTTATTTTAAACACATAGCAAAACATAGTTTTATGGGGTAAAAAAAGAGTTCAATAAAGAAATACATTTTTTTACACATAGCTTTGTGTCTTTTAATAAGTGGAACGCTTTTTTTTCAGCGTACAGCAACTATATTTTTTCTATGTGTTAAAAAATTATGCGCAAAGAGATTCGTTGATTTGATATTGCGAATAAATCTCGCGCAAAGACGCGAAGTCACAAAGTTTTTTTGAATTTTCTTATATGACTTATAAGATCATTGACAAAGTAAAACCAAAACTTAAATTATCTTATATAACTTATAGGGTAGAAAAAAATTTATATATGGTTTAATCTGGAAAAACAATTATATTTGAGTGCTTTAAAATTCCCAATCATGAATCCGAAAATCTACATAACTTCAATAGCGATTACTTCTTTACTTTTTATTTCCTGTAAAAAAGAATTAGAACCACAGGATAATACCGCAACATCTGAATTGGTTAGATTAGGACTTGCAAAAGATACTTCTCAAACCGCTGCTCCGGTTGTGCAGACTCAGGCTACAAATCCCAATATTGTTTTGGGAGAGTCAAAAGGATTGAATCCAGCACACGGGCAACCGGGACATCGTTGTGATATTGCTGTTGGCGCTCCTTTAAATTCGGCTCCAACACAAGGGCAGACCACAACCGCACAACCAACACAAACTGTTCAGGTAAATCCGAATCAGAAAAACGTCGTGACAACCACCACTACAACCGTAGTTCCTGCAAAAGTGGCAAAAGGAATGAATCCGGCGCACGGACAGTCGGGACACCGATGTGATATTCCGGTAGGTTCGCCTTTGAATTCGCCAGTTGCAAAAACGACAGCTGCAACTTCAACGTCAGCTCCACAAAGCGGAAGCACTGAAAAAACCTTTACCGTTACACCACCTACAAATGATCCTGCCGTTCCTGCTTTATTAAGTACCGAAAGTGCCAATACAAAAGCCGTAACCACAGCCGAAGGCATGAACCCCGCACACGGTCAACCCGGTCATCGCTGTGATATTTCAGTAGGAGCACCATTACCGAAATCTTAAAAATAGTCGAAAGTCGAAAGTCGAAAGGGAAAAACCATAACCATATAAGTGATATAAGTTCATTTAATTTAGTACCTGTTTAACGTACTTATTATGTAGTTGTATTAATGAAAAAAAACATATAGGTGATATAAAGTTCATTTAATTTGGCACCGTTTAACGCATGCTTACTATGAACTTTATATCACCTATATGGTTTTTTAAAAAGAATCAAAAAACTTAAATGATTCTTATATGGTTTAAAAACTTAATATTCTTTCATTTTTTCGAAAGTCGTAGTCAATGTTTTTTTTACTTTAGCCAAAGCACCCTGAAATGCTTTTTCGATAGATTCAGCGTGTTCTGTAACGGTTACCGGCTGTAGTTTTGCTGTACGAACTTCGATTACGCATTTTTTATCGTTCAGGCTAAATTTCTCTCCATTTTCATCTCCAAAATGAACTTCTATGCGGGTTATTTTTTCTTCAAAACGGGTTAGGCCTTTTTCCAGTTCTCCTGAGAAATAGGTTTCCAGTCTTTCGTGTCCTTCTATATTCTTGTCGGTATTGATTTGAATTTTCATATTGGTTTGTATTTTAATGATTATTCTCAAAGCTATTTTATTTAAGATGAAAAGCCAAGTGAGTTAAGGAAAGATTATGAAAATTTTGTGCTCATTTTTGTCATTTTCGACGAAGGAGAAATCACAGTAGAAACTCCGCAACAATATCCCTAAGCCTAATAGGTGGATTAAGGGAAGTTGGGATTTCTAATATTGAATATTCTATCATATTTTTAAATATCTTAAATCGGATTCATTATATTCTGAAAGCCTTTAAAAATTATTTTTAATTAGCCGAGTTCTATATAATCATATATAAAATCATTTATGTGCTCTGCTTCATAGTCAAACTTTAAAACAATTCCTGAACATAAATTATCAGTCCAATTTTCAATTTCTTGAAATGAATTAAGTTTATTAAGAAAAAACAATAATTCATTTTTATTTGTAAAGTCATCTAAAAACATAACGATATCTTCTTTGAAAGTATCTGCGTAGTTTTTAGTTGACATGGACAAATATCTTTCTAAATATTGAATTTTTTCGTCTAAACTTAACATAAGATTTTTATTTCAAATATAGACAAAAAACCCGACTATACTCCGTTGTTTTAGAGTCTACATTTTACAATTTTTGTTAACATGGATATTAAACAAAAATTCGGACTTAAAATTAAAGAGCTTAGAAAACTCAAAGGATTATCTCAGGAAAAGCTAGCCAATTTAGCAGAGATAGATCGGACTTATTTACCAACGATAGAAAAAGGTGAAAGAAATGTTTCTATTGAAGTTGTTGAGAAATTAGCGAATGCTTTAGAAGTCAAAATAAGTGACTTGTTTGATGAATAGGGCTTATTAGATTTTACAGTGAAGATATATTTAGAGTTTACAATTCCTAAGAATGAGGAAACAGGTTAGTAATTCAATTATTTGAAGTTGTTATCTTTCCTTTCGCGTATTGCGTTTTCAATTTCGAGAATACAGGAATCTAAATTCTTTTTGATATCGTTGCTCCAGAAACGAAGAATTTTCCAATTTTGAGATTCTAAATGTGTGTTGACTTCTATATCTCTTTGCATATTTCGTTCGATTTTTTTGATCCAGAATTCAGTGTTGGTTTTAATACGATTTCTGTCAATATGCCAATCTTTGCCATGAAAAAATTCACCATCTACAAATATGGCTAATTTTATTTTTTTGAAGGTAAAATCGGGTCTTCCGAAAACTGTTTTGTTATTTCTACGATATCGATATCCTAACGCCCATAAAGCTTTTGCCAAACGAACTTCGTCTTTGGTATTGGTGCTTCGAATGGCACTCATAAGTTTGGAGCGTTGTTCTGGAGTGAGGAAATCCATAATAATTATTAAAATTTTAAATTTAATAATTAGTAGTATTTTATGGTTATAGATTGTTAAATGAAATGTTTTATAATTTACATTTAAGCTTGGTTAGCTTACAACAAACTATTTTATTTTTTAATTAATTCATTAGAATTTTAATCACAAGAAAGTAATTTTGCTCAGATATTTATGCATTTTTCTTTAGAACTATTTCATTTCGGAATTCAAATAGCATTCTGGATAATTCCACCCTATTGTCATTCTTTTTATCTAGAAGTATTTTATTGATTTCCTGATTAATAAGAAAATTAAAGTATTTAGAGATATTGTCAAAACTTATTAAGCTATTGATTAAGCTTTTAACAATCTTGATGGAAATTTTTATATAAATTTCATTAAATAAATTTATTTCATTAACACTCAGTTTTTTTTTAATATCATTTTTTTCATTGTAAATCTTTAGTTCTTCTTCAGAGCTTATAATATTTCCAAATCCTAATGAAAAATTTGATGTGTAAACCTTATTCGTATAGTCGTTTGATTTACAACTTAGTATTAGTATATCATGATCTTCAAAATAATGATTACCCCATGTCACATCTAAGAATTTTTTTTCATATAGATGACTTTCGTCTGGCTCATAGAGACCGGAAGAGCTACCATGCCCGAGATATATTATTAACGATTTTGGATTTAAATCACCCAATAAAGTTTTTGCTTTTAAAATTGAGTCCTGTGTAGAGTCAAATGAAAAATAATAATCACTAAACTCTTTCTCGAAACCATTTAAAAACAATGTTGAATTATCTACAGCATGTAGAACTAATATTCCTTTGTAATCATTCATTTAATTTCGAATAATGCGCTATAGAAAGGTCAATAAATTCTCGTACAAATTTTAAACCATTAATATCGATATTATCTGTATTTAAAATTTCAGCGATGTTTTTCCCATCATAATTTTCATTACCGGTATTAATAACCATGTTTTTATCAAACGATAAGATTGAATCTAACACGATATTTGATATTGTATTTGAGCCTTTTAATAGTGTTGTAATTTCATTAAACTGAGTGCCATCTCTTTTCCAAAAAGTGACTCTAAGTTGAAGAATATTTGCAATAAAATTATTAAGAGACAAATCATCTATTTTATCGTCTCCGTTGCAGACTTCCTGAGAAATTTTTGTTAAAATATATTTAGAAGCTTTCTTTATATCTGAAGAATAAATAAAGAAAGGTCTAGATTTTAATTTATCTTTTGATTTTATAACATATTGTAAAACATCCCATCCCACTAAACCATTATAGCCATCATTCTTGTCTATAATATTCCAATCCGTCACAATTAAATTAATATTTACTCCCGCAGTTTTTTCAGTTATTGTAGCAATAAACTCATCTTCTTTAAATTCATTATTTTCTGCATTGAAAAAATCACTTGGATTAATATAAATAGGAATACATTCATAGCCATCAATTTTTATATTTCTCTTATATTGATTTTCTGCTTCATCATCATCATCGAAAACTAGGTATCTTGATTGAATTTTTTCTGTGGACGCCATATTATATCGTTATTTGAAAAGCAGCTCCTTTAAGCTTTAAATTGTTACCTAAAAAATTAATATTCCCTTTTAAATTATCTATTCTTTTCCTTACATCAAACATACCTATCCCTGAGCCACGTTCAGATGAATCTCTTACACCTAATTCAAAAATAGATTCAGAGTTATGAAGCAATTTTTCGGACATGCCTAAACCATCATCATAATAATTTATTTGTATTTTATCATTTAACTTTTCAAATGCTATTATGATTTTAGTAGCTTTAGCTTTTATTGAATTTGAGACCAAATTGTCTAAAATAATATCTATTTCTATTGGATTAATTAAATAATATTTGTCAAAAATTCCATCAATTGTAAATTTTAAGTTTGGCCTAGATATATTTAAATCTTCAATATATTCTCTTATATATATGGGTAAATTTATTCTCTGTTTAGTATGTTTATAATCAAAATTTGATTTGATTATAATTTGCGAAACTTTTATAGCCTTATCGATATTACTTTTAATTGAATAAAGCTTATCTTTTGTATCGTTATCAAGATTTGATGTTAGCAATTCATTAATATAAGTAGAAGCATTTCCAACATATAAATCTATTGAATGAACTAATTGTTCAGCATCTTCACTTAAAGTTTTTCTAGTAGCATTTAAATATTGATTTTTCTTTGTTTCAATACTTAATTTATCTGTTAGGTTTTTATTTATTTCTTGCTCTTCCTTTGATTTTTGCTCAGCTTTGATTTTTGCTAATTCAGCTTCAGCTCTTTCCTTTTCTTTTTTTAATGTTTCAAGTTCGGCTTTCCTCCTTCTTTCTTCCTCTTCTTTTTGTTTTTTTTCAGCTTCGTTTCTTTTTAACCTTTCTAATTCAGCTTGTTTTTCAGCTTCAATACGCTTTTTTCTTTCTTCTTCTTCTCGTTTTTCAGCCTCTTGTTTATCATTTAAAATTTTTTTAAAACTTTCTTCTGTTAATCTAACTTGATTTAATAAGTTTCCATCATTAGTTTTTTCAGCTATTTTTTCTAAATCAGAAATGAATTTAGGTTGCACAATATCAAGTTTTTCATTTACAAGATTAACAAGATGCTTATTGTATTCAATGATTTTTATGTCTTTGTCATCACTCAAAGTTTTAATTAAATTAACAAAATCAATTTTACTTCCTAAATTATTTAATGCATCTTCATAAGAGTCGTTATCTTTATCATTTTGTAGTTCATCTCTAAATTGTTGAGCAATTTCCTTATCTAAAAAATAATTTCTCCTTTTAAATGCTTCACCCCAAAGAACTCCCGCTACGTATCTCTCCAATCTTAAAAAAGCTTTTTCTTTAAATAAATCAAATAATACTTTTTTACCTGAAGTTTCAACCAAACCGCTGGCTCTACTCGAAACTTCTTTAAATTCATTAAAATTTTCAGTTATTAAATCAACCTTTCCAAATAAATCCCTCGTACCAAGAAAACGATTATATCCTTGTTGTTTCCTATTGTCGAGTTCCCAGCTATCATCTCCCACATTTCCATAAGGTTGAACTCTAAAACCATTTTTAAATAAAAAGACATTTCCATAGTTTACGGGTTCAATATCCATTAACTTTCCAAAATTTACCTTAGCACTTCTATTTAAAAAGTAAAGATTAATTTCTAAATCATTAATCAAAGAAGAATATTTGTTAGGTTCTTCAATATGGTAAATTAACGCACCTCTATCAATGATCTTAGTACTTATTGTTTCATCTTTTAATCTTAAGTCAATTTGAGTAGTTTTTAAATCAAGAACTTTTAAAATGCTGTTATCAATAACTCCATTTATTTTGAGGTTGTTACCTGAGTTATTATCAATTTCTACGAAATCTTTTGCCTCAATTTCAATAGTAAAACTATTTTCTTTTGAAAAAGGATTGATTAGTTTTTCTAATGATCTTCTTAGCTCTCTTAGTTTTTGAATATCCCAATTAGAATTTAAGAATTTAATTTTTAAAATTGTACCATGATTTTTATTTTTGGGAAAAATATTATTAGTTTCAATACTTTCAAATGGAATTTGGATTGAATCAAAACTTTGCTGTGCATCTTTTTCAAATTCTCCCCAATCTACATCTACTCTATAAGTTTCATCTATATTTACTTTTGATGTAATAAGTTCTAATTTACCCCCCAATCTATCGCAAGAAAAACGACCAACTCCTTTTGCTCCTGCATAAAATCTTCTAGATTTTAAATTGTTTAAATGAGAATCTCGTGATAAATCATTATCTTCAGTTTTGTCTTTTTTAGCAGAATAAGCGACTGCAAACCATTTTTTTTGTAAATCATTTTTTGACATTCCCTTACCATTGTCTGCAATAATGATTTCGTCTTTATTAAAAATAATTTTTACAGAATCTGCATATGCATCATATGAATTTTTAACTAGCTCGTAAATAGCAATAAAATCGTCGGTAATCAAATCCCTACCGATGATATTTTTCATTCCTGTTTTTATGTCAAAACTTAATACACCTTTATCCATTTATAAAAGTTGTTTTAAAACCAACCCACTTTGCTCACTAAAAAGTGGTGGAATTGCATTTCCTATTTGCGTATAACGAGGGACTTCCTGAGTTCTTAATTTCCCACCAGTAGTATATTTTCCTTGAAAAATATACCAATCTGGAAATGATTGTATACGAGCATACTCTCGAACAGTTAAAATTCTAGGCTCAAAATAATGTATATAATCATCTGGTAAGGTTGTTATAGTTGGTGTTTTATCTAAGCCGTTTAGAGGTATTACTGTTCTTTTTTTAATATTATATTTTTCTTGAATGGTTTTACTAACGTTAAAGTTTCTTCTTTCAATAGTAGTTTCTTCTAGAATATTTTTAAATCTATTTATTATTAAAGAAGAGTGTCTGGGAAAGCGATGACTGTCAGCAATTTTATTTTCAACTCCTGCACGCATTAATTTTTGATAACTTCCTTTTTCTTTTCCGTAAATGCCGGATTGAAAACTAGGATATTCAGGTGTTTCTTTCAATCCATTTTGTTTAAACAAATCAGAAATTGCATCTTGAAGATTTGTTTTTATATTTAATCCTTTTTCTTTCAAAAAGTCAAATCGATTTTCTTTCAGAGAATTAAAAAAACTTTCTGCTTTTTCTTGTGAAGCATTTTTTAATGTTTTTTTTATTCCTACAAGTATGAAACGTGTTCTTTTTTGAGGAACTCCATAATCACCAAAATTTACCAATTGTCCTTTTACAAAATAACCAGCTTCATCTAATTTTTGAGTAACTTGTGAAGAATAAGCAATTCCTTTTTCTTTGTTCTTCTTAAATTCCATCGTGAAACCTTTTACATTTTCGAAGAAAATAATTTTAGGTTCAACAATTTTTACGAAATTTATGTATGAGTTAATGAGATCATTTCTTAAATCGAATTCATTACGTTTTCCTGCCATTGAAAATCCCTGACAAGGCGGCCCTCCCGCAATCATCGTCACTTTTCCTTTTAGCTTAACTAATTTGGAAGAATATTGATCAAGTACAGTATTAATTTCATGTGCTTTTTGAGGAAGCCAATTCGGCCAACTGAAATGGTTTTTGTTTTCTATTAAATTGTATTCTAATGTTTTAAATGCATCGGGACTTTTTTCAACGGCAAAAAGGCCTTGCCATCCCGCTTGGTGTAATCCAAGTGATAACCCGCCACACCCTGCAAAAAGATCTATATAAGTAAATTTATTTTTCATTGAAATTTCTAAAAATCCAAATTTATCAATAAAAAACACATTATAGTAAATTTAAATGTAAAATCTCACATATTATACATAAAATTTTATTTTTACTTTTTCTTCCCCCATTTAAATTTTATTTTTCCGTCATCGTCAACGGCTACTAAATGCAGAACGATTCCGTTGTCGCGAACGGCATCACGCTCGGCATTGGTGGCGAGGTTGACATCGTTTTTGGAGTTTCGGAGCGGGATGGTGAGGGCTAGATTGGTGCCTGCGCCAAACGAATAGATGCCATTGATATCTAAGTTCAGCACACTCGAGCTGACGGTTAGATTATTGACGTCGATTAACTCTCCGCGCATGTTGAGGTTGCCGGATAAATCGCTGAAAGTAATGTTTTTGACATCGCGAAACGGAAAAGCAAATTTGCCCACTTTTACAATTGGCGCAAAATTGACTAAAGCGCCACGAGTGACCTTAAAATCGAGTTTTCCGTGCATGGAATTGGTGATGAGTTCGCCCTGGCTGTTGATGAAACCGGTAAGATTGGCCTGACTGCTGAGTTTTCCTTTTATGTTTTCGGGAATGAAAGACTGGATTCCGAAATTGTTAAACGATTTTAAAAACCCTGCAATATCTACCTGACTGACGCGGGCATTGGAGGCGAAATTGTAATTTTTGCCATTGGGCGACACGACCGTATTAAAAGTAATGTTTCCGCCAGAGGTTTGCAGGAAACCATTCTTGATGATCAGCCTCGAATCGAGCATCTGGATAGTGGCTTTTGTATGGGTGGCGGTCAGTTTGTTATAGGTTATTTTGTCGGCTTTGATGTTGATGTTTACGGCACATTTTTCGATTGTAGTTCGTAATTGTTCGGACATGGTTGCCTTTTTGGCGGGTCTGGATGTGGTTTTCTTTTTTTGGGATGTAGCTAAAACACCTAAAAATTGTTTCAGGTCAAGATTGGGGCAATAGATATTCCAGTCGACCACCATTTTCTCCGGCGCATCGTAATACAGATTCAGGAAATTATTGATTTTTCCGTCTATGAAAACCGTGTTGTTTTTGTGCTTGTAGGCGATTTTTTTAATTAATAATGCCTTTTCGGTGAAGGTAAGCGCTATGTTTATTTTTTCGGCTTTTACGTTTTTTGGAATAAAATGGAAGGAGGCATTCTCCACATCTACATTCCCAATAAAATGAGGTTTATTGATGTGTAAATCGACAATGTCAAACCTGAATTTCAGATTGGCTTTTGCATGGCCTTCTGTAAACTGAATCCATTTGTCGTTGCTCATTTCGTTGAGGTTTTCAATATCAAAATCAGAATTGACAAGACCGGTTGCAATTGGTTTTTCTAAATTATTGATCACGGCCTGCGGAATCGTAAGCGGAATATTTTTGTACTTTCCGGAAAAACGGATTAAAATCACTGCTGAATTGCCATCGTTAAAGCCGTTTTTTGGTTTGAAATTATTGGTAAAAATGCCTTTAAAAGCACAATCGGTAATGAGACCGTCGGGAATACTGAGTTCGTTGTTTTTTACTTCGGCCTGCACGACAATTTTAGGATCACCCTGCGCATTCAGGTCGCCTTTGATATCACAATTTACGTTGATTTCTTTTTTTAGATCAAAGCGATTCAGTTGAGAGCTGATGTTTCCGGATAATAAATTGGAAGCATTTTTCCATAAAATGGTGGTTCCGATATTGATTCCGAAAAGCGAATTGGTCTTGCCAATATTAAAAAAAGCAATGATGTCGAAAGAGTCACTTCCAATTTTTAGTTTACGGGTTGTTATATCAATTTTTTGTTTTTCGGCAGAATACGAAATTTCAAACTTGCCTTTCAGCTCTTTTTGTTTCGCAAAACTTCCGTGACGGGTATTAAAAGCCAGACTGTTGATGTGGGTATCTAAAAATAAATCAGTCTGCCAGTCGTCTCCGTCATACTCTACTTTTGATTTTAAACTTTCGACATAAAAATCAAATAATTTATTTCCCACATGATTGTCAATTGTAATGTGAACTGCGCTGAAATCGATTTGGTCAATTGTGGTTCCTGACTTTTCTTTGTTTTCAGGAGTTGTTTTCTTTTTTGGCTTGAAAATATTGGCATTGGAGTAGCCATCTTCGGCTTTATAAATGTAGATATCGGCACCTTTGATCAGGATTTTATGAATGTTGATTTCGTTTTGAAGCAAACTCCAAAGATTTAAACGTGCTTCGATTTCCTTAGCTTTTAATAAGATATGTTTGTGGATATTCCAATTGTTGTCTTTTAACTCAACATCTTTTAGTGCCAGAGTAAAATTCGGGAAACCAGTTAAAAACTTATACTGAAAATCGCCAACATGAAACTTTCCGTTAATATTTTCATTGATTTTGGTATTAATCCTGGTTATGATTTCGGTTTTATTCTGATTAAAATAAAATGATAATGCGCCAGAAGCAATAAGAAGGAATGCTGTACAGCCTAAAATAAAATAGCCAAAACGTTTGGCATATTTTTTAAAGCGAACAGACTGGAAGAAGTTTTTAATATTAAGTAAAACATTTTTCATCAGAAAAATTTTTTGATTATTAAAGATACGTTAAAAAAAAGCGGTTATTTATAATTTAATTTGCAATTTCTTAGAAAATGGAATGCTTTAAATAAGAGGTTTATTGTTAATATAAGTATTGGCAATACATTTATAATCAAAACTAATTTGCGAATGACATTTCATTGATTTAAAATTTCTAAATTTGTACTTAAGTTTAAAACCCATTAAAAATTGTTACCTTTAATAAAGTTGAAGGAGTAACTTAAATAAAATTATTATGGCATTAGCAATCACAGATGCTACTTTTGATGAAGTAGTTTTGAAATCAGATAAACCGGTAATGGTAGATTTTTGGGCAGCATGGTGCGGTCCTTGTAGAATGGTTGGTCCAATCATTGACGAACTAAGCAACGAATACGCAGGTAAAGTTGTTGTTGGAAAAGTTGATGTTGATGCAAACCAGGAATTCGCTGCAAAATACGGTGTTCGTAACATCCCAACTGTTTTGGTTTTCCATAACGGTGAGGTAGTAGGAAAACAAGTAGGAGTTGCTCCGAAACAAACCTATGCAGATAGTTTAGATGCTTTGTTGTAATCGTAGGATTATGATAAAAAAAAAAAGCTGTTCAAAACGAACAGCTTTTTTTTTTGAATTAGTAATTTCCCTTATTCTGTAATGGGTGCACCGGCCAAAATTTCGGCATTGGCAAACTCTTCAAATTTGGCAAAATTGGCTTTGAATTTCTGCGCTAATTCTATTGCTTTTTTATCATATAACGCAGGATCTTCCCAAGTATTTCTCGGATTTAAAATTTCACCTGGAACATTAGGGCAGGATTGTGGTTTTGCAATTCCAAATACGGCATGATTTTTAAATTCTACGTTATCCAGCTCCCCGTTCAGTGCTGCTGTAATCATTGCACGGGTATATTTTAGTTTCATACGCGTTCCAGTTCCGTAAGCACCACCTGTCCAGCCTGTGTTGATTAACCAGACTTTTACATCAGCATCCTTCATTTTTTTAGTCAGCATTTCGGCATAACGTGTAGGATGCAAAGGCATGAATGGAGCTCCAAAACAAGCAGAAAAATTAGGTTGCGGTTCTGTAACCCCTGCTTCAGTTCCGGCAACTTTAGCGGTATATCCTGAAATAAAATGGTAAGCTGCCTGACCAGGAGTCAATTTTGAGATTGGAGGCAAAATTCCGAAAGAATCTGCTGTCAGGAAAAATATATTTTTAGGATCATGCCCGATAGAACCTGGCTGAATATTATCAATATGAGTTATAGGATAGCTCACACGAGTATTTTGTGTAATGGAAACATCATCATAATCTACTTCGTTTGTTCCTTTTTTGAAAACTACATTTTCTAAAAGAGCCCCTTTTTTAATTGCTCTAAAAATATCCGGTTCATTTTCTTCTGATAAATTAATTACTTTAGCGTAGCAGCCGCCTTCAAAATTAAAAACAGTGTTTTCAGCTGTCCATCCATGTTCATCATCCCCGATTAATTTACGGGAAGGATCTGCAGATAAAGTTGTTTTTCCTGTTCCTGATAATCCGAAGAAAATTGCGGTATCACCAGCTTCACCCACATTGGCACTGCAATGCATTGGTAATGTATTTTTGAAAACCGGCAAAATGAAATTCAAAGCAGAGAAAATCCCTTTTTTCATTTCTCCTGTATACCCAGTTCCTCCAATCAATGCTACTTTTTTAGTGAAATCCAATATAGCAAAATTTGACTGGCGTGTTCCGTCTACTGCAGGATCTGCCATAAAACCCGGAGCGCAAATTACCGTCCATTCCGGACTAAAATTAGTTAGCTCACTTTCTTCCGGTCCTAAAAACATATTGTAGCAAAACAAATTAGACCAGGCAGTTTCTGTAACTACACGAACATTTAATCTGTAATTTGAATCAGAACAAACATAAGCATCACGAACAAAAACTTCTTTATTTGATAAAAATTGGGTTACTTTTTTATACAGTTTTTCAAAAGCATCAGATGAAAACGGAATATTAACATTTCCCCACCAAACTTTATCTTCGGTAATACTATCTTTTACTATAAAACGATCCTGAGGAGACCGTCCTGTGAACTCTCCTGTATTAATTGCCAATGCTCCTGTAGAATTCTCAATACCTTGCCCACACTGTACAGTTATAGCATGTAATTCATCAGCAGATAATTGATAGTGAACCTTAGCGTTTTTAATTCCTAAATCATCTAGCGAAATCGATTGCGTGGAAATTGTGTTAGTCTCCATAAATTTAATTGTTGTAGTTATATTATTATTTTAAATATCAATTTTAAAATATAATCCGACTTCCTAATGTGTTATATTATTTAGTTTTAAACTTAAATAATGTAAAAAACTCACACTAAAAGAATTACTTGTTATATATACAACAAAATTAGTTATTAAATTTCAGATAGAATTTTTTTAAACCAATTTTATGATTTTTTCTTAAAAAAAGTAGCAAAAAGTACCAACCAGGCGAAGATTAATAGGAGTCCGCCTATTGGAGTTACGAATCCTATAATTTTAAAGTCAACATTTGTTACATTTTTTGTGGTCAGCAAATAGATGGAACCGGAAAAGAAAAGTACACCTGCTACCACTAAATTATATATAACTTTTAGCGCTTTTAAAGGCAACTCTTTTCTCGTGGCTATAAAAAACAGAAAGAAAGCATGGTACATTTGATAACGAACTCCTGTTTCAAAACTGGTTAATTGTTCCGGAGTCAATATTGCTTTTAAAGCATGTGCACCAAAAGCACCTAAGATAATCGCTAAGATTCCAAAAAATGTAGCTGTTAAAATTATTTTTCTTTCCATAATATCTTTTTATATCACAAAAATACTCTTAATTCAATCAAACAAAAAACATTTCAAATATACTTTTTAAAAAAATCTGATTTACTTTGTTCTGCTTTATTTTAAGAAATCCAATCATTTAACAGTATGCCGATTGTTATTTTTATAACAATTTAGTATGTTTGTGTTATATTTATAAATCATGAGACGTATTCTAATAATCGGGGCCGGAAGGTCGGCATCTTCCTTGATTCGTTATCTGTTATTAAAATCAGATAGTGAAAATTTACATCTTGTAGTCGCCGATTTATCTTTGGCTTTGGCCGAAAAAAAAACAGAAAACCATCCAAATGCCACTCCGCTGGCCTTAAATATTTTTGACATTGCCGAAAGAAAAGCGGCTATTGAAAATGCCTCCATCGTAATTTCAATGCTTCCCGCTTACTTACATATTGAAATCGCAAAGGATTGTTTAGAATTCAAAAAACATCTGGTAACAGCTTCTTATATAAGCGATGCTATGCAGGAATTGGATGAAGAAGCCAAAAAAAGCAATTTGATTTTTATGAATGAAATTGGTCTTGATCCAGGAATCGACCACATGAGTGCCATGAAGGTCATTAATGAAATCAGGGCCGAAGGCGGTAAAATGTTGCTTTTCGAATCTTTCTGTGGTGGTTTAGTGGCTCCTGAATCCGACAATAATTTATGGAATTATAAATTTACCTGGGCACCCAGAAACGTGGTTTTAGCCGGTCAGGGTGGAGCAGCAAAATTTATTCAGGAAGGTACTTATAAATATATTCCGTATGGTACTTTATTTAGAAGAACCGAATTTCTTGAAGTTGAAGGTTACGGAAAATTTGAAGCGTACTCTAATCGGGATTCACTTAAATACAGATCGATTTACGGTTTAGACGATATTCTTACATTATATAGAGGAACGATTAGAAGAGTCGGTTTCTCGAAAGCCTGGAATATGTTTGTGCAACTGGGCATGACTGATGACAGCTATATCATGGAAGATTCTGAAAACATGAGTTATCGTCAGTTTACTAATTCGTTTTTACCCTATCATCCAACAGATTCTGTCGAAATAAAAATGCGGTTGATTTTAAAAATCGATCAGGATGATATTATGTGGGATAAACTTTTGGAACTGGATTTGTTTAATCCCGATAAAAAAGTGAATTTACCCAACGCTACACCAGCCCAGATTTTAGAAAAGATACTTTCAGACAGCTGGACACTGGAGCCTGATGATAAAGATATGATTGTGATGTATCACAAATTCGGATATGAATTAAAAGGAGAAAAAAAACAAATCGATTCGAAAATGGTTTGTATTGGCGATGATCAGACCTATACAGCAATGGCAAAAACGGTAGGATTGCCTGTTGCCATAGCCACATTATTAATTTTGAACAAAAAAATAACGACTCCGGGCGTTCAGCTTCCAACGAACAAAGAAGTGTATTTGCCGATTTTAAAAGAGTTAGAAGAATATGGCGTTATTTTTAATGAACAAACCATGCCTTATTTTGGATACAATCCGGACTTGTTTTAAACGGATTTATTTTTAGTTTTTGAATTTTTTTAGTTTGATTATCCGCTTCTAAATTTAGAAGCGGATTTTTTATTTCTATTTATCGGTCTGAATTGTTATTGGCAAACTGTACTGTACACGAACTGGTAGCCCATTTTTAGATGCGGGATTCCATTTTGGAGAAAGTTTTAAAACTCTGATTGCCTCTTCTCCTAAACCATATCCTAAATCTTTTAGCACTTTAATTTCTGATAGGCTTCCATCTTTTTCAACTATAAACTCCATAAGAATTTTTCCTGAAACTTTACTTTTAGATGCTACTGACGGCATTTTAAAGTTGCTTCCAACAAATTTATAAAATTCTTCAATTCCTTGTGGAAATTGAGGTTCTTTGATACTAGTTGTATCATAACTAATTTTTAAATCATTTTTATTTAATGCATTTATATTGGATTGGGCAATACTTTTTGCAGAAAAAACAAGCAATAACAAAGCATAAACTATTCCTACGGTAAATACTTTAAATACAATCTTAACAGGATTTTCTTTTTTGGTCATCATGAGTAAACGTTTTTTAGTTATTAAATAATTAATATTACTGGCAAGCGAAATAGTGTTTTTATCTGAGGCGAAATCGAGCAATAAATTCTGATAGCTTTTAACAGCACCAAATTGTTTGTTTACGAACTCATCAGCAAGAAATTCATGATTGAGTTTAATAGCTTTTTTATAAAACATAAACAATGGATTGAACCAAAAAACGATTTGCAAAACCTCTATAAAAAGAATATCTAAAGTGTGTCTTTGCTCTAAATGCGCTTTTTCATGAGCGATTAATTCTGATGGAATTTTTCCGTTTTCAAATTCGTGCTTATTAATGTATATAGTTTTCCAAAAGGAATGCGGCAATACAGTTTCCTCAATTAAAAGTATTTTTTCACCATTTATAAATCGTGTTTCATTGCTTTTTGATTTCTTATAAAATGAATGCAAATTCAGGACAAATCGAATAATTAAGAACAAAAGCACAAAAACATATACAAAACCAATTAAACCAATTATGAAATCGTTTGTTGAGATCACTTCAATTTTTTCAATGCTTCTTTGAATGACTAATTCATCTAACTGAATCAATCCAATTTTATTCGAAACAGCAGAACCAAACGAAATAATTTGCATTGGAATTACAAAACTAAAAACCAAACTTCCTAATAAATAAATACGATTAAAGTGAAGCATTTTTTCGTTTTCCAACCACAATATATATACTGCATAAAATATAAAAAGCAGTATTCCTGATTTTAAAAGGTAGATGATCATTTTTTCTTTTTTTGAATTTGACTATCAATTATTTTTTTGAGCTCTTCTAATTCCGAAGCTGACAAATTGGTTTCGGTGGTAAAGAAAGAAGCAAACTGTGATGCCGAATTATTAAAAAAATTACTTATTAATCCGTTTACGTGTTTGGAGAAATAGGCTGTTTTTTTAACCAACGGATAATATTCGCGAGAATTTCCGAATTCGTTATACGCTACGAATTTCTTGTCAATCATTCTTTTCAAAAGCGTTGCAACGGTTGTTGTTGCAGGCTTTGGTTCCGGATACGCTTCTAGCAAATCTTTCATGAAGGCCTTTTCAAGCGTCCAAAGATGCTCCATTAATTGTTCTTCTGAGTTTGTTAATTGCATTTTTTGAGTTTTCTAAGTTGTTAGGATTCTTATTTTATTTCTTGTTCTGAAATTAATTCACCATTATGATATCTTTTAATCTCTGTCAATTTTCCTTTGTCTGAGTAAAATTTCCAGTCACCGAAATAAAACCAATGTATTTCTTTTGAGTCGGTTTCAATTTTCGTTTTTCCTTTCGATTGTAGTTTTCCGTTTTTGTAATAATATTTTACAGTACAAATTCCATTTTTATATTTTTCGGTTTTGTAGATTTTCTCGTCAATGTAGGATTTCCATTTTTTTACTGGCTCATCGTGTTTATAATATTCGAACGATTTGTAATTTGTACTGTCTTGTGTGTAATTATCAATCCAGACGCCTTCTTTTTTCTTATCAATCTTTTGATTGATTGTGCTGCTTTTGCATCCCGAAATCAATATTCCATAAAATAATAAAACAAATATTTGACGCATTTTGATATTTTTACTTCTACAATTATAGATCACGCTCTACAAATGTAGAGTTTATTTTTTAATATGCAAGTTTTTTTTAAGACACTGATATTCAATGTTGATAAGGTTTCATGATTTTAGTTTCAACGATGCACAGGTGCAGAACTACAAAGATTTTGATGAATAGCCTCCAGCTTTGGCTGGAGATTATAATAAAAAGAGAGAATGGCTATAACCGAATTTTTCGGAAGAGGCTATTAAAATTTGAAACACAGGATCTCAAACAAAACACTTTGCATCTTGGAAAATACTGAGTCTGCGTTAGGGATAGAGGCGGTATCCTTTTATGAAGTGATAACGTAATAAAAGATATAGCCGAAAGCCCGGCCGAAGGTAACGCCCAACTCAATATCTATGACAAATTTCAATGGGAATATCAACTTCAAAACCCATAAAAAAATCCGCTCATTGCTGAACGGATTATATTGAAGTCAACTTTATAAAGTTAAAAATTTGCGTCTTTGCGAGCAAAAAACTACGGTGAACTTTGCGTAAATCTTAGCACCTTTTGCGGTTAAAAAAAATTATTTACTTAATTCCACAAAATACTTATAAAACAACGGAATAGTCTCGATTCCTTTTAAGTAATTAAAGATTCCGAAATGCTCGTTTGGCGAGTGAATCGCGTCACTGTCCAGTCCGAAGCCCATTAAAATGGTTTTGCTTTTCAGTTCTTTTTCGAACAAGGACACAATTGGAATACTTCCTCCGGAACGAACCGGAATGGCCGGAACTCCAAACGTTTCGGTATAGGCCATGTTTGCCGCTTTGTACCCGATGCTGTCGATTGGTGTTACATAACCTTGCCCACCATGATGTGGTGTTACTTTTACTGTAACTCCGGCCGGTGCAATATTGGTGAAATGTTTGGTAAAAAGTTCTGTTATTTCTACCCAATCCTGATTTGGAACCAAACGCATCGAGATTTTAGCAAAAGCTTTGCTCGCAATAACAGTTTTTGCACCTTCTCCCTGATAGCCACCCCAGATTCCGTTTACGTCTAAGGTTGGACGAATCGAATTGCGTTCGTTTGTAACATATCCTTTTTCGCCATAAACATCATTTAAGGCCAGGGCATTTTTATATTTTTCTAAACTGAAAGGTGCTTTTGCCATTTCAGTTCTTTCTTCAGTAGATAATTCCTGAACTTTATCGTAGAATCCCGGAATTGTAATCTGATTATCTTGGTCATGAAGCGAAGCAATCATTTTTGCCAGAATATTAATTGGGTTCGCCACAGCCCCACCATACAATCCGGAATGTAAATCGCGGTTTGGACCTGTAACCTCAACCTCAACATAACTCAAACCTCTTAAACCTGTCGTAATTGACGGTTGTTGGTTCGAAATCATTCCGGTATCAGAAATCAAAATCACGTCGTTTTTCAATTTTTCCTGATTGCGTTCTACAAACCAGGCTAAACTTGCCGAGCCTACTTCTTCTTCGCCTTCGATCATGAATTTTACGTTACATGGCAATGTGTTGCTTTGCACCATATATTCCAGCGCTTTTACGTGCATGTACATTTGTCCTTTGTCGTCGCAGGCACCACGGGCAAAAATGGCTCCCTGAGGGTGAATTTCGGTAGTTTTGATAACGGGTTCAAAAGGTGGTGATGTCCATAATTCCATTGGGTCTGGCGGCTGAACATCATAATGTCCGTAGACTAAAACGGTTGGTAAATTAGGGTCGATTATTTTCTCTCCGTAAATAATTGGGTAACCCGGCGTATCACAAACTTCAACTAAATCGCAACCTGCTTGTTCTAAACTTACTTTTACAGCCTCTGCCGTATCAATTACATCTTGTGAGTATGCAGTGTCAGCACTTACCGACGGAATTTTTAATAATTCGATCAATTCATTGATAAACCGATCTTTATGTTGTTGAACGTATGCTTTTATATCTTCCATTTAAAATATTTTTGTAGAAATTCAAATATACAAAAAAGAGAATAAATATTTTTTTGCAAAATTGCTTTGAAAATTGGAAGTTATGCTTATCTTTGCACCCACAATTACGCGGATATGGTGAAATTGGTAGACATGCCAGACTTAGGATCTGGTGCCGCAAGGCGTGTAGGTTCGAGTCCTATTATCCGCACTGAAAAAGCTTCTGAGATACTCAGGAGCTTTTTTGTTTTGGGATATATTTCTAAATTTTATAAAATCCATTAAAATTAGCAAACTTGGGCAAATTTGGAATATTTTGATTTATTACTGTCACAATTGCGAGAAAATAATCCCTCCTTAATAGTTTTGATGGCAATAAAAAAGTAAAAGGAATTAAATGATATATTGTGGTTGATAAAAAAGGGTTTCTTTTGGCTATAATGGTAACAGTTGCTAATGTTCATGACAGTAAAGCGATAGATTTATTAATGAGAACCCTTCGTTATTTCTTGTGCCCTGTAAAAGTGATCCTTACCGATGGAGGCTACAGAGGCAAAGTAATAGAAAATATAAAGAATAAATTTGGCCATATTATTCAAGTGGTAATGCGTTCAGACGATAGAAAAACTGGTTTTAAACCCATACATAAAAGATGGATTGTAGAGTGAACATTTTCTTGGCTTGATAATGACCGAAGGTTGTGTGGAAATTACGAACTACTTCTAGAAACATCAGAGAATATGGTTAAAATGGCAACAATAAAATTATTATTGAATAAAATTTAAACAGGCTCTAAATATATAGATTTAAAACTTTTCCATAGAACAGGAATAGTAAAAATAAGATAGAAAGAACAGACAATCAAAAATATAACTATGAAAGCTATATCCCAATTTTGGGTAAGGAGTTATAGAATCCCATATTTTCTATGATAGTATAAATCCAGTTCATCTTCCACTTTTTGTTCTTACCCAATTCATATTTAGAAATCAATCTTTGATTTTTATGCTCAACCTTTATATTACCATAATATTTGTAAATTATATATTTATTGCTTTTCCTGTTAAATTCAACGCTGTCCATTTCTATATTTGTAGCTTTAATCTGTTTTCAAAAAAAAACTTTCAACTTGTTTATCGTAGAAACCAGAAGGTAAACAGATAGAATAAAAATTGGTGCAAACAGTATTAAAAACCATAGGAGTATTTCAGACAAAGGAATCCTATTTTTCATTCACAATCTTCCATTTATTTTTCAGCTTTTTTCAAGTTTTTGATTTTTTTTCAGGAGTGGTGCCTTCATATATTAATTTATCCTTAAGAAAATAGATCGTTTTTATTAGTGTGTGAGAACACTTTTTAGGTGTCTTTTTTTGTAAGGGTATGGCTCCATTTCAGGATCATTTTTTTATTGAGTATAGTAAAAACCACATAAGTGAGAAAAAGGACTATCCAGATAAAAAATAATTTTATGCCTGAAACTCCTGAAAAAAACAAGAGTATTTGAGTGACGAAACCTACGATCCAACATATCATCAGGGCACTTACAGCCAGTCCTATAGCATTTTCGATTTTAACGGTTTTATTTAATTTTCTTAAAATTATAACCGGAATAAACAGAACTAATGCACTAAAAAATATTCCAAAAGCAGCCCAAATAACCATATATTCAGGGTGTTGTTCTAACGCTTCTAAAACAGAAATCAAATCAAAACTGGATACCATCATATTTTTTTTCGTTTTCTGATATATGTAAAAGTTGCTTTTCCTTGTATCCCAATAGTTTCGACAGGATTAATGGAGGAAATTCGGCAATACCAATGTTATACATATTGATGCTTTCGTTGTAAAACTCCCTACGGTCTGCTATGGCGTCTTCAATGCCCGAAACCCTTTGCTGCAGGAGTACGAAATTGTTGTTGGCTTTTAAATCGGGATAATTTTCGGATACGGCAAAAATGGATTTTACCATTTTATCCATTTCATTGGATAATTTTAATTTGTCCTCATTATTGGGACTGTTTAAAAAGTCGGTTCTTAGTTGCGTCAACTTGGTCAGCATCGATTCTTCATAACGCATGCTTTCCTTTACCACTTTAATGAGGTTGGGTATTTCATCAGCCCGTTGTTTTAATAGTACATCAATATTAAAAAAGGACTTATTTACATTGTTTTTTAGCATTATAAGCGTGTTGTAAGCCGAAATAATAACACTTAAAAGAGCTATTGCTAATAGACCAATAATGGCATAAGAGATAATTGCGTTCATATTTTTGTTTTAATTTATAGAATCTTGTATTGTGGGTTGTCGTGCTGTTTGAGGTTCAAAAACCGGATCTTCCTCAATCTCTTCGTTTTGAATATCTAATTCTTCTTCTTTACTGTTTTCAAGTGGCCCTGTAGGACTCCTATTGATCCCAAAATTTGGTGTCCCCACTATTAACTGGCCATTTTCTATATATAGTGGGGTTACAAGTATAATGGAAACCATAAAGGCGAAGGCACAGGAAAAAATTAAAAAAGAGTTTAACAATGGTTTAAAGGTGTTGTAATGTATTACTTTATCTGAAGGGGCTATGGCAAAAACTTTTTTGATGGCTTCGTACTCAAAAACTGGTTGATTGTTTTCTTCTAAACCGGATTTGCCTATGAGCAGCATTTTATCGTTTTCTTTTATTAGAAACTGTGTATATCGCTTTCCACTGCTACTATACATTTCGTCATTCTCTACAAAAACAAATTCTATTTTATCTGGATTTACTTTTATTTTACCGGTTTCATCCGAAACATAAAAGGGGTTACATACCGTTTCATCAAAAATGGAGGAATAGCTTTTGTCTCCATCCTTATCTGTACTAATATCTTCTATACGGTATCTGTAGCCTATACATTTCTTGTTTTTTATGGGCGAGAGCATTGGTTCTATCCCTTGCAAAGTACCTTCAATTTCGGCTAATCCCATAGCAACTGAGCGTATTTTAGAAGTAGGCAAAGCCCTTTGGTACTTCAGGAATTTATTCTTATTACTGGGCAATATGGCAGAAAGCACCGGGATAATTATAAAAAGCAACACTATGGAATAGAACCCAAAATAGTAAAAACTTACAAAAAACAGAGCAACAACAATGAACCCACCAATTTTTTTCCACAATGGTTTAGGGGCTATATGATATCGTTTCATAAGCTGCTCCCTTTCCTTTTTTTCTTCTTTAGATTTGGTGAATCCGGAATAAATCATCCCGATGAAACCTAAAATAAAAACAGAAATAAATAATACAAAAAATACAAGTGGCACTAAAGGGCTGTTCAATATCCCCGTTAGAAGTATTAGTAATGGATTCACTACAAAAAACAACCAGCCTTTGAAATTGAAACGAAATAGGCCAGACAGAATTACGGTATGAAAAATGGCAACAAAACAACTTGCCAGCATAAAAAAGACAATGCCCGCATAGGTAACTTCATTTTGGGTAAAAAAGGCTATGAACTCGTTCATTACTGTTATTTTTGGGTAAATGTTTTATAGGTTAAAATTAAGATTATTTCTTACTTTATGTGATGGCTAAGTTAGTATGTCCAAAGAACTACTGCTGTTAGTGGACATTAAAAGGTATACTCCATATTAAGTAAGAAAAATTGTTGAGTTAAATTTGTTGTTGAAACATAAGAGGAAAAGTCATTGTTTTCAACTTGATTAAAGTATTTTAAATTTAATAAGTTGTTGCCAACTAAAATAAAATTAATTTTGTCATTCAATTTATAATTCAATTCAAAGTCAACAAAATTATAAGCATTAGATTTGTCGTTAAAGTCAGGCATAAAAACATTCCATTTTATTGATGCTTTATATTTTTTGTTTATTTTACATCTTATTTTAAAATTATTATCTATTGAACTATTAATATTTGTAATTGTAGATTTTGATTCTAAAATTTTATAAGACATGGAATTCTCAAAATTAATTTTACTATTAAACCCTGTTCTAATTATAAAGGTATTTGTAAATACCTGATTGTTGTTTTTTCGGATATCAGAATTGTTTAAAAAATTTGGATATTTATTATAAATTAAACTTGAACTATATGTCAAATTTAATGCTAATTTTTCTATAAATTTTGACAGGCGAAAACTTGTATTAAAAGAGGAGTTTTCTTCATTATAAAAAGAATTCTTAATTATAGAATAATTTTCGGTAATAGAAAACTTAGATAAATATTGCCCATTGTTTTTTTGAAATAGGGAAGAAAAATTTACAGTTGTATTAGTATATAAATTATTATAAAAATAATTAAATAAGAAGTTATTTGTTTTTTTATAGTCTAAAGTTGGTTGATTATTAATTATTATTCGGTTGTTTGTAAAAACATTATTAGTAAAAATATATTCTTCAGAAACAGGTTTTTGTGTATTAGAATATGAAATAAGGAAAGTGGAATTTTTATTATTAAGAATAATATTTAGTGAGGGCTCAAAAATAAAACTTTTGGAATAGGATTTATTAATAGGTATTCTATTCTCTAAAGAAAGATTATAGTGTGTTAATGAAATATTAGGGATTATTGTAATTTTTTTTAAAAAAATATTAATTCTTGAGTGACTAAAGTAGTAATTTTTTTTAAATGAGGTATCATTAATATCTATTGAGTTTTCTGAAAAATAAGGATTTTTTTGGAAACCTGAACCAATTTGTAACGCATAGCTATAATCTTTATTTTTACCAATTAAGTTATAGTTTAAAAGTAATGTTGACTTTTTAAATTTACTATCTTGATTAATATTTTCTAGTGTGTTTATACTTTCGAAAGTTTGCGGAATAGTATTGTATGAATAATATAAGTTTGCTTGAAGAGCTTTATCGGAAGAAATTTTCCAAGTATGTGCTAATTTGTTAATTGAAAAAAAACTCTTTGTCTCGTTAAAGTTTTGAAAACCAATCTGTTCATTTTTTAAATAATTACTAAACACACTTGTTTTTTCAAAATATTGTTTGCTAAAGACTTCTATTAAAGTATTATTGGTTGTATTATATTTTAATTCAAAATCTCCACTAAATACATTTGGTTTTTTTATTGAAGTAAAGTTGTCATTAGTTTTAACTAATGTAGTATCAATAAAATTAATGGTATTTATATTTTGATTAGAATAAATTTTGTCAATGATAAAGTTTAAATTTGACTTTAAGGTGAGTCTTTTATTTATTTTGAATAAATTGTTATTACTTAAATAAATTTGATTATTTATATTATACCTAATGGGATCAATTTGTGGACTGTATAAATCATCAGAAAAAAGCCTCTTGGTTCTGAAATAATCATCTGAAATTCTGTCTAAACTGTTATTGTTTTGTTTTTCATAAAAATAAGTGTCGCTTCTTCCTATGTTATTAATATTTAATAAGCCAAAAGACTTTACTCTTGAAGATATTTGCATTACATAAGAGTTTGAGTAAAATGCTGGATTTAAGTCGTTTTTTAGCCCGAAAGCATTTTCAAAATTACCTGAAAAATCAGTTTTCCCTTTCTTTAATTTTAAATTTAGTGCGACCTTGCCTTCACTTTCAATACCTTTTAATAATGAATTATTAGTATAATTGTCAATAGCTTCTATTTGATCAATCATGTCGATATTTATGTTCTTTGTACCTAATTTATAATTATTATTAAATATATTATTGCCATCCAAAGTAACAGTTTCCAATTGTTTTCCTTTGTATTTAATGGAGCCATTACCATCTACTTCTATACCAGGTAATTTTTTTAAAAGGTCTTCAACTTTTTTATCACTATCATCCTTATATTCATTTACATTAAAAACAATTGTGTCATTCTTAATTTTAAAAGGTGTTTGTTTTCCAACTAAAATTATTTCTTTTAATTCATTTACTTTTACTATTAGTTTAACATCAAAAGAATATACGTTATTTTTTTTAGGGTTATTGACTAAAATAGTTTCACTACTATATCCAAAAGATTGAACTTCAATTTTTAATTCATCATATGTATATGTTAAAGTATAGGAACTTTTACCGTTGTATATTTTAATAAACTCATTAATAAAATCATTTTTTTTTTCTTTAAATAAAACATTACAATTATTTATTAATGAACCTTCTTTATTAATTATATTTAAATTTATAGTTTGACCAAAAGAAAGAGTTGATAGTAACAAAATAAGATATTTATACATATAATATATTTATTCATATACACGTTCCCCAAGTTCAAAATTTTCAATTGATTCCGGGCCATTTATTATAATTTTATCTGGTGGATTAGGCAAACTTCTAATTTTTTTTAGATAATCATTATCACTTTCTAAAATCACACCCTTTATTTGTTTGTATGAAATAGTATTCTTATGTAAATATGGATTTGTTAATTTTATTTCATTTTCTGTGTTCACATCAATTTTTATTGGGTCAATTGATAAATACCTATCTGATGAATTAACTTTTAATATAAAACCAGGTAATCCGTCAAATTTCCAAGGACCACCTTCATTTGCTAATTCATTAGTAAAATATGCAACATAATTTCGACCTCTAAAATTACTTGTTGCTTTTTTACAACTATATCCACCAATAAGAGTGTCTTTTTCTGTTGAAGAAATTTTCCAATCAAATAGATTTATTTCTTCTCTAATATAAATTGGTTTTAATTTAAATGCAATGGCAAAATTATAATATTGCAGGTTATTTTTAAAATCTTTATAATGTTTCTCTTTTCGGAAAAATTCAACAACGTCATCTCCAATAATATATGCAACAATTGAGTCTCTATCAAAAATTACCTCTGCAAGTTCTGAGTTTTTAAATTGTGTTTTGTCTCGAATTTGCTCAAAATAAAAGATGGATTTAGATTCATTTTGTTCTAAAATGTATTTCTTAGTGGTTGACGCTAAATCATTTGATTTGTTTATAGTAAAATTGAATTCAACTTTCAAATTTTGAGAATATGATATTGAAAATAATAATAAAGCTATTATCAAGTATTTCATTGTTATTTAGTTTAAAAAAACAGGGTACTAAAAAATAGTAAAGTACCCCTAATAATTTGTTTAATAATTTTGACATAATTCAATGAAATCCAACAAAGCTGCTTTACAACCATCATCAGAACCGCCCCAACAGAAGAAACAGGAATAGGTTGAACTATAAGTATAATCTCCAATTGTTATTGAGCATGATACTTTTTTAACTTCTTCTTCCCTTTTCACTTTTTCTTTTGAAGCTTTTTCATCCTTTTTTTCTTTTACGGGTTCGTTTGGGTTTGCAAAACCAAAAGATGTAATCATTACAGTTGCAACAAGGCTGAAAATTAATTTTTTCATTTCTTTAATTTTTTAATTTATAAATAATTCCCCATTAATTTTAAAGTCAATTTTGGGTGTAGACTCTTTTTTTCGTGTAGCTAATATTTCACTATTTTATTTTCTTTGAGATTAACAAAAAAAACTTCAATTTGTAACTGCAAAGTGTTTTTATTATAATGTTATGTGACTATCCGCTTCTAATACCAATTAAATAATTGGCACACAGATTATACGGATTTAAACAGATTACCACAGATCAAATTTAAATCCGTTTGTTTTTATCCGTATAATCTGTGTGTTATTTTATAGTTTAGTCCGCTTAGTGGACAGTCATATAATATTAAATGATTCTTCACTTTTATTCATAATCCGTAATTCAAATATATAAACTAAAAAAACACTTATTATAAGGGATGTATATATGATAGCACTGAATATAAATCCGTTCTGAACTACTATAAATTTGAAAAATAAAAAACATATAAATTATGGGTTCTAATAAGGAATTTTTAAAATAACCGTCTAACTTTCTTCGGTCTGCTCAATTAGTATAAAAGGGTTTCTGTAGTCATCGTCTTATTTTTTTGATCATTCAAATACAATACTTTTGGACTCATACATGAGTCCATTTGAAGAGTAAATCTTATGACTTTTGAAATATGGATATTTCAGAAGAAACTTTTATTGCAAATCTTGGGGTTCACATCAGAAAATTGCGTGAAAAGAAAGGCATGTCTCAACAAGATTTAGCCAATGTTCAGATATTCCTAAATCTCAAATAGGTAGAATTGAAAGAGCTGAAATAAATACAACTGTAAGAACTCTTGTAAAAATTGCCAATGCTTTAGATGTTGAGCCAAAAGAATTGCTGGATTTTTCTATAAAATAAAAACCTACATTAAAAAAATGCTGCTATCTAAAGAAAGGAAAGTAGAACTGTTTGTTTTTACATTACTAAGCATAATTATCTTAAGCAGTTTTGTAAACTTCAGAAGTCTGCATGCGAAGTTTTACAACAAAACCGGAGAAAATATTGATTCATTGGTAATAGGAGAAACATTAATTGGAAATATTAAAAATGGCAGTTCTACCGAATCTATTAATTTTAAAGAATTTGTTTTTGATGGAAGTGAACCATACGAACAAATTAGTGGAATTATAAATAATAAGAAAGTAAGTCAACTCAATTGGAGCTGGTGTGGTACAGAGAGAAACAAACAATCTAAAGGATCATATATTTTTGACTTAAAGAAAGAAATAGATGATAAAGGTAATACCTGTTTATACTTGGTAAAACATAATCAAAAAATGTTCTGGGAATAAAATTTCGGCTAAAGCCATTCTCTTTCAAACATAAAAACCTCCAGTTAAAACTGGAGGCTATTCAAATTTGCTCATTTATTTAAATGAACTTATATTATATGGTTTAAAAATTTAACAATTCTCTTTTTACTTTTCACAAATTATCTAAGCTTTCAATAATTCCAGAATCTTATCGACATTTACTTCGCTGTAATCGTTAATATAAAAATTACATGGAGGCAGTTGTTCTTTTGTATGCGTACTTAACACACCAACAACTTTCATTCCTGCATTTAGCGCTGCTGAAACTCCTGAAAATGAATCTTCGAAAACAATACAGTCAGCCGGAGAAACTCCAACACGTTCTGCCGATTTTAGGTACACTTCAGGATCAGGCTTGTGATGTTTTACGTCTTCGCTTGACATCATAGAATCCATTTTATCTTCAATTTGTAACGTTTTTATAATAAGATCAAGATTGGCACGCGGGGCAGAAGTTGCAACAGCTGTTTTAAAGTTACGGGATTTTAGTTCCTCTAAAAATTCCAGATAGTGCGGAATCGTTTCGACTTTGTCTTTATAAATCTCACGAAACATCGATTCTTTTTCATCCTCCAGTTTTGTAAGTTCCTCTCCGGTAATTGAACGCTTAAAGAAATGCGTCATAATATAACCGTTATGTTTTCCGTACATATGCTCCTCAAATTCTTCTTCTGTATAAGGAATTTGATAATTGTTAAAAAAGGCCTCGAAAGCTTTTACATGATGTGGATTCGTATGACAAATCACGCCATCCATATCAAAAATAACACATTGCTGCTTCATTATATATTGAGTTGTTTTTAATAATTGCAATATACAATCATTTAATCTTTTTTTTTTTTTGGTATTGGCACTAAGCGATAGGGAACTGGCGAAGCAATTTTAAAATTTGGGATTGATCCATTAAATATTACTTATATGGTTCAGACAAAAAAAGCCTTAAATCAAAAAAGCCATCCACAAAAGTGGAAAGCTTTTCATTGGTCTAACTACTAAACCGAGCTACGAGTTACAAATTCGTAGCAAAACAACACAACTAATTTTAGATACCGTTTATGGGCAAAAAAGCCTTTCCGTTAAGAAAGGCTTCTCCCAATATTGCGGTCTGGACGGGACTCGAACCCGCGACCCCATGCGTGACAGGCATGTATTCTAACCAACTGAACTACCAAACCTCTGCGTTATTGCGGTTGCAAAGATAGTACAGAATTTCGTTTCTGCAAGTGTTTTGATAAAAAAAATCTAATAAATTTTAAATTATTAGCCAAAGTTTTGTTTTTCAACTAAATATGTAGTCAGTATTTTTTCGAAATTATCACCAACATTCACAGGAACGTACTTGATTTGGTTCTTTGCGCAGGTTAACGCTAATTTTTTAAAGTATGCCGAAGACCTTTTTTCATACTCAGATTTTACGTTATCGGCAAAAATTGATACTTCTTCGCCAGATTCCAGGTCGATAAATTTTCTTGGTGTGTTATCAAAGTCAAATTTTAGTTCAGTTTCATTATCAACCACATGAAATAAAACCACTTTATGCTTGTTGTGTTTTAAATGCTGTAAGGCATTAAACAATTTTTCATCATCTTCTGACTGGAACATATCGGTAAACAAAATAATCATTGACCGACGGTGCATTTTCTCTGCAATTTGATGCAGATACGTAATCGTATCCGTACTTTTTTTGACTTTCGGTTCTATTAGCAACTGTTCTAATTTGTTGAGCAACATTCTATGATGGCGATCGCTTCCTTTTTCCGGAGCATAATATTCATAGCTGTCCGAAAAGACACTTAAACCAACGGCATCGCGCTGTTTCTTTAAAATATTCATCAAAACTGCCGAAGCCAAAACCGCAAAACCAATCTTTTTTTCATAAAAAGGCTGATTCGATTTTAGTTCCGGATAATGCATCGATGATGAGTTATCAACAATCAAATGACAACGTAAATTGGTTTCTTCCTCAAAACGTTTGGTGTATAAACGGTCAGTTTTGGCGAATAATTTCCAGTCGATATGTTTAGTGCTTTCTCCGGCATTATAGACTTTATGCTCCGCGAATTCAGCCGAAAATCCATGAAAAGGACTTTTATGCATTCCGGATATAAAACCTTCTACAACCTGATTCGCCAGCATTTCGAGATGCTGAAAACTGGAGACTTTCTCTATTTCCGATTCAATTTTCATTCGGTTTCTTTTTTAATATTTTGTGCTTTATAAAGCAAATCCGTAGTCTGAAATAGTTTCCTTTTCAAAATCGGACTAAAATTAGGTTTTTCTTTTAAGAATCGATGCACTTCATTAAAAGCATATTGAGACGAATATTTTCCAATAGTATTATTCAGCCAGTCTTTCGGAAAAAAAATATCTCCCGTACGTTGAATTTCTTCTGTCAAATCTAATGGAAAGCGAATATATTTCTGAGCACTTTCCTGACGCAGCGGATGATGAATATTCGCTAATCCAACCGAAACCCACGATTCTTTTTCCCTGTTTTTATCGTCTTGCAGCGATTCCATAAAAGCAAACCGAACTGATTCGTCTTTGGATAATGAAGGTAATAAAAACTCAAAACGTTTCTGTTTATCCGGATTTGTAATGGCGGCTTTGGCTTTCTCTAAAATTTCTTCTGCTTTTTCATGTTTGAAAATTGCCAGATTCATAGCGATATTGGTATAATCGTCTTCGTTTAATTTCAAACCCGGAATTACATTTTTCTTACTCCAAATCTGATATAATTTTTCTTTTCCCGAATCTGAATATGCTATTGAGCTAAATAAATTAAATAATGTCTTTTTGATATTACTTGGTAAATTGGTTTGCAAACGTTCGTACAATACATTTTCCAATTGCTTTTGCACTTTGTTCTGTTGTTTCTCTGTAAAAAATCTCCAATAAATAGTATTCAAATTATTAGAAGTAATTTTCAAAACCAATTCATTTTCTTCTGTTTGAATTCCTCTAAAAAAATAATTAAAAGCGTTCTCCGGAGAAATATTTCCAATTAATGTATTCTCGTAAAGATTGCTGTAACCTGAAGCTCTTGCCATCTCATCTTTCAAAGTTGAAATATTGTCTAAATCATTCCCGTCGATCGGAAAAATGCCGTATCCAAAACCATTATAATTGTAAACAATACTAATCGGTTTTGGTTGGCCGATTAACTCTTTTAAATTGTTTTTTTTGTCTTTTATATTGACATTTACCACTTTCACCGTATCAGTATAAATCAAACCAATCTGAAAAACCTGAGGCCAGATATTTTTTGATTGGTCCTCCGCTTTTTGCTGAATTTCAAATTTCCTGATTCGGTTTTGTGTGTCGTATTCTATTTTATCTGTAAAAATGGCTCTTCCGGATTTGTTGACCCAAACTTTACTCCATTTTTTCATGTCGAGCGATGTCTCGGCATCCAGAATTTCTACTAAATTATTCCAGTCGGCATTATCGTTGGCGTATTTTTTAATGTATTTTTCAATTCCTTTTTGAAAAGCGTCTTTTCCCATTGAAGTTTCCAGCTGACGCATCATAATGGGGGCTTTGTTGTAAATTATACTTCCGTAAAGTGAACCGGCATCTTTCAAATTGGCTAAATTCTGTTTGATCGGATGTGTTCCTAATGATCGGTCTTCCGCATAAGCATTGGCATAATGAGCACTGAAAAACTGTAGATTATGATTGACTTTCGGAAAAATCGGATTCATGATTTTGTCTGCCATAAAATTGGCGAATACTTCTTTCATCCACACATCATCAAACCATTTCATGGTAACCAAATTGCCAAACCACATATGCGACGTTTCGTGTGCGATGAGTTTTGCTCTGTCTAATTTCTCGCTGTCTGTGGCACTATTATCCAGAAACAAGGTCGATTCTCTGTACTGAATGGCGCCAACATGTTCCATTCCGCCATATTGAAAACCCGGAATAGAAGCAAAGTCCAATTTTTGAAATGGAAACTTATAATTGGTATATTTTTCTAAAAATTCTAACGATTGCTGATGCAGTTTAAAAATAGTATCGGTACTGACCTGTATCTTTTCCGGATTATTTTCGCGATACAACATCGTCATTTCCAAACCTGGTTTTTGAGTAACATTTTTGAATTTTCCAGCTACAAAAGAAAACAAATAGGTACTCATTTTATCTGATTCTCCAAAAGTATAAATTGTAAAATTCCCTTTTTCCTCTTTTTGGCTTACCCCGGCTCCAGCCAAAACCGACCAGTCTTTTGGAACAGAGAGGCTCAGTTTATAAGTCGCTTTAATATCGGGCTGATCCAAACAAGGAAACAAAGTACTCGCACGGTCCGGAACTAATAATGTATACAAAAAATCATCATTTCGGTTTAAGGATAGGTTTCCTGCAATGAAAGAAATCGAAACTGTGTTTTTTCCTAAAATTAAAGTTTCTGGAAGAATGATAACATGCCCTTTTTCATGCACTATCGAAATATTTTTTCCGTTTATCTGAACTGATTTTATGTTTGAAGATTTCTCTTTAAAATCTAAATATAAAGGCTGACTCAAATCTGATAAATTCAAGTCTAAAACTAGCTTAGAATTGATGCCTTCACTTTTGTGATTCGGAATTTTAAAAATCAAATCGTATTGAACATCTGAAATCTGTTTTTTGCGAAAACCAGCTAATTGTTCTGAAACACCGTTTTCTAAAACACTGCTTTCTTTTTGTTTGGATTGAGAAAAACCAATTGTAATAAATGTAAAAAAATAAAGAAACCAATAGAAAATTTTCATTTTAAGGAATATAAGATTCGTTAAAAATAAAAAAAAGGATTGGTTTTAAAAGCTATCTTTTCTATAAAAAGTGGCTGCCCTTTTAGACAGCCTCTTCAATATAAGGGTTATGGCCTCAATATTGAGTTACAGTTGTAAACTGAATACTGATAAACTGACAACTTATTTTTTAGCTTCGTCAATGCGTTTCTGGATTAAATCCCAGGCATAATAATGAAAAGTCATTCCGTTACTCATCGCTACAAAAAGGCCGGTTTTATAATTTCCCCCTAAATTAATATTGGTTACATCAGCGCCATCACATTCAACTGTCGATATTGGAATTTCAGCTAATAAAGGATAATTGTTAGGATTTCCATTTGCGCCTTCTCTCGGATAAACCATAAAAGTATTGGCCTGTTGATTCGAAACCAGAATATATCCTGTAGAATCGGTTTTTTTATAAATTGCGATTCCTTCGTTATCAGCTTTAAAACCGGTTTTTCCAAACAGAGCCAGTTCTTTGTTGTCGTTTAAAGCCGGATCAGCTTTGTATTTTCTAATTCCGAATTGCTCGTCACAATATAAAATGGTACCTAATTCGTTATCAACTGCAATTGCTTCAATTTCTTTCTTGCCGCTGTAAGTTCCAAATTTTCGCACCACTTTTGCAACAGCGAATTTTCCGTTTCCAGAAAGTTCATATTGCCATAAATAACTTCCAGAAGGGCCAGATTTTCTTCCAACAACAGCAAATATTTTACCATCTGTTGGTCGTGTGTATAAAGCAATTCCCATTGGGCCGCGTAATGTTTCGCCTTCAAAAACTGAAATTCCGCCATTATCAATGGGCTTTAAATCAGGTAAGCTGAAAATTCTGATTTCATTAGTTTCGCGTTCAGTAGTTACGGCAATGTCAACTTTTTTTCCATCAATAATTAATCCGTAAGCGATATCAACGTTATTTGGCCGCTTTAAAACTTCTGATTTTGCAATAATTTTTCCTTTTAAATCAAAAGCGTACAAACCACCGTTAGTGTCTTTATCAGTTCCGATGATAATACTTTTTGAAGCATCAGTCGGGTGAATCCAGATGGAAGGATCATCAGTATCATGAGGTAAAGTTTCAGTAATAACTGTGGGTTTAATAGCATTTGCGGCAACGGGAGCTAATTTGCTGTCTTTGCAAGCTGTCAATAATAAGTTTACAAGCAAAAAAGCGATTATAGAGGTATTCTTCATTATAATTTTGTTTTAATAGAATTAGACAGAACTGGTTAAGTTCTGTCTAATTTAGGTTTTTTTAAATGGATTATTACAAGTCAAACTTCAATCCGAAATTATACCGGGCCTGATAATATTCTACTTGTTTGGTATGTGCTTCAACTCCCTGATAGTAGCGCAAAGGCTGATTGGTTAAGTTATTGGCTTCGGCAAAAACGCGAAGGTGTGATGTAATTTTATAAGAAGCATTTGCATCTAAGAAAAATTGCTTGTCATAATAACTGTCTTTATACGATTCTGAACCTAATTCATCTAAATAATCTGAAGTGAAATTGGTCGAAATTCTTGCAGAAAAACGTTTGTTTTCCCAAGATAATGATCCGTTAAACATATGTGGTGTAGTTCCAGGAAGACTAATGTTGTTTCTTTCGTTTCCGTCTTCATCGGCAATTCCTTTTGCTTCTGATTTCGTGTAAGTATAATTTAAATAGATACCCAATCCTTTTAGAAATTTGCCTGGCAAGAAATCTAACTGACGTTGAAAGGCAACCTCAAAGCCATATACATCAACGATATCTCCGTTGCGTGATTGTATAAACGACCAGTTCTCGCCAGCTGGAACTGGGTTCATCTGGTTAGGGAAATCTGCTGCAAATTTTGCATCAGTATATTGGTTGTCGCTATAATTGTATATGAAATCATTTAATCTTTTGTAGAAAATACCTCCGGAAATTAATCCAACCGATTTAAAATAATTTTCTGCCATGAAATCGTAATTATATGAATATGTTACGTCCAGATCTGGATTTCCGGCTGTAATTTCTTTATCAGACGCAACATTGTTTACGTAAGGTGCTAATGCATAGTAGTTGGGTCTTGCCAAAGCTGTTGTAGCGGCCGCCCTTAAAACTAAATCTTTGGTTGCATTATATTGAAATGAAATACTAGGCAATAAATTAGTATAAGAATTTGTAGTGTTGATTTTACTCTCTAACTCTTCTTCATCTAAAACACGGTTTCCGGTGTAATCAATGTGAGTGTTCTCTAAACGAAAACCTAAAACCATTGAAAGTTTATCGTTGAAATCCTGGTCCCATCTGACATAAGCCGCATAAATATTTTCTTTGGCATTGTAATTTACTGCGAGAAATTCTGAAGGATCTGTTTCTTTATCAAATAAGGCTGCATTATTCAAATCAAGGTTTCCTAAGAAATTAGCCGAAGCAAAAGTTCCCGGAACATATTTGCTGCCTGGATTGAAATTTTTTCCATCAAAATAACTTGTTGCAACATCTGATAGTAATTCCATTCCGCTAAGAGGTTCGTAAGAATAAAAAATATTATTTCTTTCTTTTTCTTTCATTCTAACACGAAGACCGGTTCTGATTCTTCCTTTTTCAGCTGCAATGATTGAGAACGGAAAACGGACGTTTATTTTAGCACCAAATTCACTTTCGCTCGTTTCATCTGTGTTTTCGGTTACCGAATCAAATTCAAATTGATCTGTTGATTCTCCAATAGTTGTCATTAACGGAAATCGTGGATCAGATAGATCTTGGATCATTTCCAGACCTTTCTGACGGTATTCAATGTAACGTTCTCCCGGACGGTATTCTCTCGCTTTTGCATAGTTTGCTGACCAGTCTAAATCTAATTTTGAGTTGATTAGATGCTCTCCGCGAATCGAATAGTTTTGAACACGCTGATCTTCTAATCTTCTGCTCTTGTTTCTGCTGTTGTCAATACCACCTTTTGTCTGACGTTTTACACGACCTTCAAAACCTGTAATTTGTTCCCCGTTATATATAGGTTCAATATCATCATAAGTGGTTCTGAAACGGTTTTCTCTGTCGTCTCTCCAATTGTAAATTGCATTGGCAAAAAGGGTGTTGTTTTCATCAAATTTATAATCCAGAGCTACAGAACTGCTTCGGCGAATCCGCTGTACATCATACTTTCTAATTTCTGATGCTTGTAAATATTCGTTTCCGAACTCATCTTTAACCCATTCGTTTTCAATATTATCAGAACCATAATCTACATTGTTGTATGATCCACTGAGAACAGCACCTAATTTATTGTCAAAAAAACGATTTCCGTATACTAAGCCTGCAGTGTAAGTGGCATTTTCACGAATAGGCATGTAACCACCGGCAAGAGTTGCCGAGATTCTTTCGCCGTTTGGAGTAGCTCTTGTTACTAAATTTACAGAACCTCCAATCGCATCAGCATCCATGTCTGAAGTTAGGGTTTTGTTTACTTCAATAGTAGAGATCATATCAGACGGAATCAAGTCCATTTGTACATTTCTGTTGTCTCCCTCTGCAGATGGTATCCGGTCACCGTTTAGAGTTACTGAGTTTAAAGATGGGGCAAGACCTCTGATAATAATATTACGGGCTTCACCCTGATCATTTTGCATGGTGATACCCGGAACCCGTTTTAAAGCGTCTCCAACATTGGCATCCGGAAAACGTCCAACCTGGTCAGATGAAATTACGTTTCCAATATTTTTGCTGTTTTTTTGCTGATTCAATGCTTTTGCCTGACCTTTTAAAATGTCTCCAACTATAACTTCATTTAGTTCTGTGCCTGAGGCTTTAAGAACAAAATCAAGGACATTATTCCTGCCTTGCTCTACTGTGATTTCATGGGTTACTGCAGTATATCCAATATATTTTACAGAAACCTGATAAGTACCAACATTAATGTTAAGCAATTCAAAACGACCATTATAATCTGAAACCGTGTATTTGTTTTCACCTACAATTTGAATCATCGCTCCTGGTAATGGGAGTTTGTCGTCTGTATCTAATACTTTTCCGGAGATAATTGCTTTTTGGGCATAACCTGAAAAGGCTAATAACATAAACGTTAATAATAAATAAATTTTTTTCATTGTGTTTTTTAGTTTGATTTTGTCTGCGAAACTATAACCTTCGTATTACTATAACCCTTAATAAAAATTAACATACTGTTATGATTGTCCTGGGAAATCAAAATTCATTTAATGTTTAGGTAATATCTAAGGATCAAATAATTGATTTACAGGAAAAAAGAAACCAACTATTTACTGTAGATTAAAATTTTGGCGTTAAATTTGCCTTATCACACGAGCCTGAAAAGGCGAACTGGCGAAGCAATCACAATCAAAAATCATCAATCATGTTAAAACAATTTTTTATCCTGTGTTCAGGAGCCGATCGGAATCTGCTCGAAGGCTGTTCAGAAGGCGAACAAACCAAATATGTTGGTATTGGGGCCACCGTTTTTTTTACTGCAGTTATGGCTTTTCTGGCCAGTGCTTATGCACTTTTTACTGTTTTTGACTCTATTTATCCAGCCTTAATTTTTGGGTTTGTATGGAGTTTACTCATTTTTAATTTAGACCGATTTATTGTTTCGACAATTAAAAAGAGGGATCGTTTTATGGATGAATTGCTGCAGGCGACTCCCAGAATTATGCTGGCCATTATTATTGCTATTGTAATTTCGAAACCATTAGAAATTAAAATTTTCGAAAAAGAAATCAATACCGTTTTATTGAAAGAAAAAAATGAAATGGAATTAGCCAATAAAAAACAAATTGGAAATTATTTCAAATCAGATTTAGATAAGAATAAAGCTGAAATTACAGTGTTGAAAAATGATATTCTGAATAAGGAAAAAGAAGTAAACGCTTTATATTCGACTTATATTACCGAAGCCGAAGGTACAGCTGGAACTAAAAAACTTGGAAAAGGCCCTGTTTATAAAGAAAAACGGGAAAAACATGATGCCTCTTTAAAAGAATTTGCGGACTTAAAAACAGTCAACGAAGCTAAAATTGCTGAGAAAGAAAAAGCAGGAAAACAACTTCAAGCCGATTTAGATAAAAAGGTTTCACAGACTCAGCCCATCATCGAGGGTTTTGATGGTTTGATGGCACGTATTAATGCATTAAATAAATTACCGTGGCTGCCTTCATTCTTTATAATGTTGCTGTTTTTGGCGATTGAAACTTCTCCGATTATTGCAAAATTATTAGCACCAAAAGGAGAATTCGATTTTAAGCAGGAAGAATCTGAGACGGCAATGAAAGCAACTTTGGCACAGAATAAATACCAACGTGATTTGTTAGTAAAAACCAGTGCCCTAATGCATGATAAAGTATATGCTGATATTGCAGAGGATAAAAATCTATACGACCTGCAACGTAAAAAAGCAACGGAATTATTAGAACTACAGGCACACAATTTTGTCGAAAAACAAAAAAACACTTTTTAGTATTACGATAAGGATTGAATTTAATTGCAAAAAAAAGGAGCTTAATTGGCTTCTTTTTTTGTTAAGAATTTTAAAATTATAAGAGATCCATCAAAGGAAAAATGTCCATTAATTCCAAGAATAGAAAATGTAATTTGGTATAGACGTTAATTTTTCGAAAACTTATAGGAGTAAATCCATAAAAGGATTTAAAGGCGGCTGAAAAATGAGATACATCTTTATATCCGCATTTATATGCCACCTCACCTACATTTGAAACCTTGTTTTTGAATAAATTTTTAGCATGCTCCATTCGGAGTTTTGTAACATAGCTTTTTACTGTCGTTGAAAAACACGCCTTAAACCCCTTTTTTAGTTTAAACTCATTAAGTGATATTAATCTTGAAAGTTCTAAAAGCGTTGGTGCATTCGTAAAATTGGTCTCCAGAATTCTTTTGGCTTCAAGGAGCTTTTTAAAATCTTTCTCATCAACAGGAACTTTATTTTGAGGTCTTTTTAATGAATCAAATTGTAAAATTAAAAGCTCTTTTATTTTTGACTCAAGATACATTTTTTTTAAGGAGCCTGTGTATTTGCAATTTTTGATTTCGTGAATAACCCATTGTATGTCTGAATTAAAAGGAACATATTTAGGAGTAAGATAACCGGATTTTTTTTGTGAAATTTTTTTCGAGAAATTTTGATGGAGATTCCAATCTTCATTAATTAAATTAGAATAAAAATCAAGTGATAATATAATAGACAAGTAATTAATTTCTTCAAAAGCAGGGATTTTGAATGTTGCATTATATTGTGAGGTGTATAGGATGTTATGCGTATTCTCTGTAGTATACTTTTCGCTCTCTACTTCGTCAATATAGGTTTCCAGATTGTTACAGCAAATAAAATTCATTACTACAGACTCTCCAATCATTTGCGTTATGATAGTTTGTGGAGTTGAAAACAACATTTGAGCATCAATAATTAAAATGCCTTCAGTAATCAGGCTGGTAAATGTAATTTCTTCGACTTCTTCATTCTTTATACTGATTTTTTCTTCTGTAAAATGACTTTTAGGATTGTATAGATCACCAGTTTCTACGTTTATAATTGGTTGTTCGTGCCCTAAAATAATTGATTTAAATTCCAAAATAATAATCCGTTTTTACAAAATAATAATCCGTTTTTCCCTATCTGTTATCAGTAAGGCAATAGTATTTTTGCAGCAAATTTATTTATAATAAGTCTAATTAAGAATAGATTTCTGTTAAAAAAAAACCAACTAAAATCCATGCATAACAAATATATCTTTTCCTTTCTATTTCTCTTAATGTTTCTTCCCGTTTTTTCACAAAAAACCATTACTAAGGAAATTGACAATAAGACCGAAAAAACAGATAATAAAGATACGAATGCGGAAACTTTAGAAAATGTAGAAGTCCAGGGAACATCAAAAAAGAAAAAAATAGAAACTTCCGGTTTTGCTGTATCAATCATTGAAACAAAGGAAGCATCCTTAAGAAATTTGACAACCAATGAATTATTAGACCGATCAGTTGGTGTTCGGGTAAGACAGAATGGGGGAGTCGGCTCTAATGTTGAATATAACCTTAACGGTATGTCGGGAAGTACAATCGGAATCTTTCTTAACGGAATTGAAGTTTCTACTTATGGTCAGTCATTCAATCTCAACAATATCCCACCATCCATGATTGAACGTATAGAGGTTTACAAAGGTGTTCTGCCGTCTCATTTAACAGGTGACTATGTAGGTGGGGCCATCAATGTTGTATTAAAAAAAGATGTATCTCAAAACACAGCTAATGTTGCTGTTTCTTATGGATCATTCAATACTTTTCAATCAGATTTTGGCGTAATATATCGTGATAAAAAAACAGGGCTGTCATTTAGAGGTTCTGGTTCTTATATCTACACAGACAATAGCTATGAAACTTGGGGACACTCATCAACATATGTAAATGTTTATCAGCAAATTATTAGAAACTATAGGGCAAAACGATTCAACAATACTTACAAAAATATAGCAGGTCGTTTTGAAGTTGGTTTTACCGACACTAAATGGGCTGATCAGTTTTTTATTGTATATAATGGATCCAGTAACTATACAGAAATTCCTCATGGTATAACAATGGCGGTACCTTATGTTGGCCGATTTAATGAAACGGAAGCGCATGTATTTGAACTGAACTACAATAAGAAAAATTTCCTGACAAAAGATTTGACATTTAATGTCAATGCCGTGCGAAGCGAACGTAGTACCTATTTACAAGACACAGTGGGTTATGCTTACAATTGGGATGGTAAAATAAGAGAGGTTGTTCAAAATGACGAAATAGTTCAATTGCGTACCAAAGATGGAGGACAACAAGGAAAAAAAGTCATTTCGGATATCGAAACAAAAATCACAAACGCACGTAGCAATTTGGGCTATTTGATTGCTGATGGGCATCGTGTTTCATTGAACCATAAATTTGAAGCTACAAATAGAAAAGAGGAGGATTTACTAAATCCTGCCTCCAAAGATTTAGCTACCGACAGTAATATCTACAAAAATATTATTTCTATGAATTATGAAGCCGAAACTTTTAATAGAAAATTAAAGACTATTATTTTAGGTAAATACACCACTAATCTTGTTAATGATACCCGGAAAAGAATAGTGACAACTGATGGAGTAAACTCGATTTTACAAGAGGAGGTTAGTACTACAGACAGTAATTTTGGCTATGGAGCTACAGTTTCTTATAATGTGATTTCTAATCTGTTTATTATTGGTTCTACAGAAAACTCATATATAATGCCTTCCGAGACCCAATTATTCGGAGCACCTGAACGTAATATTCTGCCTAATCTTCAATTGGAGGCAGAGAAATACATCAACTACAATTTAGGTTTTCGTTGGAATCCATCGGACTTTGGTAAGCACAAAATATCCTTTTATTCTAATGTTTTCTGGCGTAATGGCTACAATAAAATTACGCAGCAAACTGTAAACGCCGCAGATGTTGTAAACGAAGGAGATGCTAATATTCAAACTACACAATACATTAATCTTCAAAAAACACAAGCAAAAGGTTTCGAAGCTGAAATTATTTACATCTTTAACAATCGATTAAATACTTCTTTTAATATTTCAAAATTCAACAACCTTGATAAAAGCGAATTAAATAGTGATGGCAGAATAAATGATTATTATGGCCATCAGGTAGCCAACGAGCCTTTTTTTACCATGAATGCGAATATGCAATATAGTTTTAATAATGTTTTTCAAAAACAATCAGTATTAAGCACTTATTATAATGCAGGGTATGTAGGTGAATATTTTACTGCAAGAGGAATGTCCGAATGGTCTAAAACACCTACTCAAGTTGCACATGATTTAGGAGTGAGTTATCGTTTTCCTTCTAAAAAAATGGTAACCAGCGTAGATGTAAAAAACATGTTTAACGCCGAAGTATATGATAATTTTCAAATACAAAAACCAGGGAGAGGAATCTATTTCAAATTGAATTACACATTTAGTAAATTTTTATAATCAAATTACATTAATTAATATCATGAAAAAAAATCTATTTAGAATAGCATTATTGAGTACTGTTATTGCAGCCCTGTCATTAGGAAGCTGTAGTAATGATGACAACAGCGATCCAGTTACCAATCCGCCAGTAGCTGAAGGTACACGTTGGGTAACTTTGACGGGATCTTTTCCTGATGTTTCTGGAACTGCAGGAAATGGAGGAACCCGTGCATATGCCATTACACCAGAGAATGCTGCAAATCCGGACTATGTGGTAGACCTTTTTAAAATGGATGGTGAGAAATATGTTAATGGATTTGCATTAAAATCTAGTCGTACTGCCCGTGTTCAGGCTTCTGCAGATGGTGAATTTTTATATAACATTCAATATACCGGAACAGAAGGTGGTGTATTCAACAAATACAAAGTTTCTGGCGAAGGAAAATACGAAGAAGTTGGATACGAATTAAATACAGCTGTTATTTTAGGTACCTCTCCTCGTTGGGTTAAAGCTGCTGAAGGAATAGGTGTAGGCGTATCTTTTGGTGAAGCATTAGATCCGTACACGGGGACTGCCCCAAATTACGTATGGAGACATCCAAAAGGTAAAATCAAAATTGCAAACATTGATTTAAATAATACCGCTATTACAAATACTGGTAATATTGATGTCAATCTGGGTACTGATTTAGAGTCAAAAGGTTACCATGTATGGAGAGCAGATGTTCCTGTATTAAATCAGGACAAGACTAAACTGTTTATTGGTCTTGGTATTAGAAGACATAATATTAATGGTACAGTTACTACAAATGCAAATACTGGAGCTATAAGCGGGTGGCAATTATCTACAGACCCAAGAGATTTAGGAACCCTTACTTATGTTGTAGATTATCCATCCTTGAAAAATCCAAAAATAATTACATCTACAAAAGCCGTAACAGATAATCTTTCTTTCCGTACTATGACACAATACGTAGGGACTGACGGAAATATCTACCAAGCGGCAACCAGTATGGGAAGTGGGCATCAAATATTGCGTATCAGTAAATCAACTAATGATTATGATAATACTTATGACTTTAGTTTAAATACAGCTCTTGGCATTAGTGATGCTGGTATCAGGGCATTTCGTTATATTAAAGACGGAGTTGGTGTAGTGCTATATACAACAGGTGTTGGTAATAACGGCGGCTATGTTGCCTTAATAGATTTAAATACTAAAACAGCAACTAAATTAGCTACAGAAATAGAAACAGATCCAGCATTAACAACAACATTCGGTCAGTTCCAAAATATAGGTCTTGTTGGTGACAATGTATATCTTCCATTCACTCCTGCAGGTAAAGAAGGCAACATTTACATTGTAAATTGGAAAACTAAAGAAATCAAAAAAGGAGCTAAATTAAAAGCAGCTTCTGGTAGTTTTTACTTGGGTGCTTATTAAGGTACTGAAAAACAAAAAGTTTAAAACAGATGTTGTTAAATCTGCATCTGTTTTTTATATAACTTCAATGCATAAAAAAACCTATTTTACGAAAGTAAAATAGGTTTTTTTATTATTTTGAATTTAGTTTTTAAACGTTTTTCAAATTGATAATTTCCTGCTCAGTCAGCATCCTCCAGTTACCTCTCGGTAAATTCTTTTTAGTCAGACCAGCAAAAGAGACACGGTCGATACGTAAAACATCATAATCAAAGTTTTCGAAAATAGCACGAACCACTTTTACATTTGATGAACGTAATTTAAGGCCTACTTCACTTTTGGCTTCTTTTTCAATATAACTGATCTCTTCCACAAAAACGCGGTGTCCGTCAAGAACCAAACCTTTGCTGATTTTTTCCAAATCCTCAAATTTCAAGTTCTTATCTAATGAAACCTGATAAATTTTAGATGATTTCTGACTCGGTAAAGTAAATTTACGAATCATATCAGTATCATTAGTAAACAACAATAAGCCAGTTGTATTTTTGTCCATTCTTCCAATCGGAGCAATTTTTGCCGTTGTAGAACCACGCACTAACTCCAGAACATTACGAAATTCCTGTCCTTCATCAAGAGCAGTTGTAAAGTTTTTAGGCTTGTTCAACAAAATGTATTCCTTTTTTTCAGGAGTTAAAACAACACCGTCGAAGTTGACAACATCCGTAAGTTTTACTAAATACCCCATTTCGGTAACCGGAACACCGTTTACTTTTACATTCCCGGACTGAATGTATATATCGGCATCACGACGCGAACAAACTCCCGAATTCGAGATGAATTTGTTTAAACGAATTTCGTCAGCAGCTTTTTGTCTTTTTGGAGCCTGATTTTGTTTTTTAAGTTTTTGTGCCGCTTCTTCTTCAGCTGCTTTAACAGCAGGCTTCACTTTTTTTGGCCCTTGGGCACGCTTTTGCATGGCAGGTTTTGGCTTATTAGAGTTTGATCTGGAGCTATTTGGCCTAGAACCACCTCTATTATTATTGCCTTCCTTGTTATTCATAAATTCTGTAATTTGTGCAAAGATAGTTTATTCTTGCTAAATAATCTTAAGTTCGTTGTTCTTAGATTACTAGCTGCAAATTTTTAGTTTTTAAGAGCTGTACATTGGGCTTTCTTTCAGGTATTTGGTTCCGCTATTCTTTTCAATTTTTATAGTGAACACCACCATAAAAGGATTTCTACTTCAAACAAGTTCACTGAACTCATATAAAAAATAAAAGCTAAGGGATACAATATTCCGTATTACTTCATACATTTTTAAAGATAGTAATTTTACACAGAGACCACAGTTACAGTGAAGAAAAAATCTGCAAAATTTGCATGAAATATATAAAAATTTCGTGCATTTCTGCAAAATAAAAAATTATTTCAAAAGTAAAGTCTTCGCATGCCACAAAACACTTGGATTAATCAGAACAATACAAAAAACACCCGAAACTATCAGGAATTTAAGAACATTATGCAGAAGTAGATATTGTTCTTTCGAATTAGATTTCCAAAGGTAAATCAGGAAAAAAAGTAAAGCAACAAAACAGAAGTAGAAATAAATATCCATATAACCTACATCGTAAACATTGATCAGAAAATAGACCGGAAGGATAGTCAAAAAGGTTAAAACAGTAATGACTTGTTTAGAAACCGTTTCGTTATAAAGTATCGGAATAGTTTGATAATCGTTAGCTAAATCACCTTTTAAATTTTCCAGATCCTTAATCATTTCACGAATCAGCAATAATAAAAACAAGAACATGGCGTGTGATGAAATTACAGCAAAATGACTCATGTGATTTTCTATTTCCTCAAATAAAATTTTATTATAGAAATACAATAAAATCGCAAAAAAAGGCAAAACTGCCAATAACGCTGAAGTAAGATTGCCTATAATTGCATATTTTTTTATTTTGTGAGAATAAAACCATATCAGGAAAATGTAAGCTGAAAAAAATAAAAAAGCACGCCAGGAAACAATAAGTGCCATTAAAACTGCTAAAAAGTTCAAACTAAAATAAACTGTCAGCTTTGTTTTCTGGCTCACCAATCGATCCAGCATTGATTTGTTGGGTCTATTGATTAAATCTTTCTGACTATCGTAAAAATTATTGATAATATAACCTGAAGCAATCGTAATGGCCGAAGCAAAAACAATCAGAAATAAATTAAAATCGAATAAAATATCAAGTGCTCTTTTTTCAGGGGCCAGTATAAAAATGGCTGATAAATATTGTGCCAATACAATTATCGGAATGTTGTAGCCTCTTACCACAGAGAACAGACTGACAATTTTCATCACTAAAAGTTTGTGTTGCCTGCTTAACATTCTATAAATTTAAGTTTATGGAAAATAGTAAAACCGAAAATTGTCGGGAAAGTTTTTTGCTTAAAATTTTCGATTAAAATTGATAAACAACTTCTAATTTGTAATCTTTCAAAGATGCTTTGGCACGTTCTAAATCTTCGGTAAAACCAAGAATATAACCGCCGCCGCCTGAACCGCAAAGTTTTAAATAATAATCATTTGTATCAATTCCGTTTTGCCAGATTCCGTGAAATTGCTCCGGAATCATCGGTTTGAAATTATTCAAAACAACTTTAGAAAGTTTTTTAGTATTGGTAAACAATGACTTCATGTCACCATGTAAAAAATTCTCAACGCAGGCATCTGTATGTTTAACAAATTGGTTTTTAAGCATGGTGCGAAACCCCTTGTCTTTTAAGTTTTCCATGAAAATATTCACCATCGGCGCAGTTTCGCCTACAATTCCGGAGTCTAATAAAAATACAGCACCTTTTCCGTCAAAACTTTGAGTCGGAATCCCTGTTGCTTCGATGTTATCTTTGGAATTGATTAAAATTGGAATACTCAAATAACTGTTCAAAGGATCTAAACCAGAACTTTTTCCGTGGAAAAAACTCTCCATTTGAGCAAATATGGTTTTTAATTGCAGCAGTTTTTCACGAGTTAGATTCTCTAAAACCGTAATTTTATGTGTAGCATATTTGTCGTAAATAGCAGCAACAAGGGCACCGCTGCTTCCAACTCCATATCCCTGAGGAATACTGGAATCAAAATACATTCCCGTATCAACATCATTTTTTAAAGCAGTTAAATCAAAAGCAACCAAATCAGGCTGTTCTGTTTGTAAAGTTTCAAGGTAAATTGCAAATCGTTTTAAACTTGCATTTGAGGCAATAGCCTGTGCCGAAGGATTCTCATCTTTCTTTAGTGCACCATTATAAAAATTATAAGGTATTGAAAGTCCTTTAGAATCACGAATAATCCCGTATTCTCCAAAGAGTAATATTTTTGAGTAAAATAATGGTCCTTTCATAAATTTATTTAATGTCTTTCTTTATTTGATTTGGGTCTTGTCTGGAGTCAAAAAATGATGAAATTCTCACCTCTTTAGTACTGAATTTATAATAAATTATCGTTTGTTTTGACAACACACATTTGTGATGTTTTTTGTTGAATTGTGATTTGGGGAAAATTTCCGGGTTGGTTTGTATTAGATAAATTACTTTGTCCAATTTTAAAATAAATTTATCTTTTACTTTTTTGACCATCTAAATTCCAAGTAAGTTAATAATTCAAATAATTTTTTTTCAGCATTTTTTGAAAAGATTATCGTTCTTTTCATTAACGGTGCTTTTTCATCATGTCTTCATACAGAACAAATTCACCACGTTCAATTTGTCTTTCACCTTCTTCAATTTCTTCTTTCTGCTCGTCAGTCAAATCATCCCTCCAATCTTTTTTTTCTTTCGTCAAAATTTTCTTGATAGATTTAATGATGGCAGGATTTTCAATTTCTGTCAACATTTTAATCAATTCGAGTTTTTCTAATTGAATGTTCATAATCTAAATTATACCTAAAGATACAAAAATTATAGTTTAATTGCACCGCTTCCAATTTCATCGCAAATGTACTGACCATTTTGACAATAGCCAACTAATTCGTTCTTAATAAAATGTAATACTTTATTGGATACATTTTTCGGATACAAAACATGCACATTAGCTCCTGCATCCAGTGTAAAACAAACCGGAATTCGTGTTTCATTTCTAAATTTCCAAATACCATTTATGATTTGCAGCGTATTGGGTTTCATCAAAATAAAATACGGCATCGAAGTCATCATCATCGCGTGCAAAGTCAGGGCTTCGCTTTCCACAACCTTGATAAATTCTTCTAAATTCCCGCTTTCAAAAATGGTAATTAACTGGTCCAGATTTTCATGTGCCTGGGCAAAACGCCTTTCGGCATACGGATGGTTGTACATCAAATCATGACCAACGGTGCTTGAAACCTGTTTTTCGCCCTTATCAACTAATAAAATGGTATCCTGATAATTCTCGAAATTTTCATGAATTGTATATGGAAATTCTACTCCAAATAAATCCGTACTTCTTTCAATATTTTTCTGATGTCCCCAAACTACAATATTTCCTTTTACGCTTCGGCACGCACTTCCGGAACCTAAACGGGCTAAAAACGATGCTTTTTGGTAAAAATAATCATCTGTCATTTCAGGATTCAGTACTTTTTCCAAACTCATAAAATTCATTGCCAAAGCTGCCATTCCGGATGCTGAGGAAGCTATTCCCGAACTATGCGGAAACGTATTCTGAGTATCAATCGTAAAGTGATAGTCTTTTAAAAATGGTAAATACACTTCTATTCGTTCTAAAAACTTCCTGATTTTTGGCTTGAAATCTTCTTTTGGCTTTCCTTCAAAAAGTAAATCAAAAGAAAAGGAATCATTTTCCACATTGAGCGAAGTAGAAATGTCTTTTTTCTCAAAACCCAATTTGGTAATCGTTTTGCAATTATTAAGCGTAAAACTTATCGATGGATTAGCCGGAATTTGATTGTCTTTTTTCCCCCAATATTTTACTAATGCAATATTGCTGGGAGCGCTCCACTCAAAATTTCCCTTTTCGATAGTCGAAGAATATATTTTAGGAATAAAATCAGCTGCTGTAAACATGAATTATAAATTTTGGCAAAGATAGTTTTTTCACCATATAAGTTATATAAGAAAATTTAAGTTGTATTTGCTGAATGAACTTGTGTGACTTATATGGTTTAAAACTTTCTTTTTAGCTATTTTTGGATAAAAATTTAAATAAAAATGAACAAAATAACCCGAATTGCAATAGCCATAATCGTTTGTTTAACGGTTGGATATTCTTCATCAACCGTTACAAAATCAGGAGTAGAAACATGGTATCCCACAATTGCAAAACCAGCTTTTAATCCACCCAATTGGGTTTTTATGCCTGTTTGGACCTTGCTTTTTATTTTAATGGGAATTGCTGCAGGATTGGTTTGGGATAGGATAAAAGAACAAAATTCAGAAGTTAAAAAAGCCTTGGGATTCTTTTTGATTCAGTTGGCTTTAAATGCAATCTGGTCATATTTATTCTTCGGATTAAAAAACCCGATGCTAGCCTTGATCGGAATTGCCCTTTTATGGCTGATGATTTATGAGACGTATTTAAAATTCATCAAAATCAATAAAATAGCAGGCTATTTGCTGGTTCCGTATATGGTTTGGGTTGGATTTGCTGCGATTTTGAATGCCAGTATCTGGTGGTTGAATCGATAGTCTCAGTCTCACTCTTCAGTGGCGTTAATCTGTAAACTTCTTTAATTTTTAACTTCCGTTTTCAACTTCTTAAACTCTTCATTTTTTAAATACAAAAAATCCATTGTAGCCAAAATGTTAGGATGTTGAAGAAGCAATTTAGACTGTGGATCAGCATCGCAGAATTCAATAAAAAGCTCTTTTTCCTCGGTTTTTAATTTTAAATCTTTAGTGAAAAAAGTATCAGGAACGGTTGTGCCCATGAGTGTTTTAAAATCAATTTGTGGAATTTTATTTTTGGGTTCCTCCTTATCTTTTTTGATTAAATTTAAAAGCCCTTTTCCCATTCTGATGAAATCCATACCATTTGTAATAGTTCCATCATAAACACCGGTATATTTTTGCAAAGAGCGGCTGTCTTTTTTCAATTTTATTTCATCTATATTTTGTAGAGAAGTTTTTACTTTTTCAAATTTTATTTTAGTGATAACAACTTCCCGCAATTCTTCTGGTTTGAGAATCATATTGACAACCAAATTATTAGTTTCTATATTTTCTTTGGAAACTCTTAACCGGCTAAAAAAATAATCTTTAGAAAAAAATAATAAGCTGTCTTTCACATTAACAGAAATTGAAAATTCTCCTAAATCATTTGTAATTGTACTGGTTTTAGCCGTTTTATTTATGACTTCAACACCTTTAAGCACAGAGTTTTGTGAAATAACTTTCCCCAGAAGTAATTTTTCTGATTGAGAAATGCTAAGCTGATAGGTAAAAAAAGAAATTGTAGTAAGTAATTTTACTCTCATAAAAGGTTAATTTTCTGAGAGTAAAATTATTAGAATTGTCTTAATGAAAACTTACCGAAGATGTAAATTCTTGTTAAATAAAACTCGTACACTAAAACGAAAAGTATTTTACAAAATCTCCAATAACTCCATAGGATTATGTATTACTAATTTTGCACCGCTGGCTTTCAATTCGCCTTCTGTTCTGTAACCCCACGTAACCCCAACAGGAAACATATTGGCGTTAACGGCTGTTTGCATATCAATATCAGAGTCTCCTACGAAAATGACTTCCTCGGGTTTTAAATTCCAATTTTTGCTTATTGCCAGCGCTTCAAACGGATTTGGTTTTTTAAGCGATTCAACACTCAAACCAACAGCAGTATTAAAATAATCAGGAAATATTTCTGCTGCTATTTTTTTGGTCAGTTCATCTGCTTTATTAGAGAAAACGGCCAATTTGATATTTCGGGAAGCCAAATTGTCTAATAATTCGATAATCCCTTCATACGGTTTTGTTTTTAGCGTACAGGATTCACTATATCCTTTTACCATCCTTTCGAGACAGATTTCAATTTGCTCATCACTATTGTTTGATGCAGGCAATGCTTTGGTAACGGTATTCCGTAAGCCGCTGCCGATAAAATATTGAAATACATCATACGAATGGGTAGGGTAATTAAGGTCCTGAAGAACTTTGTTCATGGAATCTGCAATATCTTCTAATGAATTTACTAACGTTCCGTCTAAGTCAAAAATAATTCCTTTAAATTTCATTGTATTAAATATTATTGGCTAAAATAAATCCGCTTGTCCAGGCATTCTGAAAATTGAAACCCCCGGTAATGGCATCGATATTTACAATTTCGCCTGCAAAATAAAGATTTGGATGCAATTTGCTTTCCATGGTTTTAAAATTGATTTCTTTTAAATCAATTCCGCCTGCGGTAACGAATTCTTCTTTGAAAGTGCTTTTTCCGTTTACCTGAAAGGTTGCTTTTGTCAATTGAGAAGCTAAATTTTGTAATTGAATTTTGGATAAATCGGCCCATTTTGTTTCCGATTCAATTTTGGAAGCCAAAACCAGACTTTCCCACAAACGATTCGGAAAGTCGAAAGGTGATTTTTTAGAAACGGATTTTTTGGCGTGTTCCTGTTTTAAGTCTTTCAGGATTTTTTCGGCATCTTCCGTATCAACATCATTTAGCCAGTTGACAAAAATCGTGAACTGATAATTTTTATCGAATAAAGTTCTCGCTCCCCAAGCCGAAAGTTTTAAAATCGCAGGACCGCTCATTCCCCAATGTGTGATTAACAAAGGTCCGGTTGATTCTAGTTTGGTATCTTTTACATTTACCGTTACTTGTGCCGCAACTCCGGGTAATCCCTTAATCCGCGGATCTTTAATGTTAAAAGTAAACAGGGAAGGTACAGGGCTTATAATTGCGTGACCTTGCAATTGAAGCATTTCCCAGATTTTAGGATTGCTTCCAGTTGCCAGAACTAATTTTTCCGTGATAAATTTATCATTTTGTGTGTCAATTTTCCAATGGTTTTCGGCTTTGTAAATCGATTGGACGCTTTGTCCGGTCAAAACTTTGATGCCTAATTTTTCGGTTGCTTTTAAGAAACAATCGATTATGGTTTGCGAAGAATTTGAAACCGGAAACATTCTGCCATCATCCTCGATTTTTAATTCAACACCATGTTTTTCGAACCATTCGATCGTGTCTCCGGAACAAAACTGATGAAAAGGGCCACGAAGTTCTTTTTCGCCACGCGGATAAAATTTGACCAATTCATTTGGTTCAAAACAAGCGTGCGTAACATTGCATCTTCCGCCACCGGAAACACGAACTTTAGAAAGCACTTCTTTTCCTCTTTCTAAAATGGCAATTTTCAGTTTTGGGTTTTTCTCTGCAATATTTATTGCGGTAAAAAATCCTGCAGCGCCTCCGCCAACAATTAGTATATCGAAATTTTGACTCATATTTTATTTTTTTGCCACGAATTCCACGAATTTGCACAAATTCTCTTTCCGCTCCTGTAGCCGTTTGCGAATTATGAAGACTATTATTTTCGGCTAAACGAAAATACGATGAAAAAACAATAATCCCCCTAAATTTGCAAATGGCTAAAGACGTGTGTTGGCAGCTTCTTTTTTTATTGGTCTCAGAAGTAGTTTAAAACTATGCACTTTAGTGCATTTAGCTTTAGCTTCTAAAAATATTTTAACCACAAATTACACAAATTAGCGCTAATTAATTTGTGAAAATTTGTGTAATTTGTGGCTAATAAATAAGTACTGCAACCTTGCAGACTTTCAGTCTGCCAACCAAACCTCTGCACTTTCAGTGCAGAGTGGTTTAGTTTCTGAAAAATTGAATTTGTTTTAATCTGATTTTTGCTCCTTCTAAATCATAATCTTTTTTAGCAAGTTGTTCGGTTAATTCATATTCTCCAAATTTCAACCTTTTAATTTTAGGCCCCTTGTCTATTAAATTATATTCTCCGCAAGATTTGCATTTTACAATAAAAAAAGCATAATCTGGAAGGTTTTCATCTTTTTCAAGAACAAATGTTTCAAGTTTAGAAATGCATTTCGTACAATTTTGTACTAAAGTTTCTATGGTTTTTTCTTTGCATTTTATTATTTCTATTATTTTTAAAAATGAATTTAAGAGTGTTCCATAAAGCCAATTATTAAGCTCATTTTTAAAGTCAACTTCAATAATTTTTGAAATATCATTATAATAATCACATACAAATTCCTTTTCCTCTGTGTCTAAGTTCGACTTGTTTAAGCTTCTCAAGTTTAAGCTCAAAGTTTTTTTTAATTCTTTTTGTGAAGCATTATTTTCAACCTTATCGATTAATGAACTTAAACAGCTATTTAAATTATTTTCTAAATATTCACATAATTCTGAAGCGGATGGATTTAATCCTCTTTTTTCCCATTCAGAGTCTGAAAACTTGTTTTTCTCTAATAAGTATTTTAGTTTGTCAAATATGGACATTCTTATTTTTTTAAGTTCTGTGGGTCGTTTGCTGCAAACTATGGTCTTCTATTTTTTTACCACAGATTTTAATCTTTAAAATCTGTAACTATATTTTTTTATAATCTATCCGGAAAATCTGTAATGATTCCGTTTACTTTATAACTTTTTACTTTTTGAATATCTTCTTCGGTGTTTACTGTCCATGGAAAAACCAGGAATCCTTTTTCCTGAATTTGACAAACATTTTCATTGTTCAATAATTGAAAATCAGGATGAATCGCTTTTGCTTTTATTGATTCGGCGAAAGCCAAAGCAGTATCAAGATTTTCTTCGGTTAAAACACCAATCGGGATATTAGGATTTAAATTTTTAACTTCTGTTAAAGCATTCCAGTCAAAACTAGAGATGATAAAGTGGTCATAATCCCAGCCTTTTTTGGTAATATATTCTTCGATTAAAGAAACGACATTTTTTGAAGTATCGGCATTTTTTAATTCAACGTTGATGAAACATTTTTTATCTACTAAATCAAAAACTTCATTTAAAGTTGGGATTTTATGTTGGCCATCAATCAAAAACGATTTTAATTCGGCTAAAGTAAAGGTGTTTACAGCTCCTTTTCCGTTGGTCATTTTGTCGATGGTTTCATCGTGCATCACGATTATATATCCGTCAGCGCTCAAGTGAACATCGAGTTCGATTCCGTCAGCATGTAAGTCCAATGCTTTTTGAAAAGCTTGTAAAGTATTCTCGGGCTCGTATCCTTTGGCACCTCTGTGCGCTATTTTTAGCATCTGTGTGAGTTTTACCGCAAAGGTCGCAAAGTTTTACTCAAAGTGCGCTACTTGATTATTAAAAAAGTTAGCCACAAATTACACAAATTAACACAAATTAAAAATCGTGTTAATCATTATAATCTGTGGCTAAAAGTCTTTGTGAACCTAATGTAAAACTTTGCGTTCTCTTTTCGGTTAAATAATCAGTTAATAAATTATTCCAACTCTAAAATCAAAGCCGATTTTGGTTCTAATGTAATTTCAGTAGCTAAATCAAATGTTTTTCCCGTCAGAACATCTTTTCCTGATATAAAGTTTTTGATGTTTTCTTTAAAGCGATTCGTTTTTACAACCTGCTCTTTTGCATTATTATTGAAAACCACCATTACCGTTTTAGCACCGGTATATCTGAAATAAACATAGGTATTGTTTTCCGGAATATAATGTATCATTTTGCCTGAATGAACTGCTTCGTTTGATTTTCTCCAAGTGAATAATTTGGATGTAAAGTCGAAATATTTTGACTGTTCGGCCGTTCTTCCAGTTGTGGTAAAGGCATTATTTTTATCGCCGATCCATCCTCCCGGAAAATCCTGGCGAATACCTGCATCGCCATTTTTGCTTTTATCGCCGCCCATTCCAATTTCTGAGCCATAATACAATTGTGGAATCCCACGAACGGTTGCCATTAAGGTCATAACCAGTTTGTATTTCGTGAAATCATATTTGTACTTATCGTTGATACGATCTGTATCGTGATTCTCGGCAAAAACTAAAATATTATTCGGATTTGGATATAAATAATCCATAGCAAAATTGTTGTAGAATTTAATCATGCCATTATCCCAGTTTGCATCATCGTCATTAAATGCTGAAACAATTTGATTGTGCAAAGTAAAATCCATTACACTTGGTAAATTCGAATTGTAGTTTTTGATTTCGCCAATTTTACTGTCTTTTTGCCAATAGGCTAAATTGGCCTGATTGTGCATCCATATTTCCCCAACAATATTAAAGTTTTGATATTCATTGGTAATTGCTTTTGCCCAGTTTGCCATTGCCGCAGCATCAGAATAATTATAAGTGTCGACTCTGAATCCGTCAAGATCAGCATATTCAATCCACCAAATGGCATTTTGAGTCAGGTATTTTGCAACTAATGGATTTCTGAGATTTAAATCCGGCATTGAAGGCACGAACCAGCCATCAACACAAATTTCCTGATCTGATTTTGAGGCGTGGATATCTGTGATTACCTCACGTCTGTGATGTGTTTGGGTATAGTTTTCAAATTGATTGATCCATGATTTTGTTGGTAAATCTTTGATCATCCAATGCGTGATTCCCCAGTGATTGGTAACATAATCCATCACTAGTTTCATGTTTTTTTTATGCATTTCTGCAGACAGGCGAACATACTCTTCATTGGTTCCGTAGCGGGCATCTATTTTGTAAACATCAGATTGTCCGTAACCATGATAAGAATGTTTTGCGTCATTGTCCTGGCATAATGGCGTACTCCAGATTGTAGTTGCACCCAGAGAAGAAATATAATCTAAGTTTTTGATGATTCCTTCGATATCGCCGCCGTGACGTCCGCCTGGTTCTGCGCGGTTTCCTTTTTCAGTTAAAGAAGCATCGCTGTCGTTTTTCGGATTTCCGTTAGCAAAACGATCTGGCATGATTAGGTAAATCATGTCTGATGCATCATAACTTTTTCGATCTGCCGAATTCGCTCTTCTTTCTTTTAACGAATATTTCTGCGTAAAAGCAACTTTATTTTTGGTTTTGAATGAGAAAACCAATTCAGATGCCTTTAAATTTTGAGTATCAATTGTAACAAAAAGATAGTTCGGATTTTCTGTTTTCTCTATGTTTTTAATCACAACATTATTAGAAACCGAAGTTTCATATTGTGCGATATTTTTTCCGTAGAACATAATTTGTACTTCAGGATTTTTCATTCCTGCATACCAAAATGGTGGTTCAACTTTCTTAATTTGCGCTTTTGCGGAAGCAGAAAAGATTAGAAGGAATAAAAGTATTTTATAAATGATATGGTTTATTGGAATTCTCATAATTTATAGATTTAATTTCTCTGGTGAGAAAAAGTTTAAGCTACAGGTCTGGAAACCTTACAGGTAAAATATATCAGATTAAAAAAAGACAAGCAATCTCGGGGAAAATTACTTGTCTTATAATTAAATTATTTAGTTTCAATTATGCTAATTGCATAACCTCCGCCCGGTGCAGATAACTGTGATAATTTTGATTTGTTTGTCACAGCTATTTTTTTGATGGTATAAGCTTGCGGATTTGTTTTGTAATGCGCCTCTTTTGCATCAGCATAAATGGTTGCCGTGTATTTTTTTCCTTTTTCAAGGAAGCTGAAATCGATGTTTGAGGTACGGGAACTGTCTCCGTTTACATTTCCAACGAACCAGTTGTTTGTTCCTTTTGCTTTGCGGGCAACTGTAATAAAATCTCCTGGTTCAGCCTCAAGATACTTGCTTTCAGACCAGTCCACAGCCACATCTTTAATGAATTGGAAAGCATCCGGAAAACGGTTATAGTTTTCAGGAGTATCTGCCGCCATTTGCAACGGACTGTACATGGTAACGTATAATGCCAATTGATTTGCAATGGTACTGTTTACATGCGATGTGTTTTCAGGATTCAGTTTACTGATATCCATCTCGAAAATTCCCGGCGTATAATCCATTGGGCCACCAATTAATCTTGTAAATGGCAATACCGTTACGTGATTGGGTTTAGAACCGCCAAAAGCCTGGTATTCTGTTCCTCTGGCTGCTTCGTTTCCAATTAAGTTCGGGTAAGTTCTTGCAATTCCTGTTGGACGAACTGCTTCGTGAGCGTTCACCATAATTTTGTACTCAGCTGCTTTTTCAATTGCATATTGGTAGTGGTTTACAATCCATTGATCGTAATGATTTTCACCGCGAGGTAAAATATCTCCAACATAACCGCTTTTTACAGCAGTGTAACCGTTGTCGTTCATGAACTGATACGCTTTATCCATATGACGCTCGTAGTTACGAACAGAACCTGAAGTTTCGTGATGCATTATGATTTCTACTCCTTTAGATTTTGCGTAGGCTTGTAAACCTTTTACATCAAAATCCGGGTAAGGGGTTACGAAATCAAAAACATAATCTTTTGAATGTCCAAACCAGTCTTCCCAGCCTTCGTTCCAGCCTTCAACTAAAACAGCATCGAAACCATGCAGTGAAGCAAAATCAATGTATTTTTTTACATTAGCATTGTTTGCCCCGTGCGTTCCGTTTGGTTTTGCTTTCGAGAAATCAGTTACGCCCAATTGTACTGTTGGATAATCGTTAGTGTAGGACCAGGAACTTTTTCCTGTAATCATTTCCCACCAAACACCAATATATTTTACTGGTTTGATCCAGGAAGTATCATCAATTTTAGAAGGATCGTTTAAGTTTAAAGTCATTTTTGAAGCCAGAATTTCTCTCGCATCATCGCTTACCATAATCGTTCTCCAGGGCGAATGGCTCGGCGCCTGCATATATCCTTTATCACCTTTTGCATCTGGCGTTAGCCAAGAGGTAAAAGTCATATTTTTATCATCTAAATTCAGGTGCATACAAGAATAGTTAATCAAAGCTGCTTCGTGCAGGTTGATGTATAAACCATCATTTGTTTTTAACATCAAAGAAGTCTGAACTCCTGTTGGTGAAAAAGATTTTTGCGAAACATTTGCCGTATATGCTTTTTCAGCTAAACCTCTGATTTCAGATAATTTCGATTTGGTGTAATCATATTCCTGAGTATCATAATCTCCCGGAATCCAAAAAGCCGTGTGATTTCCAGTCATGGCGAACTGAGATCTTTCTTCTTTTATAACAAAATAAGTCAGGTTTTTTTGAGTTGGGAATTCATATCTAAATCCAAGACCGTCATCAAATAAACGGAAACGAATTACAATTTGTCTGTCCGTCTCTTTTTGATTTAAAGTAACAGCCAATTCATTATAATGATTTCTAATACTTTCAACTTCTCCCCAAACCGGTTTCCAGATTTCATCAAAAGTGGAAGTTTTTGTATCTACAACAGTAAAATCATCCAATAAAGATTTTTTGTCATCCTTAAGGTCAAGACCTAATTTACTGGTTTTTACAACTTCTTTATTTTTGTATTTTAAATTGTAAGTTGGAGTTCCGTCATTTTGAAGCGAAAATTCCATTACAAATTTTCCTTCAGGCGATTTTAATTGTTGTGCTTCTGCTATCGAGCTGAATGCAAACAAGATTAAACTTGCGAAAAATAAGTTTTTCATATTTTTTTATTTAAAAGTGATTAATTCAATTATTTCTGCTTTAAAAGTTTAAACACAAATTTCACTAATTCGCACTAAAATAAATGTTGTATTTCTAACACATAGATTCATAGATCGGGATAGCTTACAAAGGCGTTTCACTTTCTGTAAAACACATAGCTATGTGAAAATGATTTGTCATTTATTTTATCTTTCAAGATAATCAAATCTATATTTCTATGAGTTAATTTTATAACTCAACGTAAATCTCAATATTCGTGAAAATCAGTGAAATTCGTGTTTAATAATTTTAAGCTGTTGCCAATTTTGCGGCTATTATTGGTTTTCCATTTACTACGATTGTTAAATCCTGATCACCGTCTACAATAAAAGTCGTTTCATTATGATTGACTAAAACCTTTAGAATTTGATTCCTGAAATTAATTTTAAAAGAATAACCTTTCCATTCTTTCGGAATTTTTGGAGAAAAATGAAGCTGGTCATTTTTAACACGCATTCCGCCAAAACCTTCCACAATACTCATCCATGTTCCGGCCATTGAGGTAATGTGACAACCTTCTTCAACTTCTTTATTATAATCATCCAAATCCAGACGGGAAGTTCTTAAATAGAATGTATATGCCATATCCATTTTATCTAAAACTGCAGCCTGAATCGAGTGCACGCAAGGCGAAAGCGAACTTTCATGAACCGTAAAGGATTCATAAAATTCGAAATTACGCTTTAATTCTTCTTTAGAGAAATGATCTTCAAAGAAATAGAAGCACTGCAAAACATCGGCTTGTTTAATATAAGGCGAGCGCAAAACACGATCCCAGGACCATTTTTGATTGATTGGGCGTTGTGAACGATCCAAATCTTTTACAGGAACTAAATCTTTGTCTAAAAAGCCATCTTGTTGTAGATATACCCCTAATTCCTCCGATTTTGGGAAATACATATCATGAGCAACTTTTTTCCATTCCTGAATTTCAGCAGCTGAAAGACTTACTTTTTCTAAAATACGTTTGTGATCAGCAGGATATTCTTTCGCTACTTTTGTAATTTGTTCTGATGCATAATCAATACACCATTTTGCAATATAATTGGTATAGAAATTATTATTGATGTTGTTTTCGTATTCATTTGGACCTGTAACTCCTAAAATTACATACTGATTTTTTTCTTTAGAAAAAGAAGCTCTTTGATGCCAGAAACGTGCAATTCCGATTAAAACTTCTAAACCTTTTTCAGGAATATACGAGTAATCTCCGGTGTAACGATGGTAGTTGTAAATTGCAAAAGCAATCGCTCCGTTTCTATGAATTTCTTCATGTGTGATTTCCCATTCGTTATGGCATTCTTCGCCATTCATAGTTACCATTGGGTACAAAGCAGCTCCGTTTTTGAAGCCTAAATTATCTTTTGCATTTTCAATTGCTTTATCCAATTGATTGTAACGGTAGGTCAATAAATTTCTGGCAACCTGCTGATCTTTGGTCGCCATGTAAAACGGAATACAATATGCCTCAGTGTCCCAATACGTAGATCCGCCGTATTTTTCTCCGGTGAAACCTTTTGGACCAATGTTCAATCGGCTGTCTTTTCCTGAATACGTTTGGTTTAATTGAAAGATATTGAAACGAATTCCTTGTTGTGCTTTTACATCACCTTCGATTGTAATATCTGACATTTCCCAGATTTTACTCCAGGCATCAATTTGATTTTGAAGCAAAATATCATAACCTGAATTTACAGCAGATTTAATCACTTTTTCGGCTGCGGCCAAAGTATTTTCGTGGTTTAAAGAAACCGTATAACCGCCAATTTTCTGAATGGCTGAGGTTTGCCCTTTTGCGATAATAGTTCCGTAAGTAAACTGAACTTTATCTGCAGCCGAATCGATTGTTGAAGGAGAAATATTTATATTTTCGCCATTTGCCAAAATCGTATTGTGCATGAAAGTTGTAACCTTAAAATGCGTTTTGAAAGTCTGTGCTGTTACAAAAGCTTCACTATTTGATTTTTTTACTTCTAAAGGCTCCCAGAATTTTTCTTCCCAGTTGGCATCTTCATTGGTTACACCAGCATCGATATATGATTTGTAAACAATTTTGGCATCTTTGTTTAAAGGCGTGATTTCGTATTTAATAATTCCTGCTTCATCTAAATCTAAAGAAAGAAAACGTCTTACATTCACCGCGATTTTAGTTCCGTTTCTCAGCATTGCTTCAAAAGAACGATTGTACCAGCCTTCTTTCATATTCAATTCCCTGCGGAAGTTTCTTACCTCAATACATTTGTTCAGGTCTAAATTTTCTTCGTTGATTTCAATGTTAATTCCAATCCAGTTAGGTGCGTTAAGAACTTTTGCAAAATATTCGGGATAACCGTTTTTCCACCAGCCTACTTTCGTTTTGTCCGGATAATAAATTCCGGCAATATAACTTCCCTGGAAAGTTTCGCCGGAGTATGTCTCTTCAAAATTGGCACGCTGCCCCATAGCACCGTTACCAAGACTGAAAAGACTTTCGGATGATTTTACGCTCTCGGCATCAAAACCTTCTTCTATGATGGACCAGTTGTCTGGTTTTATATAATCTTGATTCATTTTTTAAAATTTAAAGATTCAATGATTTAAAAATTTAAAGATTCTGAGTGTTATTCTTAATCTTAATTATTTTAATCTTTTGAATTTTCGGTTTAAGAATTTTCAGTTTCTAATTTTTTTTAATCTTTCAATTATTCAATTAAAGTTTCTATAAAGCTTGTTTTGATTTCAGTGAAATCTTTAAAAATATAGTTGGCTTCCTGTAAAATTATTTCTTCACCAATTCCTACACTTATCATTCCTGCTATATTTGCTGCCTGAATTCCGGCAACAGAATCTTCAAATACAATTGCCTTTTTTGGATCAATGTTTAATAATTGCGCCGCTTTCAGGAAAACTTCCGGATCCGGTTTTGCATTGGTAACGTCGTTTCCGTCAACAATAGCATCGAAAAATGAAAGGATTCCTGTTTTTTCAAGGATTGGTCTTGCGTTTTTACTGGCAGAGCCTAATGCAATTCCCTGATTTTTATCTTTTAATAATTGCAGAATTTTAAAAACTCCCGGAAGAATCTCACTTTCATCCATGTCAACTAAATAAGTTAAGTAATCTTCGTTTTTTTGAATCAGCCATTTGTCTTTATCTTCCTGAGAAGCCTGAACATTTCCTAATTCAAGAATTATATCTAATGAACGTACGCGACTTACTCCTTTTAGTAATTCGTTGTGTTCATGCGTGAAATTGATTTTTAATGCCTGAGCGATTTTCTGCCAGGCTAAAAAATGATATTTGGCGGTATCGACGATGACTCCGTCAAGGTCGAATATGAATGCTTTTTTCATTATAAGGGGAGATTCTTATTTATGATTTTTGAATAGTGTCGTCTACATCTTTTACTTTGTAGACTAAAAGAGCGGCAATTAAGAAGCTTACCCCGCTTGTTATTAAGGCATAAATGGCATCGCCATTGTAGAGATATTTTACAATTGGACCTCCGATAAGTGCATTTATAATTTGCGGAATAACAACAAAGAAGTTGAAAATCCCCATATAAACGCCCATTTTTTTAGGCGTAATTGATCCGGCAAGAATAGCATACGGCATTGCCAGAATACTTGCCCAGGCTACTCCAACTAAAATCATTGGCAGTACAACCCAATCTTCATTTGGCATGAAATAAATCGAGATTAATCCGATTCCTCCAATGATTAATGAAATTGCGTGAGTTGATTTTCGGCCAATCTTTTTTGCGATATAGGGCAGGAAAAACAGTGCGATAATAGCAGAAACTAAGTTGTAAACACCAAACAAAATTCCGACCCAGTCCCCAGCATCCTGATATTGTTGACTTGAAGTGTCCCCTAATGGTAACCCATAAATATGATGTGCAATAGCGGGTGTTGTAAAAACCCACATGCCAAATAATCCAAACCAGGAGAAAAATTGTACCCAGCTTAGCTGGCGCATTGTGGTTGGCATTTTGGCAAAATCTGTAAAAATATCCGTGATTCTTGATTTTTCCTCAGAATCAGAAACCACGTCATTCTGTGGGTCTTCAAAATTGGCTAATTCTTCCGGTGAGTATTCTTTCGTTGTAAAAAGCGTTACTAAAATTGAACCAATTAAAACTGCTGCTCCAATAATAAAAGACAGGGTCAGGTTTAATGGGACACTCCCGGGAACAGCACTGTTTGAAACATCGAAATATTTTGTCAGTACATAAGGTAGTGCGGAACCAATAACGGCTCCAAAGCCAATTAATGAAGTTTGAATACTAAAACCTGCAGTACGCTGATCTGTTCTTAAATTGTCGCCAACCAAGGCACGAAAGGGTTCCATGGCAATATTAAATGACGCATCCATAATCATCAGCATTCCGGCTCCGACCCAAAGAGCGGGCAATACCGATATGAAAATATTGGCTTGTGGCATTAAAATTAATCCAACGGAAGCTAAAATGGCACCTACCAGAAAAAAAGGTTTTCTTCGTCCAAATTTCCCCCAGGTTTTATCGCTGTAATGACCAATAATAGGCTGCACTATTAATCCCATCAGGGGAGCAATAATCCAAAACCATGATAGTTCATGTATGTCGGCACCAAAAATCTGAAGAATTCTGCTGGCATTTGCATTTTGAAGTGCAAAGCCCATTTGTATTCCCAGGAATCCGAAACTCATGTTCCAAATTTCCCAGAAACTTAATTTACGCTTTTCCATTATCGTAATTAAAAAATTAATTAAACGATAAGCGCTATGCTTATCAAAACTTACTGTTTTTTCGAAGTAAAAGTAAAAGCCTTGACGGGCGTAAAAGTATAAATTATTTTTAGATATACGCTAACAAAAAAGCCATAAATATTAATTATGACTTTAGAATAGGTTGATTTTAAGAAAATTAGTCAGTAGATTCTCTTTTGATAAGATGGGTTTCAATAACTTCTGTAGTATAGTTTTCATTTTCTTCATCGTCATCATCATGCTCTGCTTCGAGTCTTTCAATAAGCATTTTAGCAGCTTTGTTTCCCATTTTTTTTCCGCTTTGACTGACTGTTGTTATGGTTGGTGTTGAGTATTTTGATATAATTCCGTCAGTAAAAGCAATTACTGCTAAATCTTCGGGAACTTTAAGTCCCATTTTATTAGCAGTCTTTATAATGGTTACCGCAAAAAGTTCGTTTACCGCAAAAACAGCATCAAAAGCCCTGTCATGCAAAAGCTGGCTAATGGTTATTTCGCAGGTATCAACATCTTCAATTTTGATGATCAGATCTTCATTAAAAGGTAATCCATTGTCTAATAGTGCTTTTTCGTAACCATCGGTTCTCAATTTTCCAACACTAACATAATCAACAGTTGTGACTAAAGCTATTTTTTTTCTTCCATTATCAATCAGGCTTTGAACTGCTTCGTAAGCCGCCGCTTTATCATCAATAATTACTTTATCACATAAAATATCATTGGTTACCCGATCAAACATTACAACTGGCATTCCCTGGTTGATAACCTCTGTAATATGATGAAAATCGCCTTTGTACTGCGTTTCCTTAGAAAGGGACATGATAAAGCCATCTATACTTCCATTGGCTAACATTTCCATATTTAATACTTCTTTATCAAATGAATCTCCGGATAAGCAGATAACAACACTATAACCGTTTTCATTAGCTACCTGTTCGATTCCGTCAATTACAGTAGAGAAAAAATAATGTACAATTTCTGGAATGATAATGCCAATACTTTTGGTTTTTCTATTTTTTAGGCTAAGAGCGATGTTGTTGGGCTTGTAGTTATAAAACTTAGCAAAAGCCTGCACTTTCAATCTGGTTTCCTCGCCAATTTCAGAGCTGTTTCGCAGTGATTTAGAGACGGTTGAAATAGACACATCTAACTCTTTTGCAATCTGTTTCAGGGTTACTTTTCGCTTCATAATGCTAATTTGGAAAAAATGTTATTGACAATAAAGGTATGTTTAATTTTGTAAAATGACAATTTTACCCTTAAAAAACCGACATAATATATAAAGTTTTCAACACTACCACGTTTTCGTAACCTAATAAAAAAGGTCTGGTGTTGAGCATGTTAATTAATTCCTAATTTTGAAATTCGAAGTAAAATTAAAAACTTAACTAACAATCAAAAACTCAAACTAATTTAAACAAAAAGTATGAAAACAATTTCGAAAAAGTTGTTATTTTTATTCCTGCTGTTGCCGTTTGCTATGCTTGCTCAAAGCACTTTAAGCGGTACAGTTATCGATAAAGCGACGGGACAGCCAATCCCGGGAGTAAATGTAAATGTACAAGGTGCTCCGGGAGGAACATCGACCGGTTTCGACGGGAATTATCAGTTATCTAATGTAAGAAGCGGAAACAAAATTGTCGTTTCTTTTATTGGATACAAAACAGCTACGGTTGACTACAATGGTCAAAAAACATTAGATATTTCATTAGAGGAAGATACGAATCAACTGAAGGAAGTTGTAGTGCAGGTAGGTTACGGAACTGTTAAGAAAAAAGACGCAACTGGTTCGGTTTCACAAATTTCAGCAAAAGATTTTAATAAGGGAATTAACGTGACTCCTGAAAGTTTAATTAGCGGTCGTATTTCGGGTGTTAATGTAACCGGAGGAGGAGCTCCCGGAGCTAAAGCGGACATTAGAATTCGTGGAGGATCTTCTTTAAATGCTTCAAACGAGCCGTTAATTGTATTAGACGGATTACCTTTAAATAACACTAAGCCAGAAGGTTCAACAAGTATACTCTCTACAATTGATCCTAATGATATTGAGTCTTTTACAGTTCTTAAAGACGCATCTGCCGCTGCAATCTACGGATCCAGAGCAGCAAATGGTGTAATCGTTATTACAACAAAAAAAGGATCAAAAGGCAGGGTAAAAGTTAACTTTAGTTCTCAGGTTGGTATCAATACAGTAGCTAATACAGTTGATGTAATGAGTGCAGATCAATTTCGTGAATTGGTAAATACAAAGGGTACACCGGCTCAACAAGCTTTATTAGGTACTGCAAATACAAACTGGCAAGATGAAATTTTTCATACTGCTTTAACAACTAATAATAATATTTCTGTTAGCGGTTCATTATTTAACAAACTTCCTGTAAGATTATCTGTTGGTAATATTGACAATCCAGGAATCTTAAGAAATACTTCTTTTGAAAGAACTACGACATCAATATCATTAAATCCGGTTTTATTTGACAATCACTTAAAAATCGATATTAGCGGAAATTTATCTTTCGGAAAAAATCAATTTCAGGACGAGGGGGCAGTAATCGGAAGTGCTATCGGATTTGATCCTACACAATCAGTTTATCAGGCAGGGTCTCGTTATGGCGGTTATTTTGAATGGTTAGAGCCAACAGGAAATTTACCATTATTACCCGCAAGAAACCCAGTTGCAAGATTAAACCAAGATGAAAGAAGAGCAACTTCTACCAGAAAATGGGGTAATGTGAGATTAGATTATAAACTTCATTTCCTTGAAGATTTAAGAGCAGTGGTTGAAGCAGGTATTGATCGATTTGACAGTAGCGGATATACAGAAGTAAGTACTCAGAGTGCTTTGGGATTTCAGCCAAAACCTTTTAGCGGCCCGGACTATGTTAATTTAGGGAATTATTCCAGTTATACCGATGCGCTTCAAAATAAAAACTTAAATACCTATTTTAATTATACCAAAGATATAGGAAAAATTAAGGTTGATGCTACAGCAGGTTATAACTACCAATTGTTTCAAAGAGAGAAATATCAATCCGGAGAGACTAGACAGCCTACTCCTAATGAAGATGTTACTACGGAGCCGGATGTTAACTTACAATCGTATTTCGGACGTTTGAATTTAGGATATGACAGCAGATATTTACTAACTCTAAATTACAGAAGAGACGGAACTTCTCGTTTTTCTGAAGAAAACAGATGGGGTAATTTCGCAGGAGGAGCTTTAGCATGGAATGTGTCTGAAGAAGAATTTTTAAAAGACAATGCGACTTTATCAAGTTTGAAACTTAGAGTTGGATACGGAACAACCGGACAGCAGGATATTATGCCTCAATATGATTATTTACGCAGGGTAACTTTAGGAACAATTAACTCTCAATATATTTTTGGTAATACAATCTATACTACAGCAAGACCAGAAGGATATAATGAGAATATCAAATGGGAAGAATTAGCTGAGATGAATGTTGGAGTTGATTATGGATTTTTTAACAATAGAATTACAGGGTCTGTTAACTATTTTGATAAAAAATCAACTGATCTATTAGCAGAAATTGCAGTACCTGATGGAGCCAACATCAGAAATCAGGGCTTCTTTAATATTGGAAGCGTAAGAACAAAAGGTATTGAATTTAGTATTGAGTCTGACATTGTTAAAAATGATAATTTGACATGGAATGTAGCTTTTAATACTACCTATATCGATCAGGAAATTTCTGAATTAGGAATCACAGTTCCAGGCTTTCAGGGATACTTAACAGGAGATAATATTGCTGGTGGAAACGGGAATCAAATCCAAATCAACTCGGTAGGATATGCACCAAATTCATTTTTTGTATACGAGCAATTATACGATGCTAACAAACGACCAATTGCGGGGGCTTATGTGGATAGAAATGCAGATGGAAAAATTGATGCAGGTGACCGTTACAGAGCTGGAAAAACTGCTCCTGATTATACTTTCGGTTTGTTCTCTACTTTAAACTACAAAAAGTTTGATTTTACAATGAACTGGAGAGCAAGTGTAGGAAATAAAATTTTTGACAACGTAAGTTCTAATTTAGGATATTCTGATGCTGGTTTAAGAAGACAGACTGATTTGTCTAACGTGAGTTCAGATTATTTTAATACAGGATTTACTTTTGAAGATAACGGAACACAACGTTATTTGTCTGACTATTTTGTAAAAGATGCTTCTTTTATAAAACTGGATAACGTAACACTTGGATACACTTTTGATAAAACGTTATTAAAAGCAGCTTCTTTAAGATTTACTGCCGGAGTTCAAAATGTTTTAATTCTAACGAAATACAATGGCTTAGATCCTGAGAAATTCAACGGAATTGATAATAATGTTTATCCACGAGCAAGAACATTCTTATTTGGAGTGAATGCGAATTTCTAAGTAGGAAGTGAAACAAAAATTTAAAAATAAACAAAATGAAAATATCATTTAAATATATATCTTATTTTTTCCTATTCGTTTTAGGACTAAGTATGACGTTTACTTCGTGTACGGACGATTTAAACGTAACTCCAAAGGATGATGATGAATTTTTATCTGAAACTTTTTTTCAGGATCCTGCATCATATAAACAAGTATTGGCCAAACTATATGCAGGTTTGTATGTAGGAGGTAACGATGGAGATGGTGCTGCGGATATTGCAGGACTAGGTGGTGACTTTAGCAGTTACTTAAGATTGCTTTTTGTAACACAGGAGTTTTCTACTGACGAAGCAATTATTGCTTGGGCTGATGGTGCTTTACCCACATTGAATACGCAAATGTGGTCGCCGGCCAATGAATTTTTGGAAGGAACTTTTTCCAGGGCGTTTTATCATATTAGTGTAGCTAATGAATTTTTGAGACAAACTACTGATGAGAAATTAACAGCGAGAGGTGTTGATGCTAATTTGAAAGCTGAAATTGCTACGTTTAGAGCTGAGGCCCGTTTTTTGAGAGCTTTTTCATATTATAACCTAATGGATTTGTTTGGGAATGTGCCAATTACTACAGAAAATGATCCAGTGGGTTTCTATTATCCTGAACAAAAAACAAGAGCAGAAGTTTTTGCTTTTGTTGAATCTGAATTAAAAGATCTTGACAATAGTCTTGCGGCTTCAAAAACAAATGAATATGGCAGGGTAGATAAAACAGCGGCTAAGTTTTTATTAGCACAAATTTATTTGAATTCTAAAGTTTACACAGGAGTGGAAAGAAATAATGAAGCAGCAATATTAACAAGTGAAATCATAACCAGTTCAGGATATACTTTCGCAAACGTTCCTTATGGTTACTTATTTTCTGCAGATAATGATAAAAATGGTGCTCAGAGTGAAATTATTTTTCCAATAATAGGAGATGGGAATGCTATCAGGGCTATAGGTGGAGGAATGAGTTTTATAATGCACGCGTCTATTGGAGGCAGTATGGATGCTGCGTCCAGAGGTATGGATGGTGGATGGCAGGGAATCAGAACCCGAAGAGAGTTTGTAAATCTTTTTCCTGACGAAACTGCAACTGCTGATAACAGAGGTACATTTTATACAGCGGGTCAGTCAAAAGACATCAATAATGTAGGAACTTTTACAAACGGTTATGCTGTAACAAAATACATTAATAAAAATGCAGATGGTTCTGCTGCTCAAAGAAATGATATCCCGGACATAGATTTCCCTATGTTCAGATTAACAGATGCTTACTTAATGTATGCTGAAGCAACTGTAAGAGGCGCCTCTTCAGGAAATATTAATACAGCTGTAGGTTATATCAATCAAATCAGAGACAGAGCAAATGCGGCTAATATCACAGCAGCTGATTTAACCCTTAATTTTATTTTGGATGAAAGAGGAAGAGAATTATTTTGGGAATGCCACCGAAGAACCGACTTAATTCGATTTGGGAAGTTTACAGGAAATTCTAAAATCTGGCAGTGGAAAGGCGGATCTATTAATGGAACTTCAACAGAATCCTATAGAGATTTGATGCCAATTCCTGCAAGAAATATTCAGGCCAACCCAACATTAGAACAAAATCCAGGATACTAACTAACCTTAAAAATAATAAAAATGAAAAATATACATAAAATTTTAATCGCATTCATTAGTGTTTTAGCGGTTTCATGTAATGCTGACGATGTAGAAAACAGACCAGTAATTGAAGTGGGAACTGCTCCGGTGTTGTTAACTCCAAAATCTGATTTTAATATCGTTCTTCAAAGTACAAATGCAGATAATCTTGCAACAACTTTTGTTTGGGATGATGCACAATATGAAGGCAGTGCAACTGTTGTTAATTATTCAATTGAAATGGCAGAAGCAGGTACTAACTTCGAGACTCCTTCAGTAGCAGGTACAACAACTGATAAATTTAAAAGTTTTACTGTGGGTGAATTAAATTCTGCAGCATTAGATGCTGGTTTTGCTCCTTTTGTTGAAAGTGAAATTGACGTACGCATCAAATCAACAGTTGGAGGAGTAGGATCACTTCCTCAGGTATCTAATTCATATACAATCAAAGTAACTCCTTATCCGGCCTGGCCAAATTGGGGTATGATTGGTAGTGCAACTGCTGCAACAACAGGCGGAGATGGTTGGGCAGCAGATGTGAATTTAGATTATGATTTAGCTACAAAAAAATATTCAATCACAATTGATTTAGCTGTTGGAGAAATCAAATTTAGATTAGATGATGCCTGGACAACTAACTTTGGTGATGATGGTAATGATTTAACTTTAGATGCCGGAGGTGCAAATATTGCAATTACATCAGCAGGAAATTATACTATTGTGGTTGATTTTACAGCTAAAACATACACAATTAATAAAAATTAGTAATTTTTAATTAATAAAAAAGGCTATCTGCGGATAGCCTTTTTTTATAAAATTTATAATTATGAAAAAAACTATACTATCAATTTTCCTTTTACTGACCGTAATTTCATTTGCACAACAGCAAACAGCAACTTATTCTGTAAATCCATCAACTTTTGAAGAAACTACTGCAGTCACCATCACCATTAATGGAAGCAGTATCAATGAAAGTACCTGGGGAGTTACAGGAAACGCACTGTATCTTTGGGCCTGGGCTTTTGATACAAATGATACTACTCAAAAAGGAACACCTGTAAATGGATCCTGGGAAGCATCTGATGAAGCAAGTAAGTTTACTTACAACTCTGCAACGGATACGTATACCAAAACTATTACACCTACAGCTTATTATAATACAACCGGAATAGGTAAAATAGGATTTTTAGTTAAAGCGAAAAACGGAACTGGTGATAAAAAATCTCAGGATATTCTGGTTGAAGTAGGGTCTTTTCAGGTAAATCTTACTGCTCCTGTTGAAAATAGTGCGACCATTTTAGCCTCTGGATCTAGTTTTAATATTACAGCAACAAATACAAATGGTGTGGCAAATTATGTTTTAAAATCAAATGAAATAACTATAAGTTCCAATGCAGGTATCTCAGGTTATTCATTTAATCATACCAATATTACAGCAAATCAAACATACGAATTATTGGTGACACAAGGAGCGACAACAATCTCTAAAAAGTTTTCTGTTGTAGTAAATCCAAATACGGTTTCTCAGGCTATGCCCACTGGCTTAATTGATGGAATTAATTATAATATAACCGATGCAACAAAAGCTACCTTGGTATTAGATGCGCCATCAAAAGATTTTGTTTACGTTGCCGGCAGTTTCAATAATTGGCAGCCAACATCTGCCTATGCCATGAAAAAGGATCCTGTCTCAGGAAAGTTCTGGTTAGAATTATCGGGCTTGGTTTCAGGAGTGAGTAATACCTATCAGTATTGGGTAGTTGATGCTTCGCCTTTGGTAAATTCTCCATCAATGGTAAAAACAGCAGATCCCTATTCAACATTAGTGTTGTCTCCTTTTGACGATTCAGGAATACCTGCAGTAAATTACCCTAATATGCCCGTTTATCCGGCAGGACAACAATTTGAAGTAACCGTTTTAAAAACCGGACAAACACCATATAACTGGCAGGTGACCAATTTCATAAAACCGGAAAAAGAAAAACTGGTAGTGTATGAAGTGTTGGTTCGTGATTTTAATGCCAATAGAAATTATCAAAGTTTAATTGACAGAATTGATTATTTTAAAAATCTAAAAGTAAATGCCATTCAGTTAATGCCTGTAATGGAATTTGAAGGCAACGAAAGCTGGGGTTATAATACGTCGTTTCATATGGCTTTGGATAAATTTTATGGGACTTCTGATAAATTGAAAGAATTAATCGATTTGTGTCATCAAAACGGAATTGCAGTTATTCTGGATGTAGCTTTGAATCATGCCTTTGGAAGAAATCCTATGGTAAGAATGTGGATGAACGATCCTGATGGAGACGGATTTGGGTCACCAACTACAGAAAATCCTTATTTTAATACTGTTGCAAGGCATAGTTATAATGTTGGCGAAGATTTTAATCATCAATCGGTTAGAACACAGAATTATGTTAAACGTGTAATCAAACATTGGGTTGAAGAATATAAAATTGACGGATTTCGTTGGGATTTGACCAAAGGTTTTACACAAAATTGTACCGCTTCAGATGAAACCTGTACTAACGCTTATAAGCAGGACAGAGTGGATGTTTTGAAATCATATGCAGATTATTCCTGGAATTTAGATCCTACACATTATACTATTTTTGAACATTTAGGTGTCGATTTGGAAGAACAACAATGGGCAAATTACAAAATTGCAGAATCACCGGCTAAAGGAATCATGATGTGGGGTAAAATGACAGATCAATATAACGAATTATCTATGGGATACACCAGTAATATTTCGAGAATGACAAGTTCAAGTCATGGTTTTGCAGCCAATCGTTTAATGGGTTATGCTGAAAGTCATGATGAAGAAAGACTAATGTATAAAAATATCCAATATGGAAATTCTAATAATGCAACACATAATGTAAAAACATTAAATACGGCTTTATCAAGGATGTCTGCTATTGGAGCAGTTTCATTATTGATTCCGGGACCAAAAATGATTTGGCATTTTGGAGAATTAGGTTGGGATTCTTCTATTTTTACTTGTAACAATGGTACCGTAAACGATGCTTCGGGAACTATTGCCGGAGATTGTAAATTAGATACAAAACCACAGCCACAATGGACAGGAAATTGGATGGGAAATTCTGCCCGTAGCAAAATTTATAACGATTGGTCAAAAATGATAACTATGAAAATTGCGGAACCGGTTTTTTCAGGAACTGTTTCAATGGCTAATACAAGTTCGTTGTATCCAAACATTAAAATTACAAATGCAGGTCAGGCAGCCAATCAACTTAAAGATGTATTGATTGTAGCGAATTTTAATGTAACCACACAAAACGTAGCAACTGGTTTTTCATATCCTGGAACCTGGTATAATTTGATGGACAATACCACAATAAATGTTACAGATGTTAATGCTGTGATGAGTATACCAGCTGGAGAATATAGAATCTACGGAAATAAACAAGCAAGTTTGGCTATTGCAGATTTCGAAAAAGGGAATAAAGTCAGTTTATATCCAAATCCTGTATCCGATTATTTTACATTAAATATAGCGGTAGATAAAGTTGAGGTTTATTCCATTTCCGGGCAAATAGTGAAAAGCTTTATTGCTAACGGGAATATGGATTTTCAGTTTGGCGTGAGCGATTTAAAAACAGGCTTATACATAATAAAAGCTTTTGATGATAATGACAAAATTCAAGTCCTGAAATTCATTAAGGAATAGATTTCACAGATTTGAATATTTTGGTTGGCTAGTAATGCAAAAGGGCGGTCTAAAACAGACAGCCCTTTTGTTTTATAATTATCATGTGTCTTGGAACAGTTGTATAAATTACAACAGAGTCTTAATCGCAGCATCAAACTAAGTTGAGAAAAAGATGTGCTCCTAAAAAATAACAGAACACCAATTATCTAACCTATTATGAGCTATTCTGATTTTTATTGTCGACAACAAACCACGAAGCGACGTATGCGGTAAATGTTCCAAAAAGTCCAACGCCAGCTGTCATTAAAATTGATGCAATTATGCGTCCTTCAGTCGTTACAGGATATTTGTCTCCGTAACCAACAGTTGTAATTGTAACGTAAGCCCACCAGATTGCATCTTCAGCTGTTTTAATATTACTATTTGCATCTTTTTCAACTTGTAAGATTGCGATAGCAGAAAAAATTACTAATAAGATTGCTATAACAGAAACTGAAGTTAATGCGCCTTTAGCCTTATTTGCAAAAATATGATTTACCAAATGTTTTGTTGAACGAAAAGCTCTAACAATACGGAGCAATCTTATTAAGCGTAATAATCTTCCGGCACGTAAATAATCAATCATTGGAATGCATGAAATTAAATCAATCCATCCCCAATGTAAAAATTTCAATTTGCTTTCTGCTTTATAAAAACGAATACAAAATTCTACAAAGAAAAAAGCACATATCGAATTGTCAATATAATTTAAAAGAGTTGAAGTTTCCGAATCTAATATGATTACAGAATCAACAATAAGTGAACCTAAAACATAAATTGATAAAATTATTACTAAGAGATTCAAAATTCCAAGTTTGTTTTCTGAATTTCCAATTCTTATTTCTGTCATTCTTTATCATATTCTCCCATTAAAGCAAAATATCCAAACGTCCCCAATCCCAAAACAATTAATGGAGTAAGGATAAATAGAATGATGATTCCAAACACCAAATCCTCCTGTTGGTCTGATAAAAATTTAGGCAAACCAAATTCGAAAATACAAAAATAAGCTGCGGCAATTGCCAATACAATCCACAGAATTCCTAAAAGTTTTTTTATTAGATTCATTTTTCAGCAGATTAAAGGTGAGAGTTTTTATTTTTATTATCGATATAAATCATTCCAATTACAAAACAAACCGAAGCAATTATGATTGGATACCAAAGGCCATCCAGATAAAAATCGGTTTTGCCTGAATTTTTGGCATGAGTTACAAAGTAAGTCGAAATCGCAGGAAGCAAACCTCCAAAAATTCCGTTTCCTACATGGTAAGGTAATGACATAGAAGTGTATCTGATTTTTACCGGAAACATTTCAACCAAAAAGGCTGCAATTGGTCCATAAACCATTGTAACAAACAGAACCTGAACAAACACAAGGAAAACTAAAGTCCATTTATCATGTGAATTGATCGTAATAGAAGTGCTGACCTGAGCCTCTTTCTTAGTTGCAAAATGGGTCTTTTTTTCTATTAAAACAGTTCCGTCGGTAAACTCTTTATGTGTAGTATAAACAGAATCTTTCGCTGCCGTTAATTCTATTGAAGTTTTTGCTTTTTCTGTTATTTCAGTTTTCAATGTCACATCAGTTGTTGTGTACATTGCCTTATAAATTGGCCGATAAAGTAAAATGGCAAGCAGCATTCCACCCATCATAATGTATTTACGCCCAATTTTATCACTCAACCATCCAAACAGAATAAAAAATGGAGTCCCTATTAAAAGGGCAATTCCCAATAAGCTGTCAACTTGTGAGGAGTCAATACTCATTACGGTTTTCATGAAACTCATAGCGTAAAATTGCCCTGTATACCATACAACTCCCTGACCCATAGTAGCGCCAAATAAAGCAAGTAATACAAATTTTAAGTTGTAACGATTGCCAAAACTTTCTTTTAATGGGTTAGTACTGGTAGTTCCCTCTTTTTTTGCTTTTGCAAATTCAGGAGATTCATCCATGTTTTTTCGAATGAGATAAGAAACGCCTACCATAACAATAGAAACCCAAAACGGGACACGCCATCCCCAGGTGTCAAAATCCTCAGCCGAAAGAACATTTTTAGTAGCTAAAATCACCATTAAGGAAATAAATAAACCAACAGTTGCAGTAGTTTGAATCCAGGAAGTCCAGTATCCGCGTTGCCCAACGGGAGAATGTTCGGCAACATAGGTTGCGGCACCACCGTATTCTCCGCCAAGAGCAAGTCCCTGTAATAGTCTTAAAATCAAAACCAATAAAGGAGCCATAAAGCCTATCGTTTCATAACTTGGAATACATCCTATCAAAAAAGTAGAGCCACCCATTAATAATAAGGTAGCCATAAAAGTGTATTTACGACCAATGATATCGCCAAGTCTTCCAAAAAATAAAGCGCCAAAAGGACGAACAACAAATCCGGCAGCAAAAGTGGCCAAAGTTGATAAAAAAGCTGCAGTAGGATTATCGCTTGGAAAGAATTTGGTTGAAATTACAACGGCTAAACTTCCAAAGATATAGAAATCATACCATTCAATCATAGTTCCCATTGATGAGGCAGAAATTACTTTCCAAATGCCTTTTGTAGATGTATTACTCATAAACTTACGAATGTGTCATTGATAATAAACAATTGTCAAAAATATTTTTTCACGAATATAAAAGATATTTGCTTATTCAATTGATACTTTTTTAACAAATAACAATTATTTGTTCACAATTTGTTTTTATATTGTTATGATGAGTTATGTAAGGCTTTTTTGATTTGAACTATATATGATATAAGTTCATTTAACTTATAGAAAAGCAAATTTTAAATTCCAATTATTGGGGAAACATTTTTTTAGCATAAGTTCATTTAATAAGAGTGAATATAAGGACACTTATCTGTTCTTACTATTACTTATATAGTGGAAAAATAACTTTTTGTTTTTTCCTACTTCAATAGAAACCAATCGATTAAAAAAATAACGATTTTATTTGCTTAAAAAGCACAAAAAACCTTGTAGAATCAAAGTTCTGTTGTATTTTTGCGGTCACAATAACGCAGTGGGTTTGGTAGTTCAGTTGGTTAGAATACATGCCTGTCACGCATGGGGTCGCGGGTTCGAGTCCCGTCCAGACCGCAATATTGGGAGAAGCCTTTCTTAACGGAAAGGCTTTTTTTATTGTTTTCAGATTTATGGAGATTGATGATCCGTGATATGAAGATATACTTGATGTCGGACCTCAGTTTAGAGGAGCAAAAAGTATAGGATTTCTTCTTATTCAGATTATCTAATCTTTTTGCCTAATTCGTATTGATCCCTAATTCTTAACTTTTGCATCTGATCCCATTTTAGGATCTGATAAAAAAGGGTTATAAAACAAAAAACCCGCTAATAAATTAGTGGGTTTTGTGGTACCTCCAGGGATCGAACCAGGGACACATGGATTTTCAGTCCATTGCTCTACCATCTGAGCTAAGGTACCGTGCTTATTAATTCACTTTGTTTCTATTTTCATAGTGTGGGTGAACGTGTTTGCGGGTGCAAATATAGAACGATTTTTAGTTTATCCAAAACATTTTTTAAAAAAAATCAATTCGTACCTTCGCATTGGTAAATAAAAAAATATGGTGGTAACAGTTGATGTTGGTAATACTCGAATTAAAGCAGCTGTCTTTGAGGGAAGTACTGTTTTGGAAAATTTTGTTTTTGAGAAAAACGAACTCGAAAAAAAGATTGAAAATATTTTAAAAAAATTTCAAAACTGCACCGATTTAGTCGTGGCATCGGTTGGAAACGTCGAAAAACAATCTTTTTTGGCTTTCGAAAAGCTGCTGAATGTTCATTTTTTGACACATGAAGATCATTTTCCCTTCATCAATAAATATGCAACACCAAAAACATTAGGGATTGACAGGATGGTTCTGGCTGCAGGAGCAACTTTGCAGTTCCCAAACAAAAACAGACTGGTTATTGATGCGGGAACTTGTATAACCTACGATTTTATCGACGAATTTGACAATTATTTGGGAGGTGCAATTTCTCCGGGTTTGCGATTGCGTTATGAAGCACTGCATAATTATACAGCCAGACTGCCTTTGCTTAATTTGGAAATGCCGGAGTCTTATATAGGAAGCTCTACCGCACAGGCAATACATTCAGGAGTAGTTAATGGATTCGTCTATGAGATTGACGGTTTTATCGATGAATATCAGGCAAATTTTTCAAATTTTATAATAATTTTAACGGGCGGAGATGCAGATTTTTTGGCTAAACGATTAAAAAATACCATATTTGCCAATTCAAATTTCTTGCTTGAGAGTTTGAACCAAACATTTCAATATAAAATCGACAATGATTAAAAAAATTATAATAAGCACATGTTTGCTTATCTCGTTCGTTTCATTTGCTCAGCAAGGTACCGCTTCTCCTTATTCATTTTATGGGATTGGCGATATGAAGTTTAAAGGTACTCTTGAAAACAGATCTATGGGAGGCGTTTCTGTTGAACAGGATAGTATTCATATGAATGTCGAAAACCCATCAAGTTATGCTAATCTAAGACAAACAACTTTTACTATTGGAGGTACTTATGGAACATCCAAACTAAAAACAGATACTCAGACTGCCAGCACTTCAAGATCAACTTTTGATTATTTGCTTTTAGGGATACCAATGGGGAAATTTGGTGCCGGATTCGGATTAATTCCGGTTTCTTCAGTGGGATATAAAATCCGAAATGATAATACAGGTACTCCCGGAGCTACTAGCAGTCAATTTGAAGGTAAAGGCGGGGTAAATAAAGTTTTTCTTGGTTTGGGATATAAATTAAAGCCAAACTGGAATGTAGGTGCCGATATTCAGTATAATTTCGGAAAAATCGAAACAACAAGTATAGAGGCTATTACAGGAGTTGCTTCCAGTACGAGGGAAATTAATACTTCCAGGCTTTCTGGTGTTAATTTTAATATAGGAACAATGTATCAGACAAAAGTTAAGGAAAATTTAAATTTGTATACAAGTTTAAATTACACTTTTGGCAGTACCTTAAAATCAGACAGCGAAAGAGTCATACAAGTGGATACAAATCCGGAACCTCCATTTGCGGACTCGGATAAATTAAATTTAAAATTACCTAACAGATTAACAATTGGTGCAGGTGTCGGTGAAGCAAGAAAATGGTTATTAGGAACTACAATAGCTTTTCAGGGAAGTGGTAATTTTAATAATTATTACAATACAAATGAAGATGTGCGTTATGAGAACTATGCAAAATATGCTGTTGGAGGATATTATATTCCAAACTACACCTCTTTTGCCAGTTATTTTAGCAGGGTTACCTATAGAGCGGGATTGAAATATGAAAAAATTGGTTTAGTAGTTAATAATGAGTCAATAAATGATATTGGAATGTCTTTGGGCGCCGGATTTCCAATTACGGGATCTTTTTCGAATGTTAACTTTGGAATTGAATTTGGAAAAAAGGGAACAGTATCTTCCAATTTAATTCAGGAGAATTACTTTAACTTTAGTCTTGGTTTTTCTTTTAATGATAAATGGTTCGTGAAAAGTAAATTCAACTAAGACATCAGCTTTATGTTTTTTTAAGCTCAATACAATTTACTACATTTGGCAAATGAATTTACCAAAAAAACATACTATTATAACCGCTGTCACAGTTCTTGCTGTGACACTGTTTTTTGGATGCGAAAGTAATTTTAAAGAAGTTCAGAAAATTAATTTTTCAGAATTTATTCCAGCCAGTGATGCAGATACGGTTAATATAAAATACACAGATTCAGGGCGTATTACTGGTGTGCTTAAAAGCCGTAAAATGTTGGATTATTCTAATGTTGAATTTCCTTTTACTGAATTTCCTAAAGGAATAGATGTGACATTATATGATAAAAAACTAAAGCGTACTTTTATAAAATCAAAGTATGCTGTGTCCTATAAACAAACAGGAATAATTGATTTGCAGGGAAAAGTAAAAATCACTTCAGAAACAGGACAGATGCTTGAAACAGAACAATTATACTTTGATCAGAAAAACGAATGGTTTTACACAGAGAGGAAATTTAAGCTGACAGATGCAAAAGGCGTTTCTAACGGACAGGGTATTGATTTTAGCAAAGATTTCAAAATAATAAATTCACAACGAATAACCGGCGAAATTGAAGCCGACGAATAAAAATATAATTATGGGCTATTTAAAATACACACAATACGTTTATTTAGTATTTGCAGTTTACTTTATCTATGACGGAATAATAAAACTAAATGCAGATAATGATGCATTCTGGCTGAGTTTTGCAATTGCTGTAATGGCAATTTTTATGTTTTTCTTTAGAAGAAAATTTGCCAGGAAATTTGATGACAACAAAAAAAAGTAAAAAATGGAAATTAGTATTATAATACTATGTTTAATACTATCAGCCTTTTTTTCAGGAATGGAAATCGCCTTTGTTTCTTCAAACAAGATTTATCTTGAAATTGAAAAGAAACAGGATAATTTTATTTCCGGAATATTGACCAGACTTACCGAAAAGCCCTCAAAGTTTATAGCCGCAATGCTCATTGGAAACAATGTTACACTGGTGATTTACGCTTTTTTTATGGGCGATTTGATTTTAAAATATAGTGTTGATCTTGGATTTGAATTTTCTGATTTCACCACACTATTGGTTCAAATCATAATTTCTGCATTTGTAATTTTATTAACGGCAGAATTTTTTCCCAAAATTTTTTTTCAAATTTATGCCAATTCGTTAATCAGAATATTTGCCATTCCGGCCTATTTGTTCTATCGGCTGTTCTATTATATTTCTACCTTTTTTATCTGGATTTCAGATTTTATTTTAAAGAAATTTTTTAAAATAGATGGAGATGAAGTTCAATTGTACTTTAGCAAAATTGAGCTCGGAAATTATATTATAGAACAAATGAGTTCAGTTGAGGATAATGAAGAAGTCGATTCTGAAATTCAGATTTTTCAGAATGCTTTAGAGTTTTCAGGTGTAAAAGCGCGTGATATTATGACTCCGCGAACAGAAATTGTAGCAATAGATTTGTTTGACACTGTTACAGATCTAAAAGCATTATTTATTGACACGGGATATTCTAAAATTGTCGTGAGCCAAAATTCCCTGGATGATATTGTAGGCTATGTACATTCTTTTGATCTCTTTAAAAAACCAAAAACCATAAAATCAGTTTTGATGGCAGTAGAATTTGTGCCGGAAACAATTTTAATAAAAGATGCGTTAAGTGTACTTATTAAAAACCGAAAAAATGTAGCTGTGGTTTTGGATGAATACGGTGGAACTTCCGGTATAATTACAATTGAAGATATCGTAGAAGAGCTTTTTGGTGAAATTGAAGATGAACACGATTTAGATGAAGAATTAATTGAACAGGAATTGGGGGATAAAGCGTATCTTTTTTCAGCCAGATTAGACGTTGCTTATTTAAATGAAACGTATAAATTAGAAATCCCTGAAGAGGATTCTTATGGAACTTTAGGAGGTTTTATAGTTGATTTCACAAAAGATATTCCTCAAAAAGGCGAAAAAATACTCATTGGAAACTATCATTTTTTGATAGAGGAATGCTCAAACAAAAAAATCGATTTAGTGAAAATGACGATAAAAGAATGATTTTTTTTCACTAATTAAAAAAATTGCGCAAAATAAAAGGCTAGTTGTATTGTTATTAACTAGATAATTGTATTTTCGCAAACTGAATATAAAATTAACAACAATAGAAATGGCAGTTTTAGCAAAAATTAGACAGCGTTCCGCTTTATTAATAGGAGTTATTGCACTTGCATTATTTGCATTTATAATACAGGATCTTTTTAGTAGCGGTACTTTTAGTCAAAGTTCAAAAGATGTGGGAAGCATCGATGGAAAAGATATTTCATTTGAAGACTTTAGGGTTAAAGTTAGTAATGTTGAAAAAAGCGGACAAGGGATTACTTCCACGCAAGCTGCAAACAGAGTTTGGGACCAGGAGGTTTCAATTGCTTTATTGTCAGCTCAGTTTGACAAATTAGGATTAAGAGTTGGTGAAAAACACCTTCTGGAAGTTTTAAAAACAGATCCAAATATTGGGCAAAATCCAATGTTTATGAATGCAGCCGGTATTTTTGATCTTATAAAATTCAAAGAATATTTTAAAGCAAATCCTGAAGCAGCCCAGTTCATTACTGAAAAAGAGAAAGATGCAGCATTAAATGCAAAATTTCAAATTTACAACACATTAGTAAAATCAGGCCTTTACACTACAATAAGCGAAGGGAAACTGAAATATGAAATGGAAGCCAACAAAGTGAATTTTGCTTATGCAGGAGCTTTATATTCTTCTATTAAAGACAGTGAGGTAAAAATTTCTGATTCTGAGATTGTGGATTACATGAAGAAAAACGAGAAAAAATTTAAAGCAGATGCAACTCGTGAAATCCAGTATGTTTTAGTAGAAGACAAACCTTCAAAAGAAGATGATGCTGAAATAAAATCTAAAATTACAGCTTTATTAAAAGGAAGTGTTGTTTATAATGCTAAAACCGGTAAAAACGATACAGTAGCTGGTTTCAGAAACACAAAAAATATAGCTGAATTTGTAAACTCGAATTCAGATGTTCCTTACGATTCAAGTTATGTTGCTAAAAATAACCTGCCGGCAGTTGATGCGGATAAATTATTCAGTTTAGCTCCGGGTGAAATTTATGGCCCTTATGTATTTGGAAAATACTACTGTATTTCAAAATCGCAAGGTTTTAAATCGGGAGTAAATGCAAAAGCAAGTCATATTTTGATTGGATATGAAGGTTCTCAAACTCCAAATACCAAAGAAAAAAGGACAAAAGAAGATGCAAAAGCAAAAGCTGAAGAAATTTTAGCTCAGGTAAATGCAAATCCGGATAGCTTTATGATGTTGGCTTTTACAGCATCAGATGATTCATCTGCGCAACAAGGTGGTGATTTAGGATATTTTGGACCAAACCAAATGGTAAAACCATTTAATGATTTTGTATTCAGTAATCCAATTGGAAAAGTTGGATTAGTAGAGACTCAATTCGGTTTCCACATTATTAAAGTTACTGATAAACAAGACGGAATCCGTTTAGCTACAATTGCTCAAAAAATCGAGCCTTCTGAAGCTACTTCTGATAAAGTATTTACATTGGCAACTAAATTTGAAATGGATGCTGCTGATAAAGATTTCAATGCTACAGCAAAACAACTAGGCTTAAAAGTTGCTGCTCCGGTAAGTGCTAAAGCTATGGATGAGACATTTGGACCATTAGGAAACCAACGTAGCATTGTAAGATGGGCATTTGATAGGGAAACTAATAAAGGTGATGTAAAACGTTTTGAAATTGCAAATGTTGGTCACGTTATTGCTCAATATAAAAGCGAAAATAAATCTGGTTTGATTTCTGTTGCCCTGGCGAGACCTTACGTTGAGCCAATCTTGAAAAACCTGAAAAAAGCGGAAATATTAAAAGCTAAAATGACTGGTTCAAACCTTGATGCTATTGCAAAAAGCGTTGGAGTGAAAGTACAACAAGCAACAAATGTTACTTTGGACAATCCGGTTTTACCAGGTGGAGTAGGACAAGAGCCAAAAGTTGTTGGTAATGCATTCGCTTTAACTGCAAATAAAGTTTCAGCCCCAATTGAAGGAAATACGGGAGTTTATGTTGTGAAAAACATCAGTACTGTAAAAGCTCCTGCCCTTGCTAATCATGCAGAATACGTGTCTAAGGTTAAGGCTCAAAGTGCTTCTGATGCCAACAGAATTTTGCCAGCCTTGAAAAATAATGCTAAAATTGAAGATAACAGATTACAATTTAACTACTAATTAATTTTTAGAAAGTAAATTAAAAAGAGAAACCCCGAAAGATTCAGATGAATCTTTCGGGGTTTCTCTTTTTTGATGATAAACTTAAGGATTATTTTTTCTTTAATATATAGGAATAATAGAAATATAATTTCAAAAATTTGTGATATTCAAAATATTACATTTTATTTGTTGGGATTTTTTCTTTAAATAAAGTAAAATTGTTTTAGAAATACTAATTAAAAATAACAGAAGAATGATGAAAAAATACTTTAATAATCAGATATTTAATATTTTTTTTTATGTTTAGGTTGTTGAGAAAAAAGCCTAAAGTGTATTCCAAAATTGAAAATCACATTTATGGAATAATAACTGAACTTTTAAAAGTTAGCAGTACTGATATTAATGTTGATGAATTGGGAGGTAAATATTATTTAAGTAATGAAGAGCAGCATTTTAAAGTTACAGTTTTAAGTAACGATTATGTGATCAGGCTAACCAATACACGGGATTCTGTTGCTGAAAAATATGATAAGGTTTTTGTTGAAGATGTTTTAAAAGCGGTAAAAGAAGAAAAACATCGCAGAATGGAACTGGTATATGATTCTATTACCAATAGTATAGAAAAAATGGCTGAACGTTTGCATAATACTCTTATCGAATCTAATGAGCTGGTGATTCAAAAGGTTCGTCAGCTTGAAACAAAACAGACTAAGGATAAAAAAGTAAATTACTAATTCAATTTTATAGTAATTGAATATAGATAGAGATAGTTATTTCTGTAATATCATTTCATCATAAGGAAGAATAGTTTCGTATCCTTTTGAAATAAAGTACGCTGTAGGATTTTCTTTTGATATTACCATTACAAAATCACCTCCCCAGGCACCAAGACTCTTAATAACTCCATTAAAATCCGGAAAAACCATTTCTTTTATGGTTTGTAGTTCCAGTATATCGCTCAAATGTATCTCGTGATTTTGTAATGTATGGGCAAACTCTTTTAGCGTTTTTGCTTTAATAACTGCGTCAGTAATTTTATTATTTTCGGTTACGTTTTTAGCTAAACGATTATTTTTATTATTGTAGTAAGCATTTATGGCTATTTTGCTGCTTTGCTTTTTATTAAGATAAACAAAATAGAGTTGGTGCGTAAAATCAGGATTAAAGCTTATTTGTTCAACAACAGGTAGATTGTTTTCTAACCGATAAATAATTGGAGTATCATTTTGTGCACAGGCAATATCGTAGCCACTGCCTCCAAAACTGTTTTTAAGTAATGTAAAAGCATCAATTCCGGTCCATTGAGCGATATTGTTCAATAAAGTTGAGGAGGTCCCCAGTCCCCAATTCTTAGGAAATGTAAGATGAGTGCTGATTTTGTATCCATCTGAATTATTTATAAAATCAGGATTTAAGAGATAGGCTTCATGTAAAATATTGATTAATGTTGACTTTACAGTTTCAATATTTGGTTTATTATTATCAATTATTTCCACGAAGGAAATAGTGTCTTCAAACCAAATTTTTTCATCAATATTGTAGCTTTTCCAGATGATTTCCTTATTCAAACTATTTTCTACAATCAGGTTCTGACCAAATTTTGTGGGCAGGGCAAAAGCTCTGGCGCCATCTAAAACTAGATACTCACCTGTAATTAAGAGTTTTCCGTTACTGTAAAAGGTTGTTTGCATACGTATATTTTTAGCCCCGATGGGAATGGCATCCTTTTATAGTGGTTCCGATAGCTATCGGGAACATAAAAGATACAATGTACAGCGGGATCAGCTTCTGATTATTTTCTTAAATTTTCAATAAATTCAACTACAGCACTGTGGGAAATGGTATTTTTCCTGAAATGACTTTTGATAGAAATGCGTTCTTCTTCGGAGGCTTCAAATTGATTCAGGATGTTGTTTAAGTGCATTTTCATGTGACCTTCCTGAATTCCGCTTGTAGTAAGTGAACGCAAAGCAGCAAAATTTTGTGCCAGGCCAGCTACGGCAACTATTTGCATTAGCTCTTTTGCAGAAGGTTTTTCAAGCATTTCTAAACATAACTTAACTAAAGGGTGTAATGATGTCAGACCACCCACTGTTCCTAATGCCAATGGAATTTCAAGCCAGAAGGTAAAAATTTCGTTTTCAATTTTGGCATGCGATAAACTTGCATATTGACCATTTTTTGATGCATAGGCATGAATACCGGCTTCAACTGCCCTAAAGTCATTTCCTGTTGCCAAAACTACGGCATCAACACCATTCATGATACCTTTGTTATGGGTTACCGCTCTAAAAGGTTCTACTTCTGCAATTTGTACCGCCTGAACAAAACGCTCTGCAAATTTCTGTGGATTTGGGATGTGTTTTTCTTTTAAATCTTCAATAGGACAGGAAACTTCAGCCCTTACAATACAATTTGGAACATAATTCGATAAAATACTCATAATAACCTGAACATCTAAATCTGAATTTCGAGCTTCTTCTTTTAAGGTTGTGGCAAATTGCTCCAGACAAGAGTTGATGAAATTGGCTCCCATGCTGTCTTTTGTTTCAAAAGTAGCGTGAAGTTGGAAGTAATTGTCGAGTAAGTCTCTTTTATCTTTTAAATGAATATCTAAAATTCCACCACCGCGCTGTTGCATATTTTTGGTGATGCTTTGTGTGTCTGAGAAAAATTTAGGTTTTATTTTATTAAAGAAGGCTGTCAGGTTTTCGGCATCTCCTTTGAAGGTAAAATGAACCTGGCCTATTTTTTCGGTATCAATTATTGTTGCCTTAAACCCACCACGTGTTGCCCAGTATTTTGCTGATTTTGATGCTGCAGCTACAACTGAACTCTCTTCAATTGCCATTGGAATCGTTTTGTATTTTCCATTGATTAAAAAATTAGGAGCAACTCCCAGTGGAATATAAAAATTGGTTATGGTATTTTCTATGAATTCGTCGTGCAGCTGCTGTAGCTTTTCGTCTGAATTCCAGTAATTTCTTATTATATTCAGAGCTTCATCTGGGTTTGAAAAAAATTCTTTGGCGATCCAGTTTATTTTTTCTTTTTTGGATAATTTAGAAAATCCGGCAACAGCGTTGTTCATTCTCAGTATATTAAATAATAATGTTGTGGCAAAGATACCGTTTTAAGAGTTTTGTTGCAATGAATTTAAAATTTCAGAAGCAGGTAATTATTATTTTTTTTAACATTTAACACTTAAAATGTGTATTATGTTTATTTTTTTTACTAAAATTGGTCTCTTTTTTATATTTAAAATAATTCTGAATGAATACAAGTAAAGTTACTGTAGTACTTTTATTTCTGGTTGCAACGGTTTTTGGCCAGCAAAAAATTATTGTCGAAAATATTTATGATGGAACATTTCGTACAAAAGGAATCAATGGAACATTTCGTACAAAAGGGATGGACGAACTGCAATCCTTAAAAAATACGAATCAATACACTGTTTTAAATGTGGATCAGGGAAGCAGAAGTATGCAGATTGATTTATATGATTTTGCAACTCTAAAGAAAACAGCAAATTTAATTGATACTAAAAATCATAAGCAATTGGCTGACGGAATTGATAGTTATACTTTTGATGCAACAGAAAAGAAGATTTTAATTGCCAGTAATTCGAATCTGATATTTCGCCACTCTTTTACAGCAGATTATTTTTTGTATGATATTGCCACCAAATCGCTAACAAAGCTTTTTGATTTTCAGGTTCAGGAACCTACTTTCTCGCCTGATGGAACGAAAATAGCTTATGCGAAAGAGAATAACTTATACGTTTACGATGTAGCTTCTAAAAAGTCAACTGCTATTACTACTGACGGAAAGAAAAATGAAATTATCAACGGTATTACAGATTGGGTTTATGAAGAAGAATTTGCTTTTGTCCGGGCATTTGACTGGAGTAAGGACAGTAAAAAGTTGGCTTATATACGATTTGATGAAAGTAAGGTCCCGGAATTTTCGATGTCGATGTTTCATAAAGATTTATATCCAACAATTGAAACTTTTAAATATCCTAAAGCAGGAGAAAAAAATTCTGAAGTTTCCTTGCACCTTTACGATGTGGTCAATAATACTGCTAAAAAAGTTGATTTAGAAAAATACAATGATTTTTATATTGCAAGGTTACAATGGACAAATGATCATAACGTATTATCAGCTCAGGTTTTAAATCGCCATCAGGACAATCTTGATTTATTATTTGTTGACGGGACAACTGCAGTGGCAAAAGTGGTACTAAATGAAAAAGACAAAGCTTACGTTGACGTTACAGACAATTTGACATTCTTAAAAGATAACAGTTTTATCTGGACAAGCGAAAAAGACGGTTTTAATCATATTTATGTATATGATAAAACCGGAAAACTAAAAAATCAGGTTACAAAAGGAAACTGGGAAGTAACCTCCTACTACGGTTTCAATGAAAAAACAAAAACTGTTTTCTACCAATCTACAGAAAACGGTTCTATCAACAGAGATATTTACAGTATTGCCTTAGACGGAAAAAACAAAGTACGTTTGTCTAAAAATACTGGAACAAACGCAGCGACTTTTAGTCCTAATTTCCAGTTCTTCATTAATACATTTTCAAGCGCTTCTCAGCCAACGACTTATACTTTAAACGAAGCAAAAACCGGAAAAGAAATTCAGGTGATTGAAGATAATAAAGCTCTTGCTGATAAATTGAAAGGATACAATCTTCCAACAAAAGAATTTTTCGTTTTAAAAACAGCTAAAGGAAACGAACTTAATGCATGGATTTTGAAACCAAAAGATTTTGATCCTTCTAAAAAATACCCGGTTTTTATGTACCAATATTCAGGACCGGGATCACAACAGGTAAATAACGATTGGAACAATACAGATGATTATTGGTTTCTGTCTCTAACACAGCAAGGTTATATTGTAGCTTGCGTAGATGGAAGAGGAACTGGTTTTAAAGGTGCTGATTTCAAAAAAATGACCCAAAAAGAATTAGGAAAATACGAAGTAGAAGATCAGATTGATGCTGCAAAAGTAATTGGGACTTATCCGTATGTTGATGCTTCAAGAATTGGAATCTTCGGATGGAGTTATGGTGGTTTCATGGCGTCAAACTGTATTTTTCAGGGGAACGATGTTTTTAAAATGGCAATTGCGGTTGCTCCGGTAACCAACTGGCGTTTTTATGACAGTGTTTACACAGAAAGATACATGCAGACTCCACAGGAAAATGCAAGTGGATATGACCAAAACTCTCCAATAAATCACGTTGATAAATTAAAAGGAAAGTTTTTACTGATTCACGGATCAGGTGATGACAATGTACACGTACAAAATTCCATGCAAATGATTGAAGCGCTAATTCAGGCTAATAAACAATTTGATTCTCAGATATATCCGGATAAAAATCATGGTATTTATGGTGGGAAAACCAGAATTCAACTTTATAATAAAATGACTAACTTTATCAAAGAAAATTTATAACAAAAGCGCTTTATGACAAACGATTCAGTAAATAAGGAAGATTTTTTTGGACATCCAAGGGCACTTTTTATATTATTTTTTACAGAAATGTGGGAACGCTTTTCATTTTATGGAATGAAAGCATTATTGATTTTTTACTTGACACGTTACCATCTTTTTACGGACATAAACGGAAATTTATTGATTGGTAGTTACGCTGCATTAGTATATGCAGTTCCGGTAATTGGAGGTTTTGTAGCAGACCGGTATTTAGGTTTCCGGAAAGCGATTGTTTTTGGAGGTATAATGCTTGTGTTGGGTCATTTAGGAATGGCTTATGAAGGAAATGCCGCTACACAATCGGTTACTGGAGAAATCACAAGGGATGATGCCGCTTTGCAGATATTTTATTTTTCACTCTCTTTAATAATTGTTGGTGTTGGTTTTCTTAAGGCCAATATTTCATCATTGGTAGGCGAATTGTATCAGGTTGGTGATAAAAGAAGGGATTCCGGATTTACTTTGTTTTATATGGGGATAAACCTGGGTTCTTTTTTGGCTACTTTAATATGTGTTTGGCTTGGAGAAAAATATGGCTGGAGTTACGGATTTGGGGCTGCCGGTGTAGGGATGTTTTTTGGATTGCTGACTTTTATTTCAGGAAGAAAATTATTGAAAGGTAAGGGAGAATCAAAAGTGCCCGAATTGTTAGAAAAAAAATCTTTTGGCATAAAGAACGAATGGCTAATTTATGCAGTAAGTGTTTTATCTGCTTTGATTTTTTGGCAAATGGTTCAGCGTCATGAAGTAGTTTCCTATTCATTAATGATTGCTGGTGCAGTTTCATTTGTCTATATAGTTTATTACAGTATTACTCAATTAGATAAAAAAGCCAGGGAACAATTAATGGCTTTAACAATTTTAATTGTTTTTACAGTTATTTTCTGGGCTTTGTTCGAGCAGGCTTACACATCATTAAATTTGTTTGCTGACAGAATTTTAGACAGGACAATTTTTGGACACACCATTTCAGCTGGACAATTTCTAAGTTTTAATGCCTTATTTATTATTTTATTAGCACCTGTTTTTGCCTGGTTATGGGTAAAACTTGGGAAGTATAATCCAAATACTGCCGTGAAATTTTCTTTGGCATTGTTACTTGTAGGATTAGGTTTTGGTTCTTTGGTTTTGGGTATTAGCTTATCAGGACTTGGAAAAGTAGCTATGATTTGGTTAATTCTTACCTATTTTTTACATACTTGTGGCGAACTATGTTTGTCTCCTGTTGGGCTTTCAGCAGTTACGAAATTAGCTCCTGTGAAAATCGTAGGTTTTATGATGGGAGTTTGGTTTTTGGCCACTGCAAGTTCTGAATTTATTGCCTCTATTTTAGCTAATATTGCTTCAGTTGATACGTCTAATGGTACTGCCCCTGATTTAAATTTAGCAAAGCAAAGTTACTTAGTGCTTTTTGAATATCTTTTCTATACAGGAATTGGTTTTGGAGTTGTATTATTTGCACTTTCACCAGTAATCAAAAAATTAATGCACGGAGTCGATAAAGAATTAAATAATTAACATAAATGAGCCAGAACAATACAGACCAATTCTTCAAAAGTACCGTTTTAGGCCATCCTGCCGGTTTATTCGTTTTGTTTTTTACAGAAATGTGGGAACGTTTTTCATTTTACGGAATGCGTTCCTTGTTAATATTATTTTTAACCACTTCTTTTGTAAATGGTGGTTGGGGATGGACTCGTGAAAATGCTTCTGCGCTTTTTGGTTCTTATGTAGGATTGGTTTATTTGTCTACCATGTTAGGAGGTTATTTTGCTGATAAGATAATTGGTTTTCGATGGGCAGTTGTTGTAGGGGCAGTTTTAATGACACTGGGGCATGCATCGATGGCGGTTGAGACAGAATTTTCTATCTATTTAGGGCTGGTGTTATTGGTTTTTGGAAATGGTTTTTTCAAGCCTAATATGACTTCTATCGTTTCAGAAATGTATAAAGATCGTCCTGAGAAGAAAGACGGAGCTTATACATTATTTTATATGGGTGTAAATGCAGGCGCTTTTTTCGGAATTTTACTTTGTGGATATTTAGGAGAAAAAGTAGGGTGGAGTTATGGTTTTGGATTGGCAGGAATTTTTATGTTCTTTGGGATGTTGCAGTTTTGGCTGTCACAAAATATCTTTGGAGATATAGGTTTAAAACCAAATAAGGATAGTAAAGCGAAAGCAGAAGCCTTGGATATGGACAAAAGAAATCCTTTCTCCCCATTACAGTTGGCGGCAATAGCTTTTTCTGCAATTTTAGCTTTGTTATGGCTTTTAAATGATCCTGCATCAAAAATATCAGGAGGAAAAGTGAATCTTTTTTCTTTCCTGGGTTCAAATGGAAACTCTATTGCGATAGTTTCGGCTTTGGGTGTTTTTATTATTTTGTTAGTTTATAGATTTACCCAGTATTCTAAAATTACCAAAGAAAAATTAATTGCAGTTACCTTCTTCGCTTTTCTGACTATTTTCTTTTGGGCAATTTTTGAACAGTCTCCAAACAGTTTAACCATTTTTGCTAACGATTATACAGATCGTGTTTTAGTTGGAAATTGGAGTATGATCTTTTTAGTTGTAAATTCATTGATTACCATCATGCCTTTGGTTATCATTACCTGGGTTTTGTTTTTATTATTTAAACAGACTTTTAAATTATATGCCATTGCCAATATCATCTTGAGTATTAGTTTTATCATTATTTGGGCAATAGCAATCTGGATGCTCACAAAAGATTATTATACTGCGGGGTATTTGTCTCTGTCTGATGCAACGCTTGAGGTATTAAAAATTAGGAAAGTAACGGAGCCATTAACAGAAGTTCCGGCAACGTGGTTTTCTACCTTAAATTCATTATTCATTATTTCTTTGGCTCCCTTATTCTCAAAATGGTGGGAAAGTAAATACAACCCTTCTGCAAATGTAAAATACGGTATCGGAATGGGGTTGCTGGCATTAGGAATGGCTTGTGTGGCTTTTGGGGCAAATGGTATAGAGCCAGGTGCGAAAACGGCTTCGGTAAGTATGATTTGGTTGATACTGGTTTATCTTTTTCATACTATGGGAGAATTGTGTATTTCGCCAGTTGGGCTTTCATATGTTAGTAAATTGGTGCCGGCCCGTATGATTGCTTTTATGTTTGGAGTTTGGTATTTGGCAGTTGCTATCGGAATGAAAGGTGCGGGCATGTTTGGAGAAAATATTGATAAAATAGCAAATGAGCACGGATTAAGCTATTTCTTTGGGATGTTGACTATTATTTCAATTTTGGTTGCTTTGTTTTCAATCGCAATGACTCCGGTTATTAGAAAATTAATGCACGGTGTTCGATAATTTTAAATGTTATTTTTGTTTACATTTGAAAAAAAATAAGATATGAAGAAGATATTTATACTAGCATTTCTAACAATAGTTTCTTGTGCCGCAAAAGCTCAGGACTCGAGCGTAAGCGAACAGGCGAAGCAATTAAATTGGCATACAGATATTAGGGAAGCAATAACTATTAGCAATAAGGAGAAAAAACCTTTGCTGATGTTTTTCACAGGTAGCGATTGGTGTGGATGGTGTATCCGCCTGCAGAATGAAGTTTTAAAAACACCTGAATTTCAAAAATGGGCTAAAGAAAATGTAATTTTGGTTGAGTTGGATTACCCTAGAAGAACCGCCCAGGCTCCTGAAGTTAAAAACCAAAATGCCGAATTACAGCAGGCTTTCGGGATACAAGGATTTCCAACTGTTTATTTTACCAATGCAGAGACTAAAGATGGAAGAGTAAATTTTAAAGGTCTTGGTCAAACGGGTTATGTTGCAGGAGGTCCAACAGCTTGGTTAACAGTTGCTGATGGAATTATTAAATCTCAGAAGATGTAAATTATTTTTCAGAACGAATTACGAATCCCTTCATAATGAAAATTGTGAAGGGATTTTTTTGTTTAGTAAGAAAACTAGATACTAATTATTTGATTGATTAGTTAAAAAATTAGATTTTGGCAATTAAAAGGAATAAAAAAAACACATAGTGTAATTTTAATATTAAAAATCCTTGTGCAATTAAAATATAATGTTAATTTCGTAATGCTAACTAACCTAACCTTATATATTATGATAAAAAAATTACTTCTATTAATTTTCTTTTTAGGACCAATTTCATTCCAAGCCCAAAATATAGTTTGGAAAACAAGTATGGACGATGCTATCAATGCAAGTAATGCACAAAGAAAGCCAATGTTGATTTTTTTTACTGCTTCAACTGCTCCCGATAACCTTCAGAACGAAGTGTTTAAAACGCCCGATTTTGCAGTATGGTCAAGAGATAATGTTATTTTGGTAAAGCTGGACTTATCAGATAATGCCGTTTCAGATTATGATAAGGAGCAAAATGTCAAACTTAAAAATGCTTTTGGAGTTCAGGAATTACCAGAGGTTTGTTTTGCGAGTGCTTCTATCAGAAAAAATAAAACAACATTTCAGGCACTTGGTAAAATAGGGTATAAACCAGGAGGGGCAAAATCATGGATTTCCGAATCTGATGAAATTTTACATCCAAGTGAATAACATAATGGAACCTAATTTTTAACTTAATTTGTAGAATCCCTTTTTTCGGGTCTAGCGAAAGGGGATTTTTTTATGAAATAAGAATTGTCACGATGAAGAGTGTAAAATTTTAAGAACTAATTTTTTTTATTTTCATAAAATTTCGAGTTTATATTGATGAAATCTATTTTTTTGAATATATTTTAAATTTTTGTCAAAAAAACACTTGTTTGGTTCATGTATTATGTTAATTTAGTTGAATTATTACAATTAAACCCTACTTATTATGACCCGAAATTTAGTTGCCCTACTGTTTTTTTTAGGTCCATTTTTAATGCATTCGCAAAATTTAGTTTGGAAAACAAATTTAAATGAAGCTATTGTAATTAGTAACGAACAAAAAAAACCACTATTGATTTTTTTTACGGCATCAGGGATGTCAGAGAAAATTCAATCAGAAATTTTTGAAACTCTGGATTTTGCTGTTTGGTCAAGAGATAATGTCGTTTTAGTAAAACTAGATTTGTCTAATAATGTAATTTCTCAAGCAGAAAGAGATCAAAATTTAAAAGTCAAAAATGCCTTTGGAGTGGTTGAATTGCCACAAATTTGTTTTGCAATGGCTACAAGCAAAAAAGGTAAGACTACTTTTAATGCACTAGGTAAGATCGGATATATATCAGGTGGTCCCAAAGTATGGATAGTAGAATCCAATGAGATTTTGCATCCCTAAGGTTGAACTTTTATTGATTTAATTTATAGAATCCTTTTTCTCTGGTCGAGTGAAAAGGGATTTTTTGTTTCAGACAAGTTTCTTTCCAAAGTTTTTGAACTGAATAAGAGTTGGAAGCATCTGCAACAATTATTTTCGGATGTAAATCTTTCAGGATGCGTTCTAAATTAATTTTCGGCGATTCAATTAATAATAAGATATCAGGCTGAATCCTTTTTTGATAAATCCCCGTACTATCAATTATTGAAATTTTTTTGAAATTAAAAAAAAGCGTATTTCTAATTTTTCTTTTCTTTTCTACAACACCAAAATTACTAACCAAATAAGAGTTTAAAATGGTACTATTTGATTCTTTCCTAATTGGGTTATCATTACTAAAAAGCGTAATGCATCTTCCATTTCTTTCAGATATTAGCGTTTTTTTCTTCAGGTTATAAACAATCAATTCATGAATGCTTTCTGTTTCTTTTCTTGTAATGACAAAAGAAAATTGTAGAAAAATGACTGAGATCATTACAATAATGAACTTAGTATAATTTGGGTTTTTCAACCAAATAATAGTTGAGATTATTAATAAGTAGAATGTAACTAAATAGTAAGAATTGAAGCTGATATCATGAATTATAAAAGACTCAAAAGAAGCTACAAAATGAATTGACTTGTTTAACAAGTAAATACTCTTCTCAAAAATTTCAATTAAAATTAAGGGAGGTGTTTTAAAAATGGCTACCAGCATTACTATGATTCCAATAATCATAATGAAAGATAAAATTGGGATAATGATAATATTAGTAACGAAGAATAATCCCGGAAATTGATGAAAATAATAAAGACAAAGTGGAAGTGTACCGATTTGTGCAGCAAATGAAACCGTTAAAACATCCCAAATATAAGAAGTGATTTTATTTTTTGGTGACCATATGTTTTTTAATAATGGCTGGAGCCAAAGTATAAAGAACAGAGCGAGATAACTTAATTGAAAACCAATATCAAACAAAAAATAAGGTTCGAAAAGTAAAATCAATAATATTGAAACTAATAAAGTGTGATAGGTATTTCCACTTCTTCGTAGATGATTTCCAATGGCTAAAAAAGAAAACATTACGACTGAACGTAAAACAGATGGTGATAAACCTGATATTATGGCAAAAATAAATAATGAATTTAGAATAGCCACTAATTTTATAAATGACCCTTTCCGTGTATTTGGGATAGGCTTTAAAATAAAAGAAATAAACAGCATAATAAAACCGACATGCAATCCTGAAACCGAAAGGACATGTGTTGCTCCTGAAAATTGATAATCCTGAATTATATTGGATGAAATTTCCTGACGCTGACCCAAAATTAAAGCTAGCGCAACATTCATCTCAGTTTTAGCAAAATGACTTTTTTCGAGATTGTGCAGTATCCTGGAATGTAATTTTGCAGCATAATACCAAATGTCTTTTTTGATTTTTTCATTAATCCGGATGTCAGCTTTAGTTGTGTATATCTGAGCATAAATTTGTTTGTCTTTCAGATAATTGGAGTAATTAAATTGATTGGGATTCTTAGGAAAGCTATTGTGTTGTAAAGTGGTTTTTGTTTGAATGATATTGCCAACTATCAGTGAATTTGAGGTGCTGTCACTCTCCACATTCAATATAATTTTACCGGAGTATAATTTCTTTCCTATTGAATTTATATTAGCAATATATCGATTATTAAAATCGTTGCTTTTTAATTTTTCACGAATTATTAGAGTCACAAGTTGAGTTTCTTCAAAAGCACTTTTAGAATGTATATAATTAGATTTATATAATGATTCTGTGTGGAATAATAATGTCATGATGCCAAGAAAAAAGAATATAAAATAAGTCAGTATGCCAAAAAACAGATTTATTTTTTTGTTTTTTCTGGATAAATGATAAAAAATAATCAATGCTATTATTTGAACAGCTATGGCAACAATTGTTACAGCTATAGAGATTTGCCAGCAATATGAAACCAAAATTCCAATAATGAAACTTATAGTAATTTTTGTCAAGGGAAATTGTAATACTTTCATTTTCTAAAAGTATTAAAAAATTTGTAAGAAAATTATATTTATTTAATTAATTGAAGGCTATTCAACAATTCGATTAATTTGTACGAAAGAATTTTTATAATAGGGTTCTTTTGTCGAAGATATAATTACGCCTTTTGAAGTTGAAGAATGTACAAATTTGATTTCGGTTTTATTAATTTCAATAATAAGCCCAACATGGTTAATCTGTTTGCTTTTATTTGTTTTAAAAAAAATCAAATCGCCTTTTTTGGCATCATCAAATTTTATTGTTTTTCCAATTTTTGATTGCTCATACGAACTTCGGGGAAGTTTTATATTTTCAGACGCAAAGGTTGTAAATACCAAACCTGAGCAATCAAAACCTTTTTTGGTTGTTCCTGCTGCTTTGTAAGGCGCGCCTATATGATCTGTAGCAGTTTCAATTAAGTTAAAAATGAGGTTTTTAGTTTCTCGTTTCTCTTTTTTGGACGCTGTTGCCGATGTTGATTTACAAGAAATCACCAGAGTCGATAAAAATAATAAAAGGAGTATTTTTTTCAAAACAAAATTTTTAGACTTGTTTTAAATCTGCCATAATTAGTTTTGCTGTTTTTTTGCTTGCACCGCTTCCACCTAGTTTTTGCTCTAAAATATCATAATTTTTCAATAATTCTTTACGATATGTTGGCTCTAGTAATTTTTTGAGTTCTTCTTTAATGCGTTTGGTGTTACAGTTATCCTGTATTAATTCTGTTACAACTTCCTCATCCATAATTAAATTGACAAGCGAAATATATTTTAATGTTATAATACGTTTCGCAATTTGATAGGAAGCCCAGCTTCCTTTGTAGCAAACTACTTCAGGAACTTTAAAGAGAGCGGTTTCTAAAGTGGCAGTTCCGGAAGTTACTAATGCAGCTGTCGAGCAGCGAAGCAAATCATAGGTTTTATTCGAAATAAATTTAATGTTTTTATTGGTGATGAATTGTTGATAAAATTCAAAATCCTGACTGGGTGCTCCGGCAATTACAAATTGATAGTTTTTAAAGTCGTCCACGACACTTAGCATTACACTTAACATTTTGGTAATTTCCTGCTTGCGGCTTCCGGGTAGAACGGCAATAATTGGTTTTTCGGTTAATTGGTTTTCTGTTCTAAAAACATTTTCATCAAGTTTTGGCTGATTTTGGATGGCATCGATTAAAGGATGTCCAACGAACTCAACTGGAAATTGATGTTTGTCTTCATAAAAGTTTTTTTCAAAAGGCAAAATCACAAACATTTTATCGACATCTTGCTTGATGGCTTTGATTCTGTTCTCTTTCCATGCCCAAATTTGAGGAGAAATATAATAATGAGTTTTGTAACCTAATGTTTTAGCCCATTTAGCAATCCGCATATTGAAACCAGGATAGTCTATAAAAATTAAAACATCTGGTTTAAATTTGGCAATGTCTTTTTTGCAGATTTTTATATTGCTTAAAATGGTTTTCAGGTTAAAAATTACTTCTACAAAGCCCATAAATGCTAAATCGCGATAGTGTTTTACTAAAGTTCCGCCTGTTTTTTCCATTAAATCACCTCCCCAAAATCTAATTTCAGCCTGAGAATCTTCTTCATACAACGCTTTCATTAAATTGGATCCATGTAAATCTCCGGAAGCTTCACCTGCAATAATGTAATATTTCATATTATTATTTTTGAAAGTATGCCTGTTGTCACACTAAGTAATTTTATTGGTAAAGATAAGATTTATATAAATAAGGTAGAAATAGCCAGGATAATCACGGCTAAAATAATACCACGAGCCATGAATTCATAATTTTTTTTAAAAAAAACGCCTAGATTTAGAATGGTACCCAAAGTGATTACTTTTCCTAAGTACCCACTTTCTTTAATGGTTAGAATTCCAGATGATATATCGAATTTGGTAAAGAAGGTAATAAACAAATAGCTGCCTAATAATGAAGTTAAAATTCCAATAATAAAACCTGTAAATATGTCTTTTTTATTCATTTAGATTCCAATTGTTAAGTTGCTGTATCGTGTGATGCGCTGTTAAGTCAAATTGAACGGGAACTACAGAAATATAGCCGTTTTCTAACGCCCACTCATCCGTATCTTCACCTTTGTCCTGATTCACAAATTCACCTGCAAGCCAGTAATAATCTTTTCCGGACGGCGTTTGTCTTTTATCGAATTTTTGAGAATAATATGCTTTCGCCTGACGACAAATTTTTATTCCCTTAATGTCGTTTTCTTTCAATTTCGGAAAATTTACATTCAAAATTACGCCTTCAGGTAATTTGTTTTTTAGTGTTTGTAAAACTATTTTTTTTACAAAAGATTTGACAGGTTCAAAATCAGCATTCCAATCATAATCCAATAGCGAAAATCCAATTGCAGGTATTCCTTCAATTCCTGCTTCAACAGCTGCACTCATCGTTCCGGAATAAATTACATTTATGGATGAATTAGAACCATGATTAATTCCGGATACACATATATCAGGTTTTCTTTTCAAAATTTCATTAACTGCAAATTTTACACAATCAACAGGGGTTCCGGAGGAACTATATTTGTCAATAGGATCATTTTCTTTTGAAATTTTATCCAGATATAATGTATTGTTTATTGTAATGGCATGTCCCATGGCACTTTGTGGCTTATCAGGCGCTACTACAATTACTTCTCCAATAGTTGTCATAACCTCTATTAAAGCTTTTATTCCGGGTGCCGAAATACCATCATCATTGGTTACTAATATAAGTGGCTTGCTGTTTTTCATGGCAGGATTATTGCTTTGATTTTAGGGAATGTAAGATTTTGAAAACAAATGTAGTGACAGATTTTTGTAGAATCCTAACAAATAAAAAAAAAATGTCAACTAAATTATCTAAGCTTTTCAAGAGTCAAACATTTTTATATCTTTAACAAAAAATTATAGTAGACTTGGCTATAACAGCTTAGTTTTTACCATAACTTAGATTTAAAAAATTGATGAATGCTATTATTGAATTTATGAAACGAAATTATAAAATACTCATAGCCGTATTATGCTTGTCTGTAACCTTGTTTGCATTCAAAGTTAATGCAGGTAAAACAACAGATCCAGATCCAAATAAGGATAAAATGCTTTTAGAATTACTTGCGTTTGTCATAGAAAAAGGACATTATAATCCTCCAGTAATAGATGATGCGTTTTCTAAAGGAATCTTCAAAGATTATATAGAAGCTTTGGATCCTTCAAAACGTTTTTTTCTGCAATCTGATATTGATGAGTTCAAACAATATGAACTGATGTTGGATGATCAGTTTCTAAATAAGGATTTGACCTTTTTTAATCTTACTTATACAAGATTAATGAAGCGTATGGAAGAAAGCAAAAAAAGATATAAAACTATTTTAGCCCAACCTATTAATTATAATGTTGACGAAACTTTTAATGCGGATTATGAGAAAATTCCGTATGCAAGTAATCTGGGTGAAATTAATGAAAGATGGAGAAAACAAATTAAATTATCGACACTTTCCTCTCTTGTTACAAAACAAAAACTGGAAGAGGATAAGCAGAAAAAAGATGCAGGTTACAAAATGAAATCTTTTGAGGCATTAGAGAAAGAAACACGTGAAAGTTCCCTAAAATCATTAGATGATAATTTTAGTCTTATAAAAGATTTGAATAAAGGGGATTGGTTTTCTGTATATGTAAATTCAATCATGTCTCGTTTTGATCCACACACAAGCTATTTCGCCCCGGAAGAAAAAGATCGTTTTGATGTTAATATCAGTGGTAAATTAGAAGGTATTGGTGCTCGCTTGACTAAGAAGAATGATTTTACTCAAATTGATGAATTGATATCTGGAGGACCTGCGTGGAAAGGAAAAGAATTAGAATCCGGTGATTTGATTTTAAAAGTTGGACAAGGAAATAATGAACCTGTTGATGTTGTCGGAATGCGTCTGGATGATGTGGTTAAAAAAATCAAGGGACATAAAGGAACTGAGGTTAGGTTAACTGTCAAAAAAGTAGACGGGACAATCAAAGTTATATCAATCATAAGAGATGTGGTTGAAATTGAAGAAACCTATGCAAAATCCAGTATTGTTGAAAAAAATGGACTGAAATACGGGGTTATTTATTTGCCTAAATTTTATATTGATTTTGAAAATAAAGACGGTCGCGATGCCGGAAAAGATATTGCTTTAGAGGTGGAAAGACTGAAAAAAGAAAATATCAACGGAATTGTATTGGATGTTCGTGATGATGGTGGAGGTTCACTATCAACAGTTGTTGATATTGCAGGATTATTTATAGAAGAAGGTCCAATAGTTCAGGTTAAATCTGCCGGAAGGAAGAAAGAAGTTTTGTATGATAAAGACAAAAAAATAGAGTGGGATGGCCCATTAGTAATAATGGTTAACAGTTTTTCAGCTTCAGCTTCAGAGATTTTAGCTGCTGCAATTCAGGATTATAAGAGAGGTATAGTTATTGGAAGCAAACAAACTTATGGAAAAGGTACAGTACAAACAGTTATCGATTTGAATCAGTTTGTTCGTAATAGTGAATTTGGAGATTTTGGTGCTTTAAAAGCAACAGCTCAAAAGTTTTACAGAATCAATGGCGGTTCTACACAGTTGGAAGGAGTGAAGAGTGACATTGTAATGCCGGACCGTTACAGTTATTTGAAAATGGGAGAGCGTGATATTGATAATGCAATGCCTTGGGATAAAATTGACCAGGCACAGTATAATGTATGGAATTCTAATGAAAACTTTAATCAGGCTATAGTAAACAGCAAACTTAGGATTTCTCAAAACCCTCAATTTAAATTAATCGAGGACAATGCTAAATGGATAGATGTTAAGAGTAAAGAGAATACTTATAGTTTAAATATTAATAGCTTCAAAGAAACTCAGACACAAGTTGAAAATGAGGGTAAAAAGTATAAACCAATTACAGACTATAAAAACAATTTAGTTTTTAGATCTTTACCGTACGAGCAAGCGGAAATATTAAAAGATGCAGCTTTAAAAGAAAAAAGAGATATTTGGCATCAGGCTTTATCTAAAGATGTTTATGTAGAAGAAGCATTAAATGTATTAGATGATTTACAATCAAAAGAAGTTCCTAAGCCCACTATTTCAAATAAAATGAAAAAGGATAAATTGGCAAAATCATAATTTTAAAATAAACTTTAAAACGTTCCAAAACTGAAAGATTTGGAGCGTTTTTTATTTGTATCTAAAAAAATGAAAAAGAATATTGTTTTATTTTTAATTTTTTCGATATTATTTTCTTGTAAAAAAGAAGTTAAAAATGAATTATTGCAAAATCATCAGCAAACTCATTTTATTTCAGATCAGGAAAATACAACTTCTGTCTATACGGTTGCTTATTTACCAACTTCAACAACCAAGCAAATTGTAAAACATAATTATTATACATTGTCATACAATGAAAAATTTGAACAGGCTGAATGGGTTGCGTATGAGTTAAAGAAGGAATATCTGAAAAATAATGATTTTAAGAGGCCTTATTTTGTCCAGGATCCAAAAGTTGTTACTGGTTCTGCAGATTGGAGAAATTACAAAAAATCCGGGTACGATAAAGGACATCTTTGTCCTGCCGGAGATATGGAGTTTGATAAAAATGCTTTTAACGATACATTCTACACTTCGAATATATCACCTCAAAACCATGATTTCAATAGTGGAATTTGGAATCGATTAGAAAATAAAGTACGTTATTGGACAGGCAAATACAACAATCTTTATATAGTAACGGGTGGTGTTTTAAAAGAATCAGATAAAAAAATAGGAACAGAAGAGGTTTCTGTTCCTGAATATTTTTATAAAATTGTCCTGACCAAATCGGGTAAAGAACACAAAGCAATTGCTTTTTTAGTTCCCAATGAAAAAAGCCAGAAAGGAATTTATGAGTTTGTGGTTTCTATTGAAACGCTTGAAAAAATGACAGGAATTGATTTCTTTCCAAATTTAAAAAACTTAAAAAGCAGTAAGGATTTTTAAGTCAGCAATAGTTGTGGTTGGGTTTTCTGCTTTAAAAACAAAACTTCCGGCAACTAATACATCAGCACCAGCTTCTACTAATTGTTTGGCATTTTTATTAGTTACTCCACCATCAATTTCTATAAGGGTTGAGGCGTTTTTACGAGTAATCAGTGCCTTCAGTTTTTTTACTTTATCATAAGTATTTTCGATAAATGATTGTCCACCAAAACCAGGATTCACGCTCATGATACAAACTAAATCAATATCGTTAATTATGTCCTCTAATAAATCTATGCTGGTATGAGGGTTAATGGCAACTCCTGCTTTCATTCCTTCGGCTTTGATAGCTTGTAAGGTCCTGTGCAAATGTGTGCAAGCCTCATAGTGTACACTTAGAATATTTGCTCCTAAATCAGCAAAAGTTTTAATATATCGATCGGGATCAAGAATCATCAAATGTACATCGATAGTTTTTTTAGCATGTTTTGAGATAGCCTCTAAAACAGGCATTCCGAAAGAAATATTCGGAACAAAAACCCCATCCATAATATCAATATGAAACCAATCAGCCTGACTGTTGTTAATCATCTCGATATCACGTTGTAAATTGGCAAAATCAGCTGCCAGAACAGAAGGAGCAATAAGTGTATTCTTCATTTTGTAGTTGTGTTGTATTATTTTTTGCAAAGGTAATTATAAAAAATAAAAAACTCCGGTAATCAGCCGGAGTTTCAATCATCAATCAAAAAACGAACAGTCAATCAAACTGTTGTTTACTGTTAGTCGAAAGTCAAATGTCTAAAGTCAAAAGAGACTTTTGGACGTTATAAACTTTCTAACTTAAGACTAATTAGCCTAAATATGTTTTAAGGATTTTACTTCTTGAAGTATGTTTTAATCTTCGGATTGCTTTTTCTTTAATCTGACGAACACGTTCACGAGTTAAGTCGAAAGTTTCTCCAATTTCTTCTAAAGTCATTGGGTGTTGATCTCCAAGACCAAAATACAAACGAACAACATCAGCCTCTCTGGGAGTTAATGTCTCTAATGAACGCTCAATTTCAGTACGTAATGATTCATGGATTAATTCTCTGTCAGGGTTTGGAGATTCTCCGGAACGTAAAACGTCATAAAGGTTAGAATCTTCACCTTCAACAAGGGGCGCATCCATAGATAAGTGACGTCCAGAGTTTTTCATTGACTCTTTTACATCATTTACCGTCATATCCAATTCTTTTGCAATTTCTTCAGCAGAAGGCGGGCGTTCGTTAGATTGCTCTAATAACGCATACATTTTGTTGATTTTATTGATAGAACCAATTTTGTTTAATGGTAAACGAACGATACGTGATTGTTCTGCCAAAGCCTGAAGAATCGATTGACGAATCCACCAAACTGCGTAAGAGATAAATTTGAAACCACGAGTTTCATCAAAACGTTGAGCCGCTTTAATTAAACCTAAGTTCCCTTCGTTAATTAAATCAGGAAGTGTTAATCCCTGGTTTTGATATTGTTTAGCAACCGATACAACAAAACGTAGGTTGGCTTTTGTAAGTTTTTCTAAAGCTTTTTGATCACCGGCCTTTATTCTTTGTGCTAATTCTACCTCTTCATCAGCGGTAATTAGGTCAACTTTTCCAATTTCTTGTAGGTATTTGTCTAATGATGCAGTTTCACGATTGGTTACCTGCTTGGTGATTTTAAGTTGTCTCATTGTATTGTCTCCTTATTTTAAAGTGTACAGATTGTTATACGTAAGGAGTTGTGAAAAAGTTACAAAAGTTTTAGAAATATTTTAAAAAAAAATCGACTTGAGAATTTATTTTTCCCATGTAATAATCTATTTTCGAATTGCATGATTGTAAAATAAATTTTGTTCCCTTTTAAGGAAGGTTCGAATTGTTATGCAACACATCATCTTTTTTCCAATATCTGCCATACCAACTACAGTGAAATAAATACTATAATAAGAAACTACAAAAGAGTATATACAGCCATATCATCATAAAATATTATTTGAAATGATGTTTTTGCATTTTACACATTTGCATAAAATGGGTAAGTCTTAATCAGGATCACTATTTACAATTAATAATTTTTTAAAACGAAAACCCCAATTCAACTAAATGAATTGGGGTTTTCTATAAATAAACCTTTAGTAAACTAAGATCTGATTACTCTTTTTTCTCCTCACGTGGAGGTCTTGGCATAAGCGCTTTTCTTGACACTTTTTCTTTTCTCGTTTTAGGATCAAGACCAAGGTATTTTACTTGAAAGATATCACCCATGTTTACTACATCTGTAACATTTTCAGTACGTTCCCATGCTAATTCAGATACGTGAAGTAAAACTTCATTTCCTGGTGCTGCTGTATATTCTACCACTGCTCCAAAGTCAAGCATTTTGATTACTTTAACTTCGTAGGCTTCTCCCATTGCTGGTTTGAAAGTGATAGATTGGATTTTAGCTAATACCGCTTCAATTCCGGCAGGATCTGTACCTAAAATTTCAATAACACCTTCTTCGTTTACTTCATTGATCACGATAGTTGTTCCGGTAGCTTTTTGTAATTCCTGAATTACTTTTCCACCAGGTCCAATTAATGCCCCAATAAAGTTTCCAGGAATAGTTCTGGTAATGATTTTTGGAGAATGTGCTTTAACGTCTGCATTTGGTTGTGCAAGAGTTTCAAGTAATTTTCCTAAAATATGCAAACGTCCATCACGGGCCTGAGCCAGAGCTTGCTCCATGATTTCGTATTTCAGTCCGTCAATTTTGATATCCATTTGACAAGCTGTAATACCTACTGAAGTTCCGGTTACCTTGAAATCCATATCTCCTAAATGATCTTCATCACCTAAAATATCAGATAAAACGGCAAAACGATCTCCATCAGTAATCAATCCCATTGCAATTCCTGAAACCGGACGAATCATTTGTATACCGGCATCCATTAAAGCTAATGTTCCGGCACAAACCGTAGCCATAGAAGACGATCCATTTGATTCTAATACTTCAGAAACGACTCTGATAGTGTATGGGTTTTCAGCAGGAATCATGTTTTTCAATGCTCTTTGTGCTAAGTTTCCATGTCCAACTTCTCTTCTTGAAGTTCCTCTTAATGGACGAGCTTCTCCTGTAGAAAATGGAGGGAAGTTATAGTGCAAATAGAATTTTTCTTCTCCTTGTTCTGATGGAGAATCAATTTGGTTGGCTTCTCTGGATGTTCCTAAAGTTGCTGTTGCCAAAGCTTGGGTTTCTCCACGTGTAAACAATGCTGAACCGTGAACAGATGGTAAATAATCTACTTCACACCAGATTGGTCTGATTTCTGTAGTTTTTCTTCCGTCAAGACGAGTTCCTAAATCTAAAGTTACATTACGAACAGCTTCTTTATTAGTTTTGTAGAAATATTTAGCAACTAAATCGCCGTTTTCTGCCAATTCTTCTTCTGTAAATAATGCTTTTACTTCCTCTTTTACAGCATCAAATGCAGCTGAACGTTCATGTTTAGCTGAACCTTTACTTGCAATAGCGTAAATTTTATCATAGGCCGCTGCTTTTACTTTTGCATAAATAGCGTCGTCTGTTTTTTCAGTTTCATAAGTACGAACTTCTTTTTTTCCAAAAGCAGCAGCCAGTCTTTCCTGAGCAGCAATTTGTACTTTAATATGTTCGTGGGCAAATTTAATTGCTTCTAACATTTCAGCTTCTGAGATTTCTTTCATTTCTCCTTCTACCATTGCGATAGAATCAGTCGAAGCTCCAATCATCATATCAATATCAGATAATTCTAGTTGTGCACGAGATGGATTGATGATGAATTTACCGTCAATTCTTCCAACTCTGGCTTCAGAAATTAAAGTTTCAAAAGGAATGTCAGACAAAGCAAGTGCTGCCGAAGCTGCTAATCCTGCTAGAGCGTCTGGCATAACTTCATCGTCATGAGACATTAACTGAATCATAACCTGAACTTCTGCGTGATAATCACTTGGGAAAAGTGGGCGTAAAACACGGTCAACTAATCTCATTGTTAATACTTCGCTATCACTTGGGCGAGCTTCTCTTTTGAAGAAACCTCCAGGAAAACGACCTGCTGCTGCAAATTTCTCACGATAATCTACCGTTAGTGGTAAAAAGTCGATACCCGGACTTGCTTTTCTTGCGGAAACAACTGTACCTAAAATAACAGTTTTTCCAATTCTTACTACTACAGAACCGTCAGCTTGTTTGGCTAAACGGCCTGTCTCGATTGTGATGCTTCTGCCATCACCTAAATCGATACTTTCTACAAATAATTGTGGAATCATAAATTTTTTCCTTATTGGTTATACAATGGGTTTTAGTTGTGTTGTAGTTGTTGTGTGTAGTTGTTGTTAATCTAAAACCCAATGAAAAACCAAACTTTTTTTCTTTTTAAAAATGCTTGTAATATATATAATCTGTAAAAACAAAAAGAGGCACTTTCGCACCTCTTTTCTATATTGATTATTTTCTGATATTCAATACTTTGATAATCTCACGATATCTGTTGATCTCTTTCTTTTTCAAGTAATCTAACAACGATCTTCTTTTACCTACTAACAGTACTAATGAACGCTCTGTGTTATAATCATGACGATTTTTTTTCAAGTGCTCAGTTAAGTGACTAATTCTGTAAGTAAACAATGCGATTTGAGCTTCAGCTTTTCCAGTGTTTGTTGCTTCACCGTGTTGTGCGAAAATCTCTTCTTTCTTTTCTTTAGTTAAATACATTCCAATATTATTTAATGATTTTTATGTATGTCGTACATCTTTTGTAAGACGGGTGCAAAAATACATCTTTTTTTTGAAAAAATAAATTTAAAAGATTGAAAAATTTAAAGATTAAACAATTTAAGCGAAAAATAATCTTTTTTTACTGTTTTATGGATGTTATTTTTTAATAAAGCGTAGCAACTTCTTGATTTACAAACTCTAAAAATCTTTCGTCAGCTTCTGTAAAAGGATCTATAACATGACTGTCAATGTCAATTTGACCAATATTTTGTCCGTTGACAAATAAAGGGACCACTATTTCTGATTTCACTGTAAGGCTGCAGGCAATATAATTATCCTGAGCCATAACATCAGGAACAACAAAATTAGCATTGCTTTCTGCAACCTGTCCGCAAATTCCTTTTCCAAACGGAATTACGGTATGATCAGTTTCAGCACCTGCATAAGGACCTAAATGCAAGGTTTTGTTTTCATGATTGGCAAAATAAAATCCAACCCAGTTATAATATTCAACATTTTCGTTTAACAATTGGCAAACAGCTAATAATTTTTCGTCTTTCACTGTATTTGCGTCAGCTATAATAGCACTTATTTTAGGTTGTAATTCCTGAAATGTCATAATATAAAATTTTTATGCAAAAGTATTTAAAGCTGAACTCAAAAAATACATAAATTTGAAAAAAAAATCCTTTGAAAAAATATTTATTACAATTTAAACCATTTCTGATTTTTTTAAGCACTTTTTTCGGTGTTTATGTCTTGCTTACAGTACTTTATAAACTTTATTTAAATAATTTGGAGACAAATAATATTGACGGAATAACAAATATAGTTGGCCGCAATGTCGATCAGCTGATGCATTTATTTAATTGTGATATAAAGATTTTAAAAAGTATATCAAATCCTTATCTGGAGGTTTGGTATAATAATAAGTATACGCTTAGAATTATTGAAGGTTGTAACGCTGTAAGTGTTATTATTTTATTTGTCTCTTTTGTGATTGCTTTTTCTGGAAAATTTAAAACAACTTTGGGTTTTATTTTATTTGGGGTCCTTATTATATACGTATTAAATGTTATTCGAATTGCTTTGTTAACAGTTTTGTTATTTCATTTTATTGAAAATGAGCATATTTTGCACGGTGTTCTTTTTCCATTAATTATTTACGGAATGGTTTTTCTTTTATGGATTATCTGGGTGAATAAATTTTCACAATATGCTAAATAAATTAATACAACATAAATTTAAAATTATAATAACTATCCTCATAGTATTGTGTTTTGGTCTTGTCAGGGCTTTCGAGAAAGAGTTATTCTATGATCCCTTTTTAGAATATTTTGAGTCTGATTTTCAGAATTTACCGTTGCCCAGCCTGAGCGCTTTTAATTTTTTTCTCTCACTTTTATTTCGGTTTGGATTAAATACAATATTATCATTGGTGTTAATTTATACTTTATTTCAGGATGTTGACATATTAAGGTTTAGTGTATATCTGTATTTGTTTTTTCTGATACTGTTTTTTGGAATGTTTTTTTTAATTCTAAACTATTATTCTGATGGAAGCTGGCTTCTTTTTTACGTGAGAAGATTTATTATTCAGCCTCTATTTGTTTTGCTTTTTATCCCTGCTTTTTATTATCAGCAGCAGAATCTCAAAAAATAACATTTTATTAGTTCTTTTTTAAAGCATTTTGAATAATTTTGCAGAATGAATTTCAAAAAGCCCACATGTTTATTTTTAGCTTTCCTATTGCTGGTTTCCAACATCGGATTTGCTTTCAATGTGCATTACTGTGGCGGGAAAATTGCTTCGGTTTCTTTAGACACAACTTCTCCTATTGCTGAAAAAAGCTGCTGTGCTAAAGCAGAAAAAAAAGCCTCTTGTTGTAAAGACAAAGTAATCCAGATTGAAAAGAAATCAGATAATGCTACCTTTAAGATTTTCTTTTTTCAATTAGCGTTTCGTGTAATAATTACGGAATTTAATCCTGTTGTTTTTTTATCAGTTCCAAATTTCAGGAACAATCAGATTATTTCATATTATTATGACGCGAATTCGCCACCCTTATTCCAATTATATCATCAATATATTTTTTACGCCTGATTTTACTGTTTTAGTTAATAAGCCTTACGGGGCTTGTTGTGCTGTTTAATAATATTTAGCAGCTTTCTGATAACATTAAAATCTTTTTTATGAAAAAAAACATTATGCTTTTTAGCATGATTTTACTTTCTGTTTCAGCCTTTTCACAAGAGGATCTGGAAGAAGTTAAAATCACAAAAAAGCAAAAAGGAATAAAAAAATCCTATACACTAACTGCCAATACAACTGTAATTACAAGCAAGGAGTTGCTAAAGGCTGCCTGCTGTAACCTCGCAGAAAGTTTTGAGACAAACCCTTCAATTGATGTCAATTATTCAGATGCTTTAACGGGAACAAAGCAAATAAAAATGCTTGGTCTTACCAGTCCGTATTTAATGATTACAGAAGAAAATATTCCTTCGGTTCGTGGGGCTTCTCAAGCCTACGGATTGTCATTTACTCCGGGAACCTGGATCGAGAGCGTTCAGATTACAAAAGGTGCCGGCAGTGTGGCTAATGGATATGAGAGTATTTCAGGACAAATAAATACGGAACTTTTAAAACCTTTAAATGATATCCCGTTTTTCCTGAATGCCTATGGTTCTACAGATTCACGTTTTGAATTAAATACTCATTTTAATAAAAAACTTTCCGATAAATGGGCAACAAGTCTGTTTGTTCACGGTAATACCCGCGTTGCAAAGAACGATATGAATGATGATGGATTTTTAGACAATCCGCTAGGGAAACAAATCAATTTTTTAAATCGTTATCAATATTATAGTCCTGAAAACGGTTTAGTAAGTTTTATCAATTTCAGATATATGAATGATAAAAAACAAACAGGCGAGATTGATTTTGATAAAGACAGAGACAGAGGAACGACCAATTATTGGGGATCGGAAATTAATACGGAACGTTTTGATGTTTCAACCAAAATTGGGTACGTTTTTCCGGATATGCCGTATCAAAGTATAGGTTTTCAAAACGCTTTTAATACACATAATCAAGAATCTTACTTTGGTTTAAATCAATATAATATTAAGCAAAATAGTTATTATTCGAATTTAATATTCAATTCGATTATAAGTAACACGATGCATAAATTCACTACAGGATTGAATTTTTCTTATGATGAATATAAGGAATTTATAAATGTTGATGATTATAGCAGAATTGATAATTCGATTGGTGCTTTTTTCGAATATACTTATGATAACAGTGATGATTTTAGTTTGATTCTGGGAGGAAGAGTTGATAATCATAATCGATTAGGCTTTTTTGTTACCCCACGTCTGCATTTGCGATACAATCCATGGGAATTTGGGGTGCTTCGTTTCTCAGCAGGAAGAGGGAAGCGTTCAGCAAATATTTTTGCTGAAAATCAACAGCTTTTTGCAAGTTCGAGAACTTTTTCTATTTTAGACAATGATGGTAAAATTTACGGTCTGAACCCAGAGATTGCATGGAATTACGGTTTAAGCTTCTCACAAAAATTCCGTATTTTTAATAAAAATGCCGAAGCAGGGTTTGATTTATACAGAACTGATTTTCAAAATCAGGCCGTTGTTGATTTAATGCAAAGTCCTCAGGAAGTTTCGTTCTATAATTTAAGAGGGAATTCTTTTGCCAATAGTCTGCAGTTGGAGTTTAATTTTGAATTTATTCATAACTTAAATCTTCGAACAGCCTATAAATATTATGATATCCAAACAGATTATTTGAGAGGAACTTTCCAGCGTCCTTTACAGGCAAAACATCGTTTTCTGGCTAATCTGGAATACGAAATACATTCAGAAGATGACAAAAACTGGAAGTTTGATTATACCTTTAATTGGTCCGGAAAACAACAATTACCATATACAGCATCAAATCCAACAGCAGATCAATTTCCTGATTTTTCTCCTTCCTATGCAGTTATGAATGCTCAGGTAACACGAGTTTTTTCTCCGGTTTTCGAAGTTTATATTGGAGGAGAAAATATTGGAAACTACCAACAGGAAAAAGCGATTTTAGGAAGTGAAAATCCTTTTGGATCAAATTTTGATGCATCTATAGCTTATGCCCCTATTTTTGGGCAAATGTATTATGCCGGATTACGATTTAGAATAAAGTAAGCAACAACAATTTCAAGAATTTAATAACAATAAATATAGATAAGATGAATAAGATAATTTTAATCGCATTGATGACTTTTTTAGGATTTTCAGCCCAGGCTCAAACTAAAAAAAATAAGAATTTAAAATATACGACAGAAGTAAACGGAAACTGTGAACAATGTAAAAAACGTATCGAAAAAGCTGCTTTTAGTGTTTCAGGGGTAAAAACTGCTAGCTGGGATATTAGTTCACACCAACTTACAGTAATATTAAATGAAGAAAAATCTTCACCTCAGGATTTGAAAAAAGCGATTGCAAAAGTAGGACATGATACAGATGAGGTAAAAGCCACTACAATTGATTATGATAATTTGCATTCTTGCTGTAAATATGAAAGATAAATATCTCAAAGCCCAAGTCTGTACTTGGGCTTTTTAATCGTTAATTTATGTTTAAAATGCCGTATTTAATTGTGGTTAAACTAAATTATTATTACTTTCACACCCTGTAATTTCAATAATAACCAATACTATATGAATAATTTTGACTGGACCCAATTAATAAATCCTGAGTTTTATATTAATTTAAGCATAGGCGGAGTTCAAATAGGTTTATTTATTGTTTTATTTATTGTTTTTGCAGAAACCGGACTTTTTGCAGGTTTTTTTCTTCCAGGTGATAGTTTGTTGTTTTTAGCAGGAATTTACAGCCGTGAACTTATGGAGAATATGGTTTTTATTTCTAGTGATTTTATAAATGTTTTTTTATTATCATTATTAGTAGCCATCATGGGAGTACTGGGAAATATGACCGGTTACTGGTTTGGATCCAAAAGCGGATATTATTTGTTTAAGAAAGAAGATACTTTTTGGTTTAAGAAAAAATATTTATTGCAATCAAAAGACTTTTTTGAAAAATATGGAGGGAAAGCTATTATCTATGCTCGTTTTCTGCCTATTTTCAGGACTTTTGCCCCAATTATCGCTGGGATTGTTTCTATGGACAAAAAGAAATTTATGTTCTATAATATCCTAAGCTCATTTTTATGGTCTTTTATCCTGATTTTTGCCGGACATTATTTGTACGGGGTGTTTTTAAAGCAGGGGATAGATCTCAAACACCATATCGAGTACATTATAATCATCATCGTTATAATATCTACTTTTCCAGTACTAGTAAAGCTTTTGAAGAAAAGACCAGTTGAAAAAATATAATTTGAATCTTAGATTTGTCTGTTGCCAAAAAAACTAAAGATTGACTTTCCTATACGTGAATTGGTTTTTTCCTCTACCGACTCATAACAAGAGAATCCTAAAATTATTTTAATTCCGGGAGGAATACTGTTTAAAATTTCTCTCTTTTGTTCGTCTAAGAGTAATTTTAAACTTGCTGTTAATTCTGAATTGTATTTTAAGTAGGAAAGTGTCAGCAAGACTGAAAAGTTTAATACTTCGCGGGCAGTTTCGCTTTTTATACCCACTTCATTTGAAATCATTTCAGTAATTCTTGCCTTTTTATTAGAGAATAACTGCTCAAGAAATGTGTTTCCTTCGGTTTTATAACAATCATCAACAGATAATATTCTGCCGGAAACAAAATCAATTTCTTTGTAAAATGAGGTGTTTTCCAAAGATTTAATCATTTTTTTAAATGATTTTTCATCAGTATTATTGTAACATCCCATTAAAACAGTTCCTATGGCTACATCAATGGCCTTAATTAATAAAGCATCGTTTTCATAGTAGAACTTGTTTAATTTGGATATAACATTAGAAGAAATAAAGCGTCTTAGTTCAATTTGTAGATTTGGGGTCATAATTTTACCGTAAGATTATATTTATAATAATTAAAAATAAACGATAAAGTGTGGTATTTCATCGTTTATTTGTGATAAAAATATAAAATATATTAACATATCCAAAAAAATAGTTAAATCTTTTGGTCATTAATTTTAAAAATCATATTATATATCCTAATAACATCAGTAAATGCTGATTTTTGGATAATCAGAAAATTTGAAAATTTCTAAGGATTTGCTTATAATAATGATTTGAAATTTTTTATTTGAAATTAATTCTTTAATCTAAAACAGAACCGACTTATGACGCCACACTATCGTAAGAAAAAGACCGAAAAACATAATGCAGAACATAAAGTTAATAAAACTTGATGCCAAAAAACCAAGTAAGGAACCGGTTGCAGCTTTTATGGCACGCTGGTGATTTTTTGAATCATAAATCAATTCACCCAGTAAAGCTCCTATAAAAGGGCCAATAATAAAACCAAATGGTATTGGGGCTAAAATTCCAACAACTAACCCAATATTGGTTCCCCAAACCCCATAAGAACTTCCTCCATATCTTTTAGTGCCTTTAGCGGGAATAACATAAGCCAGAACAGTTATAACGATAGTAAGTATAAGTGTTATTCCCAATACCCAATAATTATTTTCAACACCTTTTGTCAGATATAATAACAAAAGACCCACCCAACAACTGGGCAATCCGGGCAATACAGGTAAAAAGCTGCCTAAAATCCCTATAATCATGCAAATAGAACCGAGTAATATCAATAGTGAATCCATATATTTATTTTGATTACTTAAAAGTATTCTTTTTTTTAACTAAAAAATTATAGAACTTTAATATCTGTTTTTTTTAAACCAATAAACATCTTAATAGTTCAAATTTACAAAGCATCTCAAAAAAAATAATCGTATTTTTATACCATAGTTCAATTCAAATTAAAATCTTGAAGCAGTTTTTCCCTTTTTTAATTATTTTGTTTTTCAATTCTTGTCAATATTTTGAGAAGCAGGTTCCTTCTGAAAAAGAATTACTGCAAAAAGAATTAAAATCGATCAATTGGAAAGAAGTTGATGAATACCCATCAGTTGTTGACTGTGAAAAAATTGGCGGTAAAAAGCAGCGCCAGCAATGTTTTTTTGAAGTAATGTCGCAACTCATTCAGTCCAAATTAGACATAGACACGCTCTTCATACTATATCCTGAACTTGACACTATAGAAGTAAAAGTCACTGTTTTTCCAAATGCAACCATGAAATTTGAACCCCAGTTCCCGAAAGATTCTGTTGCGTATGACACCATAAAAATAGACAGTATCCTACACGCACGTTTAATCGATTTCCCAAAAGTTAGTCCGGGCATCAAGAGGGGAATTCCGGTAAAAACACAATTTATTTTACCTGTAATCCTTAAGGAAAAAAACAATAAATAATATTTACTTCGTTAGCTCGCTATCCCTCGTGTCCTGCTGTTCGCTGTATCTTTTTATTTTTAAAGAAAAAACTTCTATCAGGGAAGATTTTAAGTTCAAAAGAAATTACACTTTAAAACGACGTTCTTTCCATTCATAAGAACCAAATAAACTGTACAAAGCAACCACTGAACTAAAAAAAGGATAAAATAAACTGCTTAGAATCAAATAACGTAATTTTGTTTTGGTTAAAAAACAATTCGTTATATAAAGTAAAATAAAGTCAATACTGAATTTTAAAACAACATATAAAATTAGAAATTGCCAGGGCCAAATGCTAAAAAGAGAAAATAAAAATCCAATCATAAAACTCAGGTTCCCAGCGAAAACAATTAGTCCTAAAAATTTTCCGAAAAGGCTTTGATACGAACTTGTTTTTGCTGCCCAGCGCACTCTTTGGTAAAAAAGCGATTTCCAGTTTTTTGTTGACCTGGTTATTACAATAGCTTCTTCGGCTTTTAAATAATGGACTTCACATGGAAATAAACCCACTGCTTTCTGTAATAAGAAAACATCATCACCACTGGCAATTTTACTATTACCATCAAAACCACTTAGTCTTTCAAACATTGATTTTGTATAGGCAAAATTGGCGCCATTGCACATAAATGCCTTGTTAAGTCCGAAGCTTCCAATAGTTGCCCCCTGCAAACTAGTTAAATCTAACTGCTGAAAATAATGCAAAAAAGAATTTTCATAATCATAAGTTACTGCTCCGGATAACATTGAAACCTTATTTTGCTGAATATAATTGTCAAATGTCAAAAGCCAGTTTTCAGGCACTACGCAATCTGCATCGGTTGTAATCACCCAATCAGTTTTTACATGTTTCATCGCCGTTGTTATAGCATCTTTTTTAGGAGAATTCGAAATTCTTATGTTGTCTACTACTGCAACCTGATACCTGAAACTTGGAACTTCAAACTTTTGCATTGAACTATCATCTACCAAAATCACTTCAAATAAATCATTTGGATAATTAAGATTTGAAAAACTTTGTAAAAGCTTAGGTAAATTATCAGCTTCATTCCGAAAAGGAACTATAATTGTGAAATTGCTTTTCGGTTTTAAATCAGATTTTTGATGCTTTTTTACTTTAGTAAAACCATAAATAAGGAAACCAATACTAATGACATAAATGGTTAATATGATGAAGAAAACCAAACTCATGCTGTAGTTTTAGTTTTGAAATTCAATACATAATAAGCACCAATAATTACAGGTAAAACTACGTTCAAAAACCACATTGATGTACTGATAAAAACTACAATCCATTCATTTACCCCTAGAATTCCAAAGAAATAAATGGCGACACTTCCTTTTACCGCAAAATCTAAAAACTGAAAAGTAGGCAAGGAAGAAGCTAAAAAGTAGACTACAGCAATCGTAGCAATTAAAGTAAAATATGGCAACTCCACATCAAAAGCCAAAAAGAGAAAGTAATATTGATGGGAGAAAACAAGATACCTGCAAACCCCTAATAATATATTTTTTTGATGGATACGTTTCGGGATTTCATTAATTTTATGAAATAATTTTTCTATTGAAAATCCTTTTATTTTTATTTTTTTCAAAAAAAAGAAAATACCAGCCAGTAACAGGAAAATGCCAAATAAAACAGCAACAGTTTTGGTCGTAATAATGGTATGTTTTGCATTAAAATATAATAATCCGAAAACACCAAAAATTACAGTTAAAACCATCTGTATTCCATTGCAGATCAAATTCAGGAAAACCACTTTTTTGGTTTCTGATTTTGGATAAAACAGAGCTTTTCCGGCATATTCTCCAACTCCGTTGGGCGTGAAAATTCCGGCAGTCAATGCAGCCAGGACTTGTTTTGTAGCTTCTCCTAAAGAAATCTTACGAATGACTCCTGCTAAATTCTGCCATTTTAAAATCTCAAAATAACGATTCAGGACACTCAAAAGCAAAATAAAGCTGATTCCTAAAACCGATTGATTCTTGCGATACAATGTTATAAACTTTTGCCAATCGAGTTGGTCGTTGTTTGCCAGCTGATTATAAATAAAATAAAAAGCGCCACCAACAATCAAAAGTTTGGTTAGAAGAACAAGGAATTGTTTAGCTTTGTGAGGAATTGAAATCATGTCGCAAAGTAAAGGAAAAACTATTATACAAAGTCACACAAAAGCTCACAGAGTTCGGCAAAGACTATAAATTATATAATTGAAAATAAACTTTGTGAATCTTTGAGTTTCTCCGAGAACCTTGGTGTAATAAAAAATGACAAAAGAAAGAATCATATTAGGTATTGACCCGGGAACAACCATCATGGGTTTTGGATTGATAAAAGTCATCAATAAAAAAATGGAATTTTTGCAATTGAATGAATTGCAACTCTCCAAATACGATAATCATTACCAAAAGCTAAAAATTATTTTTGAACGTACAATTGAATTAATCGAAACACATCATCCTGACGAAATTGCGATTGAAGCTCCTTTTTTTGGTAAAAATGTTCAATCGATGCTGAAATTAGGACGTGCACAAGGTGTTGCTATGGCTGCCGGACTTTCGAGAGATATTCCTATTACGGAATACGAGCCCAAAAAGATAAAAATGGCGATTACAGGAAACGGAAATGCCAGTAAAGAACAGGTCGCAAAAATGCTTCAACAGCTTTTAGGATTAAAAGAATTACCAAAAAATCTCGATTCAACTGATGGATTGGCAGCTGCAGTTTGCCATTTTTTCAATTCCGGAAAAGTGGTGGGTACTACAAGTTATACTGGTTGGGATGCTTTTGTGAAACAAAATGAGGAACGAGTTAAAAAATAGTTTTCAGTCTCAGCGGTTTACAGTTTTAACTGAGACTGAAAACTAAGACTGAAAACTAAAAACTGAACACTGAATACTAATGAGCGGTATCTACATTCATATTCCTTTCTGCAAGCAGGCATGCCACTATTGTGATTTTCATTTCTCAACTTCAATGAAAAAGAAGGACGAAATGGTTTTGGCTTTAGCGAAAGAGATCAGCATGCGCAAAAATGAGCTTTCGAATGAAATTGTAGAAACCATATATTTTGGTGGAGGAACACCTTCTGTTTTGAGCAATGAAGAAATAAACTTTTTAATTTCTGAAGTTTATCAAAATTATAAAGTTTCTGAAAATCCTGAAATAACACTCGAAGCCAATCCAGATGATTTGTCTTCAGGAAGAATTCTGGAATTAGCAAATAGTCCAATAAACCGTTTAAGCATCGGAATTCAGTCTTTTTATGAAGAAGATTTGAAGATGATGAACCGCGCTCATAATTCGGTGGAAGCCATAAAATGTTTACAAGAAGCAACTAAATTTTTTGATAATATTTCACTCGATCTTATCTACGGAATTCCGGGAATGAGTGATGAGATGTGGAAAAAAAATATCGAAACAGCTCTTAGCTTTGAAATTCCACACATCTCAAGTTATGCCTTGACCGTTGAACCAAAAACAGCTTTAAGAAAACTGATTGATACCGGAAAAATTGCTGAACCTCAGGATGAAACAGCTTCCAGTCATTTTATGATTTTGGTTGAAACGCTTCAGAAAAATGGTTTTATTCATTACGAGTTATCCAATTTTGGGAAAGAAAATTATTTTTCCAAAAACAATTCGGCGTATTGGCTTGGCAAAAAATATATCGGAATCGGACCTTCTGCACATAGTTATGATGGTACAAAAAGAGGCTGGAACGTAACCAATAATTCACTTTATTTAAAATCAATTAAGGAAAATATTCTGCCCATAGAAACTGAAATTTTATCGAAATCAGATCGATATAACGAATATATAATGACAGGGTTACGAACTATTTGGGGCGTTTCATTAGAACGAATAGAAAAAGAATTTGGTAAAGATTATTTGAACTATTTAAAAAAACAAGCACAGAAATTTCTTGATGACGAATTGGTTTTTATCGAAAATAATATTTTAAAACCTACTTCAAAAGGAAAATTTTTAACGGATGGAATTGCAAGTGATCTCTTTTACCTAAATTTGGATTAATAAATCATAAGAAAATATTTAACAGTGCTGGCCAAAATCAACAACTTTCAAATTGACTTATCAAAACCAATTGATATCTCAATTCCGTTAACAAATACAGATGAAAATCCGATTGCATGGTATATTGAAAAACCGGTCATTGAACCTGTTGTTTCTGGTGATTGGATAGGGAAAGTTTCTGAAGGAAAATCATCTACTAATTTCAATAATATTTTTTTTAATCCGCACGGGCACGGAACACATACCGAATGTCTGGGACATATTACGAATGATTTTTACAGTATTAATCAATGTTTAAAGAATTTTTTCTTTTTTGCTAAATTGATTACCATTGAACCTGAAAAAAGCGGAGATGATTTTATTATTACGAAAGATCAAGTGCAAAAAGCGATGATGATTTCATCTTCAATCGTGACAGAAGCATTAATTATCAGAACTATTCCAAACCAAAGAGGTAAAAAATCCAGGAAATATTCCAATACTAACCCGCCATATTTGTCTGAAGATGCAGCGATTTTTATCCGAGAAAGTGAAGTTCAGCATTTATTGATTGATTTGCCAAGTGTGGACAAGGAGTATGATGAAGGAAAATTATTGGCTCATAAAGCGTTTTGGAATGTGAAAGATACGGTTCATCTTAATGCAGATGCTCGTTTACAAGCTACGATTACAGAAATGATTTTTGTTTCGGATGAAGTAAAAGATGGAAATTACATATTAAATTTACAAATTGCATCGTTTGAAAATGATGCAAGTCCATCAAAACCTGTTTTATACAAAATATGATTACTGTTTCGACTGATAAAAGCAAACTTGATATCCCTTTTATTCAGGATTTCCTGAAGGATATTTACTGGGCTGCAGGAAGAACAATAGAAGAAGTTCAGATTACAATTGATGCTTCGGTTTGTTTTGGAATCTACTTAGATGACAAACAAATTGGTTTTGCAAGGGTAATAACGGATTATGTTGTTTTTGCTTATTTAATGGATGTTTTTATTATTGAAGAACATCGCGGAAAAGGATATTCGTTCATTTTAATTGAAAATATGATGAGTGAACCACAGCTTAAAAATGTAAAAATTTGGAGACTGGCTACAAGTGATGCACACTTTTTATACGAGAAATTCGGGTTTACAAAATTAAATCATCCCGAAAAAATGATGGAAAAAATAATATAATGAACACAATTATTAAACTCGAAGAAACGGCCTTATTCATTCTTGGAATCTATTTATTCAATCGTTTAAATTTTGATTGGTGGTGGTTTTTAGTTTTAATTTTAGCACCGGATTTGTCAATGTTTGGGTATGTTTTTGGAAATAAAACGGGTGCTTTTTTCTACAACCTGTTTCATCATAGAGGAATTGCACTTTTGATTTGTGCTTTAGGATGTTATTTAAATATAGAAATTATTCAGTTAGTGGGAATTATTTTATTTTCACATTCAGCTATGGATCGAATTTTTGGTTACGGATTAAAGTATCAAAAAGGATTTAAGTATACACATTTAGGAGAAATTGGAAAACAATAAATGATATGAATCTAGAAACGTACTATGAATATTGCCTTTCTAAAAAAGGCGTCAGTGAACATTTTCCTTTTGATGAGGATACATTAGTTTTTAAAGTCGGCGGAAAAATGTTTGCCTTGTCTTCTTTATCCAGGTGGGAAAAGAATGAAGCATCAGTCAATTTAAAATGCGACCCTGAACGTGCACAGGAGTTAAGAGCTGAATATGATGAGATAAAACCCGGATTCCATATGAGTAAGGTTCACTGGAATACAATAGCTTTAAACGGAAATTTACCAACAAGTTTTATAAAAGAATTGATTGATCATTCGTATGAATTGGTTTTTAAAAGTTTGACAAAGAAAATTCAGAATGAAATTATTGAATTAGAAAATTAGGTATTACATTTGTTGAAGTAAGAAAAAAACTCAGCAACTCGGTTACTTTGTAACTTAGCAACTTATAAAATATGAAAGAACAATTTAAAAAATTTCTAAACGAAGAACAAGATCCAAAAGCGATTGAAAAAATCACTTCAAAACTCAATGATTTATTGATGAAAAATGAAGAAATTGGATATATTGCCGTTCAAAAAAAACCAGCTATTACTGTTTTTCCTGACAGTATTGTGTTAACCAATAAAAGAATCATCATTTGTAAACCTAAAAATTTAGGATTGTCGATGGATTTTACAGATTATACATGGGATGATATTGCCGGTACTTTTGTTAAAGAAAATATTTTAGGCTCAGAATTTTCATTTAATACGAATACTGATTTGTCCATTTCGATAGATTATATCCCGAAAATTCAAGCCAGAAAAATATATACTTATGCCAAGGAGCAACTGGATTTGCTTAAAAATCCTGTAAAAATTGAAGCACCGGTTACAGAAAATGAAAAACCTGTTGATGTTTACACTGATTTTGAAGAGGAAAATGAAATAGAAGAAATTGAAACAGAAGAAGTGACCAGTTTTGCTGAAATTATGCCTGCAACGACCTATACTGAGTCATTTGAGCCATTGCAACAACAGGCATCTACAGGAGACCGTAAATTAAGCGAATTGTCAAAAGAAGAACTTTTTGATAAACTCCAGAACTACAAAAAGCTTCTTGATAATGGTTTGATTATGCAGGGAGAATATGATTCTTATAAAAAAGAAATTTTAAGCTATATGTAGAAAAAAAATCCAAAGTTTAACGTTAAACTTCGGATTTTTTTGGAATATCTTTGATTACCATTCGTTTACTTTATTGGCATCCATTTTTAAGAATATAAAAAGCAGGATTGTGAATCCCCATAGTCCGGAACCTCCATAAGAAAAGAAAGGAAGCGGAACTCCAATAGTTGGAAAAATACCAACCACCATTGCTATGTTTACAAAAAAATGAATGAATAAAATTCCTGCTACACAATATCCGTAAACCCTGCTGAATTTTGTTTTTTGTCTTTCGGCTAAATAGATTACTCTTAAAAGTAAACAGGCGAATAAGAGAATAACAACTAAAGAGCCTGCAAAACCCCATTCTTCACCAACGGTTGTAAAAATATAATCGGTATGTTGTTCGGGAACAAAACCACCTTTTGTCTGTGTACCTTCTAAAAAGCCTTTACCGACCCATCCTCCTGAACCAATTGCAATTTCAGATTGGTTTGTGTTATATCCAATACCTTTTAAATCTACACTTTTGCCTAATAAAATATTAAAACGATCTCTATGATGCTGTTTGAAAACGTTGTCAAATACATAATCAACAGATAAAACAAAAGCTGAAATTACGGCTAATATCATTCCACTTAGTATAATATTACGATCAACTGCCCTTCCTTTGAAGTATATAATTGCCAATACGAGAGCCGCTATTAAAATTACTACGTAAGATTCTAAAATAAGGGTCAGGACAAATAAGAGAATCGCTATGAATCCGCTCCAGATATACCATGAAGGCAATCCTTCTCTATATAAGACAATGAGAAAAACACTGTAAATCAGGGCGCTTCCCGGATCGGGTTGTGGTAAAATTAAGAGAACAGGCAATAATATAATGGCCAGAGCCTGCATTTGACGATTTAAGTCTTTTAAACTGATTTGAGTATCACTTAAATATTTAGCTAAAGCTAATGATGTTGCTGCTTTTGCAAATTCTGAGGGCTGTAAAGTGAAACTTCCAATAGCGTACCAACATCTTTGTCCTGCTATTGTTTTTCCAAAAAGAAACAAACCTGCCAGGGATAATAAGGAAACTACAAAAATAATACTGGCATATTTTTCATAAAATTTGCCATCTACAAACAAGACAATAAAAATTAACGGAATGGTACAGATAATGAATATTAATTGCTTTTCAAAAGTGCCTTCAGTAGAGGATAATGAGGACGAATATATATTAAGCCATCCTAATATTACTAAGGCAGCATAGATGATTACACTTATCCAGTCAATATTTTTTTTTACACTTTGATTTCTCATTTGAAATAATCCTGATTAATTTTTTTTAGTTGTGTCTAGTGTTATTTTCGTGATTACTTCTTTTGGTTTAATAATTTTAGCTTTTAAAATGGAGTCTTTCGGAGTTGATTCGATAGCATTTGCTTCTTTCATTCCACCTAATTTTGCATATTCTCCTTTTAAACTTATATTTAAAACCCTCGTTTCTAAATCAGTTCTGGTTATTTTTTTTCTAAGATATTTTTCAATCATTAAACTGGCAATAGGTCCCGCAATTGTTGCACCAAACCCTCCATTTTCTACCATAATTGCAATTGCAATTTTAGGATTGTCTTTTGGGGCAAATGCGACAAATATAGAGTGATCTTTAAGCTGGACTCTTTTACCACCAATTTTAGCGAAATTTTCTGATGTTCCAGTTTTGCCACAAATATCAATTCCTTCTACTTTTAGTCTGCTTGCAGTACCCATGTTATAAACATCAAATAAACCATTTATGATTGGGGGAAAATATTTTTTGTCTATTGATGTAGTATGCTTAACTGTAAATTTAGGGTCTATTCTTTTGCCCTCAATTTTCCTAATGATATGAGGGGTGTAATAATGTCCCTGATTTGCAATTGTTGCCATCATATTAGCTAACTGAATAGGAGTCATTACAACCTCACCCTGTCCAATAGCATTAGACACAATAGTTGTACTTCTCCAGCCTCCGTTAGGATAAATTTGTTTGTAGGTTTTTGAAGTTGGAATTTTTCCTTTTTTACCAGTTGGCAGATCATAGCCCATAAATTGACCAAGCCCAAAACTTTTAAGATGATTGCTCCAAATATCAACTGCAACTGCAGGTTGTGTATATTTATTGATAGTTTTCATGTAGGCAGTAGCAAAATAAGAATTGCAAGACTGGTAAATTCCGCGATGTAATTGTAATTGACCGCCTCCGCAATGGCATCTCATAAAACGGCCTCTTCCGTAGCTAAATCCGTGATGACAGGAAACAGAGCTGTTTTGATCAATTACACCTTCTTGTAAAGCTACCAACCCGGTTAATATTTTAAAAGGTGATCCCGGTGGATATTCTGCCAAAAGACCTCTGTCATATAAAGGTTTTGCAATTGAATCATGGTAAAGAAGCGTATAGTTTTTAGAACGTTGTCTTCCAACTAAAATTGCTGGATCATACGATGGAGCTGTAACAAGTGCTAAAATCTCTCCTGTTTGGGGTTCAATTGCAACAATTCCTCCACGTTTATTAATCATTAATGCCTCCCCGTATTTTTGAAGCTCAGCGTCAATTGTTAAATTGATATCTTCACCCTGAACAGCAATGGTATCATATTTACCATTTTTGTAGGAACCAATTTCACGATTGTATTTGTCCTTTTGAATGTATTTTACACCTTTGATTCCCCTTAGGATTTCTTCATAGCTTTCTTCAACTCCTTGTTTTCCAATTAAATCCCCACTATTATAATATGGGTTTTTTGCAATCAGTCCTTCGTTTACCTGTGTGATGAATCCAAAAATATTAGCGCCATAATCTACTTCGTAGTCACGAAGTGACCGTTTTTGAAAATAGAAACCTTCATATTTTCGTATTTTTTCCTGAAAAGCGGCAAATTCTGTTTTATTTAATTGAGGTAAAAATACAGAAGGTAATCTTGGGCTGTATATTTTTGCTTTTGCAACTCTTTGATCATAATCTTGTTTTGTAATATTCAGTAATTGACAAAACTCTAAAACATCAAGGTTTTTTTTAATTTCTCTGGGTATAACCATGATATCATAGGATGACTGATTTGCTACGAGCAACTTACCATATCGGTCATAAATATAGCCGCGCTCAGGGTAGTCATACTTTATTTTTATAGCATTATTTTCTGATTTTAATTTAAAAGAATCATCAATAACCTGCAAATAAAATATCCTGATCACTAGCAAAGTTGCTGCAATAATGATTAAAGTGGGCAGCAGGGCTTTTCTCATCGTTTATTGGGCTTAATAAGATATATTATTATAATTGAAATAATTATGGAGAATATGGAGCTAAATAAAGTTCGGAGCAAAATATCCCAAATAAATTTAAATTGAAATGCTTCCAGAATAAATAGCACAATATGATGCAATACTACAGATACTAAGATAAATGAAAAGCGTTCAGGTGTTAATGAATCGTTTAGTTTTATCGTTTGGTATTCATAACTTAATCCAAATGAAAATTTAAAAATATATGGACGATAATAGGCTAAAAGCACACACGCTGCTGCATGGATACCACCTGAATTACAAAACATATCCATTGTAAGACCTAATAAAAAACTTGAAATTATAAGACCGGACCGGTTACTGTTTACCGGATATAGGATGATATACAGAATATAAGGATACGGGCTTATATAACCTAATAAATTCATATTGTTGAAAATAACAATTTGAATTGCCAGGAACATAATAAATCGAAAAATATTGACTAACAATGCGCTATTCATCTTTTTCTTTTTTTTCTAAATTAATAAGCTCTTCCCTGTTTTTACTTTTAATAATATAAACATGACCCAAATTAGTCATATCATTAAACAGTTTTACATTTATGACATAAAAACTTGTTTTATCCTGGGTATATATATTTTCAACTGTACCAATATTAATCCCTTCCGGAAAAATTACTGACTGGCCACCAGTAACAATGGTATCTCCTTTTCTTATAGAGGCTAATCTGGGAACATCTTCCAACTGTACAAATCCTGTGCTTTTTCCATCCCAGGTAAGAGAACCAAAATGATTTGATTTCTTTAATTTTGCATTAATTTGAGATTTCATATTCAAAATACTAATTACGGTAGAGTAATTAGGCGAGGTGTTATTAACAATACCAATGATACCTAAACTGTTGATCACACCCATGTCCTGTTTTACTCCTTCCTTTGTGCCTGAGTTCAAAGTGATATAATTTTCGTGTGTGTTATACGAGTTGTGTATTACTTTGGAAACAATAATATCAGCTGGTTTTACTCCTTTAAGGTTGTCAATCTTTTGTGCTTTAGTGGTATCTTCTATATTGAACAGTAGGCTTTTTAATCTTGCGTTTTCAAGTACCAGCTCGTCATTTTCGGTTCTTAAATTCAAATACTCATTTACATTGTTGATTTTTTCGTAAACACCCCCACTAATGAAATTGGCAGAGCTTATGACCCTGCTTCTGTGAAAAGAATGAGATTGGATTGTGAGTGCCAACGAAATACCTAAAAGCAACAAAAACAGCAATCGATTACTGTTTCTTATAATGAAATTAAAAATTTGCTGCATTTCTTGTTCTGTTATTTTGTTTCAGGATATGCTTTTAGTTTCAAATTTTAATTAGAGTCAAATAATTCAATTTGACTCTAATTAAAAAGATATTGATTGTTATTTGAATCTTATTTGATTAAGATACTTTTGAATTTTGCAATGTTTTTAAGTGCCATTCCAGTTCCGCGAACAACTGCTCTTAACGGATCTTCAGCAATGTAAACAGGTAAATCTGTTTTTTGAGAAATACGTTTGTCAAGACCTCTCAACATCGATCCACCACCGGCTAAATAAATACCGGTATTGTAAATATCGGCTGCTAATTCTGGAGGAGTCTGAGATAAAGTTTCCATTACGGCATCTTCAATACGTTGAATTGATTTGTCTAATGCTTTGGCAATTTCTCTGTATGAAACTTCAACTTGTTTTGGTTTGCCCGTAAGTAAGTCTCTACCTTGAACAGACATGTCTTCCGGAGCACTTTCTAAATCTTCGATAGCAGCTCCAATTTGGATTTTTATTTTTTCAGCAGTACTTTCTCCCACAAAAAGATTGTGTTGTGTACGCATGTAATAAACAATATCGTTTGTAAAAACGTCACCTGCAATTTTCACAGATTTGTCACATACAATTCCACCTAATGCAATAACGGCTATTTCAGTAGTTCCCCCACCAATATCTACAATCATGTTTCCTTTTGGCTGCATGATATCGATACCAATACCAATTGCTGCTGCCATTGGTTCATGAATTAGGTAAACTTCTTTTCCGTTTACCCTTTCGCAAGATTCTTTTACTGCTCTCATTTCAACTTCAGTAATTCCAGACGGAATACATACTACCATTCTTAAAGCGGGAGTAAACATTCTTTTTTTTAATGCAGGAATACTTTTAATGAACATATTGATCATTTTTTCTGAAGCATCAAAATCGGCAATTACACCATCTTTCAAAGGCCTTATGGTCTTGATGTTTTCATGCGTTTTACCTTGCATCATATTGGCTTCCTTACCAACGGCAATGATTTTGCCTGATATTCTATCACGTGCAACGATCGACGGACTATCAATAACAACTTTATCATTATGTATGATTAAAGTGTTTGCGGTACCAAGGTCTATCGCAATATCCTCGGTCATGAAATCAAAAAATCCCATAAGTTTTTTAGGGGTTTAAAATGTTATAAATAATTTATCCAACAAAGTTAAACAAATTAATGTTTAAAATGACGTGTTCCTGTAAATACCATTGCAAGATTATTTTCGTTGCAATAATTTATGCTTAATTCATCTTTTATTGATCCTCCTGGCTGAATTACTGCCGTAATTCCTGCTTTTTTGGCTAATTCAACACAATCCGGAAATGGGAAAAATGCATCACTTGCCATTGAAGCTCCGGTTAAATCAAATCCAAAAGCTTTAGCTTTGTCTACAGCTTGTACCAAAGCGTCAACTCTCGATGTCTGACCAGTTCCTGAAGAAATTAATGTTCCGTTTTTTGCAAATACAATTGTATTTGATTTTGTGTTTTTACAAATTTTTGAGGCAAAAATTAAATCTTCTATTTCCTGTGCAGTTGGCTCTGTAGTAGTAACGGTTTTTAAATGCTCTTTAGTATCTGTAATATTATTTCTGTCCTGAATTAACAAACCGTTAAGACATGTTCTTACTTGTCTTGAAGGTAATGCAACTTCATTTTGAACTAATATAATTCTGTTTTTCTTTTCTTGTAATACTGCAATTGCATTGTCATCATAATCTGGGGCAATTACAACTTCACAGAATAATTTATTGATTTCCTGAGCAGTCGCCAAATCAATTTTAGTGTTTGCAATCAAAACTCCGCCAAATGCCGATGTTGGATCACAAGCAAGTGCCGCTAAATAAGCTTCACTGATTGTTTTTCTTGAAGCCAAACCGCAAGCATTATTATGTTTTAAGATTGCAAATGTAGGCCCGTCAGTTTTAAACTCGTTAATTAAGTTTACCGCTGCATCAACATCCAGTAAGTTGTTATATGATAATTCTTTACCGTGAACTTTTTTGAATATTGCATCAAAATCTCCAAAAAAGAAACCTTTTTGGTGTGGATTTTCTCCGTATCGTAAAACTTGTCCATCTGCAATGCTTTCTTTGTAAATGGTTTCATCAGTATTGAAATAATTAAAAATAGCACCATCGTAATGAGATGAAACGTGAAATGCTTTTGTTGCCAGCAATCTCCTGTCTTCAAGAGTTGTTGCTCCGTTTTGCTCTGTAATCAATTCCAAAAGCAAGCTATATTCGTTAACAGAAGCCACAATTACAGTGTCCTTGAAATTTTTTGCACCAGCACGAATCAATGAAATTCCACCAATGTCAATTTTTTCTATAATATCTTGCTCACTTGCACCTGAAGAAACTGTTTTTTCAAAAGGATATAAATCTACAATTACCAAATCAATCTGTGGAATATCAAATTCCTTCATTTGCTGCACATCATTTTCATTATCCTGACGGTTTAAAATACCGCCAAAAATTTTCGGGTGCAATGTTTTTACTCTTCCGCCAAAGATTTCAGGAAATGAAGTAATATCTTCAACAGGAACAACAGGAATTCCCAGGTTTTTTATGAAATCTTCAGTTCCTCCGGTTGAATAAAGTGTTACGTTTTGTTCGTGTAATTTTCTAACGATTGGCTCTAATCCATCTTTAGAAAAAACAGAAATTAATGCCGATTGTATTGTTTTAGTTGTGCTCATTGTGTAGTTATAATTTTCAGACTGCAAAAGTAGTTTTTTTGATAATATATTTAAAGGAATTCTTGTAACATTATAGTAAAAAAATCTACTGATGAGTTAGTTACCTTTTATTAGGTTTTTGATTTAAATTTATTGAATTTTACTTTATCGCAAAAAATATCATATATGTTAGTTTATCTCAGGTTATTAAAAGAAAGTTTGAGCTTTGCCATAAACGCTTTACGCAATAATAAATTACGAACTTTATTATCGTTGCTAGGCGTTACTATTGGTATTTTTTCGATTATTGCGGTATTAGCCGCGGTTGATTCTCTGGATAGAAAAATTTCAAAAGATTTGAGCAGTTTAGATAAGAATACGATTTATTTAATGAAATATTGCTTTGGACCCTCAGAAATTCCCCAATGGAAAAGAGAGCAGTTTCCAAATGTAAAATATGATGAATACATTGCTCTTAAAAATTCTCTTAATAATACAGATCAGGTAGGCTATCAGCTTTTTGTTAACAGGGAAAGTTTAAAATATGATTCTAAAACAGTTAGTGATGTAAATATTATTCCGGCATCATCTGAAATCGTAGATATCGAAGGATTAAGTTTTGACAAAGGAAGATTTTATAATGAATCTGAATCCAATTCAGGAACACCTGTAATTGTTTTAGGGTTTGATATTGCCGAAGGACTTTTTGGGAACAGTGATCCAGTTGGAAAAAATATTCGTTTATACGGACAACGTTTTACTGTAATAGGCGTAATTGTAAAACAGGGTGCAGGTTTTTTTGGTGATAGTAATGATACATCAGTTTATTTACCGGCCAATTTTTTGCGGCGAATGTATGGAGACAGTGATTCGATGACACCGGTAATTGTCCTGAAGCCTGTTAAAGGTGTTGATATGGATGCTTATAAAGCAGAAGTTGCACAAAAATTAAGAACTATACGTGGAATGAAAGCAGGAGATATGAACAATTTTTTTATTAATGTGCTTTCCGGTTTTACTGATTTTATTGATGGAATTTTAGGTCAGATGAATGTGGTTGGGTGGATTATCAGTGGATTTTCTCTTTTAGTTGGAGGTTTTGGGATTGCCAATATTATGTTCGTTTCGGTAAAAGAAAGAACTAATCTAATCGGAATTCAGAAATCATTAGGAGCAAAAAACCGCTTTATTTTATTCCAGTTTTTATTTGAAGCGGTAATACTTTCTGTAATCGGTGGAATTATAGGTTTGTTAATGGTTTGGGGAATCGCACTTATTTTGACAAAAGCTTTAGATTTTGAATTTGTTTTAAGTATGGGAAATATACTTTTGGGAACAGGTTTGGCTGCTCTTATCGGATTAATTTCAGGGATTTTACCTGCGATTTCAGCTGCAAATTTAGATCCTGTTGAAGCCATTCGAACCGGAATGTAGGTTCTTTAGAGGTTCAGAGTTGCTAAGACTCAAAGGTTCAGAGGGTTCTCGTATTGAGTTTGAAATTTTTGGCATTGATAATAAAGTTCCAGAGGAACGACATATTTTGTTGCAACGGAATTTATTGCGTTTATAAAAAAATCCCATTTGCCGAAGCGAATGGGATTTTTGTATTTCAAACAGTTTAAAAAAAACTATCTAATATTGTTATTCTGAATCAAATCAATATATAGGTTAATCTTATCTTTTAAATCTTTTCTAGGCGTAATAAAATCCAGGAAACCATGCTCTAAAAGAAACTCAGCAGTCTGAAAACCTTCCGGTAAATCTTTTCCTGTCGTATCGCGAACCACACGTGGACCGGCAAAACCAATCAAAGCACCTGGCTCAGAGATATTAATGTCTCCTAACATGGCGTATGATGCAGTTGTTCCTCCGGTTGTTGGATCTGTACATAATGAAATGTATGGCAAGCCAGCTTCGGCAAGTTGAGCTAATTTTACTGATGTTTTGGCTAATTGCATTAACGAATAAGCTGCTTCCATCATGCGGGCTCCGCCAGATTTAGAAATCATTACAAAAGGTAATTTATTTTTGATAGCGTGATTAATACCTCTGGCAATTTTTTCACCTACAACAGCCCCCATAGATCCTCCAATAAAGGCGAAATCCATACAGCAAATTACAAGTTCCTTTCCTTTAGATTTTCCTACTCCGGTACGTACTGCATCTTTTAAATGCGTTTTCTCCATTACATCTTTCAGTCTCTCAGCATATTTTTTTGTATCCACAAAATGCAAAGGATCTTTTGATGTCATGTTTTTATCCAGCTCAACAAATTCGTTATTGTCAAATAAAATATCAAAATAGATTGCGCTTCCAATTCGTACGTGAAAATCATCTTCCGGACTTACAAATAAGTTTCTGGCTAATTCGTCAGCATCAATAATTTTCCCTGTAGGAGATTTGTACCACAATCCTTTCGGAACGTCCATCTTATCTTCAGTAGCAGTTGTAATCCCTTTTTCCTGTCTTTTAAACCAAGCCATCTCTCTAAGTATTCAGTGTTCAGTAATCAATTTTCAGTGTTCAGTTTTTGATAAACAGTTTTATATTTTCAGCATTTTTAACTGAAAACTGTCTACTGATCACTTTTATTATAGTGTATTCACATTATTTAAATCTGCAAAAGCTTGTTCAAGTCTTGCATTAAAAGTTACTTCACTTTCACGTACCCATTTTCTTGGGTCATAATATTTTTTGTTAGGAACATCAGCACCTTCAGGATTACCAATTTGAGATTTTAAATACTCAATATTTTTAACCATATAATCACGGATACCCTCAGTAAAAGCAAATTGTAAATCAGTATCGATGTTCATTTTGATAACTCCGTAGCTAATTCCTTCTCTGATTTCTTCTAATGTTGAACCAGAACCTCCGTGGAAAACGAAATCTACCGGGTTATGACCAGTGTTGAATTTCTTTTGAACGAAATCCTGAGAATTTTTTAAGATTTTTGGAGTTAATTTTACGTTTCCTGGTTTGTAAACTCCGTGAACGTTACCAAAAGCTGCAGCAATTGTAAATTTAGGGCTTATCTTAGATAATTCTTCATAAGCGTAAGCTACTTCTTCTGGTTGTGTGTATAGTTTTGAACTGTCAACATCAGAGTTGTCAACACCATCTTCCTCACCACCTGTAATACCAAGCTCGATTTCTAATGTCATCCCCATTTTGCTCATTCTCGCCAAATACTCTTTGCAGATTTCAATATTTTCTTCGATCGGCTCCTCAGACAAATCGATCATGTGAGAACTGAATAATGGTTTTCCTGTTTCTGCGAAATGTTTTTCAGAAGCATCTAATAAACCGTCAATCCAGGGTAATAATTTTTTTGCGCAGTGGTCAGTATGTAAAATTACAGTTGCCCCGTAAGCTTCTGCCAAAGTATGAATGTGTTTTGCTCCTGCGATTCCTCCTGCAATAGCAGCTTTTTCATTTGCATTAGATAATCCTTTTCCAGCGTTAAATTGTGCTCCTCCGTTTGAAAATTGAATGATTACCGGCGCATTAAGTTTTGCTGCAGTTTCAAGAACTCCATTTATTGTACTTGATCCGGTAACGTTTACTGCCGGAAGTGCAAATCCTTTTTCTTTTGCATAATTAAAGATTTCCTGTACTTGATCTCCTGTAGCTACTCCTGGTTTAATGTTGTGTGCCATTGTAATTCTTTTTTAGTTGTTTTTTTAGTTTTTAGGTTGCAAAAATAAGAATTAATTAGCATTAGAACGGATAATTTATCCCAAAATTTAAAACAGAGTGACTAAAATTGTATTCTTTGAACCAACGATTTCCCGGTTCATATGCCGGATTGTAAGTCTTGAAGCCTAAATCTAAACGAATAACAAAAAAGCTTAAATCGTATCGTAAACCAAATCCGGAACCTAATGCAATTTCTTCGAAATCGTTTAAGCTGGAGAATTTTGCCTTTTCATCTGTCACATTATCGAGTACATTCCATATATTTCCTGCATCGGCAAAAATGGCCCCCTTTACATCTCCAAAAATTTTAAATCGAAATTCCGCACTCAATGCGATTTTCATATTTGCCTCGTTAAAGTCATTTGTAGCATTTGTACTTCCCGGCCCTAATGCATAAGGCTGCCACGCTCTGTTGTCATTTGAACCTCCTGAAAAATAACTTCTTGAAAACGGAATATAGTCTGAGTTTCCAAAAGGAATTGCTATTCCAAAAAAGCCTCTTACTGCGATTACTTTTTCTTTACCAAAATCCCAATGCTTAATGTAATCAAATTCGCCTTTTATATATTCTGAATATTCTAAATTGAATATTTCATAATTTCCTCGGGTATTTTTAGGTAAATTTCCAATAGCAGAAACTACTGATAATAAAGACCCTGCTGTTTCTAATTTTGTTTTAAATTGGTAAAAATTATTGTCTGCGAGATCTTTTTTGGTAGTTTTAGTAAAAGTGTAGCTCGAGGATAAAATAAAATCGTTTTCTGTCAATCTTACTCTTCTTTCTTCGATGCTTTCTACATTTTGATATTCAGCGTCTGCAGGTGTTAAAGAAGTTTGATCTGTGAGAACATCATTGGTAAATCCTTTAGTTCCTTCTTCAATAATCAAGTTTCCATTCAGATCAAGATTTGCCGGATTAATGTTGTAAGCTCCTGCAATGTTATTTAATTCATTATAAGATGAAGAATATACCTTAAAATAATTGTCAGGATTTAAGTTACGAACATATTGTGCATTTAGGAGGTCAAATTTTACGGAATTGAATCTTTTTGGCGTCCAAAGATAAGAGATACCTCCTGTGAAATTTTCCTTATCCAGTCCAATGTTTCTTTGTTTAGAAAAACCTGCAGCAATTCCTGTAGAAGGAATCATGCTTTTAGGGATTATTTTTTCAGTACCAAAAGGCATTAAAATTCTGGGAAAGTTTAACTTCAAATCTACACCATACTCCGAAACATTAAAGAAATTATTATTTGGATTGGCCATGTCCTTGGAAGATCCTATATTTAAACGAGTGGAGATTTCCAGAGTTTCAGCCCTGTTAAATACATTTCGAATAGTTTCAGATATACTTGCGCCAATACCAAAATCCTGAATATTAGAATGTGTGACATCAAAAGTAGCACCAAAACTATATTTCTTTCTTGGTGTTAAATATACGTTTGCAATTAATGACTGAGCAGTTGAATCCCGTTTGTCAACTTCATATTGAATCGAGGGATAATTAAAAATCTTTAGATTGTTTAAATATCGGGTTGATAAGGTTGTTCTGAAATCAGCAAAAGTTCCGCCTTTAGTAATGAAAATCGCATCGGTAATAGCGCGTGGTTTGTATTTCAGTTTTTTATAACTGTATAAGTTAAAATTGTTGTAAGTTGTACTGTCACTGATTTTGTTTTTGGCATTCATAGGCGAATAATCAGTGTAAATATTGACATCGCTTATTGTATATAATTTAAAAGGTTCCGTTCGGCTGGAATCTTTTTCCTGAATGCTGTTGTTTTTTATGATTAGATTCACATCGGCTTGGTTTTGTTTTCCAATAGTATCAATATCAAAAGTAACATAGGTTGGCTGAAAGAAATAAGCACCGTGATTTCTATAATAAGTAGTAATCCTGTTTTTTTCTTCTTCAAAATCAGTAGTTTTATATTGATTTCCTGAGTTTAAAAATGTAGGTTCAGTTATTTTTTTATATAAAGAATCTAAAGCAGGAGTACTAATCGTACTTCTGATAGAATCTAATGTGTAAACGGGCCCTGTTGTAATGTCATAATTTATTTTAGCTTTCTTGTAACCGGTACTATTAATATTATAAGCCGTTTTAACATTAAAATAACCATTGTTAAAATAGTAATATTTTAAACGTAATAAAGATTTTTTAGTTTTGGAGGTGTCAATAATAACAGGAGCTTCTCCTGTGTTTTTTAAAAATTCGTGGATTCCCTTATAAAGAAATGACTGACCAAGCCTGTCTACCTGTTTTGCTGATAAAAGTTTAGATTGTCTTTCGTATTTTCCGGGATTGTTTTTAAATTTTGCCTGATAAGTCGAATCAGGATTCAAATTGGCTAAATTATACAAATTCAAACGCAAACGGTATCCCAATAAAGTACCGTTTGGTTTTTGATACATTTGATTAGAAGCTATTTCGTCGTTTGTAGATTTACCATTTACAATAATATCATTTTTTGTAAGCAGGTTTTTTCCATCAGGAACTCTTTTTACTGCATTACAGGCACAAATAAATATTGCTATTAGAATAAATGCTGCTATTTTTGTGAAATTCTTTTTCAAGTGTTTTTTAATATTTAATTCAAAAGTACATTATTTTATGGTTAGTAAAAACCAAATAAAACTTATCTCAGGGTTGCATCAAAAAAAGCAACGTTTAGCCAATCAGTTATTTTTTGCCGAAGGTGTAAAAGTAATTCAGGAATTATTGCAATCCAATTTTGAATTAGAGCATTTATACACAACACAAAATGATTTTGAAACAGTTAAGTCTTCAAAACTTACACTTATTAATGAACAGGAACTTAAAAAAATAAGTGCGTTGTCAACTCCAAATTCCTGTCTGGCTGTATTCAAAATTCCTGCCGAGAATAAAATAATCGAAACCGGTTTAATTTTAGCTTTAGACAATATTCGCGATCCGGGAAACTTAGGCACTATTTTAAGGCTTTGTGATTGGTTTGGAATCAAACAGATTATTTGTTCTAAAGAAACCGTAGACATTTATAATCCTAAAGTTGTACAGGCTACAATGGGATCTATTTCCAGAGTATGTGTAAATTATGTTGATTTAGAAACCTTTTTATCACAAACGGAACTTCTTGTTTTTGGTACTTTTATGAATGGGGATAATATTTATCAATCTGTCTTGCCTCAAAACGGAATCATTATTATGGGTAATGAAGCCAATGGTATTTCGGAAGAGATTGAAAAAAAAGTTACAAACCGACTCACAATTCCCAGATTTGGAGAGCTTCAAAAAACCGAAAGTTTAAATGTAGCTACTGCAACAGCTGTCGTTCTTAGTGAGTTTAAACGAAATAGTTAGGATTTTGTTTTAATGAAATGTAAAATTTATTAAAATTGCCCTTGATTTCATAGAATCAATATTGTCTGTCCAGGGGCTTGGTGATTTGCTGTCTCGAATTAATTCATCAGTTATACCAAAAACACCTCGTATTGAAGGGGAGAAAATAAAATATTCCGAGAAAAAATCAACTCCAAAACCAAGCTCATAAGCAGATGACCATTGTTTTACTCTAAATTTCTGTTCAAAATTATCGTCTTTTGATTTTGAGTTACTGGACAAATTTAAGGTTGTTGATAATCCGCCAACCAGAAACGGTCGAATATTTCCGGTACGCAAAGCAGAAAATTTAAGCAATAACGGAAAATGAATGTAAGTACTGCTTACTTCTCTTAAATAATCATTTTCTGAAGTGAAATTAGGATAATATAAATCTCGTTTAGTATAATATAAACCTGGTTCAAAACGCAGGTTAAGGTATTCCTGTAATCTTAAATCAGCGACCACCCCCACATTAAATCCAGTTGTTTTTTTTACCTGAATATCCTGTTGTACAACTTCTTTATAGTCAAATTTGAAATCAAAGCTATTGAAACCTAAATAATATCCAAAGTAAAGGCGTTGCTTTTGCCAGTTCTCGAGATTAATAATAGGATCTTTACTAAACATGCTTTTAGCAAATTGTGAATACCCTTTTGCTGAAAAGATTAATAAAATTAAGATTACTGTTTTTTTCATACTATTTTTTAGAAGCAGAATAAATGGTTGCAACTCCAAATGTTTGAGGCATCGCCACAACATCTATAAACCCAATTTTTCTCAAAATATTGTTTAAGGCTTCTCCATAAGGAAAAGCTGCAGCTGATTCTGATAAATATCCGTATGCGGAATTATCTTTTGAAAACAGCTTTCCTATAATTGGGAGGATGTTTTTGGTATAAAAATTATATCCCTGTTTGTATGGTGTTTTATTTGGTACCGAAGTTTCTAAAATAACAAATACACCATTTGGTTTTAAAACTCGTAAAATTTCAGTAAAGCCTTTTTCTAAATTTTCAAAATTCCGAACTCCAAAACCAACAGTTATGGCATCAAAATGATTGTCTTCATAAGGGATTTTTTCAGAATCTGCTAAAACTAGCTCAATAATGTTTGATAATTTTTTTTCTTCAATTTTCTTTTTCCCAACTTCAAGCATTCCGGCAGAAATATCCAAACCAATAATTTTTTCAGCATTAGTTTTTGACATTAAAATGGCCAGGTCACCTGTTCCTGTTGCTATGTCCAGAATAATTTTAGGTTTAGTATCCGAAACTATTTTTAATACTTTTTTTCGCCATTTTACATCAATTCCAAATGAAATGACGCGATTTAAATTGTCATAATTTCCGGAGATAGTATCAAACATTTGGGCAACTTGTTCTTTTTTGCCTAATGAGGAGTTTTTATATGGAGTTATATTTTCAGACATTTTTTTTATTTACGCAACAAATATAAGATAAACTATTTAACTGCAAGATGTTTCTTTATTGGTTGAAAATGTTTTTTAAATATTTTGAGAACTATTTTTTGTAAAAATCACTAAAAGTGGGTATTGCGAATAAGATATTTATTTGTGAATTTAGCACTTGTAAAAATGTTAATAGTTTAATGATAAATAGAGATACAATGACCCAAATCAAATGGGTGCTGGTTGCGTTTAGCATTTCGTTTGTTCTTGTAAGCTGTTTTGAAAGTACTGTTTTTGAGAACAGTGTTATATTTAAAGCGCAAAATACGTTCTTAGGATTAAATTTGTTTTTGGAAATTTTAATTTTCTTTGCCTTTAGTACCTTCGTGGTATTTGGTATTAAGGGCTTTTTTGAGATGTATTCTCAAAAGGTATCAAATGTTATTATATTTCTTTCAGGAGTATTTTTAATATTTGTAATTTTTATTTTATGTTATCAAATATTGTTTCAGGAGTAGGTCATTCTCTAAGTCATTGAATTAAACAAAAAAACATCCTCAATTGAGGATGTTTTTATTTACGGATAAAGGTTTCATATGTGTAGTCATAAAGATGTGTTTCATCTTTAAGGTTGGCTTCAGATTCTACTAATTGCCATTCTGTCTTAGGTATTTCAGGAAAAAAAGCATCTGCTTCAAAAATGTTATGAACCCTGGTTATTTCCAATATATCTGCATATTGCATTCCCAATGTGTAAATTTCTCCTCCTCCAATAATATAGGAATCTTCATTTTCAGGGCAAATAGCTATCGCTTTTTCGAGACTGTCAACTACAATACAACCTTCTGGTTTGTAATTTTCCTGTCGGGATATTACTATGTGTGTTCTGTTTGGTAACGGTTTAGGGAAGCTTTCAAAAGTTTTCCTTCCCATGATAATATGATGGTTTGTAGTAAGTGATTTGAATCTTTTAAAGTCATTAGGAAGATGCCACACTAATTTATTTTTTTTTCCGAGAGCATTGTTTTCGGCAACTGCAGCTATTATTATAATCATGGTATGCGAAGCTAAATTTTATTTTCAGGATTGTCATTGATGGAAGATTCTAATTGGCTGATCCTTTTTTGTTGAAGTGCAACCAAACGGTCAATTTGTTCTCTTTCCCATTTTTTATTCATAAATCTATCGGTGATATAAACTTTTATAAAATGTAAAATAAAAATAAAAAGCCACACCGTAATAATCCATACACACCAATTTTGTTCTGTGCCAATACTTAATCCAAAAAATTTATTGGCAACAAATAAAAACAGGCTTCCCAACAGAAAAAGAACAAAATGAAAGTAAAGTATTTTTTTTTGTCGAATTCTTTTACGGGCATATTCGTATTGTTCGTGCACTTCTTTTTCCATAATAGGTTTTATTAAGATTATAAAGTTATAATTTATTTTGAAAACACAATATTGTAGCTATAGAATATTTGCTTAAAAAGGCACTGTTAATTAGAATATAGAAATTTCTACCCTCTTAAATTATTGATATGCTTAAAAATACACTGGGTTTTTAGTATTATCACAAAACGTTTTTTTGAGTATTGTTTACTCAGATGAATTCGCGAACTTTGGGAGTAGTAATCTAAAAATGAAATAGTTATGTCTTTAAAAAAACAATTTATAAAAACAAAACCGGTTTGCAAAGTAACTTTTTCCGTTGAAGCTAAAGATGCAAATTCTGCAGCTGTAGTTGGAGATTTTAATAATTGGAATTCCGAAGAAGGAACTTTGAGTAAGTTGAAAAACGGAACTTTTAAAGCTACTTATGATTTGGTAAAAGATGCCATTTACGAATTTAAGTACATAATTGACGGAAAATATGTTAATGAACCAGAAGCTGATTCCTATAAATGGAATGATTTTGCGGGAAGTGAAAATAGTGTTGTTGTAGTATAAAAGAATCCACTCAATTTAAAGCGGATTTGTTAATTATACAGCAACACTGCCTTTTATGCCAGCATGTGGTTCGTAATCTAAAAGTGTAAAGTCATTATAATCAAAATCGAAAATGTTTTTAATATCAGGATTTAAAATCATTTTCGGTAATGGTTTTGGTTCACGTGTCAATTGCAGTTCTAATTGCTCAAAATGATTATTGTAGATATGTGCATCTCCAAAAGTGTGAATAAATTCACCGTATTCTAAATTGCAAACCTGAGCAATCATCATGGTTAAAAGTGCATAAGAAGCAATATTAAAAGGAACACCTAAAAATATATCAGCACTTCTTTGATATAATTGACAAGACAATTTTCCTTTCATTTCACCTTTTTCAGGATCAGGACTTGTTACATAAAACTGAAAAAAAGCATGACAAGGAGGCAAAGCCGCTTTGTTATTGGCTACATTTTCTTCAAATGTTTTTTTCGTATCCGGTAAAACCGAAGGATTCCAGGCAGAAACCAACATTCTTCGACTATTTGGATTTGTTTTTAATTCAGTAATTAATTCAGAAATCTGATCAATTTCCTCACTGTTCCAATTGCGCCATTGATGCCCATAAACTGGGCCTAAATCTCCATTAGAATCAGCCCAGGCATCCCATATTTTTACCCCATTTTCCTGAAGGTATTGAATATTGGTATCACCCTTTAAAAACCAAAGTAATTCGTATATGATAGATTTTAAATGCAGTTTTTTGGTCGTAACCATTGGAAAGCCTTCACTTAAATCAAAACGCATTTGGTAACCAAAGACACTTTTTGTTCCGGTTCCAGTTCGGTCTCCTTTTTGACAACCGTTTTCTAAAACATGTTGTACTAAATCTAAGTATTGTTTCATATTTGTTAATCATTTAATCGTGAATTTGTTTAATCGGCTTAACGAATAAACGGTTTAACGATTCACCATTAAAGTTTATCTTTTCGAGATTTCATCCCTAATTTTGGCTGCTTTTTCATAATCTTCCTGAGAAACTGCCTGATCCAGCAATTCATTCAGTTCTTGTAAGCTATGTTTCGCATATAAATCACCCGACTGATTGGTTTCTTCTTCATGGCCAAAAGTTTCCGGATTAGAGAGGACATCATCTATCTCCTGAGATCCCTGATCTGTTTCGGCAGCATTCGATTTTAAATAGATTCCGGCTTTATCTAAAATATTTTTATAAGTAAAAATTGGAGCGTTGAATCGTAAAGCTAAAGCTATGGCATCAGAAGTTCTGGCATCAATAATTTCTTCAATTTTGTCTCTTTCACAGATTAGACTCGAATAAAAAACACCATCGACTAATTTATGGATGATGACCTGTTTCACTACGATGTCAAATCTTTCTGCAAAGTTTTTGAATAAATCGTGAGTTAATGGGCGAGGAGGTTTTATCTCTTTTTCTAAGGCAATAGCAATTGATTGCGCTTCAAAAGCGCCAATTACAATAGGTAATTTACGTTCACCATCAACTTCATTCAAAATCAAGGCATATGCGCCGTTTTGAGTTTGACTGTATGATATTCCTTTTATGGATAATTTTACTAGACTCATATATATTGGTAAAAAAGGGCAATTAATGCCTCATTTTAATACTTTTTTTGATTGAAAAATAAAGGTGCAATTTTAATTAAAAAATATGGAACAAAAAAGCCACCTAAAGCAAAGATACGATTATCTTATTTTTAGGCAGCTATATTTTTATAGAGAATTTCTAAATTAAGAATGTTGCGCTTTAAAAGCTTTTAATTTCTCAATTAATTTTGGCACTATTTCAAAAGCGTCACCTACAATACCATAATCAGCAACTTTAAAGAAAGGGGCCTCAGGATCACTATTGATTACTACTTTTACTTTTGATGAGTTGATGCCTGCAATATGTTGGATTGCTCCAGAAATACCCACTGCAATATATAAATTAGTTGCAACTGGTTTTCCTGTTTGGCCAACGTGCTCACTGTGAGGTCTCCATCCTAAATCAGAAACGGGTTTAGAACAAGCAGTTGCTGCCCCTAATACCGAAGCCAAATCTTCGATTAACCCCCAGTTTTCAGGACCTTTCAATCCGCGTCCGCCAGAAACTACAATGTCAGCATCAGCAATAGATACTTTTCCGCTTACTTTTTCTACAGATTCTACTTTTACTCCAAAGTCATTGTCTCCAATTGTTGGATTAAAGTCTTCTTCAGTTACAGAACCTGCACTTTCAAAAATACCATAAGAGTTTTTTGCTAAACCAAGAACTTTTACATCTGTATTGATTTCTGTAATATTGAAAGCTTTATTTGAAAAAGCATTTCTTTTTACCTGAAAAGGTGAAGTACTGATTGGAAGCCCAACAACATTTGAGGCGAAACCAGCTTCTAAAGCTACAGCTACTAATGATGAAAGGTAAATACTGTCTGTTGTAGAAGAAAGTAAAACTAATTTAGTTCCTTCTTTTTGAGCAGCCTGTTTAATTACATCGGCGTAAGCCTTAGCTGTAAAACCGGCTAATTTATCATTGCTTACTTTTAATACCTTATCAACTCCGTATTTAGATAATTCGCTTACATCGCTAATGTTAACTGTTAAAGCGGTTACTGTTGTTTCTAATGATTCAGCTACTTTCTTTGCGTAGGAAGCTAATTCGAACGCTATTTTTTTAAATTTTCCTTCTGTAGATTCTGCGTATATTAATATTGACATATTTTCTATTATTTTAAATGTTGAATTATAAATTTTAATGAAATTGCAAACCTTAATTCACAATTTAAAATTCATAATTTAAAATTATATTACCTTAGCTTCGTTGTGTAATAAATTGATTAGCTCATCTAAATTATCAGCCGAAATTAATTTCACTGCTGATTTAGGAGCTGGTTTTTCAAATTTTACAGCTTTTGTATTTACTGGTGCCTCAACTGGTTCAAGAATTGTAAGCGCTTTTGTTCTTGCAGTCATAATTCCTCTCATGTTAGGGATGCGAAGATCTTTTTCTTCAACAAGGCCTTTTTGTCCACCAATAATTAGAGGTAAGGTTGTGCTGATAGTTTCTTTTCCACCATCAATTTCACGAACTGCTTTCACATTGTCCCCATCAACTGTAATACTTGTGCAAGAGTTTAAAAAGTTAAAGCCTAAAATCCCAGAAATCATTCCCGGAACCATACCGCCATTATAATCTAAAGATTCTTTTCCGGCAATTACTAAATCGTAACCACCATTTTTAATTACTTCGGCTAATTGTTTTGCAACAAAAAAGCCATCAGTTGGGTTAGCGTTTACGCGAATAGCTTCGTTTGCGCCAATTGCCAATGCTTTACGCAAAGTTGGTTCAGTATCAGGTCCTCCAACATTAACAACTGTTACCGTTGCACCTTGTTGTTCCTGAAACCAAATAGCACGTGTTAAACCAAACTCGTCATTAGGATTAATTACATATTGTACACCATTGGTATCGAATTCTGAGTCACCATTGGAGAAGTTAATTTTTGAAGTAGTATCTGGCACATGACTGATGCAAACTAATATTTTCATAAGTATATATTTTATATTTATAATATTCTTTTACAAATTTAGAAATTAAAATCGGAATTATATACTATGCATGCATAATATTTTTAAAAACTATTACGTTTTCGAAGACTGTGGAATTTAGATGGTGTTTTGCTGTCTTTCAAAGTTAAAAACTCAGGTATTTTTGTTAATTCTTAAGGATTTTGCAATAGTATAGTGTTCAACAAGTGTTAAACTTAGATCGTATTACTATATGTTTTTGAAGTTATTCATTTTTTGAAGAAATAATGAATATTATTAGAATTACACAAATAGAGTTGACTTTGTATGAAAAATGTTTTTTATTCGGTAAATAATCATAATTATATAGATTTTGTTATATCACAATAAACTTTAAAAAGTTAAAACCTATATTATAGTATCATATTGACGTTATTTTAAATTCAATTTATGCTTTTAAGTTATATAAAATATTTATTTTTGCTCTTCAGAAAAAAGAACATACACTAACAACTATGAGAACAATACAATTTAGAGAGGCCATTTGCGAAGCGATGAGCGAAGAAATGCGTCACGATGAATCCATATATTTAATGGGCGAAGAAGTTGCAGAATATAACGGAGCATACAAAGCTTCAAAAGGAATGCTTGCTGAGTTTGGCGAAAAAAGAGTAATTGATACTCCAATTGCTGAGCTTGGTTTTACAGGAATTGCAGTAGGATCAGCCATGAATGGGTGTCGCCCGATTGTAGAATATATGACTTTCAACTTCTGTTTAGTTGGTATTGATCAAATAATCAACAACGCTGCTAAAATGCGTCAAATGACGGGAGGACAATTTAATGTGCCTATCGTTTTTCGTGGACCAACTGCTTCTGCAGGTCAATTAGGAGCTACTCACTCACAAGCTTTAGAAAACTGGTTTGCCAATACTCCGGGTCTTAAAGTTATCGTTCCTTCAACTCCTTACGATGCAAAAGGACTTTTAAAATCGGCTATTCGCGATAATGATCCCGTAATTTTTATGGAATCTGAGCAAATGTATGGTGATAAAGGCGAGGTGCCGGAAGGTGAATATACAATTCCGTTAGGAGTTGCAGATATCAAACGTGAAGGTACAGATGTTACTATTGTTTCTTTCGGAAAAATTATCAAAGAAGCTTTTATCGCTGCTGATGAATTAGCTAAAGAAGGAATTTCATGTGAAGTTATCGATTTAAGAACCGTTCGTCCAATGGACAATGAAGCGATTTTAAAATCGGTTAAAAAAACAAACCGTTTGGTAATTTTAGAAGAAGCGTGGCCATTTGCCAGTATTTCATCTGAAATCACATATATCGTACAGGAACAAGCTTTTGATTTTCTGGATGCACCAATTCAGCGTATTACAACAGCTGATACACCGGCCCCTTACTCTCCTGTTTTGCTAAAAGACTGGTTGCCAAATGCAGCTGATGTAGTAAAAGCAGTTAAGAAAGTAATGTACAAATAGTCAAATAAACAATACTTATAAAACTTCATCAGCCCTATTAATTGATGAAGTTTTTTTTTGCCGGATATGAAAAAAATAATTTTACTCAGCCTGTTTTTTGTATTTGCATCTGTGAATATGGCTTTCGCACAAACTAAAGTGAGTGGAATTGTTTTGGATAAATCGAATCAGCCTATTCCTTTTGCAAATGTTGTTTTTAAAGGTTCTAACACTGGAATTGTTTCTAATGAAGACGGACGTTTTTATTTAGAATCGCCAAATACTTATACAACATTAATAATAAGTTCTGCAGGATTTTCGGATAAGGAAGTTGAGTTGGAGAAAACAGTAAATTACAATTTTAAAGTTGTTTTAGGTGAGGCTGAAGCATTGAATGAAGTTGTGATATTTACAGGAAAAACATCAAAAAAAAATAATCCTGCATTAGATATTCTGCGAAAAATTTGGGAACGAAAACGTAAAAACGGTTTATACCAATTCAATCAATATCAAATGCAAAAGTACGAGAAAGTCGAGTTTGATATGAACACGATTGATAGTGCTTTTATGAAAAACAAACTCTTTAAGGGAATGGAGTTTGTATTTGAACACGTTGACACTTCTGACGTTACTGGAAAGACCTATCTGCCAATTTTTATCAACGAATCTATGTATGATGTTTACGGAGATAATAAATTGAAGAAAACAAAAGAAAATATTAAAGGAAGCAAAACATCAGGATTTAATAATAACCAGCAGATTTTGTCTTTTGTAAAGGATTTATATTCAGATTATAATATTTATGATAATCACCTGACCTTTTTTGATAAAAGTTTTACAAGCCCGCTTTCAAAAACGGGAATTGATGTTTATAATTATGTCTTGAAAGACAGCGCTTATATTGATAAAAAATGGTGTTTTAATATTGTTTTTTATCCAAGACGTAAAAACGAACTGACTTTTAAAGGAGATTTTTGGGTAAACGACACCACTTTTGCCATCAAAAAAATAAATATGGCCGTTACCAAAAGTGCCAATATTAACTGGGTAAAGGACATTTATATCGAACAGGAATTTGAAGTCCAAAATGATTCGGTTTTTCTGTTAACACGTGATTACATGATGTCAGATTTTGCTTTAAATAAAAAAGAAAAATCAAAAGGGGTTTATGGAAAACGAACTACCTTATACAGAGATCATAAATTTAATATTCAGAAACCTGAAAAATTTTATAAGGAAGAAGTTAATTATATAGATAACAAAGTTTACAATAGACCGGATGAATTCTGGGAAGAAAATCGTTTTGAAAAACTAAATAAAGACGAAGAAGGTATTTATAAAATGCTCGATACCTTACAGACTGTCAAAAAATTCAGGCAATTGTATAATTTGGTATCTATTTTAGGGAGTGGATATGTTGAATTTAAAAACTTCGATTATGGTCCCATTTTTTCTACGTTTGGTTATAATGAAGTTGAAGGGCTGAGACTAAGAGTGGGGGGCAGGACCTATTTTGGACAAAATGACCCTTGGCGAATACAAGCTTATACAGCCTATGGTTTTGATGATAACAAGTTTAAGTATGGTGTTTCAGGAAAATGGATGGTCGATAAGAAAAACAGGGTTATTATTTCAGGAGGGAACAGGCGTGACATTGAGCAAATTGGAGCCAGTTTAACCACAACAAATGATGTTTTAGGACGAAGTTTTGCTTCTTCTGCGCTGTTTACCACTGGAAGTAACGGAAAATTGACCAATATTAATTTGAGCAACGTTTCTGTTGAAATGGAGCCAATGAAAAACTTCGTTGTTCAGGCCGGTATTTCGTACAGGACATTAGAATCAGCTTCAGATACTTTTAGTTTGAATTATTACACCACCTTACCAACAACTACAAATCCTGCAGGCGTTGTCGAAAGTGCGGTAAAACAATTTGAGGCAAATATTCAGTTTGAATTTATGCCAAATCGAAAAACTATTGGTTTTGGTGTAGAACGCGATCTTGTTGATAGTCCGTTCAGTCATTTCTTTGTCAATTTTAGTTATGGATTGAAAGGGGTCATGGACAGTGATTTTGCTTATGAAAAAATCCAGTTATTTTATAAACAGCCTATTATTATTGGGCCTTTAGGGAGATCGAATATTATTCTTGAAACCGGAAAAACCTTTGGTACAATTCCGTTGGGATTAATGAGCGTTATTCCTGGGAATCAGACTTATTTTACTATTGAAAATACTTTTAGTAACTTAAATTTCTACGAATTCATAACCGATCAGTATACAACTTTGCAATGGAATCATGATTTTGGAGGAAGATTGTTTGCCAGAATTCCATTTATGAGAAAATTAAACTGGAGGGAATTTGTTGGTGTGAAAGGAGTTTACGGAACCATTTCTGATGAAAACCGGGCAATAAATGCCTCGGAGCAAGTGTATAACGCACCCGAGAATATCTATTGGGAATACAATGCCGGAATCGGAAATATATTCAAAGTTTTTCGAATTGATTTTTCCTGGAGGGGCAGTTATTTAAACACTCCTGATGCCAATAAATTTGCGGTAAAAGGATCTTTCGGATTCTATTTCTAGAACTTATTTGTCAGGCTGAGCGAAGTCGAAACCTATTTAATAATCTCGCAAAGACGCCAAGTCGCTAAGTTTTTAAATTCTTTGCGTCTCTGCGCCTTTGCGAGATTTTTTATTTAATTTTAGGAGCTGTTCCCGCTATCCGTTTGTATCTTTTTCTGGCTAAAGGAGCCAAAAAAGGATACAACTTCTATCGGGACTAAAAAAATTACGTTATGCAAGAAGCCATCGATTTTCTATTAACCAAAAATCCAATATTTCAGGAAATTATTCAAAAGTATGGATTACCTTCAATTCCAAAACGTCCTCAGGGTTTTGAAACATTAGTATTGTTAATTCTGGAACAACAAGTTTCTATAGATTCGGCGAAAGCCACATTTTTAAAAATCAAAGCACATACAATTTGTAATCCCGAAACAATGTCTGTTTTACCGGACGAAGAATTTAGAAATTTAGGAGTAAGCCGTCAAAAAACAAAATACATCAAAATCTTGGCAGAAGCTGTTTTAAACAAAGAATTGGATATTGAAAGTCTGGCAGAAAAATCGGCAGAACAAGTTAGGGAAGAGCTCATAAAGTTAAAAGGAATTGGCAATTGGACTATCGATATTTATCTTATGTTTTGTTTGCAGGAGCCGGATTTGATTCCGCTTGGCGATATTGCAGTAGTCAATACCATCAAAGAATTGCTTAATATTCATGACAAATCAGAGATGGAAATACATGCAGAACAATGGAGTCCGTATCGATCTTATGCGACCTATTTGCTTTGGCATTATTACTTAAATAAGCGAAATCGAAAAATTACTTATTAATTGTCTGTTTTTTAAAAGTTAATGCTCATATTCATGTATTTTTTTATTGTAAAAAAGGATTGTTTAGTTACTTTTGCAACCGAATTATAGAAACAATAAAAAATAAAAATGACCGCAGACAAACTAACAACTTTCGATGTATTAATCGAGATACCAAGAGGAAGCAGAAATAAATATGAGTACGATTTTGAAATCAAAAGAATGCGTTTCGACAGAATGTTGTTCTCTTCAATGATGTACCCGGCAGATTATGGATTTATTCCTGAAACTTTGGCTCTTGACGGTGATCCTCTTGATGTATTGGTTTTAGTAAACGAACCAACTTTTCCTGGGTGTGTTATGGAAGTTAAACCAATTGGTGTTTTCCACATGGCAGATGATAAGGGACCGGACGAAAAAATTATTTGTGTACCAGTTTCAGATCCAATCTGGAATTCATTGGAAAACCTTTCTGATATCAATCCACACTTGTTAAAAGAAATTGAGCATTTCTTCCAGGTTTACAAAGATCTTGAAAACAAACAAGTAGATGTAGAAGGTTGGGGAGACGTAAACGAAGCATTTGCAATTATTGCAGAGTGTACGAAGCGTTTTGATGATATAGAGAACAAGCCCGCAGGATTATTTAGCATTAAATAATTTTACCCTTCTATTTTATAAAAAAAGCAATACTCCGTCAGGAGTATTGCTTTTTTGTTTAAATTCGTTTTGTTAGTTTGTTGACTATTAACCAAAACCATTAAATATGAATGCATTTATGATTTACTTGCCAATTGTTATGGCAATTATTGGATTACTTTTCATGGGAATAAAAAGGACTTGGGTTTTAAAACAAGATGCCGGTGATGGCAAAATGAAAGAGATTTCAGATCACATTTACGAAGGAGCGCTCGCCTTTTTAAAAGCAGAATACAAATTATTGACAGTCTTTGTCATTATCGCAAGTATTGCATTAGCAGGAATTACTTTTATTCCCGGAGTTAAAACACATTTATTAATAGTAGTTGCATTTATTTTCGGAGCATTTTTTTCGGCTTTGGCTGGAAATATGGGTATGAAAATAGCAACAAAAACAAACGTTAGAACCACTCAGGCAGCCCGTACCAGTTTGCCACAAGCTTTAAAAGTTTCTTTTGGTGGCGGAACCGTAATGGGTTTGGGTGTTGCAGGTCTGGCTGTTTTAGGACTAACAACTTTTTTTATAATTTTCTTTAACCTGTTTTCCGGTGGAGTATGGAAGGATACAGAAACGATGACAGTTGTTCTGGAAACACTAGCTGGATTTTCGCTTGGTGCGGAATCAATTGCATTATTTGCAAGAGTAGGAGGGGGAATTTACACAAAAGCTGCTGATGTTGGTGCTGATTTAGTAGGTAAGGTTGAAGCTGGAATTCCTGAAGATGATCCTCGTAATCCGGCAACAATTGCAGATAACGTGGGTGATAATGTGGGAGACGTTGCCGGTATGGGAGCTGATTTATTTGGGTCATATGTCGCGACAGTTTTAGCTGCAATGGTTTTAGGAAACTATGTTATTAAAGATATGGGTGGAAACATTCAGGATGCTTTTGGTGGTATTGGACCAATTTTATTACCAATGGCAATTGCCGGTTTCGGAATTTTATTTTCGATTATCGGAACCATGCTGGTAAAAATATCTGATGATAATGCCAAAGAAATGCAGGTACAAAAAGCATTAAATATAGGAAACTGGGTTTCGATTGTTTTAACGGCAATTGCCTGTTTCTTTTTAGTGCAATATATGTTGCCGGAAACCATGCAGATGAGTTTTTTCGGTGAAGGCTCTAAAGATATCTCCTCAATGCGTGTTTTCTATGCAACATTGGTTGGATTAGTTGTTGGTGGAGCTATTTCATCAGTTACAGAATATTATACAGGATTAGGAACAAAACCGGTTATGGCAATTGTACAAAAATCATCTACAGGAGCAGGGACAAACGTTATTGCTGGTTTGGCAACCGGAATGATTTCTACTTTTCCAACGGTATTATTATTTGCAGCAGCAATCTGGATTTCATATGCTTTAGCAGGGTTTTATGGTGTTGCTTTGGCAGCATCAGCGATGATGGCTACAACAGCCATGCAGTTGGCAATTGATGCTTTTGGTCCAATTTCAGACAATGCTGGTGGAATCGCTGAAATGAGTGAGCTTCCAAAAGAAGTGCGAACAAGAACCGATATTTTAGATTCAGTAGGAAATACAACTGCAGCAACCGGAAAAGGTTTTGCAATTGCATCTGCAGCGTTGACTTCATTAGCTTTATTTGCGGCTTATGTAACCTTTACAGGAATTGACGGAATTAATATTTTTAAAGCACCAGTTTTAGCGATGTTATTTGTAGGCGGAATGATTCCTGTAGTTTTCTCGGCATTGGCCATGAATTCTGTTGGAAAAGCCGCAATGGATATGGTTTATGAAGTACGTCGTCAGTTTAAGGAGATCCCTGGAATTATGGAAGGAACAGGAAAGCCAGAATACGGAAAATGTGTGGAAATTTCTACAAAGGCGGCTTTGCGCGAAATGATGCTGCCGGGAATTTTAACTATTGGTTTCCCGATTGCAATTGTGTTATTAGGAAAATTAGTTTATTCAGATAACAATCAGTTAATTGCTGAAATGTTAGGAGGATATATGGCGGGAGTTACAGTTTCCGGAGTACTTTGGGCAGTTTTTCAAAATAATGCAGGAGGTGCCTGGGACAATGCAAAAAAATCTTTCGAAGCAGGTGTTATGATCAATGGCGAAATGACGTATAAAGGTTCTGATGCGCACAAAGCTGCGGTAACGGGAGATACTGTTGGAGACCCGTTTAAAGATACTTCAGGTCCGTCAATGAATATTTTAATCAAACTAACCTGCTTAATAGGTTTGGTTATTGCACCAATTTTGGGAGATGGACAAGCACCATCTGATATAGCGGGAAATTTTTCTTGCTGTTCAAAAACAGAATTACATTCCGGTTTAGCTTCTAAATGTGGAGATATGTCAGGAATGACAAAAGAAGAATGTATTAAAATGTGCAAAGAAAAAGGCTGTACAGCCGAAGAAACTGCAAAATGTTTAGCTCACTTTGATGCAAAAGGAAAATACGCTCATCAAAAAACAGATTGTTTTGATACCAGAAAATATGATAAAAAACGTGTTGAGGTTAACCTGTCTACTACAAATGATGTTACGGTTGGAACAGTAACCAAAACAGAAAACGGGAAAATAACTACTGAAGTCTACGAAGGAACTGAAGCTGAGGTAAAAGCAAAAATTGAAGCTGCAAAATAAAATCTTTGTTATAAAAAAAATGCCTCTAGTTCTTAGAGGCATTTTCTATCTAAAATCTATTTTAATCTACTAATTCAAAACCAGATTTTAGTTTAATATCGGCTGATGAAGCTCCAATCATCACTTCAAAATCGCCTGGTTCGGCAACCCATTCCAATTTATTGTTGTAGAAAGAAAGTTTTTCTTTGTCAATTGTAAATTCGATAGTTTTGGATTCTCCTGCATTTAGCTTGATCTTCTGGAAATCTTTCAGTTCTAAAACAGGTCTCACTACAGAACCAAATTTATCCTGCAAATACAATTGAACAACTTCTTCTCCGGCAACTTTTCCAATATTTGATAATAGAAAAGAAATTTTAATGGTTTCATTTTTCTTCATTTTAGCCGAGGATAATTTCAAATCACTATAATTGAATTTAGTATAACTCAACCCATATCCAAAAGGAAATTTAGGAGAGTTTTTCAAGTCAATATAGGATGAAACGTAACCCATTGCATTTTCGTTAGGAGCAGGTCTTCCGGTACTGAAATGATTATAATAAATTGGAATTTGCCCTACTTCTCTAGGGAAAGTCATAGGCAGTTTTCCGGAAGGATTGTAATCTCCAAACAAAACATCGGCAATAGCATTTCCGGCTTCTGTACCCAGCCACCAAGTGTATAAAATGGCAGGAGCATTGTCTGCTGTCCAGTTAAAAATAAGTGGTCTTCCGGCATTGATCAAAATTATAACAGGTTTTCCTGTAGCCATAATTGCTTTTACCAATTCTTCCTGAATACCCGGCAAATGAATGTTACTACGACTTTTAGCTTCTCCGCTCATATTATGCCTTTCGCCAATACTCAAAATAACAACATCCGATTTTTGTGCTGTTGAAACTGCTTCAGCAAAACCATCCTTATTGTCCCCGTCTACGTCACAACCTTTGGCATACAGTAATTTGGTGTTTTTACCTACTTTATTCTGTAGGCCATCCCACTGCGAAACTACCCATTTATCATAATTAATATCCGGTAATTCAACAGCCCAGAATCCCATATTTGCCTTGTATTCTTTTACCATTGGTCCAATAAAAGCAATGGTTTTTAAATTTTTGGAAAGAGGTAATGTCTGCCTGTCATTTTTCAATAAAACAATACTTTTTTTAGCGACTTCAAGAGCAGCTTTTCTGTTTTCAGGATTGTTCAGTTCTTTTTCTTCTCTTTTTTCATCTGAATACCGGTAAGGGTCATCAAATAATCCTAATTCAAATTTTTTACGAAGAATCCTTTTAACAGCATCATCAATCAAATCAATAGAGATTTTGTTTTCTTTCAATAATTCGGCCAGATTATAACGATAGGCATTACTTTCCATATCCATATCACTTCCGGCAGTAATGGCAGCCAAAGCAGCTTCTTTGCCGTTTTTTGAATAACCATGGGCGACCATTTCTCCAATTGATCCCCAATCAGATACTACAAATCCCTGAAAATTCCATTTTCCTTTTAGAATATCACGCTGTAAATACGCATTTCCGGTAGCAGGGATTCCATTAACATCGTTAAAAGAGTTCATAAAAGTAGCTGCTCCGGCATCCAAAGCGGCTTTAAAAGGAGGGAGGTAAGTTTCCCACAGCATTCTTTCACTCATGTCTACCGAATTATAATCTCTTCCACCAACAGCAGCACCATAAGCGGCAAAATGTTTTACACAGGCCATAACCGAATTTAATTCGCCTAGTTTTTTACCCTGAAAACCTTTTACCCGGGCGTATCCAATTTTAGAACCCAGATAGGTATCCTCGCCTGCGCCTTCCATTACGCGCCCCCAACGCGGGTCTCTACCAATATCAACCATGGGGGCAAATGTCCAGTGAATTCCACTTGCCGAAGCTTCTGTAGCTGCTACTCTTGCTGCTAACTCAATGGCAGGTAAATCCCAACTGGCAGCTTCTGCTAACGGAATTGGGAAGGTAGTTTTGTATCCGTGTATGACATCCTGACCAAATAACAATGGAATTTTAAGACGGGATTGCATAGCAAGTTCCTGATATTGTCTGGTATATTTTGTTCCTATAATATTGAGCATAGAACCAACTAAACCTGCTTTGATTTCGGCTTGTTTATTTGGATTTATAGTAATTGGTCCCGTCGCTGAATTGTCGCCTGTATATTGATTAAGCTGGCCAATTTTTTCCTCAATGGTCATTTTTTTCAATAGCGAATTTACTTTCTGGTCTATTGTTTCTTGTTGTGAAAATCCATAAAAAGATATGGATAACAACATAAGTGTTACTGTTTTTTTCATTAGTTAATTTCGATAAAAACCGGAAGATGGTCTGATGGGTATTTTAAATTTATGGCGTCACTTAAAACAGCATGTTTCAGAACTTTAAAACTGCTGTTTTTAGAAATAAAAATATAATCTATTAGAAGTGTAACAGGTTCGTTATGATTAAAATCATTGAAAGTTCCGGAAGGACCAAATGGTTTTTCTTTTGAAATATCTCTCGTATCATTCATTACTTTTTTTACTTCGGCGATTTGTGGTGTATTTGGTTCTGAATTAAAATCGCCCATAAAAATCACAGGGTATTCTTTAGTATTGACTTCTTTTATTTTTGACAAAATCAGTTGAACACCTTTGATTCTTGCTTCATTGCCAATATGATCGAGATGAGTGTTAAAAACCCAAAATAATTTTTTCGTTTTTAAATCTTTAAACAATCCATATGTGCAAATTCTGTTACAAGCGGCATCCCAGCCTTTAGATACGGCATTTGGTGTTTCAGACAGCCAAAAGGTATTAGAAAGCTGTATTGAAAAGCGATTTTTATTATAGTAAATAGTACATGCTTCACCTTTTTCCTGTTCCTCTCTTCCAATGCCAAATTTATTGTAATTAGGGAGTGCTGAAGAAATATCAGTTACCTGATTGGGTGTTGCTTCTTGTACACCCAAAATATCAGGGCTATAAAATTGTATTTGTGAAGTAAAAAACTCTTTACGATTTGGCCATGCATTTTCTCCATCTGAAGAAATATCCAGTCGGATGTTATAAGTCATTATTTTTAGATTTTGACCACTAGAAGAAAGGCTGATAAAAAGCAGCATTAAAACGGAGAACAGGACATTAATTTTTTTCATGTAAAATAATTTTAATTTAGAAAAACCCAATGTTTTAGAGGTTCCATGGGGAAAACTAATGTAACAAAATAATTAACTATTGACTTTATCTTACGGTTAATATTGCGTTTTTAACACCTTAATTACTTTTTGGGATGAATTTTCTCGTTTTGATTTCTAAATAAGGTTACTAGTACTAAAACTTGAATAGAATTGCTATATTAAATGAAACGATAGCATGGCAAAAAATAATTGGAAAAAAGTCACTAATTTTTACAAAAAGTCACAAATAAAATTGTGGAAATCAGCAAAATTCGGAGCAAAAAATATTTAATGAATGAAGAAAACCGGTTGAATTTACTTCAATCCTGAATTTTCATTCTGATTTTATTTCAAATAAAAATCTTTTTTCAGGTCAGCAATCTGAATAGTGAATGTTCCTTTTTCAGAAATCCATTTTAAATCTTCATTTACAAACTGCAGGTCTTTTTGATTTAGTGTAAACTTCACTGTTTTGGTTTGATTAGGCTCTAAGCTAATTTTTTCAAATCTTTTCAGGGACTTAAACTCAGGAGTAATACTTGCAAAATTATCAGACAGATACAGTAAGATTGATTCTTTTCCTGCTTTTTTTCCTGAATTTGTAACTTCTACCGTAACATTTATCTCTTGATTATTATTGATTTCAGTTTTGTCAATTTTTAAATTTGAATATTTAAAAGTTGTATATGACAATCCTGTTCCAAACTCAAATTGAGGCAAATAACTTTTTTCGTAAGTGGCATCGTTGTTTTGCTCACCCTCAGATATACTTTCAGTATATTTTCGGTTGTATTTTTCTAAAGAATTTGGATATCTGGGATAATTGTATGGCAATCGTCCACTTGGATTTACATTTCCGTAAATAATGTCAACTAGAGCTCTGGCTCCTTCATTTCCTGGGAGATAACACTGAATAACAGCACTCATTTTACTTTCAAAATCGCTGATCAATCTTGGTCTTCCTTCATTTAAAACTAAAATAACAGGTTTGTTTAATTGAGCTAAAGCCAGTGCTAATTTGATTTGAGGATGACTCATATAGATATTACTAATGTCTCCGGGAGTTTCCGTATAATTTTTCTCTCCTAAGCATAAAACAATTTTTGATGCATTCTTAGCTAAGCCAACTGCTTTTTGAATTTCGTTATCATCTTCATTTTCTAAATCTGCCCCCAATGTGTACAATATATTTTCTTTGCCAGCTTTATTTTGAAATGCCTCCAGAATCGTAAATTTATCAGCAGCGTACGTATCTGAATTTTCACCTTGCCATGTATAGGACCAGCCGCCATTAAGGTATTTCATACTGTTAGCTGTCGGTCCTGTTACCAGAATTTTTTCGTTTTTACTTAATGGTAAAACAGCATCCTTGTTTTTTAATAAAGTAATAGATTCAGATGCTGTTTTATAAGCTTCCTCAATGTGTTCGGCAGATCCGAATTTTGGATAATCCTTTAAATTGGCAACCGAATTTTGAAATAAATTCAATTCGAATTTCATTCTTAATATGCGTGTCACAGCATCATCAATTCTCGACATTGGAACTTCGCCTTTTTGAACTAAATCAACCAAATCGGTATAAAAAGAAAATTCTTCAGGAACCATACTCATATCAATTCCGGCCATAATTGCAATTTTTACGGCATCACGTTTGGTTTCTGCAACCTTATGTCTTGTATTTAGATAAATAATATCTTTCCAGTCAGTAACTACAACTCCTGTGAAACCTAGTTCGGTTTTTAGAATATCAGTTAACAGATGTTTACTGGCATGTACAGGAGTTCCGTTAATTTCGCCAGAACTTACCATCACACTTTTAGCACCGGCTTTAATGGCAGCTTCGTAAATCGTTAAATCATATTGTCTTAAAATTCGTTCCGGAATAATACTCGGGGTTCTGTCTTTTCCTGTTGTTGTACTGCCGTATCCAATGTAATGTTTCATACATGAAGCAACACTGTATTTGGAGCCTACATTATTATTACCTTCAAAACCATCCACTAATGCTACTGCCATTCTCGAAGATAGATAGGCGTCTTCTCCAAACGACTCCCACATTCTTGACCAGGCCGGGTTTCTTGGAAAATCTAAATCTGGAGAGAAAACCCATGGAATTGAAGAAGCTCTTGTTTCGTAAGCCGAAATTTCAGCACCACGTTTTACCAAATCAGTATTAAAAGTGGCAGCTAGTCCTATTTGCTGTGGAAATAATGTAGCACCAGCCGTATAGCTTGCCCCATGAATTGCATCAATACCATATAAAACAGGAATTTTTAGTCTTGTTTTGTTTGCCTCATTGGTAATGGCTGTCATTGTTTCCTGCCATCTTTGTAGTGTTGGAGCGCCTGGATTTGGTACGTTCAGAATAGAACCAATATGATAGTCCTGAATGCCTTGTTTTAATTTTGAAGCATCAAAATAGCCAGGTTTTTTAACATCTTCAAACATGGTCACCGTAATTTGCGTCATTTGACCCACTTTTTCTTCCAGGGTCATTTTAGATAGTAATTCTGAAACTTTGGAATCGATTTCCGCTTTTTTATTTCCCTGGGACCATGTTGCTCCACTAATTGTGAAAGCAAACACTAGCAAAATTGCATTTTTCATTTAGTGATTTTAATAAGATTTGAACAATTCATTACTTTATTGTTCGAATTAATTTAGAATTCTGATATCATTTTTTCCTCCGGAACAGACTTCTTTAGCGGCATAAAATTGCTAATACACTAAAGTTTGTATGGCGTGAGAAGGAATCGTAACTGCCGTTTCTTCAGAAGCTATAATAAGTTTATATTTTATTTCTTTATCTGTCTGATTCATTACAATGGTTGCCATTGTTCCGTCTGTATTTAAAAAAGAAGTGCTTAATAAGTTACTTCTGCTAACTGCAGAACTTACGCGGACAGCATCCAAGTGAATAAATTTTGAGAAATGCCCAATATAATAATAAGAAGGAGTATAAATTAACCCGCCTGTTGTTGTATCTGCATGTATAGGGGCAAAACAAAAATTACCAACATGGTTTGGACCTCCATTTTGATCTAAAAGGATGTTCCAGTCTGTCCAGCCAGCAGTTCCGTTATTGAAATCATTGATCATAGAAGTACCGTACCTTTCTGCATTTGGCCAGAACTGATATTTTGTGGCGTCAAACCTTTCAACACAACCTTCTGTAAATAATAAGCCCTTATTCGGGTATGCTTCATGTACTTTTTGGACATTTTCAAACATTTGCAAGCCTCCAGACCAGTTTTCGTACCAATGAAAACCCATTCCCCAAACATATTTGGAAGCTTGCGGATCAGAGTAAATTACATTTGCCCTTTGGTTCATTAAATCACGATTATGATCCCAGGCTATAATTTTTACATTACCTAATTTTTCTTTTTTTAATGTTGGACCCAGAAAATTTTTTATGAAGTCCCTTTCTGCTTCAGCAGTATAGATACACGATTCCCATGTCTGAACTGCCATTGGCTCATTTTGAATGGAAGTACCCCATATCGGAATTCCTTCTTTTTCATATGCTTTTATAAATTTCGCATAGAAACTCGCCCATGTCTGATAATATTCAGGAAGTAAAGTGCCTCCTTTCAAGACGCTTTTATTGCTTTTCATAAAAGCATTTGGGGACCAGGGCGCTGCATATGTGGTTAGTTTTCCGCCAGCAGTTTGTATGGCCTGTTTAATTAGCGGAATACGAAATTGCCGGTCATGTTCAATAGAAAAAGTCTTTAAATCCTTATCACCTTCTTCGATGTAAGAGTAACTCCCACTGCTAAAATCAGAGCTTTGTATCGTTGTTCTTAGTAAAGAATAGCCTATCCCTTTTTGTTGATCGTAATAGGCATTTAAGAATTCAGTTTGCTTTTCTTTTGAAAGTTTGGCAAAAATTTCTGCACTTGCATCTGTAATGGCACCACCAATTCCTATAAAGATCTGAAACTTTTTTGAAGGTTCCACAAATACTGATATTTCAGTTTCTATAGGCTGTTTTAATGCTGAAAAAGATAGATTATCTGTAGGGGTTAACCTTAATTTTGTATTATCAGCAGTAGTGTATACTGTGATATTTTTGTTTTTTTTAGATAATTCCTGTATTTGTTTTTTATTTTTCTGCTGTGGAAAAACAGATAAACAAAAACATAAACAAGTAATAATAAAGCCTGTTTTTTTCATTGAATATATTTAATTAATTTTTTAGGACTTTGAAGGATTTTTGCCACCTTTAAAAAATTGATTAAAAAAATAGTCCATAATCACTAAGAATATGGACTATTCTAACAACCAAACTTAAACTTGCTTTTAGTAATAAATTTTGATCTTTAATACTGTAAATTGTAAATTGTTAATTCGAAAAAGGAAGTTTTAATCTTCCCTTTTCGAAAAGAAACTAACAAATATTATTATTGAGGCCTGAAAACAAATGTCCATCCAGTACCATTAGCTTCATTATTACTTAAATAAAGCACCATTTTGTCCTCTGTAAGTGTTACAATTGTGTAAACACCATCCGCATTTCCTGCTGCATAACCTAACATTTTGGATTCTTTAATGATTAATTTTTTATTAACAGGATCTAATACAAAACTTCCTTTTGTTGGTGTTGCTGTTTGTGTTTCGTAATGGTAAAAGTTTGCTGCTCCGTCTAAATCAAAATGCATTTTTCCTGTAGCGTCACTTGGAGCACAACAGTCACCGGCATTCCACCATGCGGTCATTGCTCCGTCTGCACTACCTGGAGGAGACATGAACCACCAGAGTTTTCCTGAGCCAGCTGCTCCATCAAAAACCCATGTTTTGCCTGCTGATGTATTATTACTTACCAAGTCATACCAATCCTGATCTAATGGTGTGTCTAGCTGATCAATCTGTACATCAATTGTTTTAGTAAAAAATTGAGAACCTAAACTTCCTACATAAGTAAATGTCGATTTACCGGGTATTGGATAAACAAATGTTACTTCGTTAGTGAGCGCTGTTCCTAAATTATAATTCCAGTATCCTGTAATTCCAGGTGTAACCATGCTAATTGTAACCTTATTACCTCCAGGTGTACTTTGTTTGGCTACCAATTCAACTCCGGCAACATCAGTAGAGTTACTTAAAGTCGCTTCATCCACAATTGGTTCGCATGCCGAGAAAACAAGCAAAAACGAAGCAAGGATGAGATATATTATTTTATTGATTTTCATATTTTTAGTTTATTAATAGTTTATTAATTTTACCATCCTGGATTTTGAGTGTAAATTCCATTCATCAGTCTCATTTCTGTTTCAGGGATAGGCACCAGACCTTTAGTTTCAGTTCTGTATTTTGCGGTATAATTAACTGGAGTACCCGAATTTACAACTGGAATTGGGTCATTAAATGCAGTATCTACATCTCCCCATCGAATTAAGTCAAACCAATGCAAACCTTCGAAGGCAAATTCATGTAAGCGCTCTTCTTTTATAGCTTCTATAGAGTAACCAACTGGAGGCAAACCTCCTGCTCTTAGTCTTACAGCATTTATTCCTGCAGGAGTTTTAGTAATTTCTGAATGCATAAGTAAGACATCAGCATAACGCATAAAAATAAAATCTTGTGCATGCATTAATTGCATATCCGTATTTGCCCAGCTATATAATTGTACAAACATACCTACAGTAGCTCCAGCAGGATTTGGATATTGTAATGAAGTATACTTTTTATTAAAAAATCCAGTTTCATGATCTCCTTTTCCTGCGGCATAGCCAGCTGTTCCCTGATCAGCCTGTCCAACCTGAAGGATAGAACCTTTTTTCCTTGGATCAGTATCAGACCAGTTGCTCCATAATTTAGGATTTACTGTACACCATCCCCAACCTTCGCCAAAAGGAACCAATGATTGTCCGCGTAAAGAATTAAACAAACTAAGTCTGTTGGTGTAAATGTTACCATTGCTCCATCCCCAATCCCCAAAAGAAAATCTTTGTACAAACATAGACTCTTTGTTACCAGTTCCAAAAGTTGGTGTTAAGCCATCTTGTCCAGCCCATGATAAATTTTCAGTTGTAGCCCAAGGCAATATATTTGCACCTGAAGCTATGTTTAGATAAGAGTAAGGCCAAAGGTTTCTAAAATCAGAAACCAAAGCATGACCACTATTAGACATACAGTCATTCAGATATCCCGTTACATCAGTAGCGCTCAAAGACCCACCACCAGCTAATGGGAGTGTTTCTGTAGTCTGTTTTTCTATATTGGTCATGTATCCAGTATAAAACAAATACACACGTGCTAAATACGCTTCAGCCACCCATTTATTGGCATGCCCATAGCTGGAAGTTGGAATACTGGTCACTGGTGTAGCCGGCATCGTTTCAATGGCCATCTTTAAATCAGCAGCAATTTGTGCAAATGTATCTGAATAAGATGCTCTTCCTACTTTTTTGTCTCCATCAATTGTAATCACTAAAGGAACTCCACCAAAGAATTTAGCCAATCTAAAGTAGAAAAAAGCTCTCATGAATAAAGCTTCACCTATTGCTTGTTGTTTGAATTTATCTCCTTCAGCAGGAGTACTAAAAAAAGTTGAGAAATCTGCATTTGGTGTTTTTTCAATGATAGCATTGGCTCTCGCAATACCTTTGTATGACTGTGTCCACATATCGCGGTATGTGTCTTCAGTTGGATCTTCAAAATTGTCTACCCATTTAGCTGTTTTGTCATCAGCACCCCCGCCTCCTAACATCATGTTGTCCATTAAGTTAGCTGCCATTTGTTCTTCACTATGAATATTTACCGTGTAGATTGCGTTGTAAACGCCCGCCATAGCTTCATTAATATCTGTAGGCGTTTTATAGAAACTATTCAAATCTTTTTGATAAATATTATCTGTATCGAGGTAATCATCGCAACTTATAGCAAAAAAAACTGCTGAAATTGCTATTAAATATTTTATATTTTTCATGTTATAATGTGTTTTTATTAAAAATCTGCACTTAAACCAAACATTACTGTTCTGGCTTGCGGATATAAACCTAGATCTACTCCTGAAGCCCATGAAAGATTTGTGTCATCTCCTCCAAAACGAACCTCTGGATCCATACCATCATATTTTGTAAATGTGTATAAGTTGTTTACTGCCACATAGAATTTTAAGTTTGAGATAAACTTGAAGTTGGCCAATATCTCATTAAAATTATACCCTATAGTTAAGTTATTAATTCTTAAATAGTCAGCATTGTGCATGTAGATATCAGAAATTTCGTTGGTATTTCTATTAGATACAGAAGATAATCTAGGCATCTTGTTAGAAGTACCTTCGCCATGCCAGCGATCGAAAACATCCGAAGTATAGTTTTGTTTTGGACTATCAGAAAAAGAGCGGTAAGATTGCATCACCTGCATACCAAATTTTCCGGCCATAGTTGTATTTATATACACATTTTTATATTCAAAATTCAATTGGAGTCCTAATTCAAAATCCGGGTTTGGATTTCCTAAATACCCTTTATCTTTTTCATCAATTACGCCATCTTGATTTTGATCTACAAAACGAACATCTCCAGGACGTTGGTCACTAAAATAGGGCTGACCTGTAGGGCCAACATAGGCATCAGCTTCTTGTTGGTTTTGTAAAATTCCGTCTGTTTTGAATCCGTAGAAATAGCCTATTGGTAATCCTACCTGTGCTCTTGAGATTTCTGAAGTTCCTTGAGATAATATATGAGGTAATCCGTGAATTATTCCATCACTATTAGCAATTTTAGTCACTTCATTTTTGTTTTTAGCCCCACTTACAGTAATACCATATTTAAAATCTCCAATTTTATCTTTCCAGTTTACAGAAAATTCTATTCCTGAATTTTCAATATCTCCACCATTTATGAAAGGAGCACCTGCGCCAGCAGTTCCAGGGATAGCATCTAAAACTAACCAGTCTTTGGTTGTTTTTTTGTACCAGTCTAATGTTACTCCTAATCTTGAATCAAAAAGACTTAAATCAAGTCCAAAATCTAATTGTTCAGATGTTTCCCATGATATATTAGGATTTGTAACCGTTTCAGGGTAGGCTGTAGCACCAGAAACTGGTTTTGTGTCTCCAAAAAAGTATCCTGGAAAAACATAAGCAATATTTGATGTATAATAAAAGTTTCTAACTGATTCATTTCCATTTTGCCCCCAGCTGGCTCTTAATTTGGCAAAATTAAGAACACTTGAAGTACTGGCCATAAAATTCTCTTTTGAAATTACCCAACCTGCAGAAAAAGAAGGGAAATAGCCCCATCTGTTGTTTTTTGCGAAATTTGATGAGCCATCAGCACGCATTGTGGCAGAAAGAAGATATTTTTCATTATAATCATATTGTGCTCTGCCAAAGTATGACATGATACCTCCGCCGCCAGCAGCTCTATCCTGACCGCTAGCGCTGATGTCATTTATACTAGCATGAGGTTTTGTATTGTTTAAATAAGCATATTTTGGGTCACCAGGAAATAATAATCCGTTTCTGGAGGCGCTAATTTCATTATTAAGATCGTATTGAATTAATTCAGTACCTAATAATCCGGTAATTTTATGGTTTCCGGCTCTTTTTTCATACGAAACAGTATTGGTCCAGGTTGAGTTAATACCCATATACTGATTTTGTGAGGCTCCATCAATTGCATCGTTATAAAGTACGCCTAAATGATAGTTGGGATTCATTGATCTTCCATATCCAAACCATGAATCAATTCCGTAAGTCGATCTGAATTTTAAATTCAATACTGGTTCTACCTCAGCAAATACATTTCCAATAATTTTATTATCTCTCGGATAGTTAAAGTTGCTTCTATAATACAGTACGGCTAATGGATTGGTCTGAGTATTGTGAATACCATCTAAGGTTGGTGTAAATCCTAACGGACTAATATTTCTATCTTTTGATGTTTGCCAATAGGCAGGTTGCAAAGGGTTTTGAACTAATGCATTGTGTAAATCGTTACCGTAGATATTTCCATTTGATACCCCTCTGTTTTGAGTATTTGTGAACGTAAAGTTTTCTCCTACTGTAATGATATTATGTTGATCATTCTTTTTTAACACCATTTGAGTATTCAATCTGGCTGTTAATCTTTTAAAACCAGCATCTACAAGGTTTCCTCCAATGATACCATCCTGATCAAAATAAGAAACTCCCATTGAATACGTAATATCTTCGCTTCCTCCTGTAATGTTAATAGCATGGCTTACCACAGGTGCATCTTTTTTCGACATTTCATTAATCCAATTTGTTCCTTGCCAACCGTTTTGCAAGTTATCCCAGATTTCATTACCTAATTGTGTACCAGCTCCAGGGTAGTTGGTATTCAGCCATGAATTGTCACTAAGCATTGCTTTCCAATTATTTGGAGCCTTACCGTCATTAATCATACCTTCATCCATAATATACATATACTCCTGAGCATTTAAAGGATCTAAGTTTTTATATGTGTTTTGAATTCCAAAAAAGTAATCATAACTAATCTTTGCAGGTCTGCCTTTACGCCCTTTAATCGTTGTCACTAAAACAACACCATTAGCAGCTCTGGAACCGTAAATAGCTGCTGAAGCCGCATCTTTCAAAATATCAATAGACTCAATATCAGCCGGGCTCAAATAATCAATGTTGCCAGTTTGTACTCCATCTACTACATATAATGGATTTGAATTTCCAATTGTACCTAAACCACGAATGGTAACTCTTGTACCGGCACCGGGTGCACCACTATTTCTTGTAATAGAAATTCCAGGTGCAATCCCCTGAAGAGATTCCATTGCAGATCCGGTATTTAACTCCTGAAGGGCCTCCCCTTTAAAGTTAGCACTTGCCCCTGTAATTAAACCTTTCTTTTGTGTTCCGTAACCAATAACTACAACTTCATTTAAACCCTGAGAAGCTGTACTTAATTTAATATCAAGCTTAGTTCTCCCGTTTATTGATTCTTCAATCGTATTATATCCTACGAAACTTATAACTAGTGTTCCATTCGATGGAGCACTAATCTGATACTTACCATCAAAATCAGAAGCACTTGCCTTCTTCGTGCCTTTTATCAAAATTGTTGCCCCAGGGACGGGCAATCCATTTTCATCATTTATCGTTCCATTTATCGTAACATCCTGTGCTATCGAGATAACTGAAAACAGTAGAGACGAAATACAAAAAATAAGTAATTTTGTTAATTTCATTTTTCTAAAAATTTTGGTTAATTAATTAGTAATTTGATGCAATTATAACGTTAAATTTTTATTAATTGTATTTTATTTTTATTACAAAAACACATCAAAGTATTAAATAATACTTAACAAAAACACATCAAAATGGTTTTAAAGTATTGTTTATTAATTGATTATATAATTATTGCCAATGTTATAGTAATGTTAATGAATATAAAAAACACTACATTTATTAAAAATCAATTCATATAGTTTTTGAAGTAGACTTATACATGTTGGTAAATTAATAAATGTGATAATTACAATTAAATGAAATTAAACAGCATTAATAATAAAAATAGAAGAGAAAAATATGAAATTCATAAACCATCTTTTTTGCATTACAATACTTTTCTTGCATTATAATACTTTTTGCCAGGTAAAGGAAATAGGAATGCCTAATGTAAAAAATTATAAGAGAACTGAATATAAAGGAGGTACACAAAACTGGAATATAGATCAGGATAAAAATGGGAATGTGTATTTTGCAAACAATAGTGGTTTAATTCAGTTTGACGGCTCAAGTTGGCGAACTTATTTGTTGCCAAATAACGAACCTGTAAAAAGTCTTAAAATAGATTCTTCTGGAAAAATATTTGTAGGTGGAAATAATGAGTTTGGTTATTTTAAAGCAAATAATAAAGGAGAGCTTAAATATTTTTCTGTCTCTAAAATGGTAAGTAAAAAAGATAATCAGAATATAAATCTAATCTGGAAGATTCATATTTATAATGGTGAAGTTGTTTTTCAGTCTTTTACAAAAGCTTTTTTTTATAAAAATAACAAGTTGAGGGTTCTTAATGCTCCCAAAAAATTTCAATTTTCTTTTCTCGTTAATAACAAACTTTATTTTCAGGATAAAGTTTTAGGTGTTTTAGAATATAAAGACAAAAAGCTATTTCCGTTAAAGGGAACAACTTCTTTGAATGATATGGAAATTTGGGCTATTTTTCCATTTCATGAGAACCAATTGCTTTTGGCAACTTTAGAAGAAGGTCTTTTTGTTTATGATTATAGCAAAGTCAAACCATGGAATACTGAGGCTAATAATTTTATTAAAAAAAACACTTCACTTGGCGGTTCAATTATAAAAAATAAATTCATTGTTTTAAATTCTGTCCTAAACGGTTTGGTGATTTGCGATTTGAACGGGAAAATTATTCAGCATTTAAATCGTCAAAAAGGACTTCAAAACAATACTATTTTGACATCTTTTATAGACAACGAAAGCAATTTGTGGCTTGGGCTTGATAACGGTATTGCTTTTGTCAACGAAAGTTCACCCTTTACTTATTTTGGGTTTAGCTACAATATTAGTACGGTATATGCTTCAGTTATTTACGAAGGAAATTTATATGTTGCAACAAATCAGGGTGTATTTTATCATGAATGGAATGATAGTTTTAAAGAAGATGTTTTTAAGCTTGTAGAAGGGACCACAGCGCAATCATGGAATGTACAGGTAATAGACAACGAACTTATATGTGCAAATAACAGAGGTGCGTTACTAATTAAAAAGGGGAAGGTAATTCGGGTCATCGATTCAAAAGGTTATTTTGGGTTTGAAAAAATACCAAATCATCCGGGGTTTTTTATTGGTTCAAATTATGACGGATTTGCTGTCTTTCAAAGGACATCTAATGGATTTCAATTTAAAAATCAACTTAACGGATTTGATAAATCATCCAGAAGTTTTGAGTTCGACCAATCTTATTTTTGGATTAAAAAAGATGAGTCTTTATATCGAATGACTTTAAGCAATGATTTGAAGAATTTTTTAGACATCACGGAAATAAATCAGCTTACTGACCAGATAAAAAAAATAGGCAGTATGCAAAAAATTGACGGGAAAATTTATTTTCAGACTAATAATCATTTTTATAAATATTCGACAGAGCAGGAAATTTTTTATGAAGATAAAAAACTCACTAATTTATTTAAAAATATTCCAATTATAAATGAATTAAAACAAGATTCACAATCAAATTTATGGTATACTTATAATGAATCTTTGGGTGTTTTAATGAAACAAAAAAATACTTACAAAAATATTGATGCACCATTTTCCAGTTTGACAGGAAATATAGTTAACAATTATTTATCCGTAAATACAATTGACTCAAAAAATATTTTTATCGGATTGACAGATGGTCTGGCACATTATGACTCTGAACTACTTAATGATTTTGCAACAAAACCAAAAGCTTTTATTCGCAGTTTCTCTTTTCCAGGCGATACAATCACATTAAACAACAATCAAAATGAAATTGAAAATCTAAGAATCCCGTATTCGTCAAATCATGTTCGCTTTACGTTTTCATCTCCAACTTATGAAAATCTTGAAAACGTACAATTTTCTTATCAGTTAGAGAATTTTGATGAAAAATGGAGCAACTGGTCAACAATTTCATTTAAAGAGTATACCAATCTTAGAGAAGGTGATTATGTAATGAAAGTTAAAGTTAGAAATAGTTATGGAGCTCTATCTGAGCCTTCAATGATTTCATTTACAATTTTACCACCATGGTACAGGCATTTTATGGCTTATATTCTCTATCTCTTAATTGTTTACGCTAGTATCTATATTATTTCGAATAGAATAAAATTAAAAATCAGAAAGAATAAATATTATGAAACAATAGAACAAAGACGTTTGTATTTGGAAAAAGAATCCAGAATCAGACAAGAGCAACATGAATTAGAAAAAGAGATTGAAAAGCTTAAAAGTGATAAGCTTCAGATAAAAATTTTAGCAAAGGATAAAGAACTTGTAAATAATTCATTACAAGTAGTTAAGAAGAACAAAACCTTAAATAGTATAATAAGTAAACTGAAAGAAATAGATACCAATATATTAGATGATTCAACTAAATCTGAATTTAACAAGCTTCATAAAAGTATTGTCAAAGAGGTTAACACGGATAAAAGTTGGAAAAATTTAGAAAAACATATTAAAAACGTACATTTTGATTTCCTTAAAAGATTAAAAGAAAAATACCCTACAATATCACCCAGGGAATTAGATTTATCAACCTACCTGTTAATGAATATGTCAACTAAAGAAATTGCAGAAATTATGAATATATCCAACGGGGGAGTGGAATTAGCCAGATACCGATTAAGAAAAAAACTTGGACTAAATAAAAAAGAAAATCTTATTGGATTTTTAATGAGTATTTAATAATTACAAAAATGCCTCTAATTTTCAGAGGTATTTTTTATCTGAAGAAATTTTTAGCAATATTAACCTCTCATTGCTCCAATTGCAGTACACATTACCAAAAAAAAGGATAAGGAAAGACACAGAAAAAGTGCAATAAATAAATTGATTACTGCAGTTATCCAGGTTTTTTTAATTTTTGTTTCAATGCTTAGATACAGCATATAACATTGAATGAGAAAATAAATTAGAAGTGGTATCCAAAAACGCATTTGGATCGGCCGATTATCAAATATAAAAAATGCAATCCAAACGGATGGAATGAATGATAAAAGGTTTACTAAGAATATTTTTGTCTTGGTTATCGTGTTGAAAATCATTATTTATCGCTGATTAAAATAAAAATCTCCAAGTCATGATGTTTTTTTTCTAAAACAAGCCATTCAATTCAGCATCAATACGATTAATGATATTTCCTAAATCTTCAGGGTTATCTACAAAATTGATATTGTCTACATCAATTATAAGTAATTTTCCTTTATTATAAGTTTGAACCCATGCCTCATATCTTTCGTTTAGCCTGCTTAAATAATCTATAGAAATTGAATTTTCGTACTCGCGTCCGCGTTTGTGGATTTGTCCTACCAGATTTGGAATAGAACTTCGTAAATAAATCAATAAGTCCGGTGCTTTTACCAAAGACTCCATTAATTCAAATAAGGAAGTGTAATTTTCAAAATCACGGCTTGTCATTAATCCCATCGAATATAAATTAGGAGCAAAAATATACGCATCTTCATAAATCGTTCTGTCCTGAATGATTTTTTTACCACTTTCACGAATTTGCAATACCTGACGGAAGCGACTGTTCAGGAAATAAATTTGTAAATTAAATGACCAGCGTTCCATCTGATGGTAGAAATCATCTAAATATGGATTGTGAACAACATCTTCATAATGTGGTTCCCATTTAAAATGTTTGGCTAATAATTTAGTCAAAGTAGTTTTTCCTGCGCCTATATTTCCTGCTATTGCTATGTGCATTACGGTATTACGATTTTATAATTTGTGATTTCCCCGGGTATAAAAATAGATAAAATTTGGTCTTTGCAGCAGAATTTATCAAAGGTTTTTTGTGAAATTTCAATTTCAGAAACTGAACTGGTATTTGTATTGGTAATGTCTTTTAAATACAACAAATTAGCTTTGCTGAAAAGATATTGATGATTGCTTAAAATTTCTATTGTGTCAAATTCAGGGACTTTCCCTAAATCTATGATTTTTCCAAAAATATCACAGGAAAACCAACTGTTATTTTTGTCAATCCAGTAAAAAGTATTAAAATCAGTTTGATAGTATTTTATGTTTTCAGTTAAGGGAGTAGAGACAGTTTTGTATTCGTTTTTTAGATAATCAAAAAGTCCAATTTGCTGGTTTAATGCATTATAAATCCACAACTGATTTTGGGTTGACATCCCGATGGCATTTACAACAATAGGAGTTGCATTTAAAGAAAAATTAATTTCAGTAATTTTATTTAATTGATTATCTAACAAAATCCCGGTATTAAAATCTTCGTAAAATAATACAATTTTAAGAGGGTTCAGTATATCGACTTTAGTAATTTTTCCTAATGAAACATTTTTGTATTCAAAGGTTTCATTTGCTTTTATTTTGCTAAAGACATTATTTTTTATCTGATAGGAAAATCCAAAAGAATCATAACCTAAAAATTCATCAGCATCAAAAATAAAATTCGAAATAAAAATTGGTTTAATCTTTAGATTTTGAGAAGCGACAGTAGAGAAAGAACAGGCAATAAAAATAAGGATTAGAATTTTGTGCACTGTTTTGCTCATGATATAGGTTTCAAAAGAGCCAAATTACAAAAAACTATAATATCAAAGACTTAATATTTAGTTTTTCATTTTTCTCTTAAACCTTTTTAGATTGTAATAGTCTAAGAAATAATGAATTTTGTCTATATCAAGCAAGTGTTGATATATTTAATTTTCAGTAGTTTAAAATTAACAATACATTTGAATGCAAAGTTTTTGTGGGAATTCACTCAATTTAAAGAAAACCAAATGAAAAAAATACTGTTTTATATGCCTTTGATGCTTGTAATTACTCAAACGCAGGCTCAAAAAGATTTTCAGGGAATGGCTGTTTATGAATCAAAAACACAAACGCCTAAATTGGAAAGCATGAGGGGAAACAGGGATATTACTCCTGAGATGCAAAAGAACATGGAAGAACGAATGAAACAAATGCTTGAAAAAACATTTATCTTAAATTTTGATAAATCAGCTTCTATTTATAAAGAAGAGGAAAAATTGGAAACTCCGGGGCAGCAAGGCGGCGGAATGCGCGTTATGATGAATTCTTTTATGGGAGGTGGCGGAACTTTTTATAAAGATGTAAAAAACAAATCGTATAGAGTTGATAAGGAGTTTATGGGAAAAGAGTTTCTGGTAGTAGATTCATTGCCAAAACTGAATTGGAAATTAGAATCGGAAACAAAACAAATTGGCGGATATACTTGTTATAAAGCCACGGCAGTTAAAGAAGCGAGCAAAACCGACTTTAGAAATTTCAGACCTAGAAACAATGAAGATAAAAAGGCAGAAGAGAAAAAGGATGACGCCAAGAAGACTTCGGGTGATACAAAAACTAATTTTGAAGATAATTTCGAAATGCCAAAAGAAATTACAATAACAGCCTGGTATTCGCCGGAAATCCCGGTAAATCAGGGCCCGGAAAACTATTGGGGTTTACCTGGCTTGATTTTAGAAATAAATGATGGAAAAACAACAATTTTATGTTCAAAAATTGTTTTGAATGCAAAAGAAAAAGTAACTATAAAAGCTCCAACAAAAGGAAAAGTAATTTCTCAAAAAGAGTATGATGAAACGGTAATTAAAAAAATGGATGAATTTAGAGAAATGAACCGGGGACGAGGTGGTAATACTGGTTCAACAATAATTAGACGTTAATTTTAATGGCTCACTTCAGACTTTCTTAATGAAAAACTTATTCTTTTTTCTTGCTTTTTTAATTACTGGCGTATCTTTTTCGCAAAGCATTCGGTTTGATGGTTTTATTCAGGATCAACAAAAAAATCCATTGGAAATGGCCAACGTAATGGCTGTAAATAATGTTACCAAAGCAATGGATTCCTATGGTATTACCAACGATAAGGGAAAATTTCAATTGACTTTGAAGCCCAATGTATCTTATGTTATTAAGATTAGCTATCTAGGAATGCAATCTAAAGAAATTACGATTTTAACCAAAAGCGAAAATATAACGCAAAATATTGTCATGGATGATGCCGGTATAGAATTGGAAGGAGTTGAGATTGTCCGCGAAATGCCTGTTTCTATAAAAGGAGATACAATTGTTTATAACGCAGACTCCTTTAAATCAGGAACCGAAAGAAAACTGGAAGATGTCCTGAAAAAATTACCCGGTGTTGAGGTAAATGCTGACGGAGAAATTGAAGTTGAAGGCAAAAAAGTAACCAAATTAATGGTAGAAGGAAGAGACTTTTTTGATGGAGATACAAAACTCGGAGTTAAAAATATTCCAGCGGATGCAATTGATAAAATTCAGGTTTTACGTAATTATAATGAAATTGGCGCCCTGAAAGGATTGGAAAACGATCAGGATAATGTAGCTATGAACATCAAACTGAAAGAAGGTAAAAAGAATTTCTGGTTTGGAGATGTGACTGCCGGTATTGGTGTAGGGCAGCTGGATAGTCGTTATATTATCAACCCTAAACTATTTTATTATAGTCCTAAATACAGTATTAATCTGATTACTAATTTTAATAATATAGGCGAGTTGCCACTTACAGCACAGGATTATTTTAAGTTTACGGGAGGTTTTAGGAATATGATGAAAAAGGGCGGTAGCAATTTTAATGTTTCGTCTAATGATATAGGAATTTCGCTTTTGCGGAATAATCGCGCAAAGGAAATCGAAACGAAATTTGGAGCAACCAATTTTGCTTATTCACCTACAAAAGAATGGAATATAAGCGGTTTCGGAATACTTTCAACTTCAAAAACCGATTTGGAAACAAAATCACAGACCACAATTTTAGATTCCGGAGACCAGCAAAAAAGAGACGAACTTACACATCAAAAAAATAATCTCGGACTTTTTAAATTAAGTTCAAGCTATAAGCCTAATACAAAACTGCAGTTCGATTATGATATTCTGACCAAACTGACCAAGCAGGATGAAAATACGGAGTTATTTCGGGAGTCTGTTGTAAATAATCTATCATCTGGAGAAACTATTTTAACTGCTAAAAAGCAAGATCCAACATCAGTAAATCAAAATGTAAGTTTATATTACACGCAAAGCAAAAAAAATATTTTTGCTTTTGAAATGCAGCATCTGTATCAGGATGAAAACCCACTTTACAATGCCAATCTGCAAACACAGCCTTTTAATTTATTGGGTTATACTTCAGAACAAGAAAGAAATGACCTTAATCAGAACCGATTTGTAAAGACCAATAAACTTGACGCTAAATTAGATTACTACTATATGGTAACGCCAAAAAGTAACGTCAATATCACGTTAGGGAATACTTTTTCGTATCAAAATTTTAATTCCCATATTTTCCAGATTTTAGATAATGGAGATAAAAATGATTTAAATGATCCCGAAAACAATAATCAGGTAAATTATAATTTTAATGACACTTTTTTAGGGTTTCACTATAAGATTTTAACCGGAAAATTTACTTTGACCCCTGGAGTTAGTGTGCATTCGTATGCAATGACAAATACACAATCAGGAACGGATTATTCTCAAAATTTCATAAAGATTTTACCTGATTTTTTTGCTTTGTATCAAATTAAAAAAGCGGAAACATTGACATATAATTTTTCATTATCCAATGATTTTACAGATATCAATCAGTTAGCTGCAGGATATGTTTTGTCAGATTACAGCAGTTTGTTCAGAGGGAATCGTTTCTTGGAAAATGCAACTTCACAAGTACATTCGTTACGTTATTTTAAATACAATATGTTCAACTTTGAGAACATCTTTGCCAATGCCACTTACACGAAAAAAGTGGATGCCATAAAAACAGCTGCAGATTTTACCGGAATAAATCAATCATCAACTCCGTACAATTCTAATCTGGCCGATGAAACCTTTTCAGGTATGGGAAATTACGGGCGTTCGTTTTTAAAGAATTACAAAGCATCGGTTAATGCCAGTTTCAATTGGTCTAAATTTAATAATATTCAAAATAATGAATTGGCTACAACAGAGAGTTTTAGTCAAAGTTATACCGTAAAAGCTTCGACAAATTTTAAAAACATGCCCAATATTGAGTTTGGATATAATGCCTTAATAAATAAATATAGCGGATCAACTTTTTATACGGACAAACCCTTTGCAAGAGTAGATTATTATTTTCTGGATAGCTTTTCGTTTGTTTCTGAGTATGAATTTTATCATTATTATAACACCAGTAAAACAGTTGATAATGAATATGATTTTTTAAGTGCGAGTTTAATTTATCAAAAAAAGAACAGTAAATGGGAATATAAGATTGCTGCAACTAACTTACTGAACACAAATTATTTAAATGATGATAATTTCTCGCAGTTTTCTACAAGAGTTTCACAATATACAGTTCAACCCCGATATATTATCTTTTCTATGAAATATAATTTATAGTATTTTTTTTATAAAATTTATTTTTTGTATTGGTTTTCAATGGTAAACAAATATATTTGCGTTGCTATTAATAACCAATTTTTAAATTATGCTCCATTTTAAGTCAAGTTTCGTATTATTTATTTGTATAATATTTACAGCTTTTTCTCAGACAAAAACTATCGAAAAAGGGTCTTATTTGTCTAAAAACAAAGGACAAAAAATCAAATTGAATTTGCTGGATAACGAAAATTATGAATTGGTATTTTATTATGGAAAATACGAAATAAAAGGGGATAGTTTATTATTTGAAAAAAAGACAAAATCAGAAGTTCCATTTGATTTAAAATATGGTTTTGATAAAAATTCAAAATCCAAAAAGGTTAAAATTAAATTTTTAGAAGCCTTTTATTACTCCTTTTATATTGGTACACAAAATGAAAATGAAACAGTTCAATATCAGAGAATTTCGGATATTGAAAAAAAAATGAATTCGGAAGTTGAGGAAATTAACCTTGATTTTGAAATCAATAAATCAGAATATTTATATCTGGTTTATGAAGATTATGATGGAAAATCAACAATCTCCAAATACAGGATTCCAAATAATGTTTCAGAAATTACAATTAAATACCAACCAGACATAATAGGAGATCTGAATATAAATGGTTTTATTGACAACAAAACAAACGAACTTATATTAGCAGATAAGTGGGGTAAGAATCTTTTAGTTTTTTATAATCAAAAGAGTGCTCCTGTTGATGAAAAGGCTACTATTCTTCCGTTGGAAAATAAAGAATTATTAAATTGGACCTATCCGGGAAAAGAACCTTTAATAAGCGAGGATTTTGGGACAGAAATTGTTGTTGATAGCACGGCCACAATTGTTCAGGGTTATCCTGTTCCTGATTATAGTTTTAAATTTAAGATCGAAGACAATTTAAAATCTGCTATTTCTTTAACTAAAAGTAAATTTCTTGTTGTTTATACTGACAGTAAAAATAATGCTGCAAAAGCGCAGTTTGATACCTTTATAAAAGATCAGGAAACGGATGTTAGTTATAGTATGTATGAAAGTTATAAACCAGAATATGATCTTTTTAATTATTATTTGGCTTCAGAAGAGGATAAAAAATGGTTGAAAATAAATAAAATCAACGAGGAGCCAAGTATAGTTGTTTTGAATGGTAATGGTGAAATTCTGGCAACTGCAAAATCAACTTTATGGGATAAAAAATCAAAGCTCAACCACTACGATGATTTTAACAAAAGTTTAAAAAGACTGGATGCATTGCAACGTTTTAATGGGGTTGTAAAAAATAAAAAAGCATCTGATTCTGATTTGATTATGGCTTTTAATATAGCGGCAACGGTTAATCTTCCTTATGATTATGATTCTAATAATGATGAATCCAATCCAGCTGATTTTAAACTGAAAAAAGTTAATTTAAATAAAAAAGAAGTTGCAGAATCCTGGAATAAATTGATTACAGGACATCAAAAAGACACAAAACCTAATATGTATTTAGTTGAAGCTATTTTGAAAGAGATTACTAATAGAGGTTTTTCTAAATTATTTTTTAATGAAGAGAAAGTATTGAATAGCACTGATTTCTTGTCGATTGATTATTTGATAAAGCATTATGATGCAATTGATCAGGCACGATTAGAATTCAATAACAAAGAAGCAGAAACTCATGCTATTGGAGATTTAAGTGCGGAAATTGCCATAGCATTAGAGCAATATTCTTCGAATTTGCAGAATGACATTTCTTCAGGTAAATTAAGTCAGGACAGAATTAATTCAGTTTATAAAAAATTAATTGGAGAGGGTAAAGGAGGTTTTGATATTTATAAAAATTACTTAGCCTTTTTAAATTCAGAAGCCGAAGCAAAAGGTACAGATAGTGAATATATAAAGGAATTTGATGTCTATTTTGATAAATATCTGGTAGCAGAAAAAGGAAACCCAATTCAAAGGTTAGATGAAATATATGCAACACTTGACCCGGGTTCTGATTACGCCTACAATGGGTGGAATTCTTTTAAGTTATATCATTCAGATTTATCAAATAATGTAGCATGGTTAGTTGTTTTAAAACCACAAAATTCTCTTTTTTTAAAGAAAGCAATTATCTGGTCAGAATATAGTTTGACAGTTTCAAAGAATAATCCTTATTATCTGGATACTTTGGCGCAGTTGTATTATAAGGATGGACAAAAAGAGAAAGCTATTGCAACACAGGAAAAAGCATTACAATTTTCGAGTACAGTTTTCGAACAGGAAACATTAAATGATATGAAGGAAGTTTTGGCAAAAATGCAAAATGGTACGTATTAAAATTTCATATTTCATAAAAAAGTACCCGACAAATTTTAAAGTTTGGCGGGGACTTTTTATTTTTTGATGCCTACCATTATTTTGATCTGGTAATTTAGAGGTGTTTTTTTATCCTTTTCAATTGTACCATTAGCACTTAGATAAGTTATATTGACAGAATATTTTGAATTCTCAATTTTTTGTTCAATTTTTATATTTGAATTATAGTCATTTTTAAATCCTGGATTTGTATTAATAAAATCATTTATTTTTAGAGGAATTATATCCTGATTAATTTGTAAATCAAGGCCGTAATCTTTAGATTTTGTCTTTATTGAATAAGTTTTATTCTCTATCTTTAAGCAGTTTACGCATTTGAAATCATTATTTTGAATCACGGTGAATATAAAATCATAACCGTGAATATTTACTACATTGTCATCATTGTTTTCATAGAAATAATAGTGAAAAGAATTATTTAAATCATTTTTTCGATCATATTCAGACCGATATTCAAAACCTAAGCTTTTCATAATTTGTGTTGAACCCGGGTCTTTATCTTTTTTGTAAAGTATATCTAATTTCTTGTTAGCATACGGAAGCATAACTTCAAATCCGTAATTTCTATCTAAAAAATAAACAATGCTGCTTAATTCCTGCTCTTGTTCAAAAGTAAGTTTCTTACCATCCACTTTTTGAATATAATTTTCAAACCTTAATAATTGACTGTATTTTGAAATTGAATTTGCACTTTGAGGGCCAATAATAGAAAACAACCCTGCAATGCACATGCTAATTGGAATAAATTTTATTTGTGGATGTTTCTGAATTAAAAAATAAGCAACAACAACCGTTAGCCAAACAGATAGCAACAAGACATAATAACGTTCATGCGTAAAGCCATAAAGATTGATGCGATATAAAATTGCCCAAAACAAAAGTGCTAGTAATGGAACCAATAAGAAATAAAACCAGCGATTGAAAGTTCGCATCCAAAGATTTCCACTTTCCTCTGCGATAGGATGAACCAGTAAAAAAGAAAGAATTCCGGTAATAGCAAACGCTAAAACAAGGTAGGAAACCCAGCCGACAGGTAACGAAAGTGTAATAAGTATTTTGGCTTCATAGCTTATTAAGATGATCAAATAGATACTGACAAGAGGTAATAATACAAATTGAGTGAAATTTTTAAGTCCTTTAGGATAACTCAACTGAAGTGGAAATGCTTTGCTATTAGTTTCAGGAACTCCGCTTAAAAAGAAAATAGTATTAAAAATTCCTGCAATGATAAAAAATAAATAGCCATAGATTTTATTATCAAATTTAACTTTAAACAATTGATCTACAGCTAATATCGCTAATGCTAAACCCCCATAAAGAACAATGCTGTATAAACCTGCAGTAAGGATTCGTAAAAAAAGTTGTTTATTAAATTCCCAAAACTCTTCCTGATTGTAAACCCTTGGTAAAAAACCTGCGAATGAAACGAGTAGGTGTAAAGCAAGATTAAGTACAAAAAATTGCTGTGCTTCAACATCGGATATTCTTTTATCAAAATTAAACACAAAGACAATTAATAAAACTCCAACAGCTAAGCTAATAAGATATTTTAAAATACTATTGTTTTTTTGTTTTGCCGCAAAAAACAGGCTTACAGAAACAAACCAAACCAAACATAACGAGCAGCTCATTATAGCTTTTATATAGAATTCTTCTGGTTGTGAATGTTCTTGTTGAATGAATAAAATAGCGAAAATGGTTCCGCAAATTGCAGTTATAGTTTCTAATGGAAATCTAAGAGTGGCTTTTTTTGCAGCATTTAACACTTTCTGTAACGAAGGAAGTTTACTCATTTTTTGGTCAGTTATTTTGTACTAAGGAAAGCAAATTGTAACACATATACAAATGAAAGTATAACAGATCTTAAAGGCTTTGGAATTGGAAGGGTTTTTCTTTTTAAATCATTAAATTTGATTATCAAATTAAAATTTATGAAAAGTAAAATAATCTTAGGTCTGATTTTATGTGGAGGGATAGCTTTTTCACAAACAGTCAAAAAACCTTTAGCTTCAGCAATCAAAGTTGAAGATCTTAAAAAAGATATGTATGAAATGGCAGGTAATCATTTCAATGGTCGTGAGGCTGGAACCTTAGATGAACTAAAAGTGTCGATGTGGCTGGCCAATAAAGCAAGAGATGCAGGAATGGCTCCGGCAGGTGATGATGGGACTTTTTTTCAGTTTTTTGAGATGTACAGACATCAGGTTACTCCAAACACAAAATTTAAAATTGGACAAAAGGAATATAAATTGTGGAAAGATGTTTTGGTGGCAGAAACCACAAATATTAAAGTGGATGCACCATTATTATATTTAGGTGCTGCTACAAAAGAACAAATTGATAAAGCTAATATTAAAGGTAAAGCAGTCGTTTTACTAGTATCTAAAGAAGGAATTGCAGATGATATTTCTCTTTTCGACAGACGTTATCCGGGTCTGGTAAGGAATAAATATTATGATTACTCATAAAAAAAGAAAAGCATTTCAGAAGTTTGAAATGCTTTTCTTTTTTATTTTGTTTTTTACCTGTATTTTCTAAAATGCAATATCTGCCAAAGAGTTACTTTCGAGTATTTTTAATGTATTATCTCTCACCTCTGTCATTAAGCGTCTTGCAGCGCAGGTAGTTTCATCATCACAATCATCACATTTTTCATAAAAATTATGACTTGCACATGGGAGTAATGCTATTGGTCCTTCAAGGATACGGTAAACATGGGCCATACTGATGTCTTTTGGATCTTTTATCAGGTAATAACCTCCGCCTTTTCCTTTTTTTGCTCCCAGAAAACCAGAATTCCGAAGCAGTAACAAAATACTTTCCAGAAATTTAATCGAAATATGTTCGCTTTTAGCGATTTCAGCAATTTGTACAGGCTCTTTATTGTCGCGTCTCGCCAAAAAGGTTAAAGCTTTAATTCCGTATTTTGTTTTCTTTGAAAGCATTTTAAAATGATTTAAGAGTGTTGAATAACGATTGCTGATTTGTGATTTTTAAAAATGACAATCGATACAACTTTTTCAATCACAAAAATATACTTTTTGATTGAAGTATTACTAAAAGAACAAACCTAAAGCGATATGTTTATTCTTCGGTTTCCTTAACTCCAATTAATTTAAAATCATTAAACATTTTCAAGCTCTCCTCCAATGATTTTTTATCGACAACATACGTATCAGAAATCGAATCGTGCCATCCCAATCCCGGATTAAATAAAAAAGAAAAAGCATTAAACGGGATTAATCGGCATAAACTTCTTTTAAATACAGTTCCAAAATCAGGTTTTTTTCCGTTTTCATTTACAACTATAGTTCCTGTGATTAATTTCCCCAGAGTTCTTCCAGATAGACTCTCAAAAAGTGTATAATAACTTATTGAAATAATTATCACAACACAATTCCAACCTAAATCTCCTAAAGATTCAATCCAGATGCTTACCGATGTAAAATTAAATAAACTGATAAGAATCCCAAGTACAACTCCAATTAGAATAAGTAAAACCACAAAAAATATATGGTCTAAAACATAATTTAGAAAGCGTTTGTTATTTGAAGCTAATAATTCTTCATCCAGAATGTAAACAGAATCGTTCATGTTAAGCAGGTATAAAAATTAATTTGTTTTGGTTTAGTTGGCAACAAAAATATACTTTTTACTTCAACTTATATTAAACAAGCAACGATTTTTAACAGTATAAAAATTACAGTCAAAAATCGTTGCTTAATATTTTGAAATATTTACCGAATATTACGAAAGTGCCTGCTCTAAATCGGCAATAACATCATTTACAGTTTCTAAACCTACAGAGACACGTACTAAACCTTCAGTAATTCCAACTGCTAACTTTTCTTCAGCAGATAATTTACTGTGTGTTGTTGATGCCGGATGTGTCACAATACTTTTAACGTCCCCAATATTTGCTGAAAGTGAACACAATTTAATCTTGTCTAAAAATTGTCGCCCGGCTTCAATTCCTCCTTTAATTTCAAATGCAATAATATTACCTCCTAAACGCATTTGTTTTTTGGCAATTTCATATTTAGGATGTGATTTTAAGAAAGGATATTTCACACTGTTTACATTAGGGTGGCTTTCCAGAAACTCGGCGACCTTCAACGCATTTTCACAATGTCTGTCAACACGAACAGCCAAAGTTTCTAAACTTTTTGATAATACCCACGCATTAAACGGAGACATTGCAGGTCCTGTATTTCTTGAAAAAAGGTAGATTTTACGAATTAGTTCCGCTTCTCCAACTGCAACTCCACCCAAAACACGCCCTTGCCCATCCATTAATTTGGTAGCTGAATGAACGACAATATGCGCACCATATTTAATAGGCTGCTGAATATATGGCGTTGCAAAACAGTTATCAATTATTAAAATTAAATTATGCTTTTTAGCAATTGCACCTAACAATTCTAAATCAACTACATCAACACCAGGATTTGTAGGTGTTTCAGCATATAAAATTTTAGTGTTTGGTTTAATACAGCTTTCTATTGTTTCCGGTTTATTGATATCAAAATAAGTAGTTTCAATATTCCATTTTGGAAAGTAAGTCATAAACAAAGCATGAGTTGAACCAAAAACACTGCCCGCAGAAACAATATGATCTCCTGAACCTAACAATGCTGCAAAAGTCGAATAAATTGCTGCCATTCCTGTGGCAAAAGCATAACCTGCTTCAGCTCCCTCCATTTTACACACTTTATCGACAAATTCGGTTGTATTTGGGTTGCTAAAACGACTATAAATATTACGTTCTTTTTCCTCTGTAAAAGAAGCTCTCATATCTTCAGCATCTTCAAATACAAAACTCGATGACAAATACAATGGCGTCGAATGTTCCTGAAATTGCGTTCTTTCTAAATGGGTCCTGATAGCTTCTGTTTCAAAACTAAATTCTTGTTCGTTCATTTTGTTTTTTGTTTAACACGAATTGCACTAATTGGCACAAATTCGTCGTTTTTTAAAATTTCACAAAGACTCGCAAAAAAACTCAGAGATTCACTAAGAAATATGATGCGAATTTTTATTATTTAATAACAAGTCTGAGAATTATCCCATTCTCTAATTAACTAATTTTCTAATTATTTTATTTTTCTAATTCTACTCCGTTCAAAACTACTTTATAATGTATGGTTGCTGTTGGCTCCACTGTTTTAGAAACCGAACAATATTTTTCGAATGATAATTGTGCGGCTTTTGCGGCTTTGTCTTCTTTAATATTCCCTTCCAAAGAAAAAACTACATAAATATCTTTAAATGGTTTGGCTTCCCCTACCTGAACACGCTCACCTTCGACCTCAGCTTTAAAAGAAGTAATTTCCTGGCGTTGCTTTTTCAAGATTGAAATCATATCGATTCCACTGCAGCCTGCTACGCCCATCAAAACTAATTCCATCGGGCTTGGCCCCATGTCATTACCTCCGAATTCTGGTCTGGCATCAACATTTACTATATGTCCGCGTTCATTTTTTAATTGAAAATGGAAGTTTTCGTTTACTCTGTTTAATGTTATTTTCATTGTTATCTTTTTTGAACGCTGATAACGCGGATTTACAAACGCGGTTTCAACGGATTTTATTTAAAACTGAATACTAAAAACTGATCACTGGTTACTTTTACCGTTACTCTTTATTTCATTATCCCTTATCCGATAATCTCAAAATATCTCCAAAAACTCCTCTTGCCGTTACAGCAGAACCGGCTCCGGCTCCCTGAATTACGATTGGTCTGTCGCCGTAGGATTCTGTATAAATTTCGAAGAAAGAATCTGAACCTTTTAACCCTCCCAGTGCAGTATCAGAAGGTACTGAAACTAATTTTACTTCCAGGTTTCCTTTATCATTTTGCAAATCTCCTGACAATTCACCAATGTATCTTAACACGTGATTTGGCTTTTGTCCTGCTTTTATTTTATCATAAATTGGATCGAATTCCTTCAATTTGGTTAGGAAATCTGAAACATTTCCTTCACGTAAATGCTCCGGAATTAAATTCTGAATCGAGATTTCTTCAAATTCATTCTGCAAGTCTAATTCTCTTGCCAGAATCAATAGTTTTCTTCCCACATCATTTCCGCATAAATCCTCGCGCGGATCCGGTTCTGTGTAACCATTATCAATTGCTTCCTGCAGAATTTCGCTAAACGGAGCGTCTTTTGCAGAAAAATTATTGAATAAATAACTCAATGTTCCTGAAAAGACTCCTTTTATTTTGGTGATATTTTCACCCGAAAGATGCAATAGTTTTATAGTATCAATTAATGGTAACCCGGCACCAACATTGGTTTCATATAAATAATTCTTCTGATTATCAGCCAAAACTTTTCTTAATTCTTTATAAAAACCATAGCTTAATGTATTGGCTACTTTATTTGAAGAAATTAAATCGAAACTACTTTCTGCAAGCGGAATATAATTTTCTACAAACGAAGCACTTGCTGTATTATCAATCGCAATTAAATTTTCTAAATGGTACTTATCTGCATACTCAATAATATCCTTGATGGTATAATCAAGTCCTTTACTCTGAATTTCATTTTTCCAGTCAGAAGTCACACCATTTTTATTTAAAATCAGCTTTTTAGAATTTGCAATTGCAAAAACGTTCAGTTTAATATCCTTACGCTTTTCGATAGCAGCAGCCGATTCCAAAATTTGATTGATCAAAGTTCCGCCCACTAATCCATGTCCAAAAATCGCAATGTTGATTTTTTTGGAAACTCCGAAAATCTCACCGTGAATTACATTTAAAGCTTTATTAAGTTCAGATTTTTTAACTACCAAACTCACGTTCTTACCTGTAACCGTGTTGTTAAACAATATCGGAACAATTTTATTTTTGATTAATGCTGTATACGGTTTATGAAAAGTACTCAAATCCTGACCAATAATCGAAATAACCGAAACATTATCCGTTACCGTAATCTGATTTACATCTTTTGAATAAAAATCATTTTCGAACTCTTTCTCTAGTTCAACCATTGCCGTTGTAGCTTTATCAGTAGCAACAACAAGTCCAATTCCTCTTTCAGAAGAACCTTGGGAAATAATACTCACGCTAATATTGTGATCACCCATTACCTTAAAAATTCGGGCATCAACCCCTGCTTTTCCAAGTAATCCACGACCTTCAAGATTCAGTAAGGAAACATTTTCAAGAACTGAAAGTGTTTTAATACCTTCCTTAGAAGAATCGGAAGTGATTAAAGTTCCACGATTTTCATGATTGAACGTATTTAAAATTCTAAGTGGAATATTTTTTTCCAATAAAGGAATAATCGTTTTGGCGTGTAAAATAGTAGCTCCAAAATTGGCTAATTCGTTTGCTTCGTTAAATGATAAATATTCGATTTTTTTAGCATCTGCCACTAAATCCGGGTTTGCTGTGTAGATTCCGTCAACATGTGTAAAATTCTGAAGTTCTTCGGCATTCAGATAATTAGCAATTAACGATGCTGTGTAGTTACTGCCGTTTCTTCCTAAAGTTGTGGTGTCATTGTTATTATTTGAACCAATAAAACCAGTTATAACATTAACAGTCGAACCATTATGCTCTTTAAAATAATTGATAACATTTTTCTTAGAAAGCTGTTCTAAAGGCTGTGCATCACCAAATTTAGAATCTGTTTTTAGTAACTCTCTTGAATCTGCAAAATTAGCGGGTATCCCTTTTTCAATTAAAATAGCAGTTAACAATTTGGCTGAAAGCAATTCGCCTTTAGACAAAATCTGGTCTTTAATTTTATTGCTATAATCCCCAATCAGACTCACACCTTCAAAAAGTTTATCTAAAACAGTAAACTCTTCAGACAAATCTACCTGAGGATAATCTGAAATTTGGTAGGTTTTAAAATTTTCTAATAGTCGTTTATAGTCACCATTTTTAGCGGCAATTTTTAAAATATATTCCAGTTCATCTGTTGCGTTTCCTCTTGCTGAAACTACTACAGCAATTTTTTCACCCTGATTTACTTTTTCAGCAATGATAGAAACAACTTTGTTTAGCCCTTCTCCGTTTGATAACGATTTACCTCCAAATTTTAATATTTTCATTTTATTTTTCTATTGTTTCGGCTTTAAAAATATCCGCAAGTAAATTATCTAATTGTTTGTACTCTATTAAAAAAGCGTCATGTCCGTGAACCGAGTTTATTTCGCTGTAAAAAACATTTTCTTTAAACTTTTTTAATTCATTATAAGTTTCCAGGTTTTCCTTTGGTGTAAAAAACAAATCCGAATCGATTGCAATGATATGAATCGCAGCACTTGTTTTAGATAGTAAAGTTTCAAAATCTTCACTATTTCTGGTAATATCTATGGTCTTAAGCAATTGATTCATCAATTTATAAGAAGACAACTGATAACGTTTCTGCAGTTTACTACCGTGATGTGCCAGCCAGCTTTCTATGTTAAAAATCAAAAGATCCTGATTAATCGTACGCTGAAATTTTTCTTTGAATGATTCGGGAGAACGGTAACACAACATAGCATGAATTCGGGCATCTTCAATTGGTTTTGATGAATTGTTCAGGATTTGTTCCTGTAAATAACAATTAGCAATCATCCAGTCTGTCGATTTCCAATCGGTTGCAATCGGTATCAGGTTTTGAGTAATATTTGGTTCTAAAGCAAGCATTTCCCATGCGATTCCTCCTCCAACAGATCCGCCAATAATAGTATAAAGCTGCACTATATTTAAAGTTTTGACTCCTTCTAAAAAAATCCTCGCAATATCCCTTGTGGTAAAATCCAGATAATTTTCAAGAACAAACGAATCATTTCCATTGCCGGGAACATTGAATGCCAATACTGTATATTTGGTCGTGTCGATTGTTTTACCATCTCCAATTAAATCACTCCACCAACCATTTTCGCCCGTTACCTGAGCATTACCGGTCAGGGCATGATTCACCAAAACAATAGGAGCATTGTATAATGGTAAACCAAAAACTTCAAAGCTTAAAGGTAATGACTGGTAAAACGCACCATTTTCAGTGGTGAAATTTTGTATTATAATAGGGCTTGGTATATTTTCCAATTTCAAATCTGTTGTATTATTGATTTGTATATGGAAATATTAGAAAGAAAGTCTAGAGTGTAACTAGAAAAATTCTTGTTGTTATCTTTCCACGTTGGGCGTGGTAGAATGCAGCACCTTCTTCGCTTTACCGAAGGGTTGCTAAGGATTCATCGGGTCTAATCCCTCGTCCTTTCTTTATAACATTTCAATACGTTTCTGAACTTAAAGGTGCAAATTAACTACTATTTTCTTAAACAAACAAATTTTATCGAAACTGATTCCTCAATTTCTTAAATATAATTCAAACTAAACTAATGTACGCAAAAAATTACCGAACAATTTGCCCAGTAAAATTAAGCTGAAACTCTATTATATAATTCTTCCCGATTTAAATAAAAAGTGTTTCATTTTCTTTAGAATACATCAAAAACAATAAAGAGTTTGGTTCTTTTTTTTCAACGGTCATATCCGTTTCCGTGATCCCGAATCTTGGATGGATCAATTCATTTTTTGGCGGTGGATTGTTTCTTTTTGTCCTGATGCTTTTTAATGTTGAAAATGCTCTTGTTAAGTAGTTAAATCTGCTCATAATATTAAGTTTTAGTTCGTTATATTTAATTTTTTCTATTATTGCTTTTTTTAGTAATCCCATGAAATAAAAAAACCCTTTTGGAAATAAATACCAAAAGGGTTTAAGTTTTCAAACTTTTCTTTTGGAAATCAACAGACATATACGCTAATTACAGCGACAATAATCATCAGGTTCATCTGCGAGTAATTATTCATCTTTATATTTGTTGTTTTAAAAAAATTCTGCATTTGTATAAATTTAAAAAGCCCCCCAAAATTTTGGGAGGCTTTGCTATATATTATTTGTAATTTTAAGCAATAGACAACCCATCGGTATTCTCCGAAATGACATAAGACATTTGATTGAAATTAAACATTTTACCGTTGTTTTTGGGTTTAACAAATATGCGAAGTTTTTTTTAATTAACCAAATAAGTATGCTAAAATTTTGTTAAAAAATAACTTACAAATAGTTTTATTTTTAAATAAACCGAAATTATTACTTACTTATAATCAAAAAACATTCTAAACTCACTCTACAAATCTGTATATCGTATATCAAAGAGCTTTTTTGATTGTGTCTTTAAATAAAAATTACCTCTAGCAAGAGATCGTTGCTAAAGGTAATTTTCAAACAAAAAACAAAAAACCTAATTTTTACTATATTGGGAATGAGCAACACTTGAGAAAGCAGTATGCAAATCCGTAATTAAATCATCTATATCTTCAATCCCCACAGAAAGTCGAATCAAATCTTTTGAAACTCCGGTTTCCAATTGTTCCTGATCAGTTAATTGCTGATGTGTTGTGCTTGCAGGATGAATAATAAGTGATTTAGTATCACCTATATTGGCTAAAAGAGAAAACAACTTAGTTTCGTCAACTACTTTTTTAGCTGCTTCAAAACCGCCTTGTAAACCAAATGTTATAATCCCGCTTTGACCTTCTGGTAAATATTCCTGAGCTAAATCATAATATTTACTCGATTTCAAACCCGGATAATTTACCCAAACGACTTCGTCCTGCTTTTCTAACCATTGTGCTAAAGCCAAAGCATTTTCACTATGTTTCTTGATCCGGATTGGTAATGTTTCCAGTCCCTGAATGATTTGAAAAGCATTAAACGGACTCAAAGCAGAACCGAAATCACGTAAGCCTTCAATTCTTGCCTTTGCAATAAAAGCAGCATTACCTAATGCTTCGTGATATACAAGACCATGATATCCGGCAGAAGGTTCTGTAAATTCGGGGAATTTTCCATTAGACCAGTCAAAAGTTCCGGCATCAATAATAACACCTCCTAATGAAGTCCCGTTACCGGAAATATATTTAGTCAGGGAATGAATTACAATATTGGCCCCATGTTCAATTGGATTTAGCAAATAAGGTGTGGCGACAGTATTATCAACAATAAAAGGCACTTTAAAGTTTCTGGCTTCCGCCGAAATAGCTTTCAAATCCAATATATCCAATTTTGGGTTACCAAGTGATTCTACGAAAAATGCCCGTGTGTTTTCTTTTGCTGCCTTAGTGAAATTTTCTGCTTTTGAGGGATCTACAAAAGTGGTTGTTATGCCTAATCTCGGCAAAGTGACTTTTAATAAATTATAAGTTCCACCATACAAACTGTTTGATGCTACAATGTGATCACCTGCTTTCAGCAAAGTCAATAAAGTTGTAGAAATGGCTGAAGCTCCAGAAGCTGTAACAACTGCTCCAATTCCACCTTCAAGTGAAGCCAGCCGTTGTTCCAAAACATCATTTGTAGGATTGTTTAATCTTGTATAAATAAATCCGGCTTCAACTAAACCGAATAAATTGGCGGCATGATCTGAATTATTAAAAACATACGAGGATGTCTGATAAATTGGTACTGCTCTTGTACCTCCATTTTTAGTTACATCGTGACCCGCGTGTAATGCGTTTGTTGCGAATTTTTGTGTGCTCATGATTTCTTAGTTTTAAGTATTATTACTATTCTTATTATTTTAAATTCTTTTTTAAATAAAAAGGTTATCATTTTCAGCAGAATACATATGCGTAAGCAATGAATTTGTTTCATCAGAATATAATTTACCTTTTTGTAAGTTCAAATTTGATTTTTGATTTTGAATTACCCCAAAAATATTTTTTAGGCTAATTGTTTTTAAGATTTTATATACTATTTTCATAATTTTAGTTTTAATGTTGAATAAAAAAAGCCCTTTTGGATGGCTACCAAAAGGGCTATAGTCAGGAAACTATAACAAAGATTTTATCTTTCACTTTCGGCAATAGCAAATGGGGATGCACATCGACATCTTGCAACACATCATTTTATTTACTATTGAATTATTCATTTTATTTTTTATTTTTTTACCATATATGTGATATAAGTTCATTTAGTTCTACTTGAAATCTAACTATATTCTCTTACATCACTTATATGGTTTAATTTTTTATCCTTTCAATTTAAATCAAAAAAAAACCTCCGCGAATTGCAGAGGTTTTATTGTTATTTTAGATTTATATACTAAACAATAGTGTGCTCTGCGGAAGTTTCCGACATCATACAGCACATATTTTTAATACCTAAATTCATTTTTCTTATTGTTTTGTCTGGCAAATTTGAGAACTTTTTTTGAGACCACCAAATAAAAATGTAAATAATTTCTATTACCCCTATCAAGTTACTATGTTATGTTAAATTTCTATTTAAAAATTTAAAAAAAACAGAAGTTTGATTTGCAAATCAAAATGGTTTTATACCTTTGCACGCGAATACAGAGGAAAAATTTGAACTGATTGCAACCTCTTCATAATGAAACGGTTCATTATGAATACTGAAAGATTGATTTCAGTAGTAAAAAATGCTAAAGCAGAAACTCTCCTTTAGCCCTTTTAGCAATTATTTCTCCTCGCTTAATTTTAATTTAATAAATTATTATGGCTTATTTATTTACGTCAGAATCTGTTAGTGAAGGGCATCCGGACAAAGTTGCAGATCAAATTTCGGATGCATTAATTGATAACTTTTTGGCATTTGATGCCGACTCAAAAGTAGCATGCGAAACTCTTGTTACCACAGGTCAGGTAATTTTGGCCGGAGAAGTAAAATCGAATACCTATCTTGATGTTCAGCAAATTGCGCGAGACGTAATCCGTAAAATAGGATATACAAAAAGCGAGTACATGTTTGAAGCTAATTCTTGTGGGATTCTTTCAGCAATTCATGAGCAATCAGCTGATATTAATCAGGGTGTTGACAGGGCTAAGCCAGAAGAACAAGGTGCGGGAGACCAGGGAATGATGTTTGGTTATGCCACTAACGAAACTGAAAACTTCATGCCATTGGCACTTGATTTATCTCATAAATTATTGCAGGAATTAGCCATTTTAAGACGTGAAAACAAAGAAATCAATTATTTACGTCCTGATGCTAAATCTCAGGTAACTTTAGAATATAGTGATGACAATAAACCAACTCGTATTGATGCGATTGTAATCTCAACTCAACACGATGATTTTGATGAAGAAGCTACAATGCTGGCTAAAATCAAAAAAGATATTATCGAAATTTTGATTCCAAGGATCATTGCTAAAAATCCGGCTCACGCTCATTTATTCAACGATAAAATCAACTACCATATTAACCCAACTGGAAAATTCGTTATTGGAGGACCTCACGGAGATACTGGTTTAACAGGAAGAAAAATCATTGTTGATACTTACGGTGGAAAAGGTGCTCACGGTGGTGGTGCTTTCTCCGGAAAGGATCCGAGTAAAGTAGACAGAAGTGCGGCGTATGCTACACGTCATATCGCTAAAAACTTAGTTGCTGCCGGTGTTGCTGCCGAAATCCTGGTACAGGTTTCTTATGCCATTGGAGTTGCTGAACCAATGGGTATTTTTATTGATACTTACGGAACTTCTAAAGTAGGCTTAACAAACGGCGAAATCGCTAAAAAAGTAGAGGCTTTATTTGATATGCGCCCTTACTTTATTGAGCAACGTTTGAAATTAAGAAACCCCATTTACAGCGAAACTGCTGCTTACGGGCACATGGGACGTAAACCGGAAACGGTAACTAAAACTTTTTCTGCTCCCGGAGGAAATGAAAAAACGGTTACTGTAGAATTGTTTACTTGGGAAAAACTTGATTTTGTTGATAAAGTAAAAGCTGAATTTGGATTGTAATTCAATCTGAAAAATTTATACAAAAAAAGGCTGTCCATTCATTTAGACAGCCTCTTTTATTTTCTCTTAATATTATCTTCTAAAAAATCAATTTATAACCAGCCAGAAAAAGCATAACAGCGATTGCATTTCTTAGAAATAAATCAGGAACTTTTCCACTTAGCATACTTCCGATAAAAATTCCCGGAAGCGATCCTAATAATAATTGGCCTAATAAAACTAAATCTAAATTCCCCATTGATGCGTGTCCAATACCGGCAACAAGAGTCAACGGAACGGCATGAGCGATTTCAGTTCCAACTAAACGGGGCGTTGGCAAAATTGGATAGAGGAAAAATAAAGTAACGGTACCCAAAGCTCCGGCGCCAATAGAAGTAAGTGTTACAGTTGCTCCTAACAATATGCCAATGCCAATAGTCAGCATATTCTGAGTATGGCTTTCACTGTGAAATTTATCACCCGCATGTTTTTGGGAATATTTTAATAACCTTTTTTTAAATAAAATGGCAACCGATGTAAAAAGTAACGCCCAGCCTAAACTGTATTTTATTACCGCATTTATAGTCGAAATATCTGTTTTAATACTGTTGAGTATCCATAAAGTCAATAATGCTGCGGGAACACTTCCTAAAGTTAGCCATCCTGTAATTGTCCAATTGATGTTTCCTTTTTTGTGGTGTACAAATACGCCCCCCATTTTGGTAAAAGCAGCATACAATAGATCAGTTCCAACGGCAGTTGTTGGAGGAATACCAAACCACAATAAAATAGGAGTCATTAAAGAACCGCCTCCCACACCTGTTAGTCCAACCACGAATCCTACCACTAAACCTGCAATTACTAGACCTATCTGTAAATCCATAAAAAATTTTGGCGTAAAAATATAAACAATTTTATAATTATCCTATGGATATGGTAGACTTTAGGAAAACATAATTGATGAACAAGATTATTTTGAGATTACAGTCTTCATATACAGTTAAATATGATTAAAAATTTATAAAAATTAATTTATTGACTGCTCTAAAATAGCTTATGTTAGGATTGAAAGATATTTAGAAGAGAAAAAAATTAAATATTGTTTTGATATTTAGAAATAAATAGTAATTTTGCCTTTCAATCTACTAAGCCGATAGGGTAATGGATTTTTGAAAAAGAGCCGTAGCAATAATATGGAGAAAGAACTGAAAATTAATAGTGATGATTTAAAGTCAGATACACCAATTAAAGAAAAACTTTGGGTTGCGATTCCTGTGGTTTTATTAGTAGGTTTATTGTCAATTTTGATTTATAATCATTATGCTGAGTTTTCTGTAGAAGGATTAATTGCAGGGTTCAATCAGGAGTTTTTAGTGTTTTTTGCCATTGGAGTTTTTGCCCAGCTAGTTGATGGAACTTTAGGAATGGGTTACGGAGCAACCTCAACTTCATTTTTATTGGCTTATGGAGTGCCACCAGTAGTTAGTAGTACTGGGGTTCACGTAGCTGAAATGTTTACAACCGGAGCATCTGCAATTTCGCATCATCGTTTTGGAAACATCAACAAAAAACTCGTAAAAAATCTATTAATTCCAGGGGTTTTAGGTTCGATTACTGGGGCTTATTTGTTGTCTGATATAATTGACGGCAATGTCATTAAACCATTTATCGCAGTTTATATGATTGTTTTGGCGATTATAATTATTAGAAAAGCGTTGGTTAAAAATATTATTAAAAAGAAAACCAAAAAATTAGGAATTCTGGCCGCTTTTGGAGGTTTTATGGATTCTGTTGGAGGTGGAGGCTGGGGACCAATTGTAACTTCTACGTTATTAGGAAGAGGAAGAAATCCAAGATATACAATAGGTTCAGTAAATGCAGCCGAATTTGCGGTTTCATTTGCAAGTGGTATTACCTTTATGTTTTTTGGAGGAATTCACGGATGGCAGGTTATCATAGGTTTAATTTTAGGAGGTGTTATGGCTGCTCCGCTGGCTGCTTTTTTAGTAAATAAAATTAAAAGAAAGCCAATGATGATTGCTGTAGGGATTTTAATTATACTATTGAGTTTGAAAACATTATCTAAATTATTGTAATAAATCATCAGGAAAGAGAACAACATGGATGCAAAAGATATAACAGTATTGTTGGATATAACAAAAGAATTTTCTCTCGAAGAAACATTGGCTTTTTTAGCGAATCAATATCCGGGAAAGGTTGTTTTTTCAACATCTTTTGGTCAGGAAGATCAGGTAATTACTGATTTTATTGCAAAAAGTAATCAGGAGATTACCATTTTTACATTAGATACAGGAAGATTGTTTCAGGAAACATATGATGTTTTTCATAAGACATTAAAAAAATATAAAAAACATATTGAGGTATATTTCCCGGAAGCAACCGCAGTTGAGAATTTACTGAAACAAAAAGGACCTAATAGTTTTTATGATTCGGTTGAGAACAGAAAAGAATGTTGTTTTATTCGAAAAGTAGTTCCGTTAAGAAAAGCTTTGGCAGGAAATGCAGTTTGGATTACGGGCTTAAGAGCCGAGCAATCGGAAAACAGACAGGATTTGAATTTGTTTGAATACGATGCAGGTTTTGAAATCATCAAATTTAATCCATTATTAAAATGGACTTTAGAGGAAGTTGAGAAGTATTTATCAGAAAACAATGTGCCTCAAAATGCCTTGCACAAAAAAGGTTTTGTAAGTATTGGATGTGCGCCTTGTACAAGAGCAATTTTTCCGGGTGAAGACATTAGAGCCGGAAGATGGTGGTGGGAATCAAGTCATAAAGAATGTGGTTTGCATAGTGCGAAGAAAGAGTAGGGTAAAGAAGAAAGAGCAAAGAAGAAAGAGAATATAGATTTAAAGTCCAGAGGAACGATTTATATTGTAGCGTCGGGTTTTAACCGATTGTGATTTAGAATGAAATAACGGATTTAATCCATTGCATAAAAAAGAATTAAGAATAAAAAAATACAAGCGGAAAGCTTTAGATCAGGCGAAAAACCTGAAACCTGAAACTTGAAACTTTTTAAAACAAAAAACAAAATGAGTTCAGTATTAAAAACAAATGCTTTAGAGAGCGAAGCGATATACATCTTTAGAGAAGTAGTTTCTCAGTTTGACAAACCGGTTTTGCTTTTTTCGGGAGGAAAAGATTCTATAACATTAGTGCGTTTGGCACAAAAGGCATTTTTCCCTGCAAAAATTCCTTTTCCATTATTGCACGTTGATACGGGACACAATTTTCCTGAAACAATTGCTTTCAGAGATAAATTGGTTGAAGAATTAGGATTAGAGTTAATCGTTCGTAATGTTCAGGATGCTATTGATGAAGGAAAAGTAGTTGAGGAAACCGGGAAATATTCCAGTAGAAATAGTTTGCAGACAACAACGCTTCTTGATGCTATCGAAGAATTTAAGTTTGATGCCTGTATTGGCGGAGCGCGTCGTGATGAAGAGAAAGCCAGAGCAAAAGAACGTATTTTTTCTGTTCGTGACGATTTTGGTCAATGGGATGAAAAAAATCAACGCCCTGAATTATTTGATATTTTGAATGGAAAAATTGAAAATGGTCAAAATGTTCGTGTTTTCCCAATTTCAAACTGGACAGAATTAGATGTTTGGAGTTATATTGAAAAAGAACACATCGAAATTCCATCTATCTATTTTTCACATAAAAGAAAAGTTTTTTTAAGAGACGGTATGATCTGGTCACATTCTCCTTTTGTATATCAGGAAGAAGATGAGCAAATCGAAGAAAGAATTGTTCGTTTCAGAACTGTTGGAGATATGAGTTGTACAGCAGCAGTTGATTCTTACGCAGCAACAATTGCTGAAGTAGTTGGCGAAATCAGATCTTCAACAATTTCAGAAAGAGGGGCGAGAATCGATGATAAACGTTCTGAAGCCGCAATGGAGAAAAGAAAGCAACAAGGATACTTTTAAAAATTGTAAAAAGTATATTGTAAAATGCTAAGATTGAGTTCTTGTTTTACAAAATACATTTTACAAAATACATTTTACATTAATACAATATACAATTTCATAAGAATGGAAGTTTTAAAAATAGCAACAGCAGGAAGTGTAGATGATGGAAAAAGTACTTTGATCGGAAGATTATTGTATGATACAAAATCATTGACTACTGATAAAATAGAAGCAATCGAAAAAAGCAGTAAGCAAAAAGGATATGATTATCTTGATTTCTCACTGGCTACTGACGGATTGGTAGCAGAGAGAGAACAAGGAATTACGATTGATGTAGCGCACATTTATTTTTCGACTGCAAAGAAAAGTTACATTATTGCCGATACTCCTGGTCACGTAGAATATACCAGAAACATGGTTACAGGAGCTTCAACGTCTCAGGTTTCTATCATTTTAATTGATGCCAGAAAAGGAGTTATTGAGCAAACCTACCGTCACTTTTTCATCAATAATTTATTGAGGGTAAAAGAAGTAATTGTGGCAATCAACAAAATGGATTTAGTCGATTATTCTGAAGAAGTTTTCAATAAAATCAAAGCCGATTTTCAGGCATTGAATGCTAAAAGTACTTTCAAGGAACAAAACGTAAGCTACATTCCGTTAAGCGCTTTGACAGGAGATAATGTAGTGGAAAAATTAGGAGGAATGCCTTGGTACGAAGGACAGACAATTTTGGAACATTTAGAAGACTTGCATTCTTCAGATGTTTTTGAAGCTGGAAAAGCACGTTTCCCGGTTCAGACCGTTATTCGTCCAAAAACAGAAGAATACCATGATTTTAGAGGGTATGCCGGAAAATTATACGGGAACTCCATTAAAGTTGGTGATGCTGTAACCGTTTTACCTTCTTTAACCGAATCAAAAGTTACAAACATTCACTTTTTCGATAAGCAATTTGATGAAGCTGTTGCAGGTTCATCCATCACAATCGAACTAGAAAACGATATCAATGTTACAAGAGGCGATATGATTGTAAAATCTGATGAGCTTCCAAAAATTGAAAAAGATATTGTGACTACTGTATGTTGGATGGACAGCAAAAAATTAGTTCCAGGAGCTAAATATTTTGTACAGCATAATACAAACAGGGTTTTAGCTAAAATTGAGCGTGTTACCAATACAATTGCGACTGATTATTCAGGAACTACGCCGGCATCACAATTAGCAATTAATGAAATTGGAGAAGTAAGTATCAAATTAAGCAAAGCATTATACTTTGATTCTTATAATGAAAATAAATCAAACGGTGCTTTTATTTTAATTGATGCTGTAACCAATACAACAGCAGGAGTAGGATTTATTAGATAGGAAGCTTTCAGCTTCAGCTATGGGCTTTGAGCCTAGCGCTTTTGGATAATGGTTAAAACCTAATTTTAGAGTAAATCTAAAAATATATAAGTTTATAATACAGATAACAGCCCACAGCTCATAGCCCAAGGCTCAAAGCTTAAAAGAATATGGAAAGTTTTAGAACAGAAATAGAAAATCCGATAGTTCAGAAAGAGATTATCGATTTAGAAAAAAAGATTCATTTATTCCGTGGAGGAGAAATTGATGATGAGCGTTTTCGTAGTCTTCGTTTAGCGCGTGGAATTTACGGTCAGCGCCAGGAAGGCGTTCAGATGATTCGTATCAAATTGCCTTATGGTAAAGTGACCAGCGAACAATTGGTACGTATTACTAAAGTTTCTGATGAATATTCTACAGGGCGTTTGCATATCACAACACGTCAGGATATTCAGATTCACTACGTAAGTTTAGACAGAACTCCGGAACTTTGGGCAAATTTGGCAAAAGACGATGTTACCTTGCGTGAAGCTTGTGGAAATACCGTAAGAAATATTACAGGAAGTGAATTGGCGGGAGTAGATGTAAATGAACCATTTGATGTTACGCCTTATGCACACGGAATGTTTCAATATTTATTGAGAAATCCAATTTGTCAGGAAATGGGACGTAAATTCAAAATTTCGTTCTCATCATCTGATGAAGATACAGCTTTGAGTTATTTACACGATTTAGGATTTATTCCGAAAATTGTAAACGGTGAAAAAGGTTTTAAAGTAGTTTTTGGTGGAGGTTTAGGTTCACAGCCTGCTCATGCCGAATTACTTTCAGAATTTATCCCGGTTAATCAAATCATTCCAACAGCTGAAGGCATCATTCGTATTTTTGACCGATACGGTGAGCGTGCGAAAAGAATGAAAGCCCGTATGAAATTCTTAATCAAGGAAATGGGAAGAGATGTTTTCCTTGATTTGGTTGAAAAAGAGAAAAAAGCAATTGCTTTTGAAACATACGAAATTGATACAACCGCTTTTGACGGACCAATTCCGGAACCATTATTAGAAGTTCCGCAGGTTACAATCGAAGATACGGCAGCATATGACGCGTGGAAAAAATCGAATGTAATTGCACAGAAGCAAGAAGGTTATTACGCTATCGGAATAAAAGTTTTATTAGGAGATTTTTATACCGATAAAGCGAGATTATTAGCTGAGTTGATTAAAAATTATGCAGCAAATGAATTGCGTTTTTCATTGCGTCAGAATATTGTAATTCGTCACGTAAAAGAAGAAAATTTACCTTTCTTTTATCAGGAATTAGCCAAATTGGACTTTGTTCATTTAGGTTATAATTCTACAGTGGATATTACAGCATGTCCCGGTACTGATACTTGTAATTTGGGGATTGCAAGTAGTACCGGTATTGCAGATGAATTGGAGAAAGTTTTAAATGCAGAGTATCCTCAATATCTAAACAATCAGGAAATTGAAATAAAAATCAGCGGTTGTATGAATGCTTGCGGACAACACAATATGTCGGCAATTGGTTTTCAGGGAATGTCAATTAATTCTGGAAAATTAGTAGCTCCGGCATTGCAGGTTTTATTAGGTGGAGGAAGATTAGGAAATGGAGTTGGACGTTTTGCTGACAAAGTAATTAAAATCCCAAGCCGAAGAGGACCAGATGCTTTACGTACGATTTTAAATGATTTTGATGCCAATGCAAACGGAGAAAAATTCCTGAATTATTACGATCAAAAAGGAGAGAAATATTTCTATGAAATTTTAAAACCTTTTGCAGATGTAACCAATTTAACCGAAGCTGATTTTATAGATTGGGGTAATGCAGATAACTATGTAAAAGCAGTTGGAGTTGGAGAATGTGCCGGTGTTGTAATTGATTTGGTAGCTACTTTATTATTAGAAGCAAAAGACAAATTGACGTTCGCTCAGGAATCATTTGATGAAAATAAATGGTCTGACGCAATTTATCACGCATATGCAGGATTTGTAAACGGTGCAAAGGCATTATTGCTTTCTGAAAACGAAAAAACAAACAATCATGCAGGAATTGTTGATTTGTTTGATACTGTTTTCATTGCAACTTCTAAAATTGAATTGCCAACAAGCTTTAAAGAATTGGTGTATCAAATCAATAAAACAGAACCTTCTGAAGCATTTGCAAAAAAATATATTCAGGAAGGAATTGCCTTTTTTGATATAATTGAAAAATACAGAGCTCAGGAATTAGCTAATGCTTAATATTAAACCAAAAGTAACTTTAGTCGGCGCTGGCCCCGGAGATCCGGATCTGCTTACGCTAAAAGCCGCAAAAGCACTGGCCGAAGCGAATGTGGTTTTGTATGATGCATTGGCGAATGATGAAATATTAGCGCATGCTCCAAAGGACTCCATCAGAATTTTTGTTGGAAAGCAAATTGGAAATCACACTTATACACAGGATCAGATCAATCAGTTGATTGTAGATAATGCGTTAACCTACGGAAACGTAGTTCGGCTAAAAGGCGGAGATCCATTTATTTTCGGACGTGGAAGTGAAGAAATAGAATTTGCGGAGAGTTTCGGAATCGAAACGTTTGTAATTCCCGGAGTTTCATCGGTAGTTGCAGTTCCGGCGAGTCAGGGAATATCGATTACAAAAAGAGGTGTTTCTGAAAGCTTTTGGGCAATCACGGGAACAACTTCCGACAGAAGATTATCTTCGGATGTTGCCTTGGCGGCTCAATCATCTGCAACAGTTGTGATTTTGATGGGAATGCACAAATTGCCCCAAATTATCGAATTGTTTCAAAAAGAAGATAAAGGCGATTTACCTGTAGCGATCATTCAAAACGGAACAACAACTGAAGAAAAAGTTGGAGTTGGAACGGTAGATTCGATTTTAGAAATTGTAAAAGAGAAAAAATTAAGTTCACCGGCGATTATTGTTTTAGGAGAAGTGGTTCGCGAAAGCCATAAATTAAAAGGGTTTTACGAGGAATTTCTATCAAAAGAAATCATTCGATAAAAGTTCCGTAGGAACGTTACATATTGTAGTGTCGGGTTTCAACCCGATGTACGCAGAGAATTGAATTAATTCTGATGGATACATAAATCGGATTCAATACGAAATAATATGTAAATTGGATTTTTTATCCAATGAAAATAAATTAAAATGGAACAAAATGAATTATATCCAATATTTTTAAAACTGCACAATCTGAATGTTTTGATTGTGGGAGGAGGAAATGTCGGATTAGAAAAGCTTTCTTTTTTACTGAAATCAAGTCCAAATGCCAATGTTGAGGTGGTGGCGCCTGACTTTCACTTAGAAATTAAGGTTTTGGCAGAAAAGCATCCTTCAATAAAACTGACGGAAGCGAAGTTCAAAAAGAAAATGCTCAAAAAACGCCACATGGTAATTGCTTGTACTGATGATTTAAAAGTCAATAAGAGAGTATATGATTTATCAAGAAAGCGTTATTTGATTTGCAATATTGCTGATACGCCCGATTTATGTGATTATTATTTAGGCGGAATCGTAACGAAAGGGAATGTGAAAATTGCCATTTCAACCAACGGAAAATCACCTACAACCGCCAAAAGGCTGCGGGAGTTTTTTGAAGAAGTAATTCCTGAGGATATCAATAAAATGGTTGAAAACCTCAATGAATACAGAAAAACCTTAAAGGGCGATTTTGAAGATAAAGTTAAAAGAATGAATGAAATCACCGCTTCTTTAAAAAATGAAGAGTAAAGTTTAGAGAATATAGATTAAAGAACAAAGAAAATAGAATTCAGTTCCGTAGGAACGACCCATATTGTAACGTCGGGTTTTAACCCGATGATTTTGAAGACAAGGTTAAAAAGATGAACGAAATTACCGCTTCATTAAAAAATAAAGAGTAAAAAAAATTACAAAGAAATGAATGATAAAAATCATTCAAATTAAAATAAATTATTCCTTTCTTTGTGCTATTAAGAATGATTATAAACAACAACATAATGATTAAAACAGATATACTTATAATTGGAGCTGGACCAACAGGTTTATTTGCCGTTTTCGAGGCAGGATTATTAAAATTAAAATGCCATATTTTAGATGCGTTGCCACAAGCAGGAGGACAACTTTCAGAATTGTATCCTAAAAAGCCTATTTATGACATTCCCGGTTTTCCGGAAGTATTGGCAGGAGATTTAATTGATAACTTGCAGGAACAAATTAAGCAGTTTGAACCGGGTTATACATTAGGTGAGCGTGCTGAAACAATCGAAAAACAAGAAGACGGAAGTTTCATTGTTACTTCAAACAAAGGAAAGAAATTCCACGCACCTGTAATTGCAATTGCAGGAGGTTTGGGAAGTTTCGAACCACGTAAGCCTCTTATTGAAGATATCGAGTTTTATGAAGATAAAGGAGTAAAATACTTCATCAAAAATCCGGAGAAATTCAGGGATAAAAGAGTAGTTATTGCCGGAGGAGGAGATTCAGCTTTAGACTGGAGTATTTTCCTTGCCAATGTAGCTTCAGAAGTAACTTTAATTCACCGTAGAAACGAATTTAGAGGTGCTTTGGATTCTGTAGAAAAAGTACAGGAATTAAAAACTGCCGGAAAAATCAAACTAATTACACCTGCAGAAGTAATCGGAATTAACGGTGCTGAGCATGTTGAATCTTTGGATATCGAAGAAAACGGAGCACACCGTAAAATCGAAACGGATTTCTTTATTCCACTTTTCGGATTAACACCAAAATTGGGACCAATCGCAGATTGGGGACTAGATATCGAGAAAAACGCAATTAAAGTAAATAACGCCTTAGATTACCAAACCAATATTCCGGGAATCTTCGCCATTGGTGACGTAAACACGTATCCTGGAAAACTAAAATTGATCCTTTGCGGTTTCCACGAAGCGACTTTAATGTGTCAGGCGGCCTATCAAATTATTAATCCTGGTAAAAAATACGTTTTAAAATATACCACCGTTTCAGGTGTTGACGGTTTCGACGGAACTCGTAAAGAAGCTCCAAAAGCTGTTGTTAAGGCAATTGTATAAATTTGAAGATGCTAAGTCGCTAAGTTTCTAAGTGACTAAGATTTAAAATAGTAAAGCTCAAACTTGCAATATAGTTTGAGCTTTTTTATTCGTATTCTTTTATATAAATTTGATTATGATGAATTTAGAGGCTAGAAAATATCAATTTATTCAGGAGTTGGTTAAAGTTGATGATGAGAGCGTTTTAGAGAAACTGGAATTGGTTTTGAAAGCAAATCAAAGTGATTGGTTTGATAAAATGTAAGCTTCAGAAGAAGCTGAAATTCAAATTGGATTTGAGCAGGCTGATAAGGGTGGGTTAACAGGCCATGATGATGTTATGAAAAGATTTTCAAAATGGCATTAAAGATTGAATGGACATCACAGGGGATAAAAGGTTTTGATGAGGTTATTGATTACTTGGAGGTAAATTGAACAGCGAAGGAAATTTTAAATCTGGAAACTAAAATTCAACAGGTAATAAATCAAATAAGTTTTAATCCTGAACAATTTCCAAAATCAAAAAGAAAACAAAGTTTGCATAAAGCATTTGTTGATAAAAAACAATTATTTGGTATACAGAATAAATACAGCATCTGAAATTATCGAAATTATTAATTTTAGAGAAACAAAGCAAAACCCAAAATATTAAAATTACTACATAATCAGGTCTTAAAATCTTAGTAATTTACCACTTCAGAAACTTAAAAAAAACTTGCAAGTGGTAAGGCTATTTCATAACTTTGCGCCGTTCCTATTTTTATTGTCAGTTATCACGAAAGGCGGAGGGAAAGACCCAATGAAACCTTAGCAACCCTTTATCATAAAGAAGGTGCTACATTCTACTTAATACTCACACAGTAATTAAGATAGATAACACAAATACATTAAGTATTTTCCAACATTTCCTGATAACATACAATATATTTTACTGAATCAATTTCAGTATCATGAGCGAATCATTGATGCATTTTTGCAGTCATGGGTTCCCGCTTTCGCCTTTATCTCTCCGTTTCACTACGAGGATACCGGCTCAATCGGGGCTAGTTAGCCTACAGTAGTGAATTTTTGGAATTAATGTGAATCAAACGGTCGAAACCTAACAGGTTTTCAAAACATGTTAGGTTTACTTAAGATAATAATAGAATTAAACAAGCTTTAACGCCTTTGCGTTTTTGCAAGAAAGGAAAAATATGTCAATAACAATTCAGGAAGCAATCAAAAAAAAAATCCTAATCCTTGATGGGGCAATGGGAACCATGCTGCAACGCTACAATTTCTCCGAAGAAGATTTTCGTGGAGAGCGTTTCAAAGATTTTCCGCATCCGCTAAAAGGAAACAACGATTTACTATCCTTAACACAACCAAAAGCAATCCGTGATGTTCACGCCGCTTATTACGAAGCCGGTGCAGACATTGTAGAAACGAATACTTTTTCAGGAACGACAATTGGTATGGCTGATTATTTTCTGGAAGAGTACGTTTACGAATTAAACTACGAATCAGCTAAAATTGCCCGTGAAGTAGCCGATGAATTTACCGCCAAAAATCCAAATAAACCACGTTTCGTTGCCGGTTCAATCGGACCGACAAACAGAACAGCAAGTATGTCACCGGATGTAAACGATCCGGGTTACAGAGCTGTAACGTTTGATGATTTACGTATTGCCTACAAACAACAAGTCGAAGCCTTAATGGACGGTGGCTGCGATTTACTTTTAGTAGAAACGATTTTCGATACCTTAAATGCCAAAGCCGCACTTTTTGCAATCGAAGAAGTAAAAGACGATCGTAATCTTGATATTCCAATCATGGTTTCAGGAACAATTACAGATGCTTCAGGAAGAACGCTTTCCGGACAAACGGTTGAAGCTTTCCTGATTTCAGTATCACATATTCCGTTATTGAGTGTAGGATTCAATTGCGCTCTTGGAGCAGATTTATTGAAACCGTATTTAAAAACATTATCACAGCATACTCAGTTTAATGTTTCGGCACATCCCAATGCAGGTTTGCCAAACGCATTCGGACAATATGATGAAACACCGGAACAAACTCAGGCCTTAATCAAAGAATATTTAGATGATAATTTAATCAACATAATCGGAGGCTGTTGCGGAACAACTCCGGATCATATTCGATTAATTGCTGAGGTGGCGAAGGATTATAAGCCACGTGTGGCGCCGGTATTGGTGTAAGATGGAAAAAATAAAACATAAAGTAGTCTTGAATGCAAACGGAGCCGAAATAGCTGTTTTGCATTTTGGAGATGAAAACGATTATCTTTCATTAACGGATATTGCTAAATTTAAAAATGCAGATGATGCTTTTATTGTTGTAAATAATTGGCTTAGAAGTAAGGATACAATTCTTTTTGTAGGATTATGGGAACAATTAAATAATCCTAATTTTAAACCTATCGAATTCGATAGGTTTAAAAACGAAGCAGGAACAAACGCTTTTACGTTATCTCCTCAAAAGTGGATAAGTACAACAAATGCTATTGGTATTGTTTCAAAATCAGGGAGATATGGAGGGACTTTTGCGCATAAAGATATTGCTTTTGAGTTTGCATCTTGGGTTTCAGCGGAGTTTAAGTTATATATTATTAAGGATTACCAAAGGTTAAAAAATGACGAAAATAGTCGTCTTTCTTTGAATTGGAATTTAAGTAGAGAGTTGTCTAAAATAAATTATCGTATTCATACAGATGCAATAAAAAATAATTTAATTCCAAAAGATATTAGCCAAGCTTTAAGTGGTATTGTTTACGCAAGTGAAGCTGATGTGTTAAATATAGCCTTGTTTGGCATTACCTCAAAACAATGGAGGAGTCAAAATTTAAGTATTAAAGGAAATATTCGTGATCAAGCAACATATCATCAACTTATCGTTTTGGTAAATATGGAAAGTATGAATGCTGAATTAATAAAACTAGGATTGAGCCAAGATGAAAGAGCTCTACGTTTAAATAAAATGGCTATAGAACAAATGACATCACTCTTGAAAATAGAACAGAAGAAATTGACATAACGCAAATTGAAATTCAAGAAAAAAACAATTATGAAACCGAATGCCACGTGAGGGATAGAAGCGGCTAGCCCACAGCCTGACGAAGGAAGCGCGAGGACTAATAGTGGATAGCCCGGCCCTTGGGACACGCCCAGAATAAGTTTGTTAGGATTTATATCGTTTTAGATTTGAAATATTTGGAATGAGATTGCTTCGTTCCTCGCAAAGACAAGCAAGACGTTGAAGTAACAGTTCCAGAGGGACGAAACATATTGTAGCGACGGAATTTATACCGTTGAAAATTGAAAAGAAAATGGCAGAAAAAAGAAGAGACCTTGTATTAGCAGGATTAGAACCGTTGATTATTACGCCCGAAAGTGTTTTTGTAAACGTTGGGGAACGTACGAATGTTACGGGTTCAAGAAAATTCCTTCGCTTAATCAAGGAAGAGAAATATGACGAGGCGCTTGATATTGCAAGACAACAAGTAGAAGGTGGAGCACAAATCATCGATATTAATATGGATGAGGGAATGCTTGATGGTGTTCAGGCAATGACAAAATTCCTGAATTTAATTGCATCAGAACCGGATATTTCGAGAGTGCCGATTATGATCGACAGTTCGAAATGGGAAATTATCGAAGCGGGTCTTAAAGTAGTACAAGGGAAAAGCGTTGTCAACTCGATTTCGTTGAAAGAAGGTGAAGAAGCCTTTATTCACCACGCCAAATTAATCAAACGTTATGGAGCGGCGGCTATTATTATGGCTTTTGACGAAGTAGGTCAGGCCGATAATTTTGAGCGTAGAGTTGAAATTTGTCAGCGTTCGTATGATATTTTGGTAAACAAAGTTGGTTTCCCTCCGCAGGATATCATTTTCGATTTGAACATATTCCCGGTTGCAACGGGAATGGATGAGCATAAGTTGAATGCGATTGATTTTTTCAGAGGTACAAAATGGGTTCGTGAAAACTTGCCGCACGCACACATTAGCGGTGGTGTAAGTAACGTTTCGTTTTCTTTCAGAGGAAATGATCACGTTCGTGAAGCGATGCACTCGGTTTTTTTATACCACGCGATTCAGAACGGAATGACGATGGGAATCGTGAATCCGGAAATGCTTTCGATTTATGATGATATTCCGAAGGATTTATTAGAACACGTTGAAGACGTAATTTTAAACAGACGTGACGATGCAACGGAACGACTTTTAGATTTTGCAGAGAACGTAAAAGGTGAAGTAAAAAGTGATGAAAAAGCGATTCAGGAATGGCGTTTAGGAACGGTTCAGGAGAGAATTACACATTCACTAGTAAAAGGAGTCGATGCTTTTATAGAAATTGATGTTGAAGAGGCTCGTCTTGCTGCAACAAAACCAATTGAAGTTATCGAAATTAATTTGATGACGGGAATGAACGTGGTTGGAGACTTATTCGGAAGCGGAAAAATGTTCCTGCCACAGGTTGTAAAATCTGCACGTGTAATGAAAAAAGCGGTGGCTTATCTTTTGCCTTATATCGAAGCCAGCAAACAAGCCGGTGACAAACAGGGGAACGGAAAAATCCTGATGGCAACCGTAAAAGGAGACGTTCATGATATTGGTAAGAATATTGTTTCGGTGGTTTTGGCGTGTAATAATTACGAGATTGTAGATCTTGGCGTTATGGTGCCTCCGGAAAAAATTATTGCGGCAGCGATTGAACATAATGTAGACATTATCGGATTAAGCGGACTGATCACGCCTTCGCTTGACGAAATGGTATATCTCGCCAAAGAATTAGACAAACAAAATATTAAGATTCCGATTATGATTGGGGGAGCAACTACTTCGCGCGCGCATACTGCCGTGAAAATTGCGCCGCAATATAGAGAAACTGTAATTCATGTAAATGATGCTTCGAGAGCCGTTACCGTGGCAGGAAATTTATTAGATCATAACCGTAAAATATATGCAAGCGATATTCGTGCAGAATATGATGCGTTTAGGGAAACGTTTTTGAATCGTTCAAGAGATAAAAACTTCCTGACGATAGAGCAGGCACGTAAAAACAAATTACAATTGGATTGGGAAAATTTCACTCCGGTGAAACCAAACATAATTGGAGAACAGGTTATCGAAGTTGATTTGGATGTTTTGGTTCCGTATATTGACTGGACGCCGTTTTTCAGAACCTGGGAATTGTTCGGGAAATATCCGGCAATTTTAACCGATGAGGTGGTTGGAGAACAGGCGACTTCTGTTTTTGCAGATGCTCAGGAAATGCTGAAAATAATTTTAGCAGAGAAAAAATTACAGGCCAAAGGAATTTACGGCATTTTCCCTGCCAATCAAATCAACGATGATGATATTGAATTGACAGATGAAAACGGAAAACCATTGCAGACATTTTTGACTTTACGCCAGCAGTCACAAAAAACAAAAGGAGCTCCAAACATCGCATTAGCCGATTTTATTGCGCCAAAAGAAAGCGGTAAAATCGATTATATGGGCGCATTTTGCGTAACAACCGGTTTTGGTGTTGACGAATGGGCTGCCGAATTCGAAAAAGACCTTGACGACTATAATTCGATTATGGTTAAAGCATTAGCGGACCGTTTTGCGGAAGCTTTCGCCGAATATCTTCACGAAAAAGTACGTAAGGAAATTTGGGGTTATTCATCAGATGAGAATCTAAGTACCGAAGAAATGATTTCTGAAGATTACAGAGGAATTCGTCCGGCACCGGGTTATCCGGCTTGTCCTGACCATTTAGAAAAACCGACAATATGGAAACTTCTGAATGTAGAAAAAGAAATCGGGGTTACCCTGACTGAAAGCATGGCGATGTGGCCGGCTTCATCCGTTTCCGGGTACTATTTCGGAAATCCGCAAAGTAAATATTTCGGACTCGGAAAAATAAAAGAAGATCAGGTTGTAGATTACGCAAAACGTAGAAATGTACCAACTGATTACGCCATGAAATGGTTAAATCCTAATATAGCAGATTAAAGAAAAGTTTTAAGTTTCAGGTTTCAAGTTACATACGAACTTGAAACCTGAAACTTGAAAAACTTGAAACAAAAGTAAAAAATGAAAGTAACAGAACATATAGAAAACGCCAAAGGAAAAACATTATTCTCATTTGAAATTATTCCGCCTCAAAAAGGAAAAAGCATTCAGGAATTATACGACAATATTGATCCGTTAATGGAGTTTAAACCACCATTTATAGATGTAACTACTTCGCGTGAAGAGTATATTTATATTGATAAGGGCAACGGACTTTTAGATAAAAAACTAACCCGTATGCGTCCGGGAACGCTTGGAATTTGCGCTTCTATAAAACATAAATACAATGTAGATACCGTGCCACACTTACTTTGTGGCGGATTTACGCAGGAAGAAACGGAATATATGCTGGTTGATTGTCATTATCTTGGAATCAATAACGTAATGGCGCTTCGTGGTGATGCGATGAAAGACGAACAATCTTTTGTGCCTAAAGTTGGCGGGAATAATTTTGCTATTGATCTGGTAAAGCAAATCAATGCATTGAATTGCGGAAAATATTTGCACGAAGTGATGGATATCGATAACAAAGCCGATTTTTGCATTGGGGTTGCAGGTTATCCTGAAAAACATTTAGAGTCGCCATCCTTACAATCTGATTTAAGAAGATTGAAAGAAAAAGTAGATGCCGGGGCTGATTATGTGGTTACACAAATGTTTTTTGACAATTCAAAATATTTTGCCTTTGTTGAGAAAGCAAGGGAAATGGGCATAACGGTACCAATTATTCCTGGAATCAAGCCAATTGCCGTTCAAAAACACATGCAGATTTTACCCCAGATTTTCCGTATCGATCTACCGGAAGATTTAATTCACGCTGTTGATAAATGCAAGAATAATGCAGAAATCAAACAGGTAGGAATTGAGTGGGCAATTCAGCAGTCATTAGAACTAAAAGCGGCCGGAGTTCCTTTTTTACATTATTATTCTATGGGTAAATCAGAAAATATTCGTCAAATCGCCAGTCAGGTTTTTTAAATAAAGTTATTAAGAATTAAGATTCATTTTATTTAAAAGTTTAATTTAGCTTAAATTCTTAATAATAAAAATCAGGAACTATTTACTGCGTCAGTTCGCTGTCGCTTGTGTCCAGCTGTTCGCTGTATCTTTTTTGTTCAGGTTTTGTCTATATTAGAAAATAATTTCAAGACAAAAAAGGATACTGCTTCCATCAGGGCCAGGCATTAGGAATTCAAGTTTCAAATTAGTTAAATTACTGCGATTATGAAAAAAGAGGAATTAATCGAAATAGCTTCACAATTAAAACTTCCCAAAGGAGAAAAAGGAATAGAAATGGGTAATATGATGCATGAAACAAACATCAATATGACCCGAAATGCTATTCAGAATCTCAACATCACAAGTGGAAATAATATACTTGAGCTTGGTCATGGAAATGCAGGACATTTAGAATCTCTTCTCAAAAAAGGTACTAATTTAAACTATTACGGTCTCGAAATTTCTGAATTGATGTTTCAGGAAGCACAGCAAATCAACAAAAATTTTATAGCTAAAAAACACGTTCATTTTTCACTTTACGATGGAAATGAAATCCCGTTTCAGGAAAATTTTTTCGATAAAATTTTTACTGTAAACACAATATACTTCTGGCAAAATCCGGAAAAAATGCTGTTGGAGATTTATAGGGTCTTAAAAACTAAAGGGATTTTCTGCTTAACATTTGCTCAGGAAAGCTTCATGAAACAGCTCCCTTTTACAAAATATGAATTCGAGCTCTACACCACAGAAAAAGTGGAGAATTTAATTGAAAAAACGCTTTTTAAGATAAAATATTCAGAAACTCTGAAAGAAAAAATAAAAAGTAAAACCGGTGAGTTGGTTGATAGGATTTTTACAACCATTATTTTGGAAAAGTAATTTTTGAACTCTTTTTTTGAGTAATTTAATTGATTTTTTGTTCATGGTTCATTCTAAATTGTAACACTTTTAGATTTATGGGGGTTAAAAAAATCAATTTTCTCGAAAGTTACAGTAGTATTTTCTTGCTTCTGGGCGGAATTATACTTGGCAGTATTTTAGGATTGTTTTTTGGTAAAGATGTCGAAGTTATAAAACCACTTGGGGATATATTTCTGAATTTACTTTTTACCGCAATTATCCCGCTTATTTTTTTCACGATTGCTTCTTCTATTGCTAATTTAGAAAGAACAGAAAAACTTGGAAAGCTTTTCATTATAATGATTGCCGTTTTTTTAGCAACAATTTTAATATCGGCTATAGTAATGATTTTGGCAGTTTATCTTTTTCCAATTCATCAGAATATTATAGTTTCTAAAATTCCAATCGAAAATATTCAATCCGGGAGTATTGGAGATCAGATTGCACAGTTGCTTACGGTAAATGATTTCTTCGAATTGTTATCCCGAAAAAGTATGCTGGCACTTATTATTTTTTCTTTTTTAATAGGTTATGCCAGTTTACAATCCAGAGAAAAGGGAAGTAGTTTCAGAAGTTTTCTGGATTCAGGTAACGAAGTCATGAAACAGTTTTTGACCATAATTATGAAAATGGCACCAATTGGTTTAGGAGCTTATTTTGCATATCAGGTTGGCGTTTTCGGACCACAATTATTTGGGGTTTATGCCAGGCCGTTGGGCATTTATTATGGGGCCTGTATCTTTTATTTCTTTGTATTTTTTAGTTTATATGCTTTTATTGCTGGAGGGAAAAGAGCATTTGTAGTGTTTTGGAGCCACAATATTACGCCTGCTTTAACAGCAGTTGGTACCTGCAGCAGTATTGCGACAATTCCGGCAAATCTTGAAGCAGCAGAAAAAATGAATATTCCAAATCATGTTCGGAATCTGGTTATTCCGCTTGGGGCGCCATTACACAAAGATGGTTCGAGTATGTCTTCAATTTTAAAAATAACGGTTCTTTTTGCCATGTTTGGAAAAGATTTTACAGAGCCTTCAACAATACTTTTAGCGTTAGGAATTACAGTAATCGTTTCTATTGTTGAAGGTGGAATTCCAAATGGAGGTTATATTGGAGAAGTTCTGGCTATTACCATTTATGGTTTCCCAATGGAGCAGGCTTTGCCGGTAGCTATGATTTTAGGAACTCTTGTCGACCCAATTGCTACTTTATTAAATGTCAATTGCGATTTGATTTGTTCGATGATGATTTCCCGGTTTTCTGAGAAGACAAAATGGTAAGATTATGATTTATAACTATTTCAAAATAAAATAATGAATCCAGCATTACAACACGACCTAAACGATTTCGAAAATATTTTAGAAAAAGCAAAACAACAAGGAATCGATTTTTTGAATAATCTTGATAATGTTTCCACTTCTAATAAAAACTCAATTGATTATACCAGAGAATTAAATGAATTAGGGGTAGGGTCTTTGGCCGCTTTAGAAGAATTTAATGAAAGATTGGCACCGCTAATGGTCGCTTCTTCCGGACCAAGATATTGGGGCTTTGTAACTGGCGGAGCAACACCGGCCTCGATTGTTGGCGATTGGCTAACTTCAGTTTATGATCAAAACACACAAGCTGTAAAAGGACAGGGTGGTACTTCGGCATTAATCGAATTTGAAACAATCAATTTACTTTTGCAATTATTAGATCTTCCAAAATCATTTTTAGGAGGATTTGTAACTGGAGCAACAATGTCGAATTTCACTTGTTTAGGAGTAGCGAGACAATGGTTTGGAAAACAGTTTGGGAAAGATTTCGCTAAGAACGGAATTTCAGAAGCTATAAATATCTTTTCTGCCACTCCACATTCTTCTTCGATAAAATCATTGTCAATGTTAGGGATTGGAAGCAATAACTTCACTACAATTAAAACAATTGAAGGAAATCGTGAAGCAATTAATATTGTTGATTTAGAGAAAAATATCGAAAGTCTAAACGGAAAGCCTTTCATCCTAATTTCGAGTGCAGGAACAGTAAATATAGCCGATTTTGATGATTTTGAAGCTATTTCAAAACTAAAAGAAATATACAATTTCTGGTGGCATATTGATGCCGCTTTTGGAGGATTTGCTGCGGTTTCGGATAAGTTTAAACATTTGGTCGATGGTTGGGAAGGAGCAGACAGTATTACAATCGATTGCCACAAATGGTTAAATGTGCCTTATGAAAGTGCTTTTTATTTAATTAAAAAAGAGCACGCAAGTTTACAAATAGAAACCTTTCAGAATTCGAACGCGCCTTATTTAGGAAATCCGTTAGAGAATTTTAATTATTTGAATGTATTACCTGAAAACTCAAGACGTTTAAGAGCGTTACCGGTTTGGTTTTCATTACTGGCTTACGGAAAGGAAGGCTTTTGCGATATTGTCGAAAACAGTGCTTTGATGGCATATCATTTTGGGAATGAATTGATTGAGGATGAAAATTTTGAATTGATGGCTCCAATTCGCCTGAACAATGTTTGCTTTACTTTAAAAGGAGATCACAATCAGGAAAAGGTATCACAGTTTTTGACAAGTCTTAACGATACTGGAAAAGTATTTATGACTCCGACTGTTTATCAAAACCGAAAAGGAATTAGGGCATCTTTTGTAAACTGGCGAACAACTGAAAACGATATTAGAATCGTCATAAGCGAAATGAAAGCTGTTATTTCAGCAATTTAATTTTATCAATGAATCATTTTTTAGATCCTGCTTATACATTTAAGCAGGATTTTTTATGTTTTTTTGTAAGTTTTTTAATAACTAACATTTGAGTTTTAACTTTTAATTGATAAAAATTAATCAGATCTTAAAGTTAATATTAGTTTAATCTTAAAAATAAAACTATTTATTATTGATTTCATCTTATAAAAGTTAATTATTATTTTTATTTAGAATAATTAAATATAATTTGGAAATACTCTTTGTGGAAGTTAATTTTGTCCCAAATTTTAATTCAACCAAATTTTATATAATGCAAATAAATAGAATGGTAACCCTGATGTTGTTTTTTTTAACTTCAATTCAGGGCTTTTCACAAAGCAAGGTAAATTTAAATGGAATAGTCTTATCAGATAATAGTAAGCCTGTAGAAGGCGTTTCAGTAGCATTAAAAGGAACAACTTATTCAGCCTTAACCGATGAAAAGGGAGAATATGAAATTACTGCTGAACCGGGAAATTATATATTGTTATTTAGTTATGTTGGTTTTAAGCCAAAACAAGTCAAAATTATTTTAGGACAATCAGATAAAACGATTCCAACTATATTTATTGAGGAAGATATGGCGGCTTTAGATGAAGTTCAGGTAAAGGGTAAATCTAAAGTACAACGTGTTAAGGAACAAGCTTATAACATTACAGCAGTTAATTTGAAAAAACTTTATAACTCTTCAGCAGATTTGAATCAGGTTTTGAATAGGACTACAGGAGTTCGTGTACGTGAAACAGGAGGAATGGGCTCTGAATTTAAGTTTTATCTAAACGGTTTTACAGGAGATCAGGTAAAATTCTATATGGACGGTATTCCGATGGATAATTACGGTTCATCATTCACATTGAATAATATTCCTACCACTATGGCTGAACGCATTGATGTTTACAAAGGCGTTGTACCAATTGAACTTGGAGGCGATGCAATAGGAGGTGCTGTGAATATTGTAACCAATAAAACTGCCAGACGATTTATTGACGCTTCTTATAGTTTTGGTTCTTTTAATACACATAAAGCAGCTCTCAATACTAGGTTTACTACAAAAAATGGTATAATGACCAATCTTAATGCTTTTGTTAATTATTCAGATAATAATTATAAAGTTGATGCTAGTATTCCTGATCCTTTTTCAGGAGTTTTTGGACCTAAACAAGAAGTAGAGCATTTTCATGATCAATACAAGCAAGCTACAATCATGGCAGAAGTTGGAGTAAGAGATAAAAAATATGCAGATTATCTATTAATTGGTGCTGCAGTAAGCGCAAATAGAAATGAAATACAGCAAGGAGTTACAATGATAAATGTGGTGGGAGATGCTTTTACAGATAGTAAAAATTTTGTGCCCTCATTGAAATATAAAAAGTCAAATTTGTTTGTTAAAAACTTAACAGCAACTTTAGCTGCTTCTTATAATATAATGCAAGAACGTGTTATTGATACTTCATCTGCACGCTACGATTGGTCAGGTAATTACGTAATTAAAAGTTATGAAAGTGGTGGAGAAATTAATGTGAATAAACTTTTAACAGTATTAGATATAAAATCGCTTCAAAGTAATGCCAATTTAAAATACGATCTAAACGAAAACAATGCTTTCGGCCTCAATTATTCATATTTAGGATATAAACGTACACAATATGATGAGTATGATGAGGATGTTGAATTGATTAAACCTCGATTAGACAAGAATTTTCTAGGTTTTTCTTATAATTTAACAGCTCTTCAAAAGCGTTTATCTTATGTAGCTTTTGCTAAAATGTATAATTTAAAAGGTGAGGTAATGGGTGATGGTGATTTTTATGGTGAACGTGAAAAAATAAACATTTCGTTTAATGATTGGGGATATGGTACAGTGGCAGCTTATTTTATTATTCCGGAAGAACTGCAAATCAAAGCATCGTATGAACACGCCTACAGACTTCCATCAGCTGTTGAATTGTTGGGAGATGGAGGGTCTAGAATAATACCAAATCCTAATCTTAAACCCGAAACTAGTGATAATATAAATATAAATATCTCCTATAATAATTTTTTTGATAAGCATTCTTTTGGAATAGATGGAGGGTTTATTTACAGGAACTCAAAAGATTGGATCCAAATTGGAAGAGGGCTTACTAAGGTGCCGTACGAAAATTTTAAAAAAGTTGAAATTACAGGTTTTGAAGGTGTTGTTCGATATGGCTATAAGAAATGGTTCACTTTTGATGCAAATGTAACTTACCAGCAAACTTTGAATAAGGATGATACCCTTGTGCCTAATACAAATCAGGTTAATTATTTTTATAACAAACAAATGGGAAATACTCCGATTTTATGGGGTAATTCCGATTTGGGTTTCCACTTCAAAAACATCAAATATACTGATGATAACTTTACAGTTAATTTATCGGGTAGTTATTCAGATAGTTATTATTTGAATCCCCCTAGCTTAGGTGGAGAAAATAAAAGAGAAATTCCGGAGCAATTGTACTATTCAGCTGCTATGTCATACTCCTGGCAAAATGGACGTTACAACGCTGTATTAGAATGTAACAATATTACAGATGAGAACTTATATGATTATTTCAATGTGCAAAAACCTGGCAGGTCATTTACATTAAAATTAAGATACTTCTTTATGTAAACTAAAAACTAAAATTATAATCCTTATTTAAAACCTGCAATCTATGCAGATACAATTAATTAAAATTAAAACAATTATGAAAACAGTTAAAATTAAAAATCTATTAGCCCTTATGCTAATGTCTGTTGCTATCATTTCATGTAGTAGTGACGATTCTTCCAATCAGGAAACAATAAAAGGCAGTAAATATGCTATTGGATATCTAACTGATACCTGGAATGCTAATTATATGTGGAGTTTTGACTCATTAGACCAGTTGATGTCAGGGACAATTGATATGACAGGAAAAGGAATAGAACAAGCGGGCTCTTATGTTCCTGTCGCTAATACATTGTTTGCCCTTTCTACTGATGCAGAAGGATCAGCCCCTTATTATTTGAATAGTGTGAGTGAGTTAGTAGCAGGCCCCCGTGTTTTTATCGAATCTTCTTACGCACATGGAGTTACTGACGATGATAAATTAATAATGGTTGGAGCTTCATGGGATGGAACCGCTACGGACAATGAACTGATTGTATATGATCCGTCAAAACAAGCTATTGTTGCTCGTAAATTTGATAATTTTAAAACTGAAGGAGAGTATTTTGATTTCCCAACAGCAATAACAGTAAGTAATGGTAAAGCCTATGTATCAGTTTTTAGTAGAAAAAAAGATTGGCTTGTAGCTGGTGGTACATCTCAAGAGAAAGCATGGATAAGAGTTTATGATTATCCATCATTAAACTTTGTTAAAAGAATTGAAGATACTCGAGCAACAGTAGTTGGAATGTATTATACTGGTACAGGAATCATTCGTACAGATGCAGGTAATGTTTATACTTTTTCTTCAAACTCTGTAGCTGCAGGATTTGATGCTGCTGTTGAAGGAAAAAAATCAACAATTCTTCGTATTAATAAAGGAGCAACAGAATTTGATTCTTCTTATTCCTTTGATGTTGAATCAAGTTCTCTTGGAGGAAAAGTTCTTGCAGCTTATCCTATTGGAGGAGAAAAAGCCTATATTGTTTATCTTCCAACAGCAGAAGATACGGTATCGTGGGGATTCCTTTTTGACTTGTATAAATTCAAATCAGCGATTATTGATCTTCCTACAAAAACAATTATACCTGTAACAGGATTACCAGAACATGGAGGAGATTATTATTTTGGAGTTGGAAGTTTGTATGTTGAAGATGGAAATGCTTATAAAGCTTTTAAAACTTTAGACGAAGTACGTATATACAGAATTAATCTTGCCACAGGAGTTGCTACAGCCGGGGCAAAAGTAACTGGAGGCGGAACTGATATCTCGGCTATTACTAAATTAGCGCCAAAACAGTAATTTTAACTTTTTAGAGTTATATGAGAACCATATAGCCATTGCTTTAAGCTTTGATTATATGGTTTTTTTAATAATATTGATTTTATTTTCGTTAGATATAATTTTTATAATATTGACTCACACTAAAAGGATCTTTAACCCAGCAATAAATCAAAATTAAATTTTAGACTTTGAAGATGAATATCTTTGCAAACTCAATTAATATTAATGTCATATATTTAACGTTAATTTTTAAATTATCCAGTAATGATAATAAGGGTAAAAAGATATATTTATATATGCGTTTTAATGTTTTCTACTATAATTTTTTCACAGCAAAAAGAAATAAAAATCTCACTCTGGGAAAATGGAGCTCCAGGTTTTGAAAACCGTAAAAACGAACCGGAACAAGCGCAGGACTGGTGGGTTAGAAATATTCATAACCCCTCGATAACGGCTTATTTCCCAGAAAAGCCGAACGGAATGGCAGTGCTTATTTGTCCGGGCGGAGGTCATGAAAATCTCGTTTTTAACTCAGAAGGAAGAGATGCTGCCGAATTTTTAAATAGTATCGGAGTAACCGCTTTTGTTTTAAAATACCGTCTGGCAAGAACAAAAGATTCCCCATACAAATTAGAAACCCATGTGAAGCAGGATGCCGAAAGAGCAATACGATTAATAAGAAGCAAGGCTGCCGAATTTAAAATCGATGCGGACAGAATTGGTGCCATGGGATTTTCGGCAGGAGGAGAAGTCGTTGCATTAGTAGCTTATCATACCAATAATGTTTTGAAAAACACTACCGATGCAATTGATAAATTGGATGCACAGCCCAATTTTCAAATATTAGTTTATCCCGGACCATTGTTTATTCCAAAAGAAATCAAATCTGATGCGCCACCCGCATTTTTAGTAGCGGCAAATGATGATTCCTGTTGTTCGGCTCCCATAATTGAACTGCTTAACGGATATCGAAAAGCAGATGTTCCGGTAGAAATGCATTTGTATTCAAAAGGCGGGCATGCATTTAATATGGGAAAAAGAGCGAAAACAAACTCCTTAAAAACCTGGTCACAACGATTGACAGATTGGATTGAAGACAATAATTATTTTGTGAAATAATTTCAAATAATTATAGATATGATGGACTCTCCAATCACAATGAGCATTATTTCAGGAGCAGCATTTTTGCTGGGATTTTTATTGCTTTCCTATCTTCGAAAAGCAAATGTTATAGCAAATACATATTTGGGATTGTTTATTATTACATTGGGATTGTCGATGATAGAAATACCTTTGTTCTATAAAAACTTTCATTTAGAACATCCGAATTTGTTTGAAATGATAGGGCTTTTCCGATTCCTCACAGCTCCGTTGCTTTATATCAGTATTCTCTATTTTACATCCATAAATAAAAAATCTGACAATAAAATTTTATGGCATTTTTTGCCTTTCACAATTTTTTTAATTTTCAGGCTTCCTTTTTTTATTACCGGAAAAAACATTGAATTTAGTTATGAAACCGGTCGAATAGTGTTTTTTATTTTACAAATTGTTTTGCCTCTTCAAGCGTTACTCTATTGGATATTATCATTTATAAAATTGCAAAAACACTTAAGCAATCTTCGCCAAGTTTCCTCTTCAACTGAAAAAACGGATCTGCTCTGGCTAAAATATTTTTTACTGATTTTAATGTTGATAATATTGGTTTGGTTTAATCTCGTATTTTTCAATTTAGAGTACTTAATCCAATTTACACCTTTCATATATCTGCTGAGTGTCTTTTTTCTGGCCTATTTTTCTTTGCAGCAAAAAGAAATTTTCGATTTCAGTAAAAGTGAATTAAATGAATTGTCATCCATTCAGATTTATAAAAAAGACAGTCCAAAAAGGGTTTCCGAAAATCGAATGACCGAGGTAAATGCAAAATTGAGTAACCTGATAAATGTGGAAAAAATATATTTAGAGAATGATTTAAGCTTACCAAAATTAGCACAAAGGATTCACGCAAGCTGTAATGAAACCTCTTTTGTAATAAACGAATTGTATCAGGATAATTTCTATAATTTTATAAATAAATACCGTATTGAAGAAGCAAAAAGATTATTGCTGTCTGATAAATACACTCAATTGAACGTTTTGGGAATTGCTTTTGAGTCCGGTTTTAATTCGAAAACAACTTTTAATACCACTTTTAAAAAGTATACAGGGCAGTCTCCAACAGAATTTGTAAAATCAAACACGTTTACCAACTAAAAAAGAAGAATAACTACGTTCGGATGGGTACATTCGGACATCTGACATTTGATTAATAGCCAAATTTGTGGAATATTAATTTCAAATAAAAAATTATGTCAGAACAATCAAATCCGAAAATTTCAGATTCACTTTTAAAAAAGCTACTTACTTCGTTAATGTTTGGACTCGTATTTGCCGCTTTATTATTAATGCTTGGAAACGGCGGAAATGTTCCCTGGCTGCCTCCGGGCCTTGTTTTTCCTTTAGTCCTGCTGATTCTTTTAATCGCTCTTATTTTTCCTTTTATCTGGTATTATCGGGAGAAAAAGCAAAAAATCAATTCCAGAAAAGTCTACGGTTTTTTATATAGTGGCATTCGGTATTCATTAGCTTTTAATATTGCCGCTTTTGGGTGGAAAAAGTTTTACGGGCTTCAATTTATAGTTCCCGAAGAAATTTCAAATATGCCCATGAACCAGCAAACAGGCGAGTGGCTGACATGGTTTTATTTTGGTTATTCACATATCTTTGGAATCATTATAGCAGTGATTCAGATACTGGGAGGCTATTTATTATTGTTCAGGAAAACGATGCTTATGGGGGCGCTAATTTTATTTGCCCTGCTTTTAAACCTCACAATGATTAATGTTTTTTATCAAATGAATGCAGGTGCCTTATCGCAATCCGTAATATTGACGATTGGTGTTCTGTTTTTGATTGCATTAGATTATAAAAGGCTTATGGCGTTTTTTCTAAAAACAAAATCGAATTTACCTTCACTAAGGGTCAGGGATAATTTTTTAAAAAACATACTTCGGCTTTCGGCGATTGTATTGTCATTTTTGTTTACCATGTATTTAAAATCATTAGTTGTAAACTGAGACTGAAAACTATTTAGTAATCTCTCTAAACACCGCTTCGAGATTTTTATTTTTTGGTTGAGTTGTAATGTTTTCAATCCATTATCGTGAGCAAAATCAAAAACTGCCGGAGCACGTCTTTATCAGATAAAACGTTAGCTCCCGTAAGCTAACGTATAAAATCCAGATTATATTCCGGTAAACACCCAATAGATAGGTGAGCGGTTTTTAATACCAGTAACATCCTTACTGTTAACTAGTGCTGAGCCATCATCGGATAGTAAACAAATAGTCCAATTTTATATAAAAAACAACTATCAAAAAAGACCGAATGATTACCAATTACTTGGGTGAGTTTTGTCAAATATATTGTGTAGTTTTACCTCATTCTAAGATAGAATATTCATTAATAATTTGTTGTATGCTACAGATAGTTTTTCTTTTAAAATCAGTCATAATTAATAAAAGACAGCAACAAATTAATTACGGTTTATGATATCAAAACAAGAAAGAGAATGGGCTGAAGTTATTCAAAAATATCTTTTTTTTTACCGTGATGGTTTTTTCGAACTTCCGTATTTGTCGAATTCTCCTCAAGAAATGGTGAATAGTATAATAAAAATACCCGTAACACTCCACAAATCTGTAGAACAGGTTATCCACACCAATAATCCATTTTGTAAAGGGGTAATGCATTATCGCGAGATAGAAGAAGGCTTGTGGATTTTGGCAACAAATATTGATATTAAACAAAATGTAATTGCAAAAGCATTATACGATCAGGCAGAGGTTAGTGATTATTACTTTCTTACTTTTTCTGTCTTTGAATATGAATTTCGTACAGGGAATACTTTATCTGATAAAGTCACGCTTTTAAGCAAATGTTGGACTTTTTATAAGCCAGAAACTGTGGTTTCTACTTATTTTTACAAAGGGACGACAGGTAAATTTTGTAACTTGGTTTTTAATAAAAAGTGGGCAGAAAAGAATCTTTCATCACAGATACTGGACAGAGGAGCTGAACTTCAAAATTTTTTAAATCACGAAACCGGGTTCTTGACTTGGCTGGATGTTGTTCCGGATATAGATAAAATATCAAAAGAGATTTGGAGGATTTTGCAAAACAACAATAAGGAGGGTTCTTTTAATATAAGTAATTTAAAAATTGAAGTTCATCAAATGATAACGAGATTTTTTAAATCTACATTAGAAAATTCCCGTATCCAAAAATACAAACCTCTAAACAATATAGACTATTCAAATGTAGCCAAGGCAGAAAAAATTATACTGCATCATTTAACATCTCCTTTTGTTGGTGTAGAAAGCATAGCTTCTAATGTAAACATGTCTCCCACAAAATTAAAATCTATTTTTAAATCCGTGTTTGGTTCTTCAATGCTGCAATATCATAAAGAAAAAAATATACAATTGGCTGTGCAGTTGATACAAAATTCAGATTTGCCAATAAAAAGTATTGCAGTGGCAACAGGTTATGAAAGTGCCAGTAAATTTACGGCTGCTTTCAAAAAACGCTTTGGGATTCTTCCGTCCGAAGTACTGCGCTCTAATTAAATATATTGAGTTATACACTTAGTTATTATTTGGTAATCAAATGCTTAGTGTTTAAATATGAATTTAAAAAGCAAAACTTTTTTAGAGATTAGCCCTAATTATAATCCTTAAAAACATAAATTATTGATTATTAATAAAATATAAAATTACTTAAGCGTATAACTCAATAAATAAAATTATTATTTCAACTTATTTCTACAATAAACCGACGTACATCAAATTCAGATATGTCGTAATGGGCTACTCGTTTGTTTTATAGTTATTTAGTTTTACAGATTATAAATCTAAACTAAAAAGTATGAAATTAAAACTACTCTTTATTACTCTTGTCTTTTGCTTTTTTAATACAATAAACGCACAAAATGGTAATCCCTCTGTTTTTGGGGATAATGTATGGAATGTATATGTTTATAATGACAATGACCCTACATTTCCTTTATTTAATTATAAGGGATTCTATACTGAAGGTAATTTGTCATTTGATACACAGACAAGATGGGACTCAAATGATAGTCCATCTGAGGCTTCTGGTTATATAGGAGACGCTGTTGATTATGATTATCATGCATTTGCTGCAAAACGTCAGGGATTTACTCCGGGATATTATGCGATTGACATTCCAGGTCATGATGATGAGGCTTATTTATTGGTTGATGGTGTGAAAGTTTGGGAGCATATAGGTTGCTGTGATAGTCATTCTGATGTTTGGGAAGGTGTTCTTGATGCCAATTCTACAATCGAATTTAGAGTGACAGAAACAGGCGGAGGCTCTTACGGTGCTATTAAAATTGCCATGGTGACTATTGATGCAGTTGTTGCAAACTTTTCAGCATCTTCATGCGAAACTACCGTTACAGTAACTGCTTCAGGAGGGCAATCTCCATATACCGGAACCGGGGTATTTACTGTTAGTCCAGGAACCTACAATTACACAGTTATGGACTCTTATGGAGCAACATCCAGTACAATTGTTGAAGTAAAGGACGATAGCAAGCCCATAATTAAGACTCAGAATGTAACGGTTAATTTGGGAGCAGATGGTCAAGTAGTTGTGACTCCGGAGATGATCGATAACAGTTCGTCAGATAATTGTGGTATCGTAAGTATGAGTTTGGATAAAACAACTTTTTCATGTGCTGATATTGGTACTGTTGTTCACTCACAGGCTATTGCATTTACAAATATAGCCTCAGTTCCTCAAGAGACCTATAGTCATGGTGCAGGATATAATCCCAATACGAATGAATTTTGGTACCCGAATTGGGCAGGGTCAACAATCTATAAATATGATGCTTTTCATAATGCTACTGGTAGTTTTGATGCTCCGGTTGGGGAGATTATGCAGTTGTGGATGGATGAATCAAGCTCCGATTATTATACTGCTAACTGGGGCTATAATACAATTAACAGAATAGGTGATAATACAGTTATTTGGACATACGATTTAGGATCAACAGCTTCAGCTGTAACCACGAGTGATTTATACGTATTTGCAATGAGTTACTATACAAATACTATTGTTGTATTGGATAAAACCACTGGTGTTTTTGTAAAAAACATTACGCTGGCGGGTAACTTTGAAACTTATGGAGGATTGGTATATGCGAATGGAATAATTTATATTGCCGGTTCTGATCATGCAAGTATTTCAACTGTTCCTTACAACATTACTGCTATTCATTCATTTGATGCCAATACTGGAGATTATATCAGCTCAGTTGGGACTGCTCAACCATGTTATAACACTGCTTTTGATGGGGAGACTATTTGGATTTCTGGAAATTCAAGTACGATTGATGGGTATAAAATATCTGATGGAAATGCTTATAATGAGACTGGTTTTGGAAATAAAGTGAAGTTAACTGTCACCGATGCAGCTGGAAATACAGCTGAGGGATATGCAAGAGTAATGGTAAAAGATAATGTATTGCCAAAGGTTTTAACCCAGGATATTACTGTTCAACTGGAGGCTACAGGTTCTGTTTCAATAACAGCAGCCCAAATCAATAATGGGAGTTCAGATAATTGTGGTATAGCAAGTATGACGGTTAGCCCTGATACTTTTGCCTGTGACAAGGTAGGAGATAATGAAGTTGTTCTAACAGCAACAGATATGAATGGAAATGTATCAACCGGAACAGCAATAGTTACAGTGAATTCATTTACTGTTAATACGATTACCCGTAATTCAGACACGCTTACTGCCGACGAAGTTAATGCAACAACATACCAATGGATGACTTGTAATGGTGGAACTTATGTAAACTTACCCGGTGAAATAAATCAGTCTTTTACAGCTACAACTGCAGGATCATACTCCGTAGAGGTTACTAAAAATGGCTGTACTCAAAGAAGTACTTGTTTTGATATTACTACATTAGGAAGCAAAAAAATTGACTTTAACTCAAACCTAAGAGTATATCCTAATCCATTTAACGATGTGATTTCAATCAATGTAGACTCGAATGCAAAATTGGAAGTTTACAATTTATCAGGAGAAACTATTTATAGCAAAAAAATTGATTCAGGGTCAACTTTATTAAATTTAGGTAACAATGCAAGCGGCATGTATTTAATGAAAATAACTACTGAAAACAATCAATCACAGACTGTCAAAATAGTGAAGAAATAAGTTTTATAACTAGATATTAATTATAGAGGCTTTCCGAAAGTAATTTTGGACAGCCTTTTTTTGTTGCTGTCATTACAATATTTTCTCTCCTTTTTTTGGATTTTAATAAATTAAAAATTATTCATTAGGATGATTTGCTACAAAAAAACAAGCTCGTTTAAATTTTTTTAAACGAGCTTGTTTTTATTTTAAATTGGGACTGATAACTAAAACCTGCAACTGTTGCCTATTTAGTAATCTCTCTAAACACCGCTTCGAGGTTTTTGTTTTTCTGATTAAGCTGCAACGTTTTCAAACCATTATCGTGTGCAAAATCAAAAACAGCCGGGCGCATGTCTTTGTCAGATAAAAAAGTTAATTCCCATAAGCAATCATGAATGTTTATGTATGATTTTAAATGTGGAATTGCAGCAATTAGCTGTTCTTCAATTTTATAATCAAATTCAACCTCGATTACTTGTTCTTTATCTGCAGAAATCAAATTGTCCAGTTTTTTATCGGCTACAATTTTTCCTTTGTCAATAATGATTACACGGTCACAAATTGCTTCTACTTCCTGCATGATATGAGTCGATAAAAAAACAGTTTTATCTTTGCCCACATTTTTGATTACACTTCGAATTTCCATTAACTGATTCGGATCCAGTCCGGTAGTAGGTTCATCCAGGATCAAAACATCAGGATTGTGCAATAAAGCATTGGCAAGCCCAACACGCTGGCGATATCCTTTTGATAATTGGTTGATTTTTTTATGGCTTTCTGGTGTCAGTCCTGTCAGTTGAATGACTTCTTCAATTCTTGATTTTTCGACCTTATAAACATCGGCATTAAAAGCCAAATACTCACGGATATACAAATCCAAATACAATGGATTATGCTCTGGTAAATAACCTATAGAAAGTTGTACTGCTTTTGTGCTTGTCATGACATCATGGCCATTTACAAGGGCTGAGCCACTATCGGCAAGTAAATAAGTGGTCAAAATTTTCATTAAAGTAGATTTTCCGGCTCCATTTGGACCAAGGAATCCAACGATTTCTCCTTTTTGAATAGAGAACGAAATTTCATCTAAAGCTTTTTGCTCTCCGTAACTTTTTGATATGCTGTTTACTTCTATCGACATAGACTTTTTATTTGCTACAAAAGTAAACAGAAATACTGTTGATTGCTAAAATTTGTCTTTCAAAGAAGCTATAAAAAAATTAAATTTTTTTTAATGTACGGCATCGTTATTGTTAAAACGCTATTAAAATTTTTAAATATCACACATGAAAAAAATGTTAGTTGTTCTTGCATTGGCTGTAGTTAGCTTTGCAAATGCTCAAAAAAAAGGATCTATTTTGGTAATGGGAAGTATTAACTATGAATCTGAAAATGTTTCAAACTCTGGTTCAGAAGAAAAATACAATACTTTTACTTTTGTGCCTAAAGTTGGTTACCAATTTCACGAAAATTGGACTGCAGGTATTGAATTAGGCGCAGGTACTGAAAAAAGAGAATTTAGAAATAATACAGAGAGTAAAGTAAATAATTTTTCTCTGGGAGGGTTTTTACGTTATTCTAAGCCATTAAACCAAACTTTTTCTGCTTATGCTGATTTAGGAGTGGGTTATCAAAATCAAAAATTCACTAATTCTGCCGGAAATTTTTCTACAACTAATGAAGGAGACGGATTCTATATTGGAGTTACGCCGGCAATCTTCATCAATGTAAACAAAGGCTTTGGATTAAACTTTAACATTGGAGGTATTGGATACAATACTTTGAATTTTGATGGAAATAACGGAAACGGAGATAACGTTAAAAACTTCAACTTCTCTTTTGGACAAGCGTTTTCTGTAGGGATTTCAAAAAATTTCTAATCTGAAAATATATTTCAATTTTGAAAAGGCATCCGCCGCAGCGGATGCTTTTTTGTATTTAAAAAAGGCTGTTGTTAAATAAAAATACCAACTTAAGTGAAGTCGAAACGAAATCATAACTACAAGATTTTCGACTTCACCAGTTGGCATTAAAAAACAAAAATATTTAAACAAAAATTATAAACTCACGGCATTTTCTACAGTAATTCTCATCTCCTGAGCAGCAGCAACCATTTCGATCAGTGCTTTTTTGGTTTCGTCCCAGTGGCGGGTTTTCAAACCACAATCAGGATTTACCCATATTTGATCTACCGGAATAACGGAAGAAGCTTTTTCAAGCAGACGAACCATTTCTGCGCTTGAAGGCACACGCGGTGAATGGATATCGTAAACTCCGGGCCCAATTTCATTTGGATATTTAAAGTCTGCAAAAGCATCTAAAAGTTCCATTTGCGAACGCGAACATTCAATGGTAATTACATCAGCATCCATGTCGGCAATATTCTGAATAATATCGTTGAATTCGCTGTAACACATATGCGTGTGAATTTGCGTATCATCTTTTACACCGGAAGCAGAAATTCGGAAAGCTTTTACAGCCCAATCCAAGTAATTCGCCCATTCTTCCTTTCGTAAAGGCAAACCTTCACGAATCGCAGGTTCGTCAATCTGAATGATTTTGATTCCGACTTGCTCCAAATCCACGACTTCATCACGAATCGCCAGAGCAATCTGCGTACAAGTTTCAGAACGTGGCTGATCGTTGCGGACAAACGACCATTGCAAAATTGTTACCGGTCCGGTCAACATTCCTTTTACCCATTTTGCAGTTAAAGACTGTGCATATTTCGACCATTTTACTGTCATTGGGTTTGGTCTTGAAACATCGCCATAAATCACTGGAGGCTTTACGCAACGACTTCCGTAGCTTTGAACCCAACCGTTTTTGGTAAAGGTAAAGCCGGACAATTGTTCTCCAAAATATTCTACCATATCGTTACGTTCAAATTCTCCGTGAACCAGAACATCAATACCCGTTTCTTCCTGAAAACGAATTGTGGCTTCTGTTTCTTTTTCGATTAAATCATTGTATTGCTCAGCCGTTAATTCACCTTTTTTGAATTTCGCTCTCCAGCTTCTCACTTCAGCTGTTTGAGGGAAAGACCCAATAGTTGTGGTAGGAAACAAAGGAAGATTTAAAGCATCAATCTGGCTTTTTCTTCTTGTTGCAAAATTGCTTTTACGTTTATCATCAGAAGAAGTAATTCGTGCAACACGCGTTTTTACTTCATTATTATGAATTAATTTTGAAGTCTTACGGTTTTCATTCGCAATTGTATTTTGCTCAAATGCAATCGAATTTTTAGTGTCAATTTCGTTCGAAGCAAATTGTTTCAACAATACAATTTCTTCAATTTTTTGTTTAGCGAATGCTAACCATTGTTTAATTTCAGGAGTCAATGTCGCATCATTCGTTTCTAAATCCAGATCACACGGACTGTGAATTAAAGAACAGGATGGCGCTACCAAAACTCTGGTTTCTCCTAAAGCATCAGTCGCTTTTTGGATTAGGTTCAGGGAATTTTTGAAATCATTTTTCCAGATATTTCTTCCGTCAACAACGCCCAAAGATAGATTTACGTTTGGATTTAATTGTCCGGATTCTAAAATGTCATCTAATTGAGACGGGCAACGAACTAAATCTAAATGAAAAGTATCAACCGGTAATGCTAATGCTGTTGCAAGATTTTCTCCAAAACAGTCAAAATAATTTGCTAAGATGATTTTGATATTCGGAAAACGTTTGTTGATTTCATTGTACACCTTCGTGAAAGTATTTCTTTCTTTATCCGTTAAATTCAGAGCTAAAAAAGGTTCATCTAATTGAATGTATTCTACTTTCTCATTTTGTAATTTTTCGAAAATTTCGAAATAAACAGGAAGTAATTTGTCGATCAAATCAATTCGGTGAAAACCTTCTTCTTTTTCTTTTCCTAAAAGCAAATATGAAACAGGCCCAATTAAAACAGGTTTCGTTGCAATTCCTAAATCTTTGGCTTCTTTAAATTCATTGATTATTTTTTCTGAAAACAATTCGAATTTTTGGTTTTTTGTGAACTCAGGAACAATGTAGTGATAGTTGGTATCGAACCATTTTGTCATTTCCATCGCGACAACATCCTGTCCGTTTTTTTGCGCGCCTCTCGCCATTGCAAAATACAAATCGATAGACGAATTACTTTTTGCAAATTCATGATAACGCTCCGGGATTACTCCAACAGTCAGTGTCAAATCAAGTACTTGGTCATAAAAGGAAAAATCGTTAGACGGAATCAAATCTACTCTGGCTTCGGACTGTAATTTCCAGTTTGCAATACGGATTTGTTTTCCGGCATCGATAAGCTCATCCACAGAAATTTTTCCAGCCCAGTACAATTCAGAGGCTTTTTTTAATTCCCTATTGCTGCCAATCCTTGGGTAACCTAAATTATTTGTTTTCATTTTTGTTTCAGTATTTTTTACTGTACAAATTTATTGTATTGGTATTTAATACTTATATTTGGTTGTTATTTAAGTAAATAGTCTTTTTAAAGTTGTTTTTTGAAGATTATATTACTGTGTAATGCTTTTAAAACAATCTTCAGCAGTAAAAAAAACTATGGAAAATTTAGATAAAACTGATTTATTGATCCTAAAACATCTTCAGGAAAACTCAAATATCAACACAAAAGACCTCGCTAGTAAATTATTCCTGACCGTAACACCTGTTTATGAGCGAATAAAAAGATTAGAAAGAGACGGTTATATCACAAAATATGTGGCTTTGCTGGATAAGCAAAAAATGAATCGCGGAATGACGGTTTTTTGTAATGTTCGATTAAAAGAACATGCGAAAAATGTGGGCAGTAATTTTGTTAAAGATATTGTAGCGCTTCCTGAAATTATAGAATGCTATAATATCGCCGGCGATTATGATTTTATGCTGAAAATTTTAGTTAAGGATATGACCAGCTATCAGGATTTTGTAATGAATAAATTGTCAACCATCGAAAATATTGGTAATACCAATAGTATTTTTGTGATGGGAGAAATCAAACACAGTACTGCACTAGAATTTTAGTGAATTATAAATAATATTTTGCCACTAATTTCACGAATTAACACAAATTATTGTGCTTAAATTAATTCGTGAAATTAGTGGCAAACAAAATATTAATCTTTCAAATCAAATTAATTTGTAGCCTATTTTTATCCAATATTATCCTAAAATAAAATGTATTTTTGACCTTTAGATCCTAAATCTAAAATCAACAATCTGAAAATCTAAATTAAAGAATGAACTGGGAACAACTTTTATCACTAAAACGCCAAGGCGATACTAGCAAAAGATTACGTGTAGAACAAGACGATACCCGGTTAGGATTCGAGGTAGATTATGACCGAATCATATTTTCGGCTGCCTTTCGCTCGTTGCAGGATAAAACACAGGTTATTCCGCTTTCTAAAACAGATTTCGTGCATACCAGATTAACGCATAGTTTAGAAGTTTCTGTTGTGGGACGTTCACTGGGACGTTTGGTTGGAAAAAAAATCATCGAAAAATATCCTTATCTAAAAGAAGTTCACGGTTATCATATGAACGATTTTGGTGCGATTGTAGCTGCAGCTTCATTGGCGCATGATATAGGGAATCCGCCTTTTGGACATTCGGGTGAAAAAGCGATTGGAGAATATTTTTCAATCGGAAAAGGATTAAAATATAAAGATAAACTGACTGCTAAACAATGGCAGGATTTAATTGATTTTGAAGGAAATGCCAACGGCTTTTCAGTATTGACAGCAAGTCGTCCGGGAATTGAGGGCGGACTTAGAATTTCATACGCTACTTTGGGTGCTTTTATGAAATATCCTAAAGAAAGTTTGCCTAAAAAACCAACTTCAAATATTGCCGATAAAAAATACGGCTTCTTTCAGACAGATAAATTATTTTTTGAGGAAGTAGCCAAGGATATGGGTATGATTACCAATAAATCCGGAGAGGATATTGGTTTTGAAAGACATCCACTCGCTTATTTGGTTGAAGCCGCGGATGATATCTGCTATACGATTATTGATTTTGAAGACGGAATAAATCTTGGATTGGTTTCTGAAGATTTTGCTTTAGAATATTTGATAAAACTCGTAAAAGATAATATTGGTGTTGCAAAATATAAATTGTTAGAAACCAAAGAAGACCGGATTAGCTATTTGCGTGCTTTGGCTATAGGAACTTTAATTAATGATGCCGTTGATGTTTTTATAGAAAATGAGGAAGCTATCCTGGCAGGAAAATTCCCGTTTGCTTTAACTGATAAAAGTAAATACAAAGCTCAGATGGACGATATCATAAAGTTAAGTGTTGATAAAATCTACCAAAGCCGTGAAGTAATTGAGAAAGAAATAGTAGGATATGAAATAATCCAGACCTTATTGGATAAATTCATTACTGCATTCAATAATAAATATGAAGGAATCGCATCCAACTACGATAAATTGATTTTGAAAATGCTGCCGGAAAAGCATCATCTGGATAAAATTAATTTGTACGAAAGATTATTGCATATCTGTCATTATGTTTCTCTTTTAACCGATGGAAATGCATTGGAATTATTTGAAACTATCAATGGTAGAAAAAAGAATTAATTATTGAAAAGCATATACAAGACCTACGCCTAATACCTGTTTTAACTGAACTTTTGGGCCTTCAGTAATCTGCATTTTATTTCCTGTAACAGGATTAATGCCATCTCTTTTAGATTTGATGTCATCATCATACACAAGATGAACTCCTATATTTGCTTTCACATATGCATTCACCACAAGATCTAAACGAGTATCGTAATCAATGTCGACGTTGCCAAATTTGTGGAGGTAATCAGTATAAAGGTTAAGTCGGTTTTCAAAAAAGATATTTTTAAAGATTTCGGTTTTCATATAACCCGTAAATAAAATACCAAATTCGGCTTTTACTTTTTCACCTTCTTCAACTAATATTTTAGTGTCCGGATTAGCTGGATCTGTAATGTAAATTGCTTTTTTAACACCAAATGCTCCCTGATCGGCAAGATACTGATCCAAAACCAAAGTTGTTTTTAATGTAATTGGAGAGAAATAAATCGTCCTGTTCTTTTGTTTATTAGAATTTTCCGCTCCTGCTCCAAGGAAAATATAAGCCGGTGCAAATGGTTTAGAAATTGCGACATCCTTGTTTGGATAAGAATATCCATTTGTAAACTGGGTATTGAAATTAAATTTAGCTGAATAAAACCAATTTGAAGTTGTATCTCTTCTGAAACCATAAGTAGAGTTGAACAACATCGCATCATCGGTTTTACGCAATTCAATTCCGTCCTGCTTGTTCATTCCATATCTTACAATAAGCTCATTAGCCCATTTGTGATTGTCTTTGGCGTATGTTCTTGTAAATTCACCTTTGAAGAGTCCTGAAATCGAACTTGTTCCCCCGGCACTCCAGTTTACGAAAGCAATTTCTGAAATATCAAAACCAAGTTTATTTTTTTTGTTCCAATTAGATGGTGGTGGGGGCAGCTGTCCAGGATCTAATGTAGTTCGGATAATCCTCTGAGCAAAATTGTTTGTAGAAAATAAAAAAAGAAACAATAAAAAGGTTGGGCGCAATAATTTCATTAGGTTTAACTTTTGATTTTTTTGGCTGTGCAAAATAATTATTTTGAACGATTAGAAAAAAGATTTATCAAACTTTTAACGTCAATTTTGCACAAATGTTGTTGCTCAATTACTGTGCCATGTTCAATGAAGGTGTCAGGAATACCTAAAACTTTTATTTTTTTTTGAAAATTATTTGCAGCCGAAAAGTCTAGAATGGCACTTCCAAAACCTCCATTTATTGTACCATCTTCAATCGTGAATATAGTATTAAAATTTGAAAAAATTTCATTCAATAATTTAGTATCTAGTGGTTTAATAAAAGGAAAGTCATAGTGAGCTATAGCTTTAGGATTGCCTGATTCATGTAAGGCAGCTATTACATTATTGCCGATGGTTCCTGTAGATAAAACGGCTGTATGACTTCCGGTTTTTAAGCAATTTGCCTTTCCAATTTTAGTTTCTTCATAATGTCCGAAATTTTCTATTCCCCAATTTGGCAAAACGCCCCGGCCACGCGGATATCGAATTGCTATAGGATGATTTAGGCCTAACTGAGCTGTATATAAAATGTTTTGAAGGGCAACTTCATTGACAGGAGCGCAGATAATTATATTCGGAATTGCCCGTAAATAAGCTATGTCAAAAACGCCATGATGCGTTGCACCGTCTTCGCCTACCAGACCGGCTCTGTCTAAACAAAAAATAACAGGCAAATTTTGCAAAGCAACATCATGAATTACCTGATCGTAAGCCCGCTGTAAAAATGTTGAATAGATATTGCAATACACAATCATACCTTGTGTCGCCATTCCGGCTGCAAGTGTGACCGCATGCTGTTCTGCAATTCCTACGTCAAAAGCGCGTTCGGGAATTTCATCCATCATAAATTTCAAGGAACTTCCTGACGGCATGGCAGGCGTGATTCCTATGATTTTTTTATTCTTTTTAGCTAAATCTAAAATGGTTAAACCAAATACATCCTGATATTTAGGAGGTAAATTTTCTTCAGATTTTAAATGAATTTCTCCAGTCGAAGCATCAAATTTACCAGGGGCATGATATTTTACCTGATTTTCTTCGGCTTGCTGAAGGCCTTTTCCTTTGGTAGTTACAATATGGAGAAACTTTGGTCCTTTTATTTTTTTTAAACGATTTAACTCTGTGATTAAGGCGGGAAGGTCATGACCGTTAATCGGACCCGAATAATCAAAATTTAATGATTTTATCATGTTATTCTGCTTCGGATTTTTTCCGTTTTTAACCGCAGTCAGGTATTTTTTTAAAGCACCAACGCTTGGATCAATTCCAATAGCATTGTCGTTTAGAATAACCAGGATATTAGCATCTGTAACGCCTGCGTGATTCAACCCTTCAAAAGCCATTCCGCTTGCGATCGAAGCGTCGCCAATAACCGCAATATGTTGTTTGTTAAAATCACCCTTTAATTTAGACGCAATCGCCATTCCTAATGCGGCAGAAATTGATGTTGAAGAATGTCCGACACCAAAAGTATCGTAAACACTTTCGCTCCTCTTTGGAAAACCAGAAATGCCTTCCATTTGTCTGTTGGTGTGAAAGTTTTCTCTTCTTTCTGTCAAAATTTTATGTCCGTAAGCCTGATGCCCAACATCCCAAACTAATAAATCCTCGGGTGTATTAAAAACATAATGCAGGGCAATTGTCAATTCAACTACACCTAAGCTAGCGCCTAAATGTCCTTCTTTAACAGAAACAACATCAATTATAAATTGACGTAATTCCTGTGCAACTTCAGGAAGCTGTTCTTCAGAAAGTAAGCGTAAATCGGCGGGATTGAATATATTTGAAAGTAAGTTGCTTTTCATTATAAAGTAAAAAGCAAATTTACGGTTTTAAATTTAATTTTATTACTGACTATTTTTAAGGTTTTTTTTATTGTAATACTATTGGCAAGGAGTATTGCATTTTTATTTTTTTTCCATTAGATTCTCCGGGCTGCCATTTTGGGGATAAGCTTAAAACCCGGATGATTTCTGTTTCTACAGTTTTGTCAACAGCCGGTTCAGACGCAAGATAAGATACAGAGCCATTTTTTTCTACTGCAAAAGATATTTTAATGTTTAGTTTTGAGGTATTTTCCGGTCTTTTATATTCGTTTTCAAAAAAGGTGTAGAATTGATCGATACCCCCAGGTAATTCTGCATTTTTGTTAAGGGGAATTTCTCCTTTGGAGGCGACTTCTTTTTTTGAAGTGTTGTTGTTTGTGACTTTCTCCTTGTTGCTGAAACTTTCTTCTGGCTTTATGGATTTAGCCTGATCTTTATTAGAGGCTATTGAGGAATGATCGGAATTATTTTTGTTAGAAGTTGTTCTTTTTGTAGCAACTTCTTCACTATTAATTTCAATGGTTTTTTCAGAACGTTCCGAGTTATCTCCTTTTGATGGAGGTAAAGGTGGAGGAATCTGTTTTGACTTGTTGTTTTGATTCTTTTCTGAAGAAGCAACTTCGATTTCGTTATTTTGTTTTTTGTTGCCATCTTTGTTGCTACAGCTAAATAAAATTATTCCCGTAATAAAAAATAAAGCAAGTAAAGATATGTTAGGGTGATATTTCTGCATGTTTAAATTGAAAATCAAGGTTTTGTCATTGTTATTTATGTTTTCTTACCATTATTTATTGCTAAATGAAATTGGTAACATATATGTTGTCCGAACAGCATGATTGTTTAATTTTCCGGGAATCCATTTTGGAACCATTTTTAAAACTCTAATTGCTTCTTCTCCTGTTCCAGGCCCAGCATCTCTGATGACTTTGAAAGTACTCAAAGTACCATCTTTTTCTATCACAAAAGACGTGTATACTTTCCCGGTATATTTTTTTGTCTTGTCAGGGACAATATAATTAGCCTCCAAAAAAGAATGGAATTTATCCATTCCCCCCTCAGGAACTGGTAAAATATCAAGATAGGCTGTATTAAAAAGAGCATCATAGTCAATGGGTGTGTCATCTGGATTGTCTATTATATCTACAGAAACTATCTCTCCGGTTGTCATTATTGGGTAGGCAATTTCAGGATCTTTTTGAATGATTTTTTTTGGTGGATTTGCCGGATTTTGCTTGCAATCATTTTTTGTGATTAAACTATCTTCAACAATTTCTATTTTATCAATTTTTTCTTTATTTCCATCTTTATCAGCACAACTAAACAAAGTCGTTCCCATAGTAATAAAAAATGCCAGCAAAAACATTTTATGATAATGAGTGTGATTAAATAAAATCCGACTTGGAATTTGAATAATTAAACTTTTTAATTGTTCGTTTTTAAATCTTCCGCAGACACTTTCGTTTTGATTTTGTATAAAAAAATGCTGTATTTCTTCAGGTAACATGGTAGTAAAATCAATAACGGTTTTAGAACAGCTTAAGCAAAAACGGCCATTTTCTTTAGGAGCCATTTTGTCCCAGTTCTCATGACAAGGTTTTGGAATCGTTATCTTATATTTTCTTTCCATATTTGAATTTCAAAAATTAAATGTAATAAAAAATAAATACGAAAACAGTATTTTTGCAACTATGATAAATCCTTTCACCGACGAATACTTCATGAAAAAAGCTTTGCAGGAAGCTGAAATGGCATTTGATAAAGGCGAAATCCCTGTTGGTGCCGTTATTGTTGTGGCAAATAAAGTTATTGCAAGAAGTCATAATTTGACGGAATTACTAAATGATGTTACCGCTCATGCCGAAATGCAGACGATAACTGCAGCGGCGAATTTTCTTGGAGGAAAATACCTTAAAGATTGTACTTTGTACGTTACGCTAGAACCTTGCCAGATGTGTGCGGGCGCTTTGTATTGGAGCCAGATTTCTAAAATTGTTTTTGGTGCATGTGATGAGCAACGCGGATTTATGGTTATGGGAACAAAACTGCATCCCAAAACTACTGTGGTTTCTGGAGTTATGGCCGATGAAGCTGCTGATTTGATGAAACGGTTTTTTATAGAAAGACGTAAATAATCTTTTGAAAATTACAGCCTTAGCCCAGGTGAAAGTGGCATCCTTTTTATTCGCTTTTTTTGCGGATGAAAAGATATAGCGGACAGCTGGAATGGCTTCTAATAAATATAATTTTAAAGCTGAATATATTCTAAGGAGTTAATCGTTAGAAATTTTTGGTTAAAGTTAAATAACGGCCATAGAGAATTTTCCTCTTAAAACATTTAAAAAAATACTATACTTTTACGACAATATAATTAGTATTTTGCTAATTATGTTTTTAACTGTGAAAGTTAAATATTTGTGTTTATTATTTGAATTTGTTAACCATTAACTCTAAATAAAGTGAAAACAAAAGGATTGGTTCTCGTGTTTTGTGTGTTTTTTATTTTTCAATCCTGCGGCAAAAAATCCGCTGCAGATTTTAATTCTGATTTTTCATTATTTAAAGAGTATATAACCAGTTTTACCGGCGGTATAGTTTCTTCGGACTCGGATATTCGGGTGGTTTTGGCTTTCGATAAAAAAGAGTGGAAGGCTAATCAGGTTTTAGACAATGATTTGTTCGATATTTCACCAAGCGTTGACGGGAAAGTGGTGGCACTTTCAACGAATACAGTTGCTTTTATCCCTGAAAAAAAGCTGGAAGCAGGAACAGAATATCAGGTTACTCTAAATTTAGATAAAATCATCGTGCTTCCGAAAGAGAAAGAAAAAGAACTTTCTAAATTTAATTTTACGGTTAAAACCATCAAACAGGATTTTGTTATCGATACTAAAGATATCCAATCGTATAATAAAGAATATCAATACCTGAATTGTGTTTTGAAGACAGCCGATAATATTGATATTGAAACGGCAAAAAAGTTAGTTTTAGCCAATCAAAAAGGAAACAACCTGAAAATTAAGTTTGAAAAAAAATCAGGTTCCGGTAAAGAATTCAATTTTATAATTGACAGTATCCAGCGATTTTCAGAAGTATCAAATTTAGAAATAGTGTATGACGGAAGCGATTTTGATATTGATCAGAAAGGGCAAATGGATTTTTCGATTACAAGTATTAATGAATTTAAAGTTGTAAAAGTAGAAATTCCGGAAGGTAATAATCAGTCGGTTTTGATTAATTTTTCAGAACCCTTAGAAAAAGGGCAGGATTTTAAAGGATTGGTTGCTATACAAAATACCAATAATTTAAAATTTTCGACACAGGGGAATGTTCTGAAAGTGTATTTTAACAATGAAAAAAAGTCAGTTCAGAGAGTTGTTCATGAAACTGAAGTTACGGTCCAGGTTGCTGATACAGCAGTTGTTGCAGTTGACTCATCAAGTGTTGTGGTTGATAGTGCTGCTATGGCTGTAGCTGAACCAGAAGAGCAGGAAGAAGAAGTTGAGGAATCTGAGCCGGTGCAAACTGTGAGCGGCGAATTATTGCTTGAAATTTTTCAGGGAATTGAAAGTCAGTATGGTAAAAAAATGGCTGAAAATTACAGCGAGAAAATTTCATTTGATCAAATTAAGCCAAGTATCCGCTTTGTTAAAAACGGAACTATTTTGCCAAGTTCAAATAATCTGAAACTGAATTTTGAAGCTGTAAACCTAAGTGCGGTTGATGTAAAAGTATATAAAATCTACAAGAACAATATTCTGCAGTTTCTTCAGTATAATGAGTTAAACGGGGCACAAAATCTCAAGAAAGTAGCACAGCCAGTTGCCAAAACAACGCTGGATTTAAAAGAAAAGACATTGATAAATCCGAGTAAATGGAACACTTTTGCATTAGATTTGTCAAAAATTATCAAGACAGAACCCGGAGCAATTTACAGGGTAGAATTTGTATATAAAAAGAAGTATTCCTTATACAAATGTGAAACTTCAGAAGAGGGTCAGGATGAGGAAGAAGAGGCCGATGAGAATGACGTAAATTATAGTGAAAATTCGTATGATGACTACTATTATGATGATTACGACTGGAGAGAAAGCCAGGATCCGTGTTCAGGGTCTTATTATTACAATGCAAGAATTGCGACTAATGTACTGGCTACAGATTTAGGGGTTATTGCAAAAAGAGGCGAGAACAGATCGTATTTATTTGCTGTAAATAATATTGTAACTACAGAACCTGTTTCGAATGCCAGAGTCGATTTGTATAATTATCAACAGCAAAAAATAACAACAGGAACCACAAGTAGCGAAGGGATTGCTTCATTTGAGCTGGATAAATTCGCCTATTTTGCCATTGTTTCGTTAGGGGATCAATCGAGTTACGTGAAGCTGGATGACGGATTTTCTTTATCTGTCAGTAATTTTGATGTTGCGGGCGAAACCCTGCAAAAAGGCTTAAAAGGATTTATTTACGGTGAACGAGGCGTTTGGCGTCCAGGAGATAATTTGTATTTGTCTTTTATTTTAAATGATGCATCGAATAAACTTCCAAAATCACATCCAATCAAATTCAGATTAAATGATCCTAACGGTAAAACCACTTATCAAACGATTGTAAAAACTAATGAATTGAATCATTATGCCTTTACAGTTCCAACAAGTGCAGATGCGCCAACAGGAAATTGGGAAGCGATGGTGAGCGTTGGTGGTGCTAAATTTTACAAGAGTATCAAAATCGAAACTATCAAACCAAATCGTTTAAAAATAAAAAATAACTTTTCCAGAAAGACACTTTCATCTTCGTATCCAAATACGAGTAACCTTGAAGTTGTCTGGCTTCATGGTGCAATTGCCAAAAATCTGAATGTGGAAATGCAGGCAAAGTTTACACAGCGGACTACTACTTTTAAAGGCTATGAGAAATTTAATTTTGACGATTTAGTACGTCAGTTTAGTTCAGAAGAAATAAATGTTTTCTCCGGAAAACTAAATGAAAGCGGAAGAGCTTCAGTAAACATTGAACCAAAATTGCAAGGTCAGGCGCCGGGAATGCTTCGTGCTTCATTCATTACTAAAGTATATGAAGAGGGAGGTGATTTTAGTACCGATGTCATTTCTACTACTTATTCGCCTTTTAAAACCTATGTAGGGATAAAATCACCTGAGCCGAATAAATATGGGATGCTGGAGACCAGAACCATGAACCGTTTTGATATTGTAACGGTTGATGAAAACGGAAAACCTAAGCCGGTAAAAGATTTGGAAATAAAAGTGTATAAAGTCGATTGGCGCTGGTGGTGGGATGCTTCGAGTGATAATTTATCAAACTATAATTCTTCGAACGCCACAACTTCTTATAAAACGTATCGAATTAATACAGATTCCGGTGGAAGAGGAAGTGTTCAGTTCTCGTTAACCGATGAAGAATGGGGACGTTATTTAATTCGTGTTTCAGATAATGCTGATGGTCACGCTACGGCATTAACGGTAAATATTGATTGGCCAATTTGGTCCGGAAAAACACGTAACAGAGATGCTTCAACAGCAAATATGTTAGTGTTTTCTACAGATAAGAAAAATTATGCAGTAGGCGAAAAAGCGCAAATTTCTTTCCCTTCAAGTGAAGGCGGACGCGCTTTGATTTCAATAGAAAACGGATCAAAAGTAGTTCAGACTATTTGGGCAAAAACACAGAAAGGAGAAACAAAAGTAGAAGTTCCGATAACTTCGGCAATGGCACCAAATGTATATTTCAATATTACATTATTACAGCCACACGCTTCAACCAAAAATGATTCTCCAATTCGTATGTATGGTATCGTTCCGATTGAAGTCGTTGATAAAAACACTATTCTGGCACCTAAACTTGTTATGCCGGATGTTTTAAAACCAGAACAACCATTTACGGTTAAGGTTAGTGAAACAACCGGTAAAGAAATGACCTATACCATTGCTGTTGTTGATGAAGGTTTGTTGGATTTAACCCGTTTTAAAACACCAAATGCCTGGGATAGTTTTTACGTCCGGGAAGCTTTGGGTGTAAAAACATGGGATATTTATGATGATGTAATTGGTGCTTACGGCGGAAAGATAAATCAGATTTTCAGTATTGGGGGAGATCAGGACTTAGGTGGAGGAAAAGCCAAGAAAGCCAATCGTTTTAAACCAGTCGTGTTGTATTATGGGCCGTTTAAGCTAGATAAAGGACAAACCAAGTCGCATCAGTTAAAACTGCCAAAATACATTGGCTCGGTTAGAACTATGGTTGTTGCCGGTGACGCTGCAACAAGTGCTTATGGAAGTGTAGAAAAAGCAACACCAGTTCGTAGTCCGTTGATGGTATTAGCTTCATTGCCGAGAAAAATATCACCTTCAGAAAAAGTGACCATTCCGGTTACGGTTTTTGCAACTGAAATGAATATTAAAAATGTTACGATTCAGATTAAAACAAATAATGGATTGAAAGTGGTGGGGAGTGCAACTCAAAAACTGACTTTTGCACAACCTGACGAAAAAATGGCATATTTTAATTTAGTGGTTGGCTCGGTCACAGGAATTGGTAAAGTACAAATTATCGCAACTTCGGGTAATCAAAAATCGGTTTATGATGTGGAAATTGATATGACGAATCCAAATCCGGTTACGAATACTTTTACCGATGTGATTTTACCTCCAAATAGCACCAAAACAATTTCATGGAAAACTTTTGGGGTTTCTGGAAGCAATAAGGCCAGATTGGAAGTTTCATCAATGCCGACAATCAATTTGAATGGAAGATTGCAATATCTGATTCAATATCCGCACGGTTGTGTTGAACAGACTACTTCATCTGTTTTTCCACAATTGTTTTTGAATGATGTAGTTGATTTAGATGTAACACGCAAAGGAATCATTCAAAAAAATATTACTGCCGGAATTACGAGGTTAGGAAGTTTTCAATTGTCAAATGGCGGATTGTCTTATTGGCAGGGAAATACAATTGCCGATGATTGGGGAACTTCTTATGCAGGGCATTTCCTGATTGAAGCTGAGAAAAAAGGATATGTTTTACCCATTAACTTTAAATCAAAATGGCTTTCCTACCAGCAAAGAGAAGCAAAACAATGGCGTTTTGAACAAAGATATGGTAATGATTTAGCGCAGGCTTATCGATTATACACATTAGCCTTATCCAACAATGCTGATTTATCTTCGATGAACAGATTACGGGAAACAAAAGGTATTTCAAATGAAAGTAAATTGCGTTTAGCTGCAGCTTATGCTTTAGCTGGACAAAAATCGGCCGGATTAAATTTATTGATGCACAGTACAATTGAAGAATCTGGTAATTACAGCTATTACTATTATGGTTCAGGTGAAAGAAACAGAGCGATGTCATTAGAAACAATGTTGCTTTTAGGACAAAAGCAAAAAGCATTTGTGATGGCAACAAAATTAGCCAAAGAAATGTCAAATAATCAGTGGATGAGTACGCAAACTACTGCTTATTGCTTATATGCGATGTCTAAATTTGCAGTCAATAATGGTCCTAAAGGAATTAATATTCAGTTTGGTAAAAATGGAAAAGGCGAAACAATAAACACTCAAAAAACAATTGCAGACAGAAATTTAGCTGTTACAGCAGGATCAAACAGCATTACTTTAAAAAACAATAAAAACAATACTATTTATGTTCGTGTATTGAATACAGGAATTTTACCAATTGGTCAGGAAAATGCAACTCAGAGTAATGTTTCGGCCAATATTGTTTTCAAAAACAGAAAAGGAAGTATTATTAATGTTTCAAAAATTAATCAGGGAACTGAATTTATAGGTGAAGTTACGGTTAAAAATCAGCGAAACGAAAGTATTCAAAATGTGGCATTATCCCAAATTCTGCCTTCAGGATTCGAAATTGTGAATACCCGCTTTACCGATTATGGGGACACAACAAACAATATCGCAGATTATATTGATATTCGTGACGACAGAACTAATTTCTACTTTGGAATGAAAGCAGGAGAAACGAAAGTATTCAGAATCCTGCTAAATGCTTCTTATTTAGGGAATTATTATTTTCCGGGCTTACAATGTGAAGCGATGTACGATAATACGTTCTTAGCCAGAACAAAAGGATTCTGGGTTGAGGTGGTGAAGTAGTATTTTAAATTATGTATCCTAACAGGTTAAAAAAACCTGTGTTAGGATATGAAAAAAATAATTCGATTACTTTGAAAAATAAATTAATAGCGTTCTCACAACGCATTATAAATTGGATTAAAAAGAATAAAATAAAATCAGCAATTGCATTACTGCTCTTGCTGATTTATTATTTTTCTATCCCCCGAACGTTATTTCAGGAACCATATTCAACGGTAATTGAAAGCAAGGAAGGAGAATTGCTTGGTGCGAAAATTGCCAGAGACGGACAATGGCGTTTTCCTGCACAGGATAGCGTGCCGGAAAAATTCAAAAAATGTATTGTTTATTTTGAAGATGAATATTTCTATAAACATCCCGGTTTTAATCCTGTTGCAATGGTAAATGCTTTTAAACAAAATAGAAAGGCCGGAAAAGTGGTTAGGGGAGGAAGTACGTTGACACAGCAGGTTATCAGATTGTCCAGAAAAGGAAAAGACAGAACGTATTTTGAGAAAATTATAGAAATTATTCTGTCTACAAGGCTTGAGTTGAGCTATTCTAAAAATGAAATTTTAGAGTTGTATGCTGCTCATGCTCCTTTTGGAGGAAATGTCGTTGGTTTAGAAATGGCTTCCTGGCGTTATTTTGGTGTGCAATCGAACCAATTGTCCTGGGCGGAAAATGCTACTTTGGCTGTTTTACCTAATGCTCCAAGTTTAATTTATCCGGGAAAAAATCAGATTAAATTATTAGCAAAACGAAATCGTCTTCTATTGAAATTGAATCAGGAAGGAATTATTGACCGACAGACGTATGAGCTTTCTATAGAAGAACAATTACCTAAACAACCTTATGATCTTCCTCAAATTGCACCTCATTTATTACAGCGAGTTGTTAAAAATGCAGAAGGAATGCGTATAAAAACAACTGTTGAATATACGCTGCAAAACCGGGTAAATCAAATTGCAAAATATTATTACAACCAGTACAGGCAGAATGAAGTGCATAATCTGGCCATTTTAGTAATTGATGTTTCGAATCGGAATGTAATGAGCTACGTGGGTAATGCGCCAACGGATAATGAACATCAAAAAGATGTGGATATTATTGGTGCACCAAGAAGTACCGGAAGTATTTTAAAACCACTTTTATATGCCGGGATGTTAGATGATGGGGAATTATTACCGAATACTTTAATAGCTGATACTCCAACTCAAATTGCAGGATATACACCGCAGAATTTTAATCTCACATTCGATGGTGCTGTTCCTGCTCACAGGGCTTTGTCGCGTTCATTAAATATTCCTGCGGTTTTAATGCTGCAGGATTTTGGTGTGAATAAATTTTACGAAGAATTGCAAAAATTTAAATTAAAGGACATTAATAAAGCTCCAGATCATTATGGATTATCCCTTATTTTGGGTGGCGCAGAAAGTAATTTATGGGATTTATGCCGTACGTATGCCAATTTATCTTCGACAGTAAATTATTTTAATAAAAGCAATGGAAACTACAGAACTAAAGAGTTCACAGAATTAAATTTTAAAAATGATTTCGAGGCTGATTTTGGAAATGAAAGTAATCAGAAGAATATTCTAGGAGCAGGTTCAATTTGGCTTGTTTATAATGCGATGGAACAAGTCAACAGGCCGGAAGGAGATGAAGCCTGGAAATTTTATGACAGTTCATTAAAAATTGCCTGGAAAACTGGGACAAGTTTTGGAAATCGTGATGCATGGGCGATAGGAACAAATTCAAGATATGTTGTTGGAATTTGGGTTGGAAATGCAACAGGTGAAGGAAGACCAACCTTGACCGGAGTTACAAGTGCAGCTCCTATTTTATTTGATGTTTTTAATTTGTTGCCCAGAAAAAAATGGTTTCAAACACCATATAAGGATTTGGATGAAGTTGAGGTTTGCCGTTTAAGTGGTTATCTGGCTAAAGATGAATGTCCAAAAATTAAACAATGGGTTCCTAAAAAAGGAAAATCAACGGTGGTTTGCCCGTATCATAAAACAGTACATTTAGATAAAACAGAGCGATTTCAGGTGAATAGCAGTTGTGAAAGCGTGGATAACATCGTGACCAGAAGTTGGTTTGTTCTGCCTCCAGTCATGGCGTGGTATTATAAAAGTCAGCATATTGAATATTTGCCTTTGCCACCTTTTAAAGAAGGCTGCGAAGGAATTCAATCTAAAACTATGGATTTTATTTACCCTAAAACGAATAGTAAAATTTATCTAACGAAAAATTTTAACAGCGAAGTACAGCCTGTAATTTTGAAAGTGGCCTATTCTGAAAGGGATAAAGAATTGTTCTGGTATGTGGATAATGTTTTTAAAGCAACAACCAAAACGTTTCATGAATTGCCTATTACTCCAGGTTCCGGAGTACATTATATCACGGTTGTAGATGCTTTTGGTAATGAAATCAGAAGGAAAATAGAAATTGTAAGGGAGTAATTGTGATTGGTTACATGATTTTTATTTGAGTATAAACTCTTTTATCATCACTGGCCAGCGTCAGATTTTAATATAATGTTTTTTAGAAAACAAAATCCCTGGCCCAGATAGGAGCGGTATCCTTTTTACCTGCTTATTTTTGCGGATAAAAAGATATAAGCGGATAGCTGGAAATAGCTCCTGAAAATCTAATTTGTTAATTTGTTTTTTCGCAATAACGCATAAAAAAACCGCCAGTCTTTCGAGAGGCGGTTTTTATTTATTCTGAAATAACATTTCCTTTTTTATCGTAGAAATGATATTCTAAGTACGTGTAAGCGTCACGAGGTATGATTTTCACCCATTTCTTATGTTCAAAAAACCATTTTGAACGTAAGGATGGAAAACCTTTGCTGAGGTATGCAGCCACAAACGGATGTACATTAAGCACAACACTTTTGTGGGTTTTTAAAAGTCTGTCTAAATCCAGTGCGATTTTATCAATGATTAAAATTGGCGCTTCAATTTCGCCATTTTCATTGTTTGGATCTTCTTCTCTGGTTTTAATATTTACTTCTGGTCTTACACGTTGTCTGGTAATTTGAACCAAACCAAATTTACTAGGCGGTAAGATTTTATGCTTTGCTTTATCGTCGCTCATTTCTTCTCGCAAGAAGTCGAACAAAACCTTCCTGTTTTCAGGATTAGACATATCGATAAAATCAATTACGATTATTCCGCCCATATCTCGCAAACGCAATTGTCTGGCAATTTCAGCAGCAGCAATCATATTGACTTCCATGGCAGTATCTTCCTGATTAGTCGCTTTATTCGAACGATTTCCGCTGTTTACGTCGATAACGTGAAGAGCTTCGGTGTGTTCGATGATAAGATAAGCGCCTTTGCTCATAGAAACCGTTCTTCCAAAAGAAGTTTTGATTTGTCTCTCTATATTGTATTTCTCAAAAATCGGAGTGTCGTTTGATTGATAAAACTTCACAATTGATTGTTTTGAAGGTGCAATTTCCTGCAGGTAATCCTTCGTTTGATGGTACAACTCTTCATCATCTATTTGGATACCACTAAAGGTATCATTGAATACATCTCTTAATATTGAAGAAGCCCTGTTGAGCTCTCCTAATACTTTTGACGGATGATGAGCAGTTGGTAATTTTTTACACATTGCAGTCCATCTGCTTAGCAGGTTCTGCAAATCTTTTTCTAATTCGGCTGTATTTTTGCCTTCGGCTACTGTGCGAACAATAACGCCAAATCCTTTTGGTTTGACAGATAGTACAAGTTTTTTTAGACGATCCTTTTCTTTTTTGTCTTCTATTTTTTGTGAAATAGAAACGCGGTCAGAAAACGGAACGAGAACAATAAATCTTCCTGCCAATGAAAGCTCAGCGCTTATTCTTGGACCTTTGGTAGATATAGGTTCTTTAACAACTTGGACTAAAACAGATTGATTGGCACTTAAAATATCAGTAATGGTGCCATCTTTGTCAATCTCTTTTTCAAACTGAAAGGTTTTTAGGGAGAAATCTTTTATTTTACCTGCGCTTACAAGTTTTATGAATTTCAGTTGGGAAGCTAAGTTAGGTCCTAAATCATGATAATGTAAAAAGGCATCTTTTTCGAAGCCTACGTTTACAAAAGCAGCATTAAGTCCGGCAACTGGTTTTCGTATCTTGGCAATAAAAATATCACCAACCTGAAAGTTGCTTTTTTCTTCTTCTTTGTGTAATTCAATTAGTTTTCCATCTTTTAATAAGGCAAAATCTACGAAATCTGAACTTGATCGAATGATTAATTCTTTATTCATTTGTAAATTTTTATCCGTGAATAGGTTGTGGGTTGTTTGTTGATAGTTGTTGGTAATAACCAAAAACCAAAAACCAAAACCATCAACTTCTACAAGGATGGATTAAACAATATTTTAACAGGTATTGGACCCGGGGAAAAGAAGATTAATAGAGAATAGATTAAAGAAAACAGACTTTTCAAGTCTTTGTTCTTTTTTCTCACTCTTTCATCTTTTTTCAATTTCAATGAACGTTTAAAAAGAAAAAAGTAGTTTAAAACTACTTTTTCTTTTTGTGACGGTTAGCTCTCGCTCTTTTCTTTCTTTTGTGAGTAGCTACCTTATGTCTCTTTCTTTTTTTACCACTTGGCATATCGTATCGATTTTATGATTAATTAATAGTATTATTTTGCTTCGTTATTTGTTTTTACCCCCTCTACAAAAACTTTTGCAGGTTTAAAAGCAGGAATATTGTGTGCAGGAATTTTGATTGTGGTATTTTTAGAGATGTTTCTTCCTGTTTTTTCAGCTCTGGTTTTTACGATGAAACTTCCAAAACCTCTTAAGTAAACATTGTCTCCAGTTTCCAAAGAAGTTTTAACCTCTTCCATAAAAGTTTCTACTGTTGCCTGAACATCTCCTTTTTCAAGACCTAATTTCTCTGAAATTTTCGCTACGATATCTGCTTTCGTCATTTTCTTTCCTATTTTTATTTTATAAATGATGTACTATTTTTTTGAGTTTGCAAATATAGGAATTAAAAAAATAATTAATCAAGCTAATTCGTTAAATTTTAATTACATAAACATTTACTTTTGTATTCTAAGTATTTTTCAATGAATTTTCATAACAGATTGATAGGTTGGTATTTACAAAACAAACGTGATTTGCCATGGCGAAATACGACTAATCCGTACCTGATTTGGCTATCAGAAATTATGTTGCAACAGACTCGTGTGGCGCAGGGAATGCCTTATTTTTACTCATTTACAAAGGAATTTCCTACAGTGTTTGATTTGGCAAATGCCGATGAAGAGAAAGTTTTAAAACTTTGGCAGGGATTAGGATATTATTCAAGGGCCAGAAATCTGCATAAAACTGCTCAATATGTAGCAAATGAATTAAATGGAATTTTTCCGCCTACTTATAAAGAGTTGTTACTGCTGAATGGAGTGGGTGAATATACTGCTGCTGCAATCGCTTCTTTTTCGTATAATGAAGTTGTTCCCGTTGTAGATGGAAATGTTTTTAGGGTCTTATCTCGTTATTTTGATATTGAATCTGATATTTCTGTGTCGGCTGCCAAAAAGGAATTTACAGCACTCGCCCAAGATTTAATACCAAAGGATAATCCGGCTATTTTCAATCAGGCGATAATGGAATTTGGTGCTTTGCAATGTGTTCCTAAAAATCCCGATTGTCCGGTTTGTGTTTTTAATGGCAGTTGTCTGGCATTGCAAAAAAAGAAAGTGAACTTGTTACCTGTAAAATCAAAGAAATTAAAAGTAACAAACAGGTTCTTTAATTATTTGATTTTAGAAGATATTTTAGGGAATACTTTGATTCAAAAACGTACTTCAAAAGGGATTTGGCATAATTTATATGAATTTCCATTACTGGAAGCTCCGGGAATTGCCGATTTCAATCTCGTTTCAAAAACAGTTCAAAATGAAATTTTTTCTAAGTATACAATTAATAGTATAGAAGAATGTTCTGATGCAACTTTGATACATAAACTCTCGCATCAGCATTTGCATATTCAGTTTTGGAAAATTAAAATAAATGAATTAATTGAAAACGGTATAAATAAAGAGGATTTAAAAACATTTCCTTTTCCGGTTGTGATCTACAATTTTATCGAAAAGGAAGAAATAAAGTGTTAAGAAAAATGTATCTTTGATACAACTACAAATGATATAATATGAACGGAACATTAAATAAAGTGATGTTGATTGGCCATCTGGGCGATGATATAAAAATGCATTATTTTGATGGCGGAAATTGTATTGGTCGTTTTCAGTTAGCAACTAATGAAGTTTATATCAATAAAACCACTAATGAAAAAATAACTTCTACAGAATGGCATAATTTAGTAGTACGTAATAAAGCAGCTGAAATTTGCGAGAAATATTTATCAAAAGGAGATAAAATATATATTGAAGGCCGGATAAAGTCGCGTCAATGGCAGGCTGAAGATGGAACGACCAAATACACAACCGAAATTCAGGTAACAGAATTTACCTTCCTGACTACCAAAAAAGACACAGGAAACCAGAAACAAAACCACGATTCAGAATCATTAAAAAACACTAACTTTGACGCGACTAATGAAGGCTTACCTATAAATGATTTGCCTTTTTAATTGTTTAACTAATTCTTTTTGATTTGGACCCGGAGCCCAGTTTATTTTTGAATACAGCATTATTAGACACTGATTTAATTATTGGTTTTGTCGGAATACTTTTTTTACTTTTTTTAGCAGCAATTGTTTCCGGTGCCGAGGTTGCATTTTTTTCATTATCGCAAAAAGATTTAGATGATGCATTACAGAAGAATATCCAGAAAGGAAAAATAATCTCCAGACTTTTAGAGAAACCCAAAAAACTCCTCGCAACATTATTAGTAACCAATAATTTAGCTAACATTGGTGTTGTGATTTTATTTTCGTTTGTAGGAAGAAACATTTTTGTCGATATTAGTTCTCCGGCTTTCAAATTTATTTTGGAAGTTACTCTTGTTACATTTCTGATTTTATTATTTGGAGAGGTCTTGCCTAAGGTATACGCCACCCGAAACAATAAAAAATTTGTAGAACGTGTAGTATATCCAATTGCATTTTTAGACACACTGCTTTCTCCGGTTAGTTTACCTATGCGCAGGATTACCTTATATTTGCACGATAAATTAGGAAAACAAAAAAATAATTTTTCTGTCGATCAGCTCTCGCAAGCTTTAGAGTTAACAGATTCGGAAGGAACTTCAAGTGAAGAGCAAAAAATATTAGAAGGAATTGTTTCCTTTGGAAATACCGATACGAAACAGGTAATGAGTCCAAGGATTGATATTTTTGCATTAGAAATATCCGAATCGTTTTCGACGATATATCCAAAAATAATCGAAAAGGGTTTTTCAAGAATTCCTGTTTATCGCGACCATATTGATCAGATTGAAGGTGTTTTGTTTGTGAAAGATTTACTGCCTCATATTGATAAAAAAGAGTTTGACTGGACTTCCTTAATCAGGGAAGCATTTTTTGTTCCTGAAAATAAAAAGCTGGATAATTTATTGAAGGATTTTCAAAACCTCAAAAGTCACATGGCAATTGTGGTTGATGAATATGGAGGAACATCGGGATTAGTTTCTTTAGAAGATGTAATCGAAGAAATTGTAGGAGATATTAGCGATGAATTTGACGATGAACATTTAAATTTTTCTCAGATTGATGATAAAAACTTTCTTTTTGAAGGGAAAATCAACATGAAAGATTTTTACAGGATTGTTGATGTTGATGAAGATATTTTTGAATCTCATAAAGGCGAGGCCGAAACGCTGGCGGGATTTATTTTAGAGGTTCTGGGGAATTTTCCTAAAAAAGACCAAAAAATAACTTTTGAAAACTGCATTTTTACTATAGAAGCAGTTGATAAAAAGCGTGTAAAACAAATAAAAGTAACAATAGAATAATCATGTTTAAAAGAATAATTTCAATAACACTCATTTTGTTAACCTTCACTTTTATAAGCTGTAAGGATGATATATTGCCAAAACCTGCAGGTTTTTTGAGATTGGATTATCCGGAAGCTACATATTTAAATTTTGAGAATAATTGTCCTTTTTCTTTTCAGATGAATGATGCAGCGGTGATTAAAGGAGAAAAAGAATGCGGATTTGCCATCACGTATCCAAAAATGAAGGCTACAATTTATCTGACCTATAAACCGGTAAATAACAATATCGAAAAATTGCTTAAGGATGCTCAGAAACTAACCTACGAACATGTTATAAAAGCGGATGATATACTGGAACAGCCCTATTTAAACCCGCAAAAAAAGGTATATGGAATGTTTTATCAGGTAAACGGAAATGCTGCCACAAATTCACAATTTTATGTGACAGATAGCACCAGACACTTTATAACAGGATCGGTTTATTTTTACGCAAAACCTAATTTTGATTCTATTATGCCTGCCGCAAGTTATATCAAAAATGATATGCAGCGCCTGATGGAAACTATAAAGTGGAAGTGAAAAAGCATATCATTTAATGGATTTTCAGTCTTCGTTTTCAGTTAAAAAAATGACTGTGTTTAAAAGAAATTTGAAAATTGTGGCTTGAATATCGAAAACATAAAAAAAAGCATTCGCCAACGACGAATGTTTTTTTTTATTGATTTTTAAAATATCACTAATAAAGGGTATTGTGGATGATGAATTTTAGTCATCTATTTGTGACTAAAATGTTTTTTTATGAAATTAACAAAGAACTCTTGTGCTCTAAAAGTTGGATTTGCTTTAACGCTTCTTTTCTTTTTTTCTTGTACCAAAGAGGAATTGGAGATTAAACCAACTGATACCATCACTCAACAATTGAAAAACGATTTGAAACTAGACCAATTCGCAAACAAAAACATTGCCGGGAATCTAACCGTAAATTGGCAAGATGTAAATAAAATCGAAAAAGAAGGTTGTGAAATTTACGAAATTGAAGTTGCTGAAAAGAATGCGGTTAAAATTACTTCTAAGTTATTTCAAGAAAGCTTAAAATACGAACTGATCGCCATCAAAAAGGACAACGTAATTTATTCGTATTTTATAGAAGCTTTTTCTAATGTCAAGAATGATTTATTTACAGGAACTATTCAAGATTTAGATAATTATTCAGGAACCCTCAATATTTTTGATTTGAATGGTAAACAATTAGGTCAATTGTTAGTTAATGATGGAGTGGTAAAGAACCCTTCGAATACTATTGATTTAGAGCATCTGGAAATAGCAATCAATTTATTTAGCAAATCAAGTAAGAAAGGATTGACTGGCAAATTGCCAGAATGTAATGATATATACAATGTAAAAATTCTTAATGAAATCTATGAGGATCGTTATGAAGTATGGACATATGCTTCAGGTGAAGTAATTTTGACTAAATTTATTGGAACAGTATATATAAGAACTGACGTTACTTATGAACAAATGGCTGTTTCATATCCTTGTAATTCTGAATACACCAATGATAATATACATGTCCCATATAAAACAAGTGTGCGTAATTATATAATTGTAGATCCCTGTACAGATGCAGCAACCACATCTATTTCCAAAAGCAGTAGCTACATTTCTGCAGTAAGCGCAATTAAGACAGCTAGTTCTGATGGTAAAGAACACAGTATTACATTAGGAAAAGATGCTTATGGTAAAATAACCCCAGCGCCTATGAATAATGGCGGAACTTCTAATGTCTTGGTAAATACTAGTTGGCCAGGGGCTTTTGCAACCATACACAATCATCCTACAGTCAATCCTCTATCTGCAGGGGACATATATTCGAGTGTAAAATTGAATTCATTGCACGCCAATTTCACAACTCAATTTATTGCTTTGCCAGACGGCTCGACCTATGCAATAGTGGTTACCAACTTAGCGGCTGCTAAAGCCTTTGTGGCCGCTTATCCCGCTGACGTATTACCTGGTTATAGTCCTGAATTTCCTGACTTTATATTCGACCAATTACAAGTACTCGTCACTCCAATGGGTTCAAGTGTAGAAGCTAGGACGACAGCTATGGCTTTTGTTTTGGACAAATATAACGCTGGAATAATGTTGCTAAAACAAGACGTTAGAGGGGATTTTAAACCTCTAAAAACGGAAGAAACCGTTCAAAATGGCGTCAAAACATATACTCCAAAACCTTGTAGTAACTAATGCTAAAATATTAAATTATGAAAAACACACTAAAAATTTTCGCTCTGCTATTCATTTTAATTAACAATGGCTGTAAAGCACAAATGGTTCAAACAACTAAAGATGTTTTTTTATTAAAAACAAATGAACAGCAATTTATGAACAAGCCTCTAAAAGACTTACTTAAAGAATTAAAACCAGAAATAAAAGCAGCTTATGCTATCAACGATAATCCTTTCTTTTTTAGTTTTAGATTTAGAACTCCGGAAGAACAAAAAAAAAATGAGGGAAGTGTGGAAGACAGAGTGTCGTTATACGTTTATGTGAAGGATCCTATAGATTGGCAGTTTGAAAAAAGACCTAATGGCAAAGAAATGGTATGGACAAAAGAAGATGCTGAGAAATATGGCAACCTTACTGTAATCAGGATAAAAGTAATTAGTCCGCCCAGAGATTAAATAGATGAAAAACACACTAAAATTTTTCGCTTTGCTATTCATTTTATTAAACAATAGCTGCAAAGCGCAAAAAATGGTTCAAACCACCAAAGATGCTTATAAATTAAAAACAAATGAACAGCAATTTATTAACAAACCTCTAAATGATTTACTTAAAGAATTAAAACCAGAGATAAAAACAGGTTATGCAAGCAATGATAATCCCTACTACTTTATTTTTCGATTTACAACTCATGAGCAACAGAAAAAGAAAGAAGGAAGTTGGGAAGATCGAGTATCTCTATATGTATATGTGAAGGATCCTATAGATTGGCAGCTTGAAAAAAGACCTAATGGCAAAGAAATGGTATGGACAAAAGAAGATGCTGAAAAATATGGCAACCTTATTGTAATCAGGATAAAAGTAATTAGTCCACCTAAAGATTAAATAGATGAAAAACGCACTAAAAATTTTTGCAATTCTTATCTTTTTAGCAAGCAATAGCTGCAAAGCACAACAAATGGTACAAACTCCAAATGACGCTCACAAATTAAAAACAAACGAACAGCAATTTATTAACAAACCTCTAAAAGATTTACTTAAAGAATTAAAACCAGAAATAAAAGCGGCTTATGCCATCAACGATAACCCCTTTTTTTTTAGTTTTAGATTTAGAACTCCAGAACAACAAAAAACGAACGAAGGAAGTTGGGAAGATCGAGTATCTCTATACGTTTATGTGAAGGATCCTATAGATTGGCAGTTTGAAAAAAGACCTAATGGTAAAGAAATGGTATGGACAAAAGAAGATGCTGAGAAATATGGCAATCTTACTGTAATCAGGATAAAAGTAATTAGTCCGCCCAGAGATTAAATAGATGAAAAACACACTAAAAATTTTCGCTCTGCTATTCATTTTATTAAACAATAGTTGCAAAGCGCAACAAATGGTTCAAACAACCAAAGATGCTTAGACTTAGAGAAGTTCTTTGATGCTGTGAGTCACAGTAGGCCCATAGAGCTACTATCAAAGAAAGTCAAAAAAGACCCACGAGTAATATCGCTGATTTATAAATATCTAAGAGCCGGTTGGGTATGTCAGAGGAAAGAAGTTCCTTGGCTATAGCTTTTATCACAAAAGTAAAGGAAAATGGGGCTCTGTATACACTCAAAGAGTTACAGTAAACTTAAGGACAGGTTAAATGAAATTACTAATCGCAGTAATGGTATGGGATATCAAAAGACCAAGGAGCTCTTACGATATTACTTGCAGGGTTGGTTGGGTATCCTATTTTAAACTAGCCGATATGTCAGGCAGGATTAAACGTATAGACGAATGGCTTCGATTTAGAATACGGATGATAATATGGAAAAGTTGGAAGAAGATAAGCACAATACTCCAATCTTAAAAAAAGATTGGAGTTAAAGACAATCAAGCTTATCAATAGACTAATATTCGAAAAGACTATTGTCGAACTGCGCTCAGTCCAATCCTACAAACCGCACTGTCAACGCGAACTCTAAGCAAAGCAGGATATACGTTCCTAAGTGACATCTACCTAAAATGTATCGTAAATATAAGAACCGCCTTGGTACGGATTCGTATGCCGGGTGGTGTGGAAAGTCACCTAGGGAAATAATCCCTAGGTTTCTATCCGATTTTTTGGCATCAAACCTCCTGTTTGCGATTTTTGCATTTTTGGTTTTGCCGATTATAAAGTATTCAAAAAGTAATATGAGTTGTAAAATGTAAAAGTCTGAATTATGACTTTATATTTGAAACCTTGTATGTTTTTCCGTCTCCGGTTTCCTGAACTACTTTAGTTAAGTTTTCAGGGTTTTGAACAGTTTTGTCAAATGTAACTGTAGCTATTTTTTTGTCAAAATCAACTGTAGCTTTTTCTACTCCTTCAAGATCTGATAATTCCTGTTCAATAGTCTTTGCACATCCAACTGCACATGTCATTCCTTCGATTGTAAAACTTGCAGTTTGCACGTTTTCAGGAGCAATTGCCTTTTGTTCTTTAGGAGCACTTTTCTCAGCAGTAGCCACAGCTAAACTTTTATCTTCTTCTTTTTTACAGCTTACGAATACTAAACCCGCTATTGCTAATGAAGTTATGATTTTTGTGAATTTCATTATGTTTATATTTAAATTTATGTTGCATGTTGTTTTGCAAAATTAATAAAAAACGAGAGGTCAGTTCATAAAATTATTACAAATTTGCAATAAAATAGTATTTATGGATGTAAAACAATTGAAGTGGTTTTATTTGCTGCTGCTTTCACTAATATGGGGAAGTTCTTTTATTTTGATTAAAAGAGGATTAGTGGGTTTAACTGCCATTCAGGTAGGTTCACTCCGACTTATTTTTGCCGCTTTATTTTTACTTATTATTGGATTTTCAAGTTTAAAAAAAATATCCCGTCATCAATGGAAATTTATTGCTTTGACATCTGTTTTTGGTACTTTTATTCCTGCTTTCTTTTTTGCTATTGCCGAAACTAAGGTAGATAGTTCGATTGTGGCAATTCTTAATTCCCTTACACCTCTCAATACCTTGGTTTTAGGTATAATTGCTTTTGGAATCCAGTTTCATAAGAGACAAGTATTTGGGGTTTTTATTGGACTGATTGGTTGTTTATTGTTGGTTTTTAATGGTGCTTCAAATCATTCCGGACAAAACTATTATTACCTTATTTTGGTAGTAACTGCTACTCTTTGTTATGCTATTAATGTAAATTTAATCAAGAAATATTTATCCGATTTAAATTCTCTCAGTATTACAACCGGAAACTTCGCCGTTTTGCTTGTGCCAGCTTTACTAATTTTAAGCTTTACTGATTTTACTCAAAAAGTAAATCTGGAAGTAACCCAGCATTCTGTTTTGTTTGTGATAATTCTGGGTGTTTTAGGTACTGGAATTGCCAATGTTTTATTTTTTAAATTGATACAGATGTCTTCGCCCGTATTTGCTACATCGGTAACGTATATCATTCCAATAGTGGCATTTTTCTGGGGATTGCTGGATAATGAAATGCTGACACCACTTCAGTTCTTTGGCGCTTTTGTTATTTTGATTGGTGTTTATTTGTCAGCGAAAAAATAAAATTATGTTAAATGAAATTATAAAAAGAAAGGCTATCGTACATTGACAGCCTTCACTTTAAGAACTCTAATTTGTATTTATTGAAAATCAGAATCGGAAACCCCTTCATTGATTTTAATATCGGACATTTTTATATCTAATTCAAAACCAACGTTTTGTATTATGTTAAAAGGTACTTTTATTCCCTTTACCTCTTTATAGTCATTAAAATTAGTTATCTGTGTAATAGATTGTCCTGCTTGTTCCCTTACTTTAGATTCAGCAACTTTTAATCCTGATTTTACATCATAATAATAAGTTGTTTTCCCATCTTTTATCACATAAGCATCGCTTGCATTAATTGATTCTATTCCATCTATTTTTAAGTTGGTATTTTTTCTTAATTGTAATTCCTCAAAAGGTGTTGCACTGGCTTTCATCTCAATTAAATCATCACCTTCAAGATTTTTTTTCTGCCCTTGTTGCTCGATGTAGGCACCTTTTTCGTTTACGACTTGTTTCATCAGGTTCATGCCTCCCATAGAAAGAGAAACCATCATTTTTCCTTTTGAATCCAATTTAGACGTAAATGTTAATGGAGACGGTGCTTGCGGAATTGTAGTTGAACCATTCATCGCAAGGGTTTTTACTGTTGAAACTGCTTTTTCTCCTCCAATTGTTTTAATATAATTGTCGAAAACACTTTTTGCAGTGACTCCTGCAGGAATTTCTTTTTTTACTATAGGTTTGTCAATAGGATTTCCAAATTTATCAAAATAGGAAATAGGAATTTTTAATTTTTCCAAACCAGGAATTACTTCAGAACCTTTTCCTGTAACAATAATTCTCATATTGTCTTCAAGAACATATTTTTTCATTACTCTCAAAACATCGTCAGATGTTACTGCCTGAATGTTCTTGATATAGTTTTCGTAAAAATCAGCTGGTAAACCTTCAGTTTCAATATTTAAAGCATATCGGGCAATAGTTTGTGGTTTCTCAACCTGCATAACAAATTTACCTACATATCCTGCTTTTACATTGCTTAGTGCTTCTTCAGTTACTTTTTCAGATCTGATTCTTTTTATTTCTTTAATAAATTCTACTACAGCGCTATCAGTAACAGCATTTCGCACTTGCGAATTAGCTTTAAACTTACTCACACTATATTTATTTGTGCCAACTGAAGAACGTGCCCCGTATGTCCATCCGTGTGCTTCACGTAAATTCATGTTCAGATAACTGTTAAAATCGCCTCCTAATACCTGATTAGCAACAATAACAGGAAAATAATCCGGGTCTGATAATTTTAGATTTACCGTATTCACCAAAGCAATTTCAGACTGTACGGCATTTGGCATATCCACAAAATTGATTTGTGTTTTATCTGCATTTTTTGGTTCAGGATAAGTCGATTGCGGTGCTTTTGCTTTCTTCCAGGAATTAAACAAGCTTTCAACAGATTTTTTAATTTCTTTAAACTTAATATCACCAATTATTACCAAATAGGCTTTTTCCGGAACAAAATAAGATGAATAATTTGCTTTTACATCTGAAAGAGTAACATTATTAATGGTTTCTTCTGAAAGATATTCACCGCTTGGATGATTTTTCCCGTAGACTAAAACATTCTCAACTCTTCCGGCTACAACGGCAACGCTTTTTTCCTGGGTTTTTAATCCTTCGATTAATTTCTCTTTTTCTTTTTCGAATTCATCCTGAGTAAAATTAGGGCTTAAGGCACCTTCGGCCATTAATTCTAAAATTCTTTTAGAGTATTTTGATAACCCGCTTGCATAGGCTCCTGAAGAATAGAAATTTATTTCAGCCCCTAAAAAATCTATTTCTTCATTAAAAGTATTTTTTGGAGTTTTTAATGATCCGTTCCCAATCAGGCTGCTGGTCAATTCGTCAACCCCTTTTTTATTTCCTTCCGCAAATGGAGCGTTATCAATCGTTAAATTATAAGATACTCTGGGTAATTTATGATCTTCTACAACGAGTACTTTGAGTCCGTTTGGCAAAACAAACGATACTGGTTTTTTGATGTTTATAGAAGGAGCTGGTCCTGGTTTAGGTTGTGGTCTGTCTTGTGCTTGCATAGTCAATGTTAAAAACAAGCTTATTGCTATAATTAATATTTTTTTCATAATTCCGTTATTGTTTATTTTCAGCTTTGTCTTTTGCAGGAACATAATCAAGAATTAATCGTTGATTTGGGTTCAGATATTTTTTTGCAATGTCTCTAATTTCTTCTCTTGTTACAGAACGAAAAAGTTCAATTTCTGTATTAATAAGATTCACATCACCATAAAGCATATAATAAGAAGCTAAATTTTCTGCAACACCCTCAACTGTTGAATTGTTGTTTACATAATTATTTTCAAATTTGTTTTTTAATTTTTGCAAATCTGTTTCCGATATCAATTCGCTTTGAAGTTTAACAATTTCTGCATCAATTTCTGAAATCAAATCAGCAGACGTAAATTTTCCTTGTGGCATTCCGTATAAAATATACATTCCGTAGTCTTCCTGAGAATAATTGAAAGCGCCAATTTGTAATGCCATTTTTTTATCGTCAACAATTTTCTTATATAGTTTAGAACTTTTCCCATCACTTAAATAAGAAGAAATCATGTCTAAAACCCTTGCATCACGTGTTTTCATAGATGGTGTTCTATAGGTGGCCACAACCATTTCTTTTTGGATGTTCGGATCTTCGTATGTAGCTTTTCTAGGCTGTGTGATTGGCTCTTCCGTGTAAGTGTTTCTTTTGATGTCAGCTCCTCTTGGAATTGCTCCAAAATATTTTTTAATCCAATTTTTGGTTTGGGGAATGTCTAACTGACCTGCCACAACTAAAACCGCATTGTTTGGGACATAGAATTTTTTATTAAATGCCTGGAATTCTTCTAATGTAGCAGCATCCAAATGGTCCATAGACCCAATTGTAGTCCAGCGATAAGGATGTACCGAGAACATGTTTTTCTTTACCTCGGCAATTAAGTTTCCGTAAGGCTGGTTGTCAACCCGTAAGCGCTTCTCTTCTTTTACAACTTCATTTTGAGTGTCAACACCAATTTTGTTAATTACAGGATGCATAAGACGTTCTGATTCCATCCATAAACCCAATTCTAAATTATTGGAAGGGAAAACTTCAAAATAATAAGTTCTGTCATCTGATGTATTGGCGTTGTTGGTCCCTCCGTTTGAAGTTACTATTTTAAACCATTCCCCTCTTTTGATGTTTTGGGTTCCTTCGAATAACAAATGCTCAAAAAAGTGTGCGAATCCGGTTCTGTCAGGATTTTCATCCTTTGAGCCTACATGATACATAACTGATGTAATTACTACAGGTGCAGAAGGATCATTATGTAATATAACGTGCATGCCGTTATCCAAATCGTATTCTTCAAAAGCTACCTTTTGAGCTGAACTAACTCCTGTTAACATAAGTGTTGCTCCTAATGCCATTATTGTTTTTTTCATAAAAAGGGATTAATAAATTGGGATTATTTTAGATTAGTACCGGGATGCACTAAATCGTTACATCAAAAATAAGTTATTTTCGTTATGATTTAAGACTGAGGATTTATTTTAACAGTCTTTTACGTCTAAACGTTTTTGAATAGTTGAAAACGCCTTGAAAAACAGGCTGTAAACTGTAATAAATATTTTTAGAACAAGAGATTGCACAGTAAATTTTTAATTGTATATTTGCAACCTTAAAAATCAATAAATCAATTTGGTATGTATGCAATCGTAGAGATAGCAGGGCAACAATTTAAAGTAAGCAAAGACTTAAAGGTTTATGTTAACCGTTTGACTAACGAAGAAGGTTCAAAAGTTTCTTTTGACAAAGTTCTTTTAGTTGATGATAACGGAAGCATAACTTTAGGCGCCCCAGCTATAGAAGGTGCTTCAGTAGAAGCTAAAGTGTTACAACACTTAAAAGGAGATAAAGTTATCGTTTTCAAAAAGAAAAGAAGAAAAGGATACAAAAAGAGAAATGGTCACAGACAATATCTTACTCAAATTGTAATTGAAGGTATTACTGCAGCAGGTGGAACTAAAAAAGCAGCAGCTAAAAAAGCAGTTGTAGCAGAAGAAGCCCCGGCTACTGAAGTTGAAGCAGCTCCAAAAGTAAAAAAAGCAGCAGCTCCAAAAGCAAAAAAAGAAGCTACTAAAGAATAATAACAATATTTAAACTCATACGTCATGGCTCACAAGAAAGGTGTCGGTAGTTCGAAGAATGGTAGAGAATCAGAATCAAAACGTTTAGGCGTTAAGATTTTTGGAGGTCAGGCTGCTATTGCTGGGAACATCATCGTTAGACAAAGAGGTTCAAAACATAATCCAGGTGAAAACGTTTACATCAGTAAAGATCACACACTACACGCAAGAGTAGATGGAGTTGTTAAGTTCCAAAAGAAAAGAGATAACAAATCTTATGTATCTATCCTTCCATTCGAAGCATAATTCATTAGACTACTTATTACAAAACCCGTTCTGAAAAGAGCGGGTTTTTTGTTTTAAACCTATAAAGTAATATAAGGGAATTTAAGCTTGTTGTTTTTTGTGGCTTATTTTTAGTGTATGAATTAAGTGTATTCATTTTTGTCATTTCTGACGAAAGGAGGAAATCATACAAGAAACTCCGCGCTGAAAGCCGCCAATCTTTGTTGAATTACTAGTGATTTCCTCTTTTCATCGAAATGAAAAAGAGACAACCTTTGTCAAAATTTAAACGTTGAAAGCTTCTGTTTTAATAAAGTATCCAGATTTGGAATTTTAAAATTTTCTTTACTCAGTATCTTCAGTATCTTCAAGATCTTCGGTTTTCCGACCCGCTTTAATTTTTGGATTATCCTGCGTTCCAGTCACGGTTAGTGGAATTCCGAATATACCAAGAGGAGGTAAGCCTAAACGCATTTTTAAATTGAGCTTCCCGTCTAAACTTGTTGTTCCTTCAATTCTTGGGCGAAAGCCTGCAAATTTAAATTTAAAGCGCTCTATCGTCATAATATTATTTTTGATGGTGCTTTTAATTTCAACTTTCGATAAATCAGGATTTTTCATGGCTTCAGAGCTTGTTTCTTTGCTCACGGCATTAAACATTTTTAATCCTCTTACTTTTACATCTTTTATAGAAAGCGTGCCTCCGCCAACAAGTGATGGATAAACCGGATCCATATTGCCATTCAGGCGACCTTTTAATTGATAATCTACAGAAACAATTCCTTGTGCTTTTTCAGCAGCACTTGCCATTTTTCTAAAAACTTCAATTTCGTTATAAGCTCTTTTAATGTCAAAATCAGAAGCTTTAATCGCATAATCAAAATTTGCTTTTTGAGAAGTTATAGCCTGATAGTTGGCGTTCATGGCAACATTGCATCCAATTAAATTGAAACCAGTGTTTTGCATCGCAAGCTTGCCTTTGTTCATCTTTACATTCCCAGTTGCATTTTGAAGTATTAATTTGTCAAAATATACTTTTTGGGCATTAGCAACGAATTGCAAATTTAAATTTGTTGGAATTATAATAACTCCGGTTTGTTTTTCTTCCGGAATGGCTGGAGTTTGTGTTTTAGTTTGTGTTACAGAAGTGTTTGCCGGTGTGCTTGACATAAATTCATCAACATTGATATATTGCGAAGTAACTTTAAAAGTGCCTTTTAATACTCCTGTATTTGTAGTTGCGTAATTAAAAACATTCTGCAAGTATCCATTCATTTTAAAATCTGATTCACCGTAAGCAGCCAAAAAATTATTGAACGACATTTTATCCTGATTGATTTTAAAAAGACCTTCTTTAATAATGAATCTCTTTGGCAGATATTCTGATGCAATTCCGATATTTCTAAGCTCGAGGGTTCCTTTGTTGTATAATTTGCTGTAATTTCCTTTTTCAGCATCGCTTTGTTTACCTTTCAAAACTAAGTCAGCTTTTATGAAGCCATCCAGATCAAGTCCTTTTTGAGAAAAAACTTTATAGATTTTGTTGACATCAAGTTCCCCTTTCGCTTTAATATCGTATACTAAATCATTAAAATTGCTTAAATCTGCCGCTACAAAAACAGGCTTTCCTTCAAAAGTAAATTGAGCGGGTTTCATAGTTACTTTTAAGTCTTCAAAAGTTCCTTTTTGATCTGTAATTTTAGATTTTATTGTAATATTGGTAATCGCATTAGGATAATATTTTGTTTTCAAATATCCATTTTCTAAATCGATAATTCCTTTTGTAACCGGAAAAAGCTTGTTTTTTTGATCAAACTTTCCGGTTGCTTTTAGGTCTCCTGTCAAACTTCCTTTTACAACTATGTCAGGGATTCCAAGTGCATTAGTTAATTTTTCAAGATCAATTTTAGCTTTAAAATCGGCATTGATTTCCGGTACACTCATACCTTTTACATAGAATTTAGATTTTAGATAATCCTTATTTATGTTTAAGGACAAGTTTTTTCCATCAACTGTTAAAAGATCGGGGTTTAAAGACGGAACTGTAGTTTTAACTTCAAAATTCAAGTTCGAAACTGGAAAAGCACTTTTGTTATAATTTATAAAACCATTATCTATTTTAACATCCAGATTTAAATCAGGGGCAATTTTTTGAGAAGCAATGTAGTTTCCTTTTAAGGTAAAAAGTAGATTTGTTTTTCCTTTCATTTCTGTTTTAGAAAGCCAGGTAATATATTTTGGAGGGAAAGCCGTAAAAACATCATATAAGTCGCTATTATTAGATTTTATCACAAAATCCATATTGTAACCGTCTTTCAGGAAGTCAAATTTCCCTTTGAAATCGACTAAAAGCTGATTGATCTTTAGGTTGTTTTGCTGAAAAAAGAATGATAACGAGTTTACATTTACCTTTGTAATCAAATTAGCATCTATTTTTTTGTTCATTAAATAGGGTTCACCGTCATAAACAATATTTAGTTTTTTAATTTTAGCTTTCGAATATAAATCGAAAACAGCTTTGTTTAAATCTCCTTTTCCCTGATAATCAAATCCAAACGCATCAAAATGAACTTTAGTCGATTGATCGTCATAAATTATTTTGCTATTTATAATTTCAATTCTTTCCAGTTTTAGTGATGAATCGGCATCAGTACTATCTTTGGAATTTGATGGTTTTGAGGATTTATAGACATTGTAGTTCGCTTCCCCTTTTGGGTTAACTTTTACATTAATAAAAGAATCCAATAAATAAATCTGGTCAATTTCTACATCTTTACTAAAAATCAAACTGGCTACATTAATTCCGAAAGAAACTTCTTTTGCCGTAATGAATTTTTCATTTTTATAAGGAGCAGAGCCATTCAGGCTCAAGTCATTTAAGGTTAATGTTAAGGAAGGGAAGTGATGAAAAAAGGATAATGAGACATCAGAATAATTCAGTTCTGCACTTAATTTTTCATTGGCTGTTTTTTTTATTTGCTCCTTAATTTTGTCAGCAAAAATAATAGGGGTTAAAAATAATAATCCTAAAATAACAGCAAAGGTTATTCCGATGTATTTTGCAATTTTGAATAAGACCGATTTGGATTTGCTTTTTGACATAACAAATTTTTAAGTTTTAAATATTGTAGTAGTTAAATTCAAAAAGTATAACTATCCGTGTACGGTTTCGTTTTTTCCATAATTGGTAATAATGGAACCTTCGTACTCAATCCATTCTTTCCAGCGCTTATCAATATCAATATTATCTGCATATTTTCTTGCAAATCCTAAAAAAGTAGTGTAATGTCCCGCTTCTGAAATCATCAAATCGCGGTAAAATTTAGCCAGTTCTTCGTCTTTTATATTTTCTGAAAGCACTTTAAAACGCTCACAACTTCTGGCTTCAATCATGGCCGAAAATAATAGACGATCACAAAGGGCGTCTTTCCGGCTTCCATCTTTCTTCATGAATTTAAAAAGCTCATTTACATAATTATCCTTTCTTTCACGCCCCAATGTCAAACCTCTTTTTTTAATTAAATCATGAACCATCTGCAAATGTTCCAGTTCTTCTCTGGCAATTACCAGCATTTCGGTTACTAATTCTTCTAATTCAGAGTTGTAAGTAACTAAACTAATGGCATTTGATGCTGCTTTTTGTTCGCACCAGGCATGATCCGTCAGAATTTCTTCGATATTTGATTCGACAATATTTACCCAGCGAGGGTCTGTGGCTAATTTTAATCCCAGCATAATTTTATTAGAAAAAAGTATTCTGCAAAATTAGTGTTTTTTACATCGAAAGTCAGGAAATATGGTGTAAATGCGCTTAAAAAAGTATTATTTTGTAGCTTCAAACAATTGTAATGAATCAAATAAAAAAACTCTTAATTATTGGTTTTGTCTGGCCTGAACCAAATTCGTCTGCTGCCGGTGGAAGAATGATGCAATTAATTTCTGTTTTTAAGGAAAATGGATTTATAATTACATTTGCAAGTCCGGCTTTAGATAGTGATTTTATGGTTGAATTGTCTGAGTTTGAAGTAGAGAAAAAATCAATTGAATTGAATAATTCCAGTTTCGATGATTTTATAATCGAGTTAAATCCAGATGTTGTTTTGTTTGATCGTTTCATGATTGAAGAACAATTTGGCTGGCGTGTTGCTGAAAATTGCCCTAAAGCGATTCGATTGTTGGATACGGAAGATTTGCATTGCTTAAGAACTGCCAGACAAAAAGCGTTCAAAGAAAATAGAACTTTTGAGTTGAATGATTTATTATCGGAAGAAGTAGCGAAAAGAGAAATTGCCAGTATTTTAAGATGCGATTTGTCTTTTATTATTTCTGAATTTGAAATGAATATTTTGAAGGAAGTTTTTAAAATCGATTCAGGTTTATTGCATTATTTGCCTTTTTTGGTTGACGAAATGTCTCAGGAAGATCTTTTAAAATCACCATCATTTGAAAATCGCAAGAATTTTGTGTTCATCGGAAATTTTCTGCATGAACCCAATTGGAATACCGTTCAGTATTTGAAGGAATCGATTTGGGCTTTAATTAAAAAGCAATTTCCGGAAGCTGTTTTGGAAGTTTATGGCGCTTATCCATCACAAAAAGTCTTGCAGCTGCATCAGCCTAAAAACGGCTTTTTTATTATGGGAAGGGCCACAGATGCGAATGAGGTTGTAAAAAAGGCGAGAGTAGTTTTAGCGCCAATTCGTTTTGGAGCAGGTTTGAAAGGAAAATTATTAGAAGCCATGCAATGCGGAACGCCAAGTATAACCTCGACAATTGGTTCTGAAGCAATGCACTCCAATTTATCCTGGAACGGTTTTATTACAGATGATATTCAGGAGTTTGCAACATATGCCATTTCATTATATCAGGATAAAAATCTTTGGGAACAAGCTCAAAAAAATGGAATTGCAATTGTAAATGAATGTTACAAGAATAGTAATTATTCAGAAATATTAATTGCAGCAGTTAATTCACTTTTGAATGATTCAGAAAGTCATCGCCTGCATAATTTTATGGGAAGTTTACTGCAGCATCATACCCTGAAAAGCACCAAATATATGGCAAAATGGATTGAAGCTAAAAACAAAAATTAAGCTTCCATTTTTCCAAATTCTATGCCGAAACATTAAGCATTTCTGTGTAATTTCCTGCTGAATGTTTAGTTTTGAAATTAAGTCCAATGGCATCAATCAAATTTTGAAGAAAAGCTCTGTATAATCCGAAACTGATTTTGTTTCTTTCATTTGTTGGTTTTTAAGCCTTGAAGAGGTAATCAAAATTACAAAGATGCGATGATGTCAGGTTTTGTAACATGGAGAATCTACGCTATGCTATGTGAGGGATAATTTTCCCTGTAAAATTTTTGAACAAAAAAATCCCGTTTTGAATTTTCAAAACGGGATTTAAAAGATATAAAAACAATCGATTATGCCAGCATAGTAACAGGGCTTTCGATGTATTGTTTTAAAGTTTGTAAAAATTGAGCTCCGGTTGCACCGTCAATTGTTCTGTGGTCGCAAGCCAATGATAACATCATTGTATTTCCAACTACAATCTGACCGTTTTTAACTACTGGTTTCTCAACAATTGCACCTACTGAAAGGATAGCTGAGTTGGGTTGGTTGATAATTGAATTGAATTCAGTAATACCAAACATTCCAAGGTTAGATACTGTAAAAGTACTACCTTCCATTTCTGCAGGTCCCAGTTTTTTGTTTTTGGCTCTTCCGGCAAGATCTCTTACTGAAGCGCCAATTTGAGATAAACTCATAGCATCGGTAAATTTCAATACAGGGACTACCAATCCGTCTTCAACTGCTACAGCAACACCAATATTTACATGGTGGTTGATGATGATTGACTCTTCTTTCCACTGAGAGTTGATTTTTGGATGTTTTTTTAAGGCTAAAGCACAGGCTTTGATCACCATATCGTTGAAAGATACTTTTGTGTCCGGAACAGTGTTGATTGTTGCTCTTGCGTCCATCGCTTCGTCCATGCTTACTTCGATCACTAAGTTATAGTGAGGTGCAGTAAATAATGATTCAGCCAAACGTTTTGCAATAATTTTACGCATTTGAGAGTTTTTGATCTCTTCTGTGTAAACCTCTCCAGCAGGAACAAATACTTTTGGTGCAGCAGGAGTTTCTTGCTTAGTGTCAGCTTTTGCAGTTGGTTGTGCTTGCGCAGATGGAGTAAAGTTTTCAATATCGCTTTTTACGATACGCCCATTTTCTCCTGATCCTTTAACCTGAGTTAATTGGATTCCTTTATCAGAAGCAATTTTCTTCGCTAATGGTGAAGCTAAAATTCTTCCTCCGTTTGATGAAGTGTCAGCAGTTGTTTCCGTAGCTTTTTCAGCAACAGGAGCAGCTTTTTCTTCAGTTGCCGGAGCACTTGCAGTTCCTCCGGCAGTATAATTGTCAGCAATCCCTGAAATATCAGTTCCGGCAGGTCCAATAATAGCTAATAAGCTGTCAACAGGAGCTGTATTTCCTTCCTGAATTCCGATGTATAATAACGTACCTTCATTGAAAGACTCAAACTCCATAGTCGCTTTGTCTGTTTCAATTTCTGCTAAAATATCACCTTCTGAAACAGCGTCACCTACTTTTTTCAACCAGGTGGCAACAGTTCCTTCTGTCATGGTATCGCTTAAACGTGGCATTGTTACCACTACAACGCCTTTTGGTAATTCAGTTGCTGCTTTCGCTGCAGGAGCTTCAGTTTTAGTTTCTTCGGATTTTGATTCGGCAGGAGCAGCATCCGCTTTTGGAGCTTCAGCAGGAGTATCACCACCAGCTAATAAAGCTGAAATATCTTCTCCTTCGTTACCAATGATAGCTAATAATGAATCTACAGGAGCAGTTTCTCCAGCCTGGATTCCAATATGTAAAAGAGTTCCTTCATTGAAAGATTCGAACTCCATTGTTGCTTTATCTGTTTCAATTTCAGCTAAGATGTCTCCTTCGCTAATTTTGTCGCCTACTTTTTTTAACCAAGTCGCTACCGTTCCTTCCGTCATAGTATCGCTCAAACGAGGCATTGTTACTTTTATCGCCATAATAATGTTATAGTTTATGAGGTGTAAATGGATAGTCTTCTTGTGCGTATACTACATCGTATAATTGTTGTAATTCAGGATATGGAGATTCTTCAGCGAATTTCACACATTCTTCAACCAGATCTTTCACTCTTTGGTCAATTACTTCAATTTCTTCTTCTGTAGCGTATTTTTGATCCATAATTACATCTAAAACCTGAGTAATTGGGTCAATTTTTCTATATTCTTCTACCTCTTCTTTTGAACGGTATAATTGCGCGTCAGACATTGAGTGTCCTCTGTAACGGTACGTTTTCATTTCAAGGAAAGTTGGTCCGTCACCACGACGAGCTCTGTCTATAGCTTCTGTCATTGCTTCTGCAACTTTAACAGGATTCATTCCGTCAACGGGCCCGCAAGGCATTTCGTATCCTAAACCAAGTTTCCAGATATCAGTATGATTGGCAGTTCTTTCAACAGAAGTTCCCATTGCATAACCGTTGTTTTCAACGATAAAAACTACAGGTAATTTCCATAACATCGCCATATTGAAAGCTTCGTGTAATGAACCTTGTCTCGCAGCACCATCACCAAAATAAGTCATTGTTACTCCTCCAGTGTTGAAGTATTTATCTCCAAAAGCTAATCCTGCACCAATTGGAATTTGACCTCCAACAATACCGTGACCTCCGTAAAAACGGTGCTCTTTAGAGAAAATATGCATAGAACCTCCCATACCTTTAGAAGTTCCTGTTACTTTTCCTAAAAGTTCTGCCATTACGCGTCTTGGATCTACGCCCATACCAATTGGCTGTACGTGATTTCTGTAAGCAGTGATCATTTTGTCTTTGGTCAAATCCATTGCATGTAAAGCTCCCGCTAATACTGCTTCCTGACCGTTGTAGAGGTGAAGAAATCCTCTGACTTTCTGTTGGATGTATAATGCTGCAAGTTTGTCTTCAAACTTTCTCCAAAGCAGCATGTCTTCATACCACTTTAAGTAAACCTCTTTTGTAACTTCTTTCATCTGAATTCTTTCTTTTGCTAAAGTTGTTTTTTTGTGTTATCAATTGTTACCTATAACGCAAAATAGTTTCCTCCCACAAATTTGCGCCCGAAGGGTCGGGATGCAAAAATAAGACATTACATTTAAGAACTAAAATTTAAAAGCTACTTTTTGTTTTTTTTTATAAGAACTTTTTATCAAACATAAAAGGAAGGAGGTTTTTAAGGGATGCAGACTGATAAATTGAACCAATTTCACCCATAAAATAGATTTCGATAGGGGTGTTCTGTTTAATTTCATATTCTGCTATTGATTGTCGACAGGAACCGCATGGTGGAATAGGAGCCTGGGTCTGATTCAAATCAGATGCTGCAGTAATGGCCATTTTTAAAATCTTAGCTTCCGGATGAACACTCCCAGCATGAAAAATGGCTACACGTTCTGCACATAACCCTGATGGGTAGGCAGCATTTTCCTGATTTGATCCTAAAATAATTTTTCCATTATCCAATAATAATGCAGCGCCTACCCTGAATTGTGAATACGGAGCATACGCTTTTTTACGAATTGCTACGGCTTGGGTCATTAGATCCTGAACGTCATTTGGTAATTCTTCTAAGCTGTCAAATACCAGAAAGGATGATGTTATGCTTATTTCTTTCATTGTTTTTATGGGAAAAAAAATCCAAATTCCTGAAAAGAAGGAATTTGGATTTATATTATTGTTATGTATTATTTTAACTAATACTCATCATATTTATCACCAAAATTAAACGTTAATGAGAAACGTAGTGTATTCTCTAACGGATTTTTAACTTTTGATGCAGAGAATAAGTAAGATACATCTACTTTTACTACATTGTATTTAAAGCCTGCTCCTAAAGAGAAAAATTTCACAGCTCCTTTTTCAGGACTTTGATGAAAATATCCTAATCGCATCGCAAAAGAATCCTGATACATGTATTCAGCTCCAACACTATAAGTTATTTCTTTTAGCTCTTCGCTGAATCCATCAGGAGCATCTCCGAAAGATTTGAAAATTCCGGGAACCCATCCAATAGAATTATAATCATTATTAGCTTTTTGTATACCATCTTCACCCGGATCAGTTGTATTGCCATTATTGTTTAAGTCAACAGGAACAGGAATCTGTGAAGTCGGAACTAATAACTTTGCAAATTCCAGACTAACTGCGACCTTATTATAATCGTCCAGTATAAAATCAAAACCCCCACCTAATCTTAAGTTAGCGGGAAGAAAGTTTGATCCATTGTCAGAGTCGCTTAAATCATAGTTTATTTTTGGTCCAAGATTTTGTAAATTAAAACCGGCTCTCCATCTTCCGTTAAAATCACTATAAGCAATTTCTTCAGATTGATAGAATCCGGCAACATCAAAGGCAAATGAAGTAGCAGCAGATAAACTTTGTCCTTCGGTAGTAATTCCTAAATTCGAACTAATAAATCTTGCGCCAACGGCCATAGAGAACATTTCGCTTAATTTTAATGAGTAGGACCCATCGATTGCGTATTCTGAAGGTTTAACCGTATTTGGGACATCGCCAGGATTGTTTATCAGATCAATATCTCCAACGCTAAAGTATCGTATGCTTCCTGCAAATGCACTTCTTTCGTTGATTTTATTGTAATAGGTTAGCTGGCTTAATGAAATATCATTTACCAAATCTGTCAAATAAGGAGTGTAACTTACAGACAAGCCTTGTTTGTCTATTGAAAATGCATATTTTGCGGGATTCCATTGTTGGGAAAATACATCTGCCGATGTTGCTACACCCTGGTCACCAAGACCTGCTGCCCTGGCATCAGCGGCTACCTGTAAAAAAGGAACTCCGGTTGTAATTGGTCTGTCTTGTGCTCTCGCAAACGATATAGTAAAACAAAATAATAAAAAGGATATTTTTTTCATTTATATAGGTTAATGGTGTTAATTCTGCAAATATATATTATAGAATGACAAGTTTTTCATACTTCTCTGCTTTTTTATTTGTTAAATTGGATTTTACAGTGAGTTTGTAAATGTAAACCCCTTTTCCGATTCTGTCTCCAAAATCATCTTTTCCATCCCATGTAATTTCTCTTGATAAAAAGCCTTCTGTAGTAATAATTTGATTTTTTGTCCAAACGACTTTTCCTGTAATAGTCATAACCTGAACCTGTACTTCTAATGGTTCATAAGGCTTGTTATGGGAAAACCAAAATTGCGTATAAGTTGAAAATGGATTAGGATAGTTAAGAACGTGTGTCAGGGTTAACGATTCATCTCCAACAACTACGAATTGTATTTCGCTTGTTACAGGATTATTATATACATCCCATGCCGTAAAGGTTATAGTATGCATGCCTGTACTTAAGTTACGCAAAGGGAAACGTAAATTTCCATTAGTATAATCGTCTAATTCTGTTTGATAATAATCATTTAAAATCATAGGATTGCTAACATCTCCATCCAAAATTGCAACTATATCATGACCAATCCCACTCGCTGTATTGATTCCGTTTTCGTCTTCAAGAAAAGCTAAAAGAAATGGAGAATTATTTGTAATTCCACCAGAAACAAAAGTTTCATCGTTCATATATAACTTTACTTTGGGGTTAATATTGTCCTGAAGTGCATTTTCGTTTATTCCTCCTATTTTGATCGCACTATTGTATCCCGATTGGTTTTCTAAAACATCATTTTTTTTCGAATAGAAACTGATTCTGCCATTATCGACAGGAATTCTAATGTCCCTTGGAACAACAAAGCTAAACTCAAACTGGCCATTGGTTATCGAGGCATTTCCTCTGAAAATTGTCTGGCCAAGTGTTTTAAATTGCATTGCAGGGCTTTGTCCATCGTTATTAAGAGTCGAATTTGTGATTAATTTATCAAAAATAGTAGTCGAAAGTTCCCCATTGTAATTACTTAAGAGATTATTGTTTTCATCCGTTATTTCTCCAGAAATCTTAATCTTAGCCAGAGACTTCAGGTCTTCAATTGGACCTGTAATTAAGGCATCGTTTATTTTTGTTAAATTAATTTTTGGTTTAGGAATAGCTAACATAATAGCAGGATCGCCAATATAAAAAACAACATTACTGGAAGAGCTTGGATTTTCATTTTTCGAAATTCTAAGGGCTTCCGCTATAGTTGTATATTGGTTAGAGCCAAATGAAAGGAGGTTTTTGGTTAAATTGTCATTAAAATTCTCAGCATTGAATTGTCCAATGGAGCGAATAGTGGTCAACATGGCTATTGCTCCCCCTTTTGGATTCCAAAAAACATATTCGCCTGCCGTGGGTCTTGTTGGATCGTCAAAACGGGAAAACTCACAAGTAATAGTAATAAAAAGAGGGTATTTATATTGATTGTTTAAATTTTGTCCATCTGATTTTCCCCAAATTCTTTCAGATGCTAAGCCATCTTCTCCCCCGTGCCCTAGATAATTAAATACTAAAGCACCTTTTTCGAATGCATCAAAAAAATCTGCTTTTGCCTTTGGATATCTTGATCCTCCGGCAGAAGCTTCCTGAGAGTATGAGTCTAAAATAATTTTATTAACGTTTAAGAAAGGTTTTTGGACAGCAATTACATCTGCTAAATTGTTCTGGCGAACTTGCAGCGAAGCATCTGAACTTTTGTCTGAATCGTCACTAATTAAAACAAAATTATTTCGCCAATTCCCGTACGACTTTAGATTGTGGTATTCCAGGACTTTGTTAACCATTTCTTCTGCCTGCGCATTATCTGAAACCAGCATTCGTCCAACAGCTATGTCAATTCCTCCAAAAAAAGAAACCACATTTCCCTCATTTTGATCCATTAAACCATAAAAATCATCAGAAGCAAATGAAGATTCTCCAATAGTGCTACTTATTAATGAGTGATAAACGGGTACAATATTAGTGTTGTTTTGAATTCTGTTTTTATAATCATAAGAGGCATCCCCGAAAAGATTCACGTATTTTATCCTTTTTTCCGGAGAAGATGCATTTTGATAAATATACTTGATACAATTTCTGATGGCCGCTATATCCTGTTTTCCTGATGAGAATTCCTGATAGATATTGTCCAGCGAAATAACCTTGACGGCAAGGTTAGAATTATTCCTGTGAAAATTAGCTAATTTTTCCGCTTGGGGGAGTAAATTTTTTGGAGACACAATTACATAATCCAGATCCTGAAAAGTATTTTGATTGTTTTTTAGAAGTGTTCCTTTTAAATTTTGATTCGTTATTTTCGATTGGTTGTCTTTTAAGGGAGTATAATAATCAGAAGCGTCAACAGTTGTGTATTTTCGTACTTCCCCTAGTGAGGCTTTGAAGCTGAAAGTCGGTTGATTGATGTTTTCTGTTTTTGCGACATTATATATGTCTGTGACATCCCATATTTGCGAAATCCCGGAAGCATTTGTAATAGTATAATTCACTATTCCGGATGAGGATCCGCCAAGATCATACTGAAATCGGAATTGCTTTCCTGTTCCAATCAGTTTTCTTTTGGCAATTAAATTGATGTAGTCCAGATATCCTTTCGATCCGGGAACCCCGTTGTTGTTGTAGGTTAATTTTACTTTTATTTTATCGGAACCGGTAAATGAAGTGTTTGCAGGTAATTTTCCTGTATAGAATTTTGTATCAGAATTTGCAGTTAAGGAACTAAAAACAATATTTCCAATACTTGTACCATTAGCAGAAATTAAAAATGAAGTAGGAGTGAAAGCAGCAGAAGCAACTACTGTTTCAATTTTTACAGGAATGGAAGGGTCTAAATTAGGAAATTCAAACTCGAATTCCTGTTCCTGATTGATGTCAAATGATTCTCCAAACCACTGTCGGCCTAAATGAGCAATATTAGTAAGGTCTTTTTCGTGAAACTGACGGTCATCAAAAGTATTTAATTCAAGATTACTGTTGCCTATGGGCTGATTTAGGGTTGTAATTCTTTTTCCATCTTCGCCCTGAGTGGTAATATAATAATATGACCGGGTATCATATATATTAAGGTTGGTTTGACTCTCAGTATTCCAGTTATCGACTCCTTCGGCATAAAAAAGAATGTAATCTTCGTTATTGAAAACGCCATCATCTTCTCCAAAAACTTGAATGGCATTCTCAGTTAAATCATCTGGATAATAAATATTGTTGGCTAAAGGGAGCATTTTTCCACCATTTCCATAAATCTTGATTTTCTTGGGATTTGCTTTATTAGTGTCAAATCCAAGGCTTTGCAAAAATGATTTTGAAATCTTGTAAACACCTGATTTCTCAATATAAAAACGATACCAGTCACCTGATGAAAGTACCGAATTTGAAATTATGTTTGATTTTGAAGACAGTGATGGGTTATTATTGGAAATAGAATTGCTAATAGTGTAGGAAAAAGATTTAATACGTTTAAAGTTATTTCCATCTGATATTATAGGGGACAACGAGATGAAAGACTGCTTTTTGTCTCTTGAATTTGCTGTTGTAAGGGCTTCATTTGGTTTTTGGGGAATGTTTTCCAGTGATAGGTCACCTAATTCAAACTTTGACACAGGTTCGTAAACCACATGGGTAATCTCAACAATGTTATAATTGAAAAAATTGGATTCTTCTACTTTAAATAATAACGCTATTGTTTTCTTTGTACTGTCAAAACGGAAACTATTGCCTGAAAAATAGGGGATTGATATTTTAAAATCTCCATAATTCATTTCTTTTTTATCATGCCAATCAAGAGAAATACTTCCGTTTGTCTGTGAAAAACTGATTATTGGGAGTAAAAAAAAATATAAGATTACAGTTTGTTTCATGGTAAAAGAAAACGAATTTTATTTAAAAATATTTTAGTGAGTAAAAATATAGTATTTAATGCAATAGTAATAATAAAAAGTATATTTTTGCGTTCGGAATTATAGGTTATTTTCTGGTAAAAAACAGTTAAATAAAATTATTAGAACAGATGTTGCAAATTAAATGTTAATTATTATATTGCAGCACCTAAATTTATCACCTAAGAATGAGTATGAAAGTAAACAAAATTTTAGCCTTGCAAGTAATGATGTCAATGGTATTGATGTTAGGCACGGCTAGTTGTAGCAAAAAATCGAGTTCAGGCCATGCTTCAAGAGCAACAGGTTGGGATGTCGATAGTCAAAATGGAACTGCTGCTAGAAATGCAGGAAAAAAACAACAGGCTGGTCCTGGTTTGGTTTTTGTTGAAGGAGGTACATTTACTATGGGTAAAGTACAAGATGATGTTATGCATGATTGGAATAACACACCAACCCAACAGCATGTTCAGTCATTTTATATGGATGAAACCGAAGTAACCAATGGTATGTACCTAGAGTACCTGGAATGGCTGAAAAAAGTTTTTCCTCCTACAGAAGAAAACTATAAAAATATTTATGCCGGAGCATCTCCTGATACTTTAGTATGGAGAAATCGTTTGGGATACAACGAGACGATGACTAATAATTATTTGAGACATCCTTCATATGCAAATTATCCGGTAGTTGGTGTAAACTGGATTCAGGCAGTTGAGTTTAGTAAATGGAGAACAGACCGTGTAAATGAAGCTGTTTTAGAAAAAAGCGGATATGTTAAAAAGGGAGCTAAATCAAATGATGTAAGTGCAGAAAGCTTATTTAATACTGAAGCATACCTGGCTTCCCCTTCTACAACTTACGGAGGTAACGAAGAATTAGTTTTAAAGAAAAGCCCTAACGGCAGAAGACTAAAAGCAGGAAAAGACGGTCAGGTAGCCGAAGAAAAAAATGTGTATGCACAACGTTCTTCAGGAGTTATATTACCGGAATACAGACTTCCTACAGAAGCAGAATGGGAGTATGCAGCTGCTGCAGATGTTGGACAAAGAGAATATAATATCTATAAAGGACAAAAGAAATATCCTTGGTCAGGTGATTATACCCGTTCAACAAAACGTAAGAACAGAGGCGATCAATTAGCTAACTTTAAGCAAGGTAATGGTGATTATGGCGGAATTGCAGGTTGGTCAGATGATGGTGCAGATATTACCAATGCTATAAAGAGCTATCCGGCTAATGATTTTGGTTTATACGATATGGCTGGAAACGTAGCAGAATGGGTTGCGGATGTTTACAGACCTGTAATTGATAATGAAGCTAATGATTTTAATTACTTTAGAGGTAATCTGTATGGTAAAAATAAAATCGGTAAGGATGGAAAAATCGAAATTGTTACAAAAGACAATATTAGATATGATACGCTGAGTAATGGTAAAATTGTAGCGAGAAATCTTCCAGGAGAAATTGCACAGGTTCCGGTTGATGAAAATGAAACATATTTGAGACAAAACTTTAGTACCAGTGATAATATCAATTACAGAGATGGCGATAAGCAGTCTTCAAGATATTATGATTTTGGGGATTCTGACTCTTCGGATAATGCTAAAAGCAACATGTATAATTCTCCAAAACATAATGTTACGACAGATAGTTTAGGAAACATGATCAGAAAGCATGATAACTCAAGCAAAAGAACAACTTTAGTAAATGATAACGCCAGAGTTTACAAAGGTGGTTCATGGAGAGATAGAGCATATTGGTTAGATCCGGCTCAAAGGAGATATTTTCCTCAGGATATGGCAACAGATTACATCGGATTCAGATGTGCTATGTCGAGAGTAGGTTCTAAAGCTGAGAAAAGAAAATCACCAAGAAATTAACAATATATTTAATTGTAAATAAAAGCCCTTTAATTAGGGCTTTTATTTTTTTAAAATGTTTTACTAATGACTATTCAGGATATTCATAATTTTTTTTTAAAATGTAAATCTCTTTCAATTGATACACGTAAAATCGAAAAGGATTCAATGTTTTTTGCTATTAAAGGAGAAAATTTTGACGCCAATACATTTGCCAAAGATGCCTTGGAAAGAGGGGCACTATTTGTTGTTATTGATAATCCGGCCTATTTAATAGATGATAGAACGATCCTTGTTAATAATACTTTGGAGACATTGCAGGAGTTGGCAAAATTCCATCGGTTATTTTTAAAAATTCCTATTATTGCGTTAACAGGAAGCAATGGAAAAACAACTACCAAAGAACTCATCAATGTAGTTTTATCTCAAAAGTATAATACAAAAGCTACTGTTGGTAATTTGAATAATCATATTGGCGTTCCGTTAACATTGCTATCTTTTACTCATGAAACCCAAATTGGAATTGTCGAAATGGGTGCTAATCATAAAAAAGAAATTAAATTTTTATGTGGGATAGCACAGCCTGATTATGGTTATATCACCAATTTTGGTAAAGCACATTTAGAAGGATTTGGTGGCGTTGAAGGAGTCATTGAAGGAAAAAGCGAGATGTATAAATACTTGCTTGAAAACAACAAATCGGTCTTTGTTAATTTGAATGATCCTATACAGGTTGAAAAGTCTAAAGAAATAAAGTCTTTCACATTTGGATTACTTAACAATCAGGCAGATATTAATGTTTATAAAATAGAAGCCAACCCTTTTGTTGTTATTAATTATAATGACTTCGTTGTGAATTCTAATTTAATAGGACTTTATAATGCCAATAATATTAATGCTGCAGTGGCTATCGGCACTTACTTTAAGGTTGATGAAGAGAATATTAAATCGGCAATCGAAAATTATATTCCGACAAATAACAGGTCACAATTATTAAAAAAAGGAACATATCAAATTATTTTAGATGCTTATAACGCCAATCCAAGTAGTATGGCTGTAGCAATTGCTAATTTTTTGCAATTAGAAAATCAAAATAAAATTATGATATTAGGAGACATGTTTGAACTTGGAGAAGAAAGTATGCAAGAGCATAAAATCGTTGTAGATTCTTTGATAAATCAGAATGAATCAGCCTGTTATCTGATTGGAAAATCTTTTTTTAAAAATAATATTTCTAATGAAAATCTTCATTTTTTTGAAACTTTTGATGATTTTGCAGAATTTATTGAAAATAATAAATTTAAGCAGAACAGCACTATATTGATTAAAGGATCCCGCGGTATGGCATTAGAAAGAAGCTTGGATTATTTTTAATAATCATTTAAAATTCTGGATATTCAAAAATTATATAAAAAGACTTTATAAATTATTTTACAATCGTTCTGAAAGTCAAATTTACCCGAGGTTTTAAAGTAGTTTTAGTTGGTGGTAAACGATGCAGCCAATGCGTCTGGGTTTCGTCTTTCATAACTAATAAACTCCCGTGCTCTAAAATTAAAGAAACGGTTTCTTTAGATACTTTATGTTTGAAGGCAAACTTGCGCTCAGCGCCAAAACTTATTGAACCAATTGCACCGTTCTTTTTTAAATCTTTCTCTGCATCGCTGTGCCATGCCATTCCTTCATCGCCGGAATGATATAAGTTGAGTAAACAGGAATTAAAGGTTTCGCCAGTTTTTTCTTCAATAATAGTTTTTAATTCGAGTAATTCCCTAGTCCATGGGAGTGCTTTTTTGGTGGTGTTCGAATACGTATATTCAAAACCTGAATCGCCATACCAAGCCACTTTTCGCTTCGTAATAATTAATTTTCCGAAGATAACTGCTTCATCATTTTTCCATTCGATGGCGTTCAAAAATGTATTCAGGTAATGATTTGAATCTTTTCCGGAGAATAATTTTCCGTAATAATTTACTGTTCCGTCTTTTGGAAGTAAGTTTGTTGCTTCGTTTATTTCGGGGTTAAATAAGTCCATTTTTCCAGTTTAAATATTCGGTTTTCATGCAATGTCCGCAAGGTCTGAAACCGATTTTTTTGGCTTCATTTTCAGAATAAAAGAAGACCCGATTCTCACGTTTCATTCTTTTACCGGAAGAACATTTTAGTGTTCCGTAAATTTTTAGTTTTCGGTTTCCACCAAAACAAATTTCCGCATTTTTAATTTTAATTCGGAGATTTGAATCTGAAATTTTGTTATGATAAATCATTTCTTTTTGAGGTGTAAAGGTTCAAAGGTTCGATTGTAAAAGCTTTGCGTCTCTGAATCTAAATCAAGACAATGCATCATGAAAAATAATCCCCAATGTATGTCGTTCACCGGAATGAATTTCGCTGACGCCGTGTTTCATGTTTACCCGATAATATCCTTTTGTTCCTTTTACAGGTCTGAAATTTGTTGTAAAAACTAAAGCATCACCTTTTTTAGGTTTCAAAACAATTGCTTTCGATTGCGCTCTTGGCGTTTGCTGCGTTAGGACAAATTCGCCTCCGGTAAAATCTTCATCAGATTCGTTAAGAAAAAGTACTATTTGAATAGGAAAATAAACATCTCCATATAAATCCTGATGCAAAGTATTAAAACCACTTTTGCCATATTTCAAAATTAAAACCGTTGCTTTTAATTGGTTGTTAGCATGGCATTGTTCTAATAATTTCTCGTGTGTTTGGGGGAAAACAGTATTGATATTCAGGACTTTCATCCAGGAATTTGCAATTGGCGCCAATTTTGGATAAATGGAAGTGCGAATGTTTTGAATTAAATCCGGAAGAGGATAATTGAAATATTTGTATTCACCCAAACCAAACCGATAACGTTCCATTACAACCGTTTTTCGGTATAAATTGGGGTTATCATAATCGAATTTTAAATCTTCGCATTGTTCGTTATTCAGCACATTCGGAATAATAACAAACCCATTTTTATGCATAGATTCGGTGATGCTTTCCCAATTAAGAGAAGCAATTTTTGATTGTATATTTTGCATTTTTTAGAGTGTTGCTATTTCACAAAAGATATCTGATAATTCTTTCGGTTTACTGAAAAAAGGAGAATGACTGGTTTGCATACTGTATATTTTTTTGCAAATAGTTTCTGTATACATTTTTCTCTGAATAAAAGGTGTTACGGCTTTATCTTCAATACATTCTATATAAAAGCGAGGTACACTACCGAATTTTTCTTCTGATAATTCTAAAGGTGTAATTCCTGATGCTACGGGTTCGTGGCTCAATAATAATTTTGCTAATTGTGTTATAGAATCATCACAATCATGATAAAGACCTTTTTTGTATATTTCTTTTTGTAGAGTATGCGCATTTAACTCGGGATATCGGGTTACATACGGTTTTAGTATACCATTAGTATCTTGTGCAGAATATTCAGCTTGGGTTTTGCCGTTTGGAATTAAATAAGCAGCTAAGTAAATTAATTTTTCAATTTTTTCAGAACGATATTCCGCAGCTTGCGAAATCATAATTCCGTTTTTACTATGCCCAACAAGTATTACCTGTTCTGCTAAACTATCAATTAATGCGCAAATTTTTTCTACAGCGGTTTTTAATGTAACATCCTGAATAGGTGTTTTGTCTCTTCCCATTCCCGGTAAATCTATAGCAATTGCTTTATGTCCTTTGCTTTCTAAAATTGGAATTACTTTGTGCCAATTCCATGCACTATGCCAGGAACCGTGAATTAAAATAAATGTCTTCATCCGTTATACTATTTATAATTTATTAAGACAAAATTACCTTTGAAATAAGGAAGATAAAATCTGTTTCTTGCTCGATTATAAATTTATTTGCGCACTTTCCCAGCCAATAATTGCCGTTTTTCGTGTGTTGCCCCACATATAACCGCCAAAGGTTCCGGAAGATTGGATAACACGATGACAAGGAATCAAAAATGCCACAGGATTACTGCCAATAGCAGTTCCGACAGCTCTTGATGCATTTGGTTTTTCAATTTGATGTGCAATACTTCCATAAGTAGAAAGCTTTCCCAACGGAATTTTGAGCAAGGTTTCCCAGACTTTCAATTGGAAATCGGTTCCTTTTAAATGCAATTTTATTTCGGATAATTTACTCCAGTCATTCTGAAAAATAAATAAAGCATTTTGTTGTACTAAATCTAATTTTCGTGAGAATTCTGCATTTGGGAATTTGCGTTTTAAATCTTCAAATCCTATTTCTTCACTTTCGGCGAAAGCCATAAAACAAATACCTTTTTGAGTCGAAGCGACAATGATATTCCCAAACGGACTTTCGACAAAACTATAATTAATGAAAAGGTTTTTACCGCCATTTTTGTATTCTGCCGGTGTCATTCCTTCGATATTTACAAATAAATCGTGTAGACGACTTGTGCCTGAAAGTCCGGTGTCAAAAGCGGCATCGAATAAAGTAGCATGATTGTTTTCTTTCAGAATTTTTTTGGCATGTTCGACACTAATATATTGCAAAAATTTCTTCGGACTTGTACCAGCCCATTCTGTAAATAGACGCTGAAAGTGAAAAGGACTTAGATGTACTTTTTCGGCAACCTCATCAAGATTTGGTTGTTCCCGAAAGTTAGTTTTGATATAATCTATCGCTTCAGCAATGCGATTATAATTTATGTTTTCCTGTGTGTTCATTTTTCTCAATTTTATAATGCAAATATCGACAGGATTTTGCGGTCATAAAATCCGAAACTTGCGAAGTTTTTTATCGAAAAGTCATAGATTCGTAAAGTTTTTAAACTTTTTTAATTTTATTTAAATCAATTTTGTGGAGAAGTTTTTCGGTAATCGGATTCAGATATCGATATGGAATACTGGGTCCTAAAGGCCGAAAAGGACCTTCTTTGTGATTTAAAAAAGCAGAATATCTTCCACAGCATTCTAATGTCACATAACTAAAATCAGTAATTTGTTGATTACCATTTCCTGAGTAAAATCTATGAGCCCGTCAAGTGCTTTTCGTAAATTTTGTTTAAAATCTTCTTTTTCCATAATTACTTTATTAAAGAAAATAAAGGTATTTCCTATTTCAAATTATTTTTTCGATCAGAAATACTGATCAACTTGTATCCACTTTCAGTTCTTAAAAACTCAAAATGATCTTGTCCGAAGTCCGATTTGTTTTTCGGTGAGATGATGATATTTCTAACGGGATACATCCATTCTTTAGCTTCGTTACAATTGTTGAAATATATTTCATATTCACTTTTATCAAAAATAAATGGATTTAAACCATTAGATGAAACAAAATATTCTGTTTTTGCAGAAGTAAGTTCCTTCAGTTTTAGTTTTATAAAATTATAATTCTTATCGATAAATTTCGTTTTTGATTCACTGACCCACCCGTTTGGTTCTTTCCAATAAGTGAAGTTATCAAATGAAGATTTCAATAAATTGTTTTTTGATAAATCAGTAAGCAAATTATTTTGAAGCCAGAATTCAAACTCCTTATTAAAATTGATGAAGGAGTAATATTGTCCGTCAATTCCAAGGAAATTTTCTCTTGTCGGATCCTTACTTGGGGCTGCTGATTTTTCTACCGAATAAAAATTCAGATCATCATTGTAAGCAAAGTTTTTAACTAAAGTTTTATTGTTGATGTCGATAAGATATTCTTTTCCGCCTGTCCAGCTAAAATGATTGCAGCCTTCGTGATTGTCTTTTATTTTTTCAGCACCCTGCAATACTATAACCATTCCGTTTCTGGCTTTTGTTAAATTATTATATTCTGCGGGAATTACAATTTTGCCTTGCCCGTTGAACATTCCCATTTTGTCGGTTTTAGGGTCTCTGAATCTGATTAGACCTTCATTCTCACAATCAGGACCATTGTCAAAAGTATATAAACTGTCAATGCCAACTCTTTTTCCGTTTTTGGTGAGGTAGTAACTTTCCCAGCTTTCCCCATCTTCTTCGGTCACGGCTATAATATCATCAAATTTATTGGCAGAAGTTAAACCCATAAACTTAGGCTCAATTTTAATAGTACCGGTTTTATCTTTAAATCCAACATGAGTGGTGTCTTTATCCCAAAATGAAATCCAGGTATCTTTATTTTGTGCAAATACAGAACAATTTAAAATAATAAGAAATAGGTAAAGGAAAGTGATTTGTTTCATAAAAAAGTATTTCTAGTAAATATATAACAAACTTTTTGAAGACTAAAAACCTTCACGTTACGCTGAATCTATTTTAGTTTTAGGCAAAGATTTGGTCGTTATATGATGTTTATTATTTTATTATGGCTGATCATTCTTTTGCTTCTTTTTTCTCTGCCATTTCTTTTTCTTTCTCTTCTTCCTTAGCTTTTTTTTCTGCTTCGTGTTTTTTAGCGAGTTCTTCTTTTTGCGATTTTGTAGTTTCTATCTGTTTTTGAAAAGCCTGAATTTTTTTTGAACTTTTGTCTATATCATATTTTGATTTACTCAATTTTTCTTCAGATTTTGCTACTTTTTTCTTAGATCTTTCAATGTCTTTTTGAAGATCAGCGTCATTGCTTTTTTCTGAGTTATTTTGAAGGTTTGCTAATTCTTCTTGTTTTGTTTTTAAATCAGCATTTTGTTTTTCGGCTTTATCTTCTAGTTTCTTTTTGTTTTTTTTCTTCTTTGGCTAATTTATATTCAGCTGTTTGTATTTTATTGGTTTGTTGCAACATCATGGTTCTCATTTGCCATTGCTGATTTGATCTTGCACGTTCATTTGCCCATTTCTGATTTTGGGCGTTCATTTGCTGATGCATAGTTCTAACTTGCTGCATTTGCATTTGGTGATTGTTAAATTGTGCTGATGCAAGAATTGGCAATAATATTAGGACAGCTGTAATAAGGTGTTTTCTCATGATTGGGTTTTGAATATTGGGGATTTGTATTTCAAAAGTAAACTTATATTTTAAAAAAGGATATATAAATATCTGATTAAATTAATGTTCTTGATTTACAAATGGTGGCGCCCCAAATAAAAAACCCTCACATTACTGCAAGGGTTTTGAATTATTTTGAAAGCGGTCTAATCACTATTTACTAATGACTATTCACTAAATCTAGTATCTGTAATACTCTGGTTTGAATGGACCTTCAACAGGAACACCAATATAAGCAGCCTGATCGTCACGTAAAGTTTCTAATTCAACACCTAATTTAGCTAAGTGCAAAGCAGCCACTTTTTCATCTAAATGTTTTGGTAACATATAAACATCATTGTTGTAAGCAGCACTGTTTTTCCATAATTCAATTTGTGCTAAAGTTTGGTTGGTAAATGAGTTACTCATTACAAAACTTGGGTGACCTGTAGCACAACCAAGGTTTACCAAACGACCTTCAGCAAGAATGATAATATCTTTTCCAGCGATAGTATATTTGTCAACCTGAGGTTTGATTTCGATTTTAGATGCACCGTGGTTTTTGTTCAGCCAGGCCATATCAATTTCATTATCAAAGTGCCCGATGTTACAAACAACAGTTTTGTCTTTCATTTGCTCGAAATGACTTCCAAGAACAATATCTTTATTTCCTGTAGTTGTAATGATGATATCAGCATTAGCAATTACAGTATTTAATTTTTTAACTTCATAACCGTCCATTGCAGCTTGTAAAGCACAAATTGGGTCAATTTCAGTAACTGTTACAATAGATCCTGCACCTCTGAAAGAAGCAGCAGTTCCTTTTCCAACATCACCGTATCCGCAAACAATCACTCTTTTACCAGCTAACATTAAGTCAGTTGCACGACGTACAGCATCTACAGCAGATTCTTTACAACCGTATTTGTTATCAAATTTCGATTTAGTAACAGAATCGTTAATGTTGATTGCAGGCATTGGCAACGTTCCGGCTTTTACTCTTTCGTAAAGTCTGTGAACACCAGTTGTAGTTTCTTCAGATAATCCTTTGATTCCGGGAACCAATTCCGGGAAACGGTCAATAACCATGTTGGTTAAATCTCCACCATCATCTAGAATCATGTTCAATGGTTTTCTGTCTTCACCAAAGAATAAAGTTTGCTCAATACACCAGTCAAATGACTCTTCGTCAAGACCTTTCCATGCATACACCTGAATTCCGGCAGCAGCAATAGCAGCAGCAGCCTGATCCTGAGTAGAGAAAATATTACATGAAGACCAGGTAACCTCAGCGCCAAGAGCAATTAAAGTTTCGATCAAAACTGCAGTCTGGATTGTCATGTGTAAACATCCTGCGATACGAGCACCTTTAAGAGGTTGTTCGTCTTTATATTCAGCACGAAGCGCCATTAAACCTGGCATTTCAGCTTCAGCCAGTTCAATTTCTTTTCTTCCCCAAGCCGCTAGAGAAATGTCTTTTACTTTGAAAGCCACAAAAGGCGTAGTTGTAGTACTCATTTATAGTATATTTGTATTGTAAAATTTTTGCAAATTTACGCAATAACTTTAGAATTTTTACTAATTTCTGTAAGATTTGTGAAATGTTTAATTTCTTAATCTTTAGAAGATTAGTCGATTAATGTTTTTTAGAAGCTAATTCTGCTGTCTGCTATATCTTTTGTACTCCCGATATTGGGACCGACACAAAAGGATGCCGTTTCCATCAGGGCTAAAAGACCAGGAGTTAAATTAGAAGTTCAGTTCTCAAATCAGGAAAATAATTCATAATTTAAAACTCATAATTCATAATTAGAAAAGAATGCCTTTATTTCAAACCATACAATGCAACCCAACGACCAAAATCTTAATTTGGGAAATAACCGAATCTTTTGAAGAACTATTAGGAAAAGTCGTTTTAAAAGAAAAAACACAGTTGAGATTAGGCGGAATGAAATCACAGCTGCACCAGCGTGCTTTTTTAAGTGTTCGTATGCTGATTCAGGAGATAGGTTTTACAGATAACGATTTGCATTATGACGAATTTGGAAAGCCTTATTTTGATTGTCATAATTATATTTCCATAACACATTCGCATCATTTTGCGGCAATTATAATTAGTCATGAAACGGTTGGAATCGACATGGAACTCCAGCGTGAAAAGATCCTCCGCATCGCCGATAAATTTGTAGATACCGAATTCGGTTATTTAAGCTCAAATATTTTAGAAGAATATATTAAAAAACTTACTGTAATCTGGGGAGCCAAAGAAGCGATTTTTAAAATCAGAAACGAAAAAGGAATCAGTTTTAAAGATCATATACGGGTTAACGATTTCTTATTAGATAAAGAACAAACAGAAGCCAGTCTTCATTTTGATGATTTGATAAAAGATTTTGATGTGCATTATCAGGAAATCAAATCGCATAATTTTGAAGGGACTTTTACATTGGTTTATGCTTTTGAGAAATGATTTTTAAATTGCAGTTTTCAGTGATAGTTTTTAGTAAAAAAGCGCAACAAGGGCTTTGTCTTTGCAAGAAACGGAGCAATTTTACTTATTAGATCAGTTTGTGCTTCAATAGTGTGATTGCTTCGTTCATTGCATTGACAAAAAACTAAATGTTTGAATCTTCTGCCAATTTCTTTCGATGCTCAAACATACTCATGAACAAAAAAGTTCCCATTTTTCTGGCGCGACGTTTCAGTGTTTCTGCATTTTCGCCTTCAAAGTGTTTGTCTAAAGTCTGAAACCAATGGTTAAGCCATATTCCGAATTCATTCGATGTAATTTGACCATTAAATTGTGCGTCAACTTCATTATGAGCAATATGCGGATTGCCTTTATATTTCTTTACGGCAAACAAATTGGTTTCCCAAAAATCAGTTAGTTTTTCAAGATGCGCGTCCCAGTCTTTTATCATTGTATTAAAATAAAAGCCGATTTCTCTATCATCTCTTATTTTTGCATAGAACTGATCAACTAAAAAAGTAATATCAGCCCTGTTTTCTATTTGTTTTCTCATAGTATAATAAATATAACACTTAATGACTGTTGTTTGTAAAATATTCCCTGAATAAATTCGCGGCCATCATCATTTATAATTGTTCATTTTTACTTCACCAGAAATGATTTTATGATAATGTAAAGGCAGGTTTCCTTTTTTAAAATATAATTTCCTTTTTGCTGAAAGCCTTTTTTAATGCACCGTATTTTTCTAATAATTCTGCAACAATTATAATTTGTTTACTTTGGTTGTTAACAGAGACCTTACAAATATATTCATTCAAAATAGTTCTTCTACGTTAAAAACTTTTTACTTTTACAGCCATTATGGAGCAAAAAACACGGGTTATCCATCAACAAATTTTAGATGCTAAGAAAAATGGACAAAAACTATTGGCCATTCTTCTTGATCCTGATAAAATTGTCTGGGAAAATTTAGATGGTTTATTAGGTAAAATAAACCAATCCCCGGCAACACATATTTTTGTTGGCGGAAGTATAGTTGAAAGTACTATTATTGAAGATCTAATAACGCAGTTAAAACAAAAAACTAATCTGCCGGTTGTTATTTTTCCTGGTGATCCGTCACAGATTTCACCTCAGGCTGATGCTATTTTGTTCCTGTCATTATTGTCTGGAAGAAATGCAGATTATTTAATAGAATATCAGGTTCAGGCCGCACCAATTCTTAAAAAAACGAATCTGGAAGTCATTTCGACAGGTTATATTTTAATTGAAAGCGGTAATGAAACTGCTGTAGCAAGAGTTAGTAAGACCAAGCCTTTAAATCGTGAAAATCTTGATTTGGTTTTGGCAACAGCCCAAGCGGGAGAAATGTTAGGAAATAAGTTAATGTATTTAGAAGCAGGTAGTGGAGCCAAAAAGGCGGTACCGTTAGAAATGATTCACTTAATTAGTCAAAATATTGATATTCCTGTAATTGTTGGAGGAGGAATTGTAAATTTATCAGGAATTCAAAAAGCCTATGCTGCAGGCGCCGATTTGGTAGTGATAGGAACAGCTTTTGAAAATGACAACTATTTTTTTGAATCATAAAAATTCAAAACAAGAACCAAAAACAAACCAAATTAGATGATTGATTTTTTTTTAGAAAGTTATAAAAACGCTCCATTGTGGCATATTGCCTTAGAATTTTTAGTTTTTGTTTTCGGAATACTGAGTGTGTGGTTTGCTAAAAAAGAAAATATCTGGGTATATCCAACGGGCTTAATCGCTACGGTAATTTCGGTATATCTTTTATATGTTGCAGGTTATCTGGGCGATATGCTTTTAAATGCCTATTTTTCAATTATGAGCATATACGGCTGGTACAATTGGGCAAGAGGAGGAACGGCAGAAGATAATCTGCCTATTACCAGAACAAATTTTAATGAAAAAATAATCGGAATCCTACTGTTTTTTGTCACCATTTTTGTAGTTTTCGGAATTTATAAATATTTCGATTATGAAATCAAGACAGACAATTATGTTGATATGATTTCATCAGGAATATTTTTCACAGGAATGTGGTACATGGCCAGGAAAAAGATAGAAAACTGGACACTTTGGATTATAGGTGATATTATTGTAGTGCCTCTTTACGCTTATCGTGGCTTGGGGATGTTGTCACTTCAGTATTTAATTTTTACAATTTTGGCTATTTCAGCCTATTTAGAATGGAAAAAAATCTTAGACAGCAAAAAATAAATATCATAAAAATTGCTTTATTTGGACCTGAAAGCACAGGAAAAACAACATTAGCAAAACAACTGGCTGCATACTATAATACAGAATGGGTTCCAGAGTTTGCACGTAATTATTTGCAGGCAAAATGGGAAGAAAATCAGCAGATTTGCACTGTAGAGGATATGATGCCAATTGCCCTTGGTCAGATAGCATTAGAAAATGAAAAGTTAGAAACTGCAAATAAATATTTGTTTTGCGACACTAATTTATTGGTTACTAAAGTTTTTTCTGAAATGTATTATAAATTTTGTGATCCACTATTAAACAAAGCGGCATTAGAGCACAACTATGATATGTTTTTTCTCACGGATATTGATGTTCCCTGGGAAAAGGATGATATTCGTGATACTCCAAACGAAAGAGAAACTGTTTTTACTGTTTTTAAGCAAAATTTAATTGAAGCTAAAAAGCCATTCATAACCCTTTCGGGAAACGAAGAAAATCGTTTGGCAAAAGCAAAGACAATTGTGGATAATTTGACAATTGCCAAAGAAATGGGATTTTCTTCAAAAGATTTCGTTCATATATATGAACACGGAATCCCTTTTGAAAAAATCCAGGCACAATTGTCTATTTTAAAAAAAGGAATTGCTAAAATTAACCTGGTAAGTCCTGCGACTCTTTCAAATGGAATTTTGAGTTTACCTGAAACTGATTTTGAAAAAAAAGCAGCCTTTTTTGACGAGAACAAATCCAGATTAAAATTAAAAAAATTTGTTCCTGCTTCTGGTGCTGCCAGTAGAATGTTTAAATTCTTAACTGCTTTTTTAAATGATTTCAATATTGAAAAAGAGAGTATTAACGCCTATATCAACCGAAAAAAAGAAAGCCAGTTGTCTCTTTTTATTGTTGGTATGGACAAGTTTCCTTTTTTTGAAGCCTTATATAAAAAACTAAAAGAGTTGTATCCTGATTTTGATTCTTTAAACAGGGATTATAAAAACTATTATTTTATAAAACTTCTATTGTCATCAGATTATTTTGATTTTGCTAATAAACCAAAAGCAGTATTGCCTTTTCATCAGTACAACAATCATATTGCAAACCCTATTGAGGAACATTTACATGAGTGTGTTTATTATGCCAGTTCTAATTCTGTATCTAATTTACATTTTACAGTGTCAGAAATACACCAAAGTCAATTTGAAAAATGTGTTTCGGAGGTAAAGACAAAAATCGAAAAAGAATCCGGAATAAAAATAGAAATCAATTATTCTTATCAAAACAAAAGTACTGATTCTATTACTGTAGATTTAAAAAATAATCCGGTTAGAAATGAAAACGGAAAACTGATTTTTAGGCCAGGCGGGCATGGGGCATTGATTGAGAACCTGAATGCATTAAATTCGGATATCATATTTATTAAAAACATTGATAACGTAATTCAGAATCATATTGATAAGATTGCGTTGTATAAAAAAGCACTGGCAGGGATTTTAATTGAATTGCAAGCGCAGGTTTTCGGTTATTTAAAGAAGATGGCTGAAAACCAGATTAAAACTGAAAACTTAGAAGAAATCATTTTATTTTTAAAGCAAAATCTCAATATAGAATTGTCTTCTGATTTCTATAAATTTACTTTAGAAAATAAAATAAGCAAGATAAAAGAACTGTTGGACAGACCCATTCGTGTATGCGGAATGGTGAAAAATGAAGGAGAACCCGGTGGAGGGCCATTCTGGGTTATGGATGATAAAGGAATAGTTTCTCTTCAGATTGTAGAAAGTTCCCAGATTGATTTATCCAATAAAAAACAAAAAGCTATTTTAGCCGAGGCAACCTATTTTAATCCTGTTGATTTAGTTTGTGGAATAAAAAATTATAAAAACCAAAAATTTGATCTGACAAAATTTGTAGATAAGAATAGTGGTTTTGTTGTTGAAAAAAGTAATGCTGGTGTAACTGTAAAAAGTTACGAATTACCAGGTTTATGGAATGGCGGAATGGCAAACTGGTTAACAGTTTTTGTTGCTGTGCCTATAATTACTTTCAACCCGGTAAAAACGGTAAATGATTTACTAAAACCAGCTCATCAGCCACAATAATGGATGTCGAAAAAATCATATCAGAGTTAAGTTTCAAAGCAGTTAGAAGCAGTGGTGCTGGAGGACAAAATGTAAACAAAGTTTCGTCGAAAGTAGTTCTTACTTTTGACCTGAATGTTTCTCAGGCTTTATCCGAAGAACAAAAACTACTATTGCAAACCAATCTGGCTACACGTTTAACATCTGAAAATATACTGATTTTAAATTGTGACGAAGACAGAAGCCAGCTTAAAAACAAGGAAATTGTTGTGAAACGTTTTTTAGAACTGATTAAAAAAGGATTGTTTGTTCCGAAAGTTCGAAAAGCTACTAAAATTCCTAAGTCAGTTATTAAAAAACGAATCAAAGACAAGAAGAATATTTCTGAAATTAAGCAATCCAGAAAGAAACCTAATTTGGATTAGCGCTGTCAGTCTTAGTTAATACTCTCCTTAATTTGCCCTAATAATTTCAATGTCATTTTTACATCATAAATTCTGTTCTTAGATTATCAAATTTCATTTTTGTAATTGATATTAATTTTTGCCATTGCCTTTTGATTTTTGCAATTTTTAATACTACTTTTGCAATGTCTCAAAGGGGTGCTCTAAATAACGAGCTGAGATCATACCCAAAGAACCTGAGCGAGTAATGTTGCTAAGGGAAAAAACGACAATTTTTAGTTGCACTATGTATTGTCGTGAAACACATTTATTAATTTAACAAAAGAATAATTCCCCCTTTTATTCGTAATTCTTTTACGGATGAAAACTTATTTAAGTCTTAAAGTTGCAAAGTCTCAAAGTTGCAAAGGTTTTAAAAACCAAAATTCGGCAAATTGCAAGTCTATTTTATTTACTCTGTTTTCTGTTTTCTTTACTCTGTTTTCTTATGCTCAGGAGCAGGATTCAACTAAAGTTAATCAGTTGGATAATGTGCTGGTTTCAGCAGTTCGTGTTACTAAAAAAACACCTGTGAGTTTCAGTAATTTAGATAAAAAAGATATTAAGTCGAGAAATCTCGGTCAGGATATTCCAATTTTGATGAATTATCTGCCATCTGTTGTCACTACATCTGATGCCGGAAACGGTATGGGATATACCGGAATTCGTGTGCGTGGTAGCGATGCCACAAGGGTTAACGTTACCATAAACGGAATTCCGTATAATGATGCTGAAAGTCAGGGGACTTTTTGGGTAAATATGCCCGATTTTGCTTCTTCGGTAGAAAGTCTGCAACTGCAGCGTGGTGTTGGAACATCAACGAATGGCTCAGGTGCTTTTGGTGCCAGCTTGAATATGCTGACAGATAATTATGCGTCTAAAGCGAATGGTGAAATTTCGAACTCTTTTGGAAGTTTCAATTCACATAAACATACCGTTAAATTCAGTACTGGTTTGTTAAATGATCATTTTGAACTGGCAGGGCGTTTATCGGCGATAAAATCAGACGGTTATATAGACAGAGCAAGTTCTGATTTAAAATCTTATTTTTTGCAGGGAACGTATGTTGGCAAAACGACTTTGATTAAAGCACTAGCTTTTGGCGGAACCGAAAAGACCTATCAATCCTGGAACGGTATTGATGCTGAAACTTTAAAGGATAACAGAAAATATAATTTTGCAGGAAAATTTACTGATGAAAATGGAATTACCCGTTTTTACGATAATGAAACGGATAATTACAAACAAGATCATTATCAGTTGCATTGGAGTGAATCTTTTTCTGATAATTGGAGCACTAATCTAGCATTTCATTATACGAAAGGCCAAGGCTATTATGAAAATTATAAAGAAGATGCTGATATGGATGACTATGGTTTGAATCCAGTTGGCGCAGTAAACACAACTGACCTAATTCGCCAAAAATGGCTGGACAATGATTTTTATGGTACTACTTTTTCAGTAAAATATAAAGATGAGAGGTTAGATGTGATTCTGGGTGGTGGTTGGAATAAATACGAAGGCGACCATTTCGGAAAAGTAATCTGGGCAAGATATGCATCGCAATCAGAATTGGGAGATCATTATTACGATGATTTTTCAACCAAAACAGATGGAAATATTTTCGCAAAAGCAAATTATCAATTAACAGAACAATTAAGTTTTTATGGTGACTTGCAATATAGAAATGTAACCTATAAAGCCAATAGCTGGGAAACAGGACTCGTTGATGATACGTTTAATTTCTTTAATCCAAAAGCAGGTTTGAATTTTGAAATCAATCAAAAAAACATACTCTATTTTTCATACGCCAGAGCCAATCGTGAACCTAACAGAACCGATTATGAAGGAGGAAATGTCAAGCCTGAAAAGCTAAATGATTTTGAGCTGGGATGGAGATTCAATTCGGATAACTTTCAGCTGAATACCAATTTCTATTTTATGGGTTACAAAGACCAGTTGGTATTAACAGGTGAATTAAATGATGTTGGAGCACCTATGCGTGCCAATAGCGGTGATAGTTACAGGGCAGGTATAGAGGTAGATGCAACGCTTCAGCTTTCAGAAAAATGGTTTTTACAGCCGAATATTACTTTGAGTCAAAACAAAAACAAAGATTTTTATTTTACCAGAGATGGTGTTCTGCAAAACCTGGGTGAAACCAATATTGCATTTTCGCCTAATATTATTGCCGGTAATCGTTTAACGTTTATGCCAATTAAGAGTTTGCAGTTATCATTGCTTTCTAAATTTGTAGGGGAACAATTTATGGGAAATATAGATTCCGATAAATCAAAACTAGACAGTTATTTTGTAAATGATCTGAATGTTTCTTATGAAATTAAAACGGATAAAATTTTCAAATCAATTATGATATCAGGATTGGTAAATAATATTTTCAATTTGAAGTACGAGAGCAACGGATTCTTTTATACGTATGATGACGATTATTCTAACCCTCCGGCTATTACTACAGTCGAAGAAGCAGGATACTATCCTCAGGCAGGAACCAATTTTTTAGTGGGACTGACTTTGAAATTCTAAAGATTTTTAAATATAAAAAAAGCCTGAAAGTTTTAAATTTTCAGGCTTTTTGTTTGTAAACTCAATACTGTTATTTATTGCTAAATTTGTAAGATATTTTTTTAAAATTAAAATTATTTTTTTATATGTTTGCAACGGTTAACCAAAAAACATTTTATAAATTTAAAACATTTTAATTATGAAAAAATTATTATTTACTGCTTTCGCAGTAATGGTATTTAGTGGAGTCTCTTTTGCAAATACTTCTAAAAATAAAGAAGAAGAAAAAGAAATTTTGGTATTTACTGATTGTGGACGCGTAGCTTCTTTAATGATGGATATCTGTGAAGAAATAAATGGATGTCAAGAATCTGGGGACTATAATGCAGGTTATGATACGTGGAAGGGACTGTGTGACCATGGTTATCTATAGAATTACAAAAGAAAAGATTAAAATTAGTGTTTGATGAAATAAGTTAAAAAATGAAAAAAATAATTTTTACAGTTATATTTATGCTGGCATTTAGTTTTATAAGCGAAGCAAAAAATAAAAAAAGCATGAATAAAGCTGAAATAATAACAGATTGTGCAAGATATGCTTCTCTTATGTTGGATGTATACGAAGAAGTGAATGGGTGTATAGACAGCGATACTTATAATGGAGCGTACGAATATTTTAAAGGAAGCTGTGAAGCATAATTATTGAAATTAATTAATATTAAAAAAACTAGGATAGATATTATCCTAGTTTTGTTTTAAAAAAAAAATATAAAGTAATAATTATGAGAAGATTAAGTCAGATGATAAAAAGAATATTATATTTTGCTTTTGTTAGTTTTATCTTTATCAATTCATTGAGTAGTCAAGTAACTAGAGTTGTTTACAAGAATAGCTTATATGGAGGAGATATCAATATAGCAAAATTACCAGAAGAAAAAAAGAAAGGTTTGTCAGCAAAACAAGTTGAGTTGGTAGAAGAGATGCTAAGGAATGATGCTAATACAGAGTTTGAACTTTTTTATAATGGTAGTGAGAGCTTGTATCAGAAAGTTGAAAAATTGGATATTTCTGAAAGTACTAATTTTAATAAAATAATAGATAATAATAAATATTATAAAAATATCAAAACAAAAATAAAATTATATCAAACTGAACGACCAGAACTTTATAATGTTATTGTCCCTTTTGAGCAATACAACTGGGAAATAACAACGGAAACTAAAAATATTGATGGTTATAAGTGTTATAAAGCAATAACAACTTCTGAAGATATGTATAATCCCGTTAAAGATCGAAAACTTGTTTTTACTCCTATTGTTTGGTTTACACCAGATATACCAGCTTCCTTTGGCCCTAAAGGATTAGATGGCTTACCTGGATTAGTGTTAGAGGGAACTATTAATGGAAAAAAGTTTATTTACGCCTCAAAAATAGAGTTTGATTATAAAAAAATTAAAGAGATAGCGAAACCTAAAGGAGGTAAGGATATTACACAAAAAGAGCTTGAGAATGTTATGCTTGAAAATTTTAAAAAGAAACAGTAATTTATTTTAATTAGAATGTTAAAGATTTTTATTTTGTTTTTTTTTACAAGTATTTCATTTTCTCAAGTAAAAACATTTGTAGGGGTAGTTTCTGATGATGCTGGCAAGCCATTAGGATCTGCTAATGTTATAGCTAAACCTTTACAGAAACAAGCGAGTCTTAAATTTGCAATTGCAGATAGTAAAGGACGTTACCGTTTAGAGCTTGAAAAAATAGTAAAATATGAAATTACAGTTTCATATATTGGGTATGTAGAAGAGGTATTTATTTTGGAACCCGAAAGCACTATCGAAAATCATAATTTTAAATTGAAATCTTCAGGTGAAAATCTTAAAGAAATAGTTATTAAGCACGATTTCAGACCTATAGTAGTCAAAAAAGACACTTTAGTTTTTGATGTCAATAGTTTTGCAAACGGTAACGAACGTAAAATGAAAGAAATCCTCGAAAAACTTCCAGGTGTTGAGGTTGATAAAAACGGAATTGTTACCGTACAGGGTAAAAAAGTCACCAAAATGCTGGTAGAAGGGAAATCTTTTTTTGGCGGCGGATCTAAATTGGCTGTCGAAAATATTCCTGCTGATGCATTGGATAAAATTGAGGTCATTGACCATTTTAATGAAATAGGATTTATGAAGCAAGTTTCAGATAGTGATGATCTTGCTATGAATGTGAAACTAAAAGAGAATAAAAAGAAATTTGTTTTTGGCGATATACAGGTGGGTTCTGAGGTGGGAGCTGCAGATAATGGTTTTTACTTAGCGCATGCTGCTTTATTCTATTATGAGGAAAAAACAAACATTAGTTTCATTGGAGATATCAATAATGTTGGCAAAAGTACCTTTACATTTGATGATTTAATGCGTTTTAGTGGAGGAGTAAGTAGTTTTCTTTCGGGCAGAAAACCTTTAACTAATCTATATTCTTTCTCTAATGACAATACCGATGTAATACAGAATAAATCACAATTTAGTGCTTTCAATTTTAGTCACGATTTTTCATCAAAATTAGCCATATCTGGATTTGGTATTTTGTCTAAAGTTTTTACAGCTTCAAGGGTGGAAAATAAAGTTGAATATCTTAGTAATAATACTGTTGATTATGAAAATAAAAGCAAAAATGAGGAAAATACATCTATATTGGGAATTGGAAATGTAAAACTGGATTATTCTCCATCGAACAAAGAAAAATGGTATTATAATGGACAATATCAATCCAGTACAAATGATTTAATGAGTACCTTAAACTCTGTAACAAATTTAGGTTCTAATCTTTTCGAAACTATTAATAAGGCTGATAATTCATCTGTTAAGCAGTATATTGAATGGCATAAAAGTTATAATGAAAATCACACTACAACTTTTGTGGTCAATCAGGCTTACGACAAAATTACACCTAAAAACAAATGGTTTACAAGTGAGCCTTTTTTGCAAGGATTAATTCCGTTGCAGAATGATAAAAGCTACCGGATTGAACAAATAAAAAAATCAGAGGTTAATAGTATCGATGCACTTTTTAAGCACTACTGGATTATTAATAATTCTAATCATTTATATACAAATGTTGGTAATAATTATGAGTCATTAGACTTCAAGACTTCAGAAAAGCAAATCCTAACAGATGGTTCTATTAATGATTTTGCTTCTGCAGGATTCGGTAATGATATCAAATATAAATTAAATGATACTTATATTGGTTTAGAGTATAAATTTAGAATAGGAAAATGGATTAATAAATCTGGTTTGTACTTGCATTGGTATCATTTAAATGCAATTCAAAACAATGTAAATTATGAGGTTTCAAAAACACTTTTTCAACCACAATGGAATAGTGACTACGAATTTAATAAATCTGAAACTTTAAGTTTTACTTATAAATTAGAAAATCAATTTCCTGAAGCGAACCAATTAGCAAATCGATATACATTACAATATTATAATTCGGTTTATAAAGGAAATGCGTTATTGCAAAACGAAAAATACCATTCTGCAAATTTGCGATATTCAAAAATGAATTCATACAGAGGAGTTAATTTAAACGGAATGCTGAATTATTCTAAAAAAGTAAAAGTAATTCGTGATGAGGTTGAGTTAGATGGGATAAATCAATTTGTTTCGCCAGTTTTAACTGATAATCCTGAAACAAACATCGGTTTTAACGGTTCTTTTTCTAAAAGGATTTATCGATTTAATTTAAAGTTAAATACTAGATTGTCTTGGTTTAATTATACTCAAACCATAAATAATATTGCTACTGCAAATCAAAGAAATAATCAAAATATAGGTTTGGTTTTTAAAACAGCCTATAAAAAATGGCCAGATTTTAGTATTGGTTATACAAAAGGATTTAGTGATTTTTCAGGTTTAACAAAATCTAAATATCAAACAGATGCCGTAAAATCAGCATTCGAAACCACATTATTTAAGTTTTTAACTTTTAATATTGAATATGAAAGTTTGAAAAATACGAATAAAACAAATCAGTCTAATTTTTATCATATGTTAAATACCTCTTTCTTTTATCAACAGAAAAATAGTCCATTAGGGTTTGAACTCACAGTTAATAATCTTCTAGATTTAAAAAAGAAAAATAGTTATTCTTTCTCGGATTATATGATAACCGAACAGTCAACATATATTTTGCCAAGAACAATTTTGTTTACGATAAGCTATAAGTTATAACTCTAGTTGTATACATGAATTATTGTTCCGCTAACTTCTACTCGATATTGTTTCAGTGGATATTTTTTTCCTCCTAGTCCGGTAAATAAGCTGTACTCTGCTTCATCACAGGAGCAAACGGCATTAATACCGCTAATTGTCATAGGAACACAAGAACTTAATTCCTGATTAGGACACGCAGCATCAAAAGCATTATAAGTGTTTCCCGCATTAAAAATAATAACACCTTTTGCACCATAGGAAGATATAATAACTCCGTTGCTTACATATTTTAAATTAGAATAAGCAGGCAAATTCATATCTATAGTAAAATTTACCGTGTAGTTAGGAATATAAGGATTATTGTTGTTGGTATCGTTATCGCTACACGAAAAGAGTGCAGAAATAAATAAAATTAAAAGCCAGATCTTTTTCATTGTTTTGATGGAAATTAGTGAAACAAAAATAATTTATTTGATTTTGAAATCTATATGATTAACATATAATTATGTACTATTAAAAATAATAGTATATTTGTAATAAGAAATCCCGTCCCGATGGGATTTTTTGTATTTATATAAACGATGAAGTTATGAGTAATGTATCTTATTATACCGCTGAAGGATTAAAAAAATTAAAAGAGGAATTGGAGCACTTGAAAAGTGTAATGCGTCCTAAGGCTTCTCAGGATATTGCAGAAGCAAGAGATAAAGGTGATTTGTCTGAAAATGCAGAATATGATGCCGCAAAAGAAGCACAGGGTTTATTAGAAATGAGAATTTCTAAACTAGAGGAAGTGTATTCTAATGCCAGGTTAATAGATGAGTCACAATTGGATGTTTCAAAAGCATTGGTGCTTTCTAATGTAAAAATCAAGAACCAGACCAACGGAATGGAAATGACATATACACTAGTTGCAGAAAGTGAAGCTGATCTTAAAACAGGAAAAATATCCGTGACTTCTCCTATAGGGAAAGGTTTATTGGGGAAATCAGTTGGAGAAGTAGCTGAAATTACTGTGCCAAACGGTGTTTTGAAATTTGAAATTCTTGAAATTTCAAGAGATTAATTTTTTAAGCTTAACAGTTTAATCGGTTAAACGATTGGCCAAATAAACGAATAAACCATGTCAATATTTTTAAAAATAGTAAACGGTGAAATTCCATCCTATAAAATTGCTGAAGATGATAACTACCTGGCTTTTTTAGATGTGAATCCAAATGCAAAAGGGCACGCGCTTTGTATTCCAAAACAGGAAATCGATAAGATTTTTGATCTTGACGATGAATTGTATTTGGGATTGATGAAATTTTCCAAAAAGATAGCAATAGCTTTAGAAAAGACGGTTCCCTGCAAAAGGGTGGGAATGGCAGTTGTGGGATTGGAAGTTCCTCATGCACACGTACATTTGATTCCGTTAAACGAAATGGATGAAATGCGTTTTCAAAATAAAGTGTCACTTTCTAAAGAAGAATTTAAGGCTTTGGCTAAAAAAATTCAGGAAAATTTATAATTCGTTTTTTAAACATATTTTAAAGTGTAGTAAAGATTATTTTGCTACACTTTTTTATTTAACTGAATTTGAAAAGTAGTGCCTTTTCCTATTTCTGAATGCAGGACTTTTATTTTTCCACCATGGTATTCCTCTACAATTCGTTTGGTCAGGGAAAGCCCTAATCCCCAACCGCGTTTTTTGGTCGTAAAACCGGGTTCAAAGATTGTTTTGAATTGCTTTTTTGAAATTCCGGTGCCGGAATCTTTCACATTTATTTTTACATGATGCGCATCCTGTTCAATCTGAAGATCTAAAATTCCTTTACCTTTCATCGCATCAATCGCATTTTTTACCAGATTTTCTATTGTCCAGCTGTGTAAAGTTGGGTTTATCATGGCTAAAATAGGCTCTTTTGGCGCATGATACGAAAAGGCAACTTGTTTTGAAAAACGGGATTGCAAATATTCATAGGTGTTCCAGGTTTCGGAAACAATATCATATTCTTCCAAAACAGGAACTGACCCTATTTTTGAAAAACGATCTGTGATAGTCTGCAAACGTTCGATGTCTTTCTCAATTTCTGATGTAATCGACTGATCGATTTCTTCTGTTTTCAATATTTCTACCCATCCAATTAAGGAAGAAAGCGGTGTTCCAATCTGATGTGCCGTTTCTTTCGCCATTCCAGCCCAAAGTTTATTCTGAGTGGCCATTTTGGTACTTTTGTAGAAGTTATAAATCAAAGCACCAAACAAAAAGATAATCAGCAGTAATGCAATGGGATAATATTTGAGTTTATTGATAAGTTCAGAATTTCCATAATATAACTTTTGAAATTTTCCGGGAGTATATTCAATGACGATCGGTTCATTTTCGCCTTTTAGGCCGTTTAAAAAAGATATCGATTTTTGCTTATCCTCAAGAATTTTTTCAGGCACATTGACAGAGCTAATAATTTTATCATACATTGTTAACATTACCGGAACCGAAGTGTTGTTGTTTAAAATTTCAAGAGGAAGATCCAGATTTGTGTTTTCATCGGCATTAATCAATGTTTTTTGTGCGCTTGCCCAAAGGTTCATTTTAAGGCGTTCCTCATTTTTAAAAATCTGGAAAAAAGTATAAGTATTCCAAAGAATCAGTGAAATGATTAAAAAGGAAATAAAAATAATAATCCAACGGGTTGTATTTCTTCTTTCGGAAAAAAACATAAATTAATTTTTGAGGTATAAATATAACGAAATAAACACAGTTAATATTTTGTAAAGATTTAAAGATTTTTTTGTTTTTAAGTCTAAAACTATTTCTTTAGCATAAACCATTTCAATACTTTTGTAGTTACTGAAAAGGTGATTCGGTTAAAAAGAAAAAATTATGATTAGCATTAATCCAAAGGAAATTACAACGGCAAAATTACAGGGCTACCTGCAAAGCGCTATTGGCCCAAGACCTATTGCTTTTGCGAGTACAATAAGCACAAAAGGAATTCCGAATTTGTCGCCTTTCAGTTTCTTTAATGTGTTTAGTGCCAATCCTCCAATTTTGATTTTTTCGCCTTCAAGAAGAGTACGTGATAATACTACTAAACATACCTTGATTAATGCCGAGGCTACACGTGAAGTTGTTATTAATGTGGTTAATTATGATTTGGTACAACAAACTTCGCTGGCCAGTACAGAATATGCTGATGATGTAAACGAATTTATAAAAGCCGGATTAACACAAATTCCATCAGATTTGGTAAAACCGTATCGTGTAAAAGAATCTCCGGTACAGTTTGAGTGTAAAGTCACGCAGATTATTCCGTTAGGAGAAGAAGGCGGGGCAGGAAATCTGATTCTCTGTGAAGTGGTAAAAATTCACATTCACGAATCGGTTTTGGATGAAAACGGAAGCATTGACCAGTATAAAATAGATTTGGTTTCAAGATTAGGAAATAACTGGTATTCAAGATCCAATCAAGGACTTTTTGAAGTGCAAAAGCCATTGACAACATTAGGGGTTGGAGTAGATGCAATTCCTAATTTTGTCAAAGAAAGCCCCATTTTTAACGGAAACGATCTTGGGAAATTAGGAAACATAGAAGCCTTGCCTACAACAGAAGAAGTTAGTATATTTGTGAAAGAAAATTTTTCGGTTAAAGGAGTTTTAAGTTCCGATGATCAGCAAAAAATACATTTAGAAGCCAAAAAATATCTCGATAATGATGATGTAACATCAGCATGGAAAGTGCTTTTAGCAAAGAAATAAGAAAAGAAATAATAATTAATATAGAAGAAGATGGAAGTTATAGGAAAAGTAAAAGTGATCAATCCGGAGCAGCAAGTTAGTGCATCATTCAAAAAAAGAGAATTGGTTGTTACTACAGATGAGCAATATCCGCAACATATTTTAGTCGAATTTACACAAGATAAATGCGATTTATTAAGTAGCTACAAACAAGGTGAAGCAGTAAAAGTTTCTATCAATTTAAGAGGAAGAGAATGGGTTAATCCACAAGGAGAAACCAGATATTTCAATAGTATTCAAGGATGGAGAATCGAAAGAGTAGCACCGGAAGGGCCTGCACAAACTCCTCCAATGCCAGCTGCAGAAGCTTTTGCACCGGCAACAAATTTAAACGAAGACGAACCGGACGATTTACCTTTCTAAAAAGTAAATCTCAGGATATAAATTCCAAATTCCAAATCATTGCGTGTATTTGGAATTTGGAATTTTCTTTTTTCAACTCATTTTTTTTGTCATTTCTCGACGAAGGAGAAATCACATGTGCTGCATCCACACAGTGCGTTGCTCTCTGGATGTGATTTCTCCTTTCGTCGAAATGACAATATTGAGAAAATTGGAATTTAAAATATTGGAATTTATTAAAATGTATTATTTAACCGAAGATTTATTTTTTCCCCCGATTTCAGAAGCTGATGATGAAGGAATTCTGGCGATTGGCGGTGATTTAAGTTCAGAAAGATTGCAGTTAGCATACAAAAGTGGAATTTTCCCTTGGTTTAATGAAGGCGAGCCTATTTTGTGGTGGGCACCAGATCCTCGAATGGTTTTGTTTTTGGATGAATTGACTGTTTCTAAAAGTATGCGGAATATTTTGAACCGAAATCAGTTTAAAGTTACTTTTAATCAGAACTTTGCAGCTGTAATTTCGAATTGCCAAAAAGTAAAACGTGATGGTCAAAACGGAACCTGGATTTCCAACGAAATGATCGATGCCTATTGCAAATTAAACAGAGAGGGAATAGCAAAATCGGTTGAGGTTTGGCAGGACGAGGTTTTGGTTGGAGGTTTGTACGGGATTGATTTAGGTCATATTTTTTGTGGTGAAAGTATGTTTTCCAAAGTATCCAATGCTTCAAAAGTGGCTTTTATAGCTTTGGTAAATAAATTGAAAAAAGAAAATTATAAGCTTTTGGATTGTCAGGTTTATAATCCGCATTTAGAAAGCTTAGGTTGTCGTGAAATTGATCGTGACGAATTTATATCAATTTTAAAAAGCAAGTAGAATGAGCAGAACTCACATTATAAAAGAAATTTATATTTATCCGATAAAAAGTCTGGCAGGAATTAGTTGCGAGAAGGCTTTAGCAGAAGAAATGGGTTTCGAAAACGATCGTCGATGGATGTTAATTGATGCAGATAACCAATTTATAACTCAACGAAAATATCCGGTTTTGAGTCAGTTTTATCCTCATATTTCAGATGGGAAAATCAGTGTTGCTTTTCAGGATCAAAAGCATGAATTCTTAATTAACGAACATTTAAATAATCCAATAGAAGTAAAAGTCTGGGATGATAAAAGTGAAGTAGTTGAAGTGAATAAAGCAACTTCAGAATGGTTTACAAAACATTTAGGTTTCGAATGTAAACTAGTCAAAATCTTAAAAACGGGAGATCGTAAACATGAAAGTTCCAGATTGAAAGAAACCTTCAGCGTAAGTTTAGCTGATGGTTATCCCTATTTATTAATCGGAACAAAAAGTCTGGATTTTTTAAATGATAAGTTAGAAGAAAATATCACCATTAAAAGATTTCGTCCAAATATCGTTGTGAGCACCGAAAATCCTCATGAAGAGGATGACTTTACTACTTTTAAAATTGGACAGGTTCAGTTTAAAAATGTAAAACCATGTGGAAGATGTATCATGATTAACAATGATCCGCAAAATGGAACTGTAAAAAAAGAACCTCTGAAAACTTTAAGTGCCTACAGAAATGTCAATAATTCTGTTTTATTCGGAACTAATATTGTGAGTTTGAATTCAGGTATGATTAGTGTTGGCGATACTGTTGTTTTTTAGAAATTCAGTTTTGTAAAACTCCAATTCAAGGTATTAAAAATGACCAACTCATTTTTCAAGGTTGGTAATTCCAAAATTAATTTAAGCGTTTCATGCGCCATCATAGTACCGATAATTCCGGGTAATGTTCCCAAAACTCCGTTTAAGTTACAATTTGGTACCTCCTTCGGATCAGGCATTTCCGGAAATAAATCACGCAGGTTTTTACTTCCATTATGATTAAAAACAGCCACCTGACCTTCAAATTTTAAAATACTTCCGTAAACCAAAGGTTTTTTAAATTGAACACAAGTATCGTTTACCAAATAACGTGTAGCAAAATTATCAGAACCATCCACTATAATATCATATTGGTGTATAATCTCGGATGTATTTTCAATTGTTAGTTTTTCAGGAATCGCTTCAACCTGAATCAAAGGATTTAATTTAGAAACTACATTTTTGGCAACAATTGCTTTTTGCTTGCCAATTTCATTTTCAGTATATAAAATCTGCCGATGTAAATTGTGGATTTCAATAGTGTCAAAATCCATTATTCCAATAAAACCCACACCGGCAGTCGAAATATATTGCAAAATTGGACAGCCCAAGCCCCCGGCGCCAATGACTAAAACCCTTGCTTTTTTGAGTTTTTCCTGACCTTCATCGCCAATTTCCGGAAGTATAGTTTGTCTGTTGTAACGTAAAAACTCTTGTATGATACTCATTGTTATAAGTCTTAAAGTTTGAAAGTCGAAAGTTGAAAGTCAATTTAGAATAAATGAAATGTGAACAGTAAAATGGCTGAAAATAGTCGTTTTGATATCTTTAGGCTCTATGACTTTCGACTTTCGACTTTCAGACTAAAACTTTTATCCCAATCCTTCCAAACGGGTTCATAGCCGGATTTTTTTATGATTTGTGCAATTTCATTTGCTGAACGATCATCACTAATTTCAAATTGCTCTAAAGATTGCGGATCAACAACATAGCCGCCGGGATTGGTTTTAGAACCTGCACTCATGCTTGTCACACCAATTGGGATGATATTATTTCTGAATTTTTCATTTTCCCTGGTAGAAATAGAAATTTCCAAATCTTCATTCCATAAACGATAAGCGCAAATTAATTGAGTCAGGTCTTTATCGTCCATAATAAAATTGGGTTCGATAATGCCTTCTGCCGGACGCAATCTCGGGAACGAAACGGAATATTTGGTCTGCCAGTATTTCTTTTGTAGATAATCGAGATGCAAGGCATTAAAAAAACTATCAGTTCGCCAATCTTCCAGGCCTAATAAAACGCCCAAACCTATTTTATGAATTCCGGCGATTCCTATTCGGTCAGGAGTTTCGAGCCTGAAATCAAAATTGGACTTTTTGCCTTTTGTATGATATTTTTTGTAAACTTCCTGATGATACGTTTCCTGATACACTAAAACAGAATAAACTCCAGCTTCATGCAAACGTTGGTATTCCTCGGTAGAAAGTGGCTGAACTTCCACAGAAATAATTGAAAATTGCTCTTTGATTAAATTAATTGCATTTAGAAAATAATTAATGTTTACCGTATAATTAGCTTCGCCTGTTACCAGTAAAACATGATCAAAACCAAGTTTTTTCAATGCCTCAACTTCGAGTTGTATCTCAGAGTCCAAAAGTGTTTTTCGTTTTATTTTATTATCTAAACTAAAGCCACAATAGGTACAGATATTTTGGCATTCATTGCTTAAATAAAGCGGTGCGTACATTTGAATGGTTTTGCCAAAACGTTTTTTGGTAATTTCATGACATTCCTGTGCCATTTGCTCTAAATAATTTTGAGCAGCAGGAGAAATCAAGGCTAAAAAATCATCAAGGCTGCGTTTGGTTTTCGACAAAGAATATGCAACATCTTTTGATGTTGTATTGTATATTTTAGATTGGATGGTTTCCCAATCATAATTTTCAAAAACAGATTTGAATGTTTTCATTTTTTTTATTTTGTTTCCCGCAGATTTTGCAGATAGAGCAGATTAAATTTTATTCGCAACACGATGAATGTTTTCAAGAATATTAGAACAGTTGAAATTGACTAATAGCCCGAGTTTTTTATTAGTTAGTTTTAAATAAGTATTTAATTGTTTAAAGTGAATAGACTTTATTTGATCTACTGATTTTAATTCTATGATTACTTTATCTTCTACTAAAATATCTAGCCTGAATGTAATGTCTAAATAAACATCATCATATTTAACAGGCAGATCAATTTGTTTAATTACTTTTAATCCATCCTTTTTCAATTGATAATAAAGAGCACTTTCATATACAGATTCTAATAAACCAGGCCCAAGAGTGTTATATACTTTAAAAATTGAACCCCTAACTTTATATGAAATTTCATTTTCAGACATAATTTTTTTATTCAAAGTAAAGAAAATTCTGCCTTTTTAATTAATTAAAAATGATGAATAAATAGTTTTAGTAATTCGCAGTATAATAATTATCTGCTAAATCTGCGAGATCTGCGAGAGAAAATCAACTTATTCATATAAAAAAGCAGTCAAAGGGCTAGAAGCAACAGCATGATTTTGCTGATGAGCTATTTTAGCTTCAAAAGCTTTTCTGCCTGCAATGACAGCTTCTTTAAAAGCTTCTGCCATTAATTTCGGATTTCCGGCTACGGCAATGGCGGTGTTAACCAAAACAGCATCAGCACCAATTTCCATAGCTTTAGCGGCATCTGAAGGAGCGCCAATTCCGGCATCTATAATTACAGGAACATTGCTTTGTTCGATAATAATTTCCAAAAAATCAATCGTTTTCAACCCTTTATTACTGCCAATAGGTGAACCTAAAGGCATAACAGCAGTTGTTCCTGCATTTTCCAGATGTTTGCACAAAACAGGATCAGCGTGAATGTAAGGCAAAACAAAAAAACCGAGTTTAGCCAGTTCTTCAGTAGCTTTTAAAGTTTCGATAGGATCCGGCATTAAATATTTTGGATCCGGATGAATTTCGAGTTTTACCCAATTGGTTTCAAGTGCTTCACGTGCTAATTGAGCTGCAAAAACGGCTTCTTTTGCATTTCTTGCCCCTGATGTATTGGGCAACAAATTAATATTAGGATGTTGTAAATGCGATAAAATAGCATCGGTATCGGTTTCGAGATCAATACGTTTTAAGGCAACCGTCACCAATTGGCTTTCTGAAGCTAAAATTGCTTCCTTCATTTGCTGGTTAGAACCAAATTTACCCGTTCCTAAAAACAGGCGTGAGGTCAGGGTTTTATCACCTATTTTAAATAATGGCGTTTGCATATAATTTATCGTTAAGTTGTTGAATCAGTTTTTCTTTTTGATGGCTTTTTGTAATCATTCCAGAAATGGCAATACCATGAATGCCTGTTTCAATAAGGGTTTCAATATTTTTCAAAGTGATTCCGCCTATGGCATAAACAGGTGTAGAAATATTTGCTATTTTCATTTTATTTAAAATAGATGCATAGCCTTCAATCCCTAAAACAGGACTTAGTTTTTCCTTGGTATCGGTAAATTGAAAAGGTCCCAAACCAATATAATCACAACCGTTTTTAGACTGAAAAAGAACATCTTCAAAAGTATTTGCAGTCGCTCCAATTATTTTCCTGTCTCCTAAAATAACACGCCCTTCAGGAATACTCATATCGGTTAAACCCAAATGGACGCCATCTGCAGCAATTTCCTGAGTAAGAACAACATCATCATTAACAATGAAAATTGCCAGGTATTCTTCGCATAAAGTTTTTACGGCTTCTGCTAAAACAAATCTTTTTTCAGGAGTTTGATTTTTAAACCGCATTTGTATCCAGTTACATCCACTATCCAAAGCCTGGTGGATATTGTACAGTTGTTTTTCGACTGTTTCACCTTGTGAAATATATTGTAATTTGTTAAACATAATGATAGCCAATTAATGATGATGAAGAGCTTAAGTATTTTTCGATATATAATTTAGCTTCCTGGCAAGCCGTTTTTAAATCATGACCTGAAGCCAGATTTGCTGCAATTGCGGATGATAATACACAACCGGATCCATGCTTTGGCTGGAAATTGATGTTGGCAGGTAAGAATTCTGTAATTTCGCTTCTTTGAAATAGATAATCTGTGCCCAAGGCAACTTCATTATGGCCTCCTTTTAGCAAAATAGCTGTTGAAAGTTCATTTTTTATCCAAAGTTTATCAGATATGAAATCAGGGAAAAGCATAAGTATTTCATCGTAATTTGGCGTTATTAAATCAATTTTTGACAATGTTTTTTGTAAATCTGTTTGGCTTTCAATTGTTAAAAATTCAAATTCTGTCGAGGATTTTAATACGGTATCCCAAACAATAACTGTGTTTGGATTTAATTTTTTAATTAAGGAAACAACTTCATTTAAATAAAAAAAGGAAGGAACAATACCAATTTTAACCGATTTTACAGGATAGTTTTTGAATAACTTTTTTATGGAGCGTAATACAAAATCAAGCGATGTCCATTCAATTTCGTAGAATTTACAATCGGTTTGAATAGTATTTGCAGTACTTATGGCTAATCCTTGTACCTGATGCTGTTCAAAAGTTTTAGTATCTGCTAGAATTCCGGCACCTCCTGAAGGATCTAAGCCTGCTATGCTAAGAGCGAAAGGGCGATTTTTTGACATAGTTTAAAGTTTTTAATTGCATTGGGACTATTCCAGATTGTACCTAAAAGAGCGACATCATCAAAACCATTTTGAAGTGATTTTTCGATATTGGCTGAATGAATTCCGCCTAAAGCAATCATTTTGGTATTAAAATTTATTCTTTGCGTTAAATCTTCAAAAAGATCAGTTTTTGGGCTATAATTTTCTTTCGAAATACTTGTAAAAACAGGGCTTAAAAAAGCATAATCAAAAATGTTTTCCAAAGCATTGAAATCTTCTATTGAATGAGTTGAAGTTGATAACACCATATTTGCAATTATTGAAGAATCATTCTTTTTTCTTTCTGTTTCTGAAAAATGAATTCTGTTAATTCCAAAATCAGCTGCTATTTCATGATGGTTATGCAGAACCAGATTTCCCCGATATTCATGTTTTATCTGATGAATAAATTTGGCTATTTCTACTTCTGAGAAATCCGGTTTCCGAACATGAAGCAATGATAATCCTTCCTCCAATAAAGAATCAATAAGGATTATTTCATTTGCAATAGCAGAAGGATTTGTAATTACGATCATATTTTTCCTCTTTATTCTTTTTTCTATGCTCTTTTTAGATATAAATCTCTTTTCCCTGCTCAATAAACTCTTCTGATTTTTCCTGCATGCCTTTTTCGGCAGCAGCCACATCCCGAATTTCCTGAGATATTTTCATCGAACAGAATTTTGGTCCGCACATCGAACAAAAATGAGCCACTTTTGCGCCATCTGCCGGAAGGGTTTCATCGTGGAACTCTCTTGCTGTATCAGGATCTAATGATAAATTAAACTGATCTTCCCAACGAAATTCGAAACGGGCCTTGCTCAAAGCATTATCGCGATATTGTGCACCCGGATGACCTTTGGCCAAATCTGCAGCATGGGCAGAAATTTTATAGGTGATAACACCATCTTTAACGTCTTTTTTATTGGGTAGCCCAAGATGTTCTTTTGGAGTTACATAACACAACATGGCACAACCGTACCAGCCAATCATAGCTGCTCCAATTGCAGATGTGATATGATCGTAACCAGGTGCAATATCTGTCGTTAATGGTCCAAGAGTGTAAAATGGGGCTTCGTGGCAATGTTCCAGTTGTTTGTCCATGTTTTCTTTGATCATGTGCATTGGAACGTGGCCAGGACCTTCAATGAATACCTGAACATCGTGTTTCCATGCAATTTTTGTCAGTTCGCCCAATGTTTCCAGTTCAGCAAATTGGGCTGCATCATTAGCATCTGCAATCGAACCCGGACGTAAGCCGTCTCCTAACGAAAAGGCAACATCGTATTGTTTCATGATTTCGCAGATTTCCTCGAAATGTGTGTATAGAAAGTTTTCCTTATGATGAAATAAACACCATTTTGCCATAATTGATCCGCCTCTCGAAACGATACCGGTAACACGGTCAGCAGTTAAATGAATGTAGCGTAATAAAACTCCGGCATGAATCGTAAAATACGAAACACCTTGCTCTGCCTGCTCAATTAAAGTATCACGGAAAACTTCCCAGGTTAAATCTTCGGCAACTCCTTTGACTTTCTCCAATGCCTGGTAAATCGGAACAGTACCGATTGGAACGGGAGAATTTCGAATAATCCATTCTCTGGTTTCATGGATATTTTTTCCTGTTGATAAATCCATAATGGTGTCGGCACCCCAACGACAAGCCCAAACGGCTTTTTCTACTTCTTCTTCGATGCTGGAAGTCACGGCACTGTTGCCAATATTGGCGTTTATTTTGACTAGAAAGTTTCGTCCCACAATCATCGGCTCGCTTTCAGGATGGTTGATGTTATTGGGGATGATGGCTCTTCCGCAGGCTACTTCGCTTCGAACAAATTCGGGTGTGATTTTGCTTTTTGGCGTGTTGGCCCCAAAACTATGTCCATCATGCTGGCATCGCATCGCTTGGGTTTGTTCGTTTAAAAGTTCAATACGCTGGTTTTCACGAATCGCTATATATTCCATTTCAGGAGTAATGATGCCTTGTTTGGCGTAATACAATTGCGTTACGTTTGCTCCTTTTTTAGCCCTTTTTGGCTGATGTAAATATTCAAAACGAAGATGATCTAAACTTTCGTCTTTTAAGCGGGTCAGTCCGTAATCGGAACTTATTTCAGATAAAATTTCGACATCGCTTCGTTCTAAAATCCAATTTTCGCGCAGGCGGGGGAGTCCTTTTCTAATGTCGATTTCAATATTGGGATCTGTATAAGCTCCTGATGTATCATAAACAGTGACTGGCGGATTTTTTTCGATGCCTCCGTTTGAAAGTTTCGTATCGCTAAGAATTACTTCGCGCATGGCGACTTTTATAGGATGAATTTCTCCGTTGATATATATTTTTTTGGAGTTCGGAAAAGGAGTTCTGGATATTTTTTCTTCGTTGTTCATTGCTGATTTAGTTTGAAGTTGCTATTGTTATTTGATTTAAAAATTTGAATTTTTCGTAAACAGTTTCTGCCAGGGATAGAAGTGTAAAGCCCGAAAAGGAGAAAACCGTAAAAAAAACAAGGAATAGAAAAGCGACCAACGGAAGCTTTGTTATGACTATGTTTTTGTGGTTGACGACTGCGGACTTGTAACGGATAGCTCGTTTGTGCAGCAAAATTACCCTCCTTGTGTAGCGGAAATAATTAGAATTTCGTCAGTTTCGTGTACAAGGTGGTGGTTCCAATTTATTTTTGGAACAACAGTATTGTTAATGGCAACGGCAATTCCGTTCTGTTTGTTGGGAATTTCGAGATCAAGCAACGATTGAACGCTTAGCGTATCGGCACTGAATTGTTTAATTTGGTGGTTGATTTTTAGTTCCATTCCTTCTTGGTTTTAGATTTTTAAGATTCACTGCGGTGAATCTCTACCTTAGGAATGGCTGCAATTACGCATGAAAATGCGGTCAGAAGTCATCTTACTTTTCCCTACGCTAGTATGAACTAGATCAGGTTCAGAGGGTAAAATCTCAGCCTGCGCGATGCAGACACCCCTAAAGTGTGAAACAAATATAGTAATTTTTTGTTTATAAATTTCAAGTTTCAGGTTTCAAGTTTTGGAAAAATGAAAAATAAGAGTGAGAATTGAGACTGTTTACTGGTTTCTCGTCCAGCAATTTTCAACGTGATCATTGACCATTCCGGTGGCCTGCATGTGTGCGTAAACGACCGTTGAACCAACGAATTTGAAACCTCTTTTTTTTAAATCTTTACTAATTTCGTCCGAAAGTGGAGTAGTAGCGGGAACGTCTTTTGAGGTTTTTGGATTGTTATCTATAGGTTTTCCGTTGGTGAATTTCCAGATATAATTGGAAAAACTGCCAAATTCTTCCTGTACTTTCATAAAGGCCTGTGCATTGGATACCGCTGCTCTTATTTTAAGTTTGTTGCGGATGATTCCGGTGTCCTGTAATAATTCTTCAATTTTGGCTTCAGAATAATGGGCAACTTTTTTATAATCAAAATGATCAAATGCATTCCTGAAATTTTCTCTTTTGTTTAAAATCGTAATCCAGCTCAGGCCAGCCTGAAACGTTTCGAGTATTAAAAATTCAAACAATGAGACATCATCATATACAGGAACGCCCCATTCTTCGTCATGGTATTTTTTGTATAAATCGCTTGCTGAGCACCAGCCACATCTTGTGAGTTCCATTTTTTTATTTTAAATATAAAAAGAACCTCAAATGGTTTAGATTTAAGGTTTTAAATGCTTTTTTTAAGATAAAAATTAATCTTTATCTTTTTCTAAATATTTTTTAATCAAATGATGCCCTAAATAAATTAAGGGAGTCAATACAATGGCAATTGAAAGTTTAAAAGTATACCCAACCAATGCCGATGATAGGAAAGTATCAAAATCAATTTTTCCGGGTAACCAAAAAGCAATTCCCAACACAATGAACGAGTCAAATAATTGTGAAATTATTGTGGAACCAGTTGTTCTAAGCCATATTTTTTTGTCTCCTGTTCGATTTTTAAAAAACCAAAAAACACTAATGTCTATAAGCTGAGAAACCATAAAAGCTATAATACTTCCCACTATAATCCACATACTTTGTCCAAAAACAGCCTGAAACTGTTCGTCATTTACCGGACTAATGCCTTTTGCTGCCGGAATTGCTATAGCCATAAACAATATAAGGAAAGCATAAGCTATCAGGCAGGCTGTAATAAAAGAAAGTTTTTTAACTCCTTTCTCCCCAAAGTATTCATTAATTAAATCAGTAGTAAGAAAAACAATTGGCCAGGGCAAAATTCCTATGCTCATTACAAAGGGACCAATCTGAATCAGTTTTCCGCCAATGAGCTCAGCTACAACGGCATTAGTAATAAATATTCCTGCCAGAATTACAAATACAATCTCTCTTTTGGTTTTAAACATAAACTTACTATATCAATTCAGATTATCAAAGTTAATTATTTTAAGCTGAAATTAATTTAATATCCTTCGTCAGGAATTAATTCGTTAGCCGTTTTTTCTTTTTCAAAACTTGCTCTTGGATGATTATTGTTTAAGAATTCATTGATTATCAGATCATACTTTTCTTCCTGATCATCTTCTTCATTTACTGATATAATGTTGAATGCCTTGAATGCCAGAGGATTTATTTTCTTGTTTTCTGAAATAAAAGCTACTGTAAATAATTGATTTTTGGCTGATTCAATTTCTGTACTTTTTCTTTTGATTCTATAAAAATAAAATGAAACCTCCTGACCGTTCTTCTCGATTATTTTATTTTCAGATAAAGAAATAGAATCTCTTTTGGAAATATTTTGAAAATTTACAACGGCAGATTTTGAAATTTCTTCATCGGTAAAATGTATAAGCTCCTTTTTATCTTGGTTCAATAATAAATTGATAGTAGCAAATTGTGTTTTTGGGTCATTCAAAAACGCTTCAATTTCTGAAGTGGTTAATTTGTTGTGAATAATTCCCAGACGGGCCAATTCTATATTCAATTTAGGGATATCAAGCTTTTTTATTTTTTTTATAATCTCCTTTACGTTTTTATCATCAGTATAGTTATACATTAAATTAGTGTAATGTATTAAATCGGTCAATGATTCCGTAGGTTCATCATAAGAGCTTGTTATTTCTTCGGGATCTTCAACATCATCATTTGTCTTATTTTTTTGATTCCAGCTTGCTACTCTTTTGTATTCAAGTTTTGTGTTGGTAAGAAGTATTTTCTTAAATGCTTTTATTTTATTGACCGAGATAAATTTCTTTTCTAATAACAAATTACAAAAATCAATGATGGGTTTATTGTATTCCTTGATACTGTAATACTGAAAAATTTCCGGAAACAATTCCTTACTGTTTTCGGGGTCATTTTGAAACGAATCAAAGAGGCTTGTTATTTCATATTGATTGTCAGAAATGGGCAAATCATATTCTAATAATTTATTGATTTTTTTGTACCCTGCTTTTGATTTTTGAAGTGAAATACTCTTTAGAATACTAATTTGCACATCTGTTTTAGTAGATTCTTTTTTATAATAATTGTCAAGAAAAGGAATAACTCTGTCATCATTTATTTTCCCCAATTTCTCTATAAGTGCCGAAATAGCATCTGTTTCATTTTCTTTAAAATTAAAAGTGTTTATGAAATTAGTAATGTTTTCAAAGTCATTTTTTGTAACATCCAGATTATTGATAGATTTTAAAGCAGAATATCGGATAGTATCTTTTTCACTTTTGGCATCTTCTATGAAAAGCTTAATTTTATCCTCAGGAGCATCAGTTTTTATATTTTCGACTAAAGCAAGTGAATTAAAAGCCTTTTCTATAAAGGAATCATCATTTTTATAGCTTTTTTCTACAAGAGTACTAAGTAAATAATAGGAGTTGTTTTTATAAAGTACTTTGTATTTAATAGCCTGAACTGCATCGGGTTTAGAAACTGTTGCATTGATAGTGTAGCTGTTCTCCTCTTTATTGAAAGTGGTGCTTTCATTTATCAATTCATAATTGTCTTTTTTGCCAGCTAATATTTTATCCCAAAGAGATTTTGAAAAACCTTTTTTTCCATATAATTCAATATTTAACAATGAAGTAGGATTTCCATAACCTTCGTTTTCACCATTATAGTAATAATCCTCATCAAAGTCATTTGCATATTGCTTTAAAAACACTTTTTTAAGCTTGTTCTGAATGGAGTCAATAGGTAAATCGCGTTCGTATTTGTGATATTTATGATAATCTAAATTAATTTTTCTGCCAGTTTCAGAATTAAAAACCTGATATTGATTTACTTCCCTAAAGGTATTTTTATTTTCATATTGTTTTTTCTTTAGTTTTAAAAACAAATTTTCATTTTCTTTCTCAGGAATTTCTATTCTAAAATTGGCTGTTGAATCGATTAGCATTTTTGATTTTGATTTATAGTCAAAAGGGGTAACCAAAAATGAATTGAAAAATCGGTTTGTATATGCTTCTGAAGCGTTTACGGTTCCCAGTAAATAATATTTATTTCCATGTACAACTGTTTTTAGTTTGATATTTCTTTCTCCAATTTTAGAGGAAGAAACAAAAGAATTTTCGGCTATATTATAATGCGTGTTTGTAGAATCCTGATCCTGCTGTAAATAAAACTGATAATGAATCTGTTTTTGTTCGTATTCGGAATTTTCAATTAAATCAGTATCGTTTAAAGTTTTTTCTCTTAAAAAATAATAACCTTTTTCCTGATTATCATATCCCTGAATGTCAATATTGGTGCCTTTTTCGACACTATTTCCAAAGACAAAATTAAAAGACGGAATTTCTACTTCAAATCCGCCCTTCACTGGTTTTATTTTCTCCCATTCATTTTTAAGAACCTTTATTTTTATATTATTAAAGACTTCATTTTCGTATTGACGAACATAGTTTGCAGGTCCTGTCATTGACACAGAAATAATTTCTAAAGGTGTTATGTAAAATTTTGAATGTTGTGTGTTGCCTGTTTTGGTAATGTTTTTGATATCATATCCGGAAAAATAGGCTTGTTCAAAATATTTTTTCTCGATAATATCTCCGGCAATTTGTTCAAAAAATAAACTATCCAATGATGTGGCATTATATAGGATATTGTTTTTTTTCAGGAAATAATTTAGGGGAATCCTTTTTATGGTAATAGCACCGCCATTTGTAAAATCCGGAGAGCCTAAAATTTCATTTTCTTCTATGGTGTTTTTATATAATGGCAGCTGTACCATTTTATCTTTTGTATAGGAAGTGATAAAATTTGGATTGGGAAAATAAGCTTCAATTGTCTTCTTTTGATTTTTTCCATTATCCGTAAAAGTATCTATTATGGGTTTTACGGTATAGCCTTTACGTTTTAAGAGTTCAATCATGCCATCATTTCCGGCAAGATGTGCTGCGCCCACAGCTGAAAACAAACTTCCGGTTTTAGCAATAGAATCTATACTGTTGGCCATTATTTTATTACGGTTTACAATAAGTGCATCGTGTGCTTTTTTTGAAAACATCAATTTATAGATGGAATCCAGCATAACAATATCTTTTTCCCGGTAAAATTCTTTTAGTACCTCATTTGGATTTCTGTTTTTTAAAATTTTCGTTAAAGTAAGTCTGTTCTCTTCTTTTGGTTTTGCATCCTCATCGACTATTTGAAGAATTGAAAGTATGGATTCTTTTGCGTTCTCCAGACCAACAATTCTTTTTTTGTATTTTTTTCCGGTTTGAAATATAAACATATCCAAAACTGTATTTTCTTGAAAATCGGCTTGTTCACCTTCTACACCAGACAACATGCTTTTGAAAAATCGGGCATTGTCATTGTTGAAAATCGTCTTAATGTTTTCTTTTGTTGTTGGAAATAAATAGAATTCTGTGTAAAATTTGGTATACAGATTATAATTATTATTGTTTTTCATCAGGTCATTCAGATCAGTCCAGGTCTCAGGATTACTCTCATTAGCGACAATATCAGAACTTAATAGATTTTTGAAAAATAAATCAGATAAGTGAAAAGAAACTTTGTCATTAACATGCATCGTACCATATAAATAGGAATTTTTGCTTAAGCCATTGCCTGATATTTCCCAAAATAAGCTTTTGTTTTGAGCCTGAACAAATGAAGTTATTAATAATAATGAAATAAAAAGTAGTTTTTTCAACGGGGCTGGATTTAATGGTTCTGATAAACAAATATAGAATAGAATAACATCAATCCATTTATGAATGTATTTTTTTTCTAAGTTTTATTATAGAGAATTTTCTTAAATCGATGAGTATTTCTTAATTTGTGAAAGGCTGAATTTACAAGTTCTTTTTTACGAATGTTAAACTTACTTCCAATTCGTGAAATTTGGATACTTTTGAAGTATTACTAATTCAAAATAATAATATGAAAAAATTAATATCAATTTTTCTCATGGGAACAACTTTTTTTGCGATAAACGCACAAAACAAGGGAGATAATCCTTTGCTTAAAAAATGGACAGGGCCTTATGGAGGTGTGCCTGCTTTTAATGAGTATAAGGTTTCAGATTTTAAACCGGCAATTGAGTTTGCTATTCAGGAAAAATTAAGTGAAATTGATGCTATTGCCAATAATCCAAAAGCACCAACTTTTGATAACACAATTGCCGCCCTGGAACGTTCAGGTCAAACAATTACCAGAATTTTTACGGTTTACGGAATTTACAGATCAAATATAAGTAGTCCGGAATTTAGTGTTGTTGATAGGGAAATGTCTCCCAAATTCTCTCAGTTCAGAGATAAAATTAACCAAAACAAAAAGCTTTTTACCAGAATTGAAACTTTATACAACTCAAAAGAAAGCAAAAAATTAAACAGTGAGCAACAGCGTTTGATTTGGCTTTATTACACCAATTTGGTTCGTGAAGGAGCAAAATTAGATGAAAAAGATAAAGAAAAAGTAGCTAAAATTAATCAGGAACTGGCAACGCTTTTTACTCGTTTTAGCCAAAATTTATTAGCAGAAGAGCACAATCAATATGTAGCTTTAAAAACAGAAAGTGATTTTGATGGTTTGCCGACAGAAGTAAAAAATGCTGCAATTGCTGAAGCAAAAGAGAGAAAACTGGATGTTTTAGGATGTATTGCTAATACACGTTCATCTATTGAACCATTTTTAACTTTCTCAACCCGTAGGGATTTAAGACAAAAAGCTTTTGATATTTTTGTGAAACGCGGGGATAATGAAAATGCTAATGACAATAATGCAAGTTTAGTTTCTATTTTAGAATTACGTACTCAAAAAGCAAAATTACTTGGTTTTCCAACTTTTGCAGATTGGAGTTTGTCAAATAAAATGGCAAAAGATCCAAAGAAGACGCTGGCATTGATGGAGTCAGTTTGGGAACCGGCAATAGAAAAAGTTCGTCAGGATGTTATTGAAATGCAAAAAATAGTTGATGCAGAAGGAGGTAATTTTAAAATTCAGCCTTGGGATTATCGTTTTTATGCTGAAAAAGTTAGAAAAGCCAAATATGATTTGGATCAAAATGAAGTTAAACAATATTTGCAATTAGAAAATTTGCGTGAAGGAATGTTTTGGGTTGCTGGTGAGTTATTTAATTTAAGTTTCAAGCAAATTACAAATGTTCCGGTTTATCATCCTGATGTACGAGTTTGGGAAGTTAGCAACAAAGTAACAGGGAAAGTAGTTGGTTTATGGTATTTTGATCCGTACGCCCGCACAGGAAAACGTTCCGGTGCTTGGATGAATGCTTACCGCGATCAACAAAAATTAGAAGGAAATGTACTTACAATTGTGTCTAATAACTGTAATTTTATAAAAGGTGCTGATAATGAGCCTGTTTTGATTTCCTGGGAAGATGCATCAACTTTGTTTCATGAATTTGGACATGCGCTTCACGGATTATGTTCAAATGTAACGTATCCGAGTTTAGCAGGAACATCTGTAGCACGAGATTATGTTGAGTTTCCTTCGCAATTGTTAGAGCATTGGTTAGCTACTCCGGAAGTGTTGAATAAGTTTGCTTTGCATTACAAAACCAATCAGCCACTATCTCAGGTGTTAGTAGACAGGATAGAAAAAGCGGCGAACTTTAATGAAGGTTTTGCTACTGTAGAAACAATATCAAGCTCATTAATTGATATGAAACTACATTTGGCAACGACAACAATCGATCCGCATAAATTTGAAAAAGAAACTTTAGATGCGCTTCATATGCCATCTGAGATTGTAATGCGTCACCGTATTCCTCAATTTGGGCACATTTTTTCGAGTGATGGGTACGCAGCAGGTTATTACAGTTATTTATGGGCTGATGTGATTAATGCAGATGCTTATGAAGCCTTTACAGAAGGTAAAGGACCTTATGATAAAGAAGTTGCTAAAAGGCTTTATGATACTGTTTTTAGTGTTGGAAACACAGTAGATCAAGAAAAAGCGTATGAAAATTTCAGGGGAAGAGCTCCTAAATCTGATGCTTTGATGAGAGCCAGAAATTTTCCGATTGGAGATAAGAAGAAATAAATAATTGATTTGCTAAAATTAAAAAAGCCCGGATAACTTAATATTCGGGCTTTTTATATTGAAATAATATATTAACCTAAAGTAACTCTTTTGAAACCTGTAATTTCAACATTGAATCCTTTAACATAATCACTAACTTTTTTACTATCATCCTTGATGAAGTTTTGATCTAATAAAGCTTTTTCTTGGTCTAAAGTAGTATTGTCAGAGATGAAACGTTGTACTTTTCCCGGAATAATTTTATCCCAGATTTGTTCTGGTTTACCTTCAGCTTTTAATTCAGCTTTAGCATCTTCTTCAGCTTGTTTTAGAACTTCTTCAGTTAATTGAGAGAAAGAGATATATTTAGGAACATTTTTTAAAGTTTTTCCTAAACGTTTTGCCTCTTCATTTTCTTTTTCGATTACAGCAATACGAGCAGCAAGTTCAGAAGCAACGAAAGATGGGTCAAAATCTTTGTAAGATAATGTATCAGCTCCCATAGAAGCAACTTGCATAGAGATATCTTTAGTTAAAACGTCACCATTAGCAATTGGTGCAGAAATTGCAGTTAATGCAGCAATTTTGTTAACGTGAACATAAGATCCAACGAAAGCGCCTTCTAAAATTTCAAAACCACCGATTTCGATTTTTTCACCGATAACACCAGTTTGCTCAATTAATTTTTCAGCAACAGTAATTCCGTTGAAATCTGAAGCTAAAAATTCTTCTTTAGAAGAGAAGTTGATCGCTTTTTCAACTAATTCTTTAGCCAAAGTTACGAAAGCTTCATTTTTACCTACGAAATCTGTTTCGCAGTTTAAAGTGATGATAGCTCCTTTAGTTTTGTCGGCATTAACAAAAGAAACAGCAGCTCCTTCAGAAGACTCACGGTCAGAACGGTTAGCAGCAACTTTTTGTCCTTTTTCTCTAAGGTTTTGTATAGCTTTATCGAAATCTCCTTCAGCTTCAACTAAAGCTTTTTTACAGTCCATCATTCCGGCACCTGTAGTTTGTCTTAATTTATTTACGTCTGCAGCAGTAATTGTTGCCATAATATTTTGAATTTTAATGTTAAAAGTAAAAATTCCATCTTTTAAATTCCAAACTCCAATTTTATTAAATTATCAACATAACGTTTTTAATTTGTGTTTGGATTTTGGAATTTAAAATTTGGAATTTAAATTGTTTATTTATTCTTCAGTTGCAGGAGCAGCAGCTTCAACAGCCGGTGCAGCTTCTACAGCCGGTGCAGCAGCTTCAGTAGCTGGAGCTTCTTCTGTGAAAACGTCAGCTTCCTTGTCAGAGCCTCTGTCAGAAAGACCGTCGATTACAGCAGCAGTAACTAAAGATAAAATTTTGTCAATTGATTTAGAAGCATCATCATTTGCAGGAATAACGTAATCAACCTCTCTTGGGTCAGAATTCGTATCAACCATTGCGAAAACTGGAATGTTTAATTTTTGAGCTTCTTTTATTGCGATGTGTTCAGCTTTGATATCTACTACGAACAATGCAGCTGGTAGTCTGGACATGTCAGCGATTGAACCTAAGTTTTTCTCTAATTTAGCACGTAGACGATCAACTTGCAAACGCTCTTTTTTAGATAGAGTCATGAAAGTACCATCTTTCTTCATTTTATCAATAGAAGACATTTTTTTAACTGCCTTTCTGATAGTTACAAAGTTAGTTAGCATTCCACCAGGCCATCTTTCAGTGATGTAAGGCATGTTTGCAGCTTTTGCTTTTTCAGCAACGATGTCTTTTGCTTGTTTTTTGGTAGCTACGAATAAGATTTTTCTACCTGATGCAGCGATTTTTTTCAAAGCTTCGTTAGCTTCTTCAATTTTTGCTGCAGTTTTATATAGATTGATAATGTGAATACCATTACGCTCCATATAAATGTAAGGAGCCATGTTTGGATCCCATTTTCTAGTCATGTGTCCAAAGTGAACACCTGCTTCTAGTAAGTCTTTTACTTCTATTTTGTTTGCCATTTTTGTACTAGTTTACGTTCTGTTGATTAGCAATGTATAAATGGCGGTTTCCCAGGCTTTATACATTTAGATGCTAAACTATTTCCTGCCTCGACAGGAGAGCAACAACAACTGTGTTTTTTAATTTCAATAAATTGATGATGTCTTGTACCATATGCACAAGACAGGTAATATTAACGTTTAGAGAATTGGAATCTCTTACGAGCTTTCTTCTGACCGAATTTCTTACGTTCAACCATTCTTGGATCTCTTGTTAATAAACCTTCTGGTTTTAAGATAGCTCTGTTTTCAGCATTTACTTCACACATAACACGTGCCAATGCCATTCTTACAGCTTCTGCCTGACCAGTTGAACCACCTCCGTAAACGTTTACTTTAACGTCAAAGTTGTTTACATTTTCTGTCATAGACATTGGTTGTAAAACTTTGTATTGTAAAGTTGCAGTTGGAAAGTAAGTTGCGAATTCTTTTTTGTTTACAGTGATTTTTCCTGTTCCTTCAGAAACATATACACGTGCAACAGCGGTTTTTCTTCTACCGATTTTGTGAATAACTCCCATTACTTAAGATCGTTTAGGTTAACAGTTCTAGGTTTTTGAGCGCCTTGTTTGTGCTCAGATCCTACAACAACATTTAGATTTCTAAAAAGTTCAGCTCCTAATTTGTTTTTAGGTAACATTCCTTTTACAGCTTTCTCTACTAATAATGCAGGGTTTTTAGATTGCAATACTTTAGCAGTTAAAGTTCTTTGTCCTCCTGGGTAACCTGTATGACGCATGTAAATTTTGTCATTCATTTTTGTACCTGTAAGGTTAATTTTTTCTGAGTTGATAACAATTACGTTATCTCCACAGTCAACGTGCGGTGTGTAACTTGGTTTGTACTTACCTCTTAAGATCATTGCAACCTTTGAAGCAAGACGACCTAAGTTATGACCTTCAGCGTCTACAACGATCCACTCTTTCGTTACAGTGGCTTTGCTAGCTGAAATTGTCTTGTAGCTTAATGCGTCCATAATATTATTTTAATTAAACATTCCATCCCCAATAAAGGGGATGCAAAAGTACAATTAATTATTTTAAAACCAAATACCTGAAAAGAATTTTTATACGCTGAAAATCAGGCTTTCAGTTTTTTATTTAAAACAATAAAAAAGACAACTATGATTTTATTGCCAAGATGCTTTTAAGTTGGTTGTATATATTATGTAAGTCAGGTGTAAAATGAAATTTTAGATATTCAAGGTTTCAGAAAATTATTTGTTCTTTGGGGTTTGTTTCGAAAAGTCCTTATAATTTTAAATAGTGGTAGGTGATTTTTGTTTTATTTTAGGTAATTCTACTATATTTGTATTAATTACATAAAATTACTTTTAAATGAAAGCTAAAGCAACTCTAAAACAAATTGCGAAAGAACTTGGTGTTTCGGTGTCGACTGTGTCTAAGGCATTAAATGACAGTCCGGAAATTAGTGAGCAAACAAAGGTGAAGATTAAGGAGTATGCCAAACTCAAAAATTATAAGCCTAATGTTATTGGTCTTAATTTAAAGAATCGTAAAACCAAAACAATAGGTGTGATTATACCTAATATATTAAACTCGTTTTTTGCCAAGGTTTTTAGTGGGATAGAAAAAGTAGCTGATAAAAAAGGATATAATGTAATTACGTGTATTTCAAATGAATCTTTAGAGAAGGAAATTCATACACTTGAAATGTTGAGCAACGGAACCATTGACGGTTTTATTCTCTCTGTTTCTGAGGAAGCGCAAAAATTACAGGAATACAGTCATTTTTCTGAAATTATAAACGACGGAACTCCAATTGTAATGTTTGATCGAATTGCAGATGGAGTAGAATGTGATAAGGTTGTGGTAGATGATTTTGATTCGGCCTTAAATTCAACTCAGCATTTAATTAATTTAGGATGTAAAAATATTGCCTTAATTTCTTCGGTAGATAATTTAAGTGTAGGGAAATTGAGGGCAGATGGATATTTGAAAGCATTGAAAGACAATAATATTCCGGTAAACGAAAAAATCATTCTTCGTACTGATTCTGAAGAAGATATGAAAGCTAAAATTGATGCAGTTTTTGACAATAAAATTGATGCGATTTTTGCTTTGGATGAAAATGATTCGGTTGCTGCTTTAAGGGTGAGTTTAAAAAAGGGGTATAAAGTCCCGGAGGATATATCTATAATAGGTTTTGCGGATGGAATTTTAGCCTCAAGAAGATTATCGCCAAGTTTGACAACAGTAAGTCAGCACGGAATCGAAATTGGAGAAGTTGCTGCCAAAAGATTAATTTCACGATTAGAAGAAAAGGAAGATGAAACAACGGATTATGAAACAATAGTCATCAAAACCAAATTAAAAGAAAGAGAGTCTACCCGAAAAGTATAAAACAAAAAAACCATCAACTGCAGATGGTTTTTTTGTTTTATAACGCATCGCATAATGTTTAAATTTTAAAAGTTATAACAGGCCGTACAGCATGATTTACTAAGCCTTCGCTAATGCTTCCGTTAAAAAAATGTGCAAATCCGGTTCTTCCGTGTGTGCACATTCCTATGATATCAGCATTGAGGCTATTTGAGAAATTAATAATTCCTTTTTCAATATTAGTGTCGTTGTATATGTGTGTAGAATAATTAGTAAGGTTGAATTCGCTAACAAATTCTTTCATTGCTTTTTCGATAACGTGAGTTGGTTTGAAACTGTTTGGTGTACAAATGGTAACTAAATGTATTTTTGATTTGAAAAAACGGGTAAAAGCTAAAAATTTTTCGAATGGTTTTTTTGTTTCCGAAGCAAAATCGGATGCAAAAACAATATTTGCGGCATTAAAATCTGTAATCTCTTTTTTGATGACCAAAACAGGAATTTCTGAATTTCGGACAACTTTTTCTGTATTGGAACCAATTAATAATTCCTGAATTCCTGATGAGCCATGTGATCCCATAACGATCAAGTCGATTTCATAGTCTTTGCTTACTTGCGATATACCATGAATCGGTTTGTCCATTTTTACAATCTCAGTTATTGGAATTCCGTCTAAATAGGTTCTTGCAGAAATTTCGTCTAGAGTTTCGTTTGCTTTTTTCATGAAAAGCATAGTTTCAGGAATGCTTGCGCCACCTAATATTGCATCATTCATTTGGTGAGGTAATTCGAGCATATGCAAAATAATGATTTCAGAATCGTTTTTTTTTGCAATTTGTGCCGCAACTTTTAAAGCGTCTTCTGCGTGTTGGGAGAAGTCGGTAGGGACTAAAATTCGTTTCATGATTTCTGAGTTAAATAATGAATAATCCGTTATTTTAATGCTGTAATAAAGATAAGAAATATTATTAGAGCAATCTAATTATTTTGATTTATAAAAAAAACACTATATTTGCACCGTTATTTATTAAAATCTAAATAATGAGGGGACTAAGTGTCCCCTCTTTTTATAAAATTATGACATTTAAAGAAAAAGTAAATACATTAATCACTGAGGCCCTTTTAGAAAAGCCATCAATTTTTCTGATTGATTTGAATATTTCAGATTCATTCAAGATTAGTGTTGGTTTAGATGGAGATAACGGAGTGGCACTTCAGGATTGTATCGACATTAGTCGTGCAGTTGAGAATAATCTGGATCGTGAAGAGCAGGATTTTTCTCTTGAAGTAGCATCGGTTGGAGTAGGTTCACCATTGAAATTTACAAGACAATACATAAAAAATATTGGTAGAACATTGATTGTTACTACAAATAGTGAAAAAATTGAAGCAGAATTAGTAGAAGCTAACGATGTTTTTATAATTTTGTCTTGGGAAGCAAGAGAACCGAAAAAAGTAGGAAAAGGAAAAGAAACAGTTCAAAAAAAGCAACAAATACCTTATACAGAAATTAAAGAGGCAATTGTTACAGTAACATTTTAATTAAAGAATTCGCATGGAAAATTTAGCATTAATCGATTCATTCTCAGAGTTTAAAGATAATAAACTTATTGATCGTGTAACGCTTATGGCAATTTTAGAGGACGTGTTTAGAAATGCATTGAAGAAAAAATACGGTTCTGATGATAACTTTGATATCATTATAAATCCTGATAAAGGAGATATGGAGATATGGAGGAGAAGGGTAATTGTGGCAGACGAAGATCTTGATTTTGAAAATGAAGAAATTACTTTAACAGAAGCAAGAATGATTGAAGCCGATTTTGAAATTGGCGAAGAAGTTTCTGAAGAGGTAAAATTGATTGATTTAGGAAGAAGGGCTATTTTAGCTTTGCGTCAAAACTTAATATCTAAAATACACGAACACGACAATACAAATCTTTACAAACAATTTAAAGATATTATCGGTGATATTTATACAGCAGAAGTGCATCACGTGCGTCCTAGAGTAGTTATCTTGGTTGATGATGAAGGAAACGAAATTGTACTTCCGAAAGAAAAACAAATTCCATCTGATTTTTTCCGTAAAGGAGATAATGTTCGTGGAATCATTGAAAGCGTTGAATTAAAAGGAAATAAACCACAGATTGTTATGTCCAGAACTTCTGAAAAGTTTTTGGAGAAATTATTTGAACAGGAAATACCCGAAGTATTTGACGGATTGATTACAGTTAAAAATGTAGTACGCATTCCTGGTGAAAAAGCAAAAGTAGCAGTAGATTCGTATGATGATAGAATTGATCCTGTTGGAGCTTGTGTTGGTATGAAAGGTTCCCGTATTCATGGAATTGTTCGTGAATTAGGAAACGAAAACATTGATGTTATCAATTACACAAGTAATATTCAATTGTTTATTACAAGAGCATTAAGTCCTGCAAAAGTTTCCTCAATAAAAATTGATGAAGAAAACAAAAGAGCTGAAGTCTTCTTGAAGTTGGAAGAAGTTTCTAAGGCGATTGGCAGAGGAGGCCATAATATAAAATTGGCGGGTCAGCTAACAGGGTATGAGCTGGATGTTATCAGAGAAGGTGATGTTGCTACCGGAGAAGATGATGACGTTGAGTTAACTGAGTTTTCAGATGAAATCGAAGACTGGGTTATTGAAGAATTTGCAAAAATTGGTTTAGATACAGCTAGAAGTATTTTAAAACAAGAAGTAGAAGATTTAGTAAGAAGAACAGATTTAGAAGAGGAAACAATTCTTGATGTTATGAGAATACTAAAAGAAGAGTTTGATAGCTAGTTATCTGCTCTAACAACACAACGAAAAAGGTAATAATAAAAAGGTTATATGTCTGAAGAGAGAGTAATAAGAATAAACAAGGTTTTAAGGGAATTAAATATTTCGTTAGAAAGAGCTGTTGATTATCTAAAAGATAAGGGAATTGCTATTGATGCAAATCCAAATGCGAAAATTTCTGATAGCGAATTTAATATCCTACAAAGCCAATTTGCGGGCGATAAGGGGAATAAAGAAGCTTCTAAGGAAGTTGGTGAAGAAAAGAGGAAAGAAAAAGAAGCTTTGCGTGTAGAACGTGAAAAAGAAGTGGAAGACAAACGCAGACAAGACGAGGAACGCCAGAAACAACAAGAGGTTATAAAAGCGAAAGCTGTTGTAACAGGTCCTGTTCAGGTTGGTAAAATTGATTTAAACCCGAAGAAACCTGCTGTTGTTTCAAATACTTCAGAGGAACCGGTTAAAACTGAAGAACCTAAAAAAGCTGTTGCTCAACCAGAAAAACCTGTTCAAAAAGAAACCATAGAGCCTAAAGCTAAAGTTGTGGTGCCTGAAGAAAAGACAGAAGAACCTGTTATTACCGATAAAAAAGAACCAAAAGTTGTAACTCCTAAAGTAACGCAAGAACCAGTCGTAAAGACTGATTCCGAAACAGCAGAAGAATCTATAACGACACAATATCAAAAATTGTCGGGGACTACTCTTACAGGTCAAACAATTGATTTATCTCAATTTAATAAACCTAAGAAAAAGAAAGAAGATCCGAAAATAACTCCAAATAAGCCTGGAGCTCCGGGAGCCGCAAATAATAACGCTAATAAAAATAAGCGTAAAAGAATTGCTCCAAAACCGGGAGCGCCAAGACCACCTGCAACTCCTGGAGTTCCTGGTGCGCCAAATCCTAATAAGATTACTCCAAATACAGGAGGCGGAGGTTTTAATGCTAACAGAAGTGCAAGACCTGGTTTTGTAAAAGGAAACCGTCCTGCAATAGTGGCTAAAGTTGAGCCTACTGAAGAGGAAGTTAAAAATCAGATTAGAGAAACTCTTGAAAAGCTTCAAGGTAAAGGGGGGAAATCAAAAGCCGCCAAATACAGAAGAGATAAAAGAGATACACACCGTCAGAAATCGGATGAAGAGCAAAGAGCAATTGACGAAGGAAGCAAAACTATTAAAGTTACAGAATTCGTTACAGTTGGCGAAATTGCAATTATGATGGATGTGCCGATTACGAAAGTTATCGGAACTTGTATGTCACTTGGTATCATGGTTACCATGAACCAACGTTTAGATGCTGAAACATTAACTATTGTAGCCGATGAATTTGGTTATGAAGTAGAGTTTATCACGGTTGATATCGAAGAAGCTATTGAAGTTGTTGCAGACAAAGAAGAAGATTTAGTATTCAGGGCGCCAATTGTTACTGTAATGGGTCACGTCGATCACGGTAAAACATCTTTGCTGGATTATATTCGTAAAGAAAATGTTATCGCTGGTGAGTCTGGAGGAATTACACAACACATTGGAGCATACGGAGTAACTTTAGATAATGGTCAAAAAATAGCATTTTTAGATACACCGGGTCACGAGGCATTTACTGCGATGCGTGCACGTGGAGCTCAAGTTACCGATATTGCAATTATTGTAATTGCAGCGGATGATGATATCATGCCACAAACAAAAGAAGCAATTAGCCATGCTCAGGCAGCTGGTGTGCCAATTATTTTTGCTATCAATAAAATTGACAAGCCAAACTCTAATGTTGAAAAAATAAAAGAGAAATTGGCAGGTATGAATTTACTTGTTGAAGATTGGGGTGGAAAAATTCAATCACATGATATTTCTGCAAAAGTAGGTACAGGTGTGAAAGAATTGTTGGAAAAAGTATTATTAGAAGCTGAAATATTAGATTTAAAATCAAATCCAAATAAAGCAGCTCAAGGAACAGTTGTTGAGGCTTTCCTGGATAAAGGAAAAGGATATGTGTCAACTATTTTAGTACAACACGGAACTTTAAAAGTTGGGGATTATATGTTGGCCGGTAAACATCATGGTAAAATTAAAGCCATGCATGACGAAAGAGGGCATATTGTTTTAGAAGCGGGACCTTCGACTCCAGTATCAGTTTTAGGTTTGGATGGTGCTGCAACTGCAGGTGATAAATTCAATGTTTTTGAAGATGAAAAAGAAGCGAAACAAATTGCATCTAAACGTTCTCAATTAATGCGTGAACAATCTGTGCGTACACAAAGACATATTACGCTTGACGAAATTGGCCGTCGTATTGCTCTTGGTCAGTTTAAAGAATTAAACGTTATTCTTAAAGGAGACGTTGATGGATCTGTTGAAGCATTGTCAGATTCGTTCTCTAAACTTTCTACAGAAGAAATTCAAATTAATATTATCCATAAAGGTGTTGGAGCAATTACTGAAACTGACGTTATGTTAGCTTCTGCTTCTGATGCAATCATTATCGGATTTAACGTTCGCCCTGCTGGAAATGCCAGACAATTAGCTGATAAAGAAGAAATCGATATTCGTTACTACTCTATTATTTATGCAGCTATTGATGATTTGAAAGATGCAATGGAAGGAATGTTAGCTCCTGAAATGAAAGAAGAAATTTTAGGAACTGCTGAAATTCGTGAGATTTTCAAAATTTCTAAAGTGGGCTCTATTGCAGGATGTATGGTTATGGATGGTAAGATCATGAGATCATCTAAAATTAGAGTTATTAGAGAAGGCGTAGTGGTGCATACAGGTGAACTTGTTGCCCTGAAACGTTTCAAAGATGATGTTAAAGAAGTTTCTAAAGGTTACGATTGTGGTATTCAAATTAAAGGTTACAACGACATCGAAGAAAGAGACGTTATTGAGGCTTACCATGAAGTGGCAATCAAAAAGAAATTGAAATAAAATGCAAAATAATTATATTCTAAAGTCCCGGCAAAAGTTGGGACTTTTTTTTATAGATACATTTTTCTAAAGTGACGTTGTTTCTATTTGTGGTTGTAATAATATTTCGCTTATTTCATATTTTAATATTATTTTTGATAAAAATTATTTAAATATGAAAAAGCTAATATTTTCAGTACTGCTTTCTTTGAGCCTTTCTACCTTGTTATTTTCGCAGGAAGGAGAGCAAATAAAAAACTCTCCACCAGAAGGCAATGCTTTTGTAGGGGATTTTTATGGTGCCGATGTTTCTAGGGTATCTGAAAATAAGGCTATGTCGGTTGAGAAATTAGGAAACAAATTAAAGAATACAAAAAAAGCGAAAAATATTGTAGTAAAAGGTGTGGTAACTGATGTTTGCCCAAAAAAAGGATGTTGGGTGACTATTAAAACTGAAGACGGTTCTCCTTTCTTTGTAAAGATGAAAGATTATGCTTTTTTTGTGCCTACTGCTTTAAAAGGGAAAACCGTTGTTTTGGAAGGTGTAGCTGAGAAAAAAGTTACCTCTGTTGAAGAGCTGAAACACTATGCTAAAGATGCTAAAAAGTCCAAAGCAGAAATGGATGCGATTACTGCTCCAAAAGAAGAAATACGATTTTTGGCAGATGGAATAAAAGTTGTAAACTAATTGTATTACTGTTTTTGTTTAAAATTTTCAATTTAATTTTTCCTTTTGATGATAATTTGAGTTTTTCGAAGTAATCAGGGGAATTGATTTAAAATTCAATAATTATATTTTAAAATCTCAATGTAAGTTGGGATTTTTTGTTTCAATGGTTTCTATTTGAATAATTTAACGGGTTTAAATGAATTAAAGCTTTGATCAGCTTGAGTTTCGTTCCAGTAATAAGTTTGAGATTTTTGTTGTTTAAAGTGTAAAAAAAGCCTCTTGAAAGGAGGCTTTAATAATTATTAAATTTGTTGAATTACTTAGATGGTTTTAATAAAAAAACACTCTTGTAGCTTTTTTTAATTTCTTCTAAATTTCGTTCAGCTTCAATTCTTGTTTTAAAATTCCCTACGATGACTTTGTAATTTGGTGTTTGAAAAATTATAGTTCCATCGATATTATTAAACTCTCTTTTAAACGATGTTAGGGTCTTTTTAGCCTCGTCACTTTTCCCACTGTAGATTTGAATTTTATAAGTATCGTTCGTACTAATCGACGCGTTAATTTTACGTTTGTCATTCAGTAATTGTTCAAATTTAGGGTCTTGTTTTACTGTAATATTTTGTTCTTGTGCATTAATGTTATGTGTTGCTAAACTGATTGTAAAGAACAAGAAAAGTCTTTTGTTTGGGGTTAAAATTCTCATAATGTGATTGTTTTTATGCAAAAATAGTATTTAAAGTTTATATGTGATATATCAATATTATTTAGAATTAGTATAAATTGATATTTAAGACTATTTTAAGGTTTTGAGAATAGTTCTTAAATTGTATTTTTGTGCAAGTTTTAAAAAAAGGTGTTTGATTTGGACTGATTTTATACAGAAAAAATCATACCAAAAATTAGTAGATAATTTTATACTATATGAAAAAGGTGGGTAACCATAATTCGATCTCAAGGAAATTATTATTTAGCTTATCGCTAACATTGATTTTCTCCCTAACATCATTTGCTCAAGATCCTGTTGCTCCTGCGGCAACTGAAGCTACTGCTGCTCCTGCTGCGACCGCTGATGGAGATCCGGTAAAAGGGAAAGAACTTTTTAATGCAAATTGCGCTGCATGTCACAAATTAGATGGTAAGTCAACAGGTCCTGCTTTACGCGGGGTTGCTGCTAAACACGATAAAGCCTGGCTTTATAAGTGGATACACAACAGTTCTGAAATGATCAAGTCTGGTGATGCAGTTGCCGTGAAGCTTTTTGAAGAAAATAATAAGTCTGTAATGACTTCTTTTCCTCAATTGTCTGAAGGTGATATTGATAATATATTAGCTTATACTTCTGAGGTAAAAAAGGAACCTGTTCCTGGTTCTCCATTGCCAACTGGTGATGTTCAAGATGGTGGTGGGATTTCTAATAATATTATTTTAGGTGCTCTTGCTCTCGTGATGGCTATTTTGGTTGTGATGTTGTTCATGGTGAACAAGGTTTTAACTAAAGTTGCTAGTAATAATGGCATTGTAGTGGCTCCAAGAGAAGCTAGAACGCCAATTTGGAAAGCTTTTGTTAAAAATCAATTTTTAGTACTGGTTACTTCAATATTTTTACTTTTGGCAAGTGGATATTTTGTTTATGGATATTTGATGCAGGTAGGTGTAGATCAAAATTATGAGCCTATTCAGCCTATTCACTACTCTCATAAAATTCACGCTGGAGACAATGAGATCAATTGTAAATATTGTCACTCTGCTGCTCGTGTTAGTAAAAATGCAGGTATTCCGTCTTTGAATGTTTGTATGAACTGTCATAAAAATATTTCTGAGGTTGCTGAAACTACTGCTACTGCTGAATATAGCAAAGCTTTTTATGATGGTGAAATTCAAAAGCTGTATGATGCTGTTGGTTGGGATAAGACCAAGCAAGTTTATACTGGAAAAACACAGCCTGTAAAATGGGTTAGAATTCATAATTTGCCTGATTTTGTGTATTTCAATCACTCTCAGCACGTTTCTGTTGCTGGTGTTGAATGTCAAACATGTCATGGACCAGTTGAGGAATTTGAAATCATGAAGCAATACTCTAAATTAACAATGGGATGGTGTGTTGATTGCCATAGAAAGACAGATGTTAAGATGGAAGGAAATGCATATTATGATAAAATTCATGCTGAGCTTTCTAAAAAATACGGTGTAGAGAAATTGACTGCAGCGCAAATGGGAGGTTTAGAATGCGGTAAATGCCACTATTAATCGAATTATTAAGATTTTAATATTTATATACAATGTCATCAAACAAAAAATACTGGAAAAGTGTTGAGGAACTAGAGAATAGTTCTATTGTTGAGGCGCTTAGAAATAACGAATTTGTTGAAGAAATTCCTACTGATGAATTTTTAGGAAATGCAGATGCTTTAGCTTCATCTGGAACTTCACGTCGTGACTTTTTAAAGTACGTAGGGTTTAGTACTGCAGCGGTTACACTTGCTGCTTGCGAAGGTCCTGTTCACAAGTCTATACCTTATGTGTTGCAACCAGAGCAAATCATTCCAGGTGTTGCGGATTACTATGCAACTACTGTTTTTGATGGTTTTGATTTTGCTAATCTTTTAGTGAAAACACGTGAAGGTCGTCCAATTAAAATTGAGAACAATACTATTTCTGGAGCTAAATTTTCGGCTAATGCAAGAATTCATGCGTCTATATTGTCTTTATATGACAGTATGCGTTTGAAAGAACCTAAATTAGATGGAGAAAAGAGTAGCTGGTCTGCTGTTGATTTGAAAATTAAATCAAGTCTTGCTGACTCAAAAGCTAAAGGAGGTCAGGTAGTGTTGTTGACAAATACTTTAGCAAGCCCATCAACTGAGAAATTAATTGGTGAGTTTATTGCTAAGAATCCAAATGTTAAACATGTTGTTTACGATGCGGTTTCTTCATCAGATGCATTGGATGCATTTGAGACAGTTTACGGTGAAAGAGCTTTGGTTGATTATGATTTTTCAAAAGCATCTTTAATTGTTTCTGTTGGAGCTGATTTCTTAGGAGACTGGCAAGGTGGAGGATACGATTCTGGTTATGCAAGAGGACGTATTCCTCAAAACGGAAAGATGTCCCGTCATTTTCAGTTTGAATCAAATATGACATTATCCGGAGCTGCTGCTGATAAGCGTGTCCCAATGACTGTTTCTAATCAGAAACAAGCTTTAGTTCAAATATATAATATTGTTACAGGTAATAATATTGCTGTTTCTTTAGATGCTGCTTTTAAAGCAGAAGTTGTTAAAGCTGCACAACAATTAAAAGCTGCCGGATCTAAAGGAGTTTTAGTATCTGGAATTGAAGATAAAAATGCTCAGTTGTTAGTTTTGGCTATTAATCAGGTATTGGCTAGTGAAGCTTTTAGTACAGTTGGGACCAGACAAATCAGAAAAGGATCTGATGAGGTTATGGCTCAATTATTAAAAGATATGAATGCTGGAACTGTTCATACTTTGATTATGAGTGGTGTCAATCCGGTTTATACATTAGCTGATTCAGCTTCTTTTGTGTCTGGATTAAAAAAAGTAAAAACCTCAGTTGCTTTTTCTTTAAAAGAAGATGAAACAGCGTCAATTACTACAATCGCTGCACCTGCTCCTCATTATTTAGAATCTTGGGGGGATGTTGAAATTACAAAAGGAACTTATAGTTTGACTCAGCCAACTATTCGTCCTATCTTTAATACCAAACAATTTCAGGACGTTTTATTGTCATTAAATAGTGTTTCAGGTGATTTCTACGATTATCTTAAAGTTAATTCAGCTGCTATTATTGCAGGATCTTCCTGGAACAAAGTTTTACATGATGGTGTTTTTGTAATTGGTTCTGCTGCATTATCTGCTGGTGCTTTTGATCATGTCGCTGCTGCAAATGCAGTTTCTAAATCAAAATCAACTGGAGATTTTGAATTAGTGTTATATACTAAAACGGGTATGGGTGACGGACAACAAGCAAACAATCCCTGGTTGCAGGAGTTTCCGGATCCTATCACAAGAGTTTCTTGGGATAACTACTTAACAGTTTCTAATGCTGATGCTAAAAAACTTGGTTTTTCAAACCCAATTGTTGCAAATGGAGGATTAAATGGTAATTATGCAACAATTACTGTTGATGGAGCTAAGTTAGAAAATGTTCCGGTAATTGTTCAGCCAGGACAAGCTGTTGGTACTGTTGGTTTAGCTGTTGGTTATGGTCGTAAAGCGGCTTTAAAAGAAGAAATGCAAGTAGGTTTAAATGCTTACGCTTTATATAAAAATTTCAATAGTGTTCAGTCTGTTTCTATTGCCAAGGCAAGTGGAGAACATGAGTTTGCTTGTGTTCAGGGACAGAAAACATTGATGGGTAGAGGAGATATCATTAAAGAAACTTCTCTGGAAATTTTCAATAGTGAAGATGCTAAACACTGGAATGAACAGCCAATGGTGTCTTTGGATCATCAGGAAGTAGAAGCTACTACTGTTGATTTATGGGAATCATTTGATCGTTCTACAGGACATCATTTTAACTTATCGATTGATTTAAATGCTTGTACCGGATGTGGGGCATGTGTTATTGCTTGTCATGCTGAAAACAACGTTCCTGTTGTGGGTAAAGCAGAGGTAAGAAGAAGTCGTGATATGCACTGGTTGCGTATCGATAGATATTATTCTTCTGAAAGTACTTTTGAAGGAGACAACAAAAGAAAAGAAAATATTGCAGGTTTATCCAGTTCATTATCTACGTTTAATGAAATGGAAAATCCAGGAGAAAATCCACAAGTTGCATTTCAGCCAGTAATGTGTCAGCACTGTAATCACGCTCCATGTGAAACAGTTTGTCCGGTAGCTGCAACATCTCACGGTCGTCAGGGCCAAAACCATATGGCATACAACAGATGTGTTGGAACTCGTTATTGTGCAAACAACTGTCCATATAAAGTGCGTCGTTTCAACTGGTTCTTATATAACAAAAACAGTGAATTCGATTATCACATGAATGATGATTTAGGTCGTATGGTATTAAATCCAGACGTAAATGTTCGTTCTCGTGGAGTTATGGAAAAATGCTCATTCTGTATTCAAAGTACTCAGGCTGTTATTCTTGAAGCAAAACGTCAAGGAAGAGAAGTAGCGAAAGATGAGTTCAATAATGCTTGTGCATGTTCAGCTGCTTGTTCTTCAGGAGCTATGGTTTTTGGAGATGTAAATGATAAAGAAAGCGAAGTTGCTAAGTTGGCAGAGAGCGAAAGAATGTATCATTTATTAGAGCATGTTGGTACAAAACCAAATGTTTTCTATCATGTAAAAGTTAGAAATACTTAGTAAAATTATTAATTAAGAAACATATAAAGGATTATGTCGTCTCACTACGAAGCACCCATTAGAAAACCTTTAGTTATAGGTGATAAATCATATCACGATGTAACTGTAGATGTAGCTGCGCCTGTTGAAGGTCCTGCAAATAAACATTGGTGGATTGTATTTTCAATCGCATTAATAGCCTTCCTTTGGGGGTTAGGTTGTATAATTTACACCGTATCTACCGGTATTGGAACATGGGGATTAAATAAAACAGTTGGTTGGGCTTGGGATATCACGAACTTCGTTTGGTGGGTTGGTATTGGTCACGCCGGAACATTAATTTCTGCGGTATTATTACTTTTCCGTCAACGTTGGAGAATGGCTATTAACCGTTCTGCAGAAGCAATGACTATATTCTCAGTAGTTCAGGCAGGTTTATTTCCAATTATCCACATGGGACGTCCATGGTTAGCTTACTGGGTTTTACCTATTCCAAATCAATTTGGATCTTTATGGGTGAACTTTAACTCACCATTGCTTTGGGACGTATTCGCAATCTCAACGTATCTTTCAGTGTCATTAGTTTTCTGGTGGACTGGTTTATTACCTGATTTTGCAATGCTACGTGATAGAGCCGTAACCCCTTTTACAAAAAGAGTTTATTCTATCCTAAGTTTTGGATGGAGCGGCAGGGCAAAAGACTGGCAACGTTTTGAAGAAGTTTCTTTAGTACTTGCGGGTTTAGCTACGCCACTTGTACTTTCTGTACATACAATTGTATCTATGGACTTTGCAACTTCTGTAATTCCGGGATGGCATACAACAATTTTCCCTCCGTACTTCGTTGCAGGAGCGGTGTTTTCAGGATTTGCAATGGTAAATACCTTGTTGATTGTTATGAGAAAAGTTTCTAACCTTGAAGCATATATCACATTACAGCATATCGAATTGATGAATATTGTAATTATGATTACAGGTTCTATTGTTGGTGTGGCTTACATTACTGAGTTATTTGTCGCTTGGTATTCAGGAGTAGAGTATGAACAATATGCATTCTTAAACAGAGCTACAGGGCCTTACTGGTGGGCATATTGGGCAATGATGACTTGTAATGTTTTCTCTCCGCAATTTATGTGGTTCAAAAAACTAAGAACAAGTATCATGTTTTCATTTGTAATTTCGATTGTCGTAAACATCGGAATGTGGTTTGAAAGATTCGTAATTATTGTTACTTCTTTACATAGAGATTATCTTCCATCTTCCTGGACAATGTTCTCACCAACATTTGTTGATATTGGAATTTTCATCGGGACGATTGGTTTCTTCTTTGTTTTGTTTTTATTATATTCCAGAACATTCCCTGTAATTGCTCAGGCAGAGGTAAAAACAATTTTGAAAGGAACAGGAGATAATTATATTAGAGAGAGAGCAGCAAATAAAGATTCACACCATGAGTAGTAATAAAGTAATATACGCCATTTATAATGACGATGATATTTTGATGGATGCAGTAAAGAAAACAAGAGCTGCACATCATCATATTGAAGAAGTTTTTACTCCATTCCCAGTTCACGGATTGGATAAAGCTATGGGTTTAGCACCAACAAGATTAGCAATATGTGCTTTCTTATACGGATGTGTTGGTATTTCTGTTGCAACAACTATGATGAGTTATATTATGATTCATGACTGGCCTCAGGATATTGGTGGAAAACCAAGTTTTAGTTACATTCAGAATATGCCAGCTTTTGTACCAATTATGTTTGAGATGACTGTATTTTTTGCAGCTCACTTAATGGTAATCACTTTTTATATGAGAAGTAGATTATGGCCATTCAAAGAAGCTGAAAATCCTGATGTAAGAACAACAGATGACCATTTTTTAATGGAAGTTGCTGTAAACAATAACGAAGCAGAACTAGTTTCTTTTTTCGAAGGTACAGGAGCTGTTGAAGTTAAAGTAATTGAAAAGAATTAATTGTAGCTATGAAAAGGATATATAAAATAACACTTTTAGTTGGTATAACTATTTTAGTTTCATCTTGCCACAATAATTCGGCACCAAACTATCAGTATTTCCCTAATATGTATGAATCTGTAGGATATGAAACATATTCTGAAGCTTCTGTATTCAAAGATGGAAAAGAAGGACAACTTCCTGTAAAAGGAACTATTAACAGAGGTTTTGAACCTTATGAATATGAGAACTCAACTGCTGGTTATGAATTGGCTAAAGCTAATTTAAAATCACCTTTGGACGCTGCAGAAAGAAACTCTGAAAAAGGAAAAGAACTTTATGAAATTTACTGTATCAGCTGCCATGGTGCATCAGGGAACGGTAAAGGAAAATTAGTTGAGAGGGAAAAATTTCTTGGGGTACCTAGTTATAAAGACAGAGAAATCACCGAAGGAAGTATCTTTCATGTTGAAACTTATGGTTTAAATGCGATGGGTTCACATGCAAATCAATTAAGTGCCCACGAACGTTGGTTAGTTGCTGACTATGTTCTAAAACTAAAAAGCCAATTATAATTGTTGAACAAACTGATCGTAATAGATATGTATACATTTTCAAGTAAATTAAAAACTTTTTCTTTCATTCTGATGGCCGTTGGTATATTAGGAATTGGATATGGTTTTTTAACTGCTCCTAAAAATATCGAAGAGGTAGAAACTCTTCTTACAAAAGAAGCATCAGAGCACGGTGGAGGACATGGTGAAGCTGCAGCACATCATGAAAAAACAGAGGCAACAAATCATGTGGCAACAGCAGAGGCTGTGCATCATGAAGAAGCTACAAATGCACATTCTGAAGTTGTTGTAAATAAAGACTCTACTGTCGCAAAAGAAGAAATTGCTCACGAGCTAAAATCTGAAGAGAAACATAATACTGCAGTTGTAAATCATGAAGTAAAAGCAGAAAAGCACACTGAAGTTTCACATGAGCAAGAGCATAAAGCACATGCTAAACATGTTTTTCATCAATTACAAAACAAACCCTGGTCTGCTTTGTATGTCGCTTGTATTTTCTTTTTACTGCTTTCTATGGGAGTTTTAGCATTTTATGCTATTCAGCAAGTTGCGCAGGCAGGTTGGTCTCCGGTTTTATTTAGGGTAATGCAGGGTCTTACATCATATTTACCAGTTGGATCAGTTATTTTCTTTATTATATTGGTTCTTTGCGGATTGCATTTTAATCATATTTTTGTATGGTTAGGAGAAGGAGTTACAGATCCAAAAAGCCCAAATTATGACGCAATTATCGCAGGTAAATCAGGATATTTGAATTTTCCTTTCTGGATTATCAGAGCAGCTGTATTTTTAATTGGTTGGAATTTATATCAATTTTATTCTAGAAAGAATTGTTTGGCACAAGACGAAGCAAATGATGATTTATTCTATAAAAAGAATTTTAATATTTCAGCTGGATTTTTAGTTTTCTTTATTGTTTCTGAGTCAATTATGTCTTGGGACTGGATTATGTCATTTGACCCGCACTGGTTTAGTACACTATTTGGATGGTATGTATTTGCTTCCTTCTTTGTTAGTGGTATTACTTCAATTGCATTAGTTACAGTTTATTTAAAGTCAAAAGGATATTTAGAGTTTGTTAATACAAGTCATATTCATGATTTGGCTAAATTTATGTTTGGTATTAGTATTTTCTGGACATACTTATGGTTCTCTCAGTTTATGTTAATCTGGTATGCAAATATCCCGGAAGAGGTTACTTATTTTGTTACCAGAATAGAATTATATAATTTACCGTTTTTTGGAGCAGTGGTTATGAATTTTGTTTTCCCATTGCTGATATTAATTAATACAGATTTTAAACGTATTAGCTGGGTAATTGTAATGGCTGGAATAGTTATATTGTTAGGTCACTATATAGATTTCTTTAATATGATTATGCCGGGTACAGTTGGAGATAGATGGTTTATTGGAGTTCCTGAAATTGCATCAATTCTTTTCTTCTTAGGTTTATTTATTTTTGTAGTTTTCTCTGCATTGACTAAAGTTCCTTTATTAGCAAAAAGAAATCCTTTCATTGAAGAAAGTAAACATTTTCATTATTAATATTTAAAGAAATAAACAGATGACAAGTTTGTTGGTAATTATAGTTTTAGTTTTATTAGCAGTTGCATTATGGCAATTGACCAAGATATTTGATCTTACTCAGGTAGGGTCATCTTCGGACGATTCTCAGATTGCATCAGATAATGATAATAATATTCAGGGTTATATTATGTTTGGCTTTTTAGCTTTCATTTATATATTCACTATTTATGGTTTGCTTAAATGGGGTAATTTAGCACTTCATACTCCTGCTTCGGAGCATGGTATTTTAGTAGACAGCTTAATGAATATTACCTGGGTATTGATTTTTACAGTTCAGGCCATCACACAAGGATTATTATACTGGTTCTCTTTTAAATATAAAGGTAATAAGGATAAGAAAGCTTTGTTTTTTGCAGATAGTAATAAATTAGAAGCTATTTGGAGTATTATTCCATCAGTTGTTTTAGCTGTTTTAATTCTTTATGGATTGTACGCATGGAACAACATTATGTTTGTTGATAAAGATGAAGAAGTAATTGAAATCGAAATATATGCCCAGCAATTTAAATGGACTGCAAGATATGCCGGTCCGGATAATGTTCTGGGTAAAGCTAATGTAAGATTAATAGAAGGGATAAATACTCTTGGTGTTGACATGTCTGATCCTTATGCACAAGATGATATTGTAGTTTCTGAATTACACCTTCCAAAAGGTAAAAAAGTACATTTTAAAATGCGTTCTCAGGATGTATTACACTCTGCTTACTTTCCTCATTTTAGGGCTCAGATGAATACTGTTCCGGGAATGGTTACAGAATTTGCTTTTGTTCCTACCTATACAACAGCAGAATACAGAGAATTACCTTTTATGGTTGAAAAAGTAGCTAATATTAATAAGCTTCGAGCTAAAAAAAGTGCTGAACTTATTGCAAATGGTGGTACGGGCTTAGATCCTTACATATTTGATTATCTGTTATTATGTAATAAAATTTGTGGAGCATCACACTACAATATGCAAATGAAAGTTGTTGTAGATTCTCCTGAGGATTTTAAAAGCTGGTTAAGTGATAAAACAACTCTTGCCCAGGATATTAAATCTGCAGCAGCTTCTGAAAAGCCAGCAGAAGGAGCAGGAACGAGTCAGGATAGTACTATACAAGATACAGTTAATGCAGTTGTTGATACTGTTAAGGCAGCTGTAGCAAAAGTTACTATAAAATAATATTTATTAAGAAAATTTAAAGTATACATATATGTCAGCAGAAGCACACGATCACGCACACGATCACGAGCACGAACATCATCATAAAGACACTTTCATTACTAAATATATTTTTAGTATTGATCACAAAATGATTGCTAAGCAATATTTAATTACCGGTATTATTATGGGTGTAATTGGTGTTGCAATGTCCTTGCTTTTTAGAATGCAATTGGCATGGCCGGAAGAGTCTTTTAAAATATTTAATGTATTATTAGGAGATAAATTTGCACCAGATGGTGTAATGGCTAACGATATTTATTTAGCATTGGTTACAATACATGGTACCATCATGGTATTCTTTGTATTAACGGCAGGCTTAAGTGGTACTTTTAGTAACTTGCTTATTCCACTTCAAATTGGTGCGCGGGACATGGCTTCCGGATTTATGAATATGATTTCATATTGGTTATTTTTCCTGTCTGCTGTTATAATGTTATGCTCATTGTTTGTTGAAGCCGGACCAGCTTCGGCAGGTTGGACAATTTACCCTCCATTAAGTGCCTTACCACAAGCGATTCCAGGTTCTGGAACAGGTATGACTTTATGGTTAGTTTCTATGGCTATCTTTATTGCGTCTTCTTTAATGGGATCTCTAAATTACATCGTTACGGTAATCAATTTAAGAACTAAAGGAATGTCTATGACCAGACTTCCGCTTACGATCTGGACGTTTTTTGTAACAGCTATTATTGGCGTTATTTCATTCCCTGTTTTATTATCTGCTGCATTATTATTGATTTTTGATAGAAGTTTTGGAACTTCATTTTTCTTATCTGATATCTATATTGCAGGAGAGGTTTTACATTACCAAGGCGGGTCTCCGGTATTATTTGAACACTTATTTTGGTTTCTAGGTCACCCTGAGGTTTATATTGTAATTTTGCCGGCAATGGGTCTTGTTTCTGAAATTATGGCTACGAATTCCCGTAAACCAATTTTTGGATACAGAGCGATGATTATGTCAGTTCTTGCAATTGCATTTTTATCAACAATTGTTTGGGGGCACCATATGTTCCTTTCTGGAATGAACCCTTTCTTAGGGTCTGTGTTTACTTTTACAACTTTATTGATTGCAATTCCATCTGCTGTAAAAGCGTTTAACTGGATTACGACTTTATGGAAAGGTAATTTACAGTTTAATCCGGCAATGTTATTCTCAATTGGAATGGTTTCTACCTTCATTACAGGTGGTTTAACAGGAATCATTTTAGGAGATAGTACTTTAGATATTAACGTTCACGATACTTACTTTGTAATTGCTCACTTTCACTTAGTAATGGGTATTTCTGCTCTTTACGGAATGTTTGCTGGTATTTACCACTGGTTCCCTAAGATGTACGGACGAATGTTAAATAAAAACTTAGGTTATATTCACTTTTGGGTAACAGCAGTTTGTGCTTATGGAGTTTTCTTCCCAATGCACTTTATTGGATTAGCAGGTTTACCAAGACGTTATTATACAAATACAAACTTTCCATTATTTGATGATTTACAAAATGTGAATGTTTTAATTACAATGTTTGCTTTGATCGGTGGAGTTTTTCAGTTGGTATTCTTGTATAACTTCTTCAGTAGTATTTTCTACGGAAAGAAGGCTGTACAAAATCCATGGAGATCTACAACTCTAGAGTGGACTACTCCGGTAGAACATATGCACGGTAACTGGCCAGGTGAAATTCCTCATGTGTACCGTTGGCCATATGACTACAGTAACCCAAATCATGATGTAGATTTTGTGCCACAAAATGTTCCAATGAAAGAAGGTGAAGAAGTTTTACATCACTAAAAATATTTAAAAAGACTGTTCCTGAGTGGCAGTCTTTTTTTGTTTTAGTTAAAATTTTACTCACTTATTTTTACTGTTTTACAAACTGATTACTTTGTCTATCTTTGTAAGATGAATGAAAATCTAGATCCCACCACCAAAGGATATAATCCGGAAGAATTTGATGTCGAAAAAAGATTGCGCCCGCTGTCATTTGATGATTTTGCCGGACAAGATCAGGTTTTGGAGAATTTGAAAGTTTTTGTTGCTGCAGCAAATCAACGAGGTGAAGCCCTTGATCACACTTTGTTTCATGGTCCTCCAGGATTAGGAAAAACTACTTTGGCTAATATTTTGGCTAATGAACTTGAAGTTGGGATAAAAATTACTTCTGGCCCTGTTCTCGACAAACCAGGAGATTTAGCAGGTTTGCTTACCAATTTAGACGAAAGGGATGTTCTGTTTATTGATGAAATACATCGTTTAAGCCCAATTGTTGAGGAATATTTATATTCAGCAATGGAAGATTTTAAGATTGATATTATGATCGAATCCGGACCAAATGCCAGAACAGTTCAAATCAATTTAAATCCTTTTACCTTAATTGGAGCTACAACACGTTCAGGTTTATTAACAGCTCCAATGCGTGCCCGTTTTGGAATATCATCCCGTTTACAATATTATACTACTGAACTTTTAACTAGTATTGTTGAAAGAAGCGCTTCTATACTAAAAATGCCGATTTCATTGGATGCTGCGATTGAAATTGCGGGAAGGAGCCGTGGTACACCTCGTATTGCTAATGCTTTATTACGTAGGGTTCGTGATTTTGCACAAATAAAAGGTAATGGAACTATTGATCTTGAAATTGCACGTTATGCCTTAAAAGCATTACATGTTGATGCACACGGGCTTGACGAGATGGACAATAAAATTTTATTGACCATAATTAATAAATTTAAAGGAGGCCCTGTTGGACTGTCAACTTTAGCGACTGCCGTTTCTGAAAGCAGTGAAACTATTGAAGAAGTTTATGAACCTTTTTTAATCCAGGAAGGTTTCATTATGCGTACGCCCAGAGGACGTGAGGTTACCGATAAAGCATATAAGCATTTAGGGAAAATCAATACCAATATTCAAGGCGGATTGTTTTAATAATTGTATCAATGTCCGGGAATAGAAAATATAATTATCCTCATAAAATTTCATTAGGAAGATTTCTATTGGATGCCGAAGGAGTACGAAGAAATCCGATACCCTATCATAAAAAGTATTTTGACAGATTTGGAGATTCTTTTTCAATCAAAATAGGATTATCAAAGTATATAATATTATCAAGAGATAATGAAATTGCAGAGTATATATTATTAAAGAACCAAAAGAATTATTATAAATCGAAGTTTCAATCCGTCTATCTTTCAAAATATTTAGGGAAAGGACTTTTGACTGTAGATGGTGACTTTTGGTTAAAACAAAGAAGACTTATTCAGCCTGCTTTCCATAAGCAAAAAATGAATCAATTAGTAGAAAACATGAATCAGACTATTGTTTTAGAACTAGATGGTTTAGTGGAGAAAAAACAAGTTGCTCTTTTTCCTGTTATGAGCCAGCTGGCATTTAATGTAGTGGCTAAATCGTTATTTCAATTTTCAATTTCAGAAGAAAAATTAGACAGAATAAAATTCATTATTGAAGAAGTTCAGAACTTCCTTGTCAAGGAAATAAGGCTTCCTCATAAAGCCTGGTGGTTTTCGTTAAATGGTCAGGTGAAAAAGCATAAGCTGCTGGCTTTAGAAAACAATAAGATCATAAGAGAAATAATTGAGATAAGAAATTCTTCTAATGATGAATATAATGATTTGCTCAATATGCTTCTTGAAACACGGTATGAAGATACAGGTGAGCCAATGTCAATAACGCAACTTATTGACGAAATTAAAATCTTATTTATTGCAGGACATGAAACTACTGCAAATGCTTTAACTTTTGCTGTGCATCTTTTAGGAAGACATCCTGAAGTTCAACAAAAAGTGCTGGACGAAATCATGGAAATTGAATCGCAGACAGATGATATTGTCGAGCAGCTTCAAAAAATGATTTACACCAACGCTGTTTTAAATGAAGCAATGCGTCTATATCCTCCGGCTTGGATTACTGACAGGCAAAATATTGAAGATGATACACTAGCAGGTTATAATATTAAAAAAGAAACACTAATTGGTATTTCTTTTTATGCACTACATCGTAATCCCAAATATTGGGAAAATCCGGATAAATTTGATCCCGAGCGTTTTTTGGGTCAACAAAAGAAAATTTCAATGCAATTCTTTTATCCTTTTGGAGCCGGACCAAGAATGTGTATTGGAGCCGGATTTGCTATTTATGAAATGGGTTTGGCTATTGCTCATATTGTAAAGAAATACACCATCATTTCTAATACAGACGATATCAAATTCAATCCGTTGATAACATTAAAGCCTGTTGAAGTTGAAGTTTTATTTTCTAAAAGATGAGTATTAATTCTAAAGAGACATACTCGAAATTTATAAAATCGGAAGCTAAAAGACTTGGTTTTCTTTCTTGCGGTATCTCTAAAGCTGGTTTTTTAGAAGAAGAAGCACCCCGGCTGGAAAAATGGCTCAACAAAAACTATCATGGTCAAATGGCCTATATGGAAAACCATTTTGATAAACGTTTAGATCCAACACTTTTGGTTGATGACGCTAAAAGTGTGATTTCTCTTTTACTTAACTATTATCCAGGAGAAACTCAAAACGAAGATAGTTTCAAGATTTCAAAATACGCCTATGGTCAGGATTATCATTTTGTGATCAAAGAAAAATTAAATGAATTTCTTTTTTCTATTCAGGAAAATATCGGAGCGGTTTCAGGACGTGCCTTTGTTGATTCTGCACCTGTTCTCGATAAAGCCTGGGCAGCAAAAAGTGGCTTAGGCTGGATAGGAAAAAATAGTAACCTGTTGACTCAAAAGGTAGGCTCTTTTTATTTCGTTGCAGAACTTATTTTGGATCTGGATTTAGAATATGACTACGCAACCACAGATCATTGTGGTTCCTGTACTGCCTGTATTGACGCTTGTCCCACACAAGCAATTGTGGCTCCGTATGTTGTCGATGGAAGCAAATGTATTTCATATTATACCATCGAGCTTAAAGAAAATATCCCTTACGAAATGAAAGGGAAATTTGATGAATGGATGTTTGGTTGTGATACTTGTCAGGATGTTTGTCCCTGGAATAGATTCTCAAAATCACATTCCGAACCTTTATTCAACGCCAATCCGGATTTACTTTCTTTCTCCAAGAAAGACTGGATTGAAATTACAGAAGAAACTTTTCGTGTTGTTTTTAAAAATTCTCCCATAAAAAGAACCAAGTTTGATGGCTTAAAAAGAAACGTTAAGTTTTTAGAATAATTCTGAAAAATTTCATAAAATTCTAAATTGATTTAAAAATATAAGCAACTATTAATAAGTAAAAATAGTTCTTATAACTCCTTTTCCCTCTTTCATGACTTAAAATCTTTTTCCTGTAACATTTTTTTGTTTACAGGAATCTGTCTGATATAGTTTTGGGTTTTGAAAAAAAAAGCGGGCAAAAATTATTTTCAAATTTGTTTTAAAGAATAATACTTCCACCTAATCTTTTTAATATTTGACTAATGACAAATTCCAAAACTGGAGAGGAATTTAATATAATAAAAAAAGGAAAAATCCGATAAATATTTAAAAGTAAGAAGTTAAAAATAGTTATTATGTCTAAAAAGATAAACAAACCAAATGGTTTTTATTTACTACTCTTTTTGTTTAACATAAAGTTATTTTTTTATAAATAGTGAATAGCAAAGTATAAAAAACGTATTTCATCGTCTAATTAAGCCATTCACCGAAAAATGTAGCTAATGTTTTATGGTTTGTATACTTTCGCTTATCCCAATATACTGAATATCAGCTAAGAAGTTTTTTTGGGTCTTTAATTAAAATTATGGGACACATATTACTTTATTGTTATAAAGATCTCGTAAAAATCTTTTCGGGACTATTATCCATTTTTAATTTTTTTATAAAACCATTTTTTACTCTGGAATTTTCTTTTGGATTTTCCAATTTTTTCATTTGTGTTATTAAAACCAAAACTGTCTATGCATAACTTTACTTTCAAAGGACTTAATTTTTCTAAATCAATATCTTTTAGTGTATTTTTCATTTTATTCAAAAGGATAATATTACTGTTTTGTAATTGCGGTTTAATACCTTTTCATTTAATAGAAAGATTAAAATCATTTTTGATGTCCAGAGGAACATTAATAGTCATGCTATTATGTTTTGTTATTTCTGCAAATGCTCAATATGGTCCTTCTGATGATTTTGACGGAGATGGTATTGTCAATTCCCAAGATTTAGATGATGATAATGATGGAATTTTGGATACTGATGAGTGTTCTAATTTAATATTATCAGGTAGTTTTGAAAATGTTACCACGCCTGCGCAAGGGAATAACATAGGTGCAATTATTACTCCTTGGGTTCTGGTAGGACTCAATCAATCAAATGTGATTCTGGTCGATGGACCTGGGCCATTTGTGTATGGAGGAGGTGTTTCTGGATGGGGACCACAAAGCAGTGCCGATCCAGGACTTGCAAATATTAATACTGCACAGCGGTACTTAGATATAACAAATGGTTCAAATGATTTTTATCAATCTTTTACGCTAACTGGATCAGGAACAACTATATTAACTTATAGTGGTTTTTTCTCTTCCAGAAATGCTGCTCCTGGTAGTCTTGCTCCATCAACAGGTACAGGATCTATAAGAATTGTAGATGGAAATGGAATAGCAGGAGTTGTAAGAGCTACAACTGGAAATATTACAGTTACAAATAATACTAGTTGGACTTTTATTGAAGGTACAGTAAGTTTGCCTGCAGGTACCTACTCGTATGTTGTATCGATGGATGATGCTATGAATTTTGACAATGCCAATTTGAATGGGCAGTGTGATACCGATAATGATGGAATTCCAAATAAATTCGATTTAGATTCTGATAACGATGGTTGTTCAGATGCTAACGAATACTATCATTTAGCTACTGCCGATGGTAATGATGGAGGTGTTTATGGTGTAGGAGTTCCAACGGTTAATGGATCGGGTCTTGTAACCGGACCGGTTGCGGCTTCTTATGCAGGAACTTATACAAACGTAACTATTGGTGGTGGTGTTGCAAGTATTTTAAATCCAGCTACACCTGCCGATCAATCTACAGCAGCAGGTGCAAATGCAACATTTACGACGACTGTTACAACCACAGGTTCAGCTACCACACAGCACCAATGGCAAGTGAGTACAGATAATGGTAGTACTTGGGCTAATATTACCAATGTAGGTGTTTATTCAGGAACTACAACGGGAACTTTGACTATTACGAGTGCAACTTCAGGAATGAATGGATATAAGTATAGAGATTTAGTTAAACAAAGTAATTTTGCTTGCGGTCCTACTTCCAGAGTTGCTAATTTGTGTGTTACCCCGGCAGTTCCGACAATCAGTACATCTGCAGCAACTTGTACAACAACTGGAACTTCTACCATAAATGGATATAATTCTGCACTGACCTATACTTTTACACCGCCTACATCAGGAATAACAATAGCGTCTTCTGGTCTTATTTCTGGAATGATTGTGGGAACTGCTTATACTGTAACTGCGGGTAACGGAACTTGTAATTCTACAGCATCGGCTTCTTTTAGTAATGCAACGATGTTAGTACCACCAACAGCCTATAATGTAACTGGTGGTGGAAACTATTGTTCAGGAGGAGCAGGTGTTCCAGTTGGATTGAGCAACTCACAGACAGGCGTAAATTATCAATTGCAATTAGACGGAGTTAATAATGGTGCTATAGTTTCAGGAACAACAGGTTCGGCAGTTAATTTTGGAAATAAAACAGTTGCGGGAAATTATACTGTAATAGCTACAAACAATTCTACTACCTGTTCCCAAACTATGACAGGAAGCGTAACAGTAACGGTGGATCCAACTTCGGTTGGAGGAACAATCTCTGGAAGTACAGCAGTTTGTTCGGGTACTGGAACTACATTAAGCCTCTCAGGGAATACGGGAAGCATCCTAAGATGGGAATCTTCTTTAGATAATTTTGCTACAGCAGCAACAACTATTATCAATAGCACTACATCATTAGCAACAGGAAGCTTAACCGCTACTACTTATTATAGAGCTGTGGTACAAAGCGGTGCATGTCCTGCAACAAATTCAGCAGTTGCTACAGTAACGGTAAATCCTTTACCAACCATTACTGGTACAAGTTCAGTAGCACAAGGAGCTTCAATCACTTTAACTGGGAGTGCATCTCCAGCTAGTAGTAATCCTTGGGTTTCTAGTAACACGGCAATTGCAACCGTAACCAGTGGAGGAATAGTTACGGGAGTTTCGGCAGGATCGTTTATAATTACTTATACCAATAATAATGGGTGTCAGATTACTATGAATATGTCTGTTACTGACCCTCCTTTAGACAGTGATAATGATAATGTTTCGAATCCTGTTGATTTGGATGATGATAATGATGGGATATTGGATAGCGTAGAAAATTCGGCTTGTGGCCTGACAGGGACGTTTATAAATCCTTTGTTTGTAGAGGATTTTGGTACTCAAAGCACTACAGCAGGTACTTTTAGTATTTCTTCGCCGTATACTAATTATAATTATTATCAGGCAACAGTAGGAACAACCCCTACTAATTCTGCAGATGGGCCTGCCTCTCCAAATTTTTCGCTTCAGGATGGCCGATATACAATATTTAATAATGCCCAGGAAACGTCTACATGGGCAAATTCGCTTTGGCAAAATATAGGGGATCATACCAATGGAGGGACTTCACCTACAGCTGGTAGGATGGCTATTTTTAATGCTGGTATTTCAGCAGGAGAATTTTACAGAAGAACCTTAACGGGAGTTGTAACCAGTGCACCTATTAATGCTTCTTTTTGGGTTATGAATTTAGATATAGATATTCCTAGCAGTAGTGCAAGAAATTTTCCTAATATAAGAATAGAATTTCAAGAAACTGGAAATCCTTCTAATGTTTTATACAGTTTTACAACTGGAAATATTCCAAGGGTAGAAAAAGGTAGTACTACTGCCTGGCAAAATTTTACAAACCCGACAATTTTTATACCTTCTTCAAATGTAAATATTGACGTGGTATTTATTAATATAGCAGCTGGAGGAACCGGGAATGATTTAGCCATAGACGACATCAATATTGATCAGAAATTATGTGACACAGATGGTGATGGGATTCCAAATTATTTGGATTTAGATTCGGACAATGATGGTTGTTCTGATGCCAATGAATATTATAATTCAACCACAGCAGATGGTGGAGATGGTGGTGTTTATGGTACTGGAGTTCCAGCTGTAAACTCAAATGGTCAAGTAATTGCTGCTTCTTATTCCGGATCATATACTAATGCTGTAACATTCGGGACTCCAAGCGTTGTAAGCAATCCTGCGAACCAAACGGCCACTTTTGATGGTACTGCCACTTTTTCAGTAACTACATCTGGGGGGGCTGGTGTCACACAATTTCAATGGCAGCAAAGTACAAACGGGACTATTTGGAATAATGTAGGTACTAATTCATCTTCATTAAACTTAACTGGAATAACCTGTTCTATGAATGGGTATCAATACAGGGTTATAGTAACTGAATCTAATTTTGTATGTGCTAATGTTGTTTCCACTACTGCAGTATTAACCGTGTCAAACCCAACAGCCTACGATGTAACAGGAGGCGGTGCTTATTGCGCAGGGGGAACTGGAGTTGCAGTGGAATTAAGCAACTCGGAAACAGGCGTAAATTATCAATTACAATTGGACGGAGTTAATGACGGCGCTGCAGTTGCAGGAACTGGTTCTGTAATTAGTTTTGGAAACAAAACAGCTGCAGGAACATATACTGTTATTGCTACTAATGCAACAACAACATGTACTGCTCCAATGAATGGAAATGCACTGGTAACTATTACTACAGTACCTGCTGATCCAACACTGACAATTGCCCAGCCAACTTGCGGTGTTTCCGGAACGCTTACCATTACCAATTATAATGCAGCGACTGAGTATGCTGTAGACGGTGGTGCTTTTGCTGTACTGCCTGCTGGAACTTTTGCTGTAACTGCCGGAACCCATACCGTTGTGGCCAGGGATGCTGTTTCATTG